>SAPZ01000020.1 GCA_004020875.1 Mesorhizobium sp.
AAAGTGTTACCCATGTCTCCAGTATAAACTGTAACCTATGTGTCCGGAACGGACCCTAAAAGCGCGTCGCGATCCTTCGGATTCGCTCCATGCGCTGTAGGTCTCTGATTTTACGCATGTCTTTATCCCGAAACCGGTTCCCACCTTC
This sequence comes from Mesorhizobium sp., assembly GCA_004020875.1. Taxonomy (GTDB): domain Bacteria; phylum Pseudomonadota; class Alphaproteobacteria; order Rhizobiales; family Rhizobiaceae; genus Mesorhizobium. The sequence goes on from SAPZ01000020.1 coordinate 149, forward strand.
GGGAGACATGCTTTAGCCGATACAGCGATTGCGCCGCGACATCTCGATCAGATCGCAGGCGGCTTCCAGTCCGCCGGTCAGCGGCGTTGACGAGCCGTAGGCAAGGGCCGCCTCGCGCCACTGCGCCCGGATCGCCGGATTGCCGGCTTTCCGGACCGCCTGTCGCCAGATTTCAGGATCGTCGTGATTGGCCACGACCAGTCCGGCCCCGCTGGCTTCGACATATTTTGCGTATCCGCAAGCGGCCGACGCGATGACCGGGAGGCCATTTGCGAGCGCCTCGAGGATCACCGTGCCGGTATTTTCCAGGCGTGCCGGGTGCAGCATGAAATCGCTTGCAACCACAATCGCCGGGATGTCCTCCTGGATACCCAGGAGGATGACCCGGTGCGACATGCCGCACTTGGCAATAAGGCTGCGAAGCCGGATTTCCTCCTCGCTGTTTTTGCGAAGACCGGCCACCAGCCAATGAATGTCCGGGAACGCCTGCAGGGCCTTCACCGCCCGGTCGAGACCCTTCACTTTCATTCTGTTCGCGATGCTCAACGCAATCACGGCCTGGCGGGGAAGCCCGAAACGATCGCGGATTTCATTGCGGTCGGCTGCCAGCAACTCCGGCCGGCGGCGTTTCGGATCGAGCGTCGGTCCGACAACATGGATCCGCGCCTCCTCGGTTCGCCAGAAGTCGCGGTAAAGCGCTGCCTGGTGCTCGCTGAGCGCAATGATCTGCACGGCGCTGCCGGGGGCAAAGATCATCGATTCGAGCTTCTGCTGGCGAATGAAGCGGGGCGAAAACGGCCGCCACCAGCCGAGCTTCGAGGCAAAATAAGGCGGGTCGCCCGCATAGTAGACGTCCAGGCCCGCCATCTTGTTGAAACCGACCACGCAGTCGAAATCCCGCTTGGCCGTCAGCAGGGTCTTTCCCAGCGCATATTCGGTGCCCGGATTGGAGATAGCCCGGGCAGGCTGGACCTTTATCGCCGCCGAGCTGTCGACATGGCCGACCTGGCGTGTCGTCAGAATCGTCACGCTATGGCCGCGCTTGACCAGCCGGTCGCTGATGTTGAGACAATCCCTTTGCAGACCCCCATTCATAAACAGGGCAGAGATTGCGCAGCAAATTCTCATTGTATGTTCCGGAAGCGCCATTTACCCAGGTCCGATCGAGCGGAGAGCTGCGGGCGCGCCGTAGACTTCTTCCTTCAAACAAACAAAGCAGGGCGCTTAGTGTCAGTCGTGTTTAAAAGACGAATATGCTGTATATAGCGGGTTATCAAGAGACTTGGATGCTGTTGCGTTCGAGCTTCCCAAAAAAAGATCAACCGGGTCGCGATTATGAAGATTTCATGGATTAATTGTGGCCGCCAAGCCGGTTTCACCTGAAAGCTACCATACCCGTGCCAAAGGCCCTGCGTGAATACAACTGGCGGCAATGGCTGAGGCTGCAGCCGCTGACACATGCCGTCAAGACCGTCCGTTACCGGAAGATCGACCGTAGGTTCCTGGACCAGCCAGCCGCGGATGGCGACATTGCGGATATCCGCGATGCCGCCGGGGGTCACGATGTGCTGCTCACCATCGCCTTCGGTGATGCCCGATGCCTCGATCTGCAGCTTCGGCTGGCCAGCGAACTTGTCCGTCACGACCTCCATATCGTGGCCGACAACAGCCTCAGCGAAGCCGAGGCTCGCGAGAACAGGCAGGTATGCGCGGCCCATGGCACCGCCTATGTCAGGCTGCCGGCCAATCCATGGACCGTGAAAAGCCCGAGCCGCTCCCATGGCGCCGCGCTCAACTGGATGTGGCAGAATGTTCTGAAACCCGCAGCGCCCGCCGCATTCGGATTTCTGGACCAGGACCTTTTCCCGACGCAGCCATGCGACCCCTTCGAGCCTCTTCAAGATGTGGCGTTCTACGGCGACCTTCGCCGAGCGGGCGCGCGCTGGTATTTGTGGGCGGGCTATTGTTTCTTCCGCTTCGACGCCGTCGCCCGCAAGCCTCTCGATTTCGGGCTCGACTGGTTCGCCGGCCTCGATACCGGCGGAGCCAATTGGGAGGTGCTCTATCGGAATGTGGACCCGAACGCGTTGCCGCAACGGCCGATAACGGCTTTCGCGGCCCTGCCCGGGGTTGGACTCAGGCAGGCCTATTGCGAATGGCGGGGAAGCTGGCTTCATGAAGTCGGCCTCGACGGCGACCCCTCGTTGAAGGCGAAAAAACGCGAGGCGGTCTTACGCCTGCTGGAGCCCGCCCTTCAGGCCGCGCCGAGATCGGCGCGACAATGAGATTGGCGGTCGACACAGGGATCGAACTTTGCGATGGAACCTTGAGCCCAAATCGCAAATACCCAGTAGCCAAGCTGGCCTATTCAACGGTCATTCCGTCACGCCCGATTATCGCAAGGACGTTCTGTTGCCGACAGTAAGCGTGATCATTCCGGTGAGAGACGGCGCGCGCTACATCGGCGAAGCCTTGCAGAGCATTCTGGACCAGGATCTGGCTGATATCGAAGTCATCGTCGTCGACGATGGCTCCTCGGACGACAGCGCCGCGATCGCGACCTCGCTCGCCGAGGGCGATGGCCGCGTCAAGGTGATCGCCAATCGCGGCAAAGGCATCGTCGACGCGCTCAATATGGGAATCGCGCTCGCGCAGGCCCCTCTTGTGGCGCGCATGGATGGCGACGACCTCTCGCTGCCCGAAAGGTTTCGCCTGCAGGCGGCGCGATTCGACGCGGATGGCGATCTGCAGTTGCTCGGCACGGCGGGATTGCAGATCGACCAGGACGGAAAGCCGTTGCGGCCAATGGACGTTCCCATCGGCAACGAGCCCTTACGGTCTGCCCTAGCCAGATACAATCCCATGCTTCATCCGACAGTGATGTTCCGGACCGAGGCCGTCCGGCGCTTGGGAGGCTATCGTCGCGCATTCACCTATGCGGAGGACTACGATCTGTGGCTGCGGTTTTCCGAGACCGGAAAGCTGGCCAACATGGATGCGCGGCTGGTCAAATTGCGCTCGCATCCAGGACAGGTGTCGCGCGTCAAGGAGGATCAGCAAAAGGGGGCCGCAGCGCTGGCCAGGCAGTCGGCGCTGTTGCGCCGCGCACGCGCCGAGCCGTTCGACGCAAACGACCAACCCACAGAGGCCATCGAAAACTTTCTGGCATGGCGTGCCGCCACAGGTGTCGGTATCTCGAGCCTGGAGAGACGCGACATCGAATTGCTGCTGCGAACGACGGGCATACCGTTTGCCACAACCTGCAAGCTTCTGCTCCTCGCGGCTGTCGGCGCCCCCTCGTTCAGGACGCTCGCGCTCGGGCCTCGACTGGCTTGGCGCAGGATGATCGCGCGCCCTGCCAAGATGCGGCCGAACTGATGCGGCCCGGCTGATGCGGCTTGTCGTCGATCTCACCAGCATGGCGCGCTGGCTCGGCCCTCCGGTCGGCCTGGTCCGCGTGCAGCGGCATTACAGCGCGGCTGCGGCCGCGTTCACGGCCTCCGACGTAGCGTTCACGGTATTCGACCCGATCGACCGGGTCCTCAGGCACGTTTCGCCGCGGATTGCGGCGGAAATCATCGCCGGCGACATCTCATGCGACATGAGTTTCCATCCGGACCCGGCGCGCATCAAGATGCGGTTTTACGATCGCTGGCCGCACTGGGCACGGCGGTCGCTGATGGCCATCATAAAGGCGCGCCGGATCCTGATAACGGAGATCGGCGCATTTGCCCGGCACAATCCCGGCAGCGGTTTTCTTCCTTTCCTTGATCGGATCGAAAACCGCCTGACGAAGGCGAACGAGCGGCGGCTGATCGCCCGCGAGGATGGTTCAAAGGTTCGGATCGTGCCGCTGCGGACGGTGGCCGGCCACAAACACGATCTCATGCCCGGCGACCATCTGCTTTTGATGAACAACGACTGGTCGCACACCGATATCGAGCTCATTTCGCGCCAGTGCCGCTCGGCCGGCGCAAAGCTGATCGTGCTGCTGAACGACATCATCCCGATCCAGTATCCCGAATGGTACAAACCTCATGACGTCGCGAGATTCACGGATTACGTGAATCTGGCGATCGGGCTGGCGGACCGCTTCATCCTGACGTCGAAGCGCGTCACCGACGACATGGAGGAGCATGCCGCCGGGCTCGGCCTTCCCCTGCCGGAACTGAAACTGATCCCGCTCGGCTGCGACAGCGCGCGTAAATCGCAGGCGGACGGCCCCCTGCCGGACGGACTTGAGACAGGTCGCTACATCCTGTTCGTTTCCACTATCGAACCGCGCAAGAACCATTCGTTGCTCATGGACGTCTGGCGGCGCCTTGTTCAGGACGGAACGGTCGCGCATAGCGGCATGAAGCTGGTTTTCGTCGGCCGCAGCGGCTGGATGGTCGGTGCGGTCCTGGCGAAGCTTCACAGCCATCCCGACTACGGCCAGAGCCTTGTTCATCTCGACAACGTCGACGACGGGACGTTGTCCCTGCTCTACCAAAACAGCGCGTTCTGCGTGTACCCGTCGCTCTATGAGGGATATGGACTGCCGCCCGTCGAGGCGCTGGCCTACGGAAAGGCGCTGATCGCCTCGACAGGCGGAGCCATCCCCGAAGTGGTCGGCCCATTCGGACTCTGCCTTGACCCACTCGATGTCGAAGCATGGGAAGAGGCCATGCGGGAATGGATCACCTCGCCTGAGGTCCGGAGTTCCTATGAGGTGACGGCCGGCGAATTCGTGGCGCGAAGCTGGGAGCAGGCTGGCCGGGAGACGCTGGAGGCGACGCTTGCGCCGTTCCGGGACGAGGTCGCGCCGGCGCGAGAATAGACGCTTTTATGGTTGCGCGGCGAAGCGGGCGGCCGCCACAGTGCTCTGAAACCGGCTCAGAGTTTCGTTTACGACGTAGCGCCCGATCTCACTCCGGCGCTTGAACGAAATCGCGTGCTCGCGCGCCGCGTCGCCCATGGCTATCAACGCATCGCGGTTCTCGAGCGCGGTGAGGATCGTGCGGGTCAGGGCGCCTTTTTCGGGCACGTAGTAGAGGCACTCGTCGCCGTGTCTCATGGGCCGGTAGGGCCTGATGGAAGGTGCGTTGATGACCGGCACGGAAGCCATCGCCGCGACCTCGTGATGGCGGAAACAATCCCATCCGTAGCCTTCCGGCGACCAGACGAGGTGGGCCTCGGCGCATCGCCGGAAAAACTCCTGACGGTCGATGCGCTGCTCTGGAATATCGACTTTGACACCCGCGGCCGCGAGTTCGCGCAGTTCGGCAAGCCCCCGTTCGCGCTCGGGCAGGCCGCAAACGTTGCCTGCAAAGAAGACGTCGCTCGTCTTGCGGGACCTCGCCATGCCCCGCGCAAAAGCTTCCGCGTCAAGCGACATGCCAAGTGAGACCGGCAGGATCTTGTCCATCATGGCTCGCAGGGAGGGTTTCGAGCGCAGGCTTCGACCGGCGAAGCCATCGCCGCTGTCCAGAAGTCTCCACTCATCGCTTGGCAGTTCCCGCTTGAAATAAAGGGTCGACCTGGCAAGCAGATACCGATCGGCCGCGGCAATGCGCGAATGGTCCTCTATGTCGATGACAGCAACCGGAACATTGAGGCGGCGGCGGAACATTTGCTGGGCGAATATCGAGGAGAAGGACGGCCGCCCGGAGAAAATCCGCTTCGAGAACAAGAGGCGTGAGAGCGCATCGAGCCGCCGCCGTACGTTGGGCTCGCAGACGATCAGGTCGTAGCTTTCGTTCCCGATGGCTTTCAGCAAAGCCAACAGCCCGGCAAACTCGGGCGGCGTGCTGTTTTCATATGCGCTGGTATCGAATCTCTCCACGCTGCCGGGGAAATAGCCGGCCAGATATGGGGTACGCCCAACTTCGAGGATTCTCACGGGCTTCGCGGCGTGGGTTTGGTGATTTTCGATGGCTCGCCCGGCAGGGCGCCGGATTTGGATCCGCTACCACACTCGCGACTTCGGCGGAAGGTCGGCGACGGAGGCTGTCCATTGCTGGACGGGCAATGCCATTGGGATTACCCTTCCTCCACCGCGTGCGGCGCGGGAGTTACCCGAGGGAGAATATCATGGCTTTGCGAGGCGATGCCCTGAAGGACGCAATCGGCCGGACGCGCGACAAATGGGGATGGTTCGTGGCGCTCGGCGTGCTGCTGCTGATCTTCGGAGGCATCGCCTTCGGCAATCTGTTCATCGCCACCGTCGCCTCGGTGTATGTCGTCGGCTGGCTGATGCTGATGGCTGGCATCATCGAGATCGTCCACGCCTTCGGGGTCAAGACCTGGGGACGTTTCTTCTACTGGCTGCTGAGCGGCCTGCTCTATGCCGTCGCCGGCTTTTTCGCCTTCGACAATCCGCTGCTCGCCTCGGCGGTGCTGACCCTGCTGCTGGCCATCGCGCTCGTCGCCTCGGGACTTTTGCGGTCCTGGGTGGCCCTCAATCACCGGCCGGAGCAAGGCTGGGGATGGCTGCTCGCGGCAGGCATCATCACCATCCTGCTCGGGCTGATGGTCGCCATGGGCTGGCCGGTGAACAGCCTTTGGGTGCTTGGCATCTTCCTGGCGATCGACCTGGTCTTCCAGGGCTGGAGTTTCATCGCCATCGGGCTCGCCCTGAAGCGGTAAAAGCAACAGGTGATCAGAACGCGATTTCGCTATCCAGTTGCGACAGCGGGCGCACCCCCGCCAACAGCGCCCTCGCCTCGCCCTCGTCCTTCTTCATCTGCGCCACCAGCGCGTCGAGGCCGTCGAATTTGAGCTCCGGGCGCAGGAAGCCGAAGAACGACACCGCGCAGGTCTCGCCATAGAGATCGCCGGAAAAATCGAAGACGTAAGTCTCGAGCAGCGGTGCGCCATTGTCGTCGACCGTCGGGCGGCGGCCGAAGCTGGCAACGCCGTCATGAAGCGTGCCGTCGGCACGGCGGAAGCGGACGGCGTAGATCCCCTCCCTCAAGGCGGCTTCCGGCGAAAGCCGCATATTGGCGGTCGGGAAACCGAGGGTGCGGCCAAGCTGCTGGCCGCCGATCACTTCGGCCTCCACGGTGAAACGGTAGCCGAGCAGGCCGGCGGCCTCCTCCACCTTGCCATCGACCAGCAGTCCGCGGATGCGGCTCGACGAGACGACTTCGGCGCCTTCATCGCGGAAGGCGTCGACCAGCGTCACGCCGAAACCATGCCGTTTTCCCGCCGCCATCAGGAAAGCCGGGCCGCCCTGGCGGTCCTTGCCGAAATGGAAGTCGAAGCCGGTAACGGCATGGTGGATGCCGAGATTCTTCTCCAGCACATCGGTCACGAAAGCCTCGGCGGAGAGCGAGGCGAAATCGCGTGTGAACGGCTGCTTGACCAAGGCGGCGAAGCCAAGTCCGGCGAGCAGCCGCGCCTTCATAGGCGGCGGCGTCAGCACGAAGAGCGGCACCTCCGGCCGGAACACCTTGCGCGGATGCGGCTCGAAGGTGAGCACCAAGGCGGGCACGCCATTGCGGCGGGCCTCAGCCAGCGCGCGCTGCAGCACGGCCTGATGGCCACGATGGACGCCGTCGAAATTGCCGATCGCCACGACGCCGCCGCGCAAATGCGCAGGCAGCGGCGCGGCCGTGGAAAGACGTTTGAAGGCTTGCGTCATGTCGAGGCGCCCGTCATGGCCAGACTATCAAACTATTGCAGGCGCGGAATGACGGCGACCGGCCGGTAGCCGTGCTTTTCGAGAAAGGCCGCCAGCCTTGCGGGATCGTCGCCGTGCTCGCGCGCGTGGATGCCGCCGGAAACATAGAGCACGTCAAAGCCGTTGTCGGCCGCGCCCTTAACATCGGTCATCATGCCGTCGCCGATGGCGAGAACTTCGCTTCGCTCGACGGAGCGGCCGAGCAATCCGGCGACCTCCTTCATGGCGACATGGTAGATCGGCGCGAAGGGCTTGCCGGCAATCAGCGTACGGCCGCCCAGTTGCGCGTAGTCCCGCGCGAGCGCGCCGGCGCACCAGATCGTGCGCTCGCCGCGCTCCACCAGGATATCCGGATTGGCGCAAATGAAAGGCAGGTTGCGGGCGCGCAGCCGCTGCAGCAGTTCGGCATAATCGGCGGGCTTCTCGACCTCATCGTCATAGAGACCGGTGCAGACGACACCTGAGGCCTCGAATTCCTCGACAAGATCGACATCGAGCCCGTCATACAGAGTGAAATCGCGCTCCGGCCCGATATGGAAGATCCGCCTTGGGCCGTCGGCGATCAGGTCGCGCGTGACGTCGCCGGAGGTGACGACCCGGTCACAGGCGTCGGCGGGAACACCGATGATCTTCATCTGGGCAATCACGTCGGCGCTGCGGCGTGGCGAATTGGTGATCAGCACGACGGGCACGTTGGCCGCACGTGCCCGGGCAAGCGCGGCGGCGGCCGCCGGAAAATGCCATTCGCCATTGTGAACGACGCCCCATACGTCACACAATATGGCCGCGTAGCGCCCCGCAAGCTCGTCGAGCGAGCCGATGATGTCAGGCGAATCCGCCATGCCGTGTCCCTGATTTCGATTCCTGGCAGGCCGCGACAGACTGTCGGCCACGGACGGTCCCGCATAACCGAAGCGTATGATCCTGTCACGAGCTTTCCCGATTACGACAGGCCGGGCCTCGATGTCGCTCGCCCGGAAGCACAGGGTTAACGCGCCGTCAAAAAGGCGGTGCCTTCTTGATGGTTTCGCGCAAGTTGAAATTTAACGATTTGTGACCATGGTACTACAGCAACTACGACCATGGTCTTATCTCGGCATGGATCCTTGGCGGGGGTAAATGCAATGATCCGCGATTTTTTTCGCGATAGGCGCGGCAACTACGCCTTGATGACGGTCATCACGATGATACCGCTGATGGGCGCCGTCGCGCTGGCGGTTGATTACACCGAACTGGTGCGCGAGCGGCAAGAAACGTTGAATGCGCTGGATGCCGCAGGCATCGCGACGGCACAGCAGATCGTCGCCGGTGCAAGCGACGCCGATGCGAAGGCCTATGCCAAGACGTTCTTCGAAGCCAACCTAAGGCACGTCCTTCCAGCGAACACGACGCTGACGGTGACTTTGCCGAACAACAACGCCGGCGGCGGCACGCTGGTCCTTGAGGCCGCGCTGAAATATCAGCCTTATTTTCTGCCGGCCGCGGTCATGCTGCTGGGCGGCGGCGCTCCGGGTCAGACCACCGTCAACTTTTCGGCCAGGTCCGAAATCCGCCTAAAGAACACGCTGGAGGTGGCGCTGGTGCTCGACAACTCCGGCTCGATGACCGAACTCGGCCACGGCTCGAACCAGGTGCGGTTCGACCTCTTGAAAAACGCCGCCAAGCAACTTGTCGATCAGTTGGCAGGGCAAGCGCTGTTGATGAAGCAGGTTTCCAAGCCGGTTCAATTCAGCCTCGTGCCTTTTGCCGCCTCGGTCAATGTCGGCCCGGCGAACAAAGATGCCGCCTGGATGGACACGACCGGCGTTTCGCCGCTCGACCAGGAGAACCTCGATTGGTCGACTCTTACCTCGGCCAACTCCCCTAACCAATATGCGGTGAAGTCCGGCAGCAACTATTATGCGAAAGGCTCCGCGTGGGATGCATCGCAGTTGAACCAGGTGCTGACGCGCTTTTCGATCTACAAGTGGATGAAACGGATCGCATCGTGCACCAAGGACAAGAACGGCAATTGCACGTCCAACATAGTTTACGCGCCGATCGCAAGTTGGAGCGGTTGCGTCGAGTCCCGGCCCTATCCTTACAACATCCAAGATACAGCAGCCTCGACGTCGACACCGGCTACAATGTTCGTGCCCATGTTTGCGCCCGACGAGACGGACAACACGGACAGCTCTTCGCGGTCTGCCTACAGCGATTGGCATATAGACATATCAAGCGGCACGGACGCGGTGCGGCAGCGCTACATGCCGAAATATTTCAATGCTGGCATCGGCACTAAAGTGACGCCCCCATACGGCATGAACGAAGGTCCCAACACCAGTTGCAGCACGACCGCGATCACGCCGCTCACCGATGTATCGACCACCGCAGGCGCAACGTCGGTCAAGACGGCGATCGATGCCATGGCCGCCAGCGGCGCCACCAATGTGCCGGAAGGCATGGCCTGGGGCTGGAGAACTCTCTCCAGCACAGCTCCGTTCACTGAGGGCCGCGCCGAAAATGAAAAAGGTAATGACAAGGTCTTGATCGTCCTGACGGACGGCGCCAACACCTATTACACACCCACTTCATTGGGAGCCAATGACTTGGCGGGCGCCAAATCGACATATTCGGCGCTGGGTTACGTGAAACCATACAACAGTGCTTACAGCTACGGCCGCATTTTCCTGGGCACCAGCAGTAACGTCAGCAAGACGGATTACTCGAACGCCAACTATACCAAGGCCATGAACGAGCATTTCGTCACCCTCTGCAACAACGCGAAGGCCGCCAACATCATCGTCATGACGATCGCGCTCGACCTCGATTCCAGCAACACCGCCGAGGCGGCGCAGATGGCAGCCTTGAAAACCTGCGCATCGGATTCGCGTTTCCGCAGGGATCCGACCGACCCGAGCAAGCCGGCGAAGCTGTTCTGGAACTCTACCGGCGCAACGCTTTCGGACGACTTCAAGGCGATCGGCAACGAATTGTCGAACCTGCGCATCGTCAGTTGAGCACAACAACCGGGGGCCGCTTCAACTAAAATGCGCAAATTCTGGCATCAATTCTGCCGCGATCGTCGAGGCAACTATGCTCTCGTGACGGCGGCCGCCATGGTTCCGCTGATGGGAGCCTTGGCGATCGCGGTCGACTTCAGCGAGCTTAACCGCCAGAAGCAGATGGTGCTGAACGCGCTTGATGCCGCCAATTTCGCCGCCGCGCGGCGGCTTGCCGAAGGCGCCACGGACGATCAGATCAGGGCCTATGCGGTCGACTTCTTCAACGCCAACCTAAACGGCATCGACCCGGCCAACGTGGCGCTCAACATCACGCTGCCCACCAACCAGGCCGGCGGCGGCCTGCTCACCATGAGCGCGACGCTGAACTACCATCCCTATTTCCATCCATCGTCGGCGCTGCTCGTCGGCGCTTCCGAAGCCGATGCCAAAAAGCCCATCAACATCGGCATGGACTCCCAGGTGCGGCTGAAGAACACGTTGGAAGTGGCGATGGTGCTCGACAATTCGGGCTCCATGACAACGCCAGGCACCGGCTCGGGACAGAAACGCATCGACCTGCTCAAGCAGGCCGCCAAGCAGCTCGTCGACACGCTGGCGCAGCAGGCAGCGCAGATCAAGCAGATCGACAAGCCGGTGCAGTTCAGCCTCGTGCCCTTTGCCGCCTCGGTCAATGTCGGGTCGCAAAACGACAATGCGCCGTGGATGGACGTCTATGGGCTGTCTCCGGTCGCCAACGAGAATTTCGACTGGTCGACGCTGAATGCGCCCGACAAATATGCCCAGAAGATCAACGGCATCTGGTACAAGAAAGGCACCGGCTGGGGCGATGAAGAAAACCAGGTTCTCAGCCGCTTCGAGCTCTATCAAGACATGAAGGTCGTGACCAGCCACGAGCGCATCGTCGGCAGCGCGCGCACCGTCTGCGATACATACCGCTCCAACCACACCTGTTCGCACAGCCATACGGAATATGATTACAACGACACCTACGGGCCATTCGCCAGTTGGCAAGGCTGTGTCGAGGTACGGCCCTATCCTTACAATGTCGACGACACGCCGGCCTCGGGCGGCCCGAACAACACCGGCATCGGCGTCGGCGATCCCGCGACCATGTTCGTGCCGATGTTCGCGCCGGACGAACCCGGCAATCATTGGAAGGTGACCCAGAACCCGCTCGAGCCGAACCCGACGACCTATGGCGCGGCAAACAGCTGGTGGAACGACGATCCGTCGAGCACCACGGGCAAGACCAGGCAGTCGAACATGGCCAAGTACTTTCAGCCGCGGCCGATCGATGCTCCAACCCTCAGTTCGGGCACGGGTCCCAATTACAGCTGCACCACCACGCCGATCACACCGCTCACCGATGTCACCCAGACCGATGGGCTTGCAACCATCAAGGCTGCGATCGACCTCATGCAGCCCAACGGCAACACCAATGTGCCCGAAGGCATGGCCTGGGGCTGGCGCACGGTGTCGAGCGCCCCGCCCTTCACCCAGGGGCGGCCCGAGACCGAGCGCGGCAACGACAAGGTGGTCATCGTGCTGACCGATGGCGAGAACACCTATTCGACGGTCAGTTCCGACCCCGCAGGCAACAAGTCGACCTATGCGGCCTATGGCTACACCGGGGTTGGCTATAACGGTAGCTCGGTCACCCGTCTGTTCGGCGGCACGTCGAGCGCGATCGGCCAGTTCAACTACTCCTCGAGCAACTACACCGCCGCGATGAACGAGCAGATGGCGAAGCTGTGCGACAACGCCAAGGCCGGCAACATCATGGTGATGACGGTGGCGCTCGACATGTCCGCGACCAGTTCTAGCGACCAGAAGGCCATGGCGGCGCTGAAAGCATGCTCTTCCGACTCCCGCTTCCGCAAGGACCCGACGGATCCAACCAAGCCGGCCAAGCTGTTCTGGAACGCCACCGGCGCGACGCTCTCCGACAACTTCAAGGAGATCGCCAACGAGCTCTCGAACCTGCGCGTGGTCGGATAAGGCGCGCTGGCGTAAAGGGCGATCCCATCAAGCCCTTGCGACGTTTAACGAAGCGGCGCACATCTCGGGCACTCTCCGGAGACCCCGATGCCCGACGCTGCCAACCATCTTACCTTCGCGCTGATCTGCCTCGGCATGGTGCTCACACCCGGCCCGAACATGATCTACCTGATCTCGCGCTCGCTGTCGCAAGGGCCAAAGGCCGGGCTGATCTCGCTTGGCGGCGTGGCGCTGGGCTTCCTGTTCTATGTGGTCTCGGCTGCCTTCGGCATCACCGCGCTGATCTTCGCCGTTCCTTACGCTTACGATGCGCTGCGCTTCGCCGGCGCGCTCTATCTGTTGTGGCTCGCCTGGCAGGCGCTGAAGCCCGGCGGACGCTCCCCCTTCCACGTCCGCGAATTGCCCAGGGATACGCCGCGCAAGCTTTTCGTCATGGGACTGATGACCAACCTGCTCAACCCGAAGGTCGCGGTGCTCTATCTGTCGCTCCTGCCGCAGTTCATCAATCCGGCCAAGGGCCATGTACTGTCGCAGCTTCTGGTGCTCGGCGTGACGCAGATCTCGATCAGCCTGACGGTCAACGCCATCATAGCAATGACCGCCGGCTCGATCGCCGCCTTCCTCGCCGGAAGGCCGTTCTGGCTGGTCCTCCAGCGCTGGATGATGGGCACGGTGCTGACGGCGCTGGCCTTGAAGATGGCGACCGAAGCGCAACGATAGCCGTCAACACAAGGACGCAGCCGTCTCCTACATCGGCCGGCGAACAGGCCGGACTTGTTCCGGCTCGACCACCTTGCGGTAGAGATGCCAGGTCGCGTGACCGAGGATCGGCATGACGACGGCAAGCCCGGCAAATAGCGGGATCGAGCCGATCACCAGGAGCACCGCGACCGTCAGGCCCCAGAGCGCCATCGCCAGCGGATTGGCCATCACCACGCGGGCCGAGGTTTCGATCGCTGCTACGGCGCCGACGTCGCGGTCGAGCAGCAGCGGGAAGGCGACGACGGTGGTGCCTAGAACGACGACGGCGAAAACGAAGCCCACGGCGTTGCCGACGAGGATCAGGGTCCAGCCCTTGCCGGTCGTCAGCACGTCACGCACGAAGGCGCCGACCGACGCCGGCGGCTCGGCCCCGAACAGGCTGGTGTAGATTGATTGCGCGGTAAACAGCCACAACAGGAACAGCGCGAAGAGCAGGATACCGATGACCGCGATCGATGGCAGCGCCGGCGAATGGCGCACGTCCAGCGCATGGTGCCAGCGGCTGCTCATGCCAAGCTCGCGCCGGCGGCTGATTTCGTAGAGGCCGATGGCCGCGAACGGGCCGATCAGCGCGAAACCGGACATCAGTGGATAGACGAGCTGGATGGCGTTCGAGCCCGAGCTCCACTGCGTCAGGATCAGGCCGACGATCGGATAGATCAGGCACAGGAACACGTAATGGGAAGGCTTGGCCCAGAAATCCTCAGCGCCAAGCTTGAGCGCGTCCCAAAGGTCCGCGGTCGAGATGTGGCGCACCGTAGGCTGAACATGCGCGCCGTACGCGTCCGTCATGACATGAAAACCGGCCATAACCGTCCTCCGTTTATATCGGGGGCGGTCACCGCCTGGGTGGCCGCCCATGGCTGCCACTTTCAAGAACGCCGGGATGATAACCGATCTTCCGGGAAAAGTCGCCGCCTCATGCGATTTTCGTCGGCTGCCCGGCAAAAGCCACGATCGCAGGTATCAGAGGCCGGATGAGCATCTCGACCACCGCCCTCCCCGACCTCAACCGCCGTACATTGTTCAAGGCCGCGGGCTTGGCAGCACTTGCCGGCATCGCCGCCTGCAGCACTGTGTCCGTGCCGACCGGCGAAGGCGCCGGCGTCTCTTCGTCCGCCACGAGCACGCTGAGCACAATCCGCACATCGGCCGGACTGCCGACGCTCGTTCCGGATGCGCAGCTCGAACAGGCAGCCTTGCAGCAGGCCGGCTACATGGCATCGCGCGAACGCATGAGCCACACCACCGGCTGGGGCAAGGATTTCGCTTCGCGCATGAAGGACAATGGCGTGCGGGGTGCGGCGGCCGAAAACATCGCCGAGGGCCGCTTCGACCTCCAAAAACTGTTCGACATCTGGATGCATTCGGACGGCCACCGCCGCAACATGCTCGATCCGGACTTCAGCCGCTTCGGGCTCGCCTATGTGCGCGACGGCCGCGATCCGGCGCTGCGATACTGGGCGCTGGTGCTCGGGCGTTGACAGTGACGAGCCGCTAGCGAGCGGCTCCGCCAACAGACCGGTCGGTGTGCAGCCGGCGGCAGCGGTGTTTTCCGTCCGCGCCTGTTGGGCTAAGGTGACACGGACGCAAAATCGATCTGGAGAGACCGCCGGGGGAATTCGACATGCGGGCCAGCTGCATAGTCCTGATCGGGCTTCTATCGATCGCCCCCGCAGCCGCGGAGGATGTCCAGTGTCCGGAAGGCAGTCAATTGCCGCAGGATATAGACAGCACACCCGATTGCCTGGCGGCCCACAAGTTACATCAGACTTGCGCCTGGGGATCGAGCGGCGACGAATTCATGTCGGAAGCCGTGATCGACAAATGCAAGGCCGGGTTTTTCGATCGACTGAGCCACAGGCAAATGCGCCTGTATGAAAGGCGCCTCGAAGCGTGCGGCGAACGCTATCCCGTCACCGAGGATGGCGGGTCAATCCAGATATACCTGTCATCGATGTGCGCCGAGGATCTCGCGGCGACCTATTTCAAGGCCGCAAAGGGTGGGCGAATTGCGGCGACGCCGCGCTGGAGCGTACCCAATATAGCTGAGTGAACGAACCACTCGCCCGTGTCGGTTCCATGCACACGGACTGAAGCTGGCCGCCAAAAGACCGCTTCAATCCATATGCGCTGCCGGCGCACCGCCCGCCGGCGCCGCCTTGGGCTTGCGCAGCAGGATGACGAACGGGATCGCCGCCAGCGTCATCACCATCAGGATCTTGAAGTCGTTGATGTAGGAGATCATCATGGCCTGCGCATTCACCGCGCGGTCGACCTGCGATAGCGCCGCGGCGTTGCCGCTCGCGGCCGCCGGCGAGGCAGCCCACAGGTTGGGATTGTACGGGTTGATGAAGGCCGAAAGCTCGGTGTGGTTGATCTGGGTGTTGCGCACCATCAAGGCAGCGACGACCGACACGCCAATCGACGAGCCCAGATTGCGCACCAGGCTGAACAACGAGGTGGCGTCCGTGCGGTAACGGGCATCGAGCGTGGCGAAGGCGACCGTCGACAGCGGCACGAACACCATGCCCATGCCGAGCCCCTGGATGACACCCGAGGTGAGGATCAGCCAATTGTCCATCTGCGGCGTGAAGCTTGCCATGGTGTAGAGCGACTGCGCGGTCAGCAGGAAACCGATGGCGACGAGGATCCTCGCATCGAACCTGTGCATGATGCGGCCGACGACCAGCATCGAGATCATCGTGCCGATGCCACGCGGACCAAGCACGATGCCGATTGTCACCGTCGGGTAGCCGAAGATGTTGGCAAGCATCGGCGGCAACAGCGACATCGAGGCCAGGATCAGCACGCCCATGACGAAGATGAAGCCCAGCCCGGTCACGAAATTGCGGTCGAGGAAGATTTTTGGATCGATGAAGGGATGCTCTGATGTCACCGTGTGGATGATGAACACCCAGAAGCCGGTGAGCGACAGAGCGAGCTCGATCCAGATCTCGGCCGAGTTGAACCAGTCGACCTCGCCGCCGCGATCGAGCAGGAGTTGCAGCGCGCCGACGCCGAGCGAGATCATGGCAAAGCCGAAGAAGTCGAACCCACGCAGGCGCTTTGGGATGACTGGTAGATAGGCAGCCATGCCGACGAAGGCGAGGATGCCGACGGGCAGGTTGATGAAGAACACCCAGCGCCAGTTGAAATTCTCGGTCAGCCAGCCGCCCAGCGTCGGGCCGAGGATCGGCCCAAGCATGATGCCGGCGCCCCAGATGGCCATCGCCTGGCCGTGGCGCTCCTTCGGGTTGATATCGAGCAGGAAGGTCTGTGACAGCGGCACAATGGCGGCGCCGAACACGCCCTGCAGCAGACGGAAGAGCACTATCGTCTCGAGGCTCCAGGCAAGGCCGCAGAGCATGGAGAAGATGGTGAAACCGACGACGGAGGCGAGGAACAGCTGCTTGCGGCCGAGCCTGTCGGCGAGCCAGCCGGTGACCGGCGTCATGATCGCCGCCGCCACGATATAGGAGGTCAGCACCCAGTTGATGTTGTCGGGCGACGCGCCGAGGTCGCCGGTCATGGTGGGCAGCGCGACATTGGCGATCGTTGTGTCGAGCGCCTGCATGATCGTCGCCAGCATCAGCGCGACAGTGATCAGCCCGCGATGCGGCACTTCCTTGAAAGCTTCGGGCGTGCTCATGATGCTGAACTTCCGACAGATAACAAAACCGTGTACACTGGGTTTCCGGGCGGCAAAGCCTTCCGTTGAGAGACCCTCATCGCGGTGGGACGCGACTATCGATGTGGGGGTTACATCGACTGAAAGTCTCTGTTGAAGCGGATGCCTGCCGCCCGGAAATCTGAGGACCGACGGGTCCGTGACGAAGGTTTCGGTTTTGATCGTGCCGCCAAACGGCTGATCTTAAACGCTTATCCTTCTCGCTCGTCCCATCAGACCAATCCCCTGCTCCGCCCCCGATTCACGGGGGCGTATTGTTACTGCGCGTGCTCCCCTGCCGTGGCGTGGCCGAAGATCGACGGCAGGCCGCGCGCCACGCCGGTGTCGACGGTGACGGTTGCGCTCATGCCCGTGCGCAGCGCCATTTTGGCGTCGGGATCGGTCAGTTCCAGGCGCACCGGAATGCGCTGCGTGACCTTGACCCAGTTGCCGGTGGCGTTTTGCGCGGGTAGCAGCGAGAACTCCGCTCCCGTGCCGGCGCCGATCGCCTTGACGGTCGCCTCGAAGGTGCGGCCCGGATAGGTGTCGACGACAATCTCCGCCTTCTGGCCCGGCTTCATGTTGGTGAGCTGGGTCTCCTTGAAATTGGCGTCGATCCAGGTGTCGCCGGCCTCGACCAGCGCGAACAGCGGCGTGCCGACGCCGACATACTGGCCGACCTTGAAGGAGGCCGCCTGATAGATAATACCGTCAGCCGGCGCCTTCACCGTCGTCTGCGCCAGATCATAGGCTGCCTTGTCGCGCGCGGCCAAAGCGGCCATCACAGTCGGATGCTTGTCGGTCTCGATGTCCGGATTACCGCCAAGCGCCGCCTTGGCGCTGACGATGCCCTGCTGCGCGACCGCCAGCTGCTGCTTGGCCTTGTCGAGGTCGTTGCGGGCCTGGTCGAGCGAGGACTTGGCGTTGATGCCCTTTTGAGCGAGATCGGCGGCGCGGTCATATTGCGACTGCGCATAGTCGACCTCGCTGCTCGCCGACCTCTCCTGCGCCATCGCTTGGCTGTAGGCGGCGCGCAGCTGCTCGACACTGAGGCGCGCGGCGGCGACCGCCGCATCGGCCTGGGCAAGCGCTATTCTGTAAGGCTCGGGATCGATTACGAAGAGGAGATCGCCCTGCTTGACCAGTTGGTTGTCGGCGATGCCGACCTTGACGATGCGGCCAGCCGTGTCGGAGGCGATCGAAATCCTGGCCTGCTGCAGGTTAGCGTTCTCGGTTTCCTGATAACGGCCGCCCGTGACCCAGACATATGCGCCGCCGGCAAGCAGCGCCAGCGGCAGGGCGACCATCAGCAGGAAACGGCCGAGGCGACGCTTCTTCTTCGGCGCGACCGGCGCCGGATGCGGCACAGGAGCCGCCGCGACCGGAGCAGCAGCCGGCTTGGCCGGGGCTTCCGCGACCGGCTGCGCCGGCGCAAGCTTGGTGACGTTATCGTCTTCTATCTTGGCTGCCGCGTTCATGCTGCCCGCCCTTCTCTATTCTTGATCTTTTCCAGCGACGACGTCTCGCCGTCGGTCAAATTCTGCACGATGGTGTCCAGAACACGGATCAGGACGCGGCGCTCTTCGGCAGACACGCCGGCCAGCGATTCCTCATAGACCTCGCCGGCGAGGCTCTTGACGTCGGCATAGGCCGCGTTTGCCTTCTCGGTCGGGAAGATCATGCGCAGGCGCCGGTCCGTCGCGTCTTGACGGCGTTGGATCCAGCCGCCTTCCTCCATGCGGTCGACAAGGCGTGAGACGCTGATCGGCTCGATCTCGAGGAGCTCGGCGAGCCGCGCCTGCGCGACGCCCGCCTCCTTTGCAACGCGGACGAGCAGCCGCCATTGTGCTGAGGAAAGTCCCAACCCGCTGGCGCGCGCCTCGAAGCGCTTGCGCATCAGGCGCTGCACGTCGTGGATCAAAAATCCCAATCTGTCGATGCCATCTGAAACCATGAGCGATAGATATAATAAGCGTGCTTACTATTCAAGTGGAAGCTTTGTGCAAGAAACCGGCAAAACGACATATCAGGCATTCGATGCATTCATGGTTAGCGACCGGTGAAGCTTCTTGCCGCGACGAAACCGGCAAAGCGTCGCCGCCTCGACTGGCCCGGCCTCCTCCGCCACCCTGAACTCGACGCCTGTTGACGACGGCGCGGGGATCGGGACAGACTGCCGCCACCATTCACCAGGCGTTCGGGGGCCTGAATTCAATGCTCAAGCATATGCCAACGGAGCCGAGAAGCCGGCGCGGATCGCGTCTGCCGGCTCGCGCGATCTGACGGTTGGAAAGGATGGACAGAGAGCACCGAAAGGTCGTCATATGCATGCTCGCGCTCGGCAAGCCAGCCTACTCACTGGCGGCCCGCGAGGCGCTGATATCTTTTCTGCGCCACAGTGACTTCGAAATCTATGTGACGACGGATCCAGACTCGGCGGCCTTGCTGCCACGTTCGCCGCGCCTACAACTCAACCTAGTCAGCACAACCAGCCCATCCAGCCGGGCGACCGGCTTTCTCGCCAAATTCGAGGCGCTGACATGGTGCCTCGAACGGTCCGGCGCGGAGATCGTGCTGCAGGTCGATGCCGATGCGGTGCTCGTGCGTCCCCTTGCGGCGCACGATGTCGCCGACGCGCTCGGGGACGGCGGCATGGCGATGGTCGAGCAGACGGGTATCGCCGGATCGGCCATGGGCCGACACGATTTCCTTGCACACTACCGTAACTATACCCTGGCGTTCGTCGACGGCTCCCTGGCCGCGCCCCGCGAAGAGGATTTCCGCTATTTCAACAGCGGCGTGGTCATTGCCCGCGCCAGCGAATTGCGGCGCTTCCTCGACTGGACGACCGCATGCCTGCGACGGCTGCCGCCCGACCATGCGATCGGCGGGCAAATGGTGGCCGACCAGGACTATTTCCAGATATGGACGAACACGCTGGCCCCGGAGCGGCGGCGCGAGCTTCCCTGGCAGTGGAACCACTGCCGCCACTGGGATGACGGCTTTCCGCAGCAGGGCGCGCTGATTGCCCATTTCAGCAATTTCTGCAACGGTCCGGACACGGAAGCAGTCATGGCGATGCACGCGCTGGTCAACGCCGCCCAGGTTCCGGCCGTGCCGGAGGCTGACAAGCCTGCCGCGCTTGCCTTTATTGTCATCACGCATAATTCGAGCAAGGTGATTGGCTATTGCCTGGACAAGCTTGCCGATCTCTCGGCGAACCTGCCAATCGAGATCATCGTGGTCGACAACGGCTCGACGGACGACACGCTCGAAAGGATTACGCGGCCCGGCGTGACGATCCTGCGCAACATGCGCAATGAGGGCTTTGCCGCCGCGGCCAATCGCGGTGCCATGGCGGCGCGCCCCGACCATCTCTGTTTTCTCAACCCGGATTGCGTGATGACGCTTGCGGCGGCGGAGGCGGCGCTGGCGCTTGTTGAGGCCAAGCCCGAAGCTATAGCGGTGCCCGATTATATCGACTGGCAGGGAGAGCGAACGGCAGGCAAACAGCCGGGTTATTCGCGCGTCAAACTCATTGCCGACATTCTGCGCAGTCATGGCAAGGTCCGGCTGGCCGAGCGACTGAAGCGGTTGTCGGGTTATGATTGCGCCAGCTGGAATTGGCCGCTCGCCGCGGCTCTCTTTATTGGTCGCGGCTGTTTCGAGCGGCTCGGCGGCTTCGACGAACGCTATTTCTGTTATATGGAGGACGTCGCGATCGGGTTCGAGATAGCGAAGCGGGGCCTCGATATCGTCCAGCTCGATCAGGTCCTGCCGCATTTCGGCCAGCATGGCGCCGACGTCGTCCCTGCCCTCAGGGCACAGATGCTCGGCGATGCGCGGATCCAGTTTGCCCGCCTGCATTACGGCCGGACTTTCGCTCTTGCGCTTACAGCCTTGCGCTCGATTCTACACGGTCGTTGGGCGGTCAAGGACGTGCTGCGGCGTGGACGCCGCGCTGTCACCAGCACCCCGGCACGCGGATGAATTACTACGTCCTGCCCGGCATAGGGGTTTACGGCGGCATAAAGGTCGGCTTTCAGTTCGCGCGCCTACTTGGCGAAATGGGCCTTCCGGTCGCGGTCGCAACACCCCGCGGAATGGCGCCCCGCTGGTTCGGGTCGGACCAGCCGGTGGTCAGCCGGGAGGAGATCATCGCCAAGGTCAACGGAAACGACACTCTGATCTTCTCGCTTCCGCACGACTATCCCGTTCTCAAGGCCACGGGCGCCCGGCTGGTGTTTCATTGCCAGGGGACGGACCCCCTGATCGATCCCGTGCTGCGGGACAAGGATGTCATCCTGCTCACCTGCTGGAGTCAGGCTGCACGTTATGTCAATGCCGTCACGGGGCGCGAGTCGATCGAAGTCGGCATCTCGATCTCCGACGTCTTCTTTTACGATGGCACGCCCAAGGAAGAGCGGCAGGCGGCCTATATGCCGCGACGCGGCGAGGCGATAGCCGAGGCGACGATGGAGCGCGTGGCACATCTGCGCTATCTGCCGATCAGGGAGAGCGACGAAGCGTCCTGTGCCGCCATCCTCAAACGATGCGGTTACTTCCTGGCGACGGCCGAGGCCGAATGGTTCGGACTGCCGGCGCTCGAAGCCATGGCAGCGGGATGCGTCGTCGTCTCTGTCCCGGTCCTGGGTGGAATGGAATATCTCATGGATGGCGACACTGCGCGGATTGCCGCTCCAGTCGAGCTGCCAACGGTGCTGGCCGGGCTCAGCGCGGACGATGCCCGCGGCATGCGCGCCATGCTGCGCGACAAGGGCGTCGCGATGGCAGGCCGTTATCGCATCGCGGCGCAGCGCGCGAAACTGCGCGACGCCATGCAGGCGGGCTTGCGAAACGTCTTCTCATGGAACTGACGGCGATCATTCCCTCCTACGGCCAGGTTGCGCTGCTGCGCACCTGCCTGACGATGCTCGAGCGTGCCCTGGCGCTGACAAAGCTCCCCGGCACGGCGATCGTCGTGGTGGACAACGGCACCCTCACACCTTATCGCCTCGCCGAGTTCGGCGTCGCCAGCGTGCGGATCGTGCGTTTCGACCGACCCCACTCGTACTCGACCGCCTGCAACCGCGGGGCCTGCGAAATGCCCGCCCGGCGCTACCTCTTCCTCAACAACGACGTTTTTATCCACCCCGAGGCGATAGCGGAAATGCTCGACGTCATGCGCGAGCACAAGGCCGGTATAGCTGGCACCCGGCTCGTCCTGCCCGACGATACGATCCAGCATTGCGGCGTGAAGTTCGACGGCGGCGAACGCGGACCCTATCATCAGCACCACGGCAGGCCCACCGCCATCGTCGCGCGGGCGACCAGCTTTCCGCAAGCGGTAACAGGGGCCGCATTATTGATCGATCACGCCGTCTTCACGGCGCTTGGCGGCTTCGACGAGGCGTTTCCCTTCGGGTACGAAGATGCCGATCTGTGCCTGCGAGCGCGACATCTGGGCATCCGGATCGCCTGCGCGCAAGGTCAGGATTCGCTGCATCTGGAATCCTTTTCCGACCGGCGGCCCGATCGCCATCAGGCGTCGCGACGACTGTTCTTCGAGCGCTGGCGGGGGCGCTACGCAATCGATGGGGATGAGAACGGGTGACGCGGGAACACGCGATATCGCTGATCGTTCATACGCGGAATTCAGAAGCCACCTTGCCACGGCTGCTGGACAGCACGCGTTGGGCGGCGGAGCGTATCCTCATCGACATGCAAAGCCGCGACGCGACGATCGAGATCGCCCAAGCCGCCGGCTGCCGGGTGTTGAACACGCCCGTCGTCGACGCGGTCGATCCCATCCGCAACCAGTATCTCGGCGAGGCGAGCCAGGAGTGGATCCTGGTGCTAGATTCCGATGAGTACCTCGCCGCCGACGCGCACGAAGCGCTTCAGCAATTGATCCGCGAACACGGGGCGAATTTCGACGCCTTTGCGCTGCCGCGCTTCAATTCCGTTGCCGGGCATATCATGCGGGGGTCCGGCTTTTATCCCGACCATCAGGTGCGCTTCTTTCGCAAAGGAACTGTCGCCTGGCAGTCGGGCCATCATCACCTGCCCACGGTATTGACGGGGCCCCTGCGGCTTCGCCGGCTGGAACCGCCGCATTGCTTGCATATCCATCACGAGAACTATGTCGACGTTGCCTCGTTCTTGGAGAGGCAGCTGCGCTACGCGCTGACGGACGACTATGATGCCGATCCAGCCAATTTCGATTTCGGCAGCTACGTTGCCGAGGCCTATGCCGAATTCGCCAGGCGGCACGAACCGCTGCAAGACGGCGAGCTTTCGACGGCCGTGGCGACTGTGCTCGCTTGGGACCGCATCGTCCGCGGCCTTATCCATTGGGAACGGCTTGGTCGCCAACAACCGCTCAACGGCGCCTTCTCACTGCCGATCGCGCTGGCGGTGCCCGGCAAGCAGACATGGAAGACGGTCCCGATGCGCAACGTTCCGCGCGAGATCAGCCGATGGATCCGGCGACGTGTGTCGAGACGGCGGCACTGACCGTTGGGACTTTCCCGCCGGACCCGTTTCAGGCGACACATTGATAGCAAGGGCCTCAACCGTCTGAAAATTCACTGCGTTTTCTGCCGGATGCTAGCGCCTCTCAGCTTGCTCATGGTAAAGCTTGCGCCGTGGATCGGGGGATCACGCAATGCCGACGCTCTATGCGCTGAAGCCGGCTTTCCAGGACAGGCTGCGGCCGCTTGTCGGTCGGCTGGCGGCCATGGGGGTGACGGCCAATTTCATCACCTTACTGGCCGCCGCCCTCTCGATCGCAGCCGGCATGGCGATCGCGGCGGCATCGGGTTCGCACCTGCTCCTGCTGCTCATCCCCCTGGTGCTGTTCGTGCGCATGGCGCTCAACGCGATGGACGGCATGCTGGCGCGAGAACACGGCCAGGCTTCCACCCTGGGCATGTATCTGAACGAGATCTGCGATGTCATTTCGGATTTGGCGCTTATCCTGCCCTTCACGGCCTTTGCGCAATTCGGCCATTGGGGAGTCCTCTCCTTTGCCATGGCAGCCATGCTTGCCGAATTCGCCGGCATGCTCGGCATCGCCGCAGGCATCGGACGCAACTATGCAGGTCCTTTCGGCAAGAGCGACAGGGCGCTGGGGCTCGGCGTGGTAGCAGCCTTGTGTGCCGTCGGGCTCTGGCCGGCCGCGATCGCGCCGTTTGTGTTTCCGGCCATGGCTACGCTTTCGCTGCTGACCGCCATAAACCGGATACGTGCCGGTCTTACTGGCAGCTCCGGCTAAGCATTGAGGCTCCGCCATGCCGTCCGAGGGGAACAGCATGCTTCACGAACAGATCGCAGCAGCACCGGCGGAAAGTTCTGCGCGGCAGGCGCAGGAACGCAGCTTCCGCAGCCATGACGGCACTGAGATTTTCTACCGTTTCTGGCCGGCGGTTTCCGACGAGGCCAAGGGCGCGATCGTACTCTTCCATCGCGGCCATGAGCACGGCGGCCGCATGGCGCATCTGGTCGACGAACTCAGCATGCCCGATTGCGCCTTCTATGCCTGGGATGCGCGCGGCAACGGCCGCTCGGCCGGCGAGCGCGGCTACGCGCCGTCTTTCGCCGCGCTTGTGCGCGATATCGACTGCCTCATGCGCGAGATCGCCGCCAAGGACGGCTTTGGCGCACAGAACATCGCGCTCATCGCGCAATCCTTCGGCGCGGTGCTCGCCGCCGCCTGGGTTCATGACTATGCGCCGAAACTGCGCGCCATGGTGCTCGCCTCGCCCGCTTTCTCGGTCAAGCTCTACGTGCCCTTCGCCAAGGAGAGCATCGCGCTGTGGCAAAAGATCAAGGGACGCTTCTTCGTCAATTCCTACGTCAAGGCGAGCCTGCTCACCCATGACCCGGTGCGCATAGCCTCGTTCGAGAACGATCCGCTCATCACGCGTCCGATCGCATCCAACATACTGGTCGAGCTCTATCAGCATGCGACCCGCATCGTCTCCGACGCCCGCGCCATCACCGTGCCGACGCAGCTTCTGCTGTCCGGCAGCGATTGGGTGGTGCGGCACGCCCCCCAGCACGAGTTCTTCGTCAATCTCGGCAGCCGTGTGAAGGAAAGGCATGTGCTGCCGGGCTTCTTCCACGACACGCTGGGCGAGCGGGATCGCGCCAAGGCGCTCGACCTGATCCGCCCATTCATCGAGGGACAATTCGCGTCGCCGGCCGAAGCTGTCGACCTGAGGCACGCGGACATCGCCGGTTACACGCGCGACGAGGCCGACAGGCTCGCCTCGCCGCTCGATCTTCTGTCGCCCAGTGGCCTCTATTGGGCCATGAGCCGCGCCTTCATCCGCATCGGCAGCTGGTTCTCGCGCGGCATGAAGATCGGCATCGGCACCGGCTTCGATTCCGGGTCGACACTGGACTATGTCTACGAGATCGACGCGCGTGGCCTCGGACCTATCGGCCGCATGGTCGACAGGACTTTCCTCGACGCCATCGGCTGGCGCGGCATCCGCCAGCGCAAGCTCAACCTCGAAGAGTTGATCGGCCAAGCACTGGCAACGCTGAGGGCGGCGGGGCGGCCAGGCCACATCCTCGACATCGCCGCCGGCCACGGCCGCTACGTGCTCGATGCGATCGGCAAAGCCGCCGAGCAGCCGGCCAGCGTGCGCCTGCAGGACTATTCGGACCTCAATGTCGAGCTTGGCCGCAAGCTGATCGCCAATCGGCAATTGCCCGCCAGCGTCTCGTTCCGCCGCGCCGATGCCTTCGATGACGACGGGCTCGCCGCGCTTAACCCGGCGCCCGATCTTGCCATCGTCTCCGGCCTCTACGAGCTCTTCTCCGACAATGCGCTGATTGCCCGTTCGCTGGGCGGCCTGGCGCGCGCCATGCAGCCAGGCAGCCTGCTGATCTACACCAACCAGCCCTGGCATCCGCAGCTCGAAATGATCGCGCGCAGCCTGACCTCGCATCGCGGCGGCCAAGCCTGGGTGATGCGGCGGCGCACGCAAGCCGAGATGGATCAGCTGGTCGAGGCCGCCGGCTTCGAGAAGCTCGACCAGCGCATCGACCAGTGGGGGATCTTCACCGTCTCGCTGGCAAGGCGGGTTTAGGACTGTCCACGCATGCCCGCCAGCGCCGAGCCCCCGCCACTTTCAGCCAGCGCAGCCGCCGAACCCTATGGACGTGTCGTCCTTCGGGCGGCGCTGTGGCTCGCCTTCCTTGCGCCATTCTTCTACTCGACCTACGGCTTAGCCAACTGGCTGGCCTCGACGCGCCGATATGTCGGCAGCATCGTCTTCTCGTGGGAGCACCACGTTCCGTTCCTCGCCTGGACGATCGTGCCCTATTGGTCGATCAACCTGTTCTACGCCTTGTCGCTGCTGCTCAACGACAGCACGCAACGAGTGAATCGGCTGGCCGGCCGCTACCTGACCGCGCAGGTCGTCGCCGTCTCCTGCTTCATCCTGTTTCCGCTGACCGCGACCTTCTTGCGGCCGGCGACCACCGGCCTGCCCGGCATTATGTTTGCCGTGCTCGGCGGCTTCGACAAGCCGTTCAACCAGGCGCCTTCCCTGCATATCGCGCTTCTGGTGATCATCTGGGATCATTGGCGCCGGCGGCTTTCGGGCCCCCTGCTGACGGTCTGGCATTTTTGGTGCTTCCTGATCGGCGCCTCGGTGCTGACGACATGGCAGCACCATTTCATCGACATTCCGACCGGCGCCCTGCTCGGCTTCTTCGCGCTATGGCTGTTTCCGGCCAAGGGCGAGCTGCCCTTCGCAGGCTTCCACGTGACGACCGATGCCAAGGCTCGGCGCCTTTCGCTCTACTACGCTTTGGGCGCGGTTCTGGCGCTCGCCGGTGCAGCCATCGGCGCCATCTTCTCGGCTGTCGCGCTTGTGCTTTTGTGGCCATCACTGGCACTTGCCATCGTCGCTTTCGGCTATGCTGGTGCCGGGCCAAAAGTGTTCCAGAAGACGGCGAACGGCTGCGTGTCACTGGCAAGCCGCATCCTGCTCTGGCCATACCGGCTGGGCGCCAGGGTCAACGTCTGGGCCTGGACGCGCAGGCTACCGCCGGTGGTTGCCGTCACCGACGGCGTCTTCCTCGGGCGATATCCCGACGTGGCCGAAGCAGATGGCTTCGGCACGGTGATCGATCTCGCCGCCGAGCTGGAGCGGCCGGGCGACGCGTCGGGCCGGTGGGTCAGCTTTCCCATGCTCGATCTTCTGCCGCCACCCGCCGACACGCTCGACCAGGCGGTGGCAGCGATCGAGCCGGCGCGCCGGCAAGGCACCGTACTGGTCTGCTGCGCGCTCGGCTTTCAGCGCAGCGCCACCGTCGTCGCCCGCTGGCTGGTCGCGACCGGCCGCTCGCGCACGCCGGCGCAGGCGCGCAAGCAACTCGCCGCCTCCGGCCGGCCGGTGCATCTTCAGGTGGGACTGGACGAGCCGGCATGAGCGACGACGTCTTTCAGCGCAAGACTGCCGCCTTCGCGACCATGCTGGTCAAGCAAGCGGCATGGCCAGCCGCGATCGTGATCGCCGGCGACAGCATCGCGCCGCTGGTCGCCTCGGCGCGTGGCGCGCTCCAGGCGCCGCTAGCGGTGCTGGCGTTGCTCGTCGCTACGGCGAGCGCCGTCATGGTGCTCGGGCTCTCGGCGCTTCTCTTGTTCGATGCGCTGCTGTTCCGCCTGATGGCGACGCATGGCGACGAGATGTCCGGAGGCGCCGCTGTCGACGACCTGCTGGCGCGCATGCGGCTCAAGCCCGCTCCGCCGACGCCGCGTCCGCTTGACGAACGTATCGCGGGAACACGCCGCCTGCTGGCCAGGCAGCGGATCGCCTTGGCGGTTTTCGTCGTCGCTTTCCTCACGGCCGGATTCTGGATGCCGAGATGAGCAAGCTTTCGCTGCGCACCTACACGCTGTTGCAGACCGTAACCTCAGTCGGCCTCTCGGCGATGGCCCGGGCGGTCACCGGCGTGCGGCCGATCTGGAGCGGCAGCGAGCCGTCTGACCGACAGCGCATCTATTTCGCCAACCACACCAGCCATGGCGACTTCATCCTTCTATCAGCCTGCCTCAGCGAGACGGAGCGCGCCAAGACGCACGCGATCGCCGCGGCCGAATACTGGGGCAAGTCGCGGCTCCGCCGTTTCATCGCCGAGGACATGCTGTCGTCCGTGCTGATCAGCCGGCAATGGACGAGCGAAGCGGAGCACCCGATCTCGATCATGCTTTCCGTGCTCGACCAGGGTCATTCGCTGATCATCTTCCCGGAAGGCACCCGCAACACCAGCGACGAGCTGCTGCCCTTTCGCTCCGGCCTCTACAATCTGTCGATGGCGCGGCCCGACGTCGAGCTGGTCCCCTGCTGGATCGAGAACATGTCGCGTGTGCTGCCCAAGGGCCAGTTCCTGCCTGTGCCACTGCTTTGCCGCGTCGTCTTCGGCGCCCCCGTCGCGGTGGCGCCTGGCGAGGAACGCCGCGCCTTCCTCCAGCGCGCCCGCGCCGAGCTTCTGGCGCTCAATCCGCGCCCCGACCGAGACGATTGATGCGCCACGAAATCAGCATTCTCATCATCGGCCTTTTCGTGGTGCTGAGCACCGCTAGCGTCACCGCCGGCATCCTCTCGATGCGCGCGCCGAAGCCGTTGAGCGCCACGCTGGTCAATCTCACGCAGCGCATCAACGCCTGGTGGGTGATGGTGGCACTGATGACGGTCGCCTTCTTCTTCGGCCGGTACGGCATGACCATCCTGTTTGCGCTGATCTCGTTCGCGGCGCTGCGCGAGTTCGTGACGCTGACGCATAGCCGCCGCAGCGACCACTGGGTGCTGCTCGGCATGTTCGGCATCGTCATACCCTTCCAGTACTGGCTGGTGTGGACTGCCTGGTACGGCCTCTTCGTCATCTTCATCCCGGTCTACTGCTTCCTGCTGATGCCGGCGATCACGGCGCTGCACGGCGACACGGAACGGTTTCTGGAGCGCGTCTCGGCGCAGCAATGGGCGATCATGATCTCGGTATACTGCGTCAGCCACGTGCCAGCTTTGCTGACGCTCAACGTGCCTGGTTTCGAAGATCGCAACCTTCTGCTCATCGCCTTTCTGATCATCGTCGTGCAAGGCAGCGACGTCCTGCAATACATATTCGGCAAGCTGTTCGGAAAACACCGCTTCTCGCCCAACGTGTCGCCGTCGAAAACCTGGGAGGGGCTGATCGGCGGGCTGGTCGCGTCGAGCCTGCTTGGCGCGCTGCTCGCCTTCATCACGCCCTTCTCGCCGCTGCAGGCCTCGGCCGTCGCCTTCATCGCCTGCACGATGGGATTTCTCGGCGGCCTCGTCGCCTCGGCGATCAAGCGCGACCAGGGCGTCAAGGACTGGGGCCATCTTATCGAAGGCCATGGCGGCATGCTCGACCGCACCGACAGCCTGGTCTTCGCTGCGCCGATCTTCTTCCACATCGTGCGCTATTTCTGGACGGTCTAGCGGGCCAGTTACAGCCGCTTGCGCATCAGAGATGGGGAAAAGAGCTACAGTTCCAAATTCCAGGTCTGGCCGACCAGATCCTTGCCGAAGGAATGGTGGCGCTCCTCGTCGACCAGCGTGAAACCCGCCGCCTGGTAGATACGGCGGGCCGAGCCCAGTATGTCGTTGGTCCATAGCGTCAGCGTCTTGTAGCCCTTGGCGCGGGCGAAGGCGATGCACTCGTCGACCAGCCGCCGGCCGATGCCGAGGCCGCGCGCCGACGGCTCGACATAGAGCAGCCTCAGCTTCGCCACCTCGGGCGACTTGCGGACGACGAAGACGGAACCGACCACCTCGCCTTCACGCTCGGCGATCCAGGCGCGCTCCCATTGCGCGTCGAATTTCCTGACGAATTCGGCGAGGATCTCGGCGACCAGCGCCTCGTAGGTTCCGTCCCAGCCATACTCCTCGGTGTAGAGCATGCCCTGACGGCGCGTGATCCAGCCGATGTCGCCGACCTGCAGCGGCCTCAGGATGTAGGAGTCACTGGGTTCGGGCCTATCCCCGAGCAGGTCCTGGACGATGCGCATGGCCTTGACCAGCCGCTCCTGGTCGACCGGCGGCAAGCGGTCGAGCAACGCGCGCACCTGGTCATGCGAATCCTGGTTGAGCGGCGCGAAGGCTTCCCTGCCGGCCGGCGTCAGCGCGATCGATGATCGGCGTGCATCGGCTTCCGTGGCGGCGCGCTCGACCAGGCCGCGCTCCTCGAATTTCTTGAGCAGGCGACTGACATAGCCGGGGTCGAGGCCGAGGTCGCGCACCAGATCACTGGCGACAAGCCCGTCGCGATTGGCAAGCTCATAAAGCACCCGCGCCTCGGTCAGGGAGAACGGGCTCTTCAGGAGGCCCTCGTCGAGCAGGCCGATCTGGCGGGTGTAGAAGCGATTGAAGGCGCGCACCGTGTCGATGCGCTCCTTGCCAGGGTGGTCGTGGATGGTCATCGGGATTCCTCCTGTCCTGGACAGGATTGACCATTTTAGTTGACTGAGTCAATAAAACGATTGTGCTGGGGCCCACACAGTTTTGTCATTACAGGGCGGAGCAAGGAGCGAAGCGACGCGCGCAGACCCTGGAATGATGACATCGCGGGAGGCCGGCGCTAATCGCAACCGCATGAAGCGCCTCACCCCATCGGCAGCACCGGCCAGAACTCAACGATCCGTCCGCCGGCAAACACCGCGATCGCTCCGAAATGCTGCAGCGCCCCTTCGCTTTGCGTCGGCCGCAGGAAAGCGTAGTCGCCGGGCTTCACATCGGCGCTTGCCGGCAAACCCATAAACTGCTGGTTGGAGGATAGCCCGATCAGGCTGTTCGGCTTCATGCCTTCGGGGAACACCGGTTTGGCCATCCACTTGCCGCCATAGAGATAGCAGCCCTTGCGCGGGAAAAGGCCAAACGCCTGCAGCGCTCGGGAAACTGTCGGCGGACCGGGCAGCATCGGGTCGAGGGCCTTTAGGACCGGCGTGGCGATGAAGGCGGCCGGCCGGAGGCCGTCGAGGCCAGGCGTGTCGAAGTCGCTCGGTAGCACGAAGGCCGAGCCGATCGACACTTCGTTGGCGAAGCCGCCCCCATGCAGCAGCGCAGTCTTCGAGCCGCCGATGTTCAAGATGCGGCGCTGGTCCGGATCGAGGGCGGCGGCGAACTCCGCCGCCTTGGCCGAAGCTTGTTTCAGCGCCCTGGCCGCGCCGCCGAACAGGCCGGGCATCTCCGGCGCATGCGCTTCATAGGCCATGATGCCTTCGCAATGCAGGCGCTCAGGCACGGTCAGCACCCTGATCTCGGCGGGATCGCGGAAGCCGCCGCGATGCAGGCCAACATCGACCTCGAAGGCGAAGTGCAGTTGGGTGTCCAGCGCGGCGGCCAAGGCGCCGTAGTCTGCCAGCCGCTCGGGCGTGTCGATCAGCCAACAGACGCGCGACCACCAGCCGGCGCCCCTGGTCAGCGCGGCCCTGGCAGCGCCCACCGGCATGGGCTTACCGTAGAGCAGATCGCCCTCGGGAAAGGCGTCGAGCACGGCCTGCGTCACCGGCGGATGGAAGGTCATGAAGCGGTTTGTTTCGAGGGCTCGCGCGATATGCGACAGCAGCGGCATGCAAGGCAGCGACTTGTCGACCAGCCGTACGGCAAGGCCCGGTGCCAGCCTCTCCTTCACCAGCGCGATGTTGCCGTCCAGCCGGTCGCGGTCGAGCACCAGGCAGGGCTGGAAGATCTCGGCTGCCTTGAGCGCCTCGGACAGGGCGGCGAAATAGGCGCTCATTTTTTGATGCCAGAAGGACTGGGTTCAATGCCGAACAGGCCGGCCATGTAGGGCGAAACGAAACGGTTGTCGGGATCGATGTCGCGGCGCACGGCAAGCGCGTCGGCCCAGCGCGGATAGATCTTCTTGAAATCCGCCGCCCTCAGGCTGTGCATCTTGCCCCAATGCGGCCTGCCGCCATACTTCAAGAAGATAGGCTCGGCGGCGCGCATGAAAGGCAGCGGGTCGTTGGCCGCATCGTGGTGGATGGCGATCGAGCAGGTCAGTCGCTTGTAGAAGGGCGAAAGCCAGAACCCGTCGGGCGCCACCGAACGCACCTCCATCGGAAAATAGACTTCCGGAAAGTGCTTCTCCGTCAGCGCGATGATCTCGGCCAGCGCCTTGGGACCTTCCTCGAACGGCAGGTGATATTCCATCTCGTTGAATTTGGTGCGGCGGTCGCTGACATAGACGTTGAGCCAGTCCTGCACATAATCCTCGGCCGGTACTTTCTTGACCGCGCCCTTGATCAGCGCGCGGCGCAGCGACGGCAGCCGGCGCAGCACGGTGCGCAGCTTGCGCAACGTCGCCAGGCCCTCCTCGTCGTCCTCGGTCGGCCGCTGCGTCGGCTGGGCATCGCTCAGGTCGCTGGCAATGAACTGCGCATAGCCGGAAAACGGGATGTAGTAGAATTCGGCCGAACGATGCGCGGCCATCATCTTTTCGAAATCGCGCAGCATGTCCCCGATCGGCAGCACCCGTTTACGGCGGCGCAGACGGTAGGCCGCGATGTTGTTCATCGTCACTTCGGTAAGGATGCCGAAGGCGCCAAGCGCGACACCGGTGGCGTGGATCATGTCCGTGTCATTCGCTCGGCTGTATTCGCGCAGCTTGCCCTGTCCATCGACGAGTTGCACCGCTTCCAACTGCGTATGATAGGCGCCGAGCGTCGGGCCGGAGCCATGCGTTGCCGTGCCCAGCGCGCCGCCGATCGCCTGCTTGTCGATGTCGCCCATGTTGGGCAGTCCCTGGCCGATGCCCTGCAGGATATGCATCAGGGCGCCCAGCCTTGTCCCTGCTCTCACCCGCGCCCGGTTGGCCGCCGGTTCATGCGAGACCAGCCCTTCGATCTTTTCCAGCGAGACGATGGTGCCGTCGGACTGCACCAGCGGCGTGAAGGAATGGCCGGCGCCGGCGACGCGCAGCGGTCCCGGCGCCGAGCGCACCAGCTCGGCCAGCTCGCCGGCGTCGGCCGGCGTCGCGACCAGTTTCGGGGAAGCCGTGACGAAGCCCGACCAGTTGCTCCAGGCCTTTGCCATTTTAGCCCTCCCAGCTCAGGTCCGACCTTGCCGCCGGGCGACCACCACAAAGACGCCGACCAGCAGCACGCTGGCCAAGGCGGTCGCTGCGGCGAATTCGGACACAGGGCGGAAATTCCCGGCATCGATCAAAAGCGAGGCGG
The DNA here is from genome assembly GCA_004020875.1 of Mesorhizobium sp. Lineage (GTDB taxonomy): Bacteria > Pseudomonadota > Alphaproteobacteria > Rhizobiales > Rhizobiaceae > Mesorhizobium. The sequence goes on from SAPZ01000020.1 coordinate 33,466, forward strand.
CGATCGGGCCGATGGCGAGACCGAAGAGCTGCGCGGCCGGCACCAGGAGCACTGCCGTTCGCGTCTCGTCGGCGGTGATTGCCATGCGGATCTGGTAGGGCACGATGAAGAGCAGGATGAAGCCCATCACCAGCGCCACCGCCCAGAACACCCAAAGACCCGGGCCGGACGCAAGCAGGATCGAGCTGATCGCCGCGATGATCCCGATGATCGTAATGGCAAAACGATAGTCGATGCGCGCCTCGAAGACTGTCGCGGTCATGGCGCCGATCACCTGCGCGGCGAGGCTTGCCGACACCATCAGGCCGACGGTGCGGCCGTCGATGCCGAACTGCGCGCCGATGGGTTCCAGAAAAGCCCAGACGGCGCCGAAGAACATGAAGTAGCAGAAGATCGACAAGAGCGCGGTGATTGCAGGCACCGTCGCCACACTGGCGAACTGCTCTTCCTTGGGCAGATCGGCATAGTCGTCCGGCACCATCCAGGCGATGACCAACGACAAGAGGCACACGATGCCGAGCGCGATGAAGCCGCCGGCCGAGCCGGCGGCGGGCACGGCATAGAGCGCGAGTGCTAGCGCCAGCGCGCATTGGGCCAAAGTCTGCAGCGTGACGAAATAGCCGCCAATGCGCTCGGCCCGGCGCGAGCGCGCGATCAATTCGGTGGCGACGGCGACCAGCCCGCCCTCGGCCAGGCCAGCCAGTGTGCGCGCGCCGATCAGCCCAGTGGGGCTGCCGGCATAAGCGGTCCAGAAATTGGCGAGCGCGAGCAGGACGAGCAGCGCCGCGCTCTTCCAGCGCATGTTCCTGGCGGGCAGCAGCATGGCCACGATCGCCGACCCGACGCCGATCGCGATCATCTCGGCGGTGGCGACCAGCGCCAGCTCGTCGCCGGTGACATGGCCCTCCGTGTAGAGCGCGCCGAGCAGCACCGGCTGCAGGCCGAGAATGAGCAGGCCGACCGATCCGATCCACAGCGCCGAGGCAAGCTGCGATCCCGTCGGATTGCCGACGAGCCAATCGCCGTCTTCCGCCTGCGCGGCTTGCGATGCGGTCACCAAGCGCCTCCCTTGCAGCTCCATCGAAAAACTGACAAGTTGTCAGCATTTAGCGAAACTGATACTTGATCATGTTTCTTGTCAACCGCGAATTCGCGGCTTTCACGAGATTTGGCCCATGACGCAGACCAGGCGAAGGACGACGGAACCGCGGCGCAGGCCGAAACAGGAGCGCAGTCGCGAGCGCATCGACGCGATCCTCGCCACGACCATGCGGCTGATCGGCGAAAAGGGCATCGACGCGGTGACGATGAAGGAGGTCGGCGCGCTGGCCGGCGGGCCGATCGCGACCGTCTATCACTACTTCCCGTCGAAGTCGGCGATCCTGGCGATGCTCTACGAGCGTTTTTCAGAAGAAAACCGGGCGCGCTTCGGCGCAATCATCGCCGGGATAAACGGATTGGGCGACGTGACGGCGGCGGCCGACCGCATGCTCGACGACTATTATGCCCGCGTCGCGGCGGACCCGGCGATCCAGGACCTGCAGAACGCCATCCAGGCCGACAAGGCGCTGCAGCACCTGGACATCGTGGAGACCAGGCACCAGGCAACGATGTTCTGCAACCATGTCGCGCCCATGCTTCAAGCGGAGCAGCGCGAGGCGTTCGGGCGGGTCGTGTTCCTGATCTTCCAACTGGCCGGCGGCGTCGTGCGGCTGGCGCTGACACAGGACGAGGCGGAAGGCCGGCGCACGATCAATGACTATCGCTCGATCATCCACACGCAGTTGCGGCTGTTTTTGTAGCCGTCGTCTAGCTCGGGGGCGCCGTCCCCCTCGATCGTTTGCTTGCCTGCCTCAGGCCGGCTCCAGCTTCGGCCCTAGTATCTCCACCAGCCAATCCACAAACACCCTCACCCGAGGCGAAAGCTGGCGGCTGGGCGGATAGAGCACCGAGATCGGCGTCGGCGTCGGCGGATTGTCCGGCAGCACCTCGACCAGCCGGCCGGCCCCGATATCGTCGGCGTAGCGGAGTTTTGGCGCCTGGAACAGCCCGAAGCCCAGCCGGACCAGCGCGGCGCTTGTGTCCGAATTGACGACAGTGACTCGCGACGGCAGGACCACTTCACGAACCTTGCCGTCGACGGTGAATTCCAGCGGCATCACCTGCCTCGTGCGCGACGACACAAAACCGATCATCATATGGCCGGCAAGATCATCCAACGTGCGCGGCACACCGTGGCGTTCGAGATAGGCGGGACTCGCGACGGTGATCTCGCGCGCGATGCCGAGACGCCGCACGATCATGTCGCTGTCGGGAAGCATGCCCGCCCGGATCACGCAGTCGACGCCTTCGCGCACCAGATCGACGAGGCGGTCCCCCTCGCCGATATGCACCGACAGGCCCGGATGTCTGGCAAGCAGTGCCGGCAGTTCCGGCAGGAGGAACGTGCGCGCCATGTGGCCATTGACGTCGACGCTGAGGCGCCCGCGCACCTCGCGGGCGTCGAAGCCGCCTTCGGCATCCTCGATGTCGGCGAGGATGCCGATACAGCGCTGGTAATATGCCTCGCCGTCGGGCGTTGTCGCGACATGGCGTGTGGTGCGGCGAAGCAGTTGCACGCCAAGCCGTTTCTCCAGTTCCTTGATCGCAGCGGTGGCGCTGGAGCGCGGCAGGCCAAGATCAGCGGCGGCCGCGGTGAAGCTGCGCCGTTCCACGACGCGGGTGAAGAGCCGCATGCTGTCAAAACGATCCATGGCTGATTGTTCGCACAACCTGAATAGTGTTGGCAATCCATGCCCGATTATATCGCCCGCTCAGGCGAGTATATGCATCTCCATCCACAGAAGGAGATTTTGCCATGACCACCCGTCCCATTGCCCTCATCACCGGCGGCAGCCGCGGTCTCGGCCGCAACACCGCGCTGAACCTCGCCCGCAAAGGCGTCGACGTCGTCCTCACCTATCGCTCGCGCGCCGACGAGGCGAAGGCGGCCGTCGCGGAGATCGAAGCGGCCGGCGGCCGCGCCGTCGCGATCGTGCTCGACACCGGCGCCATCGCCACCTTTCCCGCTTTCGTCGCGGCGCTGAAGAAGAAGCTTCATGAGACGTGGGAGCGCGATCGTTTCGACTATCTCGTCAACAATGCCGGCACCGGGCTGCGCAAGCCAATCGCCGACACGACGGAAGAGGAATTCGACACGCTGATGAACATCCATCTCAAGGGCGTGTTCTTCCTCACCCAGGCGCTACTGCCGCTGATCAACGACGGCGGCCGGATCATCAACGTGTCGAGCGGGCTGGCGCGCTTCTCGGTGCCGGGCTCGTCCGCATATGCGATGATGAAGGGCGGTGTCGAGGTGTTCACACGCTACCTCGCCAAGGAGCTTGCCGGCCGACTCATCACCGCCAACACCGTGGCGCCCGGCGCGATCGCCACCGACTTCAACGGCGGCCATGTGCGCGACGACGCCGAGATCAACCGGGTCGTGGCCGGGATGACCGCGCTCGGCCGTGCCGGTGTCGCCGACGATATCGGGCCGATGATCGCCTCGCTGCTCTCCAACGACAATCGCTGGGTCAACGCCCAGCGGATCGAGGCGTCGGGCGGCATGAACATCTGAGCGACCGCTTATGTGACTTGCCGGATCAGTCCTTCGAAGCCGTCGGCAAGGTTGGCATTGCCGGCGGCGATGAAGCTCGAAAGGTTCCTGGCTCTCCCAGGCGTCTTGTTGGCATCGAGCAGCACCGCTTTGCCCTCATGCATGACGAAATCGAATTTTCCGTAATCGAAACCGAGCTCGCGCCTTAGCGCGCGAAGCTCGTCCGGCACCGGAACCGCGTCGCGTCGGATCGTGTCATCGCCCTTGACCAGGCTCTGCGGCGAGACATGGCGGGTGCAGCGCTCGCGCTCGCCGCAGAACAGCCAGAACCGGGCGCCGAATCCGTCCGGCTCAGGCTCGGGAATGAATTTCTCGACGACCAGGTCCTGACGTTCGAAGACCGCCGCCGGAACCTCGGCGAGCGAGGCATGGACCTCGTATTTGTCGAAAGGCTCGACACCGGGAAACGGCTCCGGCTTGCCGGCGCGCCGCGCGCGCTGGTTCAGTTGCTGCTCCGGCGTTCCCCAATGATTGAGGCTGCTCTTGACGATGACCTGGCCCTTCCAGTCGTCGTCCCGGCCAATTGCGGCGCCACTGACGCGGCGTTTCGAGATGTCGGTGGCGCCGAGATTGAGGCAGAAGGGAAAGCGGCGCGCATAGTCGGCATAATCAGGCGGCGTCACGGTCACGTCGAGATGCAGCACCGCGACGTCGGCGGCCGGTTTCGCTGACGTGCCTTTCAATATCTGCACCGAATGGCCGCGGCGTTTCAGCTCTTCCAGCAGGTCGAAGAGCATATACGGGCTGTCGCGGCGGAGCAGCAGCCCGCGCCGGCTCTGAAAGCGGTCGAACTCATGCGTGATGACAGCGATACGTGCCATGTGCCCCCTTGGTTTCCATGCGACTGTCGAGTAATCGACAGGTCGCTTGGAACCGGGGGGTTTTGCATGACTGAACATTGGAATGCAATTCGCAGGCACTGGCAGTTGCTCGGCTCGCCGCTCAGGCCGCCACTGGAAGTCGTCCAGGCCTATGATCGCGAGCTCGAGCTTGGCCGGTCGCATGTCGTGATGCTCGGCGTGACGCCGGAACTCGCCGGACTTGGCGCCGCAATGACGTCGGTCGACGAGTCCGCCGATATGATCGCCGGCATCTGGCCGGGCGACACCGACACGCGCAAGGCGGTACGGGGCGACTGGTTCGATCTGCCATTTCCCGTGGCTAGCGTCGATGCGCTGATCGGCGACGGATGTCTCTCGGTCATGGGGTCGGCCGACCTCCGGCGCACGCTGTTCGCGTCGATCGCGCGTGCGCTGAAAGCAAACGGGCGCGCCGCCATCAGGCTTTATGCTTCCCCCGCAACCGGCGACCAGCCTCAGGATGTCCGCGCCCTGGCGCTGAGCGGCGGCGTCTCGACTTTCCACGAGCTCAAATGGCGCGTGGCCATGACCGCGACCGGCGGCGCGCCCGATTACACGATACCGGTGACGGGCATCCTTGAACAATTCCACCGGATCTTTCCCGACCGCGAGGAGCTATCCACCAGAACCGGATGGGAACTGCCGGTCATCGGAACCATCGACGTCTATCGGAACTCGTCCGCCGCCTACAGTTTCGCCCCCGCGGAAGCGCTCATCGTGGAAGCCCAGATGTTCTTCGATGATGTCCGGCTGGCCTCGACCGGCACATACGGGCTCGCCGAGCGCTGCCCGCTGCTGGTGCTGCGGTCGCCAAAGCGCCGGGACTGACGGGGGAGATTGCTCGTCGGTGCCTCGCGACAGCCGGCGCTTTTCATGGTGATGTTTCGCGTGAGAAAAATTTCGCGCCGCTTGCCCCTTGCGCGCGCCTTGACTCTCACACCCTGCCAGCCTATTTCAGCGCCACGTTAGCACTCGCCATTGGTGAGTGCTAACTGATGTCCGGCTCCCGCCGGATGGAGGAACAGTTCTCACCGTTCTCACTCGAGGAAGACAACATGGCAAAGTCCAAGTTCCGCCCGCTTCATGACCGCGTGGTCGTTCGCCGGGTCGAATCCGAATCCAAGACCGCCGGCGGGATCATCATCCCGGATACGGCGAAGGAGAAGCCACAGGAAGGCGAGATCATCGCCGTCGGCTCCGGCGCCCGCGACGAGAGCGGCAAGCTCGTGCCGCTGGACGTCAAGGCCGGCGACCGCATCCTGTTCGGCAAGTGGTCGGGCACTGAAGTCAAGCTCAATGGCGAAGACCTTCTGATCATGAAGGAATCCGACATCATGGGCATCATCGGCTGATCATCGGCCTCTCCATCAACTGAGTTTTCGGGCTCTTCCCGAGCCCCTGTCAGGAGCTAACCATGGCTGCAAAAGACGTAAAATTCTCCCGCGACGCCCGTGAGCGCATGCTGCGTGGTGTCAACATCCTTGCCGACGCGGTGAAGGTGACGCTTGGTCCGAAGGGCCGCAACGTCGTCATCGACAAGTCGTTCGGCGCCCCGCGCATCACCAAGGACGGCGTCACCGTCGCCAAGGAGATCGAGCTTGAGGACAAGTTCGAGAACATGGGCGCCCAGATGGTCCGCGAAGTCGCTTCGAAGACCAACGACATCGCCGGCGACGGCACGACCACCGCGACCGTTCTCGCCCAGGCGATCGTGCAGGAAGGCAACAAGGCCGTTGCCGCCGGCATGAACCCGATGGACCTCAAGCGGGGCATCGACCTCGCCGTCGGTGAAGTCGTGGCCGCTCTCGGCAAGGCCGCCAAGAAGATCAAGACCTCCGAGGAAGTCGCTCAGGTCGGCACCATCTCGGCCAATGGCGACGAGTCGGTCGGCAAGATGATCGCGGAAGCGATGCAGAAGGTCGGCAACGAAGGCGTCATCACCGTTGAGGAAGCCAAGACCGCCGAGACCGAGCTGGAAGTCGTCGAAGGCATGCAGTTCGACCGCGGCTACCTCTCGCCCTACTTCGTCACCAACGCCGACAAGATGGTCGCCGATCTGGAAGACGCCTACATCCTGCTGCACGAGAAGAAGCTCTCCAACCTGCAGGCCATGCTGCCGGTCCTGGAAGCCGTCGTTCAGACCTCGAAGCCGCTGCTCATCATCTCGGAAGACGTCGAAGGCGAGGCTCTGGCCACGCTGGTCGTCAACAAGCTGCGCGGTGGCCTGAAGATCGCCGCCGTCAAGGCTCCGGGCTTCGGTGACCGCCGTAAGGCCATGCTGGAAGACATCGCCATCCTCACCGGTGGCCAGGTCATCTCGGAAGACCTCGGCATCAAGCTCGAGAATGTCGGCCTCAACATGCTCGGCCGCGCCAAGAAGGTGTCGATCTCCAAGGAGAACACCACCATCGTCGACGGCGCCGGCAAGAAGGCCGAGATCCAGGGCCGCGTCGCCCAGATCAAGCAGCAGATCGAGGAAACCACCTCGGACTACGACAAGGAGAAGCTGCAGGAACGTCTGGCGAAGCTCGCCGGCGGCGTTGCCGTGATCCGCGTCGGCGGTGCGACCGAAGTGGAAGTCAAGGAAAAGAAGGACCGCGTTGACGACGCCCTGAACGCGACCCGCGCGGCCGTGGAAGAAGGCATCGTGGCCGGCGGTGGTGTGGCCCTGCTGCGCGCTTCGGCCAACGTCAAGGCCACCGGCGTCAACTCCGACCAGGCTGCCGGCATCAACATCGTGCGCCGCGCGCTGCAGGCTCCGGCCCGCCAGATCGCATCGAACGCCGGTGCTGAGGCTTCGATCGTAGCCGGCAAGATCCTTGAGAACAAGGGTGCGACCTTCGGTTACAACGCCCAGACCGGCGACTATGGCGACATGATCGCCATGGGCATCGTCGACCCGGTCAAGGTCGTGCGCACCGCTCTCCAGGACGCGGCCTCGGTCGCCGGCCTGCTGGTCACCACCGAAGCCATGATCGCCGAAGCTCCGAAGAAGGAAGCTGCCGGCGGTATGCCGGGCGGCATGCCCGGCGGCGGCATGGGTGGCATGGGCGGCATGGACTTCTAAGAAGTCTAACCCGATACGGAAAGGGCGCCGAAAGGCGCCCTTTTTGTTTGCGTTTGGAGATTCGAGTGCTCAGGCGGCGCTCTCCGCTTGCTGCGCCAACTTGCCGGCGAGCACGGCCTGCTCGACAAGCGCTGCCACCTCATCGGCGACAACGCTGACCGGCGTACGGTCGCGAGTGGCGCGGGCGATCACCATCAGGCCGTCGAGCGAGGATTCGACCAGCAGCGCCAGCGCCTGCGCGCGCCGCTCCGGCACCCCTGCCCTGACGAAAGCTTGGCGCAGCAATCCGATCCATTGCTCGAAGGCCGAGCGGCAGATTTCAGCCAGGTCCGGAACGTTGTTCGGCGCGTCGAGCACAACCGGCGCCACCGGGCAGCCAAGCGAGAATTCGTTCTCCTCCAGCATGCGCGCGACCGACTGGTAGATGTGGTGGATGGCGACGGCGGGATCGCTTTCTTCCAACAGCGCCGCGCCCAGCCGCTCGGTCACATCGGCCACGCTCGCGCGCGTCACCTCGACGACCAATTGGTCCTTGCCGCCAGGGAAATGGAAATAGAGCGAGCCGCGCGGCGCGCCGCTGGCGCTCAAAATATCGTTCAGCGACGTGCCGTGATAGCCGCGCTGCCGGATGAGCAGCGCCGTCGCCTCGATCATGCGGGTGCGTGTGTCCGTCGCCACCTCAACCTCTCGAATGTCAACCTCTGTCAGGAGCGCGCATTATACGGCTTGCCCATAATATGACAATCGGTCTACATAATATGTAAATCGGTCTACATATTTAGGAGCAACGATGCTGAGCTATCGGCTTGAGGAATTCGGAGACGTCGAGAAATTGGCGGCGCGCGAGGAAGCAATAGCCGAGCCGGGGGCGAACCAGATCCTGGTGCGCGTACGCGCCGCCTCGCTGAACCGCCGCGACACGATGATCCTCAAGGGGACCTATCCTTTGGCACCCCGCGCGGGCATCGTGCCGCTGAGCGACGGCGCCGGCGAAGTGGTGGCGGTTGGCGACGACGTGACGCGCTTTGCCGTCGGCGACCGCGTCACCGGCAGCTATTTCGCGCGCTGGATCGACGGCCGCATGCATCCGGGCATCGTCGACCAGCTCGGCTGCACGCTGAACGGCATGCTCTCAGAATATGCGCTGCTCGACGAGCAATGGGCCGTGCGACTGCCCGACCATCTCTCATGGCAGGACGCGGCGACCTTCACCTGCGCTGGGCTGACCGCCTGGAGCGCGCTGACGGGCTCCGAGATTCCGAAGCCCGGACAATGGGTTCTGGTGATCGGCTCAGGCGGCGTTGCACTGTTTGCGCTGCAGTTCGCCAAGCTCATGGGCTGCCGCGTGGCGGCCGTCACCTCGCGTGCCGAAAAGGCCGACAGGCTGCGGGCGCTCGGCGCGGACGTCGCCATAGCCGCCGCCGAAACGCCGGAATGGGGTTTGAAGCTGCGCGAAGCGACCGGCGGCATCGATCTGGCCGTCGAGACCGGCGGTCCGGCGACCTTTGCGCAGTCGTTGATCGCCAGCGCGCTTTACGGGCGCCTCGTACTGCTCACCCTACAGGACCAGAACGGCAAGTCGGCCGAGATCCCGGGCGCCGTCTACCAACGCAGCCTCGTCACCATCGGTCGACTGTTCGTCGGCAGCCGCAGCGCGCTGGAGGGGATGCTCGCCGCCGTCGCCACGCATCGGCTGAAGCCGGTCATCGACAAGGTCTTCCCATTCGCCGAGGCGCATGCAGCCTACCGCCATTTCCAGCAGGGCGACATCTTCGGCAAGGTCGTCATCGACGGCGCGTGACCATTCCCGCAAACAGAGGGAGACCAGCCATGACAATCCGTGAAGCCTCAGCGCAATGGCAGGGCACGCTCAAGGAGGGGTCCGGCCGGCTGCGGCTGGGCAGCGGCGTGTTCGAAGGCGCCTATTCCTTCCCGTCCCGCTTCGAGAGCGGTCCGGGCACCAATCCCGAAGAACTGATTGCGGCCGCGCATGCCGGCTGCTTCTCGATGGCGCTCACCGCCATTCTCGGCGCCGAGGGCCATACGGTGAACAGCATCCACACGATCGCCAAGGTGCATCTCGGCGTCACCACCGCCGGGCCGACGATCACCCGCATCGAGCTCGAAACGGAGGCCCGCGCCAGCATATCGGTGGAGGATTTCGAGCGGCTGGCGCAGAAGGCCAAGGCGGCCTGCCTCGTCTCGCGGGCACTGGCCGGCGTCGCAGCCATCACGCTCAAGGCGCGCCTCGCAGCTCAATGAAACGACAGGAGAATCCAATGACTCAGGAATTGATTATCGACACAGCCGCGACCAAGCGCTCCGCCGAGACGGCGGAAATCATCCGGCGCTACAACGACGTCTTCCGGCGTCACGACCCATCGGCACTGGAAGAGCTGGTGGCGGAGGACTGCGTGATCGAGAACACGACGCCCGCGCCGGACGGCGCCCGCCGCACCGGCAAGGCGGCCTGCGTCGAACTGTGGTCGGCAATCGCCACCGGATTCGGCACGCGCTTCGACCTGGAAGAGACATATGTGGCCGGCGACCGCGCCACGATTCGCTGGCGCCTCTGGATGTCCGACGGCAGCTCGCTGCGCGGCGTCAATCTGATGCGCGTCGCGGACGGGCGGATCGTCGAGGCGATGGGCTACGTGAAAGGTTAGCGCCCTTATCGATGCATGGCCACCAAAACCGCTGCACACCTTTGGGCGACATGCATTACCGATCCGCCAGCGCCAGTTTCGCGCCGAGCATGACAAAGGCGCCGGCGAATGTCCGGCGCATCCAGGTCAGCACCTTCGGCCGCGAGACGATATGGCTGCGCACCGAGGCCGCGAACACGCCATAGACGGCGAAGACGACGAAGGTCATCAGCATGAAGAGGCCGGAGAGCTCCAGCATCTTGGGCAGCGCATGCGGCTCGGTGGTGCTGACGAATTGCGGCAAGAAGGCGAAGAAGAAGATCGACAGCTTCGGGTTCAGCACGTTGACCAGGATGCCGGTGGTGATTGTCCGGGCCGTTGAGCGCGGAGCTGCGTCCTCATCGATGCTCAAGCCGCCCTTCTCCTTCAGCGTGTTCCAGGCCATGTAGAGCAGGTAGGCGACGCCCAGATATTTCAGCGACTCGAAGGCGACGGCGCTGGTGTGCAGCACCGCGGCGAGGCCGGTGATGGCGGCCGCCATATGCGGGATGATGCCCAGCGTGCAGGCGAAGGCGGCGACGATCGAGGCGCGCGCGCCGCGCGAGAGGCCAGCGCTCAGCGTGTAGAGGACACCGGTGCCGGGCGAGGCCACGATGACCAGCGACGTCAACAGGAATTCGATGCTCATGGATTTCCTCCGCGGCCCTGCCCGGCGCGGGAAGGTACCGGGAGGCGCACGGCGGGGCAAGCGGGGGTTTCCTCGCTCCCGCTCTGCGGGCGAGAAACTAGCTCACCGCCAACCCATGCGCCGCCCTCGCCATCAGGCAGTCGTCGCCGCCGGGCATGCAGGCGCGGCAGACATCGGGCCGCAGATCGTAGATGCCGCAGGCAGTATGTTTGCCCACATCGCCGGCGAGCGCCGAGCATCGGGCGCCGTCGCAGCGCATCCCTGACTGGTCGGCGGCTACCAATTCGGCCGGAATGCGATCGAGCTGCTCGTCCTCCTCGGTCGAGAAGCGCGGCCAGTCGGCCGAATAGGAGCAGCAGGCGCCGCAGCTCTGGCAGTCGAACACCGCCGTGCCTTCGCCCGCCGGCCAGCCGGGATCGATCGCGGTGCCGGACGGCAAGGGCAAATGGCTGTGAGCGGCCTCGCGGGGCAATCTCTATTTCTTGGTGGTCTTGCGGGGCGGCTTGTGCGCAGGCTGCTCAAACAGATCCACCGCAAGCGGCTTGTCGGCTTTCGGCGTGGTGGCTTGCTCGGCCTGTTTCGCGGCGGTGACCTGAGCCGGCGGCTGGGCCTTGGGGGCAAATTTGATGGCCATTTCAGTCCTCGTTGTTAGCCTGCGATGACGGCGCCCGCGGATTGCGCAACCGGCCGATGAGGGCCGAAACCGCCGTGATGTTCATCTCCTCGGGCGACCAGTTCGCGGCTGCCTCGATGTGGTGAGGCGCCAATTCACGATGCGTGCTGCCACTGTAGGCGGCATCCTGATGCGTCGTCCGCTCGCGGGTCTTGGCGTCTTCCCGCACATATTCGATCAGATAATTCGGCGCTTCGGCCCGACCTCGTACGCCGACGCGTACCTGGGCATCTCCATGGGCACGCTTGCAGCGCTCCAGTTTTTCCAGCACGCGCCGAACATATTCAACCGGCTTGTCGAGGGTTTCGATCATATCGGCGATGGTCGCATCGGCGGAGATCGGTGTAGGCGGCACGCGCTTGGTGGCCATCAGCGTTTGCCCGCACGACTGGGCGCGACAGCGGAGGCTGCTCTCTCTTCGGCTTCCTTTTCCAGGCGCAGTTCGCGGAGCCGCGCGGTCTTGGCCCCGCGGGCCTGGTTGACCGCATCCTGTTCGGAAGTGATGCGGCCGAGCGACATCGCCTGGGTCCGGGTCTTGCTGAAAAGCGATTCAGCCTGACCGCCTTTCGGCTTCAAGTCGGCTTGGGTCTTCGAAGTGGGGGTCAAAATACTCACCTGGTCCGGAGCTATCAGTTTGCTGTTGCGAGGTGCTTAGCACATCCTAATCGGCCTGCGGCTACAATTCACTGACCGGAAACGAAAAAGGGTCGGGTACTGCCTGACCTCGTCTCGCCATCTATCGGCGCCAGAACAACCGTGGCCACCGGCAAGGCGAATTCGGTTCGGACCGGTTCTAATTAGTCGCGGTGGGTGGGAATCATTCCGGCATTCGTCACATGATCACACTCAACAGTTGCAGGATTTCATAGCGGAACCCGCGGCCGGAACGCGCCACCGGGTCGCCGTCGGTCACCGCCCTCGCCTCCGCCTCGCTGCCGGCCCGGAGGATCAGCAGCCCCCACGGGCCGGCCGGATCGGCGACGGGGCCTGCCATGATCATAACGCCTTCGCGGAGCTTCTCGCGCAGAAAGTCGGCGTGCCGCCCCATCAGCGCCCTCTCCTCCTCGGTCATGGTGAAGGCGAAGTCCGGCCGCGGCGGGATCAGCCGGCAATGGAAGATAATTGACCTCGTGGCTTCACGCGGTGTTTCGCTGCCGGCCATCACTGTTCCTCCGAAGGCCTATCGCCGCCGGCCGCACTGGGCGGATCCGCTGCGCAACTCCCACGAAACGTACACCTTCTTTGGGGATAGCTCTATTCGTCCGGCCCGGGCTCCGGCCAGGGCTCCTTGGCAGCTTCCGCATACCAGTGACGCATCGCGGGCGTCGCCAGCACCGCATCGACATACGCGCGGGTGACGGGCGCCAGCTCGCCGCCATAAGTGTCGAAGCGCGTGACCATGGGCGCATACATGGCATCGGCCGCGGTGAAATGGCCGAACAGGAACGGGCCGCCTTGGCCATATTGCTCGCGGCACTGGCGCCAGATCGCCTCGATCCTCGCCCGCTGGGCCTCGCCCTCGGCGTCGAGCGGCCTGTGCGATTTCGGCCGGCGCAGGTTCATCGGCCAGCCGTAACGGACCTCGCGGAAGCCGGAATGCATTTCCGTCGCCACCGAGCGTGCCAGAGCGCGGGCGCCGAGATCCTCAGGCCAGAGCTTTCTCTCAGGGTAGAGATCAGCAAGATATTCAAGGATAGCAAGGGTTTCCCAGACGATCCTGCCATTATGATTCAACACTGGCACAAGCCCGGTCGCGAAACCTTGGCAAGGTTGACCGCGGTCTCCGGCGTGCGCAGGCGCACGAAGCCCTCCTCGAACGGGATGCCCAGGTGCTTCATCGCCACCCATGGCCTGAGCGACCAAGAGGAAAAACACTTGTTGCCGATATAGAGGGTGAATCCCGCCAAGAACCGTCTCCTGATATCTCAATCCGCTTCGGCGCCCGCGATCTGCCGCCGACCTCACACCGGCCCGGGACCGGATCGCGGTGACCGCCCCTTCATGTCTGGAATTGCTTGGCGAAAGCGTTGGTGAAGACGATCTCGCCATGGTCGCCGGCCGCCTCGCCCAGCACCACATCCATGTTGTCGGCCGTGATGCGCGCGAGCGCGAAGCCGCCCATATAGGCCGCCTTCGGCTTGACGAGATCGAGGCCATCGCGCTGGTAGATCATCGGCACTTCGTGCTGATGGCCGTGGAACACGGCAATGACGTTGTAGCCGCTGATCGCCGCCAGCAGAGCCTGGCGCTCCGCCTCACCCCACCAGTGCGGGCGGCCGGAACCATCGTCGTCATAGGTGCGTTTCACCGGATCCCAGCGCTCGGTCGAGAATGTGTCCCAACCATAATGCTGGAAGATGACCACGGGTCGGCCATCCCCGGCATAGGTGGCGAGGTCCTGCTTCAGCCAGGGCAGGCTGCTTGGCGCACCATGGCCGGTGTCGCCGGCGAAGCGGTGCGTCTGAATGAGGTGCAGGCCGCCCCAGTCCCAGGAATAGCAGTCGGTATCGACGTCGTATTCGGTTGCCGGCACCGGGGGCTTGAAGAACACGCCTGGGCGATGGTTCACCTCGACGTAGTCGCGCAATTCGCGGCGATACCAATCGACATGCGGCGCCGAGCCGTTCTGGTCGAGATCGTGATTGCCGAGCCCGACATAGACCGGGATGTGCACACGGTCCGGCCCGATGCCTTCCTGGTAGCGCTGGGAGAACTGCAGAAGCTGCGTGCCTTCGCTGGGCTCGGTGACCTGGCCGCCGCCGTCGTCGGTGATGTCGCCGCCGGTAACGAGGCCGAGCGGCGTGCCGATGCGGGTGCCTGCCGAATGCAGACCGGTGGAGACGCCGTTGATCTCGGCCGGCCACTTCTTGTCGGCAATGGCGTTCAGCGCCGCGACATTGCGCAAAAGTGCTGCATCGGTCTTGCCTTCCTGCAGGCAGTTGGGACTGAGCCCGCTTGCCATGCGGCAGGCATGGATGTCGGCGATGAAGAGGAACGTGGCGTCGATCGGCTGGATGCGCTTTCCGGTCTGGCCGAAGGCCACCCGCGGAAGGACGCCGGCGGCGGCAACCCCACCCATCCGGGCGATGAAGGTGCGGCGCGCAACGGTTGCTGGCGAAGAGCGATTCATCGTCACCCGATTAAACACTCTCGACCCCTCTCGTCCAGTTCGATGCCCCGCCAGCGCTGGAGACTTTTCATGCCAAGGCATGAAAAGCTCCTCGGTCGACAGCGCGACGGCGGTCTGTCATTGCTGTAGCCCATGCACCCAGGGGAGGAAGGCATGAGGACCCTTACAACCGGCATGGTGTTCACCATGCTGACCTTCGCCGGTGCCGCGCAGGCCCCGGACTGCGTCGACGCAAAGTCCGCCAAGGCCGGCTTCGTGCTTGAAAAGGCCGGCATAAGCAGCGAGTTCCGGCCGGCGCCTGGCGGCATGGTCGCGGTCGCCAACAAGTATGAATCTGATTCGCCGCAGACACAGTATTTTTATGCCGGGCTGATCGAGGTTTTCCGCGACAGCGACACCGGGCGCCTGTCGATGATCCCACTCGGCGACTTGAAGAAGCTGTTTCCGCTGAAGGCGGGCGCGAAGAGCGACACCGAATTCGTGCCGCTGTCTTCGAAAAAGGCGCCGCAGGGCATCGAGACGCTGGCACTCACCGTCGAAGGCAAGGACACCTACAGGCTCGGCGACTGCAAATACAATGTGTTTGTCGTCGGCGAAACGATCACCGGCGAGAATGGCAACGTCATCGATACCTTCACCGCGCTCTATTCGCCGGACCTGCAGGCGGTGCTGGCGCGGCGGTATGATGAGGGGACGAGCGCGCAGAGCGAGGTGGGATTCGAGAGGATCAAGCCGCTGGCGCAGTGAGACGCCGTCGGCCGACTGCAAACTACCAGCCGGCCGAGCATCAGCCACGTCGACGCGACCGGCTTGCTATGGCTGAACGGTGAATTCCGTCCACATGCCTGTCCCGAAATGACCGGGGACGTTGCAGATGAGCACGTATTTGCCGGGTTTAAGGTCCACTGTAAGCGAGCCCGAAGCGCCAGGGTCGAGTTCGGAAACCTCTCCCTTGTCACCTGCCTTGTCTTCGTCAACCCTGTTCTCGTCAGCAATATAGGGAAGCGGGTCCTTGGGATTGGCGAGATACATCACGATCATCTCGTGGACTGTATCCTTTGAACTGTTCTTCACCTTGAATGTGATCTTGCCGGCCTTCACGGTCGCGGGCGTGGCCGTTATCCCCATGCTTGCCTTCGACATATCCGCGCCCGACATTCCATAGGCGAAACCTGTGGCCATGGGCACGTTCGCCCCTTTGTCCCACAACGAAACCTGAACCGTGGCGGCAGCTTGAGCGGCACCAGCCATCGCAACAAACACGGCAAGCCCTACAACCCCATTCCTGACTAGCTTTTTCACAGCAAGACTCCTTCGGCAGACACCGGTAGGACCGACACCGGCAATCGACCGCTCCCTGCCATGAAACCTAGCCGAACGGTGCCTGCATGATTTCACCGCCGGCCGCGCCCGACCTTGCGTTGGATCAAACCGATATGCGGAAAAAAGCGGACTGTTGGTGAATGCCTTGGACCCGACTGGGCCTAACGGGTATCGTCGTTTCCGAAGGGTTGGCTGATGATTGCAGCCACGAACGCCGGGTCTTCCCAATGCGGGTTATGGCCGCAATCTTTCGCCCAGACCAGACGCGATCCGACGATTGCCTGGGCCAGGCCCCGCTGGTGCGCGGCGCCGAAGAGCAGATCGCGCCCGCCTGCGATGATCACCGTCGGGACCCGCACGACCCGCGCCGAGGCGGTCAGATCGGTGCGACGGACTTCCTCTAGAATGATTCGCCAGCGCGCCGCCGGAATCGAGGAGGCGTCTTTCGCGAGACCCGCGAGAAAGGCCTGCGGCACGCCCGGCTGGCAGGCATTCCACCAGTCATAGAACGGATCGGACGGCGAAATCGGGTCGCGCAAGGCCGCCACTCCATCGATCAGCTGGTGATGCGATCCGAAATCGGGCTTCAGCGTGCTGGCTAGGATCACTAGCCCACTGATCAGTTCCGGATGTTGCGCCGCCAGCACGGTCGATACCATGCCGCCCAGCGAGTGCCCGACGACGACCGGCCGGTCCAGCCGCAGGCTCAGGATCAGCCCGGCCATGTCGTCGGCGAAATCGTCGACGCTGCAGCCCCCGCCCGCCTGCGAGCCGCCATGGCCGCGCAGATCCGGCATGATCAGCCGACGCCCGGAAAGATGCGGCGCGAGCAGCGAGAAGCTGCGGCTGGTGTCGGTGAAGCCATGCACAAGGACGAGCGGCGGCTCCGAACCGCCGATCTCGACATAGGCAAGGTCGAGGCCGCCGATATTGACCATCCGCTTGCGGCCGGCCCAGGACGCCTGCTCGGTCTCCTTATCCGTCAGCTCCGAAGCGGCCGGCCTCACAGTCCGAGCTTCTGCTTGACCGCGGAAAGGCCGGGCTTGCCGTCGAAGGTGGCGACGCCGGCGAGCCAAGCGTCGAGACGATCCTTGTGCAAGGCGATCGACTTCAGCGCGCCCTCCTCCGGCTTCATGCCATCATTGATGAGGTAGCCCATGCCGACATTTTCCATGTCGATGTCGAAGGCGAGGTTCTTCAGGAATTGCGCCACGTTCGGGCATTCCTGCAGATAGCCCTTGCGCACCTGGGTGGTCACGGTGGCGGCGCCGAAATTCGGACCGAAGAACTTGTCGCCGCCGGTCAGGTACTTGAAGTCATACATCGTGTTCATCGGATGCGGCGCCCAGCCCTGGAAGACGATGAACTGCTTCTCCTTGATCTCGTAGCCGACCTCCGAGAGCATGCCGGCTTCGCTTGATTCCACCACATGCCAGCCGTCGAGTCCAAATTGCGGATCGGCGATGGCGTCCATCATCAGCTGGTTGGAGCCCGGCTCGATGCCGTACATCTTCTTGCCGAACTTGTCGGCGAATTTGTGCAGGTCCGCCAGGTCCTTGACCCCGGCTTCCCAGACATAGGTCGGCACGGCGAAAGTGTATTTGGCGCCGACCAGATTGACCCGAACATTCTCGATCGAGCCGTCCTTCTTGTAGGGCTCGTAGTAGGTGACCATCGCCGGGTCCCAGTAGCCGAGGAACAGGTCGAGGTCCTTGTTCTTCATCCCCTCATAGATGACGTTGATGCCGAGCACTTCGCTCTGCGGCTCGTAGCCGAGCGCCTGGAGCAGCACCTTGGCCACGCCGGTCGTGAAGGCGAGATCGTTCCAGCCGGGCTCGGCCATGCGCACCGTTTTGCAGCTTTCGGCCTCGGCGGCCTGGACCGCCTGGGCAGCCAACATCAGGGCCGCGAGACAAACGCCATTCGCGAGCATGCGCAACATTCCGATTCTCCTCTTTACGGTTACTTTGACCTTCTGGTCATTTTATTGTCCCATCGGTCAATCATTGATCTGAGCGGGCGAAGATGTCAACATGGATTCACCATGCATGGACCGGTCCAGTGAAACTCACGCGCCTCAGCGACATTCGCCGCAAAGAGTTGCGGCAGGCGGCCTTCGCCGTTCTGGAGCGCGAAGGCATCGCCGGCGCTACGCTGGAAAAGGTCGCGGCCCAGGCCGGCGCCTCGAAGGGCATCGTGCTGCATTATTTCCGCAACAAGCAGGAGCTGTTCGAGCACGCCATGCGCGAGGCGAACGCCGTGCTCTGTCACGCCGTGGTCACCCGGCTCCGGCGAGCGCGGACGCCGATGGAACGGCTGGACGCGGTGATCGAGGGCAATTTCGAGGAGCACCTCTTCCTGCCGCCGCTCTGCCATGCCTGGCTCTCGCTCTGCGCAGAGGTGCCGCGAGACGAAAAGCTGGCGCGCATCCAGAAGGTCATTCACGCGCGCATGCGCTCGAACCTCTTGTCGGGCCTGCGCGGCCTCGCTTCGCCCGAACTGGCCGAGGAGATTGTGCTCGGCATCACCGCCTTGATCGACGGGCTGTGGCTCAGGCTCGGCCTGCAGCCGGGCAGCGTCACGCGCGAGCAGGCGGTGCGCCAGGTCAAGGACTTTGTCGCCGGCCGGCTTGCCCTCCGTCAGCCCGAGCCCGTCGGGTTGGCCTCGGCCGGATAAAGTTCATACGAGTGACAGGCCGCCGGGTGGATGTCGGCTATGTGGCGGGGTGAGGTTGACCGCTCGCGGGGCCGTCCCAATCCTTGAACCCCAGCTTTCCGACCTCATCGAGGATCTGCTCGCGGATCCAGCGATGCGGCGGCTCGTCATCGCGGCGGGCGTGCCAGTACATCCGGACCGCCGGAGATTGTATCGGGATCGGCGCCCGATAGATGCCGATCGGCAGGGATTTTGCCGCCGCGACCGCGAACTGCATCGGGACGGCGGCCAGATAAGGTCCGCCGGCAACCGCCAGCGCCACCGCCTGGAAATGCGGCAAAGCGAGCATGACGCGGCGCGCGCGGCCCATCCTGCCCAGCGCGTCGTCGGTGAAGCCCGACATCGAGCCGTCGATGGAGCGCAGCGCGTGCGGCAGCGCGCAAAAGAGGTCGAGCGGCACCTCTTCGCCCTCGGCGATGCCAGCCCGCCCGAGCGCGGCATTGTCCTTCGACGCAATGACGGCGAAGGGGGAACCGAACAGCGCCACACTTGAAACCCATTCCGCGACCTCCAGCGGGCGCTCCAGCGCCAGGTCGATCCGGTCCTCCTGCAGCAGTTTCGAGACATCGCCGGTGGCGCTGTCGAGGAAACGGAACGACAGGCCAGGCGCCATCGCGGCGATGCGCGCGGCAAAGGGCGGCATCAGGAGCATGGAGAAGAAATCGGCGCCCATGAAGGTAAAGGTTCGTTCCAGCCTTGCCGGATCGAAATCGGTTGCCGGCTGAAAGGCGCGCTCGATCTCGCGCAGTGCCGCGCGCACCGGCTCCGCCAGGCTCTCGGCGCGCGGCGTCGGCACCATGTCGTTGCCGCGGCGCACGAAGAGCTGGTCGTTGAGCGCATGGCGCAGCCGGTTGAGCGCGGCGCTGACGGCGGGTTGGCTGAGTCCGATCTGCTCGCCGGCGCGCGTCACGCTCTTCTCGCGCAGAAGCGCGTCAAGCACCCTCACCAGATTGAGGTCGAGCGCATTCAAATTCATCGCATCGATCCGCCCCATACGATCATTCGATTTCCATCGCCGGCCCGTCCCAGGCTAGGTCGCCGTCGAAGCCGTTTCGTCGGCGCCCAACAGAGAAAGAGCAATCATGACAATGATCAACACCAGCATGGCAGGCAAGGAACTCCTTTGGTTCAACAACACGCTTGTCGCCATCCAGGTCTCTTCGGCTGACGGCGAGGATGGGATCTGTGTTGTCGAACACCGCCAGCCCTATGGCGATTCCGCGCCGCTGCACGTGCACCGCAACGAGGACGAGGTGTTTCATATCCTCGAAGGGCGGATATCTTTCGTCATCGACGGCCGCGAGCGGGTCGCCGGCGCCGGCGAGACGGTGCTCGCGCCGAAAGGCCTGCCGCACACTTATAGGGTGGAGTCCCGCGAGGGCGCGCACACACTCACGGTGACGCGCGGTTCGGACTTCGAAACGATGCTGCGCAAGGCAAGCCGCCCCGCCGAACGGCCCGACCTGCCGCCGTTGGCGGCGCCGACGCCGCAGACGATCGAGATGCTGACCAGGCTGTGCGCGGAGAACGGCATCGACATTGTCGGGCCGCCGCTGGGGTGAGTCTTCCCTTCAACCGATTTGCATCTTCCCCGCCCGCAATCTCCGCTTGATGCCGTTTGTGCAACGCGATACGCCCTTGCCAAAATCGACAGACCGGAGACTTGCCGTGAGCGCTGAAAAGACCAGAACCGAAACCGATACGTTCGGTCCCATCGAGGTGGCGGCCGACCGCTATTGGGGCGCCCAGGCGCAGCGCTCTCTGGGCAATTTCAAGATCGGCTGGGAAAAGCAGCCGGCTTCGATCGTGCGCGCGCTCGGCATCGTCAAGCGCGCCGCGGCCGAAGTGAACATGGAGATGAGGCGGCTCGATCCGGCAATCGGCAAGGCGATCGTCGAGGCCGCGCAGGAAGTCATCGACGGCAAGCTCAACGAGCATTTCCCGCTGGTTGTGTGGCAGACCGGCTCCGGCACGCAGTCCAACATGAACGCCAACGAAGTGATCTCCAACCGGGCGATCGAGATGCTCGGCGGCGTCATGGGCTCGAAGAAGCCGGTTCATCCCAACGACCATGTCAATATGAGCCAGTCGTCCAACGACACCTATCCGACGGCCATGCACATCGCCTGCGCCGAGCGGGTCGTGCACCACCTGATTCCGGCCCTGCATCATCTGCACAAGGCGCTCGACGCCAAGGCGCGCGCTTTCAACCACATCATCAAGATCGGCCGCACGCACACACAGGACGCCACGCCGCTGACGCTTGGCCAGGAATTTTCCGGCTATGCCGCGCAGGTCGCCTCGTCGATCAAGAGGATCCAGCAGACGCTGCCCGGCCTGCAGGAACTGGCGCAAGGCGGCACCGCCGTCGGCACCGGCCTCAACGCGCCGGTCGGCTTCGCGGAAAAGGTGGCGGACCGCATCGCCGCCATCACCGGCATCGCCTTCGTGACCGCGCCGAACAAGTTCGAGGCGCTCGCGGCGCATGATTCCATGGTGTTCTCGCACGGCGCGATCAACGCGGCGGCCGCGGCACTGTTCAAGATCGCCAATGACATCCGGCTGCTCGGCTCCGGCCCGCGCTCGGGCCTCGGCGAGCTGTCGCTGCCGGAGAACGAGCCGGGCTCCTCGATCATGCCGGGCAAGGTCAACCCGACCCAGTGCGAGGCGTTGACGCAGGTCTGCGTGCAGGTGTTCGGCAACAATGCCGCGCTCACCTTCGCCGGCAGCCAGGGGCATTTCGAGCTCAATGTCTACAACCCGCTGATGGCCTACAATTTCCTGCAGTCGGTGCAGCTGCTTGCGGATGCTTCCATCTCCTTCACCGACAACTGCGTTGTCGGCATCGAGGCGCGGGAGGACAACATCAAGGCCGCTCTCGAGCGCTCGCTGATGCTGGTCACGGCGCTGGCGCCGACCATCGGCTACGACAACGCCGCCAAGATCGCCAAGACCGCACACAAGAACGGCACGACCTTGCGTGAGGAGGCCCTGGCCACGGGGCTGGTCAGCGAGGCCGACTACGACCGGCTGGTACGGCCGGAGGACATGACACATCCCGGATAAGCGTTGGCATTGCTTCGTCATCATCGGGCTGAGTGACGCGAAGCGGAACGCAGACCCGAGGATCATGCCGTTACATCCGAGCACTGCCTGCGGTACAAATATTGCCTCGCCCCGCCCTCCGGTCGAGGTCACGAAACGGATCCCAGGGTCTTCGCGACGGAGCTTCGCCCTGGGATGACGACCTTGGGAGGAATTTTGCGGCGGGAGAATTTGCTCCCGCAGGCAATGCTCGCGACATGAATTTCGCGTCGGATCCGCGACTATAGGATATAGACTCTGTGAACAATGTGTCACCACATAAGCGGCTTTGGTGAACAGTCTTCCTGATCTATCTGACTGGGCATTCAACCCCCGCTCGGAGAACCCGCCATGTCCATCAACTCTTCCGTCGCCGGCAACGGCGCAGCATCCAACAGCTCCACCACGATCCTGCTCGGCCGCATCCTGCTTTCCGTCATCTTCCTGCTTTCCGGCTTCGGCAAGCTCACCGCCATTTCCGGCACCGCCGGCTATTTCGGCGCTCTCGGCCTGCCGGTGCCGAGCGTAACCGCCGTCCTCGTCGGCCTGATCGAACTGCTCGGCGGCCTTGCCATACTCGTCGGCCTCCAGACCCGCATCGTCGCCTGGGTGCTCGCCATCTTCACGATCGCTACCGGGCTGGTCGCTCACACCGGCTGGGCCGATCAGATGCAGATGATCCAGTTCCTCAAGAACCTCGCCATCACCGGCGGCTTCATCCTGCTCGCCTCCTCCGGCGCCGGCGCCTATTCGCTCGACGCCAAGCGCGCCTGAGCCTCCCCAAGCCTTCAACGCCAAGCGGCGCGGAATTTTCCGCGCCGCTTTTTCGTTGCAGGCGTAGACTGCGCCGCAGCTGGCATCAGCCGGACCGGGCCGGCAAGGGAGGTGGCCAATGTTTCGCAATGCGTTGCTTCTGGTCTCGCGGCTGCTTCTAGCCGCGCTCTTCGTGCCGTCGGGCTTCCAGGCCCTCACCCACATCTCCGGCACGATCAATTATTTCGCCGGCCTCGGCCTGCCGCTGCCGACCTTGGCCGCCTGGGGCACGGGCCTGTTCGAATTAGTTGCGGGGCTCTTGATCCTCGTCGGTTTCCAGACCCGGATCGTGGCACTTTTGCTTGCCGCCTTCTGTCTCGTCGCGGGCTTCATCGGCCATTACGGCCAGGGCGCCGACGACGCCACGCTGGCGTTCCTGCACCAGCAGATGCTGATGAAGGACATCGCCATTGCCGGCGGCTTCCTGGCGCTCGCCATGGCCGGCGCCGGCGCGTGGTCGGCCGACGGGCGCAACTTCGGGATCAGCGCCGAGGTGACCTGAGCCAGCCCTATTTCACCGAAACGTCCTATTTGACCGAAACGCTCGGACCGCCTTCGACCGCCAGCACGAGGCGACGGTTGGTGATGCGCGCCAGCTGCGCCAGCCGGCCGGCCGGGCGCTCGCCATAGAGATCGGACAGCGAGGCCGGCAGCACCAGCGCCAGCGCGCCGTTGCCGCGGCTTTCCCATTTCAGCCTCGGCATCACGCCCGGCATCGCCGCGGTGAGGAGATAGACCACGCGCATCATCGCCGCCAGCACGCGGGCGCGCTCGAGCAGCCTGGGCGGTGCCAGCGCCTTGATCTCGGGCGCGATGCCGTCGTTGAAGATGCCGTCATGGCGGTAAGCATTGGCCAGGGCCAGATAGGCACGGCCGGGATGGTCGACGCCGATGAAGGAGGCATGCGCGATGATGTTGAGCGACTGCCTGCCGCGATATTCGGGATGCGCGCGCCAGCCGATATCGGCGAGCAGGCAAGCGGCATGACGGTAGCGCGTTTCGTCTTCCGTCTCGTCGATGCCGAATGCCTTGAATGCCTTGCCGGTCCATTCGACAAGGTCATGCGCGTGGTGCACCGAGCGCGAGCGCAACAGCGCCAGTTCCTCGGCCGCCGAGATCAACGGATCGGCCTTCTGCTCCTCCGCGTCGAGCAGCGAATAGAGAAAGCCCTCGCGCACGCCCTGCGCCGAGACGACGATCTTCGAGGGCTGCATCGCCGACATGATCTCCTGCAGCACGACGGCGCCGTAGGGCAGCAGCGAGCGGCGGTTCTTGGAGACGCCTTCGATGCCCCTCACCTTCTCGACCTCGCCCTTGGCCACCTGCTTCAGGAACGCCTGTGCGCTGTCAACCGGAATCTCGTAGTGATGCATGACGCCGAGGGGGTAGTTGGTCATCTCCATATGCAGCCTGGCAAGGTTTCGCCAGGTGCCGCCGACGGCATAGAAGACCCTGCCTTGCCCGCCCTTGAGCAGCTTTGCCCGCGCCAGTTCCTGGCGCGCGATCTTCTGCGCCTGCACCAGGGAGTTCTTCGCCATGTCCTGCAGGCGCAGGCCGCCGAGCGGCAGCGTAATGCCGTCGCCGATCGCCTCTCGGTTGATGTCGATCAGCTCGAGACTGCCGCCGCCGAGGTCACCGGCGATGCCGTTGGCCGGATGGAAACCGGAAATGACGCCGAGCGCCGAATAATAAGCTTCCTGGCGGCCGGTGAGCACGCGGATCTCGGTCCTCAGCACCTCCTCGGCGCGGTGGATGAAATCGGGACCGTTGACCGCCTCACGCGCGGCGGCGGTCGCCAGCACATAGATGTGCTCGGCGCCTGCCTGATCCGACAGCGCGCGGAAGCGGCGGAACTCCTCCATAGAGCGCGTCACGGCTTCCGGATCGAGCTTGCCCGTCGAAACGATGCCGCGGCCGAGGCCGGCCAGCATCTTTTCGTTGAACAGCAGCGAGGGCGAGCGCGCCAGCCCTTCATAGACGACAAGGCGGATCGAGTTCGACCCTATGTCGATGATCGACAGCGGTCGCCGGTCCTGAAGCCGGCCCTGGGAAACTGCAATCACGCGGCGCTGTTCTTCTTGCGGCGTTTGAACTGGGCGATGCGCTTGGGCGCATGCGATTTCAGCGCGTCACCCCGTCCGGAGAGGCTCGGATTGGTCATGAAATATTCCTGCGCGTTGAACGGCTCCTCGCCCTCCTCCAGCACAACGCGCCGGGAGGTGCCGTCAGCCAATACGTCGAAACTTTGCTGGTTGTCCATGATGTTGCCCAGCATGATCTGGCCAAGCACCTGTTCATGCACAGTTGGATTGGTGATCGGCACCAGGGTCTCGACGCGGCGGTCGAGATTGCGCGGCATCATGTCGGCGGACGAGATGTAGACGATCGCCTCGTCCGACGGCAGGCCGTAGCCATTGCCGAAGCAGTAGATGCGGCTGTGCTCGAGGAAGCGTCCGACGATCGATTTCACCCTGATGTTTTCCGATAGGCCCGGCACCTGCGGCCTCAGGCAGCAGATGCCGCGCACGACGAGGTCGATCTCGACCCCGGCCCGGCTGGCGTCGTAGAGCGCGTCGATGACCGTCGGGTCGACCAGCGCGTTCATCTTCATCCAGATGCGCGCCGGCCGGCCCTCCCGGGCGTGGACGATCTCCTCCGCGATGTGCTTCAGAATGCGGTTGCGCAGCGTGAAGGGCGACACGGCAAGGCGCATCTCCTCGGCCGGTTCGGCATAGCCGGTGATGAAGTTGAATATCTGCGCGACATCGCGCGCGATCGTCGGGTCGGTGGTGAAGAAGGACAGGTCGGTGTAGATGCGGGCGGTGACCGGGTGGTAGTTGCCGGTGCCGAGATGGACGTAGTTGCGTAGCCGGCCGTCCTCGCGGCGCACGATCAAGGACATCTTGGCGTGGGTCTTCAGCTCCAGGAAGCCGAACACGACCTGGACGCCGGCGCGTTCGAGGTCGCGCGCCCAGCGGATGTTCGCCTCCTCGTCGAACCGCGCCTTGAGCTCGACCAGCGCCGTCACCGACTTGCCGGCCTCGGCGGCGTCGATCAGCGCGCGCACGATCGGGCTGTCGTTCGAGGTGCGGTAGAGCGTCTGCTTTATCGCCACCACCTCCGGATCGGCGGCGGCCTGACGCAGGAACTGCACCACCACGTCGAAGGATTCGTAGGGGTGGTGGACGATGATGTCCTTCTCGCGGATCGCAGCCAGGCAGTCGCCGCCATGCTCGCGGATTCGTTCGGGAAAGCGCGGATTGTAGGGGGTGAACTTCAGGTCGTCGCGTGGAATGGCGACAATCTCGGAAATCTGGTTGAGCGCAAGCGGACCGGTGAGAACGCTGATGCGGCTCGTCGAGACGCCCAGCTCGCCGGCGACGAAATCGCGCAATTCCGCCGGCATCAGCGTATCGAATTCGATACGGATCACTGAACCGCGGCGACGCCGCTTCAGCGCCGTCTCGAACAGGCGCACAAGGTCTTCCGACTCTTCTTCCACCTCGATATCGCTGTCGCGGATGATGCGGAACGTGCCCGAGCCCTTGACCTCATAGCCGGGGAACAGCTTGCCGATATAGATGCCGACCGCCTCCTCCAGCGGAATGAAGCGCACATGGCGCCTGCGGTCCGGCAGGCGGATGAAGCGCCTGAGCGCCACCGGCAGGCGCAAGAGCGCGCTCATCTCCTCGCCATTCTTGCGGTGGCGCAGTTGCAAGGCGATGGAAAAGCCGAGATTGGGGATGAAGGGAAACGGATGCGCCGGATCGATCGACAGCGGCGTCAGCACAGGGAAGACCTGTTCCTGGAAATGCTCCTCCAGCCAAGTCTTCTCATCCTTGGTCAGCGCGTCTCGGGTGATGCTTTCGATGCCTTCCTTGTTGAGCAGGGCCATCAGCGCCGAGAGGCTCTTCTGCTGGTCCTCCTGCAGGCGCTCGACCTCGCGCAGCAATTGCTCGAGCTGCTGCTCGGGCGTGCGGCCGTCCGGGCTTTTCAGGGCAATGCCCTCGCGCACCTGACCGGCGAGGCCGGCGACGCGGACCATGAAGAACTCGTCGAGGTTGGCGGCCGAAATCGACAGGAAGCGCACCCGCTCAAGCAGCGGATGATGCTCGTTGAGGGACTCTTCCAGCACGCGCCGGTTGAACTGCAGCCAGGAAAACTCGCGATTGACGAAACGGTCGGGATTGCCACCGTCGGGGCTCGCCGCCTCGACGGTGATGAACTCGCTCTGCACCGGCTTCAGTTCGTTCATGTTTCCCGCTCTTGCCTGCAACCGCCTTAGGGAGACCCGCATATTGCCGTTCGGCGACGCTCTAACATCTCTTTGTGACGCAGGATCGTCACGGAATCGCTCCGTGCCAGCCTTACGCGCTTAACCGGCTCAACTTATCCTCTGGCAGCCTTTTGCGACAGTTTGATTTCATCGATCTTGCAAACTGGCATGTTATGCTTCAGATGCAGGCGGGTGACACCCACTGGCCGAATCCAATTGGAGACGACGATGGCAGGCGGCAGCATTCCCCATTTTCAGAACGACGCGGGCCATCCGGTCATCGAGATCGGTGTCAAGGAATTCATGTGCACCGGCGCCAACCCGCCTTTCGACCATCCGCATGTGTTCCTCGACATGGGCGACGATAATGAAAAGGTCTGCCCCTACTGCTCGACGCTTTACCGCTATTCGCCGTCGCTGAAGGCGACGGAAACGCAGCCGGCCGGCTGCCTCTATGTTGACCAGGCCGCCTGAGCCTGCAGATCATGAATGACTGCTAGACCATGAATGAGACAGGGTCCCGGCAAGTCGTCATAGCCGGGGCCGGCATCGCCGGACTGACTGCGGCACTCGCCTTTTCAGCCCGCGGCTTGCCAGTGAAACTGTTCGAGCAGGCCAAGCAGCTCCAAGCGGCCGGCTCCGGCCTTCAGCTGGCTCCCAACGCGACCCGCATCCTGCGCCGGCTTGGCGTACTGGACCGCCTGTTGCCCAACGCGGTCCGGCCCGAAGCGGTGGTGCTGAAGGATGCGAAAAGCCTGCGCGAGCTGGCGCGCGTACCGCTTGGACAGGCAGCCGAGCAGCGCTGGGGCGCGCCCTATCTGGTGTCCCACCGCGCCGACCTGCAGGCGGCCCTGGCGGAGGAAATGGCGGGGCGGTCGGATATCGAACTCGTCACCGGCGCGCGGGTGACTGGCATCGCCACCGACCCGCGAAGCGTAACCACGACGGTCGAGATCGAGGGGAAAACCACCTCGGTCGCAAGCAGCCTGCTGGTCGGAGCTGATGGCGTCTGGTCGACGGTTCGCGCGCGGCTTGCGGCCCGGGACCCCGCCTTCGCGAAAAGCCGCTTCTCGGGCCGACTGGCCTGGCGCGCCACTGTGGCGGTCGACGGCCCTGCCGGGCAGGCTTTTGCCGAGATCGGAGCGGCGGGCTGCGTCACCACCTTCCTGCATCCTGGCTTCCATCTGGTCGCCTATCCGGTGAGCAAGGGCCGCACCGTCAACCTTGCCGCTTTCACCAGAGGCGAACGTATCGCGGAAGGCTGGTCGGGCCATGCCGACCCGGCCGTCCTGTCCAATGCCATGCGTGGCACCGCAACCATGCTCGCAAGGCTCGTCGCGCTGGCGGGGCCGTGGACGGCGTTTCCAATGCACACTGTCCAGCAACCGCGCTGGGCGGTCCCGCAAGGCATCGCGCTGATCGGCGACGCCGCGCATGCCATGACCCCGTTCGCGGCGCAGGGCGCGGCCATGGGGATCGAGGACGCCTCGATGCTCGCCAATGCGGTTGCCGATTTTCCCGGCGATCCGGCCCACAGCCTCGCTGTCTGGGAAAATCTCAGGCGGCCGCGCGTCGCAAGAGTGCTGAAGCGCGGCGCGCTCAATCGGCTGACCTGGCACGCCTGGGGACCGGTGGCAGTCGCCCGCAATCTGGTGCTGGCGACGCGGCCGCCGGAAAAGCTCGCGGCGGACCTGGACTGGCTCTACGGGTGGGAGGAGCGGAAGGTGGCGCGGCGGTAGAGCGCCCGAGGACTCGATCGCGGTGCTACGTCAGTTATACAACCCCATCGACCACCACAGCGACACCGGCAGCGGGTTCCACCATCCCGTGCGAATGCCGGCGACACGCAGTCCCGCCGCCGTCCAGGTGTTGCAGCCGACCAGCGCGTTAAAGTGGCCGCCGGCTTCGTAGAAACGGTCATAGGTTGAATAACCCGCGTTCTCGACCACCATCGGTCCGTTCGGCCCCTGCCGGAAACTCGCGGCGATGTAGTCGAGCAGCGCTGCGAAATGCGCCTCATCGATGTCGAAGCCGGAGACATCCGAGTGCGGCTCCTTGATCGTGCCGGCGACATCGACATGCATCACCGAGGCGTCAAGCGTCAGCGCCTTCAAAGCCGGCGCGGCCTTCAATTGCGACCATGTCGGCGTCTCCAGGTAGAAGGCGCGGCCGCCCCAGCCGAAGACAATGTAGCGTGCACCCGGGGCATCCATCGGCAGACCGGCACCGGCCAGGAAGGCGAAGCGCCGGCGAACGCCGTCATCGAGAGGGACAGCGATGTCGGTATGGATCGGGTTCTTCAGCACCAATATGCGCCGCGTCCCCTCGCCTTCGGCCATCGCCGCAGGCCAGAGCGGGCGCGGCACCAACGTGCCGAGCGCGGCGGCAAGAAGCACCGCGGCAACCAGTGTGGCCAGGGAGCGCCAGATTTTTCTCATAAAGGTGTGGCTTTCCCTTTCAATCGAGCCAACCGCTATCAGCGGTTGCCCAAATAGCAAAAAAGCCCGACCGTCGCGCGGCCGGGCTTTTTGAATTGGCGTCAGATTGGTCAGTGCAGGATCTGCGACAGGAACAGTTTCGTCCGCTCATGGCGCGGATGATCGAAGAACTCGGCTGGCGTGTTCTGCTCGACGATCTGGCCCTGATCCATGAAGATCACGCGGTTGGCGACCTTGCGGGCAAAGCCCATCTCGTGGGTGACGCACAGCATCGTCATGCCCTCTTCCGCCAGGCCCACCATCGTCTCCAGCACTTCCTTGATCATCTCGGGATCGAGCGCCGAGGTCGGCTCGTCGAACAGCATGATGCGCGGATTCATGCACAGCGAGCGCGCGATCGCCACGCGCTGCTGCTGGCCGCCGGAGAGCTGGCCCGGATATTTGTTGGCCTGTTCCGGGATCTTGACGCGCTTGAGGAAATGCATGGCGATTTCCTCGGCCTGCTTCTTCGGCATCTTGCGCACCCAGATCGGCGCCAGTGTGCAGTTTTCCAGAATGGTAAGGTGCGGGAACAGGTTGAAATGCTGGAACACCATGCCGACCTCGCGGCGCACCTCGTCGATCTTCTTCAGATCGTTGGTGAGCTCCTTGCCGTCGACGATGATCTTGCCCTTCTGGTGCTCCTCCAGCCGGTTGATGCAGCGGATCATGGTCGACTTGCCGGAGCCGGAGGGACCGCAAATGACGATGCGCTCGCCGCGCATCACCTTGAGGTTGATGTCCTTCAGGACATGGAACTCGCCATACCATTTGTGCATGCCGACAATGTCGATGGCGACATCGGTGGTCGAGATGTGCATCTTCTTGGCATCGACCTTCAGGTCTTCCGCGCTGACGGCGTTCTCGGTGGTCATGGCCAATTCCCCTTATCGTTGTTCTTGGTGCATGTCCCAAAACCGCAACACAGTTTTGGTCGATATGCATCAGCGTTTGTAGCCGGTGTCGAGCCGGCGTTCGGTGTACATTGAATAGCGCGACATACCGAAGCACAACAGCCAGAAAACGAAGGCGGCAAAGATCAGGCCGGACTTCGGGGTTTGCGGTGTCGCCCAGTTCGGGTCGGCGAAGTTCTGCTTGACCACGCCGAGCAGGTCGAACATCGAGATGATCAGGACCAGGCTCGTGTCCTTGAGCATGCCGATGAAGGTGTTGACGATGCCTGGGATGACCAGTTTCAGGGCCTGCGGCAGCACGATCAGGCCCATCTTCTGCCAATAGCCGAGGCCGAGCGAATCGGCGCCTTCATACTGGCCCTTCGGGATCGCCTGCAGGCCGCCGCGGATCACTTCCGCCATATAGGCGGCGGCAAACAGCGACACGCCAATCAGGGCCCGCAGGTATTTGTCGAAGCTGACGCCTTCCGGCAGGAACAGCGGCAGCATGACGCTGGCGAAGAACAGCACCGTGATCAGCGGAATGCCGCGCACCGTCTCGATGAAGACGATGCACAGCCATTTGACTATCGGCATCTTCGAACGCCGGCCGAGCGCCAGGACGATGCCCATCGGCAGCGACACGGCAATGCCGACGAAAGACAGGCTGAGCGTGACCAGCAGCCCGCCCCAACGCGGGGTCTCGACATGCGGCAGGCCGAACACGCCGCCGACCAGCAGGAAGAAGGCGACTATCGGCAACGCCACGAAGAGAAGAAGCGCGTTCAGCCCCTTGCGCGGCACGCGCGGGATCAGCATCGGCACCAGCAGCGCCACGAACAGGACGGCGACGAGAATTGGCCGCCAGCGCTCCTCGATGGGATAGGTGCCGAACATGAGCTGGCCGAACTTGGCGTTGACAAAGGCCCAGCAGGCACCGGTCCAACCGTCGGGCTGGATGCCGCCTTGCGAAGCGGTCGTGCATACCGTGCGGTCCGGGCCGGTCCAAACGGCGTTGATGAAGGCCCAGTTGATGATTTGCGGCAAGATCCAAAGCACGATGGCGATGCCCAGCACAGTGAGGATGGTGTCGCCGACCGAACCGATCAGGTTCTTGCGTACCCAGGCATAGGCGCCGCGTTCGGTAGGCGGCGCGGGCTGCGCCAGCGCCATCTCGGTGCGCACCCAGGACATATCGTGTTCCTGCATGGCCTTACCTCTCCACCAGCGCCATTCTGGCGTTGACGATGTTCATGACGAAGGACGTCACGAGACTCAGCACCAGATAGGCGATCATCATGATGAACACCCCCTCTACCGCCTGTCCGGTCTGGTTCAGCACGGTGCCGGCGGTAGCTGTCAGATCAGGATAGCCGATGGCAATGGCCAGGGATGAGTTCTTGGTCAGGTTGAGATACTGGCTGGTGAGCGGCGGGATGACGATGCGCATCGCCTGCGGGATCACCACCAGCCGCAGGATCGGGCCGGAGCGCAGGCCAAGTGCGGCTGCCGCCTCGGTCTGGCCCTTGCTGACGCCCCTGATGCCGGCGCGCACGATCTCGGCGATGAACGCCGCGGTGTAAAAGGACAGCGCCAGCAGCAGCGACAGGAACTCCGGCTTGATCCAGAAGCCGCCGGTCAGGTTGAAGGTCGACTGCTTCGGAAAATCGAAGGTGAGCGGCATGCCGCTGAGCAGAAAGGCAAGCACCGGCAGGCCGATGATGAGAGCGACCGACGTCCAGAACACCGGGAATTGCTGGCCGGTTGCCCGCTGCCGCTGCCGCGCCCTGTGGGCGACGAACCAGGCCATCGCGATGGCGAGCAGCAATGCCACGCCGATCAGCCAGGAACCATCTGCCCAGACGGCGCGCGGCAGATAGAAACCACGCTGGTTGAGGAAGGAGCCGAGGGGCAAATGGATGCTCTCGCGCGGCGGCGGCAGCACGGCGAGCACGCCGGAATACCAGAAGAAGATGACCAGCAGCGGCGGGATGTTTCGGAAAATCTCGACATAGACCGTGCAGATCTTGCGGATCAGCCAGTTCTGCGAGAGGCGGCCGATGCCGATGAGGAAGCCGACGATAGTGGCAAGCACGATGCCGGCGACGGCAATGATGATCGTATTGAGCAGACCGACGACCAGCGCTCGGAAATAGGTCGAGTCGGAAGTGTAAGCGATCGGCGTGTCCGAGATGTCGAAGCCGGCCCTGCTCTTGAGGAAGCCGAAGCCTGAGGCGATGTGCAGGCGCTGGAGGTTTTCGATGACGTTGTGGACGATCCACCAGATCGAGCTGAACAGCAGGATCACCACCAGCGTCTGAAAGAACAGGCTGCGTATTCTCGGGTCATTGATGAAGGAGCCGCGGCTCGGCTCCCCGCGAAGGATTTCCTGCGAAGCCATGGACCGTCCCCTGGAAAGAGAAACCGGGAGGCAGACAACCTGCCTCCCGGATCACGTTTCTGTCAGCGGACCGGCGGACCGTATTGCAGGCCGCCCTTGGTCCACAGCGCGTTGATGCCGCGCGCGATCTTGAGCGGGCTGCCCGAGCCGACATTGCGCTCGAACATTTCACCATAGTTGCCGACAGCCTTGACGATGTTGACAACCCAATCGTTGGAAAGACCGAGATCGGCGCCATACTTGCCGTCCGGCTCGGTGCCGAGAAGGCGCTGGATATTCGGGTCGGTCGACGTCTTCATCTCATCGACATTCGCCTGGGTGATTCCGGCTTCCTCTGCGTTGAGCAGCGCGAAATAGGTCCAGCGCGCGATGTGAGCCCACTGGTCATCGCCCTGGCGCACGGCCGGTCCGAGCGGCTCCTTGGAGATGATCTCGGGCAGCACGACGTGATCGGCCGGCGATGACAGCGTCAGGCGGATGCCATATAGGCCGGACTGGTCGGTGGTGTAAGCATCGCAGCGGCCGGCATCATAGGCGGCGTTGACCTCTTCCAGCTTCTCAAACACGACGGGATTGTATTCCATCTTGTTCTTCTTGAAGTAGTCGGCGAGGTTCAGCTCGGTCGTGGTGCCGCTCTGCACGCAGACGGCGGCTCCCGAAAGCTGCAGCGCCGAGTTCACGCCCGGCAGCTTCTTGGCGTTGATCATGAAACCCTGACCGTCATAGTAGGTGACGCCGACGAAATCGAGGCCGAGCGCGCTGTCGCGATTGCTGGTCCAGGTGGTATTGCGCGACAGGATATCGATCTCGCCCGACTGCAGCGCAGTGAAACGCTCCTTTGCGCTGAGCGGCGTGAACTTGACCTTGGAGGCGTCACCGAAAACGGCGGCCGCAACGGCGCGGCAAAAGTCCGCGTCGATGCCTTTCCAGTCACCCTTGTCGTCCGGCGCCGAAAAGCCGGCGAGACCGGTCGAGACGCCGCACTGGAGAAAGCCCTTCTGCTTCACGGTATCGAGCGTGCCTGCCGAAGCGGCGGACGCCATGAACCCGAGCGCGGCGGCGCCAAGAATGCCGATTGCAATGTGTTTCATGACCCACATACCCTTTTCTGTTACAGGCGCCCCTACTGGCAGGCGACGCTTGATCTTTTTTCGTTTGTGAATGCAGCTCCCACTTCAAGGCCCACTCCCGGACCCGCATCGGTTGCCGATGCGCTGCCTCCCATTCACGAAACGCATCGAAGGCGATTATTCCTGTGAGGTCAAGGGAAATGACCGAAACCTCAAAGGTTTGAAAAGCAATTGCCGCAGATGCCCGAATTGCGGACAAGAGCCCATGAAATCGGCAGAACATGCGAACAAATCAGTCAAGTTTCGGCGGCGCGAATCCATGATCCGACGGCCCCATCCGCTCGGCAATAGCCGTGCTTTATTGGGCGCGGGCGGAGTTGGATTGGCCTAGCTGAAGACCGGCTTTTGGCGGGCCTGGCGCGGTTGCGCGGGCTTGGCCGCCGCTTTATGGCTGGTCCCCTTAGATCATTCGACCCCTCACATTAATCGGCTGGCGACGAACCATGGCTAAAAACGGCATCGAAATGGGCACCAACACGCTGCTTGCCCATTCCGGCAACAACCCGCGCGACTATTTCGGCTTCGTCAACCCGCCGGTCGTGCACGCCTCCACGGTGCTTTACCCGGACGCGGCATCGATGGCTGGACGCAGGCAGAAATATACATACGGCACGCGCGGCACGCCGACGATGGATGCGCTGACGCTCGCCGTCGATGCGCTGGAAGGCTCAGCCGGCACCATCGCGGTGCCTTCGGGATTGGCGGCGGTGACGGTGCCGCTGCTCGCCTTCCTGGCCGCCGGCGACCATCTGCTGATCGTCGATAGCGTCTACCAGCCGACGCGCCACTTCGCGGACACGATGCTGAAGCGGCTCGGCGTGGAGGTCGAATATTACGAGCCGCGAATCGGCGCCGGTATCGCTTCGCTGATCAGGCCCCACACCAGGGTTGTGTTCACCGAATCGCCGGGATCGAACACCTATGAGGTCCAGGACATCCCGGCGATCGCCAACGTTGCGCATGAAGCGGGCGCGATCGTGATGATGGACAACACCTGGGCGACGCCACTCTATTTCAAGCCGCTCGACCATGGGGTCGACATCTCGATTCATGCAGCGACGAAATATCCGGCGGGCCATTCCGACGTGCTGCTTGGCCTGGTTTCGGCCAACGAGGCCTGCTGGACGAAGCTTTATGACGGCTTCTGCACGCTGGGCTGCTGTTCCGGTCCGGACGATGTCTACCAGGTCCTGCGCGGCCTGCGCACGATGGGCGTGCGGCTCGAACATCACCGCAAGTCCGCGCTCGATATCGCCCGCTGGCTGGAGGAGCAGGCGGGGGTCGCGCAAGTGCTGCACCCGGCGCTGGAAAGCCATCCCGATCATGCGCTGTGGAAGCGCGATTTCTGCGGCTCGAGCGGCGTTTTCTCGGTCGTGCTCAAGGGCGGCGGACAGAAAGCGCAGCACGCTTTCCTCGACGCGCTCAAGATCTTCGGCCTCGGCTATTCCTGGGGCGGCTATGAGAGTCTCGCCGTGCCGGTCTTCCTCGGCGACCGCATGCTTGCAAAGGGCTCTTATGCCGGTCCGCTGATCCGTCTGCAGATCGGGCTGGAGGATGTCGAAGACCTCAAGGCTGACATCGCGCGTGGGCTCGCGGCGGCGGCTGCCGCCGAGTGACGAACTGATCGGCGGGCGATTTCGACCAGACAAGCCTCTGCCGGAGCAGTAGCATGCCGGTGTACCCACTCGGGAACCTTTTGCCGGCAAGCGCATCCAATCGCGGATGAAAAACTGCGGGAGATCAGAGCGAGATGAGAAGGCCCGCTATTGAAGCCGCCGGGATCGGCGCGACAGAGGCTGGCGACACGGCGCTGGTGCGCCGGGCGCTGGCGCGTGACCCGGATGCGGTCCGCGCCATCATCAAGACGCACAACCAGCGGCTCTACCGCATCGCGCGCGGTGTGGTGCGCAACGACGCCGAGGCCGAGGATGTCGTGCAGGAGGCTTATATGCGCGCCTTCTCCAGTCTCGCCGCCTTTCGCGGCGAGGCCTCGCTTTCGACCTGGCTGTCTCGCATCGTCATCAACGAGGCGCTTGGCAGGCTGCGCAAGCGCAGGCGCATCGTGGCGATGCCCGAAAACCCGGAGGCGCGGATCATCCCGTTTCCCCTGAACCCAAGCGATGATCCGGAGCGGACAATGGCGCAGCGGCAGATCCTCGGGCTTGTCGAACGGGCGACCGACAGCCTTCCCGATGTCTATCGCACCGTTTTCGTCGCTCGTGTCATCGAGGGCCTCAGCATTGAGGAGACCGCCGACCTTCTGGGCATCCGGCCGGAGACAGTGAAGACCAGGCTGCACCGGGCGCGCAGCCTAGTGCGCAAGGCGCTCGACGACGAGATCGGCCCGGTGCTGCTCGACGCCTTCCCCTTCGCCGGACGACGCTGCGAGCGGCTGACCCGGGCGGTGATGGGACGGCTGGGATTCGAGCCCTGATTTTGGTTTTTCCGGGAACGTTTCGTTCTCGCCCGCATCCAATGGTGGTCAACACCAGATGAAGCCCGAGGCCGCGCCTACGGGCGAAGGAGATGCCATGTTCATGCGACCGACCGCCGCCCTCGCCGCCCTTTTCCTGATGAGCACCGCGCCACTGGCGCTGGCCGCCGAGAAGCCCACCGACCCGCAGATCGCCCACATCGCCTATACGGCAGGCACGATCGACATCGAGGCGGCCAAGCTGGCGATCGAGAAATCCAAGAACAAGGAGATCATCGCCTTCGCCAAGGATATGGAGCGCGACCATGAGGCAGTGAACAAACAGGCGCTCGACCTGGTGAAGAAGCTGAAGGTCACGCCAGAAGACAATGACACCAGCAAGACGTTGGCCAAGGCAGCCAAGGAAGAACGCGCCAAGCTGGCGAAGCTCAAGGGTGCCGACTTCGACAAGGCCTATATCGAGAACGAGATCGCCTATCACAAGCAGGTCGACGGCGCGCTCGAAACCCTGCTCATCCCCTCAGCCAGCAATGCCGAGCTGAAGAGCCTGCTGGAGACCGGCCTCAAGATCTTCCAGGGGCATGAACAGCATGCCGAACATGTCGCCGGCATGCTGAAATGAGACCGCTGCTTCTCGCGCCGATGCTGGCAACGGTGCTCGTTGCATCGCCGGCCTTCGCGGCGACCATCGAGGTGACGATCGACAAGCTGGTCTTTTCGCCGGGAAGCGTTCAGGCCAAGGTCGGCGACACGATCGAGTGGACGAACAAGGACATGTTTGCCCACACCGCGACGGTCAAAGGCGCCTGGGATGTGATGATCCCGGCAAAGTCGAAGGGCAAGGTCACGCTGAAGACGGCGGGAGCGGTCGACTATTTCTGCCGCTTCCACCCGAATATGAGGGGTCGCGTCGAGGTCGCCCCCTGATCCTCTACAACCGGGGGCGAGACGCGACTCGCTCCCGGAAATTGCCTTAATGATCGCCCTTGTGCCGATGCCGATGGGAGGCCTGTTTTGCCCGGTTGCCGCAGGCAGCCATGCTGCACCAGCGGCGCCGGTGGCCGCGGGTATGATCGGCAAAAAGCAGCGTGCAGGCTGGCCCCTCGCAGGCCTTCACATGTGAAAAATCTTCGGTGCAGATGAGTCTGGCCAGAGCCTCTCCGATCGGCAGAAGGAGCGCCTCGGGCGTGCGCCATTTGCGCTCCGTGACAAGCTGAAATGGGATGTACCTGCCGGCTGGCATGTCCTTGCCCGCAAGCGAAGGGGAGATCCGGCTGAAGGTCGCGTCCCGCTCGAGCAAGCGGTTGAGCGGCTCCAGCTGCGCAAGGTCCATTGCGCTCAAGGGCCGCCCCTTGTGTTCGCGCACGAACCCGCGGAACCATTCCCTCAGGTGCCTTGCCTGATCGGCGACCTTATCGAGTTCACCCGGAAGGGCATGGCTGCGTACGCCAGCGAGCGCCTCGGCCGTCACGAGACGTGCCTGCTCCAGCCAGCCCAGCAATCCCTCGCCGTCGTCGATCCAGTCCACGGGGCTATCGACCGGCGTCGCGACCGAATTGAGGAAATCCAGGCCGAGCGCATCGCCCACAAACATCGCAGGTAGGCGGTCCATCACAACTCCAATTCCGCGCCCGCAGCCGTCCGCGCGTCGATTCGTGAACACATGATCGTGATAACCTCTTTAAAGCCGGTTGACAAGTTACGCTCACACTCGGTAACCATTCTATATGATTTTAAGCGGTTACCATTTTTGTGCCGGACCCGGAAGGAACCGGCAATGCGCGGCAACGAGGTGAACCTTGAAAAATTCCCGATGTAGCAGCTCGCGGCGCCTCAAGCGGCGCAGAGACCGATCTCGCCAGCGGCAGACTGTTGCTCGCTAAGATCATAACTGTCTCAATGGCAATAAATTGGTTATAATGGAGAGAAAGATGACCACCTACCGTACCGCAGAT
Source organism: Mesorhizobium sp. (assembly GCA_004020875.1). GTDB lineage: Bacteria > Pseudomonadota > Alphaproteobacteria > Rhizobiales > Rhizobiaceae > Mesorhizobium. The sequence goes on from SAPZ01000020.1 coordinate 71,688, forward strand.
GTTGACGGCTTCACCGTTTTCTATCGCGAGGCCGGCACCCCCGGCGCGCCGAAACTGCTCTTGCTGCATGGCTTTCCGAGCTCGGGCCATATGTTCCGCGACCTGATTCCGCTGCTCGCCGAGCGTTTCCATATCGTCGCGCCCGACCTGCCGGGCTTCGGCCGCTCCGACATGCCGCAGGCCAGCGACTTCACCTACACCTTCGACCGCATCGCCGAGGTCATCGACCGCTTCACTGAAATTGTCGGCTTCGATCGCTACGCCATCTATGTCTTCGACTATGGCGCACCGACCGGGTTCCGGCTGGCGTTGAAGCATCCCGAGCGCATCGCCGCGATCATTTCGCAGAACGGCAACGCGTATGAGGAAGGTTTGAGCGATGGCTGGAATCCTATCCAGACCTATTGGCGGGATCCTACGCCCGCCAACCGCGAAGCGTTGCGGGGCTTCCTCAAGCCGGAAGCGGTTGCCTGGCAATATACGCATGGCGCACCGGCGGAGATGGTCGCGCCGGACGGGCATTCGCTGGACAGCTTCTATCTCGCCCGCCCCGGCAATGAGGACGTTCAGCTTGACCTCTTCAGCGACTACAAGAGCAACGTCGCGCTCTACCCGGCGTTCCAGGCCTATTTCCGCGCGCACAGACCGCCTCTCCTGGCGGTGTGGGGCAAGAACGACCCCTTCTTCCTGCCGCCCGGTGCCGAGGCGTTCAAGCGCGACATACCGAACGCGGTCGTGCGCTTCCTCGACACAGGTCATTTCGCCCTCGAAACCCACGCCGAGGATGTCGCTGCCGCCATCCGCGACTTCCTCGGCTGATCAGAAAAGAGAACTCGCCATGTCGAAATCCGTCGCCGTCAGGTCAACAGTGTGCTGCCTGGTCCGGTGATGATCGACCGACGACGCTCCTATCTCGAACATTGGGCGCCACTGCACACGCAAAGCCTTGAGGAAGAGACGGCCAATTTCCCCAGGGAAGCAGTCATTGCCCGGCACGGCGAGCCGGCGGACATCGCCGAGTTGATGGCTTTCCTCGTCTCATCCGCCCCTCGCTGGATGACCGGCTCGACGCTGCGCATGGACGGCGGCGAGGCGAAGTCCGTTTAACTTGACGCGTCGATCGCAAAGGAGGATGGACCGATGATTGCATGGGACCGCGTGACCCGCGCTCATGTCGTGCGCGCGATGGAAGACTACGACCGGCTGGGGCCCGAGCGGTTCTTTGCCGAACATGGCTTTGCCCCCACCACCACCTATGAGCTGGCCTCGGAGGGCCGTCTCTACCCGCCAAAGGCGATCTTGGGCACCGCCTATGAGTTAGCCACCGGCGCGCGGCTCGCCTCGGGTGATTTCGAGGGCGGCAAGAGCGGCGCGGTCAAGGTGCTCGGTAGATTGGGCTTCGCCGTACGGGCCAAAGAGAGTTAGCTCGCCGACGGTTCCCTGATCGAATCCGCAAACCATCGTAACGCATTGGCGCGTTTGACAAAGGCAAAGCCGCTGGCGGCATGTCCTCCGCAGCGCGCCGCGCAATAACATTCTCTGCGGCCGCGAATATACGGATTGGTTTGGCTTCCAAATCCGCGAATTCAGCGTCATTGCGAGCAACGCAATTCCACCCATTCGATCCAAGGCTTGCCATGGCGTTCCGCCTCTTTGTTCCAATCCTTGCGGGCGCGACGCTTCGCGAACGGCTGCTCGCCTGCATCGGCGCGACCATCGGCATCGCGCTCACCGGCATGATCAGCGGGCTCGCTATGGGCAGCGGGTCGCTCGTGGCGATGCTCGTGGCGCCGATGGGCGCTTCCGCGGTGCTGCTTTTTGCCGTTCCATCAAGCCCGCTGGCGCAGCCCTGGTCGATCATCGGAGGCAACACGATTTCGGCGCTGGTCGGAGTGACGGTGGCGCATTTTGTGCACGACACGGTAATCGCCTCCGGGCTTGCGGTGGCGCTGGCGATCGCCGCCATGTCGTTCACGCGATCATTGCATCCGCCGGGCGGTGCGGCGGCGCTTACGGGCGTGCTCGGCGGGCCGGCGGTTGCCGCGGCCGGCTTCCTGTTTCCGTTTGTGCCGGTGGCGCTTAACTCAACCATCCTGGTCACGCTCGGCTTCCTCTTCCATAAGCTGTCGCGCCGCAACTATCCCCATGTGCATGTGCCAGCCAACAGCAGTCACGGCACAGCCGACCGCCCGCCGGCCGAGCGCGTCGGCTTTCGGCCCGAGGATGTCGATGCGGCGCTCTCGGCGCTCGACGAAACCTTCGATATCGACCGCGATGACCTGGAGCGCCTGCTGCGCCAGGTCGAGCTGCAGGCGATGGTCCGTTCGCAACGCACGCTGCTTTGCCGGGACATCATGTCCCGCGACGTGATCTCCGTGTCGGAGACGGCTTCAGCCCACGAGGCGCGCAACCTTTTGATCGACCACAACATCCGCACCTTACCGGTCGTCGACGCGGAAGGACGGCTCACCGGCGCACTCGGCCTGCGCGAGTTGACGAGAGCGACCGACACGGTCGGAGGAGTGATGTCGAAAGCAAGCACTGCTTTGCCCGACGTGCCGGCGATGAGCCTGCTGCCGACACTGACCGATGGGCGCAGTCATGCGGTGGTGATCGTCGATGGCGGCCGGCATGTACTCGGGCTGATCACGCAGACCGACCTTCTGGCGGCAGCCGCGCGCGTGCAGCAGGCAGGCAAGGCGCCGTTGAAAGCGGTGGCCTAAAGAGCAGTACCAGGAACGCGGCAACGTTTTTCCGCCCGAAAGTCTGACGCGGTTCAGCGCTTTCCTGAAACGCAGAGCCGCTTCAGACGAGGCGTCAGTCAGGCAAACCGGCCGCCTGGTCGCGACGCCGCGTGGCACGCGTGGCCTTGTCCGACCGGGTGACATGAGCCCATGAACCGTCATAGACCGCCTGCCTGCGCTCGATCCAGGCGCTCAAGCCTTCGCGCAGGTCTGCTGTCGGGGCCAAGCGGGCGAATTGCTCCGCCTCCACCAGCAGGCCTTCCGCGATGCTCGAGTTGATGCCGCGCGCCACCGCTGTGAGGATACTGGCGACCGCCGTCTGCGAATGAGTGACGATGCGGCGGGCAAGGTCAAGGGCCGCCGGCATCAGCTCTTCGTGCGGTACGACCTTGTTGACCAGGCCAAGCTCGGCGGCGCGAGCGGCGGAAAATGTCTCGCCGGTCAACAGCAGCTCCAGCGCGCGCTTGCGACCGGCAAGCCGTGGCAGGCGCTGGGTGCCCCCGAAAGTCGGCGGCATGGCAAGCTTGATCTCCGGCTTGGCGAACAAGGCGCGGTCGCTGGCGACGGCCAGCGGCACCGCTTCCGTGATCTCGCAGCCGCCGCCAAAGGCGAGGCCGTTGACGGCGGCGATCACCGGCTTGCGGAACGCTTCCAGCCGCGCCGTCAGACGCTGGCCACGCATGACGAAATCGCGCAGCGCGACATTGGTGCCCTCGGCCACGCTCAACGAGAATTCGTGGATATCCCCGCCGGCGGAAAAGGCGCGTTCCCCTGCCCCCGTGAGGATGACGGCGCGCACGTCATCGTCCGTCTCGATCAGGTCGAGGTGCGACAGCAGCCGGTCGATCAGCGCGTAATTCAGCGCGTTCAGCTTGTCGGGGCGGTTGAGTGTGAGGATCGCAACGCCGTCGCGCGTCTCGCTCAGTACAAGGTCGGTCATGGCTTTTTCCTTTCCGGTGGTTCGGCGGGATAAGGAGCAGGCTTTCGATTGCTTGTATATTCACTAGTGGGTATACTTTCATAATGAGCGAAAAGACCAATCCCACCCGAAAACGCCTTGTCGATGCGGCGACCAAGCTCTTTTATGCCGAAGGCATCGGCCGCGTCAGCGTCGACGCCGTGGCCGAGAAGGCAGGACTTACCAAGCGCACGCTCTACTACCATTTCAAGAGCAAGGACGACCTGATCGCGGCCTATCTCGATGGACGCGACCAGCCTAATCTCGAGCAGATGGCGGGGTGGTTCGATGCGGCGGAGGGCGGCGCGGACAAAAAGGTCGAGGCGATCTTCACCAATCTGGCGCGGGTTGCCCGCCATCCCAAATGGAAGGGCTGCGGCTTCCTGCGCACGGCGGCCGAGCTGGCGGCGAAGCCGGGACATCCGGCAGTGAAGGCTGGAGCACGCCACAAGACCAATTTCGAGAAATGGCTGGCCGGTGCGCTTTCAAGCCACGACGTCGCCCAGGCGAAGATGCTGGCGCGCGAGATCGTGCTTTTGATGGACGGCGCCTTTTCCAGCATGCTGATCCATCACAATCCCGACTACATCAACGCCGCCGGCCATGCCGCCGCGACGCTGATACGGGCGAGAATGGCAGGCAAACACGTAGCTTAGATGGTGGGCGCTCCCGGCGCATCGATTAAGGCGTCCGAGGGGAGCCTCTTCAGGACAGGGCCAGCCAGGCGGTGCCGGCGAGAAGCGTCAACAGCGTCAGCGGCAAGCCAACCTTGAAGAAGGCAGAAAAGGAAAGCTCCTTGCCGACCGCCTTCGCCTGCTCGGCGACGATCAGGTTGGCGACTGAGCCGAGCAGCGTGAAATTGCCGGCCAGCGTCGAGCTCATCGCCACGACCAGCCAGGCGCGCTCCGGGTTTTCCAGCCCGGGAATGAAGGGCCGCAGCGCCAGCACCGCCGGCACATTGCTCATGATGTTGGAGAGCACCGCGGTGAAGCCGGAAAGCCGCCAGACATCGTCGAGCCCGATGTTCTTCGCCCAGGCGATCATATCGGGCGTGAGAAGCGTACGCTCGGCGCCAGCCACCACCACGAACAGGCCGGCGAACATGAACAGCAGCGGCCCGTCGATCTCGCGATAGATGCGCCGAGGCTTGATTGCCCGGGTGACGAGCAGAAACGCGCCGGCAATCAGGGCCGCCTTGGCGACGGGAACGCCGGCGAAGAAGGCGAGCGCCAGCAGCACGCAGACGATGGTGGCCTTCAGCACCTGTCCTGGCAGCATGCGGCCTCGATACACTTCCGGGCTGAGCTCGGCGGGGCGGGAGAATTCGGCGCGATAGACGATGCGTATGATGACGATGACGCAGAGCAGGCCGAACAGGGCCACCGGCGCGAGCGCCAGCGTGAAAGCCGGATAGGAAATGCCAGACAGCGCGCCGATCACCATGTTCTGCGGGTTGCCGGTGATGGTGGCGACGCTGCCGCAGTTCGACGCCGTGCAGGTGGCGATGAGGTAAGGCACCGGGTTGCGGTTGATGACGCGGGTGACATGAACGACGATCGGCGCCATCACCAGGCAGATCGCGTCATTGACCAGAAAGGCCGAGAGCACGCCGGTCAACAGCGTCACCATGACCAAGAGCATGAAGGGCGCATGGGCGTGTTCGATGGCAAAGCCGCCAAGCGCACGAAACGCGCCCGAAACCTTCAGATGCGCGACCACGATCATCATGCCGAGCAGCAGCGTGATGGTGTCGAAATTGATGGCTTTGTAGGCATCCTCGATGCCTATCGCGCCGATGGCGATCATGGCGGCACCGCCGAGCAGCGCGATCCCGGCGCGGTCGAGGCGCAGCCCGGGAATGCGGCCGACCGCGACGCCGGCATAGGTAAGCACGAGGATTAAAAGCGCGCCCGCGCCGGTCCATGTCATTGCAAGAAGGTTCCCGTTGCCGGCCCTGTCCGCTAGAATCGGCCGGAGGACGGGGCGGCCTCACATTTAGCAAGGGCGGCGGAAAGGGAAAGCGTGCAAGCGCAAGGCGTGATGACGCTTTCGTGCTTTCACATTCATAATCCCTAATGTAAAGAACAGTGAATTAACATATCTGACCGATAATCCAGGCGTTGGGGACTAAACGGATGAACACGGTCGTTGAAGCGGAACATCGCGTCCCATCGCGGGAGGAATTGATGCGTCCGCAGGAATGCCCCCGCTGTCACGGGGCCAAAAAAGTCTTCGTCTGCGCGCGCTGGCTGAGCTCGAATGGCCATTGCTGCCCGGAGGGCACGCACCGGATTAACTGCCCAGGACACAGCAGCGTCTGTCTCGAATGCAGCGGGCGCGGCACCTAGCGGCAACCCGACAGCCGCCGATCGACCACAGCGTCACCGCTGCGGAATCCTGTACTCTGGCATTTGCAAGGCCGCCGTCATTCAGGCTTGACATGGCCAGGTCCGCCGGGGCTATTGCGATCAGCGCCCCGTGGACTTGGCTATTGCCTTGTGCTTCACCGCCGCCTACCACTTGGCGAATTCACGATTTTCCTCAGGCCTCTGCAAAGCAATGATCGTCCGACTGCGACGCGCCCTGCGATGGCAAGCGCTTCCGCTTCTTGTCGGCTTTGCCGTTGTCGCACTGATCATAACCGCGCGCGCCATTCTCGCCGAAGCGCAGATCGCGGACCGCGACGCCAGCCGCGAAGCGATCGAAGCCCAGCAAACGCTCTCGAGCCTGCTTTCGCTCGCCCAGGATGCCGAGACCAGCCAACGCGGCTATCTACTGACCGGCGAGAAGAACTATCTCCTGCCCTACCAGCATGCGGTCGAGGCGCTGCCGGCGCTGCTCAAGCGCGTCGATGAGATGTTTCCGGTCGGCAGCGATCGGGCGCAGCAGGTGGTCGGCATCAAAGACGCGCTTACCCGCAAGCTAGCCGAGCTTGCTGAGACGATCAGGCTCTACGACACGGGTAACACGGCGAAAGCGCTGGACATCGTGCGCGGCGGCAGGGGCAAGCTGGATATGGACCAGATCCGCGCCAACATCGATGCGATCCGGCGCATCGACGGAGCGAACCTCGCAGCCCGTGCAGCGCGGATGGAACAGATCGAAGGCTGGCTGCGCATCGGCTCATTCGCGGCGCTGCTGGGCATCTTCCTGCTCGGCATCTATACGATCCGCCAGTCCAGCCGCCGCTTCCGAGAGGTGGCTGCCGCGCAGGACGCGTTGAGCGCCAAGAACGCGGCGCTGCTCAACGAGATCGACACGCGTGAGAAGGCGGAGTCGCAGCTTCGCCAGGTGCAGAAGATGGAGGCCGTGGGCCAGCTCACGGGCGGCATCGCGCATGATTTCAACAATATGCTGGCTGTCATCACCAGCGCCATGAACCTCGCGCAGCGCAAGCTCGCTCGCGGCGAGCATGACGTGCAGAGCTTCGTTGAGGCGGCGGCCGATGCCGCGGCACGCGCCGCCAACCTCACCGCCAGGCTGCTTGCCTTTTCCCGGCAGCAGCCGCTGGCGCCGCAGATCGTCGATGCCAATCGCCTTGTCACCGGCATGTCGGACCTCTTGCGGCGCACGCTCGGCCATGCGATCGAGATCGAAACGGTGCTGGCGGGCGGGCTTTGGAAAACGCATGCCGACCCGAGCCAAGTCGAGAACGCCATCATCAACCTGGCGGTCAACGCACGCGACGCCATGGATGAAAAGGGCAAGCTCACCATCGAGACCGCCAACTGCCATCTCGACGAGGCCTATGCGGCGGCGCATCCCGAAGTGAAGGCCGGCCAGTATGTCATGATCGCGGTGACGGATACCGGGGTGGGCATGCCGGCGGACATCATGGCCAAGGCCTTCGAGCCATTCTTCACCACCAAGCCCGCGACCAAGGGAACGGGCCTCGGTCTCAGCCAAGTGTTCGGCTTCGTCAAGCAATCCGGCGGACACGTCAAGATCTATTCGGAGCCCGGCGAAGGCACGACAATCAAGATCTATCTTCCGCGCTTCACCGGTCCGGAGGAAGCGGCGCCGCCGGTGAAGCCTGGCGGCAGGAGCGATGTTCCGGCAACCGAAACCGTGCTGCTCGTCGAGGACGATGCCCGCGTGCGCGCTTCGACGGCGGCTGCCTTGCTGGAACTCGGCTATACCGTGATCGAAGCCGCGAGCGGTGACGAAGCGTTACAGAAACTCGATCAGAACGCCGCCATTGCGCTCATGCTTACGGACATCGTGATGCCGGGCATGAATGGCCGGCAACTCGCCGAACAGGCACGCAAGCGGTCCCTCTCCCTGAAAGTGGTTTTCATGACCGGCTTCACGCGCAACGCCGTCGTGCATAATGGCGTGCTCGACCATGATGTGCACTTCCTCGCCAAGCCGTTCACGCTGGAACAGCTGGCGGCGAAGCTCCGAGACGCGCTGGCTTAATTGTCCGGCCGTTCTTAGATCCGTCCGAGCACGACCAGAATAATGACGATGACAAGAACCAACCCAAGACCGCCGCCGCCATAATAGCCCGTGCCGTAGAACGGTCCGCCCCCCAGACCGCTGAAACCGCCAAGCAAGGCCAGAATGAGAATAATGATAAGAATTGTGCCGAGACCCATGTTCTTTTCCTCTCTCTGAAGCGCGACCCGGCGCTTTTCATCGGGAAATCAACTCGCAAGGGGCGCGCATTGTTCCACCCGGTTCCGGGCAGATGCTAACGGGCCTTGGCCGAGTGGGATGATACGATCGGCGGCCCGGGATTAGCTTCAAGTCTGATCGGTACCAAAAACATGAGTGCAATCGCAATCGCGATCGACACAATGATGGCCGCGGTGCTGAAGATGTCCTTCATGTTCGCATCCTGAATATTCAAAGGTGCTGAACAACGCTGCGCAATACTTCCCGTTCCACTTCGCCCTAGCGGAACCTTTTTCAGATGCGCGACGTTGGGGGCAGCCCAGTTAGGGTAATCGTGGGTATAACGGAGGCTCGCTTATGGGCGCATCGGTACTCATCGGCATCCTGATCACCTTCCTGGTGGTGATCCTAGTGCTGTATCTCGTGCAGCGCTTACCGCTCGATGCCCGCGCGCGACAGATCGCGCAAATCATCGTCATCATCATCGGAATCATATCCTTGCTCAGATATCTTGCGGTCTTCTAGCCGCGATCCATATTCGGCGCGGGAAACTCCGAAGCCTGGTGTCCATGAGAACCCTATGGATCGCACTCCTTGCCGGCAACTTGTCGAGTGCCGCTACGCTGCTGTGCGCCGCGAGCACCGCCCACGCCCGGCCGGACACGCGCGCCATGACTTGCGCGGACACGCAGGCGCTGATCAAACTCGACCATGCGGTGGTTTTGACCACCGGTCCGGACACTTATGACCGCTTCGTGCGGCAATTCGGCAACGAGTGCGACTGGCCGGAAGTCCCAATATCGACGGCCGTTCCCGCCAAGGACGGCGAGTGCGGCCTCTATCGGTGCGAGGAGCCGGTCGACCTTCCCGATTGACAACTGCCTCTTGCGGTCCCGCGCGGAACCATAGCAACCTCATGCTGTTGAAGGGGCAAGCAGCAGGACTGGCCGGCCGCGAGTTGGTTTTGCGTGTAACAGCGGAGGAACGGCAAATGCCTGAAATCGCACGAACCGGCAGTTGCTTGTGCGGCGGCGTGCAGTTCCGCGTGGCCGGCGATCCACACCGGGTCGGCCTCTGCCACTGCAAGGATTGCCGCAAGACCAGCGGATCGGCCTTTCATGCCTATGCCGTGTGGCCGCTGCAAGCGTTCGAAATCAGCGGGATCACCAGCACCTATGGCGCTCGAAGTTTTTGCCCTACATGCGGAAGCCGCGTTCCATTCGTCGGCGAAGAGGAGGTCGAGGTCACGATCGGCAGCCTTGACGTCGCGCCGACCGAAGGCTTGGTGCCGGAATACGAGCTCTGGATTGGAAGACGCGAAACCTGGCTGCAGGCCCTCCCCGCGGCACGTCAGTTCGAACATGACCGTGCCGCCGTTGATTCGGTTGCCGGTGATGAAATCGACCCCGGGGCCGCGGCAGAAGTCGGCCTAGATCGGATCGCTGGCAGACCTAAGTCTGAACGGCGATGACCTTCAGTCCAGGGAACCCTTCCGGCTTCCTGGAAAGGGCTGGCTACCCGATTGAGATGCGAAGATTTTCTCCAAGCTCCGTCTGTTTCAACCACTGGTAGGTTTGCAGGTCAACCGGCCGCCTATAGCATTCGCGCTGGGTCGTGATCTGCGCGTTTTCAAGCAGCGAAATCCATGGAGCTTTATCCGCTTTGCGGAACGCAAGAATTCTTGGCCGCGCCTCTTTCGTGATGCCACCTTTTGCCTTGCTTCTCCTCCCGGCCGTTGTGTTCATCACCTGAAATACGAAGCCGCGGTTAAATACCGCGAAATCTTTTAAGCTTAAGAAATTTTAGACCATTGCCCTTCAGGTTGTATAAAAATATGTCGCTCGGACTTGTCAAAGGCAGTAAGCCTTATGATTTCAGACCTTGTACAAAAGGCCACCTTTGTTTCTTTCATTTTTTACTACATAGTGCCGCCGAATCTTGAAACCGGACGGGGCGGTTTTCATGACGTCGGCGCCTGACCACGGCCGAAACATGCATATGCGGAATCCACTGATTGACGGGTTCGGGACCTGGGACGTCAAGCGTGACCGCGTCTATGGCAACGCCAACGTTTCAGACTATTTCGGCCTGACACTCCACGAATTCTCGCATGGTGCATCGTTGGAGCGGCGCATCCAAAGCATCGATGTGGATGACCGGCGCAGGGTCCGGTTGGCGATCCGCAAGACGACAGAACGCAAGTCGGGCTTCAGGAAAGTCTACAGGGTCCGGTCGCAAAAGATGGGGCTGCGCAAAATCCTGGCCGTCTGCCAATGCTACGTAGATAGCGTGGGCGAGGCAGCACTCTACCCTGCCTGGTTCGCCGATCTGACTAGGGATGCGACCTCGGAGGAACAATCGCTACGCTGCCCTCGTCTTCGTTCATGGCCGCTATCCGATTGGGCGCGCAAAATATCGGCCTTTCCGCATGATGTACAACAGGTTCGTTGGCCGGGCGTCCGTGCAACCGGGTGCAACCACGCCGCGCCACGTCATGATATTCGTGCAAGCATAGTGATCCAGACTGACCGCGCAGACACTTGGGGGGGCACCTATGGACCAGCCTAGCAAAATGGAAAACCTGCAGTTTGCACAGGGAATATTGCGAGAACTTCGCCAGAAGGCCGAAGCCGACGGCGAAAAACTTCTGACCTATCTCATCGACATGGCTTACCTTGAGGCCAGCGACCGCATCCGCGCCCACTGGATCGGCCACGAACATGAAAGCCGCCGTGCCAAGGGCTGAGCCGCCCAAGGCGATCCGGACGATGCGCGCCGCGGTTTTCTGTGCGGAATTTTTCCTGAACCGATACATGAGCGGTTCAGCGTTTCGTCAGTGGCCGGATCGCCCTGGCCCAGCGAGGCATCCTGAACGCAAAAAAGCCCGCCATGCCTCTTCGGCATGGCGGGCTGAATCTCGGGTGATCAGGGCTAGCTAAATGCAATAACCTCGCCGCCGATCTATGATGCGGCAGCCTTTTGGCGAACCGGAAGCTTCCACCCCGGCCGTGCGAAATGGCAAGTGTAGCCGTTGGGATAGCGTTCCAGATAGTCCTGGTGCTCGGGCTCGGCTTCCCAGAACGGGCCTACCGGAGCAAGCTCGGTGACGACCTTGCCCGGCCACAGGCCGGACGCGTCGACGTCGGCGATCGTGTCCTCGGCGACCCGCTTCTGCTCGTCGCTGGTGTAGTAGATCGCCGAACGATAGCTCATGCCGATGTCGTTGCCCTGGCGGTCCTTCGTCGTCGGATCATGGATCTGGAAGAAGAATTCGAGCAGCGTGCGGAAACTGGTCCTGGCCGGGTCGAAGATGATTTCGATTGCCTCGGCGTGAGTGCCGTGGTTGCGATAGGTCGCGTTGGCGACATCGCCGCCGCTGTAGCCGACCCGCGTTGAAATGACGCCTGGCAAGCGTCGGATCAAATCCTGCATGCCCCAGAAGCAGCCGCCGGCAAGGACTGCGCGCTCGGTGGAAGAAGCCATGTCACACCTCCTTTGGATTGCTCCATAGATAGGCGTTGTGGCTGGCTACTTCCAGCGGCTCGAGTAGTCGTCCGCCAAGGCTTGGCCGATTGCGCCATGATTGGTCGGTCACCGAAGGCGAACACCCGCCGGCAAGTGCTCGGCGGGTGTTCGAAATTGCGGTGATCAGCGCTCCCGGCCCCGGCCGCCGTGGTCGTGATCATGGCCGCCGCCAAGGCAGGCCCCGTCGCCGAGGCCGCAGCAGCGACCGCTCCAAAGCTTGTTCGTCGAAGTGTTGCCGCATCCTTGCTGGTCGGCCATTGCCGAACCGGCAAATGCAGCGACGGCGACAAAGGCAAGAAGAGTATTGCGAAGCATTTTGGTCATCTGGATTCCTCCGTGTAATGAATGTCCATTTGCAGCGATATGTCGCTTGAGAACATGAAATGGTTCACGAAGTTCTCGGAAAATGCCGTTGCGCCTGTATCACTATCTCGAAAACCTGCTCACCGCGGCTCTGCCCCCGCCGCGATCACTCGCAGGATTTCGATTTGAATCTTCGGATCACCACCTCGAAGACGATGTCCGAAATCCACATGGCCGAGACGCCGATCAGGAAGGCGGCGGCGAGCGTGGTGGTGTCGTCGGCGGCGTTGGGCATCGGCAAGCCGCTTGCCTGAACCCAGGCGACGGCAGGCAATGTCAGATAGGCGGCGGCCAAGGCGCCGCAGATGGGCGAGGCAATCATCTCGCGCAGCTTGTAGCGATGGCGCGACAGCGCCCGCAGTACACCGCCGGCGAGCCCCGCCGCCACGACCTGGCCCTTGATGCCCAGAAGATCGAAAATGTCATGCATCACGGCCTCCAGCCACAGAGCTTCTCGCCCTTGCGGTTGTGCGCAAGCAGCGCTCTCGCCTCCTGATCCGACAGCCTTTCGACAACCCTGGCGGAGAGGCGCATAGGCGCGGCGGCGGCGCAGAAACCGACTCTGGCCGTCGTGCAGCCGGCAAGCGCGGCGACGGTCGCTGCGAGGATCAATCCCTTGCCCATGACTTCAGCTCCTTCCTGACCGCTTCAGCAGGCAGGGCGCCGATGTCGTTGTCGACCTGGTCGGCGATATTGCGGGCCGCGGCCTCCGCCTCTGCCTGTTTGTTTCGTTCGGCCCTTGCGCCCGCAAGGCGCTGGTGAAAGCCCCAGCCGAGCGTGCCGACAAGGCCGGCGCCGATGGCCAGGATCGTCGGATTGGTGAGAAGCCATGCCAGCAGCGCGCTCATAGCAGCGCTCCGATGACAAGGCCGGCGGCGAAGCAGGTGGCGCCCACGATCACATACGGCCTGGCGGCCTCAATGCAGGCGGCGAGCAGACCTTGCAGATTTCCCATGGTCAGTGCTCCCAGCCGAACCGGCGCGCGAGCAGATGCCACCACTCGGCCGCGCCGGCGATGGCAAGACCAAGACCGGTCTCCAGCGCCATCTGGATATCGGGATCGGCGGAAAACGCCGAGGCATCGTCGGCGCCCAGAAGGCCCCGGGCGACAAGCACGCCCGCGCCATAGCGCAGGGCGATGCGGATGATGACGGCAATCATTGGCAGAGCACTCCGAGGAGATTGCAGGGAAGATGCGCGGCCCAGGCGGTGAGCGAGCCGAGCGCCAGCGCGATCAGAGCGAGGATGCCGGCTGCCTTGGCGGGCGATGCGGATTTGGGCGGCGCGGCCGGCGCCTCGGCGCCGGCATGCTGCCCTGCGTCGGCCGGCGGCGCGGTCGGCGCCAAAGCATCGCTGGATGCTCGCGCTGGCGGTATCGTCGTCAGCGATGCTGCCGATATCAGCAGCGCCTGCCGGCGCACCGAGGCGACACGCACGCTCCAGCCCCGACCGAAGCTCGGCCAGGTCGGCAGCTTTTCGAGGAAGGCGAGCCGCGCGTCGCAGAGCGCGTCGATGACGACGCCGGCCGGTTTTGCCCCCGCCGCGGCGAGGGTGGCCGGGCCGATGCGGCCGTCCTGGACAACGCCGAGCACGGCTTGAAGATATTTCGCCGCCCTGCCCGGCCCGCTGTTCACAGCGAAGTCGAAGACGGCGTAGTCGATGCCATCGGGCAGGTCGGCGCCGGCTACCGCATCCCAATAGAAGCAGCGGTAGAGACGGAACTCCTCGAACCAGGCGTGGAGCGTCGAAAAAACCTTGAAGCGGCCGGAGTGCATGCGGTCGAGCATGTCCATCAGGCCAGCCTCGACCGAGACGGAGCCATCCGCGAAGCGGGCGTGGCCGGTGAGCATGCTCAGCCCATGCGCGGCATATTGCTTGGCAAGCGCCACGCCGGCGCCCTCCAGCGTCTCGCGGCGGCCGTCGCGCGGCCAGGCGAAGGGCAGCCATTCGCCCCAGGCCTTCAGCGCCAGCGCCTGCATCGCGGGCGTCTGCTGGGAAGCGCGATGGGCCTTGGTCACGTAGACGACATCAGCCTCGGTGTCCCAGGCCAGTTCTATCGCAGCGGAAGGATGGTCCCAGCCGAAATCGAGCGCGCCGATGCGCGGCCACCAGCGCGGCAGCTTGAACGGCTCGCAGGCGATCAACTCCTCCGCCACCGGGAAGATGCGGCCGGAGCCCAGTACTGGAATGCCCTTGGCCCGAGCTTCCCTCTCGTGCTCGGGGTATGCCGCGATGATCTCAGCGCGCTGCTGGGGCGAATAGTGCCCGGCATCGTTGATGGTCATGAAGGTAACGTGGCGGGACATGGCAACTCCAGTTCCTCGCCCCGCGAGAGCGGGGAGAGGTGGCGCGGCGAAGCCGCGACGGAGAGGGGCAGCGCCGACGTTTGATGGAAGAGCGGAAAGCTATTCGTAGGGGCTGTCGCTCTACGAAGGCCCCTCTCCGGCCGCTGCGCGGCCACCTCTCCCCCCGCTTCGCGCGGGGCGAGGAAAAGATCAGCCCTTATACCCTTCGTTGGCGCAGTCGTTCTTCCAGGCCCAGTCGAAATCGGCCTGCGACATGGACGAGCCGAGGCCCGGTTCTACATAAGGCCCGGCGCCGTCGATATAGACGATGAAGCGCGCTTGCTTGGTGAAGATGCCGACCTTGCTTGTGACGACGCCGCAGGTCTGTCCGGTCGCGTTGTCGCCGGTGAGGTCAACATGCGAGAATGTCGCCTCCGGATTGTTGACCAGGCGACGCATCTTGGCCTCGGCCGCCGCGATCGCATCGGCGCGCCAGTCGCCGCTGGAGCCGGAACAGGCCGAAAGCAGCGCGCAGGCAAGAAGCAGGTTCGGTAAAGGTCGCATGTCGGCTCCGGATCGCGGCCGAAAACTACTCGACCT
The DNA here is from genome assembly GCA_004020875.1 of Mesorhizobium sp. Classification (GTDB taxonomy): domain Bacteria; phylum Pseudomonadota; class Alphaproteobacteria; order Rhizobiales; family Rhizobiaceae; genus Mesorhizobium. The sequence goes on from SAPZ01000020.1 coordinate 86,780, forward strand.
TCGGTTGCAGCCAAAGCAGCATCGCCAATCATGGTTTCAGCGCGGTTTCGCGAAGCGCTCGTTCCTCGCCCCACGCAAGTGGGGAGAGGTGGCGCGGCGAAGCCGCGACGGAGAGGGGCAGCGCCAGCGTTTGACAAAGAACGGAAAGCTACTCGTTAAGCTTGTCGCCCTACGAAATCCCCCTCTCCGGCCGCTGCGCGGCCACCCCGCCTTGCGGGGGCGAGGAACCCAGGCCTTGAACCGCATCCGCGCTCAAAAACCTCAGCACCACATCTGACATCCCAAGCAGCGGCGTGAAGGTCACGATCGTGATGCCATCCGTTGCATTGGTGCGCGTCAGCCCTTCGGAATAGATGTCCAGCGGCGGCTCCTCGTCGAACCAGACGCCATGCAGCGTCTCGCCCTGCCATTTCTCGCGGCCCTTCTCGTAGCTCTTGAAGGAGAGCACGCTTTCGCCGGCCTGCACGTCGCCGCCGCCACCCCAGCGCACGACGACGCTGTCCAGCGCTCCGGGCGCGCCGCGGCCCATCACCGTGCCGGCGATGGCATTGGCCGGGATCATGCCGGTTCCCCATTCGCCCTGCTGCTGCGGCGGGCCGACCAGCACGCGCTGCGGATTGTCGCGCGTGCCTTCGCCGGTGACGCCGGCGGCCCAGAGCCTGACGGGCTGGTCGAAGACTTTGCCTGCCCACCAGCCGGGATAGCGGCCGGTGAGGTGCATGGCCCATTCGGCGCCCCCTGCCCTGGTCTTGCCGAGCTGATTGCCGGCCATGAACAGGCGCTCCCGGTGCGTCGCGCCCGCCGCGTGAAAGGCGGCCTGCCTTTCGTATGGCGCGTAGGCGGCAAGGAGATTACGGCGCCGCCTTCGGTCCAATTCCTCGAGCAGCGCCAGATAGGTCTGCATCGCTGTCGATGAGCGGCCGGAGGCTCGCCTCGAGACCGCGGATGCGGTTGCGGATCTCCTCATCGCTCAGTTGCTCGAGAGTGGTTTTATCATCGAAACTTTCCGAGCTGGCCGCAAAATCCTTGGGCAGCAGCGTCAGCACGACCTTGAGATACTGGTCGGGCTTTTCGGCCCTGACCGCCGCGATGACGCCGGCGCCATGGGCGCGGAAATCGGCGCGAAGGGCGGCGGCGAAGTCGTCGACGAGCGTCTTTCGCGGGCGCTTCGGGCACGCGGCGGCGCCGGCTTGAACCGGGGCGGACCTCGCCGGCTTCGCGCCGGCAGGCTTGCCGCTCGCGGCCTTGCCGGCGTCAGCCCTAGAGCGCCGCATCGGACGGTGTCGCTTTCGCAGTCCTTGCCTTGCGCGGCTTGCGCGCCGGCTTCTTGCGCGGCTTGGCGCGCCTCGGAGGCTCGCCATCGACGGCCGGCCCGGGTATCGCCTTCAGCTTCGCTGTCGCGGCACGGACGAGCGACGCATCAAGGCCCCGGAGCGGGAAGCCGAAACCGGCGACCGCCTCGACCGGTCCGCCGCGCACCATGCCGATGCGCACGCCCGGCGCGACCTGCTCGACGCGTCCAGTGCGACGTGGCGGGTCCGCGCCCTCGTACGCGCCGATGGCGCTGACGATCTCGGCGCCGTCATCGGCGGTGATGATGGTGGCGTAACGCGGCATGGAGCCTCGGGGCAGAATGGTGAGGCCGCGCTCCATCGCGCCAGCGCTCGAAAGAAATGGATGGCCGAAAAACAAAACCCGCCTCGCGGCGGGTCGTTGGCGCAAATCAGCACCATGAGTAAAATATTAGCATAGCTGCCCTCACCGGGCAAGAGGTTGCAGGCATATTTTCCTATCTTGCCGATAGCCCGCCTTATCCGAGACATGCTGTCGAAAAAACCCAATGCGCCACAGCCAGGGATTGAACAAGTGGCCAAATTTCGCACGAATTTTTGTCGGAACCAACCGTGGCCCGACGGGTTCCACCCTCAGTCGCAGACGCGACGGACCCTGCAAGAGACGAACCGTCTCGCAACAGAGGAGAAGAATCATGCTTACGAAGATTCTCGCGGCTTCGGCCCTGACAATCGGCCTCGCCACGGCGGCGATGGCCCAGACCGCGAATTCGACCAACGGCGCGGCCGGCAGCGGTCAAAGCATCACCGTCGACCCGAGGACGCCGGCCACCCCACCGCCTGACCAGATGGCGCCTGACACCGGCACGACGGGCAGCATCACCGGCGGCGATATGAATTCCAACGCCGACAAGAACTGCCCGAACAGCCCGCAGGGCGCGCAGGGCGATGCCAACAACACCGCCGCCAGCACGGTGCAGCCGAACGTCAACGATAACAATTGCGGCAAGTAGGCCTGCAACTCGCTCTTCGCAAAGGCCGTGGAGCCCACGGCCTTTTGCTTTGCCGGCTTCACCGGCGCGGCAAGGGCGGTCGGAACCATGCGGCCTTCCGACCGTTGCAAGGGGCAAAAAGGAGAAACCCATGGCAGACAACGATAGCAGTAGCGGTGGCGCCGCAAACGGCACCGGCACCTCGAGCAGCAGCCCAGCCAGCGAAGCACGCCCCCGTAACGCCGCCTCGCGTAGCAGCCGCGCTTCGCGCAGCGGCGCGGCATCGCGCGGCAACGCGGCTTCCACCAGGGCGTCCGAAGGCGCAATGAAGAAGCAGATCGCGGAGTTGAAGCGCGAGGTGAACCGCCTGAACCGCGCCCTTTCCGAGCAGGCCGAGGAAGCGACCGAGACCGCGCAGGGCTGGTACCAGAGTGCGGCCGAGAGCGCGTCGAACCTCTATAGCGGGGCGGCCGACCGCGCGTCGAACCTTTACAGCGGAGCCTCCGGTCGCGCGTCGCGGGCGGCAAGCCAATTGCGCAGCCAGGCGCAGAGCGTTTCGGAAACCGTGCAGCAGAATCCGGGCACCTTCTCGACGGCCATGCTGATCGGCGGCCTTGTCGGGCTGCTGGCCGGCATGGCGATCAGCCGGAACTCGGACCCGGAGCCGGATTGGCTGCATCGCTGGCACAGATAGCGTTTTCCGGTCCGCCTCGAGCTGCCGGGCAGAGCCAACAGTGGTAAGCGGTGGCTGCCTTGCGGCAGCCGCGCGGAAGAAAGGCCGGGCCGCGCGCTCGGCCTTTCTCTTGGACGCCGCGCTATTTTCTTTCCAAGGTTGTGTCGTCCCCGCGCTTTTGCTGTGGCCGGTTGTCCTACGGGCTGGCCATTAGCCAGAGCTTATGGGATCATTCCGCCGGGGAATCGCGGAGAGCGGCATGGACAGACCTGCCATGGCATCCGTCTTTCGGATGCGGCATGTGCCTGCAAGCATTTCGGGCGTTCGCAGCCTTGGCAGGGGCCAGGCCGATCCGATCTTTCATTCGAGACCACTCGGCGAGGCGATCCGCTTCATCGCCCAGGCCGATGGCCAGTACGACCTCAGCGCCGTCGCCGTCTTCTACGGCGACCGCCAGACGCCGCCGCTCGGCAACCGCGAGATCCGGCAGCTCTGGAGCGAGTATGGCGAGCGGTTGATAGAGGCGTAGAGCCGCGCAGGCTTTTGCGCCGGATCGGAAACGCCGCTCATGCGTTCTTGTGGCGAGGTCAATGGGAGGAAGCACCATGAACGTCGCCAATCTTCAGCTTGAGGGCCTGCTGATGGCCGTCGCGGCAATCAACCATGTGCTGGTCAAGAAGGGCGTGCTCACCGTTGAGGAGATCGACATCGCGCTGCGCAAGGCCGAAGCCGGCGAGACCGGCGAGGAGCGTTCCGAGGCGATCTCGGCGTCGAACCGCGACGCCATCAATTTCCCGATCCGGCTGCTCGAACTCGCCAACCAGTGCCAGCCCGAGGCGGACATGCCGTCCTTCTCGAAACTGGCGCGCATGGTCGGGCAGATGAAGGAGCCCTATAACGACCAGATGTGAGGGGCTCGGCTGATTGCAAGGCGCGCCAATCGCGGGTGCCGGCGCCCGCCCTACATCCACCCTGCGGGCATCTCCCCCTGTCACGCCCGGCCCGGCCAACCTTGCTTGAGGGCAAGCACGCTCCCCGGGCCGTGCGCCGCGGCGTAGAGCAGGCCGGCGGCGAAGGGGAAGTGGGACATGAAGGCGCCGAACTCGGCCTGGTTCCCGGCCCAGTGCGACGGGCCGTGAAAGGCAAAACCGAGGAAGACGACATAGACCGCGCCGATCAGAGCCAACGGCGTCATGAAGGCGCCGGTCAGGAATGCGATCACCAGCAGCGTCTCAAGGATCGCCGCGCACCATGCCAGGAACAGCGGGAACGGGAAGCCTGCGGCGGCGATGTAGCCGGCGGTTGCGCCCATATCCATCAGCTTGAAGGCCACGCCCATCGCGAACATGGCGGCGAAGATCAGGCGGGCGATGAGAATGGCGGCGGTCTGCCAGGTCGATTGGGTTTCCACGAGTGTCCCTCCGGATTGTTGAAGCGGTCGATGCCCCAAGGACGGATGGAGGAAGAGGATTCCGACAGGGGGTGGGAAAATTGTTGGAGCGCCAACTTCCTCGCCCCTGCAACGCAGGGGAGAGGTGGCCGCGAAGCGGTCGGAGAGGGAGCAGCGCCAGCGACAGACGATGAAGCACGGTGTGGCGCGCCCGAGGTTCTAAATCGCGATACGATCTCTCGGATCCGCTCCATGCGCTTTAGGGAGACATGCTTTAGCTCTACGAATGCCCCTCTCCGTCGCGGCTTCGCCGCGCCACCTCTCCCCCCGCTTCGCGCGGGGCGAGGAAAAAAGCTCAGCCGGCCTTCGCCTGTGCCGGATGGCTGATCGAGTCCCGCACGGTGCCGTATTCGGCACCCCAGCGGTCGGTCATGTCGCAGCGTATGTCCCAGAGCTCGGGGAAGAAACGGTGGCGGGCACCACCTTCCAGGATCTCCACCGGCCGGCCCTTCAGCGACTTCGCGCCCAGCCCGATCGAGCGGTGGATCAGATAGAGGTGGTTGGCGCGGAATTTCTGGAACAGCTCGTCGAACTCGATCAGCGCCTCCGCTACCACATAGGCGTCGCCATGGTCGTAATGCTCGTCATAGATGTCCGCCACGGTCAGCCCGCCGCCATCGAGGTAGGCATGCTTGAAGGCCCGCCAAAGGTCCGGCGGCAGGCGAAGCAGGAATTTGAAGCCGGGCGATTCCTGGCCGCTGCCATTGCCGAGCTGCAGGCGGATCTGCTGATACTCCTTGGGCGACATGGTCTCCAGGAGATCGAGCTGCGCCGTCATCATGCGCATCAACCGGTGCACGCGGCCCATCAGCGTGACGATGCGGTGCGTGTTCTGTTTCTCCAGGTAGTCGAGCACGTCGACCAGCGTGTAGGCGATGAGCTTCATCCACAGCTCCTCGACCTGGTGCACGATCTGGAACTGCAATTCGTCGGCGTTGACCATTTCGGCAAGCGGCTTCTGGCAGGCGAGCAGCTGGTCGCATTTGAGGTAGACGCCGTAGTCGCGCACCTCGGGCGTCTCGATGCGGGCGTGATAATCCGTCTTGTCCATTGCTCATTCTCCTCGGGGCATGACCGCGCACAAGGATAGTGCTTGCGGCTTGAACATTGTTCCTTTCTGTTATCCAAATGGCCTAAAAAGAAGGACGCTTACCGATCATGCCCGCCCCTGTGGAGAACGAACAGTGCTGGATGCCTTGGACCGCAGAATAGTCGGCGCGCTTGAGCGCGATGCTCGTATCTCATTCGGCGAGCTCGCCGAGGAGGTCGGCTTGAGCAAGACGCCATGCTGGAAGCGCGTGAAGGCGCTGGAAGAGGCAGGCGTCATCCGTGGCTATTCGACCCGCATCGATCCCGCGGCGATCGGCTTCGGCATCGAGGCCTTCATCCAGGTGTCGATCGACTTCGAGGTGTCGGATGCTTTCGAAACGGCTGTGAAGAAGCACCCGCTGATCCGCCGCTGCTACGCCACGACCGGCGAGGCCGACTATCTGCTGCAGATCGTCACCGTTGATATGAGGGCACTCGACCGCATGCTGCGCGAAGAGCTCAGCCGGCTGCCAGGCGTTCGCCGCACCGTCACCTCGATGGCGATGCGCGAGATCAAGGGCGACATCTCGCTTGCCGCGGCGGCTGCGCATGCCCTGCGGGGCTAGCGGCAAGACGACTTGCCACCCGCGCCGCCTCTTCCTTCTCGGCGTCGGCCTTGCGCTTCGGGCACTCCTCGAAATCATGGTCGCGGCCGCCGCAATAGGAGCAGCATTTGGCGGGGGTGTCGGGGTGGAGCATCGAGACCATTCCCAAGAATGCACGAAAAGGTTTCCGGTTGCAGCAAATGCGTGAACCGTCGCAACAGCCGCCCTACCCATCCCCGAGAGATCAAAGTTCAAGGAGCTCGCCGCTGGCGCGGCGGGCTCCCGACCGGTCACCGCTCACGCATGCGCGTGAGGATGACGGAAGTCCCAGACGGCCCAGGCCGATGCCACGACCACCAGCACGCCGAGAACGACATGCGTGGCCATCACATGCGTGTCAGCCGCGAAGCGCAGGAGCCAGGGCGACACGATCAGCCAGAGCCCGAGGACCGCGCTTACCCATTCTTCCCACTCGGCGAACACCGAAAGCGTCGCCAGAGCCAGCGCGCCGAGCAGAACGCCGACGATCCAGGCGTTCCACGCAGGCACCATCGCCGCGGTGAATCCGATGACCCAAGGTGAGATGAACAGGCAGATCGCGAGGACCAGAGTGATCCAGTCCAGGCTCTTTCTTGCTTCCATCATTGCCATGACAACCTCCATGGATGAAGCTTGACCAAAGCAACTGTATCCGCGTGGACATTGCACGCTCACCATTGATATAATTACGCTTTTGCGGCGCTGCAAGGAGGGCCTGAGCGACCGCGGCCCGCCCCGGGCTTTCGTGCGCCTGACGGCAAGGTGCAAATCACACCGGCGCCGGCGATCCGACGCTCAAACGGCGATGTCGCTGTCAGTATCGGTGCCGAGCTGCGGGACGATGATCGCCTCGAGCGGGGCGTCGAGCGTCCATTTCAAGCTGCCGGGCGAGCGTTCGAGGCTGGAGGAACCGCTCAGCGACTGCGGAGCCACCCGCTGCAGCACCACGGTGCCGAAGCCCTTGCGTTCGGCGGCTCCCTTCTCCTTGCCAGTCTTCTCGGCGATCCCATTTCCTGCCGCGCCGGACGTCTCCTGCCACAGAAGATGAAACCGCCGCCGCGCGTCCGGACCCGTCTCGACCTTCCAGGTGATTTCCACATGGCCGCCGTCGACGGCAAGAGCGCCATATTTGGAGGAGTTTGTGCCGAGCTCATGGAAGGCCATGCCCAGATTCTGCACCGCATTCGACTGCAGCGTCAGCAGCGGCCCGGACAGCGAGATACGTTCCTCGTGGCCGAAGGGCTTCAGATGCTCCTGTACCAGGTCGAACAGGCTGGCGCCGGCCCATTCCGACGTGACCAGAAGGTCGTGCGAGCGTGACAGCGCCATGATGCGCGCGCGGATCATCTGCTCGAACTCACTGGGATCGGTCGAGCGCTTGCTGGTTTCCCTGACCATGGACAGGATCACCGCGAACTGGTTCTTGACGCGGTGATTGACCTCGCGCATCAGGAGCCGGATGCGGCGCTCGCTTTCCTTGGCGGACGTGATATCGCGGGCGATCTGGGAGGCGCCGACGATCTCGCCCGTACTGTTCCTGATGGGAGAGACGGTGATCGAGACGGCGATCAACGAGCCGTCCTTGCGCTTGCGCGTCGTCTCAAGACTCCCCACGCCTTCGCCCCGGCGGATACGGCCGATGATCTCGGCCTCCTCGTTGTGCATGTGGTCGGGGATCAAGAGCAGGATCGACTGGCCGATCACCTCCTCGGCGCTGTAGCCGAACATACGCTCGGCCGCGTGGTTCCAATCGGTGATGATGCTGTTGAGGTCCTTGCCGATGATAGCGTCATAGGACGAGTCGACGATCGCCGCGAGGCGAGCGTCAGCGTTGGCGTTCGGACGAAAAATCCCCCCTGGACTGGTCATGCGCATCAAATAGGGCCGCCCAAGACCAAGGCAACGTGTCCGCTGGATCGCATCTGCCTACAGCTTGGAGTCGCCGGAGCCATTGCCGGCTGTCCTGTCCGAGGATATCACGCCGAAATCCTGGGACTTCACGCCCGCATTCGCCGTGAGGAACCCATCCGAGGCCAGTCCACGACGCAAAAGTTCGCGGACTGCGGCCGAACGGCTCGGCATGCGCTTTTCGAAACGCCAGTTCTCCAACGCCGCCAGTTCCTCTTCGGTCAGCATGATCTGCAACCTTTGCGGCCGTTCGAGCTCAGCCATGCCTGCCTCCATCACAGACAAAAACGCTGCGAATGAGTAAATGCCTCATCGTGAGTAGAAGTAGGGTTTGTCGCATAGGACGTCAAGAATGACCAAGCTGTGAAAGACGGCACAGGCTACCGATACCAACGATGCGCCGAAACCACATTTGTTGTTCTATGCTAACTCATTGATATTGTTTCGGCTTTCTGGCTTTTTTGCTTGCAATCCATGACCGTCGGGCGCATGGTGGAAATCGAGGGATCACCTCCAGGGAGGAGGCAGTCCATGTTCCTACGATTTTCCATCCGATTGCGCGACGACGTCCACCACAGGGTCCAGCGGGCCCTGCGGACCAAGGGTATCGTCAACATCATCCGACTTTCCGAAGAGATCAGGTTGGATCATCTGGCCGAGAACATCGCCCGCGAGGACATCGAAAGCCTGGTGATGGAGGTATCACAGCTCTACGGGGCGCCGATCGAGTTCGACGACAAGGCCCTGACGGCGCTCGACCTGCCGGAGGTCCATGCGCCCGACAATCGCAACGACCTCGAAAAGATGCTGGATGGGCACACGTCCGGCGGTGAGATCACCATCGACGTACTGCATATGAAACGGTGCTAGGCGCGTCGCGTCTGGACCTCGATCGACCGCGCCCCTCGGAACCCCGCTAGGCCTTCTTCGGGCGCTTCGGAGCGGTTTTCCTTGGCAGCGCCACTGGCGCTTCGGCTTCATGCGCCAGCCTGGCGGCGCGCAACCGCTCGGTCTTGGCCGCCCTCTCCCTTGCTTCCAGGTCCTGAATCTGCCGAGCGACCCGAGAGGTCGTGTCGGTCTTGGCTTCCGTGCGGGATGGGACCGACTTGAACAGGCCGGTATCCGGTAACGACTTCATTGTCATCTCCTCAATCAAAAAAGGCCGGGCAAGCCCGACCTTCTCCAACACGCCTCTGCGGCCACTGCCAGTACATCCGTGGTCAAGGACCCCGAGGCGCTGTAATTAGGCGGCTTGCAGATTCTCGGCCGAGCTTTTGCCGCTGCGGGCATCCTTCACGACGTCGAAGCTGACCTTCTGGCCTTCAACGAGGGAGCGCAGCCCTGCGCGCTCTACAGCCGAGATGTGAACGAACACGTCCGGCTGGCCGCCGCCCTGCTCGATAAAGCCGAAACCCTTGGTGGAATTGAAAAACTTCACCGTTCCAGTAGTCATTGCGATCTCCTTACAAATCGACGCAAAATCATACGCACCCGGCAACCGCCAGGCGACGCTATGTTCGAAATTGAGAGGGAAGATCGTAAGAGCGCAATTTTGCGCGAAAACAACGTTCTTTCAGCAAGATCGATTTGCAACATATAGCTCTTAATTTCCTCATCGACAAGGGCTTCCGGCATAATACTTCCAAAGCGCGACCTTTCCAGACGAAAGCAGCTCGCGCTGGAATGGCCGATCCGAAAGAGCATTGGTTTCGGCGAGCTTCGGTTTCCTGAACGGAGCAGCAATGACCGAAAGGGACAACAATCCAACCCCCCAGGAAGTGGTGCAGCGACTGGTGCAGGAGACGGGTATCAGCGACGCGATCTCGTCCGCTTTATCGGCCTGGACTGGAGTTCTCTTGTCCGGGAGGCCAAGTTGATCGCTTCCCCGCCACGGGACTAACCCGGATTCAGTCCCTGGAATCCAGCTGGTCGAGGATGGCGAGGCCGGTTTCGTATTTCTCAGGCGCCACACCCGCCTGGTGCGCCTGCCAGAGATTGTCGCGCAGATCGGCTATCTTCACCGGCAATGCCAGCTCGTTAGAGGCGGCGCGGCAGAGGAAGCCCTCCTCGCTCTCGTCCATGCGCCGCGTCAACGCATCGACCGCGGCCACCACCGACTGGCCGAAACCGGCGCCCTCCAGCCTCTCCAAAGTCCACCCGTCACCCTTCTCGACAACATCGTGCAGGTAGGCGACGGTCTTTTCGTCCAGCGTCTCGACGGCATCGGCAACGCGCCTCAGATGTTCGATATAGGGCCGGCCGGTCTTGTCCTTTTGGCCGCGGTGAGCCTGCTCGGCGATCTTTGCTGTCTGGTGAAGCATGTTCCTTCCAATCTCGTCACAATAGAGCCCGCCCCGGCGAGGGACGGCCGAGGCGGGCTTACTCGGGTCTGCACCCGGTAGGTGGCGCGCCTTTCGCGGGGGGAGCGGGGCTGCGCGCCATCCTGCCTTCCAGAACAGCGGCGCCGAGCGAATGTTCCCGCCGCTGCGGGATTTTTAAGATACCGCGCCGCCGTTCCACATTAGACCAATGCGGCCAAGAAGAAGCCCGGTCGCAAGCCGGGCTGTGAGGTCTTGCAGACAAAGCCGACCGGAGGGCAAATCGACCGGAGGGCCGTTCGTTGTGCCTCTGTTAATTTGCCGGGTCATCAGGACGGCCGGATGACCTCGCCAGCCCATAAGATCCAGCGACCGACACCACCGGAGAAAAAGACTTTTCAGCAGGAACCTCGCGACCGCGCTGCCGTTAGCCCTCCATGTCCAACAGGAGGTCCGGCAAATGGATTGGAACCGCGTAGAAGGCAATTGGAAGCAGATGAAGGGCAAGGTCAAGGAACAGTGGGGCAAGCTCACCGACGACGATCTCGACCGCATCGCGGGAAAGCGCGACCAGCTCGAAGGCAAGATTCAGGAGCGCTACGGCATCGAGAAGGATCGGGTGCGCCGCGACATCGATGACTGGTACAGCCGCCAAGGCTGGTGACAGCCGACGCCCGAAGCCCGAAGCAAAGGGCGCTGCCGTGCAGCAGCTCCTTTTTGGTGAGCCGTTCAGGGTCGCGCGAGGCGGGCGCTTATCTCCATCTCGACACCCGGTCGAGCGGCGTCGGCAAATCGGCAGTCCCGCCAGGGACGAGTTCCGCCAGCGCCGCGGCATCGCGGCGGAATTTCGCCAGAGAGAATGACCGGCCGCAGCTCGCCATGCCATCCTCCGGGCCGGAACCTTCATTCGGGGTCCGCATTTGTTGGCTATGGATGTTTTCGACACAAATTCTCTGGTCATCGAACAGGCAAAGGCCCTGCGCGCCGAAAACAGCCGCATGCGGGAACTGGCATGGGCATATGTGGAGCAGTCCAGGGTCCTCGCCCGGCATTTGGCGGCGATACGGAACCAGTCAGGTCGGGCATTGCCGAAGATGGGCGACGGACACTTGACTGAGATCGAGCGGGCCCTAGATAACCTGGATCGCTGGTAACCCACCACTGGACATCATTAGCGGCTGAGAGACGACGAACGCGCTCCCGTCTGAAAACGGGAGAGCGCTATGCGCCAAACCAAAACTGCGTTGCCCCGGGCACGCGACCCCTTCCAAGATCAACTTGTCCAAGGCAGCAAAGACGCGATCAAGCGATCCCGGGAATTGCTGCGCCGCACCGAGCGTCTGGTGCGCTCGGAACTGCCGAATGTCTCGGAACAGCCTTCCGACGAAACTCCTAATCCTTAGAGCAATTCCAGAAACATTTGGGCGGCTTTCCGCCCGGAATTGCGTAAAAACAAGGAGATAGAAGATTTCACCGTTTCCGTGAAACGGTGAAATGCTCTGGTCGCACGACTGCTTCGAGCGCAGCGTAACCATGTCGCTGTTCCCCATCGCCGTGAACAGCGAATTTGACGCGATTGGCCTCAGGCCGTCGCACCAGTCATGCCTTCCGGCATTTCGCGGGGAAAAAGCGCCGAATTATCAAATGTTAGCGCGCTCTGTTCAACAACCCCATACCTCGTCAAGCGCGCCTGTTTTTGAATCACTTGTGACATCCCCTGTGACCGGGCCGCTCGGCCTGCTCATGGAAGACATGAATGCTCGAATCGCTTTTCCTGAACCTTGGCCAGCACGACAGCCTCTCGGACGAGGAACAATCCCTGCTCGGCGATTTGATGGCCGGCGAGCGCAGCTTCGCCGCGGGGCAGGATATCGTCGCTTCCGGATCGCGACCGGTGTACAGCACGCTTATCCTGGACGGCCTCGCGGCCCGCTACAAGGTGCTTGCCGATGGCGGCCGGCAGTTCAGCTCGCTGCAGGTTCCAGGCGATTTCGTCGACCTATACGCCTTCCTGCTGAAGACCATGGACCACGGCGTCATCGCGCTGTCGCCCTGCCGCGTCATCCTGGCCGACCACTCCAAGCTGCGCAGCATCACCGAGCGGGCGCCGCACCTGACGCGGCTTCTGTGGCTCGACACGCTGATCGACGGCGCCATCCACCGCGAATGGATCGTGGCCATGGGACGCCGCTCGAAGGTCTCGCATCTGGCGCATCTGTTCTGTGAGCTGTTCGTCAGGCTGCAGGTGGTGAAGCGGACCAACGGCATGAGCTTCCATTTGCCCGTTTCGCAAGCCGAGCTCGCCGATGTGCTCGGCCTGTCGGTGGTGCATATGAACCGCGTCATCAGCGCGCTGCGCAACAGCGGCGTGATCGCCTGGGCGAACCATACGGTGACGATCCTCGACTGGCGGAAGCTGCAGCAGATCGCCGAATTCGACCCGACCTATCTCTCGATGACCCGCGAGCCGCGTTAACGCGCTCTGCCCGACCCCGCTGCGCTTTTCCGGCCGACCCCCCGTCAGTCACCGCGTCGTTTCCGGTGCGGAGACTCCTGATTCTCGTCGCGCAGCATCTGCCTGTCGTCGGGATCGATCAGATCCGAGCGGCGCTTATGTTCCGGCATGAAGCGATGCTGCCTGAGTTCAACTGAGCTCAGCGCTACAGCCCCTCAAATCACGATTGCGCATCGGAACAAGTCCGGGCGCTTCCGGTTTCGCATTGATCAGGACTACGTGAAATGGCCCAGGATCGACCTCATAACGAAGCTCTCGCGAAGCTGCTGAGACAGCAGTTTTCCAGCGAGTTCTTAAGACGGCACCTGCGCGCGTGGCCACTTTTCCGAGTTGACCGTCAGCTTCCCGAGCGCCTTCGGGCCCTGCTTGAAAGGCTCGGGCGAAGGAGCGGTCGAAACGGTTATCACAAAGGGGATGACAAGCGCTGAGAGGCCAAGTTCGAGATAGTCGGGCCGTCTGCAATTCTGGTCCGGCGCAAAACGGACGGCGCTTAATTGAGAAGCCGCTCCCGGTGCGCAATGTGCAGCGCCTGCGTGACTTCGAACAGTTCAAGCAGTTCTATTGCCTGCTGGGCCGGTGCGCCCAGTTCGGTGAGTCGATCGATAATCTCACGCTGGCGGGAGATATGACGCGCTCCCATTCGGATATGACGATTGAGCATTTCAAGCTCGGTTTCGGAGCTAGCCATCTGGTCGCAACGTGGGTGGCGCGGTGAGGATCGTCTCGCAACGTGCGCCTGCGATCGTGCGCCGGCTTTGATTTTCATCAATTGCCCGAGGGGCTTGGTCGTCATGGCGCGCCTCGACTCCTCTCCGCCACGGCGATATGATTTCAAAGCTCGGAGTTAGGGCAAGGCTGATGGACCGCTTTATCGCCAGAGAGAACATCAAGCACTTCGTGGACCGCCTTCAGACGGAGACGGACGACGCCACCAGAGCGACGGTTCAAAGGTTGCTGATTGCTGAAGAGGACAAATTCGCGAAATTGTCCGAACGGCTGGATATGGTGGACCAGAACATCCTCCGGATCGCCGATCTTGCAGTGCTGCAGCGCGCAAAGGTCAATGACATGCGCCCTGATGGCGACGGCGCGGCATTGGCCCACCGTCACCTCGAAAACCTCGAGGAATTACACAGACTCTTTGTCGCGAGCCGGCAGCTCGTGGTCACCATGATGGATAGGTCCAGCCTATAATCGGCAGCCGGTCGAATACGCACGTCTAAACAAATGTGGATGAAGGCGGCGTCGCCTGATGCCAGGGTGACGGCGGCCGTGGAACCGATTCCCCGTCGCTCCATTATCCCGTGTCTTCTTTAGCGTTGCTCATGTCATGAACAGCCTTCTCGATACGATCGTGCACATCGCGCCGACCGACGCGGCTTCGACAGAAATGGCAGCGCCCTCAAACTGAAAAGGAACGGCAGGCGATGACCGAGGTCGGTGCCCGGGTCGAGAAAGAACAAAGCAACATTCTGGCAAAAGGCCCGTTCCAGCGGCTCGTTCGCACGGTCGGGCCGGGCTTTATCACCGGCGCGTCCGATGATGATCCGTCCGGCATCGGAACCTACAGCCAGGCCGGCGCCCAGCTCGGCTTCAACATCGGCTGGGCCATGCTGTTCACCTTCCCGCTGATGGCGGCGATCCAGGAGATCGCGGCTCGCATCGGACGCACCACCGGCAAGGGCATCTCCGGCAACCTCAGCCGGCATTATCCGGCCTCGCTGCTTTACGTGGTCGTGATGCTGCTGTTCGTCGCCAACGTCATCAACATCGGCGCCGATCTCAGCGCTATGGCGGATGCGTTGAAACTGCTGGTCGGCGGGCCCAGCCCGGTCTACGTCATCACCTTCGCGGTGGTCTGCGTCTGCGCGATCGTGTTCCTCGACTACACGCGTTATGTGAAGGTCCTCAAATGGACGACACTGAGCCTGTTCGCCTATGTCGTTGCGATGTTCGCCGCGAATGTGCCCTGGGCCGACGCGGCCAAGGGGCTGTTCATTCCGCATGTTGAATGGAGCGGCGCGTTCGCCACCACGCTGCTCGCGATCCTGGGCACGACCATCTCGCCCTATCTGTTCTTCTGGCAAGCCTCGCAGGAGGTGGAGGAGGAGGAACTGAAGCCTACCGCCAAGCCGCTGAGGTGGGCGCCGTGGCAGGCGTCAAGGGCGTTCCAGCGGATACGCGCCGACACGCTGGTGGGAATGGCCTTCTCGAATTTGATCGCCCTCGCAATCGTATTCACCACGGCCGCCACTCTACACAAGGCGGGGGTGACGGACATTGCCTCGTCCACGGACGCGGCAAAGGCGCTCGAGCCGGCTGCCGGCAAATTCGCCTTCATCATCTTCTCGGCCGGCATCATCGGCACCGGACTTCTGGCGGTTCCGGTGCTGGCGGGCTCAGCGGCTTTCGCCGTGGGCGAGGCGCTGCGCTGGAAGGTTGGGCTGCGGCGCCGACCGAAGGAGGCGGTGGCGTTCTACGCCACGCTCGCCGCCGCGACGGCGCTTGGCACCGTCATCATGTTCACGCCGATCGACCCGATCAAGGCGCTCTACTGGAGCGCTGTGATCAACGGCCTATGCGCCGTCCCGGTGATGGTCGTCATGATGCTGATGTCCGGCCGAAAGGACATTATGGGGGAGTTCCCGGTCCAGGGCTGGCTGCGGGCCCTGGGCTGGTTGTCGACGATAATAATGGCCGCTTCATCGGCGGGCCTCGTGGCGCAGTGGTTTGTATAAAGGGGAAGTGGCGGCAGTGACCCATTCGATGCGCCAAACGTGAAAACGGCGGCTGAAGCAGCCGCCGTTTCTTTGTCGATGCCGATTGGCCTCAGTTTGCGCCGCCGAGTTCCTTGGTCATCTTGCAGAAATTGTCATGCTGCTTGGCGATGGCCTCGTCGCCGCAGTCCTTCTTGATCGAGGTGCGGTCTTCCTCGCTCATGGCAAGCCATGCCTTCTTGAACTCATCGCCGGATCTCATCGTCTTCATCCCCGCATCGGTAAAGAAGGGCGACATCTTCTGCGGATCGTCCAAGGCCGATGTTCCTTTGGCGCTGCTGGCCATCGCCGCGCCCGTAGCGAGTGAAAAAGCGAGTGCGCTCATGCAAAGGATCTTGGTATTCATTTTCATGCTCCCAGCCTGGGTTGGGATCAACTGCTTTTCAACAGCGCGTGTCCGGGTAAAAAGTTCCGCGCGAAATCAAAGAAATGCCGGTCGCGATTGCCGCGCGAGGGTCGTCTGCAGCCCCCTTCGATCGAGCTCGCCTTCGATCGGCTCTCGATCTCTTCGGGCGGCGGTCAACAACAAATGAGTGCCCCGACCGCTTTCACCGGAAAATTTCTGTCGGGAACAAGTTCGAAAAAACTGTGTTGGATTGGTTATCCACCCACCCAGGAGATGCGAATATGCCGACAACGAAGGCGGCCTCGAACAAGGGGCTTAACGAACTTTTCCACGACACGCTGAAGGACATCTATTTCGCCGAGAAGAAGATTCTCGCAACGCTGCCCAAGATGGCCAAGGCAGCGCAGGACGACGCGCTGAAGGCCGCCTTCGAAAAGCACCGCGACCAGACCGAAGAACATGTCGCGCGCCTGGAGGAAGTGTTCGAGGTGATCGACAAGAAGCCGGTGGGCAAGACCTGCCAGGCGATCATGGGCATCACCGAGGAAGGCGCCGAGATCATGGACGAGTACAAGGGCTCGCCCTCGCTCGACGCGGGACTGCTGGCCGCGGCGCAGGCCGTCGAGCACTATGAGATTTCGCGCTACGGCACGCTCAGGACCTGGGCGCAGGAACTTGGCCTGACCGAGGCCGTCACCTTGCTCGACAAGACGCTGAACGAAGAGAAGGAAACGGACGTCGCGCTAACCAAGCTCGCCGAGTCCGCGGTCAACGTCGCTGCTGAGGCAGCCTGAGTTTAGAGCAGGCTGGATCGCCATTCGGGGAGGCAAGCCTGCGGGCCTGTCTTCCCGAGCTCGCCATCGACCATGGAACTTCAGCCCCGGCAGGGAGTTGCCGTAGCGCGGAAACACTCGCGATGACAAAAGCGTCGCTCCACCGGCTGAAGGGCCTAGGTTATCTGATCTCGACGGTCAGCGTGATATTGCTCGTCATCGTAAGCTGGTCGAGAGCATCGCAAAGTCCGTTGCTGATTGCCTGCCTGCTCGGCGGCGCCGCGACCTCGATCGCCGGCATGTTCTGCCGCTGGCTTTCCTACGAAATCGAGAAGCGCTGGGACGACCGGTAAGGGTACGCCCCTTCTTCCAGAACGGCGACCTCCTGCTAAGCACGTCAGTTCTACCGCGGGCGGTCCGGCCTGTTGGCGTCGGTTTGCGACATCAGCACAGTGACAAGGCAGGCGATGACAATCCATGCGGCGACTTCAATGCCCGAGGCGCCGCGCGCCGACGGCGGGACGGTGGCGGGCGCCACCGGCTCGGCGGCCACCACTGGCGCAAGGTCCGGCCGGCTGCCGCGGCGCACCGAATAGGCGCGCGTGATCTCGGCGCCGAAGAGGAAGATCTGCGCCGAATAGTAGACCCAGACCAGCACCACCATCAGGGCTCCGGCCGCGCCGTAGGAGGTGGCGATCGCGCTGGTGCCGATGTACCAGCCGATGAGCGACTTGCCGACGGTGAACAGCAGCGCGGTGACCAGCGCGCCGACGCCGACATCGCGCCATTTGAGCGTGCGGTCCGGCAGGACCTTGTAGATCGCGGCGAAGAGGAAGGCGATCAGCGCGAAGGAGACGATCGTGTTGATGGCGCTGAGGATCAGTTCCCCGAACGGCAGGCTCCGGTTGATGATCTCGCCCAGCGCCGCGATAGCCGTGCTGGCGGCGAGCGATACCAGCAGCAGGAAGCCGAGCGCCGCCACGAGGCCGAGGCTGGCCGCCCTCGCCCTTACAAGGCGCGACAGCGACACCCCGTTGGGCTTCACCTTCCAGATTTCGTTGAGCGACTGCTGCATCTCGCCGAAGACGCCCGACGCCGTCACCAAAAGCGTCACCACTCCGATCAGCGTGGCAAGCGCGCTCGACCAGCCATGCGAGGCGGTCTCTATCGTGGCCTTCAGCAGGTCGGCGCTCTGTGGCCCCATCACGCCCGATATCTGAGCCGACAGCGCCAGCTGGGCGGCATCGTTGCCGATGACGAAACCGGCGATCGCGACGACGATCAACAGGATCGGCGCCAGCGACGTGGTGGCGTAGAAGGCCATCGCCGCGCCATGGCTCAGCGCATTGTCATCTATGTAGCCGGTGACGCTTTCCTTCAGCAGTACCCAGCCTTCGTCGACCCAGCGCAGCATCTCCCTCACCTGTTTCGGACACGGACCGAGCGCGGTTCGGTGTCGGCTTTGTCGCGCTGCATATTTCCTGCCATCGCTGCCAAGCCCTCTGTTGAGCGGGCCGGGTGGGACAAGAGCTCGACTGCCTTTTCGTTGGCCAGGGCGAGAAGCCGGAGAAACCAGCCCTGTTCTCTTTGCCACCAGGTCCGGCTGACGCGGCCCGCCAATCACAACCCGGCGCGGGCGCTATGGTTCCGGGAACACCCGAGGGCCGGAGGCTCGAGGAATGCGGCCCAGCGCCGATGCCATAAAGCGCGTCGCGCTGAAACGGGTTTCAGGCGACGCGCTTTAAAGTCTTTGTTTTGATGCCTGTCGTTGTCCCAGAACCGCTGCGCACGTCTGGGCGACATGCATTTAAGACCGCGTCGGCGATCTTCGCTTTGGAGAAGCGCGGTTGTATGATCGGCGGCAGGCTTATAGCCTTGTCGGGCTAATGGGTATTTCGGCAATGGATTTGGAAGACCTCTACCGGATTCTGCGGACAGGTCACGTGCAGGCCCAAGGCATTGTCGACACTGTTCCCGATCCCATGCTCGTGCTGGATTCGGCCCTGACCGTCCAGAGCGCCAACCGCGCCTTCTTCAGAACGTTCGCGGTCGACCGTTACGACACGATCGGACAACACCTGTACGACCTGGGCAACGGTCAATGGGACATTCCCGAGCTGCGTCGTCTCCTTGGAGAGGTGATCCCGAAAAGCTCGGCGGTGATCGATTACAAAGTGGAGCATGATTTCCCGCACATCGGGAAGAAGATCATGCTTCTGACAGCGCGCACCGTGTTCAATCCGGACAACGTCAGCCACCTCATGTTGCTGTCGATCGTCGACATTACGGACAGAAGCCGAAAAGAAGCGGAATTCGAAGCGGTCTTTGGAGAATTGCGGCACCGGCTGAAGAACGTGCTCGGGCTGGTGCGGGCCCTAGCCAACCAAACCAAAGCGGAAGGCGTTTCGGGAGAGGAGTATCGCACGGCGTTCCTCGGCCGGCTGCAAGCCGTTGCGGATGCCAATGATCTGGCCTTGAGCGATCATGGTGACGATAGTCTCGATGCCCTGGTGGCGCGCGCAACGAAGCCCTTCCAAACCGCTCCGGAGACGATCATCGTCGAGCCCAGCCCGCCCCTGACGTTGGCCTCGAAGGAGATAATGTCGCTGAGTCTCCTGCTGCACGAACTGGCAACCAACGCGGTCAAGTATGGCGCTTTGTCAGCTCCGGCCGGGACGGTTCGAATTCGATGGGAGGTCGAGCAAGGCGATCATCCATTGCTGCGCCTGTCCTGGCGCGAGAGCGGCGGCCCGCCTGTACGCAAGCCCGCCTCGACAGGGTACGGCACCCAGCTCATTCAATTCGCGATCGCATACAATCTCGGTGGCAACGTGGAACAGAATTATCGAACCGAGGGTTTCGAAGCCGAGATAGTCGTCCCCCTCGAAAGGGCCGCTCGCCCAGATTGATGGCCGGTGCAAAAGACCATCCTGATCGTCGAAGATGAATTCATCATCGCGATGGATCTTAAAGTCATTCTCGAACGCCTGGGATGGCGGGTCTTAGGCCCGGTCCCCAAGGTCGCAAACGCGCTCCGCCTGCTGGAAGACGAACTGCCGACATTAGCCTTGCTCGACGTGAATTTAGGCGACCAACTTGTCACGCCCGTAGCCGAGGCCTTGCGCAGCCGCGGTGTGCCTTTTGCGGTGGCGAGCGCTTATGACAAGCCGGAACTCATCGGCGGGGCCGTCCTGGCGGGCGTACCCAATGCAGGCAAACCGACCTCGGAGTGGAGCCTGCTGGAGGTTCTGGCGAAGCTCTCGCCGCCCTGACCCCGCGCCCCTCCACTTCATCGCCGCCTTTGCATGGCAACAAGGTCTTCAGGACCTGGGCGCGAAATGTCGTCCCATCCCGAATGCAGCGGAATTGAAACAGCAACGAACAGGCCTATAATTAGCTGACTAAGTGATTCATGGCACGGTGAACCGATGGCCAAGAAGAAAGACAGACAAGCCAGTTCGGGCCTCGCGGACGCCTCCCGCGCCGAAATCCATGAGGCGGCTTATTTTGCCCGCAAATGCGGCCTCACCCGCGACGAGGCCCTGCAGATGATCCGCGAGGCGCACGCCTCGCCGGTCCTCAAGCCGGCCGAGAGCGAAAAGCGCAAGCACTGATCCTTATCGAGGCGTCCGTCGATCGCGGCGGAAGGCTTGATCACCGGTTTGCCGCGCTCGCTCTGCTTCTGTCCTTGCCGCTCGTCTTCGCCGCGGCCCTGGGCTTCTCCGCCGCGGCTTCCCGAGGCCTTCCCGCCGGCGTTTGCGAAAGCCTTGCCGCTCTCAGCCGAGCCGTCTTTGCCGCCCTGTCCGCCGCCTCGCCTTCGATTATCGACCGTGCGGATTCGGTGGTGGCCTCGTGCTTGTCGTAACGCTTGGCCCGCGTGGCCGCCGAGGGCGGCTTCGCCAGATTCCGGTCATTGTCCATGCGCCAGAAACTAGAGCTTCATCCGAAATCTGCCAGCCTGGAATGAAGCGTGCCAACCCGACTGGGCCTGCGCGGCAACGAATCCGGATCATGCCCGAAATTTTCTCGACTCCCGTTCCAACGTCTCACGGTCACTTCCGTGCTTCCTGATCAGTTCATGAAGCTGCGGCACGCTGATCCGCATCTTGTTGGCAAAACAGTCGACCTTGTAGACGTCTTCAGCGGACTCGCGGTCGCTGAGATCACGTTTGCCCTTGTCGTCTGCCATGACCGTTCTCCCATGCAAGGTCTTGCAGCTGTTCGAGGCAGCGGCGTCCTTGCAGCTGTTCGAGGCAGCGGCGTCCGATCGGCCCTGGTCACTGGCCCGTCTGCGGCGGCACCTCGCCCGGTTTGATCACCGGCATCTCGCTGCCGGTCGGCGGCGGGGTCGTCGCGTTCTGATCGCCTGTCGGCGGCGGCTTCAGCACGCCGCCGCAATTGCCGAGCTGTTTCGACAGTTCATCCGTATCAGCCACTTGCTTCTGTTTCTGCAGCTGGTCGTTGGCGTTCGGCTTGGCTTGGCAGTTCTGCGTCTGCTGGTCCGGCTTGGCCGTCTGCGCCGCAGCCGGCAGTGCCGGCACCAGCGCGATGGCCGCGATGAGAAGCGCTTTCTTCATGGGATCCTCCTCATGGTGCTCATGGGATCAGTAGCCCCCGATGATCGGCAGGATCTCGCCGGTGATATAGCTGGAGCATTGCGGCGAGGCCAGGAACACATAGGCCGGCGCGATCTCCTCCGGCTGGGCGGGACGCTTCATCGGGGTCTTGGCGCCGAACTGCGAAACGTCCTCCGCTTGCTTTTCCGACGGGTTGAGCGGCGTCCAGACCGGACCGGGCGCCACCGCGTTGACGCGGATGCCCTTCGCAATGAGGTTGCCGGAGAGCGCGCGGGTGAAGGCGTGGATGCCGCCCTTGGTCATCGAGTAATCGACCAGTTCCTTCGAGCCTTCGATACCGGTGACGGAACCGGTGTTGATGATCGCCGAGCCCGGCTTCATGTGCGGCACGGCTTCCTGGGCCATGTGGAAATAGCCGTAGAGATTGGTCTTCAGCGTGGTGTCGAAATGCTTTTCGGTGAGATCGGCGAAGTCGGCCGAGTGAACTTGGAAGGCCGCGTTGTTGACGAGCACGTCGAGCCTGCCGAAGGCTTTGACCGTCTCGGCCACCGCCTTGCGGCAGAAGGCGCGCTTGGCGACGTCGCCGCGCAGGGTGAGGCAACGCCTGCCCTCGGCCTCGACCGCCTGCTTCGTCGCCTTGGCGTCGCGGTCCTCGCTGAGATAGACGATGGCGACATCGGCGCCTTCGCGCGCGAACAGCACGGCGACCGCGCGGCCGATTCCGGAGTCGCCGCCGGTGACCAGCGCGACCTTGTCCTTGAGCTTGCCTGATCCTTGCCAGAACGGCGCGTCATAGAGCGGCGCCGGCTCGATCGCCCATTCCTCGCCAGGCTTGGGATGATGCTGCTTCGGGAAAGGCGGCGTGGGGTAGCGGCGGGCGCCGGCCTGCATGGCGCCCGAGGCTTTCGGCTTCGGCTTGCTGCGATCGGTGGCATCGACCTGGCGCTGGACACTGCGCTGCCTGCGCGCGGTCTTTGCACTGTCCGGTCTCTCCCCCGTGACTGATTTCTCGCTGGCGGCTGATTTCTGGGGGGCGTCTGATTTCGTTCGGCTGCTGGTCGGCATGATGGTCTCCTTTCGGGGGACAACGCATGTCGTCGCAAAAGGTTGGCCCGGTTCGTCGCCCCCGCGGAGATGCCGCGCATACATCAAAGTTAAATGCGGACGACCGGTCCAGGGTGATAACTCTTGGTCATTGGGGGGACTCTTGAGGAGGAGTCCCATGGACGTTCGAACTTTCATCGGCAGCCTGTCGGCCGCTCTGCGGCGCCGGCGCGGCGCCACGCCGCCAACACCCGTGAGGGTGATCCGCCCTTCGCTCGCCGATGTGCCGCTGAGGCCCCGCCCGCGGCCGCCGCACCGGCCGGCGCCGCCGATCCGGCCCGCGAGCAACATGTGATCTCGAGCTTGTCGTGCCGACTGGCCGGCCGGATGCAACCGACCGGCGACGTCATCGTTTAGGCCAATCCCCAATCTTGTGGTGCATCATGAAGACCTTGCCTATCAACAGCCCAGTTCTCGTCCTTGCCGCCGCCGTGGTCACCCTGGCGCCCTTTGCCGGCCTTGCCTGGCGCACGCGCGAATGGCTCGGATGGTGAGGACCGATGAGCCGTTTCCTCCCGCTCACCATCCGCTTCATCAGCGGCGGCACGATGGTGGTCACCACGGTGGCCGAGGCCAAGAAGGCGCTCGCCGGGACATGGAAGAACAAGGAAGCGCCGGCCTATCTCGAAGCAGCCCGGCTGGTGGATGACGCGATCGCGGGCATTTGCCGGCCGGCCGTCGCCTTTGCCGCCTTCAAGAAGGCCGCCGCGCAACAGGGGCTGCTGAAGGAGGCCGCGCCGAGCGCAGCGCTCACCATGCTGGACGAGCTGTGGTCGCGCTCCAAGGTTCCGCGAAGCTAGGAGGCCGCTCCATCGCGGCCGGCCTATCTCGGCTCGCGCGACATGCTGAGATAGGTCGGATCGAATTCGGCGACCGTGACCAGCCGCTCCCAGTCGAGGATCGTGATCATATGGTTGGTCCAGCTGATGACGTTCATGCGGCGCAGCGTTCCGATCACCCTGTTCATGTGGACGACGGAAAGGCCCAGCACGTCGGCGAGCTGGGCCTGCGACAGCGGCAGATGGAAGCTCATGTCCCGGGTCTTCTTCACCACCTGAAGCCTGACGAACAGCTCGCATATTAGATGCGCGAGATGGGACAGCTTGGAGCGGCGGCCCATGGCCACGATCCATTCGCGATGGATGGCTCCGTCGACCAGCGTGTCCAGCCAGAGCAATCGGGTGAGATGCGGCGCCTGCTCGGTGATCGTCTTCAGCTTGCTGTGCTCGGCCGCCGCCACATGACAGGGCGACAGCGCGACGATGCCGTGATCCATCGTTTTCAGCAGGAACGCATGCAGGTCCACGAAATCGCCCGCGACCTGGAGTGAGGTGAACTGTCGGCCCCCGTCCTCCAGAACCTTGTAGCGGGCAGCCAGCCCGTCAATGATCAGGGTGCTGTAGGTCGGCCTGGTTCCTTCGACAACGATATCCTCCCCCACGCCGACATATTTCTCGATCGACAAGGTCGATGTGAGCAGAGCTTTTTCTTCGTCCGAGAGGGCGTCATGCTGGCCCAGATTGAGAAAGAGTGATTCCAGCATCCGGCTGCCTCCATTCGCCCCTCCTAACGCCGCAGGCCGATGCTGGTTGCGAGCGATGCCGCGCCGCAACGCCGGCGCATGGCCGATTCTCCCTCTGGATCAGATGTTTGGAACCATGATCGCGTCCGCGAATTGACCGTCGGATTGGGATCAAAGTGCCGATGCAACGCTTCTATTTCGACCTGTACAACGCCGAGCACAGCCAGGAAGACACTGAGGGACAGCTCTTCGCCAGCCGTGAGCGCGCCGGCATGGAGGCACTGCGCATCCTGCATGACGTCGCCCGCGACGAGATGACGGGCGGCAGGCTTCTGACGATCACGGTCAAGGTGCTCGACGAAAAGCGTGACCAGATTTTCGAAGCGTCGCTGACGCTGGATTCGGCCTGGACCTGAGGCAGCCGGCGCCGGTCTCGTTCCCGGAGGCAAGCAATGTTCGACGATTTCGACAGCCGCGAGATCGACACCGGTGAGGCCAGGATCTTCGCTCGCCGCGCCGGCACGGGCCCCGCCCTGCTTCTGCTGCACGGCTTTCCGCAGACGCATGCGATGTGGCGCGAGGTGGCGCCAAGCCTGGCGCGGGATTTCACTGTCGTCTGCGCCGATTTGCGCGGCTATGGGCGAAGCTCTTGCCCGACATCGGCCGCCGATCATGCGCCCTATGCCAAGCGCGCCATGGCCGCCGACATGGTGGTGCTGATGGAGAGGTTGGGTTTCAGGCGCTTCATGGTCGCCGGTCACGATCGCGGCGGGCGTGTCGCCTACCGGCTGGCGATCGATCATCCGGACCGCGTCGAGAAGCTCGCTGTGCTCGATATCATTCCCACCGCCGATGCGTGGGCCCGCGCCGACGCAAGACTGGCCCTCGGCTACTGGCCGTGGTCGTTGTTGGCGCAAGCCGAGCCGCTGCCGGAGACAATGCTCGCGGCCGCAGCCGATGCAATCGTCGACAATGCGCTTTCCGGCTGGGGATCGTCGCCCGACGCGTTCCCGCCCGGGGTGCGGCAACTCTATGTCGACGCGCTGCGCGACCCGGCGCACATCCATGCCATTTGCGAGGAATATCGCGCGGCGGCGTCCCTCGACCGCGAGCATGACCATGCTGACAGGAAGACCGGCCGGCACATCGCCTGCCCGCTGCTGGCGCTATGGAGCGAGCATGGGGCGCTGGCTGAATGGTACGTCGAGGAAGGCGGCCCTGAGGCGCTGTGGCGGCACTGGGCCGACGACGTCAGCGGCGGCGCGTTGCCCGGCGGTCATTTCTTTCCGGAGGAGTCGCCGATCGAAACTGCAGCCACGCTGGACGCATTCTTCTCCGGAAGATAGCAGGCGCCCGACAGGCGTTGGCGCGAGCCGGCCAAGCGCCTCACGCAAGCATCAGGTATAGCAACGGCACCGCAGCAAGGCCGATCGCCATTGCGACGAGCGTGGCATGGCCCAGACGCTCCGCGCGCCTGGCGATGTCGGCTATCTCAGCCTCATCATTGATGACGTCGAGGAATGAAAGATCGAGAGGGGCGGCAGGTAGGTTGTCGTTGGCAGGCAGGGTTTCGACAGTCTGCCGGGTGGGCTTTGCAGAGATATAGGTCAAAACGTCGTCTCGCTCCGAGGCCGGCTGCGCGGCTTCTTGTTGGTGGATTTTGGTGCCCGCCGATTTACGCGGGTACGATCGGCGGGCACCAGCATGGCCGCCGATGGAGGGGGCTTTCTCGTCGGCCGCTCACCAAATTCCTAGAATCGCCACTGGTTCCACCAGCCAGCCCATTGCGTCGAATTCGTCGGACTTCAGTCTGGCGAATTCACGAAATATTTCGGGCGGAACATCGGTTGCCGGCACATGTTCACCCTACTCAAGGATGTCGAACGCGTCCTTGAATTTCACCCCGAAGAAGAATCCGAACCAACGGAGAGTTCGATATGCCCAATCAAGGCGGAACCCACGAACAGCACGTCAAGGCCGGCCAGCAGAGCCACAAGAACCGCGACGACCAGCATCGCGGCGGCGGACAGCAGCAGGCCGAGGACCGCAACATGGGTCAGCGGAGCGAGGGCCAGCACAGAGGCGGCAGCGGAAACTTCGCCGAAGACCGTCAGCGCGCCTCGGAGGCAGGCCGGAAAGGCGGCCAGCGCTGAGTTCAAAACAAAGATGGCGTCCGCGTTCGCGGGCGCCATTTCATTGTCCGCGAGATCGATCCCGGGATGGAACATCTTCGCCGTCCTCCAGTTGACCTTGGAGCGGCCGCCGAAACAGGCTGTCGCCGCCGCAGGATGTTCAACGGAGGCATCAATGTCCTTGCACACACTTCATCCCGAACGCGTCGATGAGACCCGCATGCAGGCCTATTCGACCTTCGGTCCCCTGCTGATCCACGCCTTGGCGCAAAAGCTGGCCCGCTGCCAGGGCGTGCGTGAGCTGGACAAGATCGAACAGTCGCTGGTGCGCCTGGTCGAGGAGACCGACGTGACCTCTACGGATGCCGAGGCCATGAAGGAGTTCGCGGTCGAGCTCGTCGTCTCGACACTGCGCAACGCGCGCGAGCATCCCGACGCCAAGCAGGACCTGGAACAGATTGACGAGCGCCGCACGCAAGGCCGATCGGAGGATCCGGACACGCTGGAAGAGCAGTTGCAGTCCGGTCTCGAGGACAGTTTTCCGGCCAGCGATCCGCCGGCCGTGGTTTCCACCGCGATCACCGGCGGCTCCAAGGACATCGTCGGGACCGACGAGGTGCTGCGCCGCAAGAAGGAAGCACGCCGCAGGCAGTCGGAGACCGCGGGCTGACACGGCGCCGAAGCGAAGGAGACATGCAATGACGCAGGCCAACGACAACATACCGCGCCGCCCGGGCGCGGCGAACGCGCCACAGGGCGGCAAGCTGCCGGTCAAGGGCGGCGACGATCCCGACGTGCGGTTCCTGGCCGAGAACACCGACCTCTCGCCGAAGCAGGCGCGCGAGCTGATCCGCGTCCACGGACATGACCGCCACAAGCTGCTCGAGATCGCACGAACCATGAAAGCGGAGAGCTGACCACTATTTCAAAATCGCAAGCGAGGAAGACATGAGCAACACACCACGTCCGGGACGCCCCGGCACATCCGATCAATGGCCGCGCTGGGAAGGCCCCAAGGCCAACAAGCCGCGCGGCTACCTGCCGCCGAAGGACGATCCCGACGAGAACCGCGATGCCGCCGGCGAGAACAACAAGGACCCGGAGCGGTCCGACCTTGGCGACGTCGCCAAGAAGAAGGGCGATTGAATCCCTTCCCGATTCACTCAGCGCAACAAGGAGCAAGACGATGCCACGTGGCGACAAATCGAAATACACCGACAAGCAGGAACGCAAGGCCGACCATATCGCCGAAGGTTATGAGAAGCGCGGCGTTTCCGAAAAGGAAGCCGAGCGGCGCGCCTGGGCGACCGTCAACAAGGATGACGGCGGCGGCAAGAAGGAAGGCGGATCGGGACGCGGCAAGCACACCGGCCATCCCGCGGCGCACAAGGGCGGCAAGATGGGCGGCAAGGCCTCGGGCGGGCGCTCCGCGGCGGACAGATCGGCTTCGGCCAAGAAGGCCGCGGCGACGCGCAAGCGGAATGCGGAGCACCACGCGCATCATTGAGGACTTCCCTTCTCCCGCAAGGGGAGAAGGAACAATCCTACAGCGGCATTTCCGAGGTCTGCTTGATGATCTGGCTGGGCACGTCCGTCTTGACGTTCTGCACGCCCTTGATGCGGCTCAGATGCTCTGACTGGAAGCGGCGGTAGTCGTCGATGCCGGCCGCTACGATGCGCACCAGCGCGTCGCAATCGCCGAGCATCAGATAGCACTCCATCACTTCGGGAAATTTCGCCACCTCGGCGGCGAAATGCTCGATCGTGTCCTCGTCCTGCTGCTTCAGCCAGATGCGGGTGAAGAAGGTCTGGCCGCGGCCGATCTTGGCCGGGTTGAGGACCGCGACATAGCGGTCGATCACGCCCGCCTCCTCCAGCAGTTTCACGCGCCTCAGGCAGGGTGAAGGCGACAGGCCGACCTCTTTCGCCAGATCGTTGTTGGCCATGCGCCCATCGCGCTGCAGGGCGCGCAGGATGCGTCTGTCGATCTCATCGAGCTTCATGGTGAAAGATTCCGATTCTTCAGCCTAACGTGCTATCCAATGCCAAATTCTGGCAGAAATGGCGCATTTTCGCAACCCGATTGCCTCGCGTTTCGGCTATGGTCCGGGACCGACAACCCACAACCGAGCGAAAGACGGTTGGCTGCCAGGCCGGCCGAAGGCAAAGCCATGAGCGTTTCCGAGATCGCCGTCGCCGAGGGTCAGGCCACCAACATGCGCGGCGCCGAGCTCCGACGTGGGCTTGCCGCCTCGGTGCCGGTTCTGCTCGGCATCATTCCCTATGCGCTGGTGCTCGGCGCGCAAGCCGCGCAGAAGGGCCTCGGCCTGCTTGAGGTGCCGCTGATGACCGGCCTCAATTTCGCCGGCGGTTCCGAATTCGCGGCGATCCAGCTGTGGAGCTCGCCGCCGCACATCCTGTTGATCGCCGGCATCACCTTGCTGGTCAACAGCCGGCATTTCCTGATGGGCGCGGCCCTTGCGCCGTTCATCAAGCAGCTGCCGAAGCGACGGGTCTTTCCAGCGCTGTTCCTGATGTGCGACGAGAGCTGGGCGGTTGGCCTGGCCGATGCGCAACGCCGCGCCGCGGCCGGCACGCGGCCGGCCTTCAGCCTGCCCTTCTATCTGGGCGCCGCCCTGCCCTTCTACCTCGCCTGGGTCGCGTTCACGACCTGTGGCGCGGCGCTCGGGCCCGTGCTTGGCGACGTCGAGAAGTATGGCTTCGCGATGGCCTTCCCGGCCGTCTTCCTGGTGCTGCTTCGGGGCATGTGGAAGGGCTTCGCCGCGGCGCGGCCCTGGCTGGTCAGCCTGGCGGCAGCGGCGCTCACCTATCTCCTCGTCCCGGGCGCCTGGTATGTGGCGGTCGGTGCGCTGTCCGGCCTGGTGGCCGCATGGTTCCTGGCAGATGAGACATGATCGACCCGATGACATTTCTTGCCATCCTCGCGATGGCCGGCGTGACGTATCTCACCCGTATCGGCGGCTATGTGATGCTCAAGAACCGCGCGCTCAGCCGGCGCGCCACGGCGGTGATGGAAGCCGCCCCCGGCTGCGTGCTGATCTCGGTGATCGCGCCGGACTTCGTCTCGAGGAATCCCGCCGACCTCGCGGCTCTAGCCATCACCCTGCTTGCCGCGACGCGGCTGTCGATGCTGCCGACAGTGGTGATCGGAGTGGCTTCTGCGGGCCTGTCGCGGTGGCTTATAGGATAACCGGCCTCAGAGGCCGTACAGCCCAAGCTCGTCCGGCTGGCCGCCCTCCCCGCCCGCATGCTGCTTCAACGCGGTGTCCAGCCTGTCGTTGTCGCCGCCTTGCGGACGGACGATCGCGTTGACGAGCGTATCCAGCGAAACGCCGAGCTGGTCCAGGCCAAGCTGCCTTTCGATCTTGGGGACCGCCGACGGAGATTGCCGTTTGAACGCCTCGACGGCGTTCTTGACCGCCGAACCGTAGGAAGACACGGAGTCGTAGTCGGTCTGGTCGACGCCGAACTCCTTGCCGGCGCGCTGCATCAGCCGGACCTTCGTCGCCGTGATGTTGAGGCTGTCGAGGCTGAACATGGCGACCGCGGGCTCCGCCTGGGTGAGCGGCAACGCGGCCGGGCCGGAGGCGATGTCGGTGCTCGCGGCCGGTCTGGCCGCTGGCGGCAGACGTTGCTGAAGGATCACAAGCGCGGTGTTGAGCGTCGAAGACATTGCCGGGTCTCGCAAGCGCCCGTCCGTCATGGACCGGGCGCCGGACAGTCAAGCCAAGACGTCATGTCCCGAGCGTTTCACCGGCAATAACCCGGTTGTCCTAAGAGTTCGATAGAACGACGGTTCACCTTTTAACGATGAACCGCGCCGTCCCTTTGTTGGGCGCAACCCGGAAGCTCAGTCGTCCCCGCCG
>SAPZ01000021.1:0-59639 GCA_004020875.1 Mesorhizobium sp.
GCGGGGAGGAGGGGCATGTGAGACTCTGTATTCGACCAGGAGCCCCGAAAGCAACATTTAGCTTTTTTTTCGTTTTTCCTCAGTCAAAAGTCGAGGTCGCAAATCTAGTCCTTTGACCATGAGCTTGACGTCGCCGCCGAGCTCCTTTGAGAGCCTTCCTGCCTGCTCGTGCAAAATCGTTATCAGTTCCTCGAAATTGATCCGGTTCCGCGTAATAGGATGTTCCCATTCGCGATGTTTAGCGATCGTGATTAGCAGGCACCCGGAGCGACATTCGCTCGGTGCCATATATTTCATCAGCAGTTGATCCTTTATGGTGTTAAAAAGGTCCGTTGCAGGACGGTTGTCTCCAAGTTTTAGTTCGATCACACCCTGTTGCTTGGAGGCGGTAGATCGTAATCTGATATCGGTTTCCTTTTCATCGGCTGTTACGGACTCTTGGTCAACGGTGTAGTTATTGTTAGCAGCGTTCTTCAATTCGCGAGCCAACTCTCGACGCATCACATGCTCGTCAGAAATGTCTGCCCAGGCCTCCCTCGGAGACGTATCTTGTAGCAACAAATCTTCGATATCATCGAGCCTATCGCGCATTAGCGCGAACATGCTTTCAGCTGTCGAAGGCGGCGCTTCTCCCGTGCGATCAAGGACAACAAATTGGGCCTCGTCGAATATCTCGACGTCCGCTTCCTCGGCGGCTTTCTTCTCGGCTATGGCAATGATTCGATCTTTGATTTCTGCAAACATTGGGTCGCGCGCCAGTTCAAGCTTTGCATTCCAACCTTCGGGGCCAGTAGCTGCAAGCAAAGCGCTGAGGATGGCGTTCCTTCCTTGTTGTGCGTCATCGCGAACATCCGGTGAGAACATACCTTCGCGATATGGGTCATCCTTTGGTGGGGCGTATTGATAGGCTATTCGAATAAACTCTAGCAGTGCCTTCGGCGTGAAAGATGAGTCTTTTAGATTTAAACCGATTCCACCACTTTTTGTGTCGAATAAAGTTGCAAATATTTGTATCTTGCGTTTCTTGTTGCTATTTATGAATTGCAGCTCTTTTGTTAGTAACGATAGTCCTTCAATCGGATTGAGATAAAAAAGAGCGGCCAACCATACAGATACTCTTGGGGATGAGATCCCGCTTTGAAGGCGTTTTACGGCAATCATCTCAATAAAGCGGCGGTCGTCATCATTGCCGTTTTTGATGAGAATTGCGATCGCTCGGCGCACGTTTGGCTCGATCAGCCGATCATCGGCATTGCGTTTCGATATCTTAGAAAGCCAAGCGCGAATTCGTGGAACGAAAAGTGCAGAGACGATCGATGAAGCGTGGTCTATGTTTTGCAGGAAAATCGAATAGGTTCCGTCGCCGAGCGTAAGACTCAATTCCTGCCCCAGAATGCGATCGATGGCGCTAGGATGTTCAATGGCAAGACTTTCGAGCCAAGATGGAAAGCCGTTCAACTCGATTGGAGCGTATCGACAAGCCAATTCGGCTTCCTGGTCGGATAGCCACTTTGCCCAATTGGGGTCCTCCGCTTCGGCTGCGATCCCTGCGAGGCCAAACTGCCATTTGACCAAGAAAGTATTCTTCTCCGCAATAGGGCGTTCAGTGGAGAGGGTCGGTTTGTCCTTCCGCCAGGCGCCCATCATAATTTCACGAAGCCGATCAGCGGTAGCTTTGCCGAATTGCCCCTCGATAAAATGCCTGTCCCACCCTGAAGCCCTGCTTTCTTCCCCTGAGCGCGTGACCGCTTGCCACAGGTTCCAAGCTGTATTGGTCGCGCGATCATCGGCGAACACCGCGTCCGGGCTTTCGGCGACTTTACGCCAAAAGGCTACCCAGCTTGCGTGGGCTTTCTCCTCGCGACGCTTGTCTTGCTTGACGCGCTTGGCATGCTCCGCTTCCATTTGGCGTAGTTCGGGCTTTCGTCGCGCGGCTTCAAGCGGTCCTCAATAATTGCCGTGAGGTTAGGTGCATCTGAAACCAACGGCTTGAGGGCTTCGAGAAACTCGCGATGATCACGCATGCCTTGGTGAAGAAGGATCATCTCGGCCCAGAGCATCATCTCCCGGCGATCAAATCGCTCGCTCGGATTAGATAGCCGCTTTCGAACCCAGTTTGCATCCTTCTCGTTTAGCTGGATGCCGCCATGGGAGCGATCATACACTCGCCCCCATGCATCTTTAGACGAATGCAAGTTGCTTAAAATGGTATCTTCTCTCCAAAAGGCAGATTCTCGTGCTTCCGCAGGAAGGGCGTCCAGGGCTTGACGCAATTCGGCGGTTGCTTCTTTCATAAAATGGTCTTCGCTAAGAAGTCGAATGGCAAGAAGGCTCGATATAGACCAGTCATCTGATCTTGTGTCGTAGTTTCCCTGCTTCCGACATACTGCGACGAGGGCAGGCAATAAATCGGGCCGTGTTGTTTGAAGATGTGGGTACCTGTTGCGCTCCCACTTTAGGCCGTCGATGACCAAATCAGTAAGACCTTCACGCAACTTATCAAGATAGTCTGGTGAAAGGGCTGCAGCCTCAATAGCGCGCGGCAAATGATAGGTTAAATTGCCGATACTCGAGGGTCTTCTTTCACTCGCCGCAGTATCCGCAACAGTCGCCCTGCCGGCAAATGCAGGGGAAAAAGCTTAAGAACCGCCAAGCGTGCTACGGCACTAGGCCATCGAGTTCGATCAGCGGCGATTGACGCCGACATGGACTCAATCCGTGTGTCGTCCAACTGCACCAAAGCTTCCATAGCAATACTACGCTCGCGAGGAGGCTTGGCCTCGTCGCTGGCGGCCGCATAAGCAATATCGGCGCATCCAGCCAACTTACCAACCGCAATGACTTCTAACATGAATTCACGAATTTCAGGGTTCTCAACGCCCTGTTCCCAAAATCGCTTAAGGCTCTGCGCGAGCTCCGGTGATGCAAAGCGACGAACTTGAACACGCGGAACAGCCAGCCCGCGCCATCCGCCCCGACCATAGCGATCCACGTAGGCTTCCAGCGCTCTAACACGTTGAATCGGTCGCAACGACTGTGGGTCGCCGTGATCTAGGACAACAGCCGGATCAAGCAAAATAATGTCATCGAAAATTGTATCCCGGGATAGGGCAAGCCAAGCTGCGACCGCGCGCATCGATGGCCTAACTGCTCGGCTGCCTTGCGCCGTTTCTGTGAATAGCAACCGCTTGACGGATTTTATTGAAGCACCTCGACTGAGCAGTAACTCAAGTCGTTTTGCCGCAAGAAATTCTAATACAGATCTATGGTGGAAGCGCACCCGCCCATAGCTGGCAAAGCCGAACAATGGGCGCTCAAGTAAAGTGGAGCGCTTGTCAGCTTCCCAATCACGTAGAATTTTCGACGTATCTAGTGCTGCTTCACTGGCAAAAACATTATCAGAATCGGCGCTATGTCGTAGTGTGAGCTTGCGAGTCAACATTGCTGCCAAAGCCAGCCGGCTAGCACCTTCGATTGCGAAGTCTTGTGACAGTTCGGCCTTCTCACGCCGATCGATCCTCGGCTCTAGCTTCATCCTGACGTTGGTTTCGATCTGTTCGTGATGGCTGCGGATGCGATGATGTTCACGCCAATCGCAGCAAAGTTCGATCAAGTCCTGAGGTCGCTCGGCAAAATCCTCCGCGTCTCGCAGACGGATGTCAGCTAGAAGTGCATCTGGGTCGACGACGCCTTGTAGTACCGCGAACTCGCGCATCTGTTCGCGCGAAAGCGGCATAAGGCCGACATTTCGCCAAACGTTGAGCCTCTCGCTGGTCGCGGTTTTGCCGTTGCGGCTCATCATCATGTCGGCGAAAGCCTCTGCCGTAGGGCCAGCCTCCACAGGAGTGGGAATTGGCAGATATCTAGCGATGAGCTCTCGATCTACCGGGACTGGGCGAGTGGTAATAACTATTCGAGCGCGGGCCAGCTGACCAGCAAGAGCTTTGTCCAATCGTTTCAGTGCTTGTTCGAAGTTCCGCAATGTTAGCTTAAGTTCATCAATTGAATCCAGGAAGAACGTTGCAATATCGGATTGAGATCTCAACCAAGAGTCGAAGCGGATTTCTTCATTCGTGCTTAGCATGTCGCGAACTGAGTTGCCTGCCAGCGTTGCGAGATCCAGAAAGAAGCTCGCCTCTCCTGAAGCCCAGAGCTTGGCTTGCTGGGCCTGACACTCATATGTTTTGCCGGAGCCCGCTTCAGAAACCATAAGGACGCGACTAGATTTCAGGAGTTCGTCCCAGCCGAAGCTGCCGGTCCAGCCCATCCCAACGAGGGGTGAAGCTTCCTCTATATTGGCAATTTCGGTATCCGAAAGGTCGCGGAATGAACGTTCGATCGAATGAGATTGCGAGTTATTCATTTGGACCAACAATTGTCTTTGAGTACCTCGGTCCGCAGCTGGCTTGCTGAAAGGTAGCGCAGCCCTTATCCGCGTCCCGCAAGCGACAGGTGCTTTGCCGAATTCAGATCTGAGCCGGCCTCAAGTCTTCGGCGCTCCGCATTGAAATCTTCCCGCCGCACCCTGCATTCGGGTCGTCGATGCCTAGTTCGTCCAGATCGAGCACTCGATCACCCGCCTGCTACCGGGCTCGCGAACGCTCTTCCGGAACACGGGGTGAAGGCCATTTCGCTGCATCCGAATCTCGTCGGTCGCGAGGTATTCCGGAACGCCGACTGCCCATTGCCAGCGCTTGTTTCTCGGAATGGACTTCCAGGTGAATCTCGATCCGTAGGCATGGCTGCCGGGCGCCCTGCTGTCGAACCGGCAGTCTATGGTCGCGGGCATGAAACCCTTCAATTCCATGGCCTTGGCCAAGCCGACGGCGGTCGACTTGGTTTGCCAATCATCCTTGGTCGCCGTCGAGGTTGTGGCGCATCCAGCAAGGCATGCCGCCAATACCGCGCCGAGCACCGCGCTCGCTTTGGTCTCGCGTCTATCGTCTTCTCGAATGTAGTGCATGTTCATCCCCACCCCGCCGACAACATTGCGCACGGCATAGCGCTGCGCAAGTATCCTTTGGTCGGCTCCATAGGGTTGTTCTCAGGAATCTGAGGGCGATGTGGGTCGGGGCAGTCCTCCCGCACAGCTGATTTGACGATCACTTATGCTCGTGTGTATTGTCGTACGCAATCAGGAGAGCGCCAAGCATCTCCGATCGGTGCTTGCGCCGCTAACCTGTCCAGGAAGGTCGATTGCCTATCCCACCCACACCGAGCACCCAACCTTCTGCCCTGTAGCGCTGTCCCGCACCACCTTCGCATCCACCCGCTTCAACCCCACCCGGTTGGCCTTCACTTCCTTGCTCGCGAGATAGGCCGGGTCGCCCACTTCCCAGTGGTAGCGCGTGTTGGCGGGCGCGCGCGTCCAGGTGAATTTCGACAGGTAGGCCACCTGTCCGGGCGTGGTGTCGGCGAAGCGGCAGTCGATGGTCGCGGGCATCAGGCCCTTGGCGCCCATGGCGTTGACGACCTTGTCGGCATCGGCCGTCGCCAGCCACTGGTCGATGCCGCTCGTCTGGTATGCGTCGGTGCCTGTCGGCTGGTGCGTCATGCATCCTCCGAGCAGCATCAGCGCCGCCAGTGTCGTGCTTGCCTTGCCTGCTCGCTTGCAGTCTTCCCGATCGATGCCCATGCCCGTCTCCTTGTCCGTGAGGAGTGGAAAGTCCCGGGCAAGAGGGTGGTCCGCGCGCGTCGCTTCGTATATTAGCCGTTTCACATGCTTGGCCCATCGGGGCCGGGCTGTTGGGCGGGCCGCAGCCGGCGCAATGCCCCTGTGACCGCCCCGCCACAGAACTTAGCCGCGCCACTTCCTTAACGGCTCCGATCCCCAAAATTAACCTTTTGTTAACCATTGCCCCGGCACCCTTTAACCATTGAGTAAGGATTCGCCTGGACGTGACCTTCGCCGCCCCCCTGCACAACAAATCGATCCGCTTCCGCGCGCGTTCCTTCGTCGCTTTCACGCTGACGCCGGAGGCGCCGATCGCCGACTGGCTGGAGGGGCTGGATCGCTGGATCGCCAACTCGCCGGGCTATTTCAACGGGCGTCCGGTGGTGCTGGATCTCAACCTCCTGCAGCCGGGGCCGGAGGAGATCGGTGCGCTGGTGGGCGTGCTCGGCTCGCGCGGCATCCGCGTCTATGCCATCGAGCTCGAAGGCGCCGAGCTCGGGCCTGAGCTGCCGCCGCTGCTGGCCGGCGCCAAGGAAGCGACCGCCGAGGGGCTGCTGGGCCGCGCCGCGCGCAAGGCGCGTGCCGAGGAACTGGAAGTCGTCGCGGGGGAGCAGGCTCAGGCCGCTGGCGAGATCCAGCCGGTCGCGGAGGCGGCGCCGGCCGAGGCTCCGCAGATCGCGATGTCCGGCGATGAGCCGGTCGATCCCGAGCTGGCGAGGCTCGAAGCGGTCAGGATCGAGCCGGCGCAAGCCGCAAGCGCCGGCCCCGTGCCGGCGCAGCCTTCAGCCGGCACGCTGATGATCAAGGCGCCGATCCGCTCGGGGCAGTCGGTGTTCCATCCACATGGTGACGTCATCGTGCTGGGCTCGGTCGCGTCCGGTTCGGAAATCGTCGCCGGCGGCTCGATCCATGTCTATGGCACGCTGCGCGGCCGCGCGATCGCCGGCTCGGAAGGCAATGTTTCGGCGCGCATCTTCTGCCGCAAGAACGAGGCCGAGCTGCTCGCCGTCGACGGCTGGTACACGACCGCCGAGGAGATGGAAGGGGTGTCGCGCGGCAAGGCCGTGCAGGCCTTCCTCGACAATGATGCGCTCTGCGTGGTGCCGCTCGGCTGAGGCCGCAAGCTTCGGACCGGTTTCGCGTGCCAAAGTTGTTAACGAGTCCACCGTGCCCGGCACGGTCATGAATAAAAATCGCCAACGGAGGCTGTTATAAATGGGCAAGGTAGTCGTGGTCACATCGGGCAAGGGGGGCGTCGGCAAGACGACCTCGACGGCCGCGCTCGGCGCCGCCGTGGCCAAGACCGGCAAGAAGGTGGCGCTGGTCGATTTCGACGTCGGCCTGCGCAACCTCGACCTCATCATGGGCGCCGAGCGCCGCGTGGTGTTCGACCTCGTCAACGTCATCCAGGGCACGGCCAAGCTGTCGCAGGCGCTGATCCGCGACAAGCGGCTGGAGACGCTCTATCTGCTGCCGGCCTCGCAGACGCGCGACAAGGACGCGCTGACCGAAGAGGGCGTGGCGGAGGTCATCGCCCGGCTGCGCTCGGTGTTCGACTATGTCTTCTGCGACAGCCCGGCCGGCATCGAGCGCGGCGCACAGCTCGCCATGCGCTTCGCCGACGAGGCGGTCATCGTCACCAACCCGGAAGTGTCGTCGGTGCGCGACTCCGACCGCATCATCGGCCTGCTCGACGCTCGCACCATGAAGGCGGAACAGGGCGAGCTGGTACAAAAACACGTTCTGGTCACGCGCTACGACGCGGCGCGCGCCTCGCGCGGCGAGATGCTGTCGATCGACGACGTGCTGGAGATCCTCTCCACGCCGCTGCTCGGCATCATCCCGGAAAGCCAGGACGTGCTGCGGGCCTCCAACCTCGGCTCGCCAGTCACGCTCTCGGAACCGCTCAATGGTGCCGCAAAGGCTTACCTGGAAGCGGCAAGGCGCCTGGAAGGCGAAGACCTGCCGGTGGTCGTCCCCTTCGAACGCAAGGGCTTCCTCGACCGGCTGCTCGGAAGGAGGGCCGCATGAGCATCCTCGACCTCTTCAAGCGGCGCACTAGCGCGCCGGTGGCGCGCGAGCGGCTGCAGCTGCTGCTCGCCTATGAGCGCCAGAGCCGCGGCCAGCCCGACCTCGTCTCCATCCTGCGCGAGGAGATCATGGCGGTCATTGCCAAGCATGTGCAGATCGACCAGGACTACCTCCAGGTCTCGATGGACCGGGGCGCTACCATGTCGACGCTGGAGATCGACATCCAGATTCCCAACAAGAGCGCCGCGCCGCTCGCCATGGCGGGGTGACAAGCGCTGGTTCCTCGCCCCCGCCAGGGCGGGGGAGAGGTGCCCCGCGCAGCGGGGCGGAGAGGGGGCCTGCGACGCCGGCGGGTTCCCTCCGACTGCTTTCCAGGCCGGCGCGTTTCCGTGACTGGCGTGACCGATCGACCTGAGGCTTGATTGCCACGTGGTTCCCCCAATCCGTCGCTGCTTCGCAGCGCCACCTTTCCCCCCTCCGGAGGGAAAGGAAGGGAGCCTTGCTGGACGAGCGTTGACGGCAAAAGCCCTGGCGCTGTTCCTCTACCCCGTCGGTCGCGGGAGAGGTGGCTCGGCGAAGCCGAGACGGAGTGGGGGTCGACCAGCGCTGCGTTGGACAATGCATGCGCCAGGCTGCCATGCACGCTTGAAGCGCCGCCGTCACCCACGCCCTCACTCCGGCTGATACAATTCATCCATGCTGCGCGCCGCGAGCTCGGCGAATGGTGCCTGCTTCCTCACCCGTCCATGCTCCAGGATCACCAGATCGTCGCAGAACGAGATCGTCGAATGATGGTGGCTGATGACGATGGTGGTGCGGCGGCCGGCGCGCGACTTCAGTGTTTCCACGATCGCCGCCTCCGACAGCCCGTCCACCGCGTTGGTGGCCTCGTCGAGGATCAGGATGTCGGGATCGCGCAACAGGGCGCGGGCAAGCGCGATGCGCTGCCTCTGACCGGCCGACAGGTTGACGCCGCGATAGCCGACAACCGTCTGGTAGCCCTGCGGCAGGCGCTCGATGAACTCATGCGCCTCGGCAAGCTCGGCCGCGCGGCGCGCCTCTTCCATGCTCGCCGTGTCCTTGCCGTAGGTGATGTTGTCGAGGATGGTGCCGTCCACCAGCTCCAGCTCCTGGCTGGCCAGGGCGATGTGCGCCCGCCAGGCGACCGGATCG
Organism: Mesorhizobium sp.; assembly: GCA_004020875.1. GTDB lineage: Bacteria > Pseudomonadota > Alphaproteobacteria > Rhizobiales > Rhizobiaceae > Mesorhizobium. The sequence continues at coordinate 8,879 of SAPZ01000021.1, forward strand.
ATCTCGCCAAGCGGCGTGCCGTCGACCAGGATTTGTCCGCCGTCCGGCTCGACGAAGCGGCAGAGCAGGTTGACGATGGTCGTCTTCCCGGCGCCGGAGCGGCCGATCAGCGCCGTCGAGCGGCCGCTTCTTATGTCGAAGCTCGCGGCATGCAGCACCGCCGCGCGCTGCTCCTCATTGGCATAGCTGAAGCTGACGCCCTCGAAGGCGATTTTTTCGCTTAGAGACGCGAACGGCCGGCTGCCTTGCGGCGCCGCCGGCTTGCCCTTGGGGTCGAGCAGCCAGGTCACCTCTTCCAACGAGCCTGACAGTCCCTGCAACTGGCTCCACGTCATCTGCAAGGCCCTGACATGCGGCTGCAGCCGGTAGAGCAGGATCAGGAAGGCCGCGACCAGCGGGAAGCTCATACCCGCGAGCCATGCGCCGATCACCACCGCCAGGAACAGCATGGCGTGCAGCACTTCGGTCAGCGGCGCCAGCGCGCCCTGGCGGTTGGCAAGCTGGAAGGCCGCCCGGCGCACGCCGTCCGACGCCGTCTCGAACGCCGCCTTCTCGCGCGCCTCCTGCCCGAAAATGCGGATCAGCCGGCCGGCGTGGACCAGATGCAGCATCCGCGAGGCGAGCGCGCTGTTGCGCGAGGCAACGCTTCGGCTTGGCTTTCTGAGATGCGCCGACAGCGCCATGTGCGCTGCCTGGACCAGCGCCAGCCCGAGCATCACCAGCAGCGTCATCTGCCAGGAGAGCAGCAGCAGGAAGACGAGCAGGATGATCGCGGCCGAGGCGCTGACGATCGAGCCCAGCGTCGCCTGGATGGCATCCGACGCCCGCCAGGATTCGCTGGAGATGATGTTGAGCAGCCGCCCGGGACTCTCCTTCAGGAAGAAGGGATAGCCGACGGAGAGCAGCCGCCCGGCGAGCGCGCCGCGAATCGCCTGGCTCGCCTTGCCGTAGATATAGGCGGTCAGCACCGAATTGGCGAAGCCGAGCAGGTTCTTCAGCAGGATCGAGCCAAGGATCGCGGCCGCGATCGCGATCAGCCGCTCGCGCTCGCCAAGCCCCGCGCCGACTTTCTGCAGCAGGGCCGACAGTCCGGCCAATCCGGTCGCCTCGCCATGCCCCATGATGATGCCGAGCAGCGGGATGATCAGGCCGATGCCGAAGCCTTCGAGCGCCGCGCTGGCAAGCCCAAGCGCGACGACGATCGGCAACAGGCCGAGCTGATGGCGGCCGAGCGCCTGGCGCAGCATCGACAGGGTCGGGCGCCTGCTCATCACGCGCCGGCCTCCACTCTGGCCTCGATGGTCTCGTTGCCCGACTGCGGCCGCCGACCCGGCCGCCTGACAAGCACGAGAGCCATGAATCTCGCCGCGCCCGCCAGGTTCATCAGAACGATCGGCCAGTGCGACAGTTTGAGCTCCTGGTCGAAGCGCGGCCCGCCGACGAGCTCGCGCATGGCCGCCCGGGCCGCCCAGTAGAAATGGCGCAGCAGCCAGGGCGCGCGGCGAAAATGCTTCAACAACAGCGCGCCGTTGCCGAAATGATAGTCGCGATGCAGCCGGTCGATCGCCATGCGGTCGCGCCGTCCGTGATGATGGAAGATCGTCATGTCGGGCACATATTCCACCGCCATGCCGGCAAGCATGGCCCGCACCAGATAGTCCGTGTCCTCGGCCGAGCGCAGCACGCTGCCGGCGCCGAAGCGTTCGTCGAAGGGGCCGATGCGGGCGGCAACCGCGCGGTGCATGGTCATGTTGCAGCCGAGCACGAAGCCGCCCGGATGGACCGCCGGCGTGAGCCGCTCGCGCTTGTCGCAGCGCTTGATGGTGAAGGGCAGATCCAGCGCGTCGCCGGTCTCGACGCGGCCGCCGCGGATCAGCCATTTCTCGCCGCTCGCATAATGCCGCTCGAGGTCGGCGAGATAGTTGCGGTCGAGCCTGCAGTCGTCATCGACGAACACCAGCACCCGCCCGCGTGCTCGCGCCAGCCCCGCATTGCGCGCCGCCGCCAGTCCGGGGCGAGGCTCCGAGATTGCGGTCAGGGTGATATCGGAGGTCGCGGCGGTCGCCGAAAGATAACTGGCCGTGCCGTCGCGTGAGCCGTTGTCGACCACCACCAGTTCGGCTGTGTAGGCCGGGTGCGCCCGGCAAGCGGCGCGGATCGAATCGACACAGGATTCGAGCACGTCCAGCCGGTCGCGTGTGCAGACGATGAAGGAAACCTGTGGCCGCTGCCTGGGCCACGGAGGAGGAGGCAGGGCGGGGCGCAGGTGCCGCAGCAGCGGATGGCGCTCGGCGTTCATGCCGTCTCCACCCGATAGGGCGCCAGCACTGACGCTGCCGGCGCGGATTTGAAGCGATAGGCAAGCCCATCGGCGCGCTTGCCAGCCCACATCGAGGCCTGGCTCAGCCAGGGAGCCCAGGCGCCGGGGCCGAGCGCGTATTTCTCGCGTCGGCGGATCGCGTTCCATTTCCCGGTCAGCGTCAGCAATTCATGCGTCAGCGCCGGCCGCTCCTCGTCGTTGACGAGTTGGTAGAGGAAATAGAACAGGTTGAGCACGCCGGCCTCGAAGCTCGGCCGCGTCGGGTCCGGCAGTGTCGCGATCCGCTCTTCAAGCGCCCGGATGAAAGCTGCCGCCCGTCGCACGGTGTCGAGGCAGACCCGATCGCCGATGGCGCGCAGGTCCTCGCAGCCCTGCGCCAAACCCAGGCGCTCGAGGTTCTCGCCGACAATCTTGAGATGCGTGCGCCGCATCTCCTTGCTGTGCCGGCTGGTCACGCTGCCGGGGTGCAGGCGGTAGACCAGCAGCCTTTCCGGCATCAGCGCCGCCGGATAGCGGTCGGCCAGCCGCCGGAAGAGGTCGAAATCCTCGGCGTGCCGGTAGTTGCCGTCGTAGTGGAGGTCGGCCTCGGAGATGACCTTGCGGTTGTAGACCACGGTCGGGTGCAGGAAGATCGTGAAGAATTTTGCCAGCACGGGGAGGTCGAGCCGGAACACCGGATCGAGCCGGCCCCGGGCGATGCGGCCGTGCAGCAGCGTATCCACCAGCGCGCCGCAGAAGCCGAGCTCCGGCCGCGCGGCAAACAGTGCCGCCTGGCGCGACAGCCGCCAGGGATAGGCGAAGTCGTCGGCGTCCATGCGCGCGACGAGCTCGCCCCGCGCGACCGCCAGCCCCTCGTTGAGGCTGGCGACGAGGCCACGGTTTTCGCGCGAGATGATCGATACGCGGCTGTCGTCCCGGCGGCAGCGTTCGAGGGTTTCGAGGGACCGGTCGGTCGATCCGTCGTCGATGGCGATGATTTCGAGCCGGCCGTAGTCCTGCCGCAGGATCGACTGCATTGCGCCGGCCACGTAAGGCTCGGCATTGTAGACCGGCAACAGCACGGAGATGAGAGGCGCCGCGGTCATGGCCGGCTCCGGTCCGTCGGCCGCAGATCGAGTGCCGGGGCGGCGCCGAACCGGAGGGCCTCGCTCGCGCCGCGCGGATGAGCGGGCGCGACATAGGGGAAATAGCGCTTGAGACCGTTGAGCGGCTTCTCGAAGAACACCCAGGAAAGCGAGGCGACGACCACGGTGGCGGCACCCGCGACGAGGAACCGCCCCGGCCCCTGTTGCGAGACGTTGAGCGGGATCCATGGCTGCGCCTTGACGGCATAGGCGAGCAGGATCGGATGGTAGAGGTAGACGCCGTAGCTGATGCGGCCGAGCCCGAGCAGCGGCGGCAGTTCGGCCAGCCTGCCGAGTGTGCCCCCAAGACCGTTCGAGCATGCAGCGACGATTGCGACCAGCGGCACCAGCGGCAGCACCTGCACCAGCGCCCAGCGCGGCCACTCCCAGGCCGAATTCACCGGCCCGGGGTCGGACCCGACCACGAACAGGAACACCACCGCCAGGGCCGGCCAGCAGAGCCGCATCCATTGCGGCGCATCCGCGCCCCTGGCGCGGCGGACGGCAAGCAGCGCGCCGCAGCCAAGCGCGTCCATCGAGGCCGGCGGCAGCAGGTCGCGGGCGAGCGCCGGGCTGGCGGCGATCGGCCAGTAGAACCGGTAGGCGAGCGAGAACGCGATGACGCCGATGGCGATCGCCTCGATGCGCCGGCGCGGCGCCAGAAGCACGATCAGCGGCCAGGCGAGATAGAACTGCTCCTCGATGCTGAGGCTCCAGAAGTGGCAGAGCAGCCAGGGCGTCCAGTCGTTCTGCCGCGCGTACCAGAAGTTCGAGAGGTAGAACGCATGCCAGGCAAGCGACGGCCTCGACTGTTCCAGATCGGTGAACCAGACCAGCGCCAGCACCGCGAAATAGGGCGGGAAGATCCGGATCATGCGCCTGGCATAGAAGGAACGCAGCGCGGGGCCGGAGGCGAAAGCACTGGTGTCACGTGCGTCCAGCAACAGTCGGGTGATCAGGAAGCCGGAGAGCACGAAGAACAGCCTGACCCCGAGGTGGCCGAGGAAGGAGGTGCCGTTTGGCGCCAGGAAATGCGCGTAGAGCACCAGCGTCACCGCAACGGCCCGCAATGCGTCGAGCTGGATGTCGCGCACGTTCGCCATCAGCGGCATCCGCCAAATCGGTCGCACCATGCGGCGGAGGTCGAGAAAACCTTGCCGCTGCGGGCCGACCGCTCGCCGTCGGGGCCGGGTGCGCAGTCCCTGCCGGCCGGCGGAATGCCCATCCGAGTCACAATAATGGCAGCCTCCCAACAGGCATGCCCCCACCCCACGATTGTCGCGGCATATGTTGCGGTGCAACACAAAATGCTTACGATCCTGAAATAAGTTGTGATGCCGTTGTGGGGCGCAAATAGTTGTGTTGTGAAAATATCCGCTCGGACCATCCAATGGTCCTATTCAGCCGTGGGCAATTGGTCTGATTTTTGGCAAGTATAATCGGCAGGGGTGTCGGAAGGTTATCAAGCAACCACTGCGAGTGGGTCGAGAATATTGTGAAAAGGTTCGAACGGAGCGGCAGGGTCCTATCGCCAAAGTCTGTAAAAGCACCTTGATTTTCAAGCTCTTGTGCGACGCAACGAAGCCTCTCGGGAGAGAGATGGGCCGCCTTGTCCCACCATCCGCCGCCCGCTGCCTCACGACGGCGCAGCCGCCAGGCCTTATTTCCGATTCCGACCAGGGCAGGGGGGACGGAGAGCAAGTGACGTCGACGCCGATTGCAAAACCGCAGGCGCAAATGGGCGCCATGCCCGTGCTCGGCCTGCTCGGCTCCATGCTGTCGGTGCAGATCGGCGCCGCCTTTGCCAAGGGCCTGTTCCCGGTGCTGGGGCCAGAGGGCACGACCATGCTGAGGCTTGCCATCGGCGCGCTGATGCTGGGGGCGGTGCTGAGGCCATGGAAGGTGCTGCCCTCGCGGAGAAACCTGCCTTGGCTCGCCGCCTACGGCATCACCGTCTGCGCCATGAACCTGCTGTTCTATGCCGCGCTCCAGCGCATTCCGCTGGGCATCTGCGTGGCGCTGGAATTCACCGGACCGCTCTTCGTCGCCACCCTCGGCTCCAGGCGCCTGCTCGACCTAGTCTGGGTGGGGCTGGCGATCGCCGGCGTCGTGCTGCTGTCGCCCTTTGCCGGGATCAGCCGCGGGCTCGATCCGCTGGGCGTGGCGCTGGCGCTCGCGGCCGGCGCCTGCTGGGGGCTCTACATTATCTTCGCGCAGAAGGCCGGCGCCGAGCTCGGCGTGCGCACCTCCGCCTATGGCATGGCGATCGCCGCGGTGCTGGCCCTGCCTTTCGGCTTCGGCGCAGCGCAGCCCTATCTCAGTGACCCGCACATCATGGCGGGCGCGGCGGTGGTCGGCCTGTTCTCCAGCGCGCTGCCCTTCTACCTGGAGATGCTGGTCTTGGCCCGCATGCCGGCCAAGGTCTACGGCATGCTGGTGTGCCTGGAGCCGGCGGGCGCCGCCCTGACCGGCTTCCTGTTTTTGGCAGAGAAGCTCAACCTTCTGCAATGCGCCGGCGTCGCCGCCGTCATTGTCGCCGCCTTCGGCACGGCGGTCGCAGCGCGGCGGCCTGCGCCTTCGCCGACCTGACCCAGCGGAAGCCGGTCGCGTCGCCCGAATCCATTTCTCAGCGGCGCGCTTTAGAGCGTTGCTCCGCCTGGAGAATCGATGGCGCAGCGGCAATATCCGACCACATCCGGTGGTTGAAATAAGACTTAGGTCGTATCGAAAATAGCAATAAGTCCGAGTGGACAAGACAAGGGTCGTGGGCCACTTCCTAATCATGGGCTGATTGGGGATGCTTATGCTGCGACATTGCCGGCTGAAGGACTGGCGTGGGGATAGCGGGATGCGCGCATCGCGCGGGGGCTGCGGGTTGGTCTTGCGAGCGCTGACTGCGTTGGCGCTTGTTGTCGCGCCTTTCAGTCTCTCCGTCGATGGTGTCGTTGTGACCAAGGCCTATGCCGGCAAAGGCGGCAATGGCGGTGGGAACAGCGGCGGCAATGGCGGCGGGAACGGCAGCGGCAATAGCGGCGGGAACGGCGGCGGCAATAGCGGAAACGGCAATAGCGGCGGGAACAGCGGAAACGGCAATAGCGGCGGGAACAGCGGAAACGGCAATAGCGGCGGGAACAGCGGAAACAGCAATAGCAACAGCAGCGGGAACAACAGCTCGAGCAACAGTGCCGGCGGGGCAAGCGCCGCCGATGCCGACAGCCACGTGAACGCGGCGACCGGCGATAAGGTCGAGGCCACCGCCGGCAGCATTCAGGTCACGCACCGCAATGGAATGAAGGAGACGATCGAGAACGGCCGGTTCAGGATGGAAGACAAATACGGACGCACCATCGTCGACCGCAAAGCCACCATGGCCGATCTCAATCGCCTGAATAGTTTGTGAGAGTACAGTTTGTGAGAGCGAGGTTTTATCCGGATTAGATCTTAAGGGATCGAAGGTCAGCGCTGCAAAATCAGGTTGCCACCTTTTGCTTCGTCTCTGCGGTCCTGATCGTCTTGCGATGGAATCTGGCTACTCACCTTACCCCCGCCTCCGTGCGGGGGTAATTTTTTCAAGCTGCGGCGATGTTTGCTGTTGAGACATTGGTCACCCATGGCGGCGGAAATGGTCTGATCGGCTGGAGCATGGGTCGTGGGCCGCTTTCGTCGCGCCGCCGGAATGTGATCCTTGCCCCTGTCAAGAGACCGGTTCCACCTCGGCTGTGCCGCGAGCGGAACTTCGGCACACCGAGGTGGAACCGGCAAGAAGGAAAAGAATGCGCCAACCCGCCTGCAAAAGGCTAGCTGACCTCTCGCTGCGCCTCTCTGTCGCGCTGGCGGTGTTGGTCGCGCCCTGCCTGTTGGCGCCGGGCAAGGTGACAAAGCTCGTGTCCGCCGCCTACGCCGGCAACGGCAACAGCGGCGGCAATGGCAATGGCGGAAATTCGGGTTCCGGCGGCGGTTCCAACTCCGGCTCCGCTGGTGGCTCCAATTCCGGCTCCACGGGCGGCTCGAATTCCGGAAGCGCCGGCGACGACGGTAACGCCGGCAGCAATTCCAACAACAGCGATGCCGGGGGCGGCAACCCCAATGCCGGGCCTGGCAACAACAGCGGCAAGGGCAATGCCAGTCCCGGCGGCAAGAACAGCTATAGCAACCCGGCAACCGGCGACACGCTCTCGATCGACGGCAACAAGGTCACCGTCGTCCATCGCAACGGCATGAAGGAAGAAGTCCAGAACGGCCGTTTCGAGATGATCGACGCGCAAGGCCGCACCATCATCAATCGGCAGGCAACGGAGGAGGATCTGAATCGTCTGCTGAACTTGTGAGGGCCGGGAGAAGCTACCCTCTTTTGCCGCGCCTTGCACGTCACCCCCGTCTCCCTGAGGCGGGGGTGATCTGTGTTGGGAGGCGGGGAACTGAAGAACTGAAGAAAGCGGGCAGTCACCGTTTCATTGTCGCCTCAGCTCTCCACGCAATATTTCCTCATTTCCTCAATTCTCCAGCCCCTCAGTTCCTCTCCCTCGCCTCATGCATCAGCAGCGCCGCTTCGGTGCGGTTGCGGACGTTGAGCTTGGCGAGCACCCTGGTCATGTGATGCTTGACGGTCTTTTCCTGCAGCGACAGCCGGGCGGCGACTTCCTTGTTGCTCAGTCCCTCCGCGACGAGCTTCAGGATTTCGGCCTCGCGGCCGGTGAGTTGGGCGAGGGGGTCCGGCTTGCTGCCGGTGGGCTGCAGAAGGTCGGAAAGCAGCCTGGCCGACAGGCTCGGCGAAACATAGCTCTGGCCGTTGGCGACATCGCGCAGGATCTCAGCCAGCGCCTTGGAGCCGACGCCTTTCAGCACATAGCCGCGCGCGCCGGCCTTCAGCGCCTGGGCGACGTCGGCATTGGTCTCCGACACCGTCAGCATCACGACCTTCTGCTCAGGCGTCGCTGAAAGGATGCTGGCAAGCGCGTTGAGGCCGCCGCCCGGCATGCTGATGTCGAGCAGAAGGATATCGGGCGTGCTGGCGCGCACCAGCCGTTCGGCGTCCTCGGCGCTGGCGCCTTCGCCCACGAGTTCGAAGCCGCCTATCTCGCCGAGGCTGCGCGCCACGCCCTCGCGAAACAGTGGGTGGTCGTCGACTATTGCGATGCGGATGGATGTGCTCACGGTTGCTCCTCGACAGACAAGGTGATCACCAGTCTGGTTCCTCCGGGTCCGGTCAGTGTCTCGAATTGACCGCCTATGCTTTCGATACGTTCTCTCAGGCCCGCAAGCCCAAGTCCCTCGCTTCGGGCCGGGTCGAAGCCGGGGCCCGTGTCCACGACCTCGACGAGAAGCTTACCGCCTTTCGTCGTGGCCCTGACCTGCTGGCCCTTGCCCTTGCCGTGCCGGAAGGCGTTGTTCAGGCCCTCCTGCACGAACCGATAGATGCTGATCTTTTCCGAGGTGCCGAGTTCCGGCAAGCGCTCTGGCAGGGTTAGCAACACATTGGTGCTGGTGCGGCGCTCATGCTCGGCCACCGCCAGCCGCAGGATGTCGGCGATGGCCTGCGTTTCGATCTGCGGCAGCACCAGCCCGTTGCAGATGCCGCGTATCTCGCGCATCGCTTCGCCGAGCGTCTTGTGGATTCCGGCGATCTCGGCTTCGCGCAGCGTGCTCGACGTGGCCGGATCGACCAGCGCCGGGCTGTCCATCCTCAGCGCGGCGAGCGCCACAAGTTGCGCCGGCCCGTCATGCAGGTCCGCGCCTATGCGCCTCAGATAGCGCTCGTTGATGGCGGTGGCGCGGCGCGAGGCGCGCTGAACGCGCTGCCGCAGCGACGAGTTCTGCGCCAGCGCCGCCTGCAATTCGGAGACCTTGGCCTCGAGCGCTGCCTGCTGCGTGACGATGGTGCGGCTGCCGCGGAAAACGATGCCCGAGAGCAGGGCAAGCGCCGCCGCCGTGGCGCCCGCCACCACCAGCCAGCTCCACAACAGGGCCGAGTGCAGGGATTCCTCGAAATCGCCGGACAATTCGTAGAATTCGGTCACGGCCACGACCTCGCCCGACCAGGGTTCGCGCACCGGGTTGTAGATCTCGAGCAGCGGCACTCCCATCGAGCGTTCCTTGTCGTCTTCCTCGTCTTCGAGCCTGTTATAGTTGTATTTGACCATCACATTGCCGGCGAAGGCGGCGATGAGGTTGGCATTGGGCTTGATCTGCCTGCCGATAAGGTTCGCGTCCTTCGAATAGAGGATTCTGCCGTCGCGCCGCCACAGCTTGAACGATACCAGCCTTTTTCCGAGCGCCCCCTGGCCGAGCGTCTCGTCCAGTGCCCGCTTGACGGTGTCGTCCAGCTCCTGGCTCTTGCGCATGTCGGGCAGCAGCGGCGCGATCACGCTGTCGACATAGAGTGCGGTGGTGGCGGCGGAATTGTGCAGGACGCCGTCACGGATCTGCGATGTCACCCACAGCCCGACCACGAGCATCACCGCCAGAAGGCCGATGCCGCCCGCGATCACGAACTGCCAGGCAAGCGAGAGCCCGCTCCAGATTCCTGCAAGCCGTTTCAGATACCTCCCAAACATCGACACCATTCACCCACCCGTTCGCGACAGTATAGGCGAGGGGACGCAATTGCGACACCGACCTTGGTCCGTGCCGATGAGGAAGGTTAACGACGGGCCGTTGCCGGCCCGCCGGCAATTGCGATTCGCAAGCGGCAAGGTCGCGCCCCGAATGGCAAATGCCCGCGTCGCTCCTGTTGACGGGGAAGACGCGGGCCGGCTGCCACCTGAATTCTTGCAGCGCCGACAAAATCACCAATCCTGGCCCAGGTCCAGACCGAAAGACGTGTGCCTCGCGGAATATAGCGCCACGCCACGGCCGTCTCGCTCCAGGGTGGTCCTGCCATCGGGCGTTGTGGACATGAATATAGCGATATCTATCGGGTGCCAGACTCCCGCGGCCGAAACGCTCTGTCCTCGCACAAAACCCGGGAACTCGCGACGGCATTTGCCCCCAAAAGAAGTCAGAGCCAAGGCCTTGATCGGCCGGAGACGCGCCGCTTATACGATGGACGTTACCTTGCTGTTTCTGGCAACGCAGTATGGACGTCGGCACAAAAAACCATAAAAGAAATCAGCGGCTGTCGATCTTTGAGCTCGAGGCATTGCGGGAAGCTTTCAGGCAGTCTGTTCGGGAGAACGACGTCACGGAAGCCGATTGGGCGCGGCACGCCGAGCATTTCGTCAAGAGCACGCTCCAAAAAGGCGGCCGGCTTATGCGAGGTTGAGCGTTCAGGCGTCCGGGAGCCGGATGGTTCCAGGCGGGAACGCTTCGGCCCTGGCTGTTCGGACCATTGCGCCGGCGCATAGGACCTCAGCGACAATTGCGGGCGCAGGTGGAAACGGACACTCTGTGCTCGCGTCGGCTCCCCCCAAGGAAACCCAATGGTCGGCGCTTTAGCCCGGCTTGCCTGTAAGAGAGCCGTACTCTTTTACCGCCAAGGCAAGCCGGGCTACCCTACTCCCTGAATGATCCAAGGCCGGTCCGTCGTCGTCGCGAGGCGCCGAAGAAATGTATGCCCGTGGCCATCGCAATGTGGCGGAACGAAAAGCAGGTCAGTCGCGTTCTAGGCCGCGATGTCGAGGAGTCCCCACCATCATAACGCCGAAAAGCCGTTTCAGGCCTCAACAGACGAGGCGGAGCGCTTGGCGCGTGCGGAAAAGAACGCCAGGCTGAAGAAGCTTCGCACCCACGCTTCCTGGCTGGTGCTCGATCCGCAGGCGCATTTCCAGGAGGAGATCGACTGTTCGGCCCTGCTCGGCGACCTGTCGATCCGAAAGGTCGGCCGCGACGGTTAATGCATGTCGCCCAGAAGTGCGCGGCGGTTTTGGGACAAGGACATGCATCAAAACAAGGGTTAAAGCGCGTCGCCTGAATCCGTTTCATCGACGCGCTCTAGGGCAATTCCAGGAACGCGACTTTCAGCCCGTCACGCGACCTGCAATCCGGCCGCGGCATCCTCGCGCGCGATCTCGATCAGCCGCGCGATCGCCCATGGCGTCATCAGCGCAAGAAAAGCGCAGAGATCGAGGAAGATCGATCGTGCCAGATCGAACCCGCTGTGATCGTAGCAGACTGCAAACTCCATAACGCCTTACCCCTTTTGACCCACCCGTAGCGCATGTAATTTCGCTCACCCTTGAGCATGAGCCTGATTTGCATCGAATACAAGGTGCTGCTAATGCAGCCGGATATGCGCCGTGCTGGCGCAAGAACTTCCAGTTCGACAACAATCGACGCCGTCCGGTCGAGTCCAAACAGGCGGGCTTAGGCCGGCTTCGGCCAGAACAGCCAGGTGAGCGCCAGCGCCGCCAGCACCCAGACCGCGATCATGAAGGCGAAACCCGCCTTGCTGATCGGCTTCACGCGTCGCGTGGCTTCTTCGCGGAATTCCCGCATCAGGTCGGGCGGCACCAACCTGGCCGCGAGCATGATGCCGAGAGGCACGATCAGCAAATCGTCCAGATAGCCTATGATCGGGATGAAGTCCGGTATGAGATCGATCGGGCTCAGCGCATAGGCCGCGACGGCGCCCGCGGTGGCTTTTGCGTACCAGGGCACGCGCGAATCACGAGCTGCGATCCAGAGCGCCACAGCGTCGCGCTTGATGGCGCGCGCCCATTGCTTTGCCGAGTCCAGAGCCGACATGAGCCTATTCTATACGGCTGTGCGGGTCTTCAGGCCAACGGGCGAACGCTGGATTTGGCCTCTCAGGCGCAGTCCTTCAGCTCGACAACCTCTACGCCGAGGCGGAAAGCCTGGCCATCCGCGTAGGAGCGCGCATATTGCTCGGCTTCGAAGGGGAAGATGAGCGTCGTGCCGTAGGCGGTGACGCGGACCGTCCATTTCTGTCCCCTGACGAGTTCAACACCGTGAAGCTTCGCCGTCACCATCTCACCCTCCTCAGATCCGGCACTTCAGCAACATCCGCATAACGCCGCGAAAGTCATTTGAATACAAATAATTCGACTCAATCGTGTCGTTGCGATGTCGATTCCTACATTGGGTCGTTTGCGTCCGTGAAATGGTTCACCGACAGAAGCTTTTTTTGCCGCCGGCCGCGGGCGGGGTGCATGGCGATCGGAACCGAGGCGGCCCCAGGCGGGTTGGAGTCATGGCCCTGCACAGGAGGTCTCCATGATCCGCAAGCTGAAATCCGGCGAATACCGGCTCTATTCGCGCAAGATCGATCCCAGGACCGGCAAGCGCCGCAATCTCGGTACCTTCAAGTCGCGCGAAGCCGCGGAAAAGCACGAACGCGAAGTCCAGTATTTCAAGCGGCACTAGTTGTTTTTCGTTTTCGCCACCGATGGCGATCGCATCATCCATGCGGTGTCGGCGGGGTGCGCGGGCGAGGGTGGCCCGGCACGTTGGAGCCGATGTGGTCGAGGTCGCAACGCCGCGTCAGCATCTCGACCGATCCGGTGTCGACGGTCACGCGCCCCAGAACCTGCACGGTCGTTCGTCCGAGATCTTCGTCGACATGGACGACCTCGCCCTCAAGCCTGAGCTTGTCGCCCGCCTTGGCGTTGGGCTCGACCATCGAATAACTGTGGCTGTCGCCCTCGAGCGTCAGCGTCACGCGGTCCTTGACGCGCGCGGTCACTGTCGCGACCACCGCCACCCTATCGCCTATTTCAACAACGGGCCGTGTCATTGCGGCCTCCTTTCTGCTCCGCGCGGTCGTTGGACGGGAGCCAATTGGCTGACGACATGACGGATGCCGGTAGCTGCTGAAATAAACGGAAAAACAAGTGTTTGGTTGCCTCTGCCGTGCCTGCCGCTACGGCCCGGCCGATCACATGAAGCCGGGATTTCGCGGCAGATACTGCGTCCAGCCGCCATAGCCGGGCGATGCCATCAACAGCATCGGGAAGGTGATGCGCATCCCTTGATCGACCGCAAGGGCAAGCGCGCTCTCGCATGTGCCCGGGAGGAAGGCTGATACCTTTTCGACCGAGCGATCTGCCGCCAGCCGCAATGCCGTCGCGAAGGCATCACGAAGAAAATCCGGCCGCGTCACCGCCAGGGGCCCGATATGCCCGCCGGCGCTGAGATAGCTGTAGCCGATCGCCTCGCTCCCGGCGAGGAGCAAGACACCTGTCGTCGCGGAATCGCTGCGCAGATAGCGGTGGTGCTTCTCCCGCGAGACGCCCAGGGCACTGGCGTCGATCTTGATGAGTTTTTCCATTGTCGCGGCGCTGCCGTCCATTTCGATGGCGCGCAATGGCGATTGAGGCAACGCCTTGGTCACTTGTTCGCGCGCGGCGCCGAGATAGTAGATCGGCGTTTTGGGAAACAAGCCGTGCCGCATGTAAAGGCCCTGCGAGACACGGTTGAAGGTGAACGTGATGAGCGCCCTGTGGACTGCGCCCGATTTGCGGGCGTGCTGCATGGTTCGCTCCAGCAGCGTATTCCCGATGCCGTGGCCTTGTCGGCCAGGATCTACGAAAAGCTGGGCGAGAAACCAGATGTCGCCGCAGGCCGAGCTCCAGGCGAAGCCCGCAATTTCCCCGTCGTCTTCCGCCACCCACAGGCCGTCGGGGTCGTCCTCGAGTGAGAACAACTGGAAATTGGGCGGGCTCGTCGCCGCCATCGGGCCGAAGCCGTGCCGAACGGTAAGCTCATTGATGCTGCCGACCACCATGGCATCGGTCGCGGCCAGGTCATCGGCGCGAGCAGGTCTGTAAACGAGCGACATGGAACAACCTCAACCATTAGAGCGCGAGCCGCGGTACAGATCATATCAGCGAATCATGCCTGCCGTCTTGCTGTGGCTTGGCCCGCGCGGAACCACGCGGGTCGCCAGATGTTCCTGTTGATCGCAACGACAACAGGAATGGCACATGGTTGCGCCACGCGCGGTCTGGAAGGGTTTTCTCAAGGTCGGGTCGGTGTCATGCGGCGTGAAGCTGGTCGGCGCGACCAGCGAAACCGGAAAAGTTCATTTCAAGATCCTGAACCGCAAGGACGGCCTGCCGGTGAAAAGCGCCTACGTCGACGAGCAGACCGGCGATATCGTAGAGACTGAGGACCAGACCAAGGGCTTCGAGGTGGAGACGGACGATTTCATCGAGATCGAGCCGGATGAGATCAAGAAGCTGAAGCTCACCTCGGCGCATACGTTGGAGGTTGACGAGTTCGTCGCCCTTGACGAGATCGACACCCGCTATCTGCAAAAGCCCTATTACCTCGTCCCCGCCGATGGCGCCGCGCTCGAGGCGTTCAGCGTGCTGCGCGAGGCGATGAAGAAGAAGCGCGTCGCCGCAAGATCCTGCGTGGTGCTCTACCAGCGCGGCCGCGAGGTCGTCATCGAGCCTTTCGGCAAGGGAATGCTGCTCACCGAACTGCGCACCCGCGACGAGATGGTCTCGGAAAAGAGCGTCTTCGAAGACCTGACGTCACCGAAATACGACAAGGACCTGCTCGAGATTGCCGAGCTTTTGATCGACAAGAAGGTGACGAAGTTCGATCCTTCGAAGTTCGAGGATACCTATGAGGATGCGCTGATCGCGATGATCGATGCCAAGCGCAAGGGTAAGAAACCGCCGAAGGCCGCGCCACCGCCAAAGGAAAATGTCGTCGACCTCGCCTCGGTGCTCAGGAAGAGCCTTGCCAAGGAAGGCATCAAGGCGCCCTCGAATGCCAAGCCTGCCCGCAAGTCGGCCTGATCGGGCGATATGACGTCCAAGTTCGGGATAGGCGGATCCGCTGACACAGCGGGAGGTAGTCTTTCGCCTGATTGCCATATCCTACCCTGGGGGATAGGATCGATGCCATGACGATACACGGCTCCCATCCCGACATCATCGCCCGGCTCAAGCGCGCGCACGGCCATCTCGCGGCGGTGCTCACCATGTTCGAGCAGGGCCGTTCCTGCCTTGACCTCGCGCAACAGCTCCATGCCGTCGAAAGTGCCGTCGGCAACGCCAAGCGCGAGCTTATCCACGACCATATGGAGCATTGCCTTGTCGAGGGCGGCGAGCCGACCAGGGATACGCTGAAAGAGCTGAAGCAGCTCACCAAATATCTGTGAGGCGGCTCATGTTGACGAGGATTCTCGACTGGTTCGGCTTCGGCTCGCACGGACATGGCCATGGCGGGAACGGCCATGGCAGGCACGGCCATGACCATCACGGGACGCACGGGCACACGCATGGCGTGATCGACGCGACGATCGCCACGACTGCGCGCGGCATCTGGGCGATCAAATGGTCGTTCGTCATCCTGGCGATAACGGCCGCGCTGCAACTCGCCGTCGTCGTCTTTTCGGGCAGCGTGGCGCTGCTTGCCGACACCATCCACAACATCGCCGACGCAACGACCGCCATTCCGCTCTGGATCGCCTTCGTG
Source organism: Mesorhizobium sp. (assembly GCA_004020875.1). Lineage (GTDB taxonomy): Bacteria > Pseudomonadota > Alphaproteobacteria > Rhizobiales > Rhizobiaceae > Mesorhizobium. The sequence continues at coordinate 24,710 of SAPZ01000021.1, forward strand.
CTGGCGCGCCGCAGGCCGACTCGAACGTTCACCTACGGCCTCGGCCGCGTCGAGGACCTTGCCGGGATCACCATTGTGCTGATCATCCTGGCCAGCGCGCTGGTTGCCGGTTACGAAGCGATCGATCGCCTGTTCAATCCCCAGCCGGTTCGCTTCCTGGGCTGGCTCGCAGCGGCCGGCGTCATCGGCTTCCTCGGCAATGAGGCGGTGGCCGTCTTCCGCATCCGCGTCGGCCGCCAGATCAACAGCGCGGCCCTGATCGCCGACGGCTACCACGCGCGCACCGACGGGCTGACCAGCCTTGCCGTCGTTGCCGGCGCGGTCGGCGTCTGGCTTGGCTACCCGCTCGCCGACCCGATCATCGGCCTGCTGATCACCCTCGCCATCTTCGGCATCGTCTGGCAGTCGGCGCGTTCGGTGCTGACGCGCATGCTCGACGGCGTGGAGCCGGGGATGGTCGACGAGGTTCATCACGCCGCCGATCATGTCGCCGGGATCGACAGGGTGGTCGACGCGAAGGCCCGCTGGCTCGGCCACAAGCTGCATGTCGATGTGGAGATCGCGGTCAATGACGGGCTGCTGCTCGCCGCCGCCAACAACATTGCCGCTTCGCTCAAGGCCGAGCTCTTCGCGCACATTCCCGCGCTCGACGTCGCCACGGTGCGCTTTGCCGCGCCCGGCGCCGAGGGTGGCCACCACCATGCGCCTGACCCGTTCCTGGTGTCGGGCAAGCTGGCCTGCGGGCTGCTCGAGATCGTCGACACGCCCCAGGGCGAGCGCATGCGGCTGCGTCTCTCGCGCCATGCCGAGGGCCTGCGGGCAAACGTCGCCATTGAAAGGGCGGGCGGCGCCGTCGAAAGCCTGCCGCTGTCTCCGGTCGGCGGCGACCACCACTATCTGCAAAGCCTCGTCGCTCCGGCCGAGCCGCATGAGTTCAGCGCCAGGCTGCAGCTTGCGGCCGGTCAGGACAGCGAGGATCTGCCCTTCGCCATGGCGGAACCGGAGGGGCATCACCACGAGCACGCGCATGAATGATACAGGCGCGCTTTGACAAGCAGCGCGAGATTTACCTGGCGGTAGCCCCGCTGGCTCTTGCAGTTCAGAGGTGTCTGAACTCTGCCTCGGCTGGCCGTGAAAGATCAGCTACCTGTCCTGAGGTGTGCTTGACCGAGCGCCAGCTTCAGCCCTTTGGCCAACTTTCCGACATCGTCATTTGCCCAGAAGTGCACGAAGAACAGCCGGGGTTGTTCGTCGAGCATGTGGTTGTGCACGGCGGTCACCTCTATCCCGCTTTCCCGCAAAGCTCGTAGCACCGGATTCACTTCAGATGCGATCAAAACGAAATCGCCGGTGATCGCGGCCTTGCCATCGCCGGTGGGCTGGAAGTTGATGGCAATCGCGGAGCCCATTGCATCGGGCACGTCCATGCCATCGTCTTTGATGGTCTCCGCGCGCGGGATGCTGATCTGATAAACCCCGCCGTTGACCTTGCCTTTGTGGCCAAGCGCCTTGTCAATGGTTTGCGTGTCCAGATCGATCGCTTTGGAAGCAGCGGCGGCGCTCGCCGGTGCGTCCGACAGTGGCGTTCCACTTTGCTGCAGCGCCAAATGCAGCGCTGTGGCCAACTTTTCCGGATCGCCGTGCCCCAGAACGTGCATGTACATCGTCTCCGGCTTGGCCCTCTGCAGGTGATTGTGAAGGGCGGTGACCTCGATGCCGCTTTCAATCAGTTTCATCATCACCGGGCCGATCTCGGGTTCTGTCAACACGAGATCGCCCATCACCATGGCGTCGTGATCGCCCATGGGTTTGAATGCGAGCCACGAACCGAGCGCCAAGGCAGGCTTGAGTTCCAAGCCGTCGAGGGTGACTTTCAGGTCCGAACGAGGAAGCCCGACCCGATAGATGCCCCCTGATACCTCTTGGCCGGATTTCCCCAGTGCCTGCTGTACCGCCTTCCAGTCGGGTGCGGCAAGCGAGGGTTGGGCAATTCCAAGGGAGGCTGCCAGCGCGAGGCCAGTTATGATTGTTCCACGCATGATTTGCTCCTGTGTTCAGCCCAGGTGCCCAAGTGGAAAACGTCTGCCGTTCCGAGATGTCATCACGCTCGCGCAATTGTGATGCGCACTTGGTCGCCCAGGTCGCCGGCTTACGTGTTTTTCGCTGTTTCGGCTCGAGCCTCACGCGCAACGCGTCACCGCACGCTGATCAGAGCCGTGCCGGCGATCGCCAGCAGGGCGCCGGCCCAGGCGGCTGCGGTCGGCCTTTGCCCGCTGCGCAGCCACACCATCGGCAGGATGATGACCGGCGTCATCGACGACAGCGTCGAGATGATGCCGACATTGCCGGTACGCAGCGCGGCCATCAGGCAGGACATGCCGAGCGAGGTGCCGACGAAGGCGGACAGCACGGCGAGCCCGACCGTGCCGAACTGGACGGCCTCCCTTTTGCCCTTGCCGAACGGCGTTGCCGTGAGCGCGATGAACAGGATGACGGCGAGGCCGGAGCGCAGCGCCATGGCCGTGAACGGCTCGACGCCGGCCGCCATGGCCGGCCGCGCCAGAAGGGTGCCGATCGCCTGGCCGAGCGCCGTCGTGACGCCGAGCACGATGCCTGGTCCCATGCGGCCGGTGAGCGGCGGGCCGGGCACGGTGCTGACGGGCACGGTGGAAGGGGTGACGACCGGCATGGCCGGCGCCAGCTCGCCGCGCTTGCGGAACCGCCGCGGCATGCCGATGGCAAGCACGATGCCCGCAAGCACCAGCGCCACGCCCAGCGCTTGCCAGCGGCCGATGGTTTCACCCAGCACGAGGTAGCCGAGCGCCAGCGCGAAAGGCGAGGTGAGCGAGAAGAGCAGCGCCGTGATGCGCGGGCCGACCGAATAGATGGTCGCGAAATAGGTCGTGCTGGCGATGCTGATCCCGGCGAAGCTAGATCCGGCGAGCAACCAGAACTCCCTTGGTCCGATCGTGTGCCAGCCGCCGATCGCCAGCGACACCGAGCCGGTCATCACGAAGGTCGCGAGCATCTGCCAGCGGGCAAGCTGGAGGAGGGGAACGCGCCCCTTGAGCTCGCTGAGGAACATGGAGCTCAGCGCGCTGCACATGGCGGCGGTGACGGCAAGGGCTTCGGAGACGAACATGGTTGGTGGCTGCGGGTCCGTGCGGACGTCAGGTGGGTGGCGCTTCTTACGCCGGCTTGCGGCGGACAGCTAGCGCGGTTTACGCAATTCGAGACGAAGGTACGGCGAAGTCCCCCGGCCCAACCGTTACACGCTTTTCCTGGAATTGCCCCAGTCTGTGCCGCCACGCGGCGCGCCGAAGATCGACCAGCCGGCCCCGATCGGCGCGGCGATGGTCGCAAGCAGCGCCGCCAGGCTGGGCAGGTGGAAGACCATCTCCCGCCATCTGGGTTCGATCACCGCGCCGGTGCTGAAGGCCTCGCCGCTGAACTGGCAAAGGATCCACGACGCGCCGCTGCGCACCATGTCGGCGTCGATGTCGGAGATCAGCGCCTTCGCCTCGCGTTCGGCTGCTGGCATCGTCGCCATATAAGCGAGCAGCGCCTTGGCCGCGGCGAGATAAGCGTGGCTGCATTCGTTGAAGGGGCTCTCCTCGTCGCCGAGGCTTCCCGGCATCAGGCCCCAGAGGCAGTAGGTAAACTGCAGATTGCCGTGATTGTAGAGGCGCCTGAAGGTCGGGTCGGTCACGGTCTGGCGTTGGGCAAGGTCGAGGATGTCGCCGCGATAGCGCGCGATCACCGCCATCTGGCCGTGGGTGAGGCTGGGGATCTGGATGCCCGGGGGAGGCCGGGCCGACGAGCCGCTATGCGCTTGCGCTGATGTGGCCAGCAGGGCGAGCAGCACTGCAACCGAGCAATTCCAGGATAAGTGTGCCGCGGTTTTCCGTCCGGAATTGCGAGAAAACAAAAGACCAAATCGGCTCAGCGGTCGTGTCGACCGTTGAGCCGATTTGGCCGCCAGGGCAAGCAACCGTGGCGGCCAAGGCATGGGTTCAGGCGTAGCGGCGGGCGGAGCCGCGTTGGTCGCGCACCGCGACCAGGCGCTCGACGGCGGCGCCGAAGCCGAGGCCGACGACCGTCCACAGCACGAACTGCATGCCGAGCGAGGCGACGCGGAACTTCCATAGCACCGTCGCGGAGAAGTCCTCCGGCACTTCGTTGATGTCAGGAAGAGCTGCCTTCACCAGCGCGAACACCACCAGGAAGGCGAGCGCCGCGACGATCGAGGCATTCCAGGCGCCCAGCCGGTTCCACAGCCGCTGCGCAAGGCCAACCGCTGCCACCATCGCCACGATCGAAACCACGATCATGATGAAGAACAACTCGGTCCGGTAGGCGATCGTTTCGGCGTTGCCGACCGCGGGCGGGTTGGCCGGGTATTTGAGGCTCGGAACCACGATCACGGCAAGGAAGCCGAGCAGCGCGATGAGCGCCGAAGTGCCGCGCGGCCCAAGCGAGCCCAGCCGACCATAGGCATAGGCAAAGACCAGCGAGAACAGCCCGCCGAGCGCCGCGCCATAGACCAGCACGCCGGTTGCCAGGCCGATGCCTGCCTGCGTGGCGCGGCTGACCATCTCGGGCTCCGGCGCGCCGCCGGCCGCCTGGGCCTGCTGTTCCTCGAAGGCGATCGCCTTGTCAACCTGCGGCTCGCCGTAGACACGCGCGAAGGCGAACGCCAGAATCCCCGCCACAAGCCCGACAAGCATGCCGCGCAGCAAAAGTTTTCCGACCATGTCACTAACCCTTTATGGAAAGCGGGCTCAGCGAGGCTGAAACCGCCTAGTGGCAGGGGAAGCCGAGCAGGTGGCGGCCGTCATGCACGAATTCGTGCACCGCCGTGCCACGGATCAGCGAGGTCGCGCCTTCTTCCGCGCCGACGAAATAGATCATCAGCATCAGCATCAGGCCGGCGAAGATGGCCCAGGGGAGAAGCTCGCGGACGGGAATCGCAACCGGGCCGTAGGTCGGGGCGAAGGTGGTGTCGGACATTTGACCTCCTGTGGGATGCTGCGTCCCGTTGATCCAACTGTGCTGCGGGATAAGGCCTGACTTTCGGCTGGTGCCGATCACAGTGGCGCGACCGTGCCGGACTCGCACCGGCTTCCAATCCCGTATAGCGCTAAAACACTTGTCAGCACTTCGTTCGCCTGTCAACGACATGTAATGGCCAACGCGGCTTCGCGCGGCCGAAATTTCACTGGACCACGGAGTTTTGGGATGTTCGCCCGCCTGACGATGATCGCAAGCGGCGCGACGCCCGGCATGCGCAAGGGCCGTTTTCCGAAGGACGAGGCGCCGGAGCCGAGCGCGTTCGACCGCGCCGGCGCGCTCGCTTCGTCGCTGCGCCGGGCCGACCGCGTCTGGGCAAGTCCGGCGCTTGCCGCGCGCAGGACGGCCGAGGCCCTTGGCCTGGAAGCGACGGTCGAGCCGCTGCTTGCCGAACAGGATTTCGCGCGTTGGGCCGGCCGAAGCTTCGAGGAGGTGCGGGCCGAGGGCCCGGAAGGCATGGCAGCCTGGCTCGCCGATCCGGACGCCGCGCCCCATGACGGCGAATCGCTTGCCGCCGTCGCCCGGCGGGTTGCTGCGCTGATGGAGCGCCCGGCCGGCGAGAGCGGCCACACCATCGCGCTCACCCATGCCGTGCCGATCCGCGCCGCCATCGTGCATGTGCTGGGCGCGCCGCTCTCCTCGGTCTGGAAGATCGACATCGAGCCGCTGTCGCTCACCGAGTTCCGCAGCGACGGCCGCCGCTGGGTGCTGCATGCGAGCGGGGTGATCGCCGGCGGCTAGACGGTCGGGCGCGGGTCGATCCCGCGCGGATCCCCTCAAGCTTCGACAACCGTCAGCACCTGTATCAAGGCTCGTCGTTTCAGCGATCGCTAACGGAACGGAAACGCATCGCTGCTATCGTGCTGCCCCGTGGCGAGGAAACCCTTGCCCTAGGAGCCCGCCGGATATGGCCAATTATCCCGAGACCGAGCGCCGTCTTCATGTGCGCGAATTCGTGCTCAAGGAAGCCACGATCATCGCCGGGGCCGTAAAAGTCGGCTGCTCGGTCCGCAATCAGCACGAGCAGGGCGCGGAACTGCGCGTCCCCGCCGATACGGACATACCGGAACGCTTCCTGCTCGAGGTTCCAGCCGACGATATAACCTATCGCGCCTTGGTGCGATGGCGTCGCAACGACCGCATCGGCGTGGCGCTCTACAGCAACGCGCCGAGGGACTGATGGGCCGTCCTCAGCAGTTCGTGACTTGATCCTGCCCGGGCGGCATGCAACCCGGCACATGGGGACCGCGGCGCGTGCGTTCATTGGGGCCGATCAACTGGGACTTCGCGCATGAGCAGGACAGCCGTTGGGGTGGCGCTGACCGCTATCGTTCTCGGGGGTCTTTATCTGTTGCAGGCCAATGGCCTGATCAGATTCTGAAACGGCAGCACACCGCGGCGTCGTTCGCCGGGTCAGCAGCAGCGGCTCTCTCCGCAACACGCGTTTCCCATGGCCGCCTGTCCCTTCAGCCAGCGGTCACGCGGCTTGCAGCTCGCCGGCCGTGGCGAAAGCTCGACCTCGATGGCGCCGCCAACGATGCTTGGCTGAGCCGCGCGGTGCAGTTCCATCGGGCGGACGCCGTCGCTGACCTCGAAGGTCAGTTTCGCCGACTGGTCGAGGGCTACGTGATCCGAGACCTTGCGGATGATCGCCGCGAACTTGCCGGCCGGCATATGGACCGGCCCGCCTTCGTCTACGTCCCATAGCTGGACGAAGATCTCCGACCATGATTCCGGATTGGCCTCGCAATCCAGCGCCGAGAACTGCCCCGCCTTCACCTCGGTGACATGATAGCCTGGTTTAACCGGCCGCCCGTCATAGCGGAACACCAGTGGCCGGTCCTTGTGATCGGCCAGCGCCACCAGCAGGTCGCCGATGGTCAAGTCGGACGGGTCGACCGGGGTGACTTTTTTCGGGTTGTCAGAAGACAGCATGTCGGCTATTCCTCATTTCAATATTTCAAGGATTATTGAAACGTGGATGAACGTCAAGCCCTGATCGCCTTTGGCGCGCTGTCGCAGGAAACCCGCCTGCGCCTGCTGCGCCTGTTGGTCGTTGCCGGACCGGAAGGCATCGCTGCCGGCTCGCTGGCCGAACAGGTCGAGGTCTCGCCCTCCAATGTCAGCTTCCACCTCAAGGAGCTGGAACGGTCCGGTCTCGTGAGCGCGCGGCGTGATGCCCGCTCGATCGTCTACAGCGCCGAATACGACGCGCTATCCGGGCTGATCCGGTTCCTGATGGAGGATTGCTGCTCGGGCCGTCCGGAAATCTGCGCGCCGGCGCTTGCCGCGCCTTGCTGTCGGCCGGGCGAGGGGACCCGGCAATGATCGCCGTGCGCCTCGCCCGCCCCGGGGCCAGCCGATGACCGGCTTCGACCCATCGCGGCGCTTCGCCGCCGAAGCCCTGGGCACCGCTCTGCTGGTGGCGACGGTCGTCGGCTCCGGCATCATGGCCGAGACGCTGACGCATGACACCGCGCTGGCGCTGCTGGGCAACACGCTCGCGACCGGCGCCATGCTGGTGGTGTTGATCACCATCCTCGGGCCGATCTCCGGCGCGCATTTCAATCCAGCCGTTTCGCTGGTGTCCTGCCTCAACCGGTCGCTGCCTGCCCGCGATCTCCCGCCCTATCTCGTCGCGCAGTTTATCGGCGGCATCGCCGGCGCGGCCGCGGCGCATCTCATGTTCGCCCTGCCGGTTCTGGAGATCGCGACGAAGCCGCGGACCGGGCCGGCGCAATGGTTCTCCGAAGGCGTCGCGGCATTCGGCCTTGTCGCCGTCATTCTCGCCGGCATTCGCTTCGAACGGCGGGCCGTGCCGTGGCTGGTCGGGCTCTATATCACGGCGGCCTATTGGTTCACGGCGTCCACGTCCTTTGCCAATCCTGCCGTTGCCGTAGCGCGCTCGCTCACCAACACCTTCTCCGGTATCAGGCCGGTCGACCTGCCGGGCTTCATCATCGCCGAACTGCTCGGCGCCTTGGTCGCTCTTGCGCTCATGGGCTGGCTGCTCAAGCCCGAAACCGTTCAGCAATCCCAGCCACTGAAAGCAGAGCCATGACGGTCACGATCTACCACAATCCCGCTTGCGGGACCTCGCGCAACACGCTCGCCATGATCCGCGCCAGCGGCGAGGAACCGGTGGTGATCGAATATCTGAAGACGCCGCCGAGCCGCGAGCGGCTGCTCGAACTGATCGCAGCGATGGGGATCGCGCCCCGTCAATTGCTGCGGGAGAAGGGAACGCCCTACGCCGAGCTCGGTCTCGCCGATCCGAAATGGAGTGACGACGAGCTGATCGATTTCATGCTCGCCCATCCGATCCTGATCAACAGGCCGATCGTTGAGACGCCGAAAGGGACAAGACTGTGCCGGCCATCGGAAGCGGTGCTGCCGCTGCTCGACAATCCGGTGCGGGAGTTTATCAAGGAGGACGGCGAGCAGGTCGCCTATACGGCCAATTCCGGGAAAAGTGCGTAGCGGCTTTCCGTCCGAATTGCGAAAAAACAAAAGATCCCGGCCTCCCGCTTAGGGCGCCAGATGCTTCATGAAATAGATGGAGGCCCTTGGTTTGCCGAACGGGTCGACGGAATGATGCGGCACGACGCCGACTTGCCGCCAATTCATTCGCCGATAGAGCCGCTCGCTTGCTCCGCCTTCGGCGGTATCGAGAAGGAGAAGGGAGCGTTTTCTCTTCCTTGCCTCGTCTTCCAGGGACGCCATGAGCGCGGAACCGATGCCTTGCCGCTGGAAATCTCGATGCACGAGCAGCATGTAAACCTCCGCCCGGTGCAGCGCATTTGGTTCCGGCGACAGATAGAGCTGGACGGTGCCGACGAGATTGTCCTCGACATAGGCGCAGATGAGAAGACGTTCCCCGTCCGTCAGCGAGGGGAGGATGCCTTGCCAATAGGACCGGGCCTGTTCGGCGTCGAACGGCAGGACGAAGCCGACGAGCGCCCCATCCTCGATGCTCTGCATCAAGAGCCCGGCGAGGGCGTCGAGCTGCGCCGTTGCTTCGGCCTGGTCGATTACCGCGATACGCATTTGCTCCCCTTTCAAGGCTCGATTGATAATGGGCTTTGAGCAATCCGTGAAGGCCGAAGCCCCTGCGCCCGTCCAGCGCAACCGTCATGTTGTCGTCACGGCCCTCGGAATCACGCAGATCCTCGCCTGGGGATCATCCTACTATCTGCCAGCGGTCCTTGCCGCGCCGATTGCAAAGGATACCGGCTGGTCGGTCGCCTCGGTCGTTGCCGGGTTGTCCTGCGGGCTGCTGCTTGCCGGGCTTGTATCCCCCGTCACCGGCCAACTGATCCAGCGCCACGGCGGCCGTCCGGTGCTCGCCGCCGGCTCGCTGCTGGTGGCGGCCGCGCATTCGTTGCTGGCGACGGCAACCGCCTATCCGCTTTACCTGGTTGCCTGGCTGCTGATGGGCCTTGGCATGTCGAGCAGTCTCTACGACGCTGGCTTCGCTACGCTAGGGCGGCTCTACGGAGGAAGCGCGCGCGGCGCCATCACCAACCTGACGCTCTTCGGCGGCTTCGCGAGCACCGTCTGCTGGCCGCTCAGCGTCTTCCTGGTCGAGCATGGCGGATGGCGCGTCGCCTGCCTTTCCTATGCCGCGATCCATCTGGCGATCTGCTTGCCGCTCCACCTTTGGGTGATTCCGCCGCCTCCGCCCGCGGCGCCAATGCCGGTGAGAGACAGGTCGAAGGAGGCGTCGGCCACGGGCAGGACGCGAACGCGCTTCATTCTGCTGGCATCGATTCAGACCTTGGCCGCGATGATCGCATCCACGCTCTCCGTTCACCTGTTGACGCTGCTGCAATTGCGCGGCATCGGACTGGCGGCCGCAGTCGGCCTCGGCGCCCTGGTCGGCCCTTCACAGGTGGGCGCGCGGGTAGCCGAGCTGCTGATCGGCCGCAACCGGCATCATCCGATCTGGACGATGCTGGCATCCGTATCACTGCTCGCGGCCGGAATCTGGCTGCTCCTGACGAGCCAGACCTTCATTGCCCTCGCTTTGATCCTTTACGGTGCCGGCAACGGCATCCATACGATCGCGCGCGGCGCGCTGCCGCTGGTGCTGTTCGATCCGCAGCAATACGCAACGCTGATGGGCAAGCTCGCGACGCCCAGCCTCATCATCCAGGCGGCGGCTCCTTCCATTGGAGCGCTGCTTCTTGGCGTGGGCGGCGGCAATCTCGTCCTGATCGCTCTCGCGGCTGCCGCCACGCTCAATGTCGGCCTCTGCGCCAGCCTTGTTGCAGCGGTGCGCCGATAGCTTCGTCTCGCGCCGCAAACGCACGGCCAAACTTTACATTTTTGTAAATTGCCCCAGGCGGTAAATTCGCGATACCGCTGGCCGCCGGCTCGGCCCGCTCCTCCTATTGGGGCATCGGCGCTTCAGGGATGGGCAGGCCGGGCCATCCACAATTTTGGGAGAACGCCATGATACGTAAGGTTCTGGTTGCAGCTTCGGTTGTCGCGCTTGTCAGCATGCCGGCATTTGCCGCCACGCAATATTGGGTGGCAAAGGACGCAACGACCAAGAAATGTTCGGTGGTTTCCACGAAACCCGACGGCAAGAAACTGACCGACGCGGGGACAAAGGCCTACACGTCACAGGCCAATGCCGAAAAGGCGCTGAAGCTGCTGAAAGACTGCAAGTAGGCTTCCTGCGCAGGAACTTCCGCCCGCTCCGGCATGCCGGAGCGGGCGTTTTTTTGCCGGGGCGGCCTTCAGCAAGAAATCATCGACGTGCGGCCAGCCGGGATGACATCTTCCAGTCGCTATCTATCCACAGCGAAGCCGAGCGTTCGCTACGTGCTTAGAAACGGAAGTTCACAAAGGCCTTCAACGTGTGGAAAGCCACGTCGTCCTTGACCGTCAGCCCCTCGCCATTGTCGAGTATCTGCTTCGAGCCAAGGTCCACATAAGCATATTCGGTGCCGAAGGAGAGGTGATTGGTGATGGCGTGCTCGATGCCCGCGCCGACGGTCCAGCCGGCCCGCGTCTGCTTCTCGTTGAAGACGGTCGTGCCGCCGACCGTCAGCGTCTGCTCGGTCTTGCCGAAGGCAAGGCCGCCATGGCCATAGATCAGCGTGCGGTCCCAAGCGTGCCCCAGCCGCGCGCGAACGGTGCCAAGATATTTGAGGTCCACTTCGCCATTGAAGATCTCGGTGCCGTCCACCGAAGCCGTGACCGAAGAGCCGTAGCTGGATGCGGCAATGTCCGCCACGGCGCCGATCACCCAGCGGTCGGCGAACTGCCGGTCATAGCCGGCCTGGATGCCGCCGAGGAAGCCGCTCGCGGAAATCTCGAATGCACCGTTGATCGGCGGCGGGTTGCCATCGGCGAAGATCTGCCGCGAATTGAGGTTCATGTCGCCAACCGCAAACGAACCGAACCCGCCGAAATAGGGCCCCGTCCAGCTGAAGCTCTCCTCCGCCGGCGGCATCGGGGCCGCTTCCGGGGCGAGCGCATCGGCCGCGAAAGCGCTGCCGGCGGCAAGGACGATTGCCATGGCGGCCATGGACGTGGGTATGATCTTCATCGGATACGTTCCTCGTTGGATTGCCAGTTTCGAAATTGCGTCCACATTCCTTCCCGCTCATCCATGAGCGGGTCTCCGGGGCCGTCAGCCAATTTGCGAAGACATGTCCGCTCATCGCGGACGTGAAAATCGAGTGCCGCCCCTTCAACGCACCGCTAGCAGAGAAAATCCGGGTGCGTGTGGCGAAGACGGAAGTCAAAATTGCAATAACGGAACAGTTGTTGTTCCGGAATTTCAGTCTTGCAAATTTGTCACACTTAACTCATTTTCAGAAAGCTGAGAGACCATTTGGGATCAGGCCCGATCCAGAGCGGAAATGAGGATTCTCAGCGTCAGCGGACAGGCAAACACCAATTGCGGGCAGGCGCCGTCCAACTCCAGGCGGTCGTCGACAGGGAGCACGATGGCGAGCGCTGATCGGGTGGCTACATTCTCGGCGGACGACATTCCCGAAGATCATCGGGACGAGTTCATTCGCGATTTCTACGGGCGCATCCAGATGCGGCTGGACATCACGCCGCGTGCCGACGTGCCCCTCAAATTCTCGGCCCGTACCCTGCTCCTGCCGGAGATGAGTCTCACCAAGGGTTCTGTCTCTCCCATGATCTGGGAGCGCAACAGCGAGCTCATGGCCGACGGCAACGACGACATCATCCTGTCCTGGAACAAGGGCGGTTACCGCCTCACCATGCCCGGGCGTGGCGACTTCAGCACGGATCCCGGCACCGCCACCATCTTCCCGATGGACCGTCGCTACTCGGTCGTCAGCGAGGATTCGCAATGGACCATGGCGCTTCAGTTCAAGCGCTCGCTGCTGGTCCCGCTGGTGAAGAACCTCGACGACGTGCGTCCCGACACTCTCGGCCGTACGCTTCCGGCCCATCGGCTGCTGTTCGATTACCTCTGGTCGCTCCTGCATATCGAGGAGCCCGAGACGCTCGCACCTCTCGCGTCCCGCCATATCACCGATCTTCTTGCCGTGTCCTTCGGTGGCATGGAGGCCCATACGCATCCCCCCGGTGTCCGCGCCGCGAGGCTTGCAGCCATCAAGCAGCACATCGCCCGCAATCTCACCGATCCCGGGCTCAACGCCGGGCAGATATCGCGCAAATTCGGTATCAGCGAGCGCTATGTCCGCCAGCTCTTTGCCGGGGAGGGCACAAGCTTTTCGGACTATGTCAACGGCGAGCGGCTCGCCTATGTCCATAGCTGCCTCACCGACCGCCGACAGTTGCTGCGGCGCATCGCCGACATTGCCTTTGAGGTCGGCTTCAACGAGCCTTCCACTTTCTATCGGCAGTTCCGGCTGCGCTACGGCATGACGCCGACGGAAGTTCGGGCCTTGACCGAGAAGGGCGATAGCGGCTGAAGCCTCCGCGGTTCGCTGCCGCATCTTCGTCCGAAGCGGCGCATCGGTGGTTTGCCAGCAGCCTGATCTCCGCGCGCAGCCGCTACTTGTCCGCCGCCAACGTCTCATTGAGCACGGCGGCCAGATGCAGGCCGCCTAGCGCGAGCTGCTCGACCGCGCCGCCTCCAAAAAAAGACCCGGCAATTGCCGGGTCGGGTTCGTTTCACGAGCGCTTGCGCTTCAGTCGCGATGTTCCGGCATCGCCTTCAACTGGTCCTTCGTCCAGCTGGTGACGGCATGCACGTCGCCGTCCTCGTCGCGCATGAAGTCGAGCTGGCTGGCGGTGACGGCCACCGGCTTGGCGCCGATGCCGAGAAAGCCGCCGACATCGATGACGACCTGGCTGCCGTGCAGGTGATCGACGGAGCCGATCTTCTCGTCATCGGGCCCGTAGATTGTCGCCCCTTCGAGGATGTCCGGCGTGAGCTCGGCATTGGTCAGTCTTACGTGGTTGGTGTGGTCCATGTCGCATCTCCTGTGATCTTACAGGGGATGAACCTCTGATCGGCCCGAGGGTTCCGGCGATGGAGCGAAAAGCCGACGTCGCTCGGTGAAGCGCTGCCCATCCCGTCACGAGTATGAGGACAAGCGCGACCAGCGCGCCTGAGAGCGCACGCCGGGCGCGGGCGCCGGGGGCGTGTCCTGGGCATGCCCGTGGTTCTCACCGCGGATAGGTTGGTTGCCGGCTCGTCAGCTGCGCCGTTTCGCCTGCAGGCTCCGCGCCGCCTGCTCGATCGCGGCGCGGTCGTTGCCCAGCCGGTCGAGCAGCTCCTGCGCCTCGTCGCCCGAAATGCCGGTGCGCATGGCAAGAGCCTCCACCGTCAGCACATCCGCACTGTCGATCTCGCGCGTTTCGGGCAGGGCATCGTCCGCCGTCAGCGGCAGGGCTGCTTCGCGGTCGATCTCCATCTCGGCCTGTTGCCAGTGCCGTTCATGATTGCCGAGGATGCTGCCCTCGCGCTGAAAGATCTCATAGGCGCGCTGTCTGATCTTCTCGGTCCGATCGTCGTCCATCGCCGTTCCTCCTTGCGTGTCACAAGAACGCGGAACAGGGCGGAACGATCCGCATCGTCCACGAAGTGATCGGGCTGCTGTTGCCGGTCAACATGTTGGGCGTGGCGACAATTGGAGACGGGCGCTGAGAATTATCGTCGGCGTCCGACCAATCCGATCCGAAATCGTGAGCCTGGCTGCGCCGCTTCCCGCTTACGGGCCGTATATCGCAATCGGCTTGCCGAACATGCCGGGCTCCGGCTTCACGCCCAACCCCGGCCGCTGCGGCACGGCGATGTGGCCTTGCTTGATGACGACCGGGTGCTTCTGGTCGAAATGGCCCCTGATGTATTCCTGCGCGATCCAGGCCCCTTCCATGCGGCGCGGCTCGACGGTGGCGGCCAGATGCACGCAGGCCGCCGCGATGATGTCGCCGCCCCAGGCGTCGTCGCAACTATGCGGCAGCGAGCGGATGGCGCAGAGGTCGCGCACGGTGGCCATCTTCGTCAGTCCACCCAGCCGCGTCACCTTGAAGCCGAAGCCGTCGGCAATCCCCATGGAGATTGCGCGCAGCACCGCATTCTGGTCCTCGGTGCTTTCGTCGAGATAGACGGGATGGGTGAGGCGGCCTTTCAGCGCCGCGATTTCGTCCATCGTGTTGCAGGGCTGCTCGAAGACGAAGGGGATCGCCTGGCAGAGCCTGTCGAGATGGATCGCCGCGGCCACCGTCAGGCCACGGTTGCCGTCGACCGCCAGCCGCGCCTTGTAGCCGACCGCTTCCCAGACCTTGTGGACAACGGCGACGTCTTCCTCGAGATTGCGCCCGCCGATCTTCACCTGCAGGCGCGGATAGCCGCCCTTCACCTTGTCGACGGCGATCCTCGCCGTGTCGTCCGGCGGCCCGACGATCAGCGAATAATAGGCCGGCACGCGGTCGGTCAGCGCGCCGCCCAACAGTGTCGAGACGGGCACGCCGAGCTTCTGGCCGAGCAGGTCGAGGAACGCCATGTCTAAGGCGGCCTTGGCATAGCCGTGGCCGTTGAGCCGCTCGTCCATCTGCTTGACGAGCAGCCTGATCGAGGCGATCTCCGAGCCGATCAGCCCCGGTGCGATCTCGGCGATGGCGGCGCGGGCGCCGAGAGCATGATGCGGCTGGTAGACGGGGCCGATCGGGCAGGTCTCGCCCCAGCCTGTGAGCCCGTCATCGGTGATGATCTCGACCAGTGTGGAGTCCAGCGCCTCCACATCGGCGCTGGCCATGCGGTAGACGCCGTTCTTGACCGGCAGCTGCGCCGAATAGACGTTGATCAGCTCGATGCGCATTGGCTTCCCTCCGAAAGACGCCGGCAACGGGCCCTTTGCAGGCCCCGCCTGTTACATCCGCGCCCTGGCCGAGGTCGGATCGTAGGGCGAGTCCGGAATCACCTGCGCGACCTTCCATTCGCCGAGGATCGCGACATCGAGCTTCGTGCCAGGCCTGGCAAAACGCCCGGGCAGCAGCGCCAGCGCCACGTCGTGCCCGAGCGCATAGCCATAGCCGCCGGAGGTGATGCGCCCGACCAGCTTGCCGTCGCTGTAGAGCCCCTCATTGGCTAAAGTGCTGGCGCCGTCCGTATCGATCCTGAGCGTCACCGAGCGGCGCTGGTCGTTGCGCTCCTTGTATTCCAGCACCGCGTCACGCCCGACGAAGTCGCCCTTGTCGAGGCGGATGAAGCGCTCCAGTCCGCTCTCCAGTGCGTTGAGCTCGGGGTTCATGTCGCGATACATGGCGCGATAGGATTTCTCGAGCCGGAGCGACTCCAGCGCATGCAGCCCCACCAGCCGCATGCCATGCTTGTCGCCTTCTCTCAGGATCGCATCGAGCAACTGCCGCTGGTAGGGCAGCGGATGGTAGAGCTCCCAGCCGAGCTCGCCCTCATAGTTGACGCGCAGCAGCCGCACATCGCTGGCCAGGGCCACGCTGCCGGTCCTGACGCCGAACCGGGGAAAGCTCTCGTTGGAAAGATCGATTTCGGTCAGCGGCTGCAGCACGTCTCGCGCCTTCGGGCCGACCACCGTGAAGCAGCCGCGGTCATTGGTGACGTTCCTCAGGCTCACGCCGCCATCGGCAGGGAGCAACCTCGACAAGTCGTCGAAGTTCCAGCGCTCGGCGCGCGGCGTTGAGATCAGGTAGAACAGGTCCTCGCCGAGACGCGCCACCATATACTCCGCCTGCACTCCACCGTTGGCCGTCAGATGATGCGCCAGCGTCACCTTGCCGACTGAGGGCAGCCGATTGGCGATGATCCGGTCCAGCCATGCAGCCGCGCCCTTGCCCGACACCTCGAACTTGGTCATCGGCGTCATCTCGACAAGGCCCACCGCGTTGCGCACCGCCAGCACCTCCTCGCCGACAAGATTGCCCTTGGGCGTCCAGCGCCAGCTATACTGGTCCTTGGCCTCGACGCCGTCGCGAGCGAACCAGTTGGGCATCTCCCAGCCATTGAGCACGCCCCAGACCGCGCCGAGTTCCGTCAGCCGGTCATAGGAAGGCGCGGTCTTCTGCGGACGCGCAGCCGGCATGTCCTGCCCCGGATACTTCTGCTCCGCATGCGTGCCCCAGGCCTCGCGGACCTTCTCGCGCGTCCATTCCTTGTTGGCGTAGTCGCCGAAGCGGCGCGGGTCGAGATCGGACGTGTCGAGGCTATTGCCGCCCTCGACGATCCGCTCCGACAGGTAATAGCCTATTGTCCCGCCCCACAGGATGCCGCCCGGCACGCCTTCGGCGAGCCACACATTGGGCAGGCCCCAGGCTGATCCCATCAGGGGCAGCTCGTCCGCCGTCATCTGGAAGGGCCCACGCACATTGGCCTTGATGCCGACGCGACCGAGCGCCGGAACCAGCCGCAACGCCTGCTCCCAGTTCCACGACACCGCCTCGAAATCCTCTTCCAGCAGGTCGGCGCCGAACCAGGCGGGAACGCCGTCCTCGGCGAACAGTTTGAGGTGCTCGGTGCGCTCGTAAGGGCCGAACATCAGCCCGTCGCCTTCCTCGCGCAGATAGCCCTCGAAGCCCTCGTCGCGCAGGATCGGCATTTCGGGCCGGCCGCCGCGCTTGCGCTCCACCACTTCCGGCACCGCTTCGGTGATCCAGTATTGGTGCAGGATCGGTATCGCCGGGATGTCGAGACCGAGCAGCGCGCCGGTCTGGCGCGCGTAATTGCCGGTGGCGCAAATCACATGCTCGCAGGTGATGTTGCCCTGGTTGGTCTCGACCAGCCACTCGCCGCCAGGCGTCCGCCTGAAGCCCGTAACTTCGGTGTTGAGATAGACTTTGGCGCCAAGATCGCGCGCGCCCTTGGCCATGGCATGCGTCACGTCGGCCGGCGCGATATGCCCGTCATCGGGATGGTAGAGCGCGCCCAACATCTCCTTGTTGTCGAGCAGCGGCCAGAGCTTTCGCGCTTCGTCGGGCGTCAGCAGATGCGCCCGCATGCCCTGCACCTCGGCGACGCTCATATAGCTTTTGAATTCATCGAGCCGGTCCCGTGAATTGGCGATGCGCAACTGGCCGCATTTGTGCCAGCCCACCGGCTGTCCGGTCTCGGCCTCCAGCCCCTCATAAATCTCGATTGTCTTGTTGATCATGCGCCCGACATTGATGTTGCGGGCATAGGAGGGGATCAGCCCCGCCGCGTGCCAAGTCGAGCCGGCGGTCAGTTGCGTGCGCTCCAGCAGCGCCACGTCGGTCCAGCCGCGCTTGGCCAGGCCATAGAGGATACCAGCGCCAACGCACCCTCCGCCAACGATCACTACCCGCGCATGTGTCTGCATCAAACCACCAAGTTTTTCGACGAGCCGAGAACAACCGCGATCGAAGCTACAGGGGGTGATCGGCGCTGTAACGTCTTCAAAAATTAGGGGTCATGATAAGCTGGATTTATGCAGTGGTGTGCCGCCCGGGCTGCGGGCGGCGGCAGTCACTGAGCTTGCCCATCCTGCGCCGTCTCGTCCTTGAAGTCGACCTTCGTTCCCGGCTTGACCATGGCGGCGAGGTCTTCGGCGTCCCAGTTGGTCATCCGGATGCAGCCATGCGAGAAGGTGGTGCCGATCTTGCCCGGATCGGGTGTGCCGTGAATGCCGTAGCTCTCGATCGAGAGGTCGATCCACACCGATCCGACGGGATTGTTGGGTCCCTTGGCGATGGTGAAGGGGTGCTTGGTCTTCACTCCCTTGAAGGCAAATTTCGGATTGTAGTGATAGGTCGGATCGTGCACCACGCGCCTGACCTCGGCCGCGCCGCTCGGCGCCGGTTTTTCCTCGCTGCCGATCGAGGCCGGGTAGACGGCAATCGCCTTGCCGGCTGCATCGAGGGCGCGCACCTGGCGCGATGCCTTGTCCACCTCGAAGCTGGCTATCGGTGAAGGCGGATCGCCGCGGGCGACGTCGGGCACGACCAGGTTCGCGCCGGCCTTGTTGAACCCGGCGCGGGGGTTGAGCACCCCCAGCAATTGTTCGCTGATATGGAACTGCTCGGCCAGCTTCTCCCGCGCGTTACGATAACCGAGGCGCTTGAGATGCGCCATGCTCTCCATGCGGGCCGGGATGCGCCTGGTGAAGGGGCCGCGCACATCCTTCGCGGTGGTCTCATAGGTCGTCATCACCGGACCGGCGAAAGTGGCCGCGAGCTTGTCCCAGGTTTCCCGCGTGAGCTTGCCGTCGGAGGGCAGTCCGTTCGCCGCCTGGAAGGCCGCGACCGCCTTGGTGAAGTTCTGCGATGCGCGGCCGTCGATCAGTCCGGGCGAGAAGCGGGCGCGGTCCAGAAGCACCTGTGCCTTGAGCAGCATGGGGCTGACGCCTTTTGGTTCGCCTTCGCTGAATTGCGCTTGATTGACCGCGTCGGGTTGCAGCCTCGCTGCCTGCGTCACGCCGCACGCGATGCCGAGCGCCACCGCCACGACAACAAGGAACCTGACCATCGACGTCACTCCGGAACCGCGACCAAAGCGCGTCGCGATCCTTCGGATTCGCTCCATGCGCTTTAGGTCTTTGATGTTACGCATGTCCTTCTCCCGTAACCGGGTACCATTTTCGGGAGACATGCTTTAGGACCTGCCTCTATGACGCGGCAGCCCCGATCTGGTTCCTATCAAAGCGCAACGTGAAGATCGTCGCGAGTGCTCGCCACCGGCGATCGCGACTGAGAGGCAATGAGGCGGCGCTGGCCGCCGCCTCACTCACGTCAGGCATGTTTTGGGTGAGCACTTCCAAGCATGGGGGGAATGGATCCATCCTCGATGAGGATGTCCTTCTTGCGCGCAAAGGCGACGAAAACGCCCCTCGCTGTTTCCGCATCGACATCCCCGGCGAGCGCGGCCCTGCAGGCACGGATGGCCGCCTTCTGCTCGGGGCTGTTGCCGCACCAGTCGATGGCGAATTGATAGGCGTCCACGACGGTGTTCAACTGACGCGGAAAGCCCAGCCCTACCCAAACCCGGATTGGTTTTTCGAATGGTTTGGCGAACATCGCAAACTCCTCGATCCGCCACGATGCTAGGCGGTCAGACCGCCGCCCTTGCGGCCTTTGCCGATCATCCAGGGCAGGGTGGTGCTCACGTCTTCATGGATTCTGGCAGACCTCGCGAAACCGCAGAATGCCTCTCTGGCCGCTGTCAGCGGAAAACCGCTGTCGAATGCCCGCTGGCAGGCGCGCAGCGCCGTTTCATAGATCGGCCCACGCCGGTTCTTCGGCCATTCATAGAGGAATTCCAGAGCGTCCTCGAGGCACGCGATCTCCTGGACGAGGCTGTTTCCGCTCTTGACGAAAACAGGGCTGTCGAACATCCGATCGTTCATAAGATCCTCCAAGTCGAACGAACAATTTGAGTTTGATAGGGCGGGACCGCGGCGGTCCGTGCCCGACTTCGATATGGGTTTACGAGTTTGAACCGTCAAGGACTTGGCGGATGCGCTCATGTCCCATTCCTCAGGCCCGATGTTCGGCGTGTCGAGCAGTCGAACAGCCAGCATTCGGGCCACCGGCAGCGGCCTTCTTACCGACTGGAATTGAGCTTTTTGATACGCCCCTTGTCCAGCCGGAACACGCCGTCGGTGCCGCCTTGCTGCTCGAAGTCGGTTTGAAGCTCGTCCCACGTGCCGAGATACGCACCGCACTCGGCGCAATGGATCGGTGTTGTGGGTTGGGCATCGGCTGGAATGTTCAAACGGATGACGCCGCAAAACGGGCATTCCAATTTGTGGTCCAGATACTGGGTGGTCATGACCGTTCAGCATCGCGCAAACGGCATGCCCGTGCAAGCCAACGGACTTCGACGAGCCGCTGCCTGGTTCGGCACGGTTTTTGAAACCACAAGCCGCGAAGCGCCTTCACTGTCGCGGAGGCCGGCAGAACATGCGCTGCATTCCGCCGGTCACATACGACCTGAAGCGGACGTCTGAACACGCGCCCTTATGATCCGGGCTTCTCGCAAAAGCGACGGCCGGTCGCGCCCGACAGCCTTTATCAGCCGCCTGGCCTGAGCGTCGGAAATGCCGGTTTTTTGCTTCAGCAGAATGACGAGCTGCTTGTCGTCAATTCGACCATGGGAACTGCCTTCACCAGGTTCAGTCATATCGAGAATCCTCCTTCCAACCGAACTGGGAAAACCGTCGAAAGTTTCATCGCGGCCTCGCTTTGGCTGGCCGCTTCGCTGCGCGTCATCTGCCCAGCGGTCTTCGCGACAGCTCCGCCAGTTCCCGCTCGTCGGTGATCCCCGCCATGTAGTTCGCGATGATGCGCAAGGCTCGTCGCTCGCGCTGCTCCTCGGTTTCATTGACATGGGCGCCGAGTTCAAGGACGCGGCCAAGAAAGTTCACCTCGTCGGGCAGGAATGCGCCTTTCGACAGTCTCGTAATCGGCATGTCTCCTCCTCCGCGCCCCAGCCCAAGGACGCCCGACCGGCGGACATGCTGGTGACACAACCACCGCCGACCGGGCCTGCCAACCCCAACGTTCTGGCACGACCATCCTGGATGTTTGTTGATGATTCCGCCCTAACCCAGGTGAATCGTAGCGCGAAACTCTTCGCGCCGAACCTAGAGCTGCGTGTGCAGCTTGCTCGCAAGCCAATCGGTGACTTTCTCGGTCAGCGGGCGCGCCTGCCATTCCGCCAGGCTGATTTGCCTCGACCGTTTCAGGTCCTCGTTGAACAAGTCGATCTGCGTGTGCGCAAAATCCTTGCCGTAGACATTGAGGCTGGCTTCGTCATTCAGGCGCAAAGAGCGCTCGTCCAGATTGGTGGAACCGAAGCTTGCCCAGACGTCGTCGACAATGAGCAGTTTGGGGTGATACATCGTCGGCTGAAACTCGTAGATGCGCACGCCCGCTTCCAGCAGTTCTCCCCAGAAGTGGCGCGAGCCCTTTCGCACGATGGGCACATCGGTCAGTGAATTGGGCACGATGACGTCGACGGCCACGCCTCTCTTCCTGGCGTCGAGTATCTGCTGCAGCCCAATTTCGTCCGGCACGAAATAGGCCATGCCGATGCGCAGATGATCCTTGGCCGCGGCGATCGCGGCCAGCATCATCAGCTCCATGTTCTCGGAGCCGTTCGGTTGCGATGAAAGGATCAGCTGGGCGCTAAGCGCGCCTGCGGGTTCGGGTGGCGGATAGAATTTCTCTCCTTGCAATGTTTCGCCCGCGGTCTCCAGCCAGTTCTCGGCGAAGGCTGCCTGGAAGGCGCCCACCGAAGGTCCTTCAATCCGATAATGCGTGTCACGCCACTCGTTCGGATTGCGCGCATTGCCCAGCCAGTTGTCCGCGATGCCGACCCCGCCGGTGAACGCCACCCGCCCGTCCACGATGAGCAGCTTGCGGTGCGTCCGATTGTTCACCCGGTCAAGCGTATACCAGTATACGGGGCGGTAGCGCTGGAACCGCACCCCGGCGCCCGTCATGATGTGGATCAGGTTCTCGTCGAAAGGCAGGCTGCCGAGCCAGTCGACCAGCACTCGGACCTCGATGCCTTCGCGGGCTTTCGCGGCCAGCGCCGTGGCGAACTGATAACCGACCGAGCCCGACCAGTAAATGTAGGTTTCCATGTCGACGCTGGATCGGGCCGCGCCAATCGCTTGCAGCATCGCCGGAAAAATCTCGTCGCCGTTGACGAGGGTTTGCACGGCGTTCTGCTCGAACATCTGCCCTTGCGAATAGCTGCTCATGCTTTGCACGAATTGCGGATCCGCGGCGTCGAAACGGTGCGGAACGATCGTGCGGATGACACGCGGCTCCGGGGTGAGGTTTACCGCGGCCAGCGTGGCAATCGCGGCGGCGACGGCCACGGCGACATATTTGAGGATGTCGAGCCAATAGCCGGCCTTGCGCCCGGCAGCGAGTGCTCCGCTGGCCAGCAGCGCTCTAAAGCCCTGAGCCTTCACGTCTTTCGCCTGCGGTCAGTTTCTCCCAACAGCAAGAATGTTCGACCGTGATTCAGGTTCCCGGCCGACATGCGCGAGCCCCGACCGGCGCTTGGTCAGCCGATCCCCGGCTCGCCGCTCACCATCGGCCGAGCGCTGCATCCTTTGCGACCAATCGGCGTTGAAGAAGATCATCGAGGATGCTCTTGCATGGATATCAAGCTGGAACAGCCCGTAGCCGAAGCCTCGCCGGAGGCCGACATGCTCGTGAACAAAACCGCCCACTTCGTGGAGGAATGGATCAATGAGCATAAGACCGAACCCCGCGTCTCGATGCCGCCCGAGATAGTCGCCGCTGAACTGGCCGATCAGTGCATCGCCGACGCCGAAAGCCAAGGCATAGGGCCTGACGAGATCAGCGAGGAAGTGGGCGACCTCAAGGAATACATCGCCGAGACCGTGCTGGAGGAGCAGCGCGATGGCGGCGGCGATGATCATGGCTCGATTGCGCCTGCACCGTCCGCCGCTGGAAACGGGGAGACGAATGCCGAAATTCCGTTTTGAATTCCTCGAATCCGCGGCGCAGCCGCCGATCCACGTCGAGATGGAAAATCTCGAAACGGCGAAAGCCGAGACCAAACGGGCTGCGGCTCGCGTCGATATCCGGGGCTATGAACATTTGCTTCAGGTCGGCAGGCGAGCCTTAGTCGTCGCCCTTGTAGGTCTTGGCGGCTTCCTCGATCTTGCGCCAGTCGTTGCCATAGCGGCGTACAAGTTCCCGCGCCTGCGCAGGCGACACCCCTTGCGTCTCGACGACGTGCTTCACTTCCGTTTCTTCGCCCTTCAGCGGACGCGAGCGCGGCCGCCTGGCGTGTCTGACCGTCGCTGTTCTTTGTCTCGCCATGAATGACCCTCTCTCGGATCGGTATCAACCGCGGAGCCGAAGGAAGGTTTCCTGAGGCCACGTCAGCCCGGGCCGATCTCGGAAAACAGCCAGTCGCGAAATGCCTTCACCTTGCGCTGGCGGATCGCTTCCGGGGGGTAGACCAGATAGAAGCTGGAGACGGCCTTCAGCGCGTGGTCGAACGGCCGCACCAGCCTGCCGGTGGCAAGGTCGGCGGAAACCAGCATGGTGCGGCCGAGCACCACGCCTTCACCCTGGACGGCCGATTCCACCGCGAAGGTGGCGGAATCGAAGGTGAGCCCGCTGTTGGGGTCGACGCCTTCGACGCCGGCGCTGGCCAGCCATGCCGCCCAGTCGATGCGGTAGCCGTCGCGGATGAGCGTGTGGTGCTTGAGGTCTTGCGGGTGCCTGAGCGGATGCGGCCCTTCCAACAGCTTCGGGCTGCAGACGGGAAACACTTCCTCGCCGGTGAGGAATTCCGACGTCAGCCCGTGATAGCGGCCGCCGCCATATCGTATGGCGACGTCGATGCCGTCGCCGCGGAAATTGGTGAGCCGGCCGGTGGTCGACACGCGTACGTCGATGTCGCCATGCGCGCGGTGAAAACGATAGAGCCTCGGCACGAGCCACTTGCCGGCGAAGCCGTCGGAGGTGCTGACGTTGAGCGTCGAGCCGGAGTGGCGCGAGGTTGCGGTCTGCGTCGCCAGCGCGAGCTGGTCGAGCGTCTCGCGCACCGCGACCGCATAGGGCTCGCCGACCGGAGTGAGCCGCACCGAGCGCGTCGCGCGCTCGAAGAGCTGCACGCCGAGTTGATCCTCCAGATGTTTTATCGCCCGGCTGATCGCGCCATGCGTGAGGTTGAGCTCATCCGCGGCCCTGGAAAAATTCAAATGCCGTGCGGCGGCCTCGAAGGCCGGCAAGGCGTTGAGTGGCGGCAGTCTGCGGGTCATGGCCAAGACATTTGTGAGTTATGGTAACAAATACTTGCCAAACTTTGGTTTGTCCATCGAGCTTTTTCCAGCCAAAAATCCTCACAGAACTTGTGATCAAAACTCACCAACGTGCGAGGACGCAATGGCCACCGTTCATCCCTTCCTCTGGTTCAACCTCGATGCCGAAGCCGCGCGGGATTTCTATCTCTCGGTCTTCAAGAACAGCCGCGCGCTCGGAGCGATCGAGTTCACCGACAAGCCGCACGCGATCTTCGACTTCGAGCTCGAAGGGCAACGTTTCACGGCGCTCAACGCCGGCGGCGTGCCGCCTTTCAACGAGCGCATCTCGCTCTACATCGAGACCGGGGACCAGGAAGAGACCGACTATTTCTGGAACGCGCTGACCGCCGGCGGCGGCTCGGAACAGCCGTGCGGCTGGCTGAAGGACAAGTTCGGCGTCTACTGGCAGGTCATCCCGGGCGAAGCCTTACGGCTGATGAACGATCCGGACCGCGAAAAGGCCGACCGGGCGCGCCAGGCGATGTATTCGATGAAGAAGATCATCCTCGCGGACATCGCCGCCGCCCACGCCGGCCGCGCCTGATTCCAACCCATTACTGTAAAACGGAGAAAACCCATGACCACTCTCACAGGAAAGAAGATCATCGTCGTCGGCGGCAGCTCCGGCATCGGCTTCGGCGTCGCTGCGGCCGCCCTGGAACACGGCGCGGAAGTCGTGATCGTCGGCCGCTCCGAGGACAAGCTGAAGGCCGCCGAAGAGCGGCTCGGGGCAGGACACGTGACAGGCATTGCCGCCGACATGGCGAAAGAGGCGGACGTGTCCCGCATGTTCGAGCAAGCCGGCGCCTTCGATCATCTGGTGGCGACGGCCGGCACGCCGCCGCCCAATTATCCGATCGGCGAGACCGACATGGATTTCGTGCGCGGCTTCGTCGACGGCAAGCTGATCGGATCGGTGATGCTTGCCAAGCATGCTGTGCGCAAATTGAACAAGGGCGGCTCGATGATCTTCACCTCCGGCATCAACAAGGACCGCCCGCCGGTTCCGGGCGGCGCGGTGGTCGCGGCGGTCGCCGGTTCCTTCAGCTATTTCGCCCGCGCGCTGGCGCTGGAGCTCGCGCCAACCCGCGTCAACATCGTCTCGCCCGGCTGGGTCGACACCGAAATGTGGGACGAGATCGTCGGCGAGGCCAAGACAGGCTATTTCGAGCAGATGGGCGGTCGCATCCCGGCCGGCAGGATCGCCAAGCCCGCCGACATCGCGCCGGCCTATCTCTATCTGATGCGGAACGAGTTCATGACCGGCGAGACCGTCCATATCGATGGCGGGCAGCGGCTGGTCTGATCGGAAAGGCCGGGCCTCTGTCCGAGGATCCGGCTCCGCCATCGCCGTCCATCAGTGCCGGCTTCGCCGCCAGACCCTCGCTGAACGTAGCGTTTCCGGCGCAACGCTCATATACATGACGCTCGAATGAGCAGCGCCTCCACCTCGCCGAGGAATGCCATGCGAAGGGTCATCGTCACCGCCATTTGCCTTGGCGCCGCGACAGGCGCCAACGCCCACGACTGGTACCAAAACAGGGTCGATCCGATAACGAACTTCAAATGCTGCGGCGGCACGGATTGCCGCCCCATACCGGAGTCGTCGGTGCAATCCAGGGCCGACGGCGGCTACGTCTATCTGCCCGATGGTTTCAACATCCCGCGAGAGCGCGTGCAGGAATCCCCGGACGGCCGATACCATATCTGCGAGAACAGATACGTCATCACCAACCAGCCCTATCTGCGCTGCTTCTTCGCGCCGCGCCTCAAGGTCTCCCGGCTGCTTCCGCGCTGACCGCGGTGGCTGTGCTGCACATGCTCCGGCCTGATCGGTGCCGGACATCAAGCCTGAGCTGCGAGAAAAGAGATTATGCCGCAGGGGCGCTACGCACCTGACGGCAAAGCTTGTAGAGATCTTCTGCAGGCGCGGCTTTGGCCGCCTTGGCGCTACCTGCGGCGACGAACGCAAGGGCGGACAAAAGCGCGAACGCGAGCAAGCCGGTTGTCGAAACGCGAAATGCGGTCATTGTGATCTCCCCGGGTGATTGGAGCAGAACGCGCGGAAAACCGTTAGACCCGATGGTCGAGAGGTTGCAGGAAGGTGAGCATGGCGCAACAGGTCAAAAAGCAGGAGCCTCTTTCCTTTCGCTTCGCCGATGACGGGCTGGTGCCCAATCACCCGCGCTGGCCGATGCTTGTCTATCCGGGCGCGGTGCCACTGCCGGACAATATCGATCCGGGGGCCATCTTCGAGGATATTTTCGCCGCCAATGGCTGGGGTGACAGCTGGCGCAACGGCATCTACAACTTCGTCCATTATCATTCGCGCATCCACGAGGTACTGGGCATCGCGCGCGGCGCCGCCGAGGTCCGCTTCGGCGGCGACAAGGGCAAGGTGCTCGAGGTGAAGGCGGGCGACGTGGCGGTCCTGCCGGCCGGCACTGGCCACCAGCGCCTGTCCGGCTCGGCCGATCTCCTGGTAGTCGGCGCCTATCCGCCGTTCGGCACATATGATCTGTGCCGCAGCCCAAAGCAGCATGCCGAGGCGCTGCGCACTATCCCGGAGGTCCGACGACCCGACAAGGATCCGGTCTATGGGAGCGACGGTCCACTTTTGACAGCGTGGAGCAAGTTGGCGGCCTGAACCGCAACGCGGCGGTCCGCTTACGGATAATGCTCCTTCTTCGGCGCATAGATTGCCGGATCAAAATCCAATTCCTTCGGTAGCGGCAGACTTGAGCATTGCAGGTGCGTCTGACGGGCGAGCAGCCGCCGCTGCTGCTTTTCATGCTCCTTCACCGCCGCAACCATCCCCATGCTGTAGGGCCCAAGCAGCACGCCGAATCCCCAGCCGGGATGGTCCTTCTCGCGCTGCGCATAGTCGGCGGCAGCGGTGCGCGCCTGCTGGCATCCCGGCGATGCCCATTTCGGATCCTGCTGCGATAGCGAGGCGCCGTAGTCGGCCGGAGATGACACGCATCCAGCCACACCCGCGCAGAGCGCGGCGATCACCGCATTTCTCATCCTTGAGTCCTCGCTAATTTAGGCGGGAAAGACCACAGAATGCTTCTTCCCACAAGCGAGATGGCGGCAAAAAGGAGAGCCGGACAACTGCTGTCGCCGGCCGTCGAGGCGTTCCAGAAATTCTTTCAACACCTCGTTCCGTTTCCACCCGCCGCTTCGTCCTTGGTCGTCCGCAACGAAAAGGAGAGCCGCAATGGCTGGAATGGTCGTCATCTACAAGCAGCCGGCCGACGCGGAAGCGTTCGACAGGCACTATTTCGAAACGCATATACCGCTGGCCAAGAAGATCCCGGGCCTGAGGAAATACGAAGTAAGCCGGGGGCCGATCACCGTGCTGGCCGGACCGCAGGATGTTTACCTGGTCGGGACACTGCATTTCGACGATCTCGAGGGGATGAAGAAGGGCTTCGCCAGCCCCGAGGGAAAAGCGGCCGGCGCGGACCGCCGGCTCTACGCGCCGGATGAGTCGGGCGTTCAGATCTTCATTTTCGACAGCATGGAGGTCTGAGCGGAAGGGCGGGGGCAGGGGCTTCGCGGTCCAAAGCCGGATAATCGTTTGCGGGCTGCAACCCTGCTTGGCGGCGCGCGTTGTGCAAGCACCCCACTACAGGAGTCAGTCCATGCCCGCCATGCGCTTTTCCAGGCCCGTCGCTGTTTTCGTCGGTCTCGGCTTTCCCCACGAGATCGACTCGGTCATCGAGGCTTACCAGTTTCTCGACGAATGGACGGGCAGCCGCAGTCCCAGCCACGCCGCGACATTGGCCTTATGTCAGGCCGCTCTCGGCGGCGAATGCGAGGCCGACGCCGTTCGCGTCGCTTTCGAGGCCTTCGCCGCTGCGCGCGGCATTCTGGCGCCCGACGCATTCGAGCTTGCCGCGGCGCGGGCCGCCGAGGAGTGGATGATGCCTTCGCAGCCCAACTGAGCAGAGCGTCGCGGCGGCTCACCGGTCGCGACGCTCGACGATCGACGTGCCCAGCAGTCCCGGCGGTGGCGCAGCTTCCTCCAGCGCGCGACCGACATCGATGACGATGACGGCTCAGCCTTTGCGGCGGCTGCGTTTCGTCCGTGCCGGATCGTCCGCGGGCCCCTCAGGCCGGTTGCTCGTTGCTTTGCGCGCCAGCGCCTCGGCTGCCAAGGGATCCGGTTGGCCGACCGGGATCGTCACCGCTCCGGGCATCGCGGCGCCCGGCTGTTCCCCGAAGCCTTTGTCCTCGCGCTCAATCTCTTCGCGCGCTTGACGCCAGTGCTCCTCGTGCTGGCCGTGGCCTTCGCCGCTGTGCTTCCAGATCTCGTAAGCGCGGCGCTGGATGCGTTCGTATTTGTCGGTCGCCATTATCTGCTCCTCGATCACTGACCTCAACGCGGGCCGACCGCGATTGATCCACCGAGGCGGAAGAGGACAAACAGGATCAGAACCTGCGGCTGAGATAGGCCGACCCGCCAAGCCCGAACCGCCACTCGAATTCCACCGCCTTGGTCAGGCCGATCCGGCGGCCGCTGACGATGGCGGCCGGATCGGTTCGCGATGGCGCGAACTCGAAAGGCGGCGCGGAGAGCGGCAGCCGATTGTGCGAGCCGTCGATGCCGAGCGCCTGGCAGAGCTTGCCGGGACCGGAGCAGAGCAGCCGCTCGTCAGCTACGCCGCGCCGGCTGTGCATCTCGGCGATGCCCGATTGCGGCTGGATCGCACGGATCAGCACGGCGCTGCCCGGCAGGCACACCGCGTTCAGGCACCAGTGCAGGCCATAGGAACGGTACACATAGGCCGTGCCGGGCGCGCCATACATCGGCGCGTTGCGCGGCGTGCGCCCGCGATAGGCGTGCGAGGCGGGATCGTCTGGCCGGTAGGCCTCGGTCTCCACGATGATGCCGCCGACACCGGAGAGCGCAAACGTGGCGCCGATCAATTCGCGCGCCACCGCGACCGCGTCGCGGGCGAAGAAATCGACGTCGACCGAACGAACCATTGTGGGCGTTCGATCAGCCAAGCAGATTGCGCGCCGTGCGCATGAAGATCCGAGAGCCGATCGGGATCAGGTCGTCGGGGAAATCATAGTCGGGATTGTGCAGCGACGGATGGCGCTCGCCGGCGCCGAGGAAGAACATCGCCGACTTGGCGCTGTGGCCGAAAATGCCGAAATCCTCCGAGGCGCGCATCGGCAACGCCGCCTCGCTGCGCGCAACACCTTCCTCGTCGAGCGCGCGGGCGAGATGCTCGACCGCATCCGACGCGTTGACGCTGGCGACGAAGATCTCGTGATAGTCGAAGCGCACCGAGAGCCCATGCCTGGCGGCGATTTCTGCCGCGAGCGCTTCGGCCGAGGCGACGAGTTCGGCCATGCGCTCGTCACGCCTTGTGCGCAGCGTCGCCCACACTTCCGCATAGCCCGGCGCGATGCCGAACACGGCTTCGCCCATCGAACAATGGGTGACGGTCACCATGCTGAAATCGTCGTCGGCGAAGGTGCCGCGCCCGAGCGCGGGCAGCGCCGGCATCAACTGGCTCACCGCCGGCATCGGCGAGGTGCCGGTTTCCGGCATCGAGGAATGCGCGGTCTTGCCTTCAAGCACGATGCGCATGCCACGCGAGGCGCAGTTGACGGTGCCGGCCTTGAGCCGCACCTCGCCGAACGGCACGCCTGGCAGATTGTGGAGCGAAAACGCGAAGTCCGGTTGGATTTCACCAAAGCGCGGATCGGCGACGACACCGGCCGCGCCGTTGCCGGTCTCCTCGGCTGGCTGGAACATCAGCACGACGCGCCCGCGCGCCGGCCGGTCGCGCCCGAACTGGCGGCCGAGCGCGGCCAGGATCGCGGTGTGCCCGTCATGCCCGCACATATGCGACTTGCCCGGTACCTGCGAAGAATGCTCGGCGCCCGAAAGCTCCTCGATCGGCAGCGCGTCGAGCTCCGAGCGGAACAGCACCGTCGGTCCGGCCTTGCCGCTGTCATAGACCGCCGCCACGCCATGGCCGCCGAGCCCCGTCAGCACCTTGTCCGGTCCCGTATCGGTGAGGAAGTCCACCACTTCCCTGGCGGTCTTTTCTTCCTCGTTGGATATCTCCGGCTGCCGGTGCAGCTTGCGCCGCCATTCGGTCAGCTCGACGATGTCTCGATTGGTAAGCGCCATAGCGGGCTCCGTCTGCCTTGCTTGTCACCCAAACACAATAGGGTCTTTCCCGCGCCGGGCCATGGCCATCAATTCCTGTGGCCCACCGGGAATTCCCGTTCGTGGCCCGCTATATCGAGACCCAGCCCGATCCTCCGGCAGGATAGACCATGTCATACGTCAGGCTTGGTCCGCGGCAGGTGCTGATATTCGGCGTAAGCCTCGTCGAGATCGGTTAGCAGCCCGACGAGCGTGTTCACACTGACGCTCCGCCCTGAGAGCAACTCCGCGCTTAATCAGGAAATGCACCGTAAACCGCTGAAATCCTTAACACGATTTTCATTCCGCTCGCCTACTCACTAGGGACATGAAAAGGCATGACGAGCGGCTGGTGGCGGGTCCCTCTTCTGAGGGTAGGAGCGAAGCCGTAGCCGCCGGCATCCTGCGCGATCAGCTCGCCGATCTGAGCAAGGGCGTCTTCGTTTCGATGCCCGTCGGCACGGTGCTCTCGGCCCTGATCCTGGCGGTGCAGCTCCTGTCCGGCGGCGGCCTTGCCGCGGTGGCGTGGTTTGCCGTGATCGCCCTGGTCAATGGCGCACGCCTGGTGCTCGCGGTTCCCCGGTCGGGCGCGCCCGACGAGCGGCCGGAGGCGGTCGGCGCCCGGCTTTCCCTCTATGGCCTGCTTGCGCTGGCGTCGGGTGTCGCCTGGTCGTTCCTGGCGCTGGTGAGCGACGGATACACCACCGCCCAGGCGCCGCTCTATCTCATCGTGCTTGCCGGCATTTCGGCCGGTTCGGTCACATACGGCGCCTGCTACGCGCCGGCTTCGATCAACTTCATCACGCTGCCGCTTCTCACCGCGGCCGCCTGCGTGCTGGCGCAAGGCGGGGTCGAGAACTCCGTGCTGGGCTTCACCATCCTGCTTTTCCTCGGCGGCATGATCAGAAGCGCGCTGCTGGGGCAATCCCGTTTCGGCGAGACGAGCCGCCTCAAATACGAAGCGCGCGAGTTCGCCGCCGAGATGGAACGCAACTCCAGGCGCGACCCGCTGACGGGCCTGCTCAACCGCCACGGGCTGGAGCAGGCAATCGCCGGGCTCGGCCCTTCCGACGGCCCGTTCGCAGCCATGCTTATCGACCTCGACGGCTTCAAATCCGTCAACGACACCTATGGCCACAACATCGGCGACGGCCTGCTGGTCAAGGTGGCGCGCAGGATCGAGGACCACGCCCCGCAAGGGGCGACGATCGCGCGCATCGGCGGAGACGAGTTCGTGCTGCTCTTCTCCGCCTGCAGATCGCGGCAGGCTGTCGGCGAGCTTGCGTCAAGCATCATTGCGGCGATCGCGAATCCGGACCCGGAGCTGAATTCGGTGCGCGTCGGCGCCTCGATCGGCATCTATCAGTCGGACAAGCCGCGAGTGACCGAGATGCTGCTCAAGGCGGATTTCGCGCTCTATGCGGCCAAACGCGGCGGCAGGAACGAATACTGCCTGTTCGACGCGGATCTCGACGGCGCGCTGGAGCGCAGGAACCGCATCGAGCGCGACCTGCGCGGGGCCATAGAGACGGGCGCGCTGTGCTGCTGGTTCCAGCCGCTGGTGAGGCTCGACACCAGCGCGGTCGTCGGCTTCGAGGCGCTGCTGCGCTGGCAACACGACGTCCATGGCGCCATCTCGCCGCCCGAGATCGTCACCGCCGCGCGCGAGACCGGTCTGCTTTCGCTGCTGACCGAAACGGTGTTCCTCAATTGCTGCGCCATGATCGGCGAGTTGGTGAAGGACGGGCGGCGCGATGTCCGGGTCGCGATGAACCTGTCGCCGCGCGAGCTCGAGGCCGGCAATGTCGACGACATCATCCTCCAAGGGCTGGGGACCAAGGACGTACCCGCCGCCATGCTCGAGATCGAGATCACCGAGGAGGCGCCGGTCGACCGCGGCAGGGTCGACCAAAAGGTCGGTCGGCTGGCGGATGCGGGCATATCGATCGTTCTCGACGATTTTGGCACCGGCTTCTCGACCCTGGTGTCGCTGAAGGACAGCCGCATCCGCAAGATCAAGATCGACAAGGATTTCGTACGCGACCTCGCGAAATCCGTCGAGGATCAGGCCGTGGTCGAGGCGGTGATCGGCCTTGGCCGCACGCTGGGGATAGAGGTGATGGCCGAGGGCGTCGAGACCGACGCCGACCGCATGATCCTGCGCTCGCTGGGCTGCATGATCGCGCAGGGCTATCTGTTCTCGCCAGCACTGCCGATGCAGGACGCGCTCGCCTTCGACGCGGCCGGCGATTCCGCGGCCGGGGCGCTTTTCGAGCCGCTGCGCGGTTCCCGCAGCGGCAACGCCGCCTGACAGGCCATTCTCGGGATCCGGCTGGGCACCAGCCGCGAAAGGGCAGGGTAGCGGCACACGGGGCGGGAGCGCCCTATGCGATTGGCCAGGGCGGCCGGCATGAAACCTTTTGATTTTTGGGCCGTTGTGCGGCGATGCCCAAGGCCAAAGCCAAACCGACGCCCGCAGGCGCCGCCGCTCCGCGTGCGGTCCGTCAATCGCCCCCGCAAAAGCGGGCCGGGGAGCCGAAGCCGCGGCAGGAGAAGCCATCCAGGCCGCGCGATGGCGAGCCCAAGGCGTCCGAGCAGAAAGCGCCGGCCGATGCCGCGCCGGAGGCCATCGGCCATGCCGGGACACCGCCGCCCGAAGCCGCCGAGCCCGGTCCCGCGCTTTCGCCCGAAGAGGCCGAGCGGGCGCGCAAGAAGTATCTTCTGCGGCGCTTCTGGATCAGCGGCCGTGGCTATTGGGGTTTGCATGGCGACAGGCTCGCCTGGCCACTGACGATCGGGCTGCTCACGCTGATCTGCGTCAATGTCGGTTTTCAATACGGCATCAACCGTTGGAACCGCGCGATCTTCGACGCCATAGAGCAGCGCGACGCCCACACCGTCTATTGGCTGAGCGCCATCTTCCTGCCGCTGGTCGCCGGCAGCATCAGCCTGGTGGTCGCCCAGGTCTACATCCGCATGACCATGCAGCGGCGCTGGCGCTCCTGGCTGACCACGGCGGTCATCCAGCGCTGGCTGGCCAGCGGCCGCTACTACCAGCTCAATCTCGTCAAAGGCGACCATGCCAATCCCGAGGCCCGCCTGACCGAGGATCTGCGGATCGCCACGGAATCGCCGGTCGACTTCGTCGCCGGTGTCCTCAATGCCTTCCTGTCGGCCTCGACCTTCATCGTGGTGCTTTGGACCATAGGCGGCGCGCTGAGTTTTTCGCTGGGCGGCTCGGTCATCACCGTGCCCGGCTTCCTCGTCGTCACCGCCGTCATCTATGCCGCCATCACCTCGACCTCGATGTTCTTCATCGGCCGCCATTTCGTCGAGCTTTCCGAGCAGAAGAACCAGACGGAAGCCGAGTTCCGCTACGTGCTGACGCGCGTGCGCGAGAACGGCGAGAGCATCGCGCTGCTGGGCGGCGAGGAGGAGGAGAACGCCGGCATCTTCCGGTCCTTCGCCGCCGTGCTCGGTCGCTGGGCGCGCCTCACCGGGCAGCACATGCGCACCACGCTCGTGTCCCAGGGCTCCAGCCTGTTCGCGCCGGTGGTGCCGGTGCTTTTATGCGCGCCGAAATTCCTCGACGGCTCGATGAGCCTTGGACAGGTCATGCAGGCGGCTTCCGCTTTCGCCCTCGTGCAGGGCGCGTTCGGCTGGTTGGTCGACAATTATCCCCGGCTCGCCGACTGGAACGCCTCGGCCCGCCGCATCGCCTCGCTGATGATGTCGCTCGACGGCCTGGAGCGGGCCGAAGAGAACGACAAGCTGGGCCGCATCCAGCGCGGCGAGACCGAGGACGGCGCCATGCTCAGCCTCAGGAATCTCTCCGTGACCCTCGACGACGGCACCTCGGTGGTGAAGGAGACCGAGGTGGAAATCCAGCCCGGCGAGCGCGTGCTGGTCTCGGGCGAATCCGGCACCGGCAAGTCGACGCTGGTGCGCGCTATCGCCGGCCTCTGGCCGTGGGGGAGCGGCAGCGTCGATTTCCACCCGGGCAAACGGCTCTTCATGCTGCCGCAGCGCCCCTATATCCCGTCCGGCACGCTGCGCCGCGCCACCGCCTATCCGGCCGCCGCCGACAACTGGAAGAAGGCCGAGATCGCTGCTGCCCTCGACAAGGTCGGCCTCGGCTATTTGAAAGACCGGCTGGAGGAGGAGGCGCCTTGGGACCAGACGCTGTCCGGCGGCGAAAAGCAGCGCCTGGCCTTCGCGCGCCTTCTGCTGCATGCGCCGGACATCGTCGTGCTTGACGAGGCGACCTCGGCTCTGGACGAGAAGAGCCAGGACAAGATGATGCAGACCGTGATCAAGGAACTGCCCAGGGTCACCATCATCAGCGTCGCCCACCGCGCCGAGCTGGAGGCTTTTCATACGCGAAAGATCACGCTGGAGCGGCGCCAGGGCGGCGCGCGGCTGGTGAGCGATGTCG
>SAPZ01000021.1:59649-79418 GCA_004020875.1 Mesorhizobium sp.
GGGGAGCGGGGCGAATGGCGGCGCGGGGCGGTGATGACAAGGCGACGGGACATCCCTGGTCGCGCGCAATCGCGGATGGTACTTCACGCGGCCCGTCCCAGCGCCGCGCGCCGGGCCGGGCCGCGCCGGCCTCACAGCAGGAAGGTCTGCCGGTCGCGCAATGTGGTTGCGATGGCAGCGATGCCGGTCTCTATCTCGCTTTTGTTGGCCAGGATCGCGTCGCTAGCCGCGCCCTCGACGAGAGAGCGTAAGAGCTCCGCCTGTCCGACCAGCACCGCGTCCTTTTCGGCGAGCGTGGCGAGCGTCGTCCCTTCCGACCGGTAGCGCTGCGCCATGCGATCGTTCTCCGGCACCGGCTGGTGGCGGATCAGCCCTTCCAGCCCGCCCACCTCGCGTCCCAGTCGCTCCAGCGCCTGGGCGTTGGCGACGACGGCCGGGTCGGGGAAGGGATTGGCCCTTGTCGGCGGCGCGATGTTCTCGCGCCGGTAGCGGCTCTCGGCCGCGTCGAGCCCCGCCCGCGCGCGGCTGAGCAGCGAGCACGCCATCTGGCGCACCCGCTGGTCGTCGGCCCGGAGCTGGTTTTCCAGCCGGTAGAAATTGTAGCCATAGCCGTAGAACAGGTTGATCCCGACCTGCGCCAGCGGTCCGGCCTCGTAGAAACGGCTCATCGCGTCGCGCCCACTTCGTCGCCTAGGGGATAGAAGCCGGTGGGCTGGCCGCCGATCTGGAACGGCACGCCGGCGGCGGCGTTTGGCGCCGACACCAGGCCTTTGTCGGCCATGCGCAGCGCCAGGTAATAGCGCACCGCCTCGATGGGGCTTAAGCCGATCGCCTGCAGCGAGATCAACTCGCGCATGCGCTCGTCGCGCGGCATGATCAGCACCTTGAGGTCGTTGAGCATGATGCCGTAGACCTTCAGGAAATCGGTGAGATGCGCCTTCACCGCCTCGCGCACGTCGCCTATGCGTTCGTTGATGTTCTCCATCTTGGTGACCTGGATGATCTGGTTGATCGCCTGCTCGATGGCCGGGCCGGCATAGTCGGCGATCTCCTTGGTGTCGATCACGGCGCCGGCGAAGGGCATGTGGGTGATGAGGTCGAGCGCCTCTTCCTTACTGTCGATGTGGATGTAGTAGTCCACGACATAGGCCATCTCCGCCATCTCGGCGCTGGTCGCCACGCCCTCGTTGCGCACCAGAAGCTTCGAGCGGTTGATGTAGATGACCTCATAGACCCAGGGCGACGAGCCGCCGAAGAAGCCTTGCACCACCGACCCGACCAGGGGCTTGTCCGGCGTCTGCAGCGCGTATTGCCCGGTCTCATAGACGTTCAGCACCGCGCCGCGCGACTTCAGGATGCAGAAATGGTTGCTCTCGACGGTGAGCAGCGAGCCTGAGACGATGCTCTCGTCGACGATCTTCATCGCCACCGTCCTGGTGCCCAGCGCATCCGTGCCGTCGCGCTGCAGAGACGTGATGACCTGTCTGGTGATTGCCATTTTCTTTCCCTCGCTTGGTTGGAGGCGCGCCTTGCGCGTGCCTCATGGATTAACGATGTGAAAACAGAGAGTTGTAGCGGATAGATGATTCGAGATGGGAGCCGCGCTAGCGCGGCGAGCAGAGGCCCTTGCCCCTGAAGGATTGTTCGAGCCGCGCGGTGCGGTCCGTCCGCTGCCGGAAGCCATTGTCGCCGTCGAGCAGATATTTCGCCCGCTGCTTGCCCTGGGCCTGCGCCGGCTTCGCCTGCCGCCCTGCCGTTTGCCTGGCCGCCGCCGCCTGCCTGAGCGGCTTCAGCGCCTCGGCCGTCCTGCGCTCGATCTCGGTGGCGACGCCGGACTCCTGCAAGGCGCGGCTGACGGCATTGCCGAGCATCTCTCGCCCTGTCTCGCCGAGCAGGGCTTCGCCAAGCAGGCCTTTTTCGCCCAGAAAACCTTTCTCGCCGAGGAAGCTCGAAACCACCTTGGCGACATCGGCGATCTCGTTGCCGTCGGCGTCGCCGTCGTCGGAAGACACGGCCCGCGGCGCGGGGCGCCGGCCGCCTTCCGCGCGCCGACCCTCCCGTCGAGCGCTTTTTTCCCCGCTTCGCCCTTTGGCGAACCACTGCCAGGCGACGAAGCCGAGCGCGAGCACAAACAGAAGATGCGACATGCCAAACCCCGCTGGAAACCGCCAAAACACACTCAAGACCGAGGAAAGAGCTAAGCAGGCCGATCACGCGAGCCTGGGAAGGAGCCCCGGATTTGCGTGTTGATGTTGAGCGCGCCGTTTCCGCCGGCCCGCTCGGTGGTCCGTCTTGATTTGCCCGCTTCGAACATGCCGGAACGCGCCCGCTTCAGCGTGCCTTGCCGCCCGTCTCCGGGCGCCAACAGCCACGCCTGAGGCGTCTCAAAGCCCGTTCCGTCGCCGCTCCCCCTCCATCCCTTGCCTCATTCTCAAAGACGTCTTGTTCCCAGGACGGGGCTGTCCGGGAACCATGGATGGCATGCTTGGCTGTTGATAAGCGAAGACTGAAATAGCTGCCATACACATTGTCGCGAGCGGCCTGCGTCGGGACGGAGCGGGCAGCGCCAGCGTCCGCGATTGTCCTCGGGGTGGGATACACTTGGCCCGGCATCCGCATGCAGACAAAGCCCGCCCACCTCGGCTACAGTCTCGCCAGGCACGACAGGATGGAACATTGGGGAGGGGAGCATCGCGATGAACGACGTCAGATCGCTGGCGGAGATCGCCAGCTATCACGCCCATATCTATTTCGATGGCGCGGCCGAGCGCCGGCACGCCGAGTGGCTGCGCGAGCGGATCGGCGAACGTTTCCGGGTGCGCCTGGGCAACTGGCATGACAAGAAGGTCGGCCCGCATGACCAGGTCATGTACCAGGTCTCCTTCGCGACCGGCCTTTTCGGCACGCTGGTTCCGTGGCTGATGCTGAACCATGGCGGCCTGAGCATCCTCATCCATCCCAACACCGCCAATGCCAGGCGTGACCACCTCGTTGACCCGATCTGGATCGGTCGCCCGCTGGCGTTGCATGGCGAGGTCCTGCCCGACGCGGATCACGAGGCGGAAGCGGCGCTGGAGGTGAACACCGACCCGACGCTTGACCTGTAGGAGCCCTTCCGCGTTCCGTCGGCTTAGCCGCAAAATTGGCGGTATCGAGCCCGCCGCCCGTTTCTCCGCGCCGGCCATTTTCCGGGACGGCTGTCAGTCGGTTGTCAGGTTGGATTCGCTATGCCTCGCCAGTGACGCGCGCACGCCGTCACGGCCTGTCGGCTGAAGCCTCAGCCGCATCGCAACCTCCCAACCAGATGGAGATCCCATGTATCGCACTCTCGTTATCGCCGCCCTCGCGGGCGTGATCGCCGGACCGGCCCTGGCGGCCGGCACCTGCAGCACCGCCGCGAAATCGAAGTTCCAGCCCAAGGCGACGCTCGAGGCGCAGTTGAAGGGCGAGGGCCTCACCGTGCGCCAGATCAAGACCGAGAAGGGCTGCTACGAGGTCTATGCGGTCGACAAGGGCGGCAAGAAGGTCAACGCCGCCTACAATGCCGAGACCCTCGAGAAGCTCGACAATGCCGAAGCCGGCGAGAACTGATCGAGCCCTGCCGGCACAAGCCCACGCGCACCCGTCTCGCGACGTGGTGCGCGTCTGGGACCGTGTCGTGCGCGGCTTCCACTGGGCGCTGGTGCTGAGCTTCGCAATCGCCTGGTTCACGCCGCAAAGCGCCGAGAACATCCACCACTGGGCCGGCTACGCCGCCGCCTCGCTTGTCGCCATGCGGCTCGTGTGGGGCATCGTGGGCACGCCCTATGCGCGCTTCTCGCAATTCGTGCGCCATCCCTCGACGGTGCTGCGCTATCTCGTTGCCATAGTCAGGGGCAGCGAGGCCCGTTATGTCGGCCACAACCCGGCGGGCGGCGCTATGGTGATCGTGCTGATGGCCATGATGGTGTTCGTGGCGGTGACCGGGTGGATGGAGACGACGGACGCGTATTTCGGCGTCTCCTGGGTGGAGGACGCGCACAGCCTGGCGGCGCACGGCCTGCTGGCGCTGGTGTTCGTCCATATCGGCGGCGTGGCTCTTGCAAGCCTTCGCCATAATGAAAACCTTGTTCGCGCGATGATCACCGGACGCAAGCGCAAAGCCGCGCCGGCCGACATCGCCTGAACGCGCCCCGGATGGGGGCAACCGCGGGCGCCTGCCTGGTCGCCCGTGGGACATATCGGCGTTTGCGCGATGACACCGTGGCGTTCCCCGTCTCGGGGTGCGCGCGAGCCTTACAGATGGAGCAAGCCGATGCGGCGCTATACACAGATTACAATCGTGATCCACTGGCTTACGGCCCTGCTGGTCGTCCTCGCCTGGTTCACCGCCGAGGGCGGGCGCCATGCGCGCGCCGACCCGCCCTACCTGCATTTCACCCTGGGCCTGGCCGTGCTGCTGCTGGTCGTGCCGCGCCTGCTGGCGCGCTGGCTGGGCGCTGCGCCCCGCGTCGAGGACCCGCAGAGCCGCTGGATGGACCTTGCCGCGCGCGCCGGACACACGGTGCTCTATCTGTTCCTCATCGCGCTGCCGCTCAGCGGCTGGTATGCCGCCTCGCGCCTCGGCATCCAGGTCTCCTTACTGGGGGTGGACCTGCCAGCGCTCGCCGCGCCCGTGCAGGGCGCGCCGGGCCTGATCGCCGACCTGCATGGAACCGGCGGCACGCTGATCCTGTGGCTGGCTGGTGCCCATGCCCTGATCGCGATGTGGCACCAGTTCGTCATGAAGGACGGAACGCTGGGGCGCATGAACCCGCTCACCTCGAACGACCTCGCCGACAGCCGCGAATAGAGCATTCTAGGAAAGGCGGTTAGGCTCGGCGCCTTCACCGTAGCCTTCCGCCAGGAATTGCGTAAAAGCAAGGAGACAGAGCGGTTCGCCGTTTCCTTGAAACGGTGAAACGCTCTGGCAGGCGCCCGGGTGTAACGAGCGGCCGCGCCGGCGCATCGGCCGCGCAAGCGGCGCTTCAGGTGGCCGGCGCCTGTTGCCTGTTGGGAGCAGCGTCCCGACGCCGGCCCGGCGAACCTGAGTCCGCCGCATATTCAAGTGAGCTAAAGTAGCGGCGCCGCGATATGGCGCGATCGCATAAGCCATGCCGCATGCCCGTCGAGCCGCACATCGGACGAGGCAGCGTTCAATGCCGGTTGTCTTCTCGTCAGGCCCGCGCCTCGTCCTCGACGAGATCGTCCAGCCTTCCGGCCTCGTCCACGACCACATTGTCCAGCGGCGCCGAGAGCGTCCAGCGCACGAAGCCGGGCTGGCGCTCCAGCGAGGCGCAGCCGGAGAGGCTGGTGGGCACGACGCGCTGCAGCACGACGCTGCCGAAGCCCAGATGCGGCTCGTCCTCGGGCGGCTCCGCGGCCCGCGACGTGCGCTCTTCCCAGACCAGCTCGAACTCCCTGGGCTCCTCGGCGTCCGTAGGCACCCGCCAGCTCACCCGCACCGTGCCTCTATCGGCCGAAAGCGCGCCATATTTGGTGGCGTTGGTGCCGAGCTCATGCAGCGCCATGCCGATGTTCTGGACCGCGTTGAGGCGCAGCGTCAGGTCCGGTCCCGACAGCTCCACGCGCTCGTCATGCGCGAAGGGCTTCAGGTGCTCGCGCACCAGGTCGGACATGCCGGCGCCGCGCCAGTCGTTGACCACCAGCAGGTCGTGCGAGCGCGACAGCGCCATGATGCGCTCGCGGATCTGGTGCTCGAACAGGCGCGGGTCGTTCGCCCGCTTGGCGGTCTCGCGGATCATCGACAGGATCACCGCATACTGGTTCTTCACGCGGTGGTTCACCTCGCGCATCAAAAGCTGGATATGCTGTTCGCTCGCGCGCCTTGCCGTGACGTCGGCGGCCATGCCGAACCATTCCAGGATCGCCCCGTCATCGTCGAGGATCGGGATCGCCCGCGACAGCGTCCAACCGACGCCGCCGTCGGCGCGCCGCACCCGGTGCTCCAGCTCGAACACCGAGCGCTCCTCGATCGCCCGGTCGATCGCGGCCTGGACGCTCGGGATATCCTCGGGAAAGAGATGGGCGTCGCGCCAGCGGATCATCGGCCCTTCCACCGCCGGCAGGAAGCCGCGGCCGTCAAGCTCATGCATCTCCTGCCAGTCCGGGCTCATGCGGTAGATGACGTCGGAACTGGCTTTGACCAGCGCGCGGAACCGCTGCTCGCTCTCGCGTAGCCTGGCCGCCGCAAGCACCCGCGCCGTGGTCTCCGAGACGATGCACAGCACCGCCTCGACCGAGCCGTCCTGCGCCCGCACCGCCGAGTAGGAAACGTCGAAATACACCGTCTCGCCCACCCCGCCCGAACGCTCGATGTAGAAGGGCCGGTCCCTGGCCGAGAACGTCTCGCCGGTGGTGAGCACGCCGCTGAGCAGCGGCTCGAGGTCGTCCCACAGCTCCGCCCAGTTCTCCCGCGCCGGCCGGCCCAGCGCGCGCGGATGCTTGTCGCCGATGGTCGGCGCATAGGCGTCGTTGTAGAGCGCCACGAAATCCGGCCCGCAGAACAGCACGATCTGCGCTTCGGCCGCGAGCATCAGGTCGACCGTGGTGCGAAGGCTGGGCGTCCACGTCTGCGGCGGGCCAAGCGGGCTGGAATCCCAGGAACAGTCGCGGATCAATCCGGCGACCTCGCCATTGCCCGAAGGCCAGGATGCTGTGTTGGGACCGGTCGCCATGGGCGCTCTAACGCGCGAGGCTGCTAAAATATCCGCATGCCGCGACAAAATTTGGTGTGAGGGCTGCGGCAGGCGGCGCGGTCAGCGCCGTTTCGAAAGCCGGTCGAAATTGCGCCGCACCTGCCTGGCCGCGGGCAACAAGGCCGCCGCCGTCGCTTCCACCGCCACCGTTCCGTCGCAAAGCGACGGGCTTTTGCCGGAAAGAACATCCGGCCAGAAGCGCAACGCCGCCTCGAGCGTCTTTGCCTGTGCCGCGAACAGCCCTTGCGTTCCCGCAAGCGCCTTTTCCTGCACAGCCAGCAGCGCCTCGCGTCCATCAGGCGCGTGGCTCATGGCATCCAGCACCAGCAGCGGCACCCGCATGCCGATCACCGCCGGCGCCAGCCAGAGATCGCTGCCGGAGTGCTTCCTGCGTTTCCTGCGGACGGCCATGGGGACTTTGCCTGTGCGTTGGGGACGACGGCGAGACTACGCGCCAGAGGGAGGTTGGTTCCAGGTGAGAGTGCAACTGTTGCGGGAAAGGCGGTTCGGTGGGCGAGGCGGCCGACAGGTGCGCTCCGCTGGCGAGGGCCGTGGCGGGACGACGCCGGCTCCGCCGGAACGGCGGGCTTTCCCGCCTGCGCCTCGGCAACTGGCGCGACGAGCCGGCCGCCGGCACGATCAGGTCTCCTTCGCCACCGAAATTCCGCCCCGCTGGTTCCCTGGCTGATGCTGAACCACGGGGCATCCGCATCCATCCCAACACCACGACCCCAAGCGCGACCGCCTGATTGACCCGATCTGGATCGGCCGCGCGCTGCCGGTCAAGGGCGAGGTGCTGGGCGTGGAGAACGAAGTGGAAGAGGCGCCGGAGGTGAATACCGAGCCGACGCTGGGGTGTGAGGGGGCGCGTGAATTATTGGTGTCGAGCTTAAGCCGAAACGATTGTTTGCTTCGGAGACGCAAGCGGACAAGTCTGCTTGAGTATCTCAACCGGAAAAGCTGTCGTCGTCGCGGCTGGAAACGTGCAAACCAGGGACAAGCCACGCTCTCGCTCCGTATGGCACTGAACCCCGGACTGAGTTAATTCGCTTAAGACTCGTCTTTCGATTCAATACCCGCAGCGCTGATAGCGTTCTGATAAGTATAGGACCTCATTAGGACACTCTTGCGTCATCATGACCAACGAGCCAGATCCAAGCGTGTCGCTCCTTGCTCTGCAAGACGCCTCACTTGAGGCAGTGACTGTGATCCGCGATGAGATTCAGTTCATTTTCGAGAGCAATCCAGAGAAAGGGCCGTTTTCGCAGACCGTTTTTGGCCTTGTACGGCTGATGGGAGATCGAAGCCAAGCCACGTTGATGCTAACAGGCTGGTCGATGCCATGGGATGCTGAGATTGTCTTGCGGGCATTCTACGAAACCGCCACCGGCGCTGAGCGAGCCTTGGGGTGACCTCGACCAGGCCGGCCGCGTCCCGCCTCCGCCCCCTCAATCCTCATCCTCCACCACAAACGACAGCGCGATCAGGTCGTCGAGGTCGATGCCGCCATGGCCGTTGTCCAGCACGTCCGCGACCTTCTGGAAGGCCAGCATGTCATCCGTGCTGAGCTTGGCTGCTCTCAGCCTGTCCTGCAGACCCGACACCCTGGTTTCCAACGTCGTGGTGATCATGCTTGCCTCCGTTGCTGTCCAACACCGCGTTCCAGATGCCCAGCATCAGGCATGAGAACACCACCGGCCCGATGAAAAGGCCGAGCGCTATGCCCACGGCCGCGGCAATGCTCATGCGCTCCGCTTTCCCGGCGGTCTTTGTAAGCCCGCCGCCGGGCGGGATGAGGTTCAGCATCGAAAGATCGCGATGGTGCAGGGCGCTGTTGTCGTTGGCGGGCGACCGCTCCCGGAAATGGAACCGCCGCCCGGGAAAGGGCTCGCAGGAACTCAGCCGCATGGGTCACGCCCCCGAGAACGTCGCCTTGGCGTGGTGTTCGAAGAGCGCCAGCTTGGCCGAGTAGCCGAGCCTGAGCTTGGTCTTGCAGGCCTCGCAGCGGAAGGTGCTGACCGACTTGAACCACGAACCGTTCCTGACGATCGGCTTGTGGCAGTTCGGGCATTCGTAGCGAAGACTCGCGTCCCGCAACTCGTTGGAAATCGACATTGTTCGCCTCTGCCCCGCTTTTTGTTCTCGGATCGGATGCCCGCCACCCGTGGGCAGGTGGCGGGCGATCCAGCCACTGACGATGAAGGGACTGATTGCTCGTCAGCGCAGCCCTAATGAGATCGCGGGGCTTATGTTTCACGCGATGGACCAATGCGCCGGCGCATGGGACCTCAGTCCGTATCAGCGGAACCTAATGTTCCCCGCGCGCTTATGGCCACATGAGCAGGCGCGGTCTCGACTTCTTCGACAAATGGATGGCGGAGCATCTGCCGAACGTGCTGACGGACGATCCTGTCGCAGTGAGCGATCTTGCCGACGAGATGATGAAGGCGGCCGCGCGCGAAGGCATCGCGGCCAGCGAGATCAACGAGGAAGTCGACAGCGTCTTCGAGGTGATCTTCGAGGCGCTGCAACATCGCGAAGGCAGTCTGGGGGAGAGCGACCAGGCCGTCTTCGAACTGCTGGCAGGGCGCCTGGCTAGGGAAACCGGCATCACCCAGGAACAGGCCGGCGAGCTGATCGAGACCATCGGGACCGACTGGAATTCGCTCCTTCGCGAGGCGCATTTTCTCAAAGAGCAGGGCGAATGAGCGAGCGCGGCGCGGAGTTCTTTGGCCGATGGATCACCGATAATGTGATGCGCGGCAGTGTCGGCGCGGACATCGTCTCGGTGGCCGAGCTGACGAGCAAGCTGTTCGCCGATGCCAGGGCGGCAGGTATTTCCGAGGA
This sequence comes from Mesorhizobium sp., assembly GCA_004020875.1. Classification (GTDB taxonomy): domain Bacteria; phylum Pseudomonadota; class Alphaproteobacteria; order Rhizobiales; family Rhizobiaceae; genus Mesorhizobium. Next base: position 69,234 of record SAPZ01000021.1, read on the forward strand.
GGAGATCGAAGAGGAGATCGGAAGCGCATACGAAGCGATCCTGGCGGCGATAGTCGGCTCCACCGGCAAACCGTAAGGGTCGGACCGCCGTCCACGCTAACCGATCAGCCGCCCAGCGGAACATTAGTCCGCTCTGATTATTAGTCTTCCATAGGAGGACATGCCATGCATAGCATCATCTACCTTGTCGGGCTCGTTGTCGTCATTCTCGCCGTCCTGAGCTTTTTCGGGCTTAGGCGATAGAATGCCCGAGGTAGTCCGCGCGAACTTCCACTCATCCGCACAGTTCCCGACGATCGGCTCAGGGCGTTGATTTTGGACTGCTGAAGAACGCCCGCCAGAGAAGGCCGACCCCAAGCAGGATTACGAGAAGCGGGGCCAGAGGCCACCGCAAGTTGAAGATTTCCCAGATACCTGCGACAAGAAACACGAGCCCGCAAACGAGCCAAAAGGCGTCGATCTTCTCATCCGCAATCCGCAGGGCAGCCTGAGCTGAGAGAACGATGATGCCGAGGCCGGCGAGAAACCATCCCCATCCGACATTGGCCAGAATCGACACTCCGACCCAGATCAAGAACGCTGCCCATGCCCCCGTATCGATCCGGCGGCCCAATTCGCTTTTCGGCGAGGCATCGCGCCTTTCGCTCCAATGGGGGGTATCGCTGCTCATGACTTCCTCCGTCCAGAACTAGTCCCTGCCCGCGGGCGATGGTTCCGGGTCGTGGGCTGGGACGCCTACTGTCGCTTGCCGTGTCCCATTTAGCCCGATGAGCATCGCCGTGGGCGGTCCAAAGGCAGGTGTCCGCAATAGGATCAGTCGCGTGAAGCGGTAGCGCATGGCCATCTTGATGCGCCTGCGGCAAGGAATGGACATTGATTCTCGTCAAACTGCTGGGGCGTTCAAGCCTGCAGTTGATTCAGTGGAAAATGGGACTGGCAGCCGTATTTGCGGACTCAACGTGACGGGCGGGCTATCGCCTCCCGCGGCCGCCCGACCGGTCGCCTCGATGTAGGCTCGCAAGCAACAAGAAAGCTGCCCCGAATGGCCGAGATCGGGGGGCCAAGCGGCTTATCTGTCAAGTCGCGCGATAAGCTCGCATTCAGCCCCCCGCCAATCTCGGCAGCAGGAAAATCTCCGCGTTCTTCGGCAGTTCCTTGCTCCACGTATCGCGATAGATCGTCCCGTCGATCGCCACCGCGATGCCGCGGTCGATCCAGGGCTCGATGCCGGGATACTGTTCCGCCAGCTTGCGGAACAGTTCCCTGATGTCCTTAGCCTCGATCTCGTGCCTGGCCTTGCCGCCGGCGACGGCGCTGAGCGAGCCCCAGAGGGTGACCTCAACCATTAGGTCCTCATCGTGACGTGGGCCGGAAACCGCTTGGCGCTTCCGGCGTCACGTCAGCTGAAAAGCGCGTGGCGCTTTTCAGCATTAGCCTTCCCGTTCCGCGTCCAGCGCCGCGAGGATGCGCGGCGGCGACATCGGGATGTGGGTCATGCGCACGCCGACCGCGTTCGACACCGCGTTGGCGATCGCCGCCAGCGGCGGCACGATCGAGGTTTCGCCCACGCCGCGCACGCCATAGGGGTGGTTGGGGTTGGGGATTTCCAGAATCTGCGTGTCGATCATCGGCAGGTCGGAGCAGACCGGGATGCGGTAGTCGAGGAAGCCCGCATTCTGCAGCCGCCCGTCCTTGCCGTAGATATACTCCTCGTTGAGCGCCCAGCCGATGCCTTGCGCGGCACCCCCCTGGTACTGGCCCTCGACATAGGTCGGGTGCACCGCCTTGCCGGCATCCTGCACCACCGTGTAGCGGATCACCCTGGTCGAGCCGGTCTCGGGGTCGACCTCGACATCGCAGATATGCGTGGCGAAGGACACGCCCGCGCCGTCGGCCACGAGCTCGCTATGGCCGGCGATCGGCCCGCCGGTCTTGCCCGAGGCGGCCGCGATCTCCTTCAGCGACAGGGGCGACAGGTTGCCGTATTTCTCGCCCTTGGCGATGGCATGGCCCTTTTCCCAGATCACGTCTTCCACCGGGATGTCCCAGGTCTGCGCTGCGCGCTCGCGCAGGATCTTGATCGCGTTGCGCGCGGCCGAGATCGTCGCCATCGACGAGGAGAAGGTGCCGCGGCTGCCGTCGGTCATGTCGTTGTAGCCCAGCGAGGACGTGTCGGCGACGATCGCCTTCACATGGCTGTAGTCGATGCCGAGCTCCTCCGCCGCCACCAGCGACAGCGAGGCGCGCGAACCGCCCACATCCACCGTGCCCACGGCCAGCGACACCGAGCCGTCCATGCCGATGTTCAGGTCCGTGCAGGTCTGGCCGCCGAAATTGAACCAGAAGCCGCAGGCCATGCCGCGCCCCTGGTTCTCCTTGAGCGGCGCCTTCATGTGCGGATGGTGCTTCACCGCCTCCAGCGTCGGACCGATGCCGATCGGCCCGTAGACCGGGCCGTAGGAGGCGCGGGTGCCTTCCTGCGCGGCGTTCTTGATGCGGAAGTCCACCGCGTCCATGCCGATCTCATGGGCGAGCTCGTCGACAGCGCTTTCCACCGCGAAGGCCGCCATCGGCGCCGACGGCGCGCGATAGGCCGCCGTCTTCGGCCGGTTGACCAGCACCTCGTAGCCGACGGTCTTGACGTTCTCGAGCTTGTAGCAGGCGAAGGCCGTCATCGCGCCGATCTCGGCCCAGGAGCCGGCATAGGGGCCGCAGCTGTAGCGCAGCGTCGCTTCCGCGGCGGTGATCGTGCCGTCCTTCCTGGCGCCGATCTTGACGTCGATCGAGGTGGCGCTGGTCGGGCCCGAGGCGCGGAACACCTCGTCGCGGGTCATCACCAGCTTTACCGGGCGGCCGGCCTTGCGGGAGAGGGCCAGCGCCACCGGCTCGGCCCAGACATGCGTCTTGCCGCCGAAGCCGCCGCCGATTTCCGAGGAGGTGACACGCAGCTTCGAGGCTTCGAGCCCCAGCAGCTGGGCGCAGTGCTGGCGATAGACGAAATGGCCTTGCGTGCAGACCCACAGGTCCGCCGTGCCGTCGGCATTGACGCTCGCCACGCAGGCATGCGGCTCGATATAGCCCTGGTGCGTCTGCTCGGTCTTGAAGGAGCGCTCGACCACAAAATCGGCCTCGGCGAATCCCTTGTGGACGTCGCCATGGCCGAACTGCGTGCGCTTGGTGACGTTGGAGGGTTTCGCCGGCTTTTCCTCGAGGCCTTCGGTGAAGACTTGGTCGTTGATCAGCGGCGCGTGGTGGTGCGCGGCCTCGTCGACATCGGTGACATGCGGCAGCACTTCATACTCGACCTCGATCAGCTTCAGCGCCTGCCGGGCGATGCGGGCGTCGATCGCCGCGACCGCGGCCACCGCATGGCCGTCATAGAGCGCCTTCTTGCGCGCCATGCAATTGTCGAGGATGTCGTACATGGCGGCATCGCCGTCGGTGAGGTCCGGCAGGTCCTTCGCCGTGATCACCGCCTTCACGCCGGCGAGCTTTTCGGCCTTGGACGTATCGATGCTCTTGATCACCGCATGCGCATGCGGGCTGCGCAGGATCCGGCCCACCAGCTGGCCGGCCATGTTGAAGTCGGCGCCGTAGCGGGCGCGGCCCGTCACCTTGTCGACGCCGTCGGGACGGATCGGGCGCGTGCCCACGGAAGCGAACTTGCGTCCTGAAAAGCGCGGATCGAAATTCATGGATCAGGCTCCCTTCATCACGTTCGCCGCGTCCTGGACGGCGCGCACGATCTTGTCATAGCCGGTGCAGCGGCACAGGTTCCCGGCGAGGCCGAAGCGGATTTCCTCCTCGGTGGGCGAGGGGTTCTTCTCCAGCAGGTCCTTGGCAGCGATCAGGAAGCCCGGCGTGCAGACGCCGCATTGCAGCGCCGCATGCTCCAGGAACTTCTGCTGCAGCGGATGCAACTGGTCGCCATGCGCCATGCCTTCGATGGTCTCGACCTTGCGGCCCTCGGCTTCGGCGCCCAGCACCAGGCAGGAGCAGACGAGGCGGCCGTCGACAATGACGCTGCAGGCGCCGCAGTCGCCGGTGCCGCAGCCTTCCTTGGCGCCGGTCAGGCCGAGCCGATCGCGCAGCACTTCCAGCAGCGTCTCGTCGGGCTGGCAGAGATATTCGACGGCATCGCCGTTGATCGTGGTTGATACAGCTACACCGGCCATTATTTGCCTCCCGCACGCTTGTAGGCGATTGCCGCGACGCGCCTTGCCAGCACGCCCGCCACTTTCCGTCTGAATTCGATGGTGCCGCGCTTGTCGTCGATCGGACGGCACGCGCCCGAGCAGATCTTTGCCAGCCGATCCAGCGTTGCCTGGTCGAGCTTCGAGCCGACCAGCACCTGGCCCGCTTCCTCGACAAGCAGCACCGTCGGTGCCGCGGCGCCCAGCGCCACGCGCGCGGTCTTGATCGCGCCATGATCGTCCAGCGTCAGGTTGACGCCGGCGCTCACCACCGCGATGTCCATCTCGGTGCGCGGAATGAAGCGCAGATAGGCGTCACCGGCATGCGCTGGACGCTTGTCGAGCAGGATCGCCTCGATGATCTCGCCCTTGGCGAGCGACGTGCGGCCCGGTCCCGTCGGCACGCTCTCCACCGCAATGGTGCGCTTGCCCGAAGGCCCGGCGACCACCGCCTTGGCGCCGGCCGCCACCAGCGCCGGCACGCTGTCGGCGGCGGGCGAGGCGTTGCACAGATTGCCGGTGATGGTGCAGCGGCCCTGCACCTGCTTGGAGCCGATCAGGTTCGCCGCCTCGACCACGCCCGGCCACGCCTTTTTCAGCGCCTTGTTCTCGCCCAGCACCGCGCAGGGCACCGCGGCGCCGATCCGGAAGCCTTCCGCCGTCTCGGTGACGTCGCCCAGGCCGCCTATGCGCTTGATGTCGACGATCAGCTCGGGCTCGACGAACCCGCCCTTCATCCTCACCAGCAGGTCGCTGCCTCCGGCCAGGATGGCGGCCGGTCCTACCGCCTTGGCGAGTTCGCCAACGGCATCTTCTATTGAAAGCGGACGTATGTAACGCATCGTCTCCCCTTGGTGATCGCTTTGTCAGCGACCGTTATAAAGCGTCTGGTTATAATGGCCATCCCGTTCGTGCATTGCACCAGCCAAGTCAGGCAGGTTGGCCCTAATTCCTGGCCCAATCTTCCAGGCTCGGACGCCGGGACCACTCGTCTGCGTTGAGCCGGCCGGCCGCGCCACCATTGAGGGAGCTTCGATTTCGTGACCAGCACCGGTCAAGTTGGCAGCGAGGATCTGGTCCGCCGCGCGGTGGCCGCCTTCAACTCCGGCGATCACGCCCAGGCGAGGGACCTGTGCGAGCTTGGCCTGAAGCGGCATCCTGGCGATCCCGCGCTTTGCCATCTTCTGGCTGCGGTCTTGTTCGCCGGATCGGACCTGCCGGCGGCTCGGGAGCGGATCGAGGCGAGCCTCGCCAGCCGTCCGGACAATGTTCCGGCCCTGATCCTGGCGGGCAGGATCGCCCGCGCCGAAGGGCGCTTCGATGCGGCGCTGCAGGTGCTCGATCGCGCCGCACGGCAGTCGTCCCGCGTGGAGATACTTCTTGAGCGAGCGCGCACCTTCGATGAGGTGGGCGATGCCACGGCGGCCGGCGCGGCCTGGACCCGGATCCTGCAAAGCGATCCGAAATCCGTGGAGGCGCTGGCGCGCCTCGGACGCCTGGCGTGGGAGCGTGGCGCGCCTGCCGAGGCCGAAGGCTTCCTCGAGCGCGCCGTCGCCGGTGGCGGCCATCCCGCGCAATGGTTCGACCTCGGGCTGGTGCGCCAGGACATGCGCAAGTTCGAAGCCGCAGCCGAGGCCTACCGGCAGGTGCTGGCGAAGAGCCCGGACGCGGCGGAAGCCGCGGTGAATCTGGGCATCGTCCTGCAGGAAACGGGTGACCTCGATCGCGCGATGGCGGCCTATTCGCAGGCCTATCGCCTCAAGGCATCCACCTTCGGCGTCATCGCCATGGCGCTCACCTCGGCGCCAAGCGGCCGGCTATGGCTCGATGAGGAAGTGCTGCGCCGCTTACTGGAGCAATTCCAGGAGGAGCGCGCAGCGGTCTTGCGTGAAGACAAAGGTTTGAAGCAGTTCGGCGATTCAAACGCTGAACCGCTCTAGCCGGTGGAGCGTCCGCGCCTTGCGCGGAACCGCTTGCGGTAGACGCCCGGCGTTGACAGGACATCCGCGACTGTGTGGGCGTAAGCGGTCTGGCGTTTCTCGTCGAACACCGCATATTCCACTTGCGGCGCTGCGCGTGGAACCGCGAAGCATTGCGCGACCGGGGTTCCCTTGCCGAGCAAGCCGCGGAATTCGGGCTCCTTCCAGATCGCCGGGAAATTTATGCCGCCGTCGCTGAACCGGTCCGAATCCACCAGGCCCGTCACCAGCCTGAAGGGAAGATCCTCGCGATTGACGGGATGCGTCGCGTAGAGCGACCAGCCGTCCTCGACCTCGATGGTCCAGAAACTGTTGAATTTAACCGCGGCTTGGCCGGGCCTGGCAAAGGGGCTGCCGGCAAGCTGCCCCGGCGTGTGGAAGCTCAGCGGGGCGCGCGGATGGTTGCCAGTAGCGGGTTCGGGAATATCCCAGTCCCAGGAAAACTTGCCCCGGTCGACGGTGACGTCGCATGGCAGCAGGATCATGAAGCCGTAAGTCATCGCGTCGACAACCGGCGGGCACTGCTTGAGGGTGCGGATGTCGCGCCCGTGGATCGCCGAATAGGCGGTGGCGGGCATCGCGCGCAGCCAGTCCGGCAACACGCCGCGCGCGGGCACCGGACGCGGAAGATACTCGGCCAGTCTCGGATCGCATCGGAAAATCACACGCATCGCCGCCTCCCGGCATTGCGATACCATGCCTGCCGCCCGCGCTCCAAGCGGCGCCTTGTCAGTCTGCCGCCGGCGCCGGCATCAGTCTCCCGGTGAGGTGTCAATCCGTCGTTGCCGATGTCCATACCGGCTCGAACGAGACATTGCGCAACCCAGCCTTGCGCACCCGCTCGACGAACACGTCGTTGACGAAGACGGGGGAAGCCCGCATCGGCAGCTTGAACAACTCAGCCGTCCCGATCTTCTCCGCGTCGAAGGCGTAGCTTTCGATCGCAAGGATGTCGCCGTCGTCGAAGCGGACGATACGCGACCGCGCCTCGTCCAGCGCGTCGATCACATTCGTGGCATTGAGCAGCCAGACTTCCTCGCCGCGCAGCGCGACGAGCTCGCCATAGGGGCGCAATGACGCCGCCAGCGCCTCGACGGCGGGCCGGCGCAACAGCGGCGCGTGCTCGCCCAGTCATGGAAAATCGGAATAGAGGCGCTCGCCTTCCTCGACGCGACGCATCACCGGCGGCTCCCAACCCTCCAGAGAGCGTCCGTCGAGGCTGGAGAACGCCTCGTAGGCGTTCTCATCGGCCGGCAGCACCCATTCCTGCCCCTCCGACACGGCGAATTGATGGATGGTAGTCATCGCCCCATGGCTCCGCTGGTTTCGCCCGAGGATCGCGGCTCCGGGCGGTTCGCCGAATGCGCGCGGACAAACATGCACCGGCCCCGCGCGCCGTTCAAGGAAGCTCAGCCGCGCAGCAGGCCGAGCCTGCATCCACGAGGCAACCGGGCGTTCGGCGGCAACATTGGCAAATGATGGGGGCGGCGCATGCCGGGCGCATTGCGCTCTGCCGCCGATTTCCGGCCGGGCACCGGCAATATTGTTATCGCGGCCAGCGGCCTGTAAGAGCGGGCATGACCTCCGTTTCCCGTCTCGCCGCGCTCGCCCTGCTGGCCCTCATCACCTTCGCAACGCTGTCGCCCATCGAGCTGCGGCCACACCTGGGCGACGCCAACATCGAACGCGCCTTGGCCTACGTCCTGCTGGGGGTGGCCCTGGCGCTCGGGTTTCCGTCCCGCGTGACGCAGACTGTGCTGTTCGTTTGCGCGGTGGCCGGCGTTCTCGAGTTCCTGCAGCTGTTCGACCCCGGCCGGCATGCGCGGGTTGTGGATGGCCTGCTCAAGGCCGCGGCGGGCGTCGTGGGGATTGTCCTGGGACGCTTCATCATCACATTGGCGAGCCGCGCCGCCGAGCGACGCTAGAACAATTCCGGCCTGCTCTCGCCAGGGTGGTGTTGCGACCTCACGCACGTCGTATTCAGAGGGCTCGCCGCAAGGATTTCCGCATAAGCTGCGGTCGAACGATGGACGATCCCGGACGAAGATGGCCAAGAAGTTCGCATTTCTGCTGGTGCGCGATTTCACGCTCTCGCCGCTGTCGCTGTTCATCGACACGCTGAGGCTCGCCGGCGACGAAGGCGACCGCAGCCGCCGGGTCGAGTTCGACTGGGAGATCGTCGGCGAGCGCGGCCTGCCGATCCGCGCCAGCTGCGGCGTCGAATTGCTGCCCACCCGGGCGATGGGCAACCCGGAGGATTTCGACAATGTCGTGGTGGTCGGCGGCCTGCTCGACACCAGCCGCAGGCTGAGCTCGGAAAAGGAGGCGTTCCTGATGCGCGCCGCTGAAAAGGGCGTGCCGATCACCGCGCTCTGCACCGGCAGCTTCGTTTTGGCGCGCTATGGCCTGCTCGACGGCTACAGCGCTGCCGTCAGCTGGTTCCACATCAAGGATTTCCGCGCCGAGTTTCCCGATGTGAGCGCCCATGCCGACAGCCTCTATACCGTCGATCGCGGCCGCGCCACTTGCGCCGGCGGCACCGGTGCCGCCGACCTCGCCGGCTTCTTCGTCTCGCAGTTCATTGGTCAGAAGGCGGCGGAGAAGGCGGCCAAGATCCTGGTGCTCGACCGTATCCGCTCCAGCCGCGACGTGCAGCCCGTCGGCGACCTCTTTCCCGCGGCCGCGAGCCGCGCCGTGAAGCGGGCGCTGCTTTTGATGGAAAGCAATTTGCAGGAAACGCTCTCGGTCGCCGAGATCGCCGCCAGGATGAACTGCTCGCGCCGCCAGCTGGAGCGTCTGTTCGGCGCCGAGCTCGGCATCGGCCCGATGGCAGCCTATCTGGCGCTGCGCATCCATTACGCAAAATCACTGTTGGAAGGCAGCGACCTCGCCATCGGCGAGATCGCCTATCGCTGTGGCTTCCCCAATGCCGGCCATTTCAGCCGCGTTTTCCGCCAGCAGACCGGCATCACGCCGACCCATCTCAGGCATCCGAACCGCGCTGTTGCTGCCGCCGCGAAATGATCGGGCTTCGCGATGACCCTGGTCGGGTCGCATGCCTCGCCTGGCCGATTGCGCCGGCGCGGAAACCAACCGTAGCTTCGTGAAGCGCGGCCATTGCGCCGCTGTTTCAACACCGAAGTCGTCTCGGAGAGCCATGCCGCATTATCCCGACGCCATGCCCGTATCGAAGACCCTGTTCGAACGCGCCAGGAAGGTGATGCCGGGCGGCAACACGCGCACCACGGTCTTCGTCGATCCGTTCCCGATCTATGCCGAACGCGGGGAGGGCTGCAGGCTGTGGGATGTCGATGGCAATGTCTATTACGACTGCATCAACAACTTCACCGCGATGATCCATGGCTATGCCCACCCCGAGGTCACCGCGGCCGTGGCCGGGCAACTGCCCTTGGGCACCGCCTTCGGCGCCCCGACGCTGAGCGAGATCGAGCTCGCCGAGCTCCTGGTCGAGCGGCTGCCTTCGGTCGACAAAATCCGCTTCACCAACTCCGGCACGGAGGGCGTGATGATGGCGATCAAGGCCGCGCGCGCCTTCACCTTGCGGCCGAAGATCGTCAAGATCGAGGGCGCCTATCACGGCTCCTACGACTTCGCCGAAGTGAGCCTGGATTCTTCGCCGGCCAATTGGGGCGATCTGCCGAAATCGACGGCCTATGCGAAGGGCACGCCGCGCGGCGTGCTGGACGACGTGATCGCCGTGCCCTTCAACGACACCGAGGCGTTGCGCGCCGTCTTTGCCGCCGAGGGCGACAGCATCGCGGCCGTGCTTATCGACCCGATGCCCAATCGTGCCGGCCTCATCCCGGCGCGCCGGGATTACCTCCTCGCCATGGCCGAGATCGCCCATGGGGCGGGGGCCTTGGTCATCTTCGACGAGGTCATCTCGTTTCGCCTTGGATGGTCGGGCGCGCAAGGCCTGTGGGGCATCGAGCCCGACCTGACGGCGCTTGGAAAGATCATCGGCGGCGGTTTTCCGGTGGGCGCGGTGGGCG
>SAPZ01000022.1 GCA_004020875.1 Mesorhizobium sp.
CTGCCCTACTGCCCTACTGCCCTACTGCCCTACTGCCCTACTGCCCTACTGTCCTACTGCCCACCTTTGAGGTCGCCCATGCCTTCCCACTTCCTCGGCATCGATGTCGGCACCGGCAGCGCGCGCGCCGGCGTCTTCGACGAGCGCGGCGAGTTGCTCGCTTCTGCCAAGCGCGATATCGCGCTCTTCGTGGAGCCGGGCGAGATCGCCGAGCAGTCCAGCCGCGACATCTGGCAGGCGGTGTGCGCAAGCGTGCGCGAGGCGGTCGGTAGGGCGGGTCTCGATCCTCGGGAAATCGGCGGCATTGGCTTCGACGCGACCTGTTCGCTGGTGGTGGTCGGCGACGATGGCGAGCCGCTGCCTGTGGGCCGTTCCGGAGACAGCGATCGAAACATCATCGTCTGGATGGACCATCGCGCCCTCGACCAGACCAGGCGCATCAATGCGCTGCGGCATCCGGTCCTCGACTATGTGGGCGGCGTGATCTCGCCGGAGATGGAGACGCCGAAGCTTTTGTGGCTGAAGGAGAACTTGCCCGCGACCTTCGCCAAAGCGCGGCATTTCTTCGATCTCGCCGATTACCTGAGTTGGCGCGCTACCGGCAGCCTTGCCCGTTCGGTCTGCACGCTGGCCTGCAAATGGACCTATCTCGGCCACGAGCGGCGCTGGGACGCCAGCTATTTCCATGCCGTTGGGCTCGGCGAACTCGCAGACGAGGGTTTTGCCCGCATAGGCACCGAAGTGGTCGATCCCGGTACCGCGGTGGGTGCCGGCCTGACGGAGGCGGCCTCGGCCGAGCTGGGTCTGGCAACGGGTACCATCGTGGCCGCCGGGCTGATCGACGCCCATGCCGGCGGCGTTGGCACAGTGGGCGCAGCCGGCGACGCCGGCACCATCGCCTCACGCATGGCCTATGTGCTCGGCACCTCGGCCTGCACGATGGCAAGCAGCAAAGGCCCGGCCTTCGTGCCGGGCGTGTGGGGACCCTATTATTCCGCCATGGTGCCAGGGCTCTGGCTGAGCGAGGGCGGCCAGTCGGCCGCCGGCGCGGCCATCGATCTCCTGGTGCATTTCCACCCGGCGCAAATCGAGGCTTCGGCGCGCGCCGCGGCGGAAGGCAAATCGCTGGTCGATTGGCTCGCCGCGGCGGCCATAGCGACGTCCCCCGACCTGTCTGCAGCCGCCATGCTCGCGGGAAGCATTCATGTCGTGCCGGAATTCCTCGGCAACCGTTCGCCCTTGGCCGATCCGGACGCACGCGGCCTGATTGCCGGGCTCGGCACCGACCGCTCCGTCGACAGCCTCGTCGGCCTGTACGTGGCCGGGCTTTGCGGCCTCGGCTACGGCGTGCGCCAGATCGTGGCGGCGATGGCGTCGTCCGGTCTTGCCGTCGACACCATCGTCATCAGTGGCGGCGCCGGTCAGTCGCCGCTGGTGCGGCAACTGCTTGCCGACGCCGCCGGCCTGGCGGTCGCCGCGTCGCAATCGCCCGAACCGGTGCTGATGGGCGCCGCCATGCTCGGTGCGGTCGCGGCCGGACGTTACCCCGACCTTTCCAGCGCCATGCCTGCCATGTCCCGGCTCGGCGACGTTTTTACACCTGCGTTGGACGACATGCGCGCTTGGCACGACAAGCGTTACGAAGCCTTCCTGGCACTGCAGGCAGTAGGCCGCAGCGTACGCTGAGGGATCGATCAGCGTCTGAACAGTGACGGCACCTCGAATGGATCGGGCGCCGGCTCCTGCGGCAGCGTGCCTTCGGCCTTGCGCTTCTTGTGATGCGCGAGTGAGCACTGCGGCGAGCATAAGATGCCGCGATCGGTCCAGTAGGCGGGGCCTTCCTCGAGCATGCCGTGATAGTAGCTGAAGCCCGGCGCCCGGTAGGGCAGCCCGCATTCGATGCAACGATAGGCGTCGGGTCTGGCAAGCATGGTGTTTCGGTCTCTTGCCGGCCAAACGCCGGCTGTCTGCAAATCTAATGCCGGCAGAAAAGAATGCAAAATCCGCGTGACAAAGTTTGACGTTTACGTAAAAAGAAGGTGCGAAATCGACGCATGGTTTCGCTTCGGCCATGCACTACGATTGGCCGGGACGGAGGAGGATGAGATATGTATCGCGCACCGGTCGAGGACATCGCCTTTACGCTCAAGCACGTAGCCGGGCTGAAGCCGGCGCTGGATGCCGGCACCTTCGGCGATCTCGGCGAGGATATTGTCGACGCGATCCTGGCCGAAGCCGGGCGCTTCGCCAGCGAGGAGGTGGCTCCGCTCTACAAGGTCGGCGACGAGCATGGTGCGGTGCTGAAGGACGCTTCCGTCACCACGCCGCCCGGCTGGAAGGAACTCTACCGGCGCTGGATCGAAGGCGGCTGGAACGCGCTGTCGGGGCCGGAGGAGTACGGCGGCCAGGGCCTTCCGACGATGCTTGGCGTCGCCGCGCTCGAAATGTGGAACTCCGCCGCCATGGCCTTCGGTATTGGCCCGACGTTGACCATGGGCGCGGTCGAGGCGCTCGACAAGCACGCGTCCGAGGAACTCAAGGCCAGGTATCTCGCAAAGCTCGTCTCCGGCGAGTGGATGGGCACGATGAACCTGACCGAGCCGCAGGCAGGCTCGGACCTCGCGGCTTTGCGCGCCCGCGCCGAGCCGGTCGGCGACGGCACCTATCGCATCTTCGGCCAGAAGATCTTCATCACCTATGGCGAGCACGATTTCACCGACAACATCGTGCATCTGGTGTTGGCGCGGCTGCCCGATGCGCCGGCCGGCACGCGGGGCATCTCGCTGTTTCTGGTGCCGAAATTCTTCGTCAATGATGACGGCTCGCTCGGCGCCCGCAACGACGTCTTCTGTTCCGGCCTCGAGCACAAGCTCGGCATCCATGCCTCGCCGACCTGCACCATGATCTATGGCGACGGCTTTCGGGGCGCGACACCAGGCGCCATCGGCTGGCTGATCGGCGAGGAGAACAAGGGGCTGACCTGCATGTTCACCATGATGAACAACGCCCGCCTTGCCGTCGGCATGCAGGGCGTGGCCGTCGCCGAGACCGCGACGCAGAAGGCGATCGCCTATGCCAATGAGCGCCGCCAGGGCAAGGCCTCCGACTATTCTGGCTCCGGCATGGCGCCGATCGTCCATCACCCGGACGTGCAGCGCAATCTGCTCACCATGAAGGCGCTGACGCAGATCGCTCGTTCGATCAGCTATTCCTGCGCCCATGCGATCGACCGCGCGCGCGTCGGCGAGGGCGAGGCAGGGGCGAAATGGCACGACCGCGCCAGCCTGTTGACGCCGCTCGCCAAAGCCTTTTCCACCGATGTCGGAGTCGAGGTCGCGTCGCTGGGCGTCCAGGTGCATGGCGGCATGGGTTTCATCGAGGAGACAGGCGCCGCCGCGCTCTATCGCGACGCGCGCATCGCGCCGATCTATGAAGGCACCAACGGCATCCAGGCGATCGACCTGGTGGCGCGAAAGCTGCCACTCGGCGGCGGCGAGCACGTCCATTCTTACATCGGCGAGTTGAAAGTGGTGGCCGATGCAGTTCGCACCTCCAACATCGATGGTTTCGGCCGCACCGCCGACAATCTCGACCGCGCGCTTGCCGATCTCGACGAGGCGACGCGCTTCCTCCAGAAGCAACTCGCCGACGGCAAGGCCGATGCCGCGATGGCCGGAGCCACGCCCTATCTGCGCCTGATCTCGCTGGCCGCCGGCAGCGCCTATCTGGCGCAAGGCGGGCTCGCCGACCGCGGCCGCATCGCGCTCTGCCGCTTCTTTGCCGAAAACCTGCTCGGCGAGACGCGCGCCCTGAAGGAGCGCGTCATCGATGGCGCCGAAAGCCTCGCCGCCGCCGGCAAGGCTCTGGTTTCAGCTTAAGCACCCCGACGCTCAAAGGACCAATCGTGACAGATCATATCCTCGTCGAGCGCCAGGGCGCCGTGCAGATCATCCGGATGAATAGGCCGGACAAGAAGAACGCGCTCACGCGCGCCATGTACGCCAAAATGTCGGCGGCGCTCACCGAAGGCGACGCTGACCCCGCCGTCCGCGTGCACGTCTTCCTCGGCGTTCCGGGCGCCTTCTCCGCCGGCAATGACCTCGCCGATTTCCTGGCTATCGCCACCGGCGGCGAGGGCGGCAACGAAGTATGGGATTTCCTGATGGCGCTGGCGAGGTCGCAGAAGCCGATGGTGTCGGGTGTCGACGGCATCGCCGTCGGCATCGGCACCACGCTCAATCTGCATTGCGACCTGACCTTCGCCACGCCGCGCACGCTGTTCCGCACGCCCTTCGTCGATCTCGGATTGGTTCCGGAGGCTGGCTCCAGCCTGATCGCGCCGGAGCTTTTAGGGCGGCAGGGCGCCTTCGCGCTGCTCGGCCTCGGCGAGGGTTTTTCGGCCGAGCGCGCCAAGGCCGCCGGACTGATCTACGACGTCGTCGCCGAAGACGCCTTGGAAAGTACAGTGCTGACCGCAGCCGACGGCATCGCCGGCAAGCCGCCGCAGGCACTGAAGATTGCGCGCGATCTGATGCGCGAGCCGCGCGAGGCGCTCATCGCCCGCATACAGGTCGAAGCCGAGCATTTTCGCGAGCGGTTGACCTCCGAAGAGGCGCGTGCCGCGCTCACCGCTTTCATGACGCGCAAGAAGGCGAGCTGATCCCGCGGCACTGTCAGGTTGTGTCAGCTGCGAGCGAAACTCGCGTTAAACGCGATTTTCGGTCTGTACAGTCGCGTCACGCCGCCCTATCTCACGAAGCCGAAGGGTGGGGGCCGAGTCGTCTGGAGAGGACATGGCCCGCAATATTGTCGCCCACGCGCAATCTTCCGAGATGATGAGGCATGCATTGACGGATTGAGCGTCCGACATGCTTGCCATTGCCGTAAGACCGCTCGCGCTGACCCTGAAACTCTGGTGGCGCTTCTGTCCGCAACTGGTCGCAACGGTGCTTTTGGGCATCGTGTTCGGCGACCTGTTCATGCAGGTCGCCGCGCGCGCGGCGTTGCTCAACCATATGGCCGGTCTCGCTCTGTTGACGCTGGTCGCACTGACACAGCTCATCGTCACCGTCGCCATGTTCCAGACGCTGCTGCCGGCGCTGCCTGCGGTGCAGGCCGCGCAGCGGGCGGCCCAGGGCGAAGGCGAAACCGGGTCGCACGGCGGCCGCGCGCGGCTGGCGCGTATGGTCACGGTCGCGCTCCTGCCCTTCTTCGCCTATTACGCCGCCTGGGGTTTTCTCGGCGACACGGTGCGGCAATATTCACGCGTCACGCTCGACATGGCGCCCTTCGGCGAAGGCGCCGGCAACGTCCTCGACGTGCTGGATTCGCGCTGGCTGATCGTCTCGGTCGTCATCTCCTGGCTGATCAGGCGCTTCGCCACCGCCATGCAGAAGCGCGGCGGCTCGCGCTCCTTCTGGCAGATCGTCGTGGTCATCTGCGAGACCAACTGGATCTTCATCGGCCTCTATGTGATCTCGCGCTGGAAGGACGAGGCCGTTGCCTGGATCATGAGCCGCAACATCTTTTCCGCCGTGCAGGCGGCGGCTGAAAGTATCGCCCATCCCGTTGCGAGCGCTTTCGCCGCCCCGATGGTGCCTGTCGAGGTGACCTCCATCGACACGACGACCAGAGTGGTGAGCCTGTTCTTCTACATGCTCCTGCCGGTGATCTGGCTGGTGCTGGCGGCGCTGATCTACGGCTATGATGTGCGCGACGACAAGGAACTGATGCGCGTGCACCGGCGTGTCGAGCGCCTTGGCGAGCGCTACCGCGCCATTCCGAAATTCCTGCGCGACTTCGCCGAGCATTTCATCTCCGGCTACCGCTCGCGCTACCTGCCGATCGCCAACGGCGTGCGGATCACGCTGAACTCGGGCGTCGTGCTGATCGTCACGCTCATCCTCGGCTACCGCCTGATCGATTGGCTTGCGGCCTGGGCATGGCTCGCCATGACGCGGCTCGTCGGCCCGCATGGGCTCGACACCTGGCAGGTGCTCTCCGAAGGAGTGTCGCTGCTGTTCGGCAGCCCGTTCCAGGATTCCTCGACCGGCATCCTGGTCGAGCCGCTGCGCATTTGCTTCCTCGCCGCGATTCTTGAAGCCGCCTTTGCGCTGCCCATGCGCCAGGCCGGCGGCAGCGCCGAGCCGGCCGGACCGGCCGACGCCACGCAAACCGAGGTGCAAAATGCTTGAAGGCGCGCGCTCACGGCTGAAGGCATGGGCCGTTGCCGGCATTGGCACGGCGGTCGCAATCGCCGTCGCCGGCGTGCTTGGTGCTTTCGGCGCAAGGCATGAGCCGTTGCCGGTCTTGGCGCCGGCCAGCCAGATCGACACAGGCGAATGGCTGCTGCGGCCCTTGAAGGCCTATGTCACTGCCGGGAAATACACTTACGGGATGCCGCTCAAGCCGGGCGGCAAGGCGCTGGTGCTGGAGGTCGAAATGACCAACCGCACGGCAAAATCCACCAAGGACTATTTCGACGTCTTGCAGGCAAGCCCGGCGACCGTCGATCCGGCGACAAAACCCTTCATCGTGCTGACGCGCGATTCGACGATGTCGCCCGAACTGCATCCCGGCATGCCGGAGCGCATGGCCTATGTCTGGCAATTGCCGAACGGGGCGGCCGCGCCGGCAAGCTTCGACCTGACCGTCATCCGCAAGACCTACAAGCCGCGCGACAATCTCTACGGTCTGCCGGGCTGGTTCAATCCCATGCCGGCAGGCACGCTCACCCTTCCCATCGGAGCCGGACCCGACAGCACGGATATCCAGCCATGATGCGCCGAACCGCCAACATCATCCTGCTGCTTATGGCGGTGCTATTCTGCTACGGCCTGCAGATATCGAAACCGCATTATGGCGACCTGATCGGTCCGATCCCTGCGCGAGGCAAGCTGGGCGACACCGTCGTCGGACGCGCTTTCGAGGTTCATGCCGAGAAGGTCGAGTTTGCCCGTAAGCTGAAGGTCGACCAATTCGGCCAGCAAAAGGTCCTGACCACCGGCGGTGTCTGGGCAGTCGTCAGCGTCGATTTCGCGGCGCGTTCAGAGTCGACCGTAGTCTCAACCGCGTCCTGGCGCGGACCGGCCGGTCTCACCTACGACCAGACGGAGCGGCTGTCTTTCATGAATGGACTTTTGCCGGTCGCGATCGATCCCGGCCTGCCGAGGAAGGCGAGGCTGATTTTCGAAGTGCGGCCGGACGAAACGAGCAACGCTACCTTGCTTGTTTCGGAGAAGCTGGTGGCGGCGCTGGATTCGCAAGCCGAAATCGCGCTCGGGCCTGTCGCCGTTGGTGCCGACGGCCTGCCAGCCGGCACAGTCGATACCCTTGATATGTTGCAGTCGCCCTGAGGGGTACGAATGACGGCAGAGGCTCTGGATCAGGAACATAAGTCTGGCGAGCGCAAATGGCGCCGCCGCAGCCTGTGGTCGCTCGTGCTCCTGATCCCGCTCGCCTTGGCTGTGGAGTCCTATGACAGCGTCCGGACCCTGCTTCGCAACAACGACCTGTTCCCGCGCCGCGTCGCCTGGGGACAGAGCGCGCATTTTGCCGGCAGCGACTGGAAGTTGACCAATTTGCGCGGCGCTTTCGGCATGTCGAACCTGCCGCCGGATTCCGTGCCCGTGCTGGCAGACTTCCAGGTCAAGATTGGCAATTCGGACCTGCAGAAGCTCTGGCTCGGCTGCAAGGTCATGCTGATCGACAAGGACGGCCGGCGTTGGTCGCCGACCTCGATCGTCTCGCTGAAAACCCCCGACAATATCGGCAACTGCGTCTCGGCGATCTTCTCGGGCGCCAGGACTGGCGATACGCTTAACCTGCGCGAGACGTTTCTGGTGCCGAAGGAAGCGACTAAATCCATATGGCCTGCGATCGGCGTCGCCAGCGAGCGGCCGCATTTCCTGCTGTTCCAGTTGGAGAAGGATTGATCTCCTGCCGCTAGCTCAGGGATAAAGCCGCGTTTTGTCCCAGCCACCGGCGGCGTTGCGCGAAAAGACGACGCGGTCATGCAGGCGGAACGGCCTGTCATGCCAGAACTCGATCGTCTGCGGCAGGATGCGGAAGCCCGACCAATGCTTTGGCCGGGGAATCTCGCCGATGGCGTAGCGCGCCGTGTATTCGGCCACTGCCTTCTCCAGCGCGAAGCGGCTCTCCAGCGGCCGCGACTGTTTCGAGGCCCAGGCGCCGATGCGGCTGCCGCGGGGGCGCGTGGCATAATAGGCATCCGCCTCGGCGTCGCTGACGATTTCCACTGGCCCGCGCACCCGCACCTGGCGCCGCAGCGATTTCCAATGGAAGCACATCGCCGCCTTCATGCTGCCAAGAATTTCGCGGCCTTTGGCGCTCTCGAAATTCGTGTAGAAGACAAAGCCCTTTTCGTCGAACCCCTTGAGCAGCACCATCCGCACATCCGGCATGCCGTCGGCGTCGACGGTCGCCAGAGCGACGCCGTTGGCGTCGTTGATCTCGCTCTTCGTGGCGTCCTCCAGCCATGCGGCAAAGAGCCGGAACGGCTCTCCGGCCTCGGTGAAGTCACTGCTTGTTAACTCGGTTTCGTTCATAGTTTTCCAAATTTTTAACATTGCGGGAGGAGTTCGCCGATTGTCGCGTATCGCGCAAGCTTTTGACAGCGGGCAATGGAGCGTTATCGCTTCGGCCAGTGCCAAGGCTGCGTTGCTGACATTGGCGCTTCCCCTCGCCGCCTGCGGCGCCGGTGGCTTCAGCCTGCAAAAGGCCGAGGTCGACCGCTCGATCATCACCGCCAGCGCGCCGTCCTCGCCGGCCGCCCCGGCGGTCTCCGACCAGGACTCCGACCAGACCACCATCGGCAATGCGGTTTCTTCCGCCGACATCAAGCAGCTTGGCGGACAGACGGTGCCATGGGCCAATGCGGGCACCGGCTCGCGCGGCGCGATCACCGAGCTGGTGGAACTGAAGGATGGCGGCCTGACCTGCCGCCGCTTCAGCGCCACGCGCGAGAGCTTCGATGGCGTCGCCCTCTACAAGGGCGAGCTGTGCTTGGCCGAAGCCGGCGGCTGGCGTATGCAGGAGTTCAAACCGCTCTGATTTTGGGCCCCCGATTTTCGGGCGCTAATTCCCCTTGCACCACTGGAATTTGTTCCTATGCGGGCGCATATACAGGGCAACCGCAGACTCAATCTCTCTTGCAGGCAGGAAGCATGCGCGACCCCTATGAGGTGCTGGGCGTTGCCAAGAACGCATCGGCCAAGGACATAAAATCGGCTTACCGCAAGCTCGCCAAAAAGCATCATCCGGACCAGAATCCGAATGATCCCAAGGCGAAGGACCGTTTTGCCGCTGCCAACCAGGCTTACGAGATCGTCGGTGACGAGAAGACGCGCGCCGCCTACGATCGCGGCGAGATCGACGCCGATGGCAAGCCGAAATTCCAGGGTTTTGAAGGCGCAGCCGGAGGTGACCCGTTCGCGGGCTTCCGCCGTCAGCAGGGCCCGGGCGGCGCGCATTTCGAATTCCGCACCGGGCGCCCCGGCGGCGATCCCTTCGATGGCAACAGCGACATCTTCAGCCAGATCTTCGGCGATGCTTTTTCCGGCGCCCGCGGCGCCGGCCGGGGCGATCGCCGCCAGCCTGTGCAGGCGGCCGACCTCAACGTCACCATGGACATCAGCGTCGAGGAGGCAGCCACCGCCGACAAGGTGACGGCGATGTTCCCCGACGGCCGCAAGGTGGCGGTCAAGCTGCCCGCCTATGTCGAGGACGGTCAGACGATCCGCCTGAAGGGCCAGGGCGAGCAGGGGCCGGGCCAGCCCGGCGACGCGCTGGTCAAGATCCACATCCGCCGGCATCCGCGCTACCGCATCGAGGGGCGCGACCTGCATGTTGACCTGCCTGTCGATCTGGCCGACGCCGTGCTCGGCGCCAAGGTGGCGGTCGAGACGCCGACCGGCAAGCTCGCGGTCAACGTCCCGGCATGGTCGAGCTCGGACAAGGTGCTGCGTCTCAAGGGCAGGGGCTTGCCGGAAAAGGCTGGCGGCCATGGCGATCTCTATGCCCATGTGCGGCTGATGCTGCCGGAAGGCGGCGATGCCGAGCTTGAGGCCCTGATGCGCCGCCGAAAAGGCTGATCGAGGGAATTTTGTTCCTGTTACAGTGTCTTTTGAGCGCTTGAAGGGGCTCTGTGCCTGTGCGATAGGGCTCTCCACAAAGCAGATATTCTTGCGGAGAGCTTGCACATGGCAGGTGGACAGGGCCTGATGGCCGGTAAGCGAGGCCTGATCCTGGGCGTCGCCAACAATCGGTCGATCGCTTTCGGCATCGCCAAGGCTTGCGTCGATCACGGTGCCGAAATCGCGCTGACCTATCAGGGCGAGGCCTTCAAGAAGCGCGTCGAGCCGCTCGCGGCCGAGCTCAACGCGCATGTTGCCGGCCATTGCGACGTGACCGACCCTGAAAGCCTCGACGCCGTCTTTGCAGATATCGCCAAGCACTGGGGCAAACTCGACTTCCTCGTCCATGCCATTGCCTTCTCCGACAAGGACGAGCTCACCGGCCGCTATGTCGAGACGACGCGCGACAATTTCCTGCGCACCATGGACATTTCGGTGTTTTCCTTCACCACCATCGCCAAGCGCGCTGAGCCGCTGATGACCGATGGCGGCTCGCTTTTGACGTTGACCTATTACGGCGCCGAGAAGGTGATGCCGCATTACAACGTCATGGGCGTCGCCAAGGCGGCGCTGGAAGCGAGCGTCCGCTACCTTGCCGTCGACCTCGGCGCCAAGAAGATCCGGGTCAACGCGATCTCGGCCGGGCCGATCAAGACGCTCGCCGCCTCCGGCATCGGCGACTTCCGCTATATCCTGAAGTGGAACGAGTACAATTCGCCGCTGAAGCAGACGGTCACCCAGGAAGAGGTCGGCGATTCCGGCGTCTATTTCCTGTCGGACCTGTCGCGCGGCGTGACCGGCGAGATCCATCACGTCGATTCCGGCTACCATGTCGTCGGCATGAAGGCGGTCGACGCGCCGGATATTTCGACCGTCAAGGACTGATCCCTCTCCGCTTATCCAGCGTCCGGGCAGTTCCAGGAAAAGTGCGAAGCGGTTTTCCGTCCGGGATTGGTTGCAAAAAGCAAATAGTGTCCGACCTCGGAAGACCTGATGTACCCGCTCGTCTACATCGCGCGTCACGGCCAGACCGAGTGGAATGCCGAGAATCGCCTGCAGGGCCAGGCCGACACCGACCTCAATGATTTTGGCCGCGAGCAGGCGAGGCTTAACGGCCAGCGGCTGGCTGAGCTCGTCGGCAAGGCCGAGGGTTTCGATTTTGTCGCCAGCCCGATGCGGCGCACGCGCGAGACAATGGAGCTGATGCGCGAAGCGATGGGACTCGATCCCACCGCCTACCGCACCGATCCGCGCCTGGTGGAGATAAGTTTCGGCGACTGGCAGGGCTTCACCTTCGCCGAACTCGAGGAGCGCGCCCCCGGTTCAACCGACGGCCGCCGCCACGCAAAGTGGGATTTCCAGCCGCCCGGCAAGGGCGCCGAAAGCTATGAGATGCTGCTCGAGCGGATAAAGCCATGGTTCGCCGAACTTCGGCAGCCGACCGTCTGCGTCACCCATGGCGGCGTCATCCGCTGCTTCTTCCGCCTCGTGACCGGCATTTCCAAGCAGCAAGCCGCCGGTCTCGATGTCCCGCAGGACCGACTGCTCCGGCTGGAAGGCAGCAGCTTGGAGTGGTTGTGAAGGGCGCGGCGCAGGTCGTTTGTCCTGCCTAGGGCGAAGCACCCTGAAAGTCGTCATCCTTGGGCGCAGCGATGCGAAGCGGAGCGACGACCCAGGGATCCATGCCATGACATTCGCCGAAAAGTAAAAACTGTGCAGAACAAAGATCGTTCTGCACCGCAGAAAAGCTCAGACGTAACGGCATGGATTCCAGGGTCTGCGCGCGTCGCTACGCTCCTTGCTCCGCCGTGGAATGAACGCTCCAGCCGCTAACTCAAAAGGCTAATTCTGGTCGCTGTCGGGCAACTGCATATCCGTCACGACATTCTCGCCATTGGTCACATCATAGGCGATGACGATGTCCATGCCGGGCTTCAGCGAGTCGATATCAGTCTCGGCGTTGAGCTTGTAGGCCTTGCCGTCGTCCAGCGTCAGTGTCAGCGTGTCCTTGTCGACCTTCTTGATCAGGCCTTCGGTCTGGCCGGCGAACGCGGCGGCGGTGGAAATCAGCAGCATGGCGCAGGCGGCGCCAATCAGGGTACGCATCGTCGTCCTCTTTGGTCATTGCGCCGGCTGGTCAGCGGCGGATCCTCAACGGCGGATGGGAAGAGAGCAGAAACCAACCGAATGTGTCAAAACTAAATCCGCCACATCACAGTTTGATGCATCCGATCACCGTTTGACCACTGTGGAAAACGCCAATAGAAGGCAGCCTTAGCCGGCTCCGTCGCCGGGTAGGGCGTATTCATATGTCTCACAACACGTTCGGCCACCTTTTCCGCATCACCACCTGGGGTGAAAGCCATGGCGCGGCGCTCGGCTGCGTTGTCGACGGTTGCCCGCCCGGCATACGCTTCAAGCGCGAGGACATCCAGGCCGAGCTCGACCGCCGCCGCCCCGGACAGTCGCGCTTCGTCACCCAACGCCGCGAGCCGGACGAGGTCAAGATCCTGTCCGGCTTCATCCTCGACGAGGACGGCGAGACGATGATCACCACCGGCACGCCGGTGTCGATGCTGATCGAGAATGTCGACCAGCGCTCCAAGGACTATGGCGACATCGCCCGCCAATACCGGCCGGGCCATGCCGACTACACCTATGACGTCAAATACGGCCTGCGCGACCATCGCGGCGGCGGCCGCTCCTCGGCGCGAGAGACAGCGGCGCGGGTCGCGGCCGGCGCGCTGGCGCGCAGGGTTGTGCCCGGCATGACGGTGCGCGGCGCGCTGATCTCGATGGGCGAAAAGTCCATCGATCGCGCCAACTGGAACTGGAATTTTGTCGGCGAGGCCGAAAACCCTTTCTTCACCCCGGATCCGGCCTCGGTTCCGGTTTTCACCGCCTATTTGGACGGCATCCGCAAGGCCGGCTCCTCGGTCGGCGCTGTGATCGAGATCGTCGCCGACGGCGTGCCGCCCGGCCTCGGCGCGCCGATCTACGCCAAGCTCGACCAGGACATCGCATCCGGCCTGATGTCGATCAACGCCGTCAAGGGCGTCGAGATCGGCAACGGCTTCGAGGCCGCCCGCATCACCGGCGAACAGAACGCCGACGAGATGCGCATGGGCAATGATGGCAAGCCGGTGTTCCTGTCCAACCATGCCGGCGGCATATTGGGCGGCATCTCGACGGGACAGCCGATCGTCGCCCGCTTCGCCGTCAAGCCGACCTCGTCCATCCTGACGCCGCGCAAATCCATCGACAAGGACGGCAAGGACGTCGAGGTGATGACGAAGGGCCGCCACGACCCCTGCGTCGGCATCCGCGCCGTGCCGATCGGCGAGGCCATGGTTGCCTGCGCGATCGCCGATCATTATCTGCGGCACAGAGGACAGACAGGAAAGGGAGGGGAGTAGGGGAGTAAGGCAGTAGGGGGAGTATGTTAAGGAGGCTCGCCCGGTTGCCAACTTTTTCCTTTCCCCTGCTCCCCTACTGCCCTATTCCCCTACTCCCATAGCGAGCTTGCGAGCGTTCCATGCCCTACGACCAGAAGAAGATCGTCGAAGCGATCCGCGCCTTCGAGCGCGGCGAGATCGTCGTCGTCATGGACGATGACGCGCGCGAGAACGAGGGCGACCTGATCGTCGCCGCCGTGCATTGCACGCCCGAGAAGATGGCCTTCATCGTGCGCAACACCTCCGGCATCGTCTGCACCCCGATGCTGCGCGAAGACGCAAGGCGCCTGAATCTCGCGCCGATGGTGGCGGACAATGATTCCGCCCACACCACCGCCTTCACGGTCAGCGTGGATTTCAAGCACGGCACGACGACAGGTATTTCCGCCGACGACCGCACGCTCACCGTGCGCAACCTCGCAAACGGCAATGTCGGCCCGTCGGATTTCGTGCGCCCCGGTCACATCTTCCCGCTGATCGCGCGCGAAGGCGGTGTTTTGATGCGCTCCGGCCATACGGAAGCCGCGGTCGACCTCTGCAAGCTCGCCGGCCTGCCGCCGGTGGGCGTCATCTCGGAGCTGGTCAATGACGATGGCACCGTCAAGCGCGGGCCGGAAGTGCGGGCCTTCGCCGAGGAGCATGGCCTCAAGCAGGTTTCGGTAGCCGACCTCATCGCCTACCGCCAGCGCAAGGAAACGCTGGTCCAGCGCGTCGCCTGTTCCGACATAGAAACGCCCGGCGGCAAGGCGCAGGCCTTCACCTACACGCTCCCGTGGGATTCCATGCACCACCTGGCGGTCGTCTTCGGCGACATCCGCGACGGTGAGGAGGTGCCGGTGCGCCTGCATCCGGAGGATGTCGTGACCGACGTTTTCGGCACCAGCCACCGGCTGGACGGCATCATGAAAGCGATGGGCGAGCGCAGGCGCGGTGTCATCGTCTATCTGCGCGAAGGCTCGGTCGGCGTCGCCCATCAGGAGCGCAAGCGTCCGGTGGGCGGCGACCGCGAGGACCACGAGGAAGCCCGCCGCCGCGAGAACGAATGGCGCGAGATCGGCCTCGGCGCCCAGATTCTCAAGGACCTCGGCATCTCCTCGATCAACCTGATCGCCTCGCGCGAGCGCCACTATGTCGGTCTCGAGGGGTTTGGCATCCATATCGCCAAGACCGAGATTCTGTAGGCATTCGGGGCAATAGGATGAGCTTCGAGGCATATCTCAATTGCTTTGAAGATGGTGAGGAAAGCTATTTCCCCACCTCAATCGTCGAAGATGCCTTCGCGCCTTTCATCACCAGGCGTGAAACTGAATTCTCATGCTGGGTCGTCACCTATGACGATACCTCGTCGGCCGACCTCTATCTCAATCTGGACCCCGGTGATGCCTCGCGATGCTCCGGCTTCACTATTGCGCGGCCGCCGGATAATCCACGCCTCCACGATGCGTTGTGGAAGATCCTGCGCGTCACCAGTTCGGTCGTTTATTGCGCTGGAGGGTGCCAGCCATTTGTCGGTCGGCGGGAGACCATGCCTCATCTGAACTCCGACATGGTGGAAGCCCTTGGGACCCCAGTTGTCGTTTCAAGCGGCGGCGAGGTCAAGGACTGGCTCGAAAGGTCATAGCGTCCCACATCACTGCGCCGCCATGACCGCCTCGCCTCTGTCCGCATCGCAATCGTCCGTCGCCAGCCGGCATTGACCGGCGAGCACTGTGGCCATCGCGATCGCGCCGGCCGCCACCGACACCCAGAATCCATCCTGCGGTCCGAAAGTGTCGACCATCCAGCCGGCGGCGAAAGAGCCCAGCGCCATGCCGATGCCGATCCCGGTCGTCACCCAGGTGACGCCTTCGGTGAGCATAGCCGGCGGCACGTGGCGCTCGATCAGGCCGAAGGCGGTGATGAAGGTCGGCGAGATCGCGACGCCGCTGACGAAGACCGCGAGCGCCAGCATCGGCACCGTGTCGACGAAAAGCAGCGGCAGCGTGGTGAGCGCGATCACGGTGACCGAGACCGCCAGTTGTCGTTGCAGCGGCGCCTTGAGGCTGAGCGCCCCGACGATGATGCCGAGCACGAAGGATCCCAGCGCATAGACACCGATGACAAGGCTCGCCGCCTCAGGCTGAGCGAGCGCCTTGGTGATGGCGACGGTGGTGACTTCCGTGGTGGCGAAGGTCGCGCCGACGAAGATCAGCGCAAAAGTGATGATCTGCACCGGCCGGAGGCGGATCGCCGAGCCGGCTGCGCCATGTTCGGCCGGGCGGATGGGTGGCTCGGAGGAGCGCTGCAGCAGGAATGCCGTTGAACCCAGCGCGAGCAGCAATGTGCTGACCACCATGCCGGCTTCCGGAAACAGCGCCGCGCTCAACCCCACCGACAGCGAGGCGCCGGCGACATAAACCAGTTCGTCCGCGGCGGATTCGAAGGCAAACGCGGTGTTTAGCTCAGGCCGGTCGCGGAAAATCTCGGTCCAGCGCGCCCTGACCAGAGCCGGGATGCTGGGCATGACAGCGGCAAGCAGGGCGGACCCGAACAAGGTCCAGGTCGGCCAGTGCTGGTTGGCCGCGATGGTCAATGTCACGAAGGCAAGCACCGAGACAAGCGTCATGGGTGCTGCGATCGCCGTCTGGCCGCGCCGGTCCACCAGCCGCGACACCTGCGGCGAAAGAAAAGCGTTGACCAGCGCGTAGGCGGCCGAGACGGCGCCGGCCAGCCAATATTCGCCATGTGTCTGCGACAGCATCGCCACGATACCGATCGGCGACATGGCGATCGGCAAGCGGGCGACGAAAGCGGCGGCGGCAAAGCCTTTCGTGCCGGGAGCCCGGAAGATGTCCGCATAGGGGTTTCGCATGATCCTGCTCCTCGACAAGGGTGACTGCCGCAACTACATACGCTGCGTATGAATGTGAGATAATTCATACGCCGCGTATGTCAATTGGCATACGACACGTATGTGAATAGGGCCAGAGCCATGCACAAACCGCGCAAGGAGATGATCGCCGAGACGCGCGCCAAGCTGATCGCGGCCGCGCGCCACGCCTTCGGCACGGTCGGCTATGCCGAGGCCTCGATGGACGATTTCACAGCCTCAGCGGGTCTCACGCGCGGCGCGCTTTACCATCATTTCGGTGACAAGAAGGGGCTGCTGCAGGCTGTGATCGCCGAGATCGATGGCGAGATGGCCTTGCGGGTGAACGAGGTGGCGTCCAAGGCGCGGACACGCTGGCAGCATTTCGTCGACGAATGTACGACCTATATCGAGATGGCGCTGGAGCCGGAGATCCAGCGCATCATGTTCCGTGACGGCCCGGCGGTGTTGGGCGACCCGGCGCACTGGCAAAACGCAAATGCCTGCGTCGCCTCGATGACCGATCACCTAACCGCCTTGCAGGAAGATGGCGTGGTCGTCGCCGATCTCGATCCGGAGACGGCTGCGCGGCTGATCAACGGCGCCAGCAGCCAGGCCGCGCAACGCATCGCCAATTCGAAGGATCCGGAAGCCACCTCAAAAAAGGCGATCGCGGCCTTCAAGCAACTGCTCGAAGGCTTGCGCAGAAAGCCATGAGAGCACGCCCTGGTAACCAAGCTACCGCCTTGTGCACCGGTTTCGGTCCGACACAACCCTGCCGCGATTGACAATCAATCGGGCGAGCGCATGCTCCTGCGCCATCTCTAAGGGCGTGGAGAGTCGGGGCCATGTGGGACTTCAGCATAGGCCGGTCAGTGTCCATCATGATGCGGACATGGCCGTTCATCGTCTTTCGCATGATCGTCTATTTCGGCATCACCGTCGCCTACATCATGGCGACCGGCACGGGCGCCAGCGTCGGCTACGGCGTCGGCCACATCTCGACCGATCCGGACGGCCCGATGTCTTTCGCTCTCTGGGGCGGCGTGGTCGGCTTCGGCGTCGTGTCGATCGCCGTCTACTGGATCCGCGAATACATCCTTTATGTGCTGAAAGCCGGTCATATCGCCGTCATGGTGCATCTGATCGACGGCCATGACGTCCCCGACGGCCAGGGTCAGATCGCCTATGCCAAGGAAGTGGTCACCCAGCGTTTTGCAGAGGCCAACATCCTTTTCGTCGTCGACCAGCTGGTCAAGGGCGCCATCCGCGCCATCACCGGCCTGATCGGCGGCATTGCCGCCTTCCTGCCCATTCCGGGCCTGGACGGCCTAGTCAGCTTCATCAACACGGTCATCCGCTTGTCGCTGACCTATGTCGACGAGATCATTCTCGGCTACAACATCCGCATCAATTCGAACTCGCCCTTCGAGACGGCGCGGCAAGGCGTCGTGCTTTACGCCCAGAACGGCAAGCACATGGTCAAGAACGCCGTCTGGCTGGCGGCGATCATGTGGGGCGTGTCCTTCGTCATCTTCCTGTTGATGCTGGCGCCGGCGGCCGCGATCCTGTGGGTCATGCCCGGACAGCTTGCCGGCTGGGCCTTCGTGCTGGCCATCGTCTTTGCCTGGGCCTTCAAGGCAGCCTTCATCGAGCCCTTCGCCATCGCCTCGCTGATGCAGGTCTATTTCGAAACCATCGAAGGCCAGGTGCCCAATCCAGAATGGGACAACCGGCTGGCCGAGGCCTCGTCAAAATTCAGGGAGCTGCGCGACAAGGCGCTGGGCTCCTTTGGCGGCGGCTCGCGCTGGGATACGCCGCGAGCGGCTTGATCAAAGCTTCGGCGCGCCGCCAAGCCTTGCGATCGCCGACTTGAGCGGCGCCTCGCCGGCGCCGCGAAAAGTCTCGCTCATCACCAGTTCGGGCAGCGGCAGGCGCTTGCCCCAGCCATGCGCTTCGAGGTCCGGCTTCGGCGCGAATTCCGAGACGCGGCCGACGCAGAGATAGGCGATCGGCGTGACATGCTCGGGGATCGACAAAAGCCGCTTGAGCGCCTCGGTCTCGATGATACTCACCCAGCCGACGCCGACACCCTCGGCCCGCGCCGCCAGCCAGAAATTCTGCACCGCACAGACGGTGCTGTAGAGATCCATCTCCGGATTATGCCAGCGCCCGAGCGGGGAGTCCTTCGAGCGCTGCCGGTCGCAGGTGATGCACAGGTTCAGCGCGCTTTCGCAAATGCCTTCGAGCTTGAGCTTGCGGTAGAGCGCCTGCCGCTCCGCCTCGATCGCCGGCACCTCTTGCTCGCGCGCGGCGAGGAACAGATCGCGCACCAGTCTGCGCCGCTCGGCATCACGGATGACGATGAAGTTCCACGGCTGCATGTAGCCGACCGACGGCGCATGGTGCGCGGCGGTGAGAAGCCGCGCCAGCACGCAATCCTCGAGATCATCAGGGACAAAATGGCTGCGCACGTCACGCCTGGTGAACATTGCCCGATAAACCGCGTCGCGCGCCAATTGGTCAAAGTCATCGCCGCACGCGGCGATCGCTGCTGCCGTCATCGCTTTTCCCCTTGCGACAAGCAGTCCCCCGCCTGACCAAGCGGAAAACCATGTCTGCCGGGCCGGTCTTCTGGCTCGGGATCGTCCCGCTCCGGCGCCTTCCCGTCGAGGACAGTGGCGTTTGCCGGCGCGGTCCCCCTCACAGCGTTGGGCACGCCACGGAGTTCAACCGTGTTCCCGATTCTCCCGCGTCGCGGGCACCAGGCAGCAGGATGACCTTATCGCGAAGTTCGGCACCCGCCAATGGCGCGAACGACATGGGCTGGCGCAATTTCCCCAGGCATTCGGCTTTTCAAACATGGTCATTACGGCCGCGGGTACCTAGATTAGGCGCCATGGCCACCCGTCTCTACACGCACCCGATCTTCCTGGAACATCTCACGCCGCCCGGCCACCCCGAGCGGCCTGATCGCCTGCGCGCCATCGAGCGCGTGCTGGACGACGAGGCGTTCTCGGCGCTCGACCGCGTCAAGGCGCCGGAAGGCGACGAGAAGACCATCCTCTATGCGCACCCCGAGGACTTCGTCGAGCGCGTGCGCGCGGCGATACCTGAGAGCGGCATCGTCTCGATTGATGCCGATACCAGCGCCAGCCCGAAAAGCTGGCAGGCCGCGGTGACGGCGATCGGCGCGGCCAATGCGGCGGTCGACGACGTTTTCGAGGGCCGCGCCTCAAATGTCTTCGTCGCCGCCCGTCCCCCCGGCCATCACGCTGAAAAGACGACGGCGATGGGCTTTTGCCTGTTCAACACCGCGGCGGTCGCGGCCCGCTATGCGCAGAAGAAGCACCAGGCCGAGCGCGTCGCCATTGTCGATTGGGATGTCCACCATGGCAACGGCACGCAGGACATTTTTTGGGACGATCCGTCGGTGCTCTATTGCTCGACCCATCAGATGCCGCTTTACCCGGGTACAGGCGCGAAGAGCGAGACCGGCGCCGGCAACATTGTCAACGCGCCGCTCGCGCCGCAGACCGGCAGCGACCTGTTCCGCGACGCCTTCCTGTCGCGCGTGCTACCGTCCATCGACGCGTTCGCGCCGGACCTGATCATCATTTCCGCCGGCTTCGACGCGCACCACCGCGATCCGCTGGCGCAGATCAACCTGATCGAGGATGATTTCGACTGGGCGACCGGCCAGTTGATGGAACGCGCTGGCCGCCACAGCGGCAACAGGCTCGTCAGCCTGCTGGAAGGCGGCTACGATCTGCAGGGACTGGCATTTTCTGTCGCCGCTCATGTCGGGCGGCTGATGAAGGGATAGGGTATGGCAGTGGAAGGCAATGAGGACGTCAAGGCGATGAGCTTCGAGCAGGCGCTCGACGCGCTGGAGAAGATCGTCGATGATCTGGAGCGCGGCGACGTCCCGCTCGACCAGTCGATCAGGATCTATGAGCGTGGCGAGGCCCTGAAGGCGCATTGCGACAGGCTGCTGAAGGCCGCCGAAGACAAGGTCGAGAAGATCAGGCTGTCGCGCGACGGCAAGCCGGTGGGCACCGAGCCATTGGACGCGGAATAGATCAGAGCCAGGTGGGGCGAAGAGCAGGTAAGGAGTTCAAAGCCATGTGCCGCAACATCAAGACCCTGGCGAATTTCGAGCCGCCGGCGACCAATGACGAGGTGCATGACGCAGCGCTGCAGTTCGTGCGCAAGCTGAGCGGCTCGACGAAACCGTCGAAGTGCAACGAGCATGCTTTCTACCATGCCGTGGAAGCGATCGCCGCCGCCGCGCGTGAATTGATCGATTCGCTCGAGACCAACCAGGAACCGCGCAATCGCGAGGAAGAAGCCGCCAAGGCGAAGGCCAGGTCGGCGCTGCGTTTCGCCTGAGGGATAGTCATGAGCTTTTTTCCGGGAAACGATCCCGAGCCGGGCGATGCCTTCGCCTGCGATCAGATCGAGCTGATGGTCATCCCCAACGCCAAGGATATAGGCGGCTTCGAGGTTCGCCGCGCCCTGCCGACGGCAAAGCGGCGTCTGGTCGGGCCGTTCATTTTCTTTGATCGCATGGGCCCAGCGATCCTGCGCGCCGGCCACGCGCTCGACGTGCGCCCGCATCCGCATATCGGGCTTTCCACCGTCACCTATCTGTTCGACGGCAAGATCAGGCACCGCGACTCGCTCGGCACCGAGATGGTGATCGCGCCGGGCGACGTGAATTTGATGACCGCGGGGCGTGGCATCGTTCATTCCGAGCGCACGCCGGAGGAATTGCGCGGGGCGCCGATGTCGGTCTCCGGCCTGCAGACCTGGCTGGCGCTGCCGGACGGCAAGGAGGAGATTGCCCCGGTGTTCGCGAACACGTCGGTGGCCAGCTTGCCCGAGATCGACGCCGAAGGCGTTAGCGGCCGCGTCGTCATCGGAGAGTTCTCGGGCCTGCGCTCGCCGGTCGCGACCGCATCGGACACGCTTTATGCCGATCTGCGTCTGGCAGCGGGCGCCAGCGTGAAGATACCCGCCAATGCCGAGGAACGCGCCATCTACACGCTGGAAGGCGACGTCTCGATCGCCGGCGATGTTTTCCCGGCCGAGCGGCTTCTGGTGTTCAAGCCGGGCGAGGAGATCGTCGTCTCCTCCGAGCGCGGCGCGCATTTCATGCTGTTCGGCGGCGCTTCCCTCGGCTCCCAGCGCTACATCTGGTGGAATTTCGTCTCGTCCTCGAAGGAACGCATCGAACAGGCCAAGCAGGAATGGAAGACAGGCCGCTTCGATATCGTTCCCGGCGATGAGGAAGAGTTCATTCCGCTGCCTGAGAACTAGGACCCTCAAGCCGCGCGTCACTGGCGGGCATTTACATTCGCTGGGCGGCGGCCTATGCCGCGCATGATTATGGCGCAATTTCCTGTTAGCGCCGTGTTCGATCAATTGAGGCAGGACGCGCCCGAGTGAAGCCAGACACGCCGCTGCTCGACAAGGTCCGCATTCCCGCGGACCTGCGGAAGCTCGATGAGGGGGCACTGCCGCAGCTTGCCGCGGAACTCCGCGCCGAGCTCATCGACGCCGTTTCACAGACGGGGGGCCATCTCGGCGCCGGCCTTGGCGTCGTCGAGCTGACCGTAGCGCTTCACTATGTCTTCAACACGCCGCAGGACCGGCTGATCTGGGACGTCGGCCACCAGGCCTATCCGCACAAGATCCTGACCGGTCGCCGCGACCGCATCCGCACCCTGCGCCAGGAAGGCGGCCTCTCCGGTTTTACCCGGCGCGCCGAGAGCGAATACGATCCGTTCGGCGCCGCGCATTCCTCGACTTCGATTTCGGCCGGCCTCGGCATGGCCATGGGCCGCGACCTGTCGGGCGGCCGCAACAACGTCATTTCCGTCATCGGCGACGGCTCGATGTCGGCCGGCATGGCCTTCGAGGCGCTGAACAATGCCGGCGCGCTGGATGCCCGCCTCATCGTCATCCTCAACGACAACGACATGTCGATCGCGCCGCCGACCGGTGCCATGAGCGCCTATCTTGCCAGGCTCGCCTCGGGCAAGGCGTATCTGGGCCTGCGCGATTTCGGCAAGAAGCTGACGTCCTATCTCGGTAAGCGCGCCGACCGCGCCATCACCCGCGCCGTCGAGCATGCGCGCGGTTATGTCACCGGCGGCACCTTGTTCGAGGAGCTCGGCTTCTATCACATCGGCCCCATAGACGGGCACAATCTCGAGCACCTCATCCCCGTGCTGAGGAACGTGCGCGACAATGGCAAAGGCCCGGTGCTGATCCATGTCGTGACCCAGAAGGGCAAGGGCTACGCGCCGGCGGAAGCAGCCGCCGACAAATATCACGGTGTCAACAGATTCGACGTCATCACCGGCGCTCAGGCCAAGGCGCCGGCCAACGCGCCTGCCTACACCAAGGTCTTTGCCGAGAGCCTGATCCAGGAAGCGCGGGAGGACGAGCGCATCGTCGCCATCACCGCAGCCATGCCCAGCGGCACCGGCCTCGACCTGTTCGGCGAGGTGTTTCCGAAGCGCACCTTCGATGTCGGCATTGCCGAGCAGCATGCGGTGACCTTCGCCGCGGGGCTGGCCACCGAAGGCTACAAGCCTTTTGCCGCGATCTACTCGACTTTCCTGCAGCGCGCTTATGACCAGGTCGTCCACGACGTGGCGATCCAGAAGCTGCCGGTGCGTTTTCCCATTGATCGCGCCGGCTTCGTCGGCGCCGACGGCGCCACCCATTGCGGGGCCTTCGACACCACCTTCCTCGCTACGCTGCCGGGCTTCGTCGTCATGGCCGCGGCCGACGAGGCTGAACTGCGCCACATGGTGCGCACCGCGGCGTCCTACGATGAGGGTCCTATCGCCTTCCGCTATCCCCGCGGCAACGGCGTCGGCGTCGAGATGCCGGAGCGCGGCTCGGCGCTCGAGATCGGCAAGGGCCGCATCGTGAAAGAGGGTACCAAGGTCGCGCTGCTTTCTTTCGGCACGCGGCTGCAGGATTGCCTGCTGGCCGCCGAGGAACTCGGCGCTGCGGGCCTTTCCACCACGGTCGCCGACGCCCGCTTCGCCAAGCCGCTCGACGAGGATCTGATCCGGCGGCTCGCCCGTTCGCATGAAGTGCTGGTGACCGTCGAGGAGGGCGCCATCGGCGGCTTCGCCAGCCAGGTCTTGCATTTCCTCGCCCACGAAGGCCTGCTGGAAAGCGGCCTCAAGGTGCGCCCGCTGGTGCTGCCGGACGTCTTCACCGACCACGCCAAACCCGAAAAGATGTATGCCGATGCCGGCTTGGATTCGAGCGGCATCGTGCGCACGGTCTTCGCGACGCTCGGCCATGGCGTGCAGGCGCAGCGCGCCTGAATCAAGACGTTAGCTTTTTGAATCAGTTTGCCGGCTTGCTACGCTAACCATTTGTTAGCGCTTCCGTTTGGCGGTTCGCTTACCCTGTCTCCTGCCCGATTTTCAACGGCGCCCTGCCAAGACCTTGGTCCCTGAGCAATTCCAGGAAAGTGTGAGCGGTTTTCCGCCCGGAATTGCGTAAAAACAAAGGGATAGAGCAGTTCGCCGTTTCACTGAAACGGTGAAACGCTCTGGGCATCGGGTAAGAACAATGAAGTCGTTCCTTTGCGGCATGGCCTTGTTGGCGGCCATGATCGCGCCGGCGGCAGCCGAGACGCGTTACGACCGCAATCTCGAGAAGGCGGCGATGGATATCGTCGCCGGCAAGATGGGCAACATCCGCGGCGCCTTCTCCTACAAGCAGAGGCCGCAGTTCGTTGTGTTGCCGGATGCCCCGCCGCCTACACCGGCTCCTGTTGAGCCTCCGCACAAGGAAGCCTCAGGCAATGATGGCCTGACGCCGGCCTGCGAGCGCCGCGTCTCCCGGACTGTCTTCTAGAACCACATATCGCGCACGCAGCGCCCGTCGCGCGGCAGGTCGTCGAAACTATCCAGTCCGTCGAAATGGTCGATCGGCAGGTCGGCGACCTGTTCCGGCGGCGCCAGCCTGACATTGACCGCGATGCGCGTACGGCCGCTCTTGCCGGTACGCAGGCCGCGCCAGGCGACCACGCAGGCGCAGGTCGGGCAAAACAGGATCTCCAGCGCGGGCTCGGCCACCTTGGCACGCGTGTAGGACTTCAGCGGCCCGGCGACGCGGATGCGCTCGTCGAGATAGTCATAGGCCCAAAGCGCGCCGTAGCGGCGGCAAAGCGTGCAGTTGCAAGCGGTGATTCCACCGGGATCGCCTTCCAGCGTCCAGTGAGCAGTGCCGCAATGACAGGTTCCCTTCAGCATCGCCACCTCCGCCTCCCCTGACGTACGGCCTGTTCCTTCGGGCATTCTGCAGCCTCTTGCGCCATATTCAACCATTGCGTTCGCGCCCGGCTTTCGCCAATGAAGGCCGATGAGTTCCCCTTTGCCATTAAGCCAGCGCCAGCGGCTCGACGAATTGCTCGTCGGGCGCGGTCTGTTCGCCAGCCGCTCGCGCGCCCGCGACGCGATCGAGCGCGGCACGGTGACGGTTGACGGCACCGTCGCGCGCAAGCCTGGCCAGCCGGTCGCGTCCAATTGCCTGGTCGCCATCGACGATCCGGCGCAGGCCTATGTGTCGCGCGCGGCATTGAAACTGATCGCCGGCCTCGACCATTTCGGCCTGGACCCTTTCGGCAGCGAGGCGCTCGATATCGGCGCCTCGACCGGTGGCTTCACCCAGGTGCTGTTGGAGCGCGGCGCGGCGCATGTCACGGCGATCGATGTCGGCCACGGCCAAGTCCATCCCGACATTGCCGGCGACCCGCGCGTGGCGGTGATCGAAGGCCTCAACGCCCGCGACCTGACAGCGGCCGATCTCGGCGGCCACGTTCCAGATTTCCTTGTCTGCGACGTCTCCTTCATCTCGCTCAAACTGGCGCTGCCGCCGGCGCTTGAACTGGCGGGCGAGGGCGCCAGGGCAATCCTCCTGGTCAAGCCGCAATTCGAGGCCGGCCGCGAGGCGATCGGCAAGGGCGGCCTGCTCAAGGATCCGGACGATGCCGAGCGCGTTGCCGGGAACCTGCGCGATTGGCTCGCCGGCATTCCCGGCTGGAGGGTCCTCGGGTTGCACCCATCGCCGATCGAAGGCGGCGACGGCAACCGCGAGCTCCTGCTTGCCGCGCTCAAGGATGCAAAATCCCCATGAGCTCCCGCTTCACCATCGCAAGGCTCGGGTCGCAGGGCGACGGCATCGCCAACGCCGAGGGCGGGGAGGTCTTTATCCCGTTCACGCTGCCCGGCGAGACGGTCACCGCCGCGCGCCAGAAGGACCGCGCCACGCTGACGTCGGTGCTGGAAGCCTCGCCGCTCAGGGTCGATCCTGCCTGCCGCCATTTCATCGAATGCGGCGGCTGCGCGCTTCAGCATTTCGAAGCGGAAGCCTACCGGCAATGGAAGCGCGAGAGGGTTGTGCAGGCGCTGAAGGCCAAGGGTATCGCTTGCGAGATCGACGCACTGGTGCCATGTGCTCCGCACAGCCGCCGCCGCGTCACCTTCAGCGCCAGGCGCACCGAGGCCGGCATGCTGCTCGGTTTCGTGCGCGCGCTGTCCTCCGAGATCATTCGGATCGAGGAATGCCCGATCTCGCTTCCGGCGATCGTCTCGGCGCTCGATAAGTTGCGCGCCCTGGCCGGCTTGGTCTGCGCCACCCCGAAAGCCTTCCACATGACGGTGACCGTCACCGCTTCGGGCCTCGACATTGCCGTCCACGAGGCCGGCAAGCTTGGTGACCACCAGCGCCGGATCGCCTCCAACTTTGTCATGGCCGAAGGCCTGGCGCGGCTGTCCGTCGACGGCGAGATCGTCGTCGAGCCAAAGAAGCCGGTGGTGCAGTTCGGACCGGTCGCCGTCGCCGTGCCGCCCGGCGCCTTCCTGCAGGCGACGGAGGTCGCCGAGCAGGCGATGGCCGGTCTTGTCGGCCAGCATCTGTCGCGAGCGAAGAAGGTCGCGGACCTGTTTGCCGGTTGTGGCAGCTTTGCATTGCGGCTCGCCGCGAGATCCGAGGTTCACGCTGTAGAGGGCAATGCTCCTGCGCTTGCCGCGCTCGACCGCGCCTTCCGCTTCGCCGGTGGCCTGAAGCAGGTGACCAGCGAACGACGCGATCTCTTCCGTCGGCCGCTGACCTTCAAGGAGCTGAACGCCTTCGACGGACTGGTCTTTGATCCCCCACGCGCCGGCGCCGAGGACCAGTCGAAGCAGATCGCGCGCTCAGACGTGCCTATGGTGGCCGCGGTGTCCTGCAATCCGGCGACGCTAGCGCGGGATTTGCGAATTCTTCTCGACGGCGGCTACACGCTGAAGAGTGTCACGCCGATCGACCAGTTCCTGTGGTCGCCGCATGTCGAGGCCGTCGCGCTTTTGGAAAAGCCGAGGCGGCGGCGCTAGTCGACTGTCGGAGGTTCTCTGGAAAATTGTGAAGTGTCTGTTCTTTCGGTGAAATTGCGCCCTAAAGCCGCCTTTTTGCCGGGCCTTAATTTCACTGTTAGGGAAACATTCCTGCCTCTCCCGCGTTATGCGATGGATGGCGAACAAGGATGGCGAATTGCAATGGTCTCGTTTCGGAAAGTCATCGGTCTTCTCGTCGTTCTCATCGCGTTCGCCGTCGCGTCCGCGACTGGTGCGCTCGCGCAACAGCAGAGACGTCTCGCATTCGTCATCGGCAACGCCGCCTATCCGTCGGATGCGCTGGTCACCCCCGCGAACGACGCCGGTCTGATCGCGCAGACCCTGCAAGCGGCCGGGTTCGATGTGGTCGGCGCGCGCGATGTCGACCAGGAATCGCTGCGTGGCGCGCTGCGCGATTTCCTTGCGAAAGTTTCCGCCGCCGGTCCGGACGCTACCGTTTTTGTATACCTCGCCGGCCGTGGCGTGCAGTTCGAAGGCGAGAACTACTTCTTGCCGGTCGATGCTCAGATCGCCAGTCCGGCCGACGTGCCGCTGCAGGCCATGCGGCTGTCCGATATCAGCAAGTCGCTGGCCGGACTGCCGACGAAGGTTAATATAGTCGTCCTCGACATGGCCCGGCCGAATGCCTTCCCCAAAATGAGCCAGCCGCTAGCCAGCGGGCTCGCGTTGGTCGACCCCGACCCCAATATGCTGATCGCGTTCAACGCCGCTCCCGGAACGGTTGCGCCGGAAGGCAAGGGTCCATACGGCGCCTATGCCCAGGCCCTCGCCGAGATGATGCGCGACGGCGGCTTGTCGCTCGATGAGATTTTCGATCGCACGCGGCTGCGCGTCAACGAGGTGACGCAAGGCGCCGAAGTCCCGTGGGATGTCTCGAAGATCGACGCGCCTTTCGTCTTCTTCGAGCGCGCTCCAGACGCGCCGCCGCCGAAGGTATCTGAGGCCGAAGAACGGACTAACCGGACCAGGGCGATCCGCGACTTTA
The DNA here is from genome assembly GCA_004020875.1 of Mesorhizobium sp. GTDB lineage: Bacteria > Pseudomonadota > Alphaproteobacteria > Rhizobiales > Rhizobiaceae > Mesorhizobium. Next base: position 27,876 of record SAPZ01000022.1, read on the forward strand.
ATGCGCACGACGCCTATCTTGCGGCACTCGATCGCGACACGATGCGCGGCTACGAGGATTACCTGGTCGCATATCCGCACGACCCGATGGCCAAGCGCGTGCGCGCCATCATCGCGGCGCGGCGCGAGGCGATCACCTGGCGCGAAACATGGCTGCGGGACACGCCCGAGGCCTATTGGTCCTACCTCGAACGCTATCCGCACGGGCCGCATGCCTGGGATGCGCGACGCCGGCTGGAGCATTTCGACGCCGAGCTCGAGCCACCGGCGAGCTTCACGGTTATCGTGTACGATGTGCCGCCGCCGCCGGAGGAGGAAATCGTCTATGTCGATAGGCCGGTGCTCTATTTCGACGATCCCGATTTCGATTTCGAGCCGCCGCCGCCGGTCGACGTGATATTCCTGCCGCCTCCGCCGCCGGATTTTGTCGTGCTGCCGCCGCCTCCGCCGCCGGTCGACGTTTACGTCCTGCCGACGCCGGTCTTCGTCCCCGTGCCGGTCTGGGTCAGGCCGCCGCGTGACATCGTGCCGCCGCCGAACGACATCATCTTCAACAACATTCACAACACGACCGTCATCAACAACATCAACAACGCGACGGTCAACAGCGAGACGGCCAATCAGGCGGGACAGCCAAACGCCAATGCATCGAGCGGTCTCACCACCGGGCAGAAGATGGCGGTTGGTGCGGGAGCGGCCGCGCTGGCGGCCAAGGTGGCACTGCCGCCATTGCTGCAGAAAAGGGCGGTGCTGTTGAAGCAAAATCAGAGCGGTCAGCCGCTGAAGCCGGGCGAGGCTGCCACGCAGGGCCAGCAGCCGGGCGCGGCGCCCCGGGCGAAGACGATGGGCAAGCTCTCGACAGATCATGCCTTGCCGGGAGCGGACGGCAAAACGCTGCCGCTCGTCAACGGCAAGCCAGTGCTCAACGGCCAGAACGCACCCAACAGGAAGCTACTGGGCAAGCAAGGCGAGGCGAGTGGCAGCCAGCAGGCTACCGGGAATGGCGGCGCCGCCGTTACGGGCAACGGCCAGCAGAACGGAGCTGTCAACGGCCAAGGCAAGAATGGCAAGCTCCGCAAGTTGCCTACCGTCAATGGCGCGCAGGGCGGAAACGGGCAAAACGCCCAGCAGAGGTTCGGAAAGAACAACCCGAATGCGTTGTCCGGCCAGAACGGAGGCAAGCCGCCGAAGAAGCTGACACGAAAGGACCTGTCGCCGGGCCAGACCGCTGTCGGACCGACCGATCAAGGTTCGGCCAACGGAGGCGATAAGGCCAAGAAGTTCCGCAAGCTGCCGACCGTCAATGGCACGCCGGCCGAGAACCGGCCGAGGGTGCAGGAGCAGCTCAGGAAGAACAATCCGAACGGATTCTCTGACCAGAATCAGGGGGCGGCCAATGGAAACAGGAAGTTCCGCAGGCTGCCGAATGCCGACGGAGGTTCCGCCGGCGCGGGCACCAACGTCCAGCGCAACTTGAAGCAGGAAAAGCCGAACGTGCAGGTGCTTAGGCCGCAAAAGCCCGAGTTCCAGGCGCAGCCAAAGCCTCAGATACAAGAAAGACGTTTGCAGCAGCAGCCGAGGCCTCAGCTTCAGATGCAGGAGCGGCGCCTTCCGCAGCAGCCCAAGGAGCAGCCGCCGCAGGGAAACAAGAAGCCGGCCTGCGGGCATCCTGGCGAGCCGCCCTGCAAGCAATAGGCCGTAAGGTCTGCCTGACCTCGGGCGACAGCGCCAGGTCTTGGGCCGGACTTTCCGGCCCAAGAATTTGCCCGGCCCAAGAATTTGCCCGGCCCAAGAATTTGCGAGGTAAGGGTATCTGGTTAACGGCGCGTCAGGCGGTCGAAGTAGACCGCTCCGATCGCGGCGAGAACGCTCCGGGCTTTATGAACTTGGAGACAGTCGTTTCGCCGTGCCGCCGCGCTGGTCGATCGACACCCAGACATTTGGGTTCTGCTGCGACTGGCGTTTGAGGAAATAATAACCGGTGGCGTTCCAGGGCCGGATTTCGTCGACTAGATTGTCCAGCACGAGATCGCCCCTGTCGGTCTTCACCGTCAGGATGGTGTGGCCCTCATTGTGCAGATCGCGCACCACCGTCATCAGCAGCGCCTGCCGGGGAAATCCCGCTTCCTGGAGAAGCTTGCGCTTGTAGAGCGCGTAGATCTTGCAATCGCCCTTGCCGTCCGTCGGATAGTCCCAATGGTCCATCGTCGTGCCCCAGTGATCATAGTTGCTGACCGGCTTGATGGAGCGGTTCGCCTTCAGGTTTATCCGCTTGAGGATGCTCATGTTCTGCGCGGTCAGCTTGACGCTCGTGGCGGGCAGGGCAGGCACCTTGCACTCTCTTGGCCGGCGATGGCAGAAATCGAGCCAGCCATACGGCACGCTGGTGGCGCTGCCGACGCTGGCGGAAGCCGCAGATTGCACCGACATTTGCTTGAACCATGTGGACTGGGCCGCCGCGGCAGGGCCAGCCTGCAGCGAAGTTGCACCAATCAACGAAACGAAACCAAAGAGGAGAGAAGAGGTCAGGACGCCAGGGGAACGCTGCATTGCCAACACCACCGCAACGAGAAGACTGGCGACAAGCTAATGCGCAAACGCCCGCCCCGCCAATTAAACAATTAATAATGTCCTAACACGATTGTGTTCACTTCAAGGTGGAGGATGCATTCAAGCCGGAATGCGAGCATCGGCCTGGCCGAACGCGCCGGCGTGTTCAAAGTCTCGATGGCCCAGGGCCTTATGTCTCCCACTCGCGCGTATGCCGCCGCCGTGCTTCGGCAAGCACGCCCGTATCCATTTCTTCCAGTGTCTTCGGCGCGCCGCGGGATGGCAGGGAGCCGAACACGTCTTTCGGCTGCGTCGCCGCGAATGCAGGCGCGAGCTTCAAAAGCACCCCTTGCGGCGTTTCCTGAACTTCAAGCCTCGTTCCCGCGCCCCACTCTTTCCGCGGATGGCGCTGGGCAGGATCACCTGACCCTTGGTCGAGACGATGGTCGTGAGCTTTTCAGACACGGGCATAGCACCTCACCTAGGTAAGACGAAGGTGAGATAGGTGGCACCAAGACCGAATTCAGCCATATCGGGCCAGTCCTCAAACCCTGGTGCCGCCCACCGTCATCTGGTTCATCCGCAGATGCGGCTGGCCGACGCCGACGGGCACGCCCTGTCCGGCCTTGCCGCACATGCCGATGCCGTTGTCGAGCTTCATGTCGTTGCCGACCATGCTGACGCGGTGCATGGCGTCCGGGCCGTTGCCGATCAGCATCGCGCCCTTGATCGGTTGCGTCACCTTGCCGTTCTCGATCATGTAGGCCTCGGTGCAGCCGAACACGAATTTTCCCGAGGTGATGTCGACCTGCCCGCCGCCGAAGGAGACCGCGTAGATGCCGTTCTTAACCGAGGCGATGATCTCGTCCGGGTCCATGTCGCCCGCAGTCATGTAGGTGTTGGTCATGCGCGGCATAGGCTGGTGCGCATAGCCCTCGCGCCGGCCGTTGCCGGTCGCCTTCATGCCCATCAGCCGGGCGTTCTGGCGGTCCTGCATGTAGCCGACCAGTTTGCCGTCCTCGATCAGGACGTTGCGCGCCGACGGCGTGCCTTCGTCGTCGACTGTGAGCGAGCCGCGCCGCTCGGGGATGGTGCCGTCGTCGACCACGGTGACGCCCTTGGCCGCCACCTGCTGGCCCATCAGGCCGGCGAAGGCAGAAGTCTTCTTGCGGTTGAAATCGCCCTCAAGTCCATGCCCGACCGCTTCATGCAGCATCACGCCGGGCCAGCCGCTGGACAGCACGATGTCGAACGTTCCGGCGGGCGCGGGGACGGCCTCGAGATTGACCAGCGCCTGCCGCAGCGCCTCGGATGCTGCGTGCTTCCAGCTTTCCTCGTTGACGAACTCGCCAAAGCTCTTGCGGCCGCCCATGCCGTAGGAGCCGCTCTCCTGCCGGTCGCCGCTGCCGACGACGACCGCAACATTGATCCTGACCAGCGGGCGGATATCACGTACGATCTGGCCGTCGCCGCGCACGATCTCGACATGCTGCCATGACGCGGCAAGCGAGGCCGTCACCTGACGCACGCGCGGGTCCTTCGCCCGCAGCCAGCCGTCGATCTCCTGCAACAGCTTGGCCTTGGCCTCGAAGGACGGGGAGGGGATGGGGTTCTCGTCGCCATAGAGGTGGCGGTTGGTGCGGGCCGGCGCTCCGGCGAGCACGCCGGAATAACCGCCCTTGACCGCCGAGACCGCATCGGCCGCACGCAGCAGCGAGGCCTCGGATAGATCGCTGGAATGCGCATAGCCGCTGGCCTCGCCGGCCACGGCGCGCAGGCCGAATCCCTGGTCGGTGTTGAAGTTGGCCGTCTTCAGCCGGCCATTGTCGAACATCAGCGCCTCGCTCTCGCTGTATTCGAGGAACAATTCGCCATCGTCAGCGCCCTTGATGGTCTCGGTGACGATCTCCTTGACGCGATTATCTGAAATATCGAATTGGCCGATCAGGCTGTTCATGGCAAATCCATTCGTGGAAACAAAATCGTGCATCGGATGTAGGCGCGAAGCTGCCGTCAGACAATCGCCAACGAGATGAAGACGGCAATCTTGACGCCGTCACTTGCCGTCGACGAAGTCCTTGATGTTGCCGGCCATCGCGTTCCAGTTAGAGAACTGCTCCTCCAGATTGGCCCTGGTGATGCCGCCGGCGAAGCTGATATCCATCTGGAAATTCGAGCCGTCGCCCGAATAAGCCTTCACCCAGCGGTACTTTGCGTTCCAGGCGTTGGCCTGGTCGGCGGTCAGCGGATCGGTGTAGCCGGTCGAGAACTGCAGCGACTTGCAGTTCTCGTGGTCTTCGCAGCCGTAGAAATAAATCACGTATTTGACGCCTTCGACGCGGCCGTAAATCATCGGGTCGCCATTGTCATCCTTGCCCATCCTGGCCGAGCCGAAGCCCTTGGCGATATTGAGCACCGTCGCAGGGTCCGGCGTTTGGAGGATTTCGGCATCCTCGGCCCGGGCCAGTGAAACCGCGCCGGCCAGAGTCAGGCCGGCGGTCAAAATGAATAGCGACGTGCGCATCGACCCTCCTGCCGCCCTAGCCGCGTTGGCCGCCCGACGTCAGCGTCGGAAATGGCCGCTGCGCGTTGACGGCAAGATCAAGGTAGGGCGGCGAAGCCTTCCGCAAAGCCCTTGAGGTCGACGGGAATGCCGATGCCTTCTTCCGGTGTCTGGAAGACGATGAAGGTGGCCGAGGTGCCGCTCTTCAGCGTGTCGAGCAGCGGCTTTTCGAGGATCACCTCGGCGTAGCAGCCGTCCTGGAAGCAGCGCACGAAATAGGCGCGGCCGATATCCTTGCCGTCGACATTGAGACCAAGGCCGTTGGGCAGGAGAACGCCGAGCGGCGCCAGCACGCGCAGGATCTCGGCCTTGTTGTCGGCGGTGCGCAGCACCACGACCGAAAGGCCCATTTCAGGACGATCCTCGGCGACGACGTTCTGCATCATCACGCATTGCTCCGAGGTCGCTCCCGCCGGCGTATCGCAGATGATCGACCATGCGCCATGCGTCGACTTCACCGTGCCGCTGGGCGGCGTGGCGTTGTTTGGGGAGGCGGCGGCGCCAACGGCTATGCCGACGCCGAGCAAGGCGACGGCAAGAACGACCTTCGCCAAGGTTCTCGAAAGCCAGGAAGTCATGACGGCTCCATTGCGAATCATGGCACTTTAAGCTGCGCCCGGGCCAAGTAAAGGACGAGACGGTCGCCGGTGCGCCCCGATACCGGCAATTGCGTGCTTTTCCAAAGCAAATTCGCCCGAATTGGGGCCGTTGCGCCTATAGCATGGCGAGCGCCGAACACGGCCTTCGCGTTGCGCGCAAAAATGCCGCACGGTTTCCTCCGCTCCTTTCTTGCGGAGGGAAAAAGAGTATGGTTTGAACCACCCAGGGACAGACTGGGATTCCCAATCCTGGCATCGTCCGTTATTGGTGCGACAAGATCGCGGGAAGTGGGAGACGAGAGGGCGATGAGGAAATTCCTGGCAAGCGCTGAATTCTTGGCAGGTACGGCAGGTTCGGCCGTGCTCTTCTCCGGTGCTGCGGCCCATGCCGACCAGCCGCGGGCGTGGGAGGTGTCCTTCCAGGATCCGGCGACCGACATGATGCGGCAGATCGAGCGGTTCGGGAACTACACCATGTGGTTCATCGTCCCGATTACCGTTCTCGTGCTGGTGCTTTTGCTGGTCTGCATCGTCAGGTTCCGCGCCAGCGCCAATCCGGTGCCGTCCAGGACCAGCCACAACACCCTGATCGAGGTGATCTGGACGGTCGGGCCGGTGATCGTGCTCTTGCTTATCGCCATTCCCTCCTTCCAGCTGCTCACCGCGCAATACACCCCGCCGGAAGAAGCCAAGCTGACCGTCAAGGCGACCGGCAACCAGTGGAACTGGGATTACGAGTACCAGGTCGACAAGACTTTCTCGTTCAACTCGGCGGTTCTGCAGGATGGCGACCGCGCCAAGGCCGGCAAGCAGGATCGCAATCTCTATCCGCGCCTGCTCGCGGTCGACAACGAGCTGGTTGTGCCGGTCAACACCACGACCCGCGTGCTGATCACCGCCACCGACGTCATCCACTCCTTCGCCGTGCCGTCCTTCGGTATCAAGATGGACGCCGTTCCCGGCCGCACCAACGAGACCTGGTTCAAGGCGGAGAAGGAAGGCCTCTACTATGGCCAGTGCTCGCAACTCTGCGGCAAGGACCACGCCTTCATGCCGATTGCGGTGCGCGTCGTGTCCGATGCGCAGTTCAAGACCTGGCTGGAGACGGCCAAGACCGATGTGCCCGCCGCCAACAAGGCGCTGATGGCCGAGATCGATGGTACCAACAAGGTAGCGGCCGCCGGCAACTGATGCCGCAGGTTAGCAAGATTTAGGGAACGGAGCGGAACATGGCAGAGGCTGCAGCTCACGATCACGGCGACCACAGGCCGCATGGCTGGGTCCGCTGGGTCTACTCGACCAACCATAAGGACATCGGCACGCTCTACCTGATCTTCGCGATCATGGCCGGCGTTATCGGCGGCGCGCTCTCGGTCGCCATCCGCTTGGAGCTGCAGGAGCCGGGCATCCAGATCTTCAGTGGTCTGGCGCAGATGGTCTACGGCATGCAGGGCGACGCCGCCATCGACGGCGGCAAGAGCATGTACAATGCCTTCGGCGCCGCGCACGGCCTGATCATGATCTTCTTCATGGTCATGCCCGCGCTCATCGGCGGCTTCGCCAACTGGATGGTGCCGATCATGATCGGCGCGCCGGACATGGCCTTCCCGCGCATGAACAACATCTCCTTCTGGCTGCTGCCGCCGGCCTTCATCCTGCTGCTCTCCTCGATGTTCGTGCCAAGCGCGCCAGGCGCCTTCGGTGTCGGCGGCGGCTGGACGATCTACCCGCCGCTCTCGACCTCCGGCCAGCCAGGTCCTGCGATGGATCTCGCGATCCTGTCGATTCATATCGCCGGCGCGTCGTCGATCCTCGGCGCCATCAACTTCATCACCACCATCTTCAACATGCGCGCTCCCGGCATGACGCTGCACAAGATGCCGCTGTTCGCCTGGGCCGTGCTGATCACCGCCTTCCTGTTGCTGCTCTCGCTGCCGGTCCTGGCCGGCGGCATCACCATGCTGCTCACGGACCGCAACTTCGGCACCGCCTTCTTCGTGCCGGATCAGGGTGGTGACCCGCTGCTCTTCCAGCACCTGTTCTGGTTCTTCGGCCACCCCGAAGTGTACATCCTGATCCTGCCGGGCTTCGGCATCATCAGCCACATCGTCTCGACCTTCTCGAAGAAGCCCGTCTTCGGCTATCTCGGCATGGCCTACGCCATGGTCGCGATCGGCGCTGTTGGCTTCATCGTCTGGGCGCACCACATGTACACGACCGGCCTGTCGCTCGACACGCAGCGTTACTTCGTGTTCGCCACCATGGTCATCGCGGTTCCGACCGGCGTGAAGATCTTCTCCTGGATCGCCACCATGTGGGGCGGCTCGATCTCGTTCAAGCCGCCGATGCTGTGGGCGCTGGGCTTCATCTTCCTGTTCACCATTGGTGGTGTCACCGGCGTTCAGTTGGCCAATGCGGGCCTCGACCGCTCGCTGCACGACACTTATTTCGTGATCGCCCATTTCCACTACGTGCTGTCGCTGGGCGCCGTGTTCGCCATCTTCGCCGGCTGGTACTACTGGTTCCCGAAGATGACCGGCTACATGTACTCGCCGGTGATCGCCAACACCCACTTCTGGGTCACCTTCGTCGGCGTCAACCTGATCTTCTTCCCTCAGCACTTCCTCGGCCTCGCCGGCATGCCGCGACGCACCGTCGACTATCCGGACGCCTTTGCCGGCTGGAACATGATCTCGTCCTACGGCTCCTACATCGCGGCCGTCGGCGTAGCGATCTTCCTCTACGGCGTGTTCGAGGCCTTTCAGAAGAAGCGCGTCGCCGGCGCCAATCCGTGGGGCGAGGGTGCCACCACGCTCGAATGGCAGCTGCCTTCGCCGCCGCCGTTCCACCAGTGGGAACAGCTGCCGAAGATCAAGTAAAGGCAGCAGCCCGACGCAAGCGAGGTCGCCGGCAAGCCCCGGCGATCTTGCCAACGCAACAATGGACGCTAAGTACGCATGGCCCTTGCCGACGACAGATTGATGAAGGACGCGGGCTTTCGCATATCGGAAGCGACAGCGGGCGATTTCTTCGCCCTGCTGAAGCCGCGCGTCATGTCGCTGGTCGTCTTCACCGCCTTTGTCGGCCTTGTCGCGGCCCCTGTCGCCATCAATCCGCTGCTGGCGATGATCGCCATCCTGGCTATCGCCATTGGTGCAGGCGCTTCCGGAGCGCTCAACATGTGGTACGACGCCGATATCGACGCCGTGATGACCAGGACCGCTGGCCGCCCGGTGCCGGCCGGCCGCGTCACGCCGGGCGAGGCGTTGACATTCGGCCTGGTGCTGTCGGTGTTGTCGGTGATGACGCTCGGCGTGCTGGTCAACTGGCTGTCGGCATCGCTTCTTGCCTTCACCATCTTCTTCTACGCCGTCGTCTACACCATGTGGCTGAAGCGCTGGACGCCGCAGAACATCGTTATCGGCGGCGCTGCCGGCGCCATTCCGCCGGTGATCGGCTGGGCCGCCGTTACCGGCTCCGTCAGCCTCGAGAGCGTGATCCTGTTCCTGATCATCTTCCTGTGGACGCCGCCGCATTTCTGGGCGCTGGCGCTGTTCAAGTCTGACGACTACGCCCGCGCCGGTATCCCGATGATGCCGAACGTCGCCGGCCATGCCTCGACCCGCCGGCAGATCTTTGCCTATGCGCTGGTCCTGGCGCCGGTCGGCGTGCTGCCCTGGGCGCTCGGCTACACCACGGCCGGCTATGGCGTTGTCTCGGCCGTCCTCGGCGCGGGCTTCGTCTGGTATGCGTGGAAAGTGCTTGGCATGGCCGACGACGATCGCGCGATGAAGCCGGCCAAGGCGCTCTTCGGCTACTCGCTGCTTTATCTCTTTGCCATCTTCGCCGCCTATCTCGTCGACTGCGTGGTCGGGCGCGCCCTCATGATGGGGGGAGTATGACCGTGGCCGACAAGAAACTCGAACTTGTCACGTTGACCGAACGCCAGCAGAAGGCGCGCCGCAACCGGTCCATCGCCATCGCTGTCGCGCTGGCGGCATTGGTCATCATCTTCTATGCCGCCACCATCGTGCGCTTCGGCCACCAGGGCGCCAGCCTCACCGGCTCTGGCCTGTTGGGAGGCGGCTGATGGGCAGTGAGCCGAGCAAGTCCCGCAAGCTGAACAACGGCATCGTCGCGGCCGTCTGCCTTGCCTTTTTCACCGGCATGGTCGGCATGGCCTACGCGGCGGTGCCGCTCTACAAGATGTTCTGCCAGGTCACGGGCTATGGCGGCACCACGCAGCGCGCCGAGAAGCAATATGCCGGCCGCGTGCTCGACCGTGACATCACCGTCCGCTTCGACGCCAACACCAATGGCATTCCGTGGCAGTTCGAGCCCGTCGCCCGTTCGGTGACGATCAAGATCGGCGAGACGACCCAGGCGCATTACAGCGCCACCAACAAGTTCGACCGCCCCATCACCGGCCGCGCGTCGTTCAACGTGCAGCCTGAAATGGCCGGCGCCTATTTCAACAAGGTGGAGTGCTTCTGCTTCACCGACACGACGCTGAAGCCCGGCGAGACGCTGGACATGCCGGTCGTGTTCTATGTCGATCCAGACATCGTAAATGTTCCGGAACTCAAGGACTTGAAGACGATCACCCTGTCCTACACGATGTTCCCGGTCGAAAAGAAACAGCCGGTCGCCTCGTCCGCTCCGGCCGCTGGCAGCAGCAACAAAGTTCCAGATTCCGAAGCAAGCCTCGGGGGTTGATATGGCAGACGCGCACGCAAAACCACAACACGACTACCATCTCGTCAACCCGAGCCCCTGGCCTTTCCTGGGTTCGGTCGGCGCGCTTGTCACCGCCATCGGCGGCGTCTGCCTGATGCAGTATCTGAAGGGCGGCAACTTCCCGGTCTTCGGCCACAACATCGCCAATCCGTGGCTGTTCTTCATCGGCATGATCATCGTGCTTTACACGATGTTCGCCTGGTGGTCGGACACCATCAAGGAAGCGCATGAAGGCTACCACACGCGCGTCGTGTCGCTTCACCTGCGCTACGGCATGATCATGTTCATCGCCTCCGAGGTGATGTTCTTCGTCGCCTGGTTCTGGGCCTTCTTCGACGCCAGCCTGTTCCCGGGCGAGGCCCAACAGTACGCCCGCACCGCCTTCACCGGCGGCGTCTGGCCGCCGAAGGGCATGGAGGTCCTCGACCCCTTCCACCTGCCGCTCTACAACACCATCATCCTGCTCCTGTCGGGCACGACGGTGACCTGGGCGCACCACGCGCTGCTGCATGGCGACCGCAAGGGCCTGGTCAACGGCCTGGTGCTGACCGTCGGCCTCGGCATGCTGTTCACCATGGTGCAGGCCTACGAGTACATGCACGCGCCTTTCGCGTTCAAGGAATCGATCTATGGCGCCACCTTCTTCATGGCGACCGGCTTTCATGGCTTCCACGTCATCATCGGCACGATCTTCCTGCTCGTCTGCCTGGTGCGCGCCATACGTGGCGACTTCACGCCCAAGCAGCATTTCGGCTTCGAGGCGGCCGCCTGGTATTGGCACTTCGTCGACGTGGTGTGGCTGTTCCTGTTCAGCGCCATCTATGTCTGGGCCTCGAACGGCGCGCTGATTGAAGGCCATTGAGCTGACGGGTTTCGAAAATCCGAAGGGCGGCCGCGGCGACGTGGCCGCCTTATCTTTTTGAGCGAAAGGGTCTACGGTGCCGGTATGAGCGAAGACAAGGCGATCTGGCCACCCATCGACCCGATCTCGGCAGGCCTGCATGGCCGCTGCCCGCGCTGCGGCGAGGGCAAACTGTTCTCGGGCTTCCTCACCGTCGGCAAGCGCTGCTACAATTGCGGGCTCGACTATTCCTTCGCCGATGCCGGCGATGGGCCGGCGGTGTTCGTCATCCTGATCATAGGCTTCGTCGTCGTCGGCCTGGCGCTGTGGATGGAGGTGACGTTCAGCCCGCCGCTTTGGCTGCATTTCATCTTATGGATACCGCTGGCGCTGGTGCTCTGCCTGACGGCGCTGCGCCTGATCAAAGGCGTGCTCATCACCTTGCAGTACTCGAAGAAAGCCTCCGAGGGCAGGCTGGAATCCCCGGAATGACCGAGGCGACCGGTTCGGCGGCCGGCCGTTCGCGGCCGCGTTCGGCGTTGCTCATCGGCCTCGGCCTGGTCCTGTTCGCCATCCTGATCGGGCTAGGCACCTGGCAGGTCCAGCGCCTGCACTGGAAGGAAGACCTGCTGGCGACCATCGACAAGCGCACGCATTCCGCTCCGTTGCCACTGGCCGACGTCGAGAAGCAATTCGCCGCTTCCCATGATGTCGATTACACCCCGGTGACGGTGACGGGCACCTTCCTGCATCAAGGCGAGCGGCACTTCTTTTCGACCTGGGAAGGCGAAAGCGGCTTCAACGTCTACACGCCCCTGCAGCTCGAGGACGGCCGCTTCGTGCTCGTCAATCGCGGCTTCGTTCCCTACGACCTCAAGGATCCGGCCAAACGCCAACAGGGAGAAATTGCTGGCAAGGTGACGGTGATCGGGCTTGCCCGCAATCCGCTGCCGGGAAAACCGTCGATGATGCTTCCCGACAATGATGTCGCAAAGAACATCTTCTACTGGAAGGACCGCGATGTCATGGCGTCGACCGCCGGCCTGCCCGCCGGCTTCGTGCTGGTGCCGTTCTTCGTCGACGCCGACAAGACGCCCAACCCCGGCGGCCTGCCGGTCGGTGGCGTCACCATCATCGATCTGCCGAACAACCACCTCCAATATGCTGTCACCTGGTATGGGTTGGCCGCCGCCCTTGCGGCGGTGCTGATCCTGAGACTCCGTCGCCCCGCGAAGGAACAGTAAGCGCCGCCGCTCTTGACAGGGCAGGGGTGTGCACCTCATTTCGCCTGAAGCAATTCCAGGAAAGTGTGAGCGGTTTTCCGTCCGGAATTGCGTCAAAAACAAAGAGATAGTTTCCGACTGAACCGGCCCGTTTTGATGACTGAGAAAAAGCCACCGCTGACGATCAGGCTCTGCCAGCCTCGCGGCTTCTGCGCCGGTGTCGACCGCGCTATCCAGATCGTCGTGCTGGCGCTGAAGAAATACGGCGCGCCGGTCTATGTCCGCCACGAGATCGTGCACAACCGCTACGTCGTCGAAGGGCTGCAGAGCCTGGGCGCCGTCTTTATCGAGGAACTCTCCGAGATTCCGCCGGAGCATCGCCAGTCGCCCGTGGTCTTTTCGGCGCATGGCGTGCCGAAGTCGGTGCCGGCGGATGCCGAGGCGCGCAATCTCTTCTACCTCGACGCCACCTGCCCGCTCGTCTCCAAGGTGCACAAGCAGGCGATGCGCCACCAGCGACTCGGCCGCCATGTGCTTCTGATCGGACACGCCGGGCACCCGGAGGTGATCGGCACGATGGGCCAGTTGCCGGAAGGCGCTGTGACGCTCATCGAGACAGAGGCCGACGCGGCGCGCTTCGTGCCCGCCGACGCCTCGGCGCTGGGCTTCGTCACCCAGACGACATTGTCGGTCGAGGACACCGCGGGCATCATCCGGGCGCTCCAGGAGCGGTTTCCCGAGCTGCACGCGGCTGCGGCCGAATCGATCTGCTACGCCACCACCAACCGCCAGGAAGCGGTGAAGGAGACGGCCGCCGGCGCCGATCTTTTCCTCATCGTCGGAGCGCCCAATTCGTCCAACTCGCGTCGCCTCGTCGAAGTTGCGGAGCGCGCGGGCGCAGCGATGTCGCTTCTCGTGCAGCGCGCCGCCGAGATTCCGTGGGATGAGATCGCCGGGATCAGGACGCTTGGCCTGTCGGCCGGCGCCTCGGCGCCGGAGATCATCGTCGATGAGATCATTGACGCCTTCCGACAGCGTTTCGACGTCACCATCGATCTGGCCATCACGGCCACGGAAACGGAGGATTTTCCGGTGATGCGGGTTTTGCGCGATGTCGAACTGACGGCGGCCGACATGGCCTTCGTCAATGGAGCGGCGTGAATAAGGATGGCCGTCTACACCGACGTGAATGAAGGCGAGTTGACCGCATTCCTCAAAGCCTACCCGGTGGGGGAATTGCTCTCCTACAAGGGCATAGCCGAGGGCACCGAGAATTCCAATTTCCTGGTCCACGCCTCGACCGGCTCCTACATCCTGACGCTCTACGAGAAGCGCGTCGACAAGGCCGACCTGCCCTTCTTTCTCGGCCTGATGGGCCATCTCGCCAGGAAGGGCATTTCCTGCCCGCTGCCGGTTACGGCGCATGACGGGACCGTCATCGGCACGCTCGCCGGCCGTCCGGCCGTCATCATCACCTTCCTCGAAGGCCTGTCGCTGAGGCGGCCGACCGCAGCGCATTGCGCGGAAGTGGGCAAGGCGCTCGCCAGCCTCCATATCGCCGGCCAGGATTTTCAGATGAGAAGGCCGAACGCGCTGGCGATCGATGGCTGGCGCAAGCTCTGGGCGGCCTCGCGCGACCGCGCCGACGAGATCGAGCCGGGGTTGGCGGCCGAGGTCGATGCCGATTTCGCCGATTTCGAGCGCCACTGGCCGACCGGCCTGCCGCAGGGCATCATCCACGCCGATCTGTTTCCGGACAACGTCTTCTTTCTCGGCGAGAAACTGTCCGGCCTGATCGACTTCTATTTCGCTTGCGACGACCTCTACGCCTACGACGTCGCCACCTGCCTCAACGCCTGGTGCTTCGAGAAGGATTTTTCCTTCAACCTGACCAAGGGGACGGCGCTGCTCTCGGGCTACCAGTCGGTGCGGCCGCTCGGAAACGACGAGAAGGCGGCTATGCCGATCCTGGCGCGGGGCTCGGCGCTACGCTTCATGCTGACCCGCCTCTACGACTGGCTGACCATTCCGGATAGCGGGCTGGTGATCAAGCGCGACCCGACCGAATATATCCGCCGCATGCGCTTCCACCGCGCGATCAGGTCGCCATCCGAATACGGGCTGACATGAACAAGAAAATCGAGATCTTCACCGACGGCGCCTGCTCGGGCAATCCGGGGCCGGGCGGCTGGGGCGCAGTGCTGCGCTACAACGGCGTCACCAAGGAACTGTCGGGTGGCGAGGCGGAGACCACCAACAACCGCATGGAGCTGCTTGCCGCCATCACGGCGCTCACCGCGCTGAAGGAACCTTGCTCGGTCGACCTCTACACCGACAGCAAATACGTCATGGACGGCATTTCCAAATGGATCCATGGTTGGAAGAAGAACGGCTGGAAGACGGGAGACAGGAAGCCGGTCAAGAATGGCGAGCTCTGGCAGGCGCTCGACGAGGCCAACAGGCGCCACAAGGTGACTTGGTATTGGGTGAAGGGCCATGCCGGCCACCCGGAGAACGAACGCGCCGACGAACTGGCCCGGCAAGGCATGGCGCCGTTCAAGCCGAAGCTGGAACGGCCTGCGCCGGTTGCGGCAGCGTCAACGCAGGAAGGCGCTCCGGCAAGGAAGCCTGTGCCCAGACGTTCGACCCAAAGTTATTGAGAGACCGACGGCTTCCCGCTTCACCGGATCAGCAGCGCCGTCGAGAACATGCCGAGCGCGAACACCGTGTGCGCCACGAGGTTGAGCGCGCGCACCTTCATCGGTTTGGGCAGCTTGGATGCCGCCCAACCGGCGCCCATGCCGGGCGCCAGCAGGAACCAGCCGGCCCCGACGGTGACGATGCCGAGGATGAAGGCCGGCAGGAAGGTCGGCGTCGCCAGCCAGCCCGCGCCGGCGAGCACGACCAGGATCACGCCGTAAAGGATGCCGACGAGGTAGTGGAACGCCCAGCCTAGCGCTTTTTCATGTGCGTAGGGCGCGGCCTTGCCGATATCGTCGTGGAAAACCTTCTCCGGCAGATGCCGGACCCAGCGTCCGACCATACCCCAGTTGGGCAAGGGCTGGCCGATAGCCTTGTTGAGGATGATCGCCCAGATATCCATGAACACCGTGGCGCCGATGCCGATCGCCACCGCGCGCCAGATGGTGTCGAGCATCAGAGCATGATCCCGAACCGGAGGTCAGCGAACGCAAAAAGTAGGAACCGGTTTTCGGACAAGATCTTGCTCCAACAAAAAGAAAGATCACGATGGCGGGTCAACGAAAAGTCATCCTGATCTAGAGCTGCTCGAGAATCTTGGCGGCACCGCTCTCGTCGACGCCCGGCTTGGTTTCGACATTGAGTGCGGTGACCTTGCCGTCGTCGACGATCATCGAGAAGCGCTTCGAGCGCAGACCCATTCCGGCCGCGGAAAGATCGTTGTCGAGCCCGACCGATTTGGCGAAGTCGCCGCTGCCGTCGGCGAGGTAGAGGATCTTGCCTTCGCCCCCGGTGAAGTGCGCCCAGGCGCCCATGACGTGGACGTCGTTGACCGAAACCACGGCGATGGTGTCGACGCCGCGCGACAGGATCGCGTCATGGTTCTCGAGATAGCCGGGCAGGTGGTTGTTGCTGCAGGTCGGCGTGAAAGCGCCGGGGACGCCGAACAGCACCACCTTCTTGCCGGCGAAGATCTCGTCGCCGGTGATCGGCTTGGCGCCGTCGGCGGTCATCACCTTGAAGTTCGATGCGGGCAGTTTTTCGCCAACCGAAATGGTCATGGGTTCCTCGCTTGCGAGATGGGGAGATCGATGCCTTCGATATCGGACCGGACAGCTTCCCGCAACCGTTGCGCTAATGCTGGATCAAGGGAAAGGCAGCAACCCGTCGACCGAACCCGCCGCGCTGGTCAGCGTGTAATACAGCCCGCCATCGCTCGGCGTCGCTGACGGCCGGTCGAGGATCGGCACGGTAAAGACGAGCTTGCCGTCCTTCTGGCTGCGCACCGGCGCGCCGAACATGTAGTCGCGCTCGCCGGCGATGAAGAAGTCGACGGATTCCGGATCCCCAGGGGACTGCGCCTGGACGACAAGGGTCTCGTGGTCGCCGGGCAGCACGCTGATGCCGAAATCGGGCCGGGCCGGGGAAGGCAGCGTCGCAAGCGCGGTTTTCACCAGCGCGGCATCGGTCGCGTTGTCCGGATCGGACGCGGGATCGACGCTGAGCCGGGTCTGCACCGGAATGCAGATCGTCTCGCAGATGCCGAGGA
This sequence comes from Mesorhizobium sp., assembly GCA_004020875.1. Taxonomy (GTDB): domain Bacteria; phylum Pseudomonadota; class Alphaproteobacteria; order Rhizobiales; family Rhizobiaceae; genus Mesorhizobium. The sequence goes on from SAPZ01000022.1 coordinate 44,637, forward strand.
AGACATGGGCGTCGATGGTCGTCGGCTGATCGGGCGAAGAAACTGTGAAGGTCACCGGCAGCGACACGGGACGGTCATAGCCGGCCCATTTGCCGTAGCCGTCGTCGTGGCGCTGCGGCGGCGGGAACGACAATTGCGCGTCGGCGACGTTGGTGCTGCCGGATATGTCGAGCTGCGGCGGCACGCCGGCATCGCCCGGATCGCGCCAATAAGTCTTCCAGCCGGGCTTCAGCGCGATGTCGAGCACGCCGCGGATCTTGCCGGCCTCGTCGGGCTTGCCGGTGGTCACCAGGCGGACCTTGCCGCCCTCCGAGTTGTACCAGATCGAGGAAGAGGCCTCGGCCGGGAGGCCCGTAGCCCATCCGAAAACGACGCCGAGAACCAGTATCTTCATGTATCGCATGCGGTGATTTGACCGTCCGTTCTTGGCCGCGCAATGGCCTCCTCGCTCTCCCGGTATCATATTTGCGTTACATCGGGGACTGACACCATCTTTTCGGCGCTGCCGAAACGCGTTACGCTCAACTCATGGATTTGCTGCGCCACAAGAAGGCGGCCGCGGGACGCGGTTTCCTTGACGACCAGTTCCTGATTGCCATGCCTGGCATGAAGGACGACCGTTTCGCGCGCTCCGTCATCTACATCTGCGCCCACAGCGACGAGGGCGCGATGGGGCTCATCATCAACCAGACGCAGCAGATGTTGTTCCCGGATCTTCTGGTGCAACTCGGCATCATGAACGAGCAGGAAGCGATCCGACTGCCGGCGCATACGCGCGATTTCGTCGTGCGCAATGGAGGGCCGGTGGACCGCAGCCGCGGCTTCGTGCTGCATTCCGGCGACTATCGTGTGGAATCCTCGCTCAACGTCTCCGACGACATCTGTCTGACCGCTACCGTCGACATTCTGCGCGCCATCTCCACTGGGCGCGGCCCCCGCCATGCGCTGATGGCTCTCGGCTATTCCGGCTGGGGCGCCGGCCAGCTCGAAACGGAGATCGCCGAGAATGGCTGGCTCACCTGTCCGGCGACGCAGGAACTTCTGTTCGACGCCGACATCGAGCGCAAATACGACCGCATCCTGGCCTCGATCGGCATCGACCTGGCCCACCTGAGCGCTGCTGCCGGCCACGCTTGATGCTCGCGACTAGCGCGAACGCCTGCGACTTCGTCATCCTGAGGCAAAGCAGGAGCGTAGCTCCATCGCGAAGACCCTAGGATCCATTCCGGTACATCGACCGTAGGTGCGGCGGCGCAGATTCTGCACCGGTTTCAACGCGTTAGCGTCACGGCATGGATCCGAGGGTCTGCGCCGCGTCGCTGCGCTCCTTGCTCCGCCCTAATCGCCGAAGCGATGGGCCTCTAAGCCTGGGTCAGCGGATACTGCTCCCTCAACGTCTTCAGCACCTGGTCGCCGGGCATCGGCGCGCCGAACATGAAGCTCTGGACATATTCGCAGCCCATCTGGCGCAGCTCCAGCGCGTCGCTTTCATCCGAAATGCCTTCGGCCACGACCGATAGCCCGAGCTCATGGGCCATGTTGACCATGGATTTGAGCAGCACGGCGCGCTTCGGTGTGGCGTCGTCAACAAAACTCTTGTCGATCTTGATCGTGTCGAAGGGGAAGCGCGTCAGGTAGGAGAGCGAGGAATAGCCGGTGCCGAAATCGTCGAGCGACAGCCCGATGCCTAGCTGTTTCAGCTTGGTCAGCACATGCGCGGTCTGTTCCGGGTTGTCCATCACCAGGGATTCGGTAAGTTCGAGCCGGAAGCAGCGCGGCTTCAGATTGGCCCGCGCGATGACGGAGCGCACGTCGCTGACAAGGTCGCGGCGGATGAGCTGGCGGCTCGACAGGTTGACCGAAACCGACAGCGGCGCGTCGCCGATCTGCTTCTGCCAGCCCGCAAGGTCCTCGGCCGCCTGCTGCATGGCGAACAGGCCAAGCTGCACGATCAGTCCGCAATTCTCGGCCACCGGGATGAAGTCTCCCGGCGGAATCATGCCGCGGCGCGGGTGGTCCCAGCGCAGCAGCGCCTCGAAGCCGGCGACGCTGCCGTCTTCCAGCCGCACGATCGGCTGATAGGCAAGCGTGAACTCGCGCCGCTCGATGGCGCGACGAAGGTCGGATTCGAACTGCAGCCGGTCGGTGCCGACCGTGCGGAAGGCAGGCCGGAACGGCTCGATCCTGTCGCCGCCGAAGCGCTTGGCCTGGTGCATGGCAAGCTCGGCGTCCTTGACCATGTCCTCGGCGGAGGTCTGCGCCGTCGTCCAGGTGATCAGTCCGATCGAGGCGGTGAGCACGATCTCGCGCTTGGCGAAGGTGATCGGATTGTTGATCGCGTGCTTGATGGCGTCGGCCATGGCCGCGATGCGGGCAGGGTCCTGCTCCGAAAGCAGCATCAGCGCGAACTGGTCGCCGGCAAAGCGCGACAGCGAATCCTTCGGCTTCAAGAGCCGGTGCAGCCGGCGCGCGACGGTGAGCAGAATCGTGTCGCCGGCGGAAATGCCCAGACCGTCATTGACCTGCTTGAAGCGGTCGATGTCGATGATGAAGACCGTCGGGCGCACCTTGTCCTCGGTGCGGGCGATCGAGATGATCGCCTCCAGCCGGTTCATGAACAATTCGCGGTTCGGCAGGCCGGTCAGGTTGTCGTGCACGGCGTCGTGCAGCAGCCTTTCCTCGGATTTCTTCTGCTCGGTGACGTCGACCATGGTGCCGACGCAGCGGATCACCTCGCCGTCGGAGCCGATGACCGGGCGGGCGCGCAGCGAGAACCAGTGGTAGTGGCCGTCGGCGCCGCGCAGCCGGAAATTCTGCGCCACCTTGCCGCGGCGGTGCTCCAGCACCACGTCGAGCGTGGTGCGGAACGTGTCGCGGTCGTCGGAATGCAGCACCGGCAGCCAGTTGCGGGCGGCACCCCCAAGGCTGTTGGGCGGCAAGCCGAGCTGGAGGCTGATGTCCGGCTTGGTCACCACGCGGTCTCGCAGCACGTCCCAGTCCCAGACGATGTCGCCCGAGCCGGCCACCGCCAACGCCTGGCGCTCGAGGTCGGAGAACAGGCCCTGATGCGCCCCACCGCCGGCAAAGGCATGCTGCATGACAGTGAAGCCGATGAGCAGGATGATGAGGATCAGCCCACCGCCCAGCGCCGGCTGGGCGATGTCGTTGTCGAGCATGCCGGTGATCGCCATCCACGACCCGCACAGCCAGAGCAGCACCATCACCCAGCTCGGCACCAGCATGATAGCGCGGTCATAGCCGCGGATGCCGAGGAAGATGATCAGGCCGAGGCCGGTGAGTGCGGTGGCGGCGAAGGAGATGCGGGCAATGCCGGCGGCGACCGCGGGATCAACGATGGCGACGCCCGCGATCAGCAGCAGCCCGAGGATCCAGACTAGGGCACCATAGCTGAAATGCCCATGCCATCGGTTGAGGTTGAGATAAGCGAACAGGAACACCACGAAGGTTCCGGCGAGCGCCACCTCGGTGCCTGCCCGCCATATCTGCTCGTTCCCGGGCGAAATCGCGATGATCTTGTTGAGGAAGCCGAAGTCGACGCAGATATAGGCCAGCACCGCCCAGGCGAGCGCCGCCGTCGCCGGAAACATCGAGGTTCCCTTGACCACGAACAGGATCGTCAGGAACAGCGCGAGAAGGCCAGAGATGCCGATGACGATGCCGCGGAACAGCGTGTAGGAATTTACTGAGTCTTTGTAGGAATCCGGGTCCCAGAGATAGACTTGCGGCAGCTTCGGCGAGGCGAGCTCGGCGATGAAAGTCACCACTGTTCCGGGGTTCAGCGTCACGCGGAACACGTCGGCGTCGGGGCTTGTCTGGCGGTCGAGCGCGAAGCCTTCGCTGGGCGTGATCGCGGCGATGCGCGTCGAGCCGAGGTCGGGCCAGAAGATGCCGGAGTTCACCAGGCGGAAATGCGGCGCGACGATCAGCCGGTCGAGCTGCTGGTCGGTGGTGTTGGCGAGCGCGAAGACGGCCCAGTCGCCGCTCGATCGCGCGTCATTGGCCTCCACCTCGATGCGCCGCACGATGCCGTCGGGGCCCGGCGCGGTCGAGACCTGGAAGTTCTCGCCCTGGTTCCGGTAAATCTGGACGGCTTCCGAAAGGTTGAGCGCCTTGTCGTCGCGCGCGATCTTGATGGGCTCGACGGCGAAAGCCGGCATGACCGCAAAAAACGTGACGACGACCGCCAGGATAAGGGCGAACAGCGACGCTAATCGCGAAAAATTCGTCACATTCAGCCCTTCGTTCCATCACCCGGCGGATCGTCCGCGATCCGGGCGTAGAGGTAGTGATCCTGCCAGATGCCGTTGATCCTGAGATAGGATCGGAGAAGTCCTTCGCGCCGGAATCCGGCTTTTTCAAGCACGCGGATCGACCGGGCGTTTTCGGGAATACAGGCAGCCTCGATCCGGTGCAACCTCAGCGTATCGAAGGCAAAGCGCGACACCAGCTTGACCGCCTCGGTCATCAGGCCGCGGCTGCCGAAGCGTTCGCCGATCCAGTAGCCGATATGTCCGCTCTGCGCGACGCCGTGTCGGATGTTGCCAAGCGTGATGCCGCCGGCAAGCTTGCCGCTCGATTTCTCGAAGATGAAGAAGGCGATGGCCGTGCCCTGCGCGTAATCCTCGCGGTAGCGGCTGATGCGCAGGCGCCAGGCGGTGCGGTCGAGCTCGTCCGGCTGCCAGCGTGGCTCCCAGGGCTCCAGGAAGGCGCGGCTTTCGCCGCGCAAGCTCGACCATTCGCGGTAGTCATTGGTCAGCGGCACGCGCAGCGTGACCTTTTCGCCCTTCAATGCCGGCAGGTCACGGCGAAAGAAAGGGAGCGCGAACACGGCTCTGGAACGGAGGCTAGACGGCGAGCCGGCGGGCCGTCGTCTGCGGGCCCGCAAGCGATTCGAGGATCGCCTCGTAAGGCGCAAGCGTGCCCACGGGGCCGACCGCGGTGAGCGTAGGCTTGGTCGAGAATAGCCGCGAGGAGAGATCGGTCAGCCGCTCGACGGTCAGCGCCGAAAGCCGCTCCATCAATTCCTCCTTGGCGATCGGCCGACCGAACAGGAGCAACTGCCTGGCGATCTGAGAGGCGCGGCTGGCCGGGCTTTCGGCCGACATGATCAGGCCGGCGCGATATTGCGCGCGCGCCCGGTCGAGCTCATCCTGCTGGATGGTTTCGCCGGCCTTTTGCAACTCGTCGATGATCACCGGCACCAGCTTGGCGATGTCGCTCTGCCCGGTCGCAGCGTGCACGCCGAAGATGCCAGTGTCGGAAAAGCCCCAGTGGAAGGCATAGACCGAGTAGCAGAGCCCGCGCTTCTCGCGCACTTCCTGGAACAGCCTCGACGACATGCCGCCGCCCAGGATCATCGACAGCACCTGCGAAGCGTAGAAGTCGCGCACATGATAGGCCCGTCCCTCGAAGCCGAGCACGATTTGCGCATCCATCAGGTCGCGGTCCTCGCGAAAGTCGCCGCCGACATATTGCGCGTATTGCGGGATATTGCCCGCCGCCTTGGCGCGGAAGCCGCCGAGCCGCCTCTCGACCTCGCGCACGAAATTGTCGTGCTTGATATCGCCTGCCGCCACGAGGACCATACGCTCGGCGTCGTATTGCCGCTCGATGAAGTCGTGCAACTGTCCGGAAGTGAAGGACTTGACCGTCTCCGGCGTGCCCAGGATCGAGCGGCCGATGGTCTGATGCCGGAAGGCGGTTTCGGTGAAGCGGTCGAAGACGATATCGTCGGGCGTGTCGTGCGCGGCGCCGATCTCCTGCAGGATCACATGCTGCTCGCGCTCCAGCTCTTCCGGATCGAATTCGGATTCCTGCAGGATGTCGGCCAGGATATCGACCGCCAGCGGCACGTCGTCGGAAAGCACCCTGGCATAGTAAGAGGTCGTCTCGACGCTGGTGGCGGCGTTGATCTCGCCGCCGACATTCTCGATTTCTGAGGCTATCTCGAAGGCGCTGCGCCGCTTGGTGCCCTTGAACGCCATGTGCTCGAGCAGATGGGCCATGCCATGCTCTTCGTCGCGCTCGTTGCGGGCGCCTGACTTGACCCAGGCTCCTAGGGCAACCGATTCGATGCTTGGAAGGGTTTCGGTGGCGACTGTCAGGCCGTTCGACAGACGGCTTACCTCAACACCCATATGGCAAGTACTCCCTAACGCGCCGCCCGCGAGTGGCGGTTCACGTAATCTTCCACCATTTTTATGTCGGAGGGAAGTATCGTGTATTTTTCGTCGGCTGTCATCAAGCCGCCTAGCCATGCGGGCAGGGCAGGGGTGACGCCGCTCGCCGCCTCGACCGCTGCCGGGAATTTCGCGGGGTGCGCGGTGCCGAGCACCACCATGGGCACGGGGCCCGAGGCATGGGCGGCTGCGACATGAACGGCGGCGGCCGTGTGCGGGTCGAGTAGGTAGTTGCTTTTCTCGAGCGTCGCGCGGATGGTGGCTGCGACCTCGTCCACGGTGGCGCGGCCGGCGTCGAACTCGGCGCGGATGCGCTGGAGCTCGCCTTCCTCGATGCTGAAGGCGCCGGACTGCTTCAGCCCCCCCATGTAGCGCCGCACCGTTTCGGCATCGCGGCCCGCAGCCTCAAACAGAAGACGTTCGAAATTCGACGACACCTGGATATCCATCGACGGCGAGGTCGTGGCGAACACGCCCTTCGTGCGGTATTCGCCGCTCGCCAATGTGCGCGCCAGGATGTCGTTGTCGTTGGTGGCGATGATAAGCCGCTCGATCGGCAGGCCCATGCGCTTGGCGGCATAACCGGCGAAGATGTCCCCGAAATTGCCGGTCGGCACGGTGAAGGAGACCGGTCGGTCCGGCGCGCCAAGCGACAGCGCGGACGAGAAATAATAGACGATCTGGGCCATGATGCGGGCCCAGTTGATCGAATTGACGCCCGAAAGCGACACGCGGTCGCGAAAGGCGTGGTCGTTGAACATGTCCTTCACCAGGCCCTGGCAGTCGTCGAAATTGCCTTCGACCGACAGCGCGTGGACGTTCGCTGCGCTCGACGTCGTCATCTGCCGCTGCTGCACCGGCGAGACCTTGCCATGCGGGAAAAGGATGAAGATGTCGGTGCGGTCGCGGCCGGCGAAGGCGTCGATCGCGGCACCCCCGGTGTCGCCCGAGGTCGCGCCGACGATGGTGGCGCGCTGGCCGCGCTCGGAAAGCACGTGATCCATCAGCCGCGCCAGCAACTGCATCGCCACGTCCTTGAAGGCCAGCGTCGGGCCGTGGAACAGCTCGAGGATGAAGGTGTTCTTCCCGGTCTGCACCAGCGGGCAGACGGCCTCATGCCGGAACGTCGCATAGGCCTCGCGCACCAGCCGCTCGAAGACCGGCGCCGCGATCTCGCCGCCGAGGAAGGGCGTCAGCACGCGGATGGCAAGGTCCGGATAGGCGAGCCCGCGCATGGCGCGGATGTCGGCGGCGGAAAACCTCGGCCATTCGCGCGGCACGTAAAGCCCGCCGTCGCGCGCCAGGCCGGCCAGCACCGCGTCTGAAAATCCAAGCGCGGGCGCGTCGCCGCGGGTACTCACATATTGCATCGTAAAAGGCCCATTGCTGCCGTTCACGTCATCCACGGCAATTGGTTAATTTTCCGAGCCGGCTCAGTCGCATTTTTGCCGCGCGGTTGCTATACGTCACCGGCTTTGTGAGAGGGAAGTGCAGTTTCATGGCGTTTTATTCGGTCAACCGTCGTCTTGTCGCGGGTCTGGCGCTCACCGGCTTTATGCTCGCCGCCGCCGGCTGCCAATCGAGCGACAATGGTATTCTGAACCTCGGTTTCGGCAAGAAGAGCGATCCGACCGCGCCGCCACCGCCGCAGGATCCCAAGATACTCGCCAGCCAGTTGCGTGCCTATTGCCCGAAAGTGACGCTGCGCGACGGCACCGCCTATTTCAACACCTATGCCAAGGGCGCGGCGGCGAAGCCCAAGAAAAAGAAGCTCGATTCCGCGGCCGAAGCCGAGGCGGCCGCCGCCGCTGCGGCCCAGACCGGACCCAACGGTCAGCCGGTCGATCCCGCTCACGATCCGTCCAAGATCATCTACCAGGCCTCGATTTCGGACATGACGCGCGACTGCACCCATGCTAACGGCCAGCTGTCGATGAAGATCGCCGTCGCGGGCAAGGTCGTGCCGGGTCCGATGTTCGCTCCCGGAACCGTCACCATGCCGATCCGCATCGCCGTCCAGCACGGCGACGAGGTGCTTTATTCGCAGCTCCACCAGTACCAGGTGCAGGTCACAGATCCGACTGCCGCAACCCAATTCGTCTTCACCGACGCCAATGTCGTTGTGCCGGAGCCTTCCGCAAAAGATTACCAGGCCTATGCGGGCTTTGACGAGAACACGCCCGCCGCCTCGGCGAACAAGACGAAAGGCAAGCGGAAGAAGCGCGCTCCGGCGACGAACTAATGTCTGCATTCATCGACGCCCGGTCGTAGCCTGGTGGGTGGCTACTCCGGCAACCCGGCTGCCCGCAGCGCGGAGCCAAGAGCCTCCGCGAGCGCGGGCGCGCAATTAACGCCGGCAAACTGCCGGCTGTAGCGGAAGGCCGGCTGAAGCTCGATCACGCGAGCGGCGGCCGCCTTCGCTTCGTCCAACCGGCCAAGCCTGGCCAGCGCGGCCGCCAATTGCACATAGGTGATGCTATGTGCCGGATTGGCTTGGACGGACTTGTAGGCAGCACGACAAGCCTCTTCGTAGCGGCCGCGCAACAAATGGCTCATCGCCTGTGCGTCAAATGCGGCCCAGGCCCACGAATCGAATGGGCTCAGTCGCAAGCCCTGCTTGCTCCATTCTATCGCTCGCTCCGCTTCGCCGCTCCATCCGAGAACGACGCTGCCAAGGATGTAAGTCAGGGCCGAGGACGGGCTGATGGCGAGGGCGGCTTCCAATGCCGCGAACGCACCGGCACGATCATGTGCATCCATTCCGATGGAAAAGCCCGCCCATGTCAGGGCAAGAGCATCGTCCTGTCCGTGGACGATGGCCGACCGCGCGTGGCGGATCGAAGACGCGCGGTTGATCTCCTGCAGGCCGGCGCGAAGGAACAGGCAGTGATGGCACATCGCGGCATTGCCATGCGCCAGCGCATAGGTAGGTTCGAGCGCGATCGCACGCTCGAGAAGGACGAGCGCTCTGGTCACTTGCTCCGGCATGCCTGAATCGACATCAGGCTGAGCCTGCAGCACGAGATCGTATGCGTCGAGGCTATCGGGGCGTTTGCGTCTGACACGTTCGATCTCGGCCTTCCGCACGCTTGGCGCAATCGCGCCCACTGCTGCCAGCGCGATCTCGTCTTGGAGCGCGAAGATGTCGTCGGAGCTGCGGTCATAGCGCTCGGCCCAGACATGGGCGCCGGTCGAAGCATCGATCATCTGCGCTGTAACCCGCACACTATGGCCGGCCTTGCGCACACTGCCTTCGAGCACATAGCGAACCCCAAGCTCGCGGCCGACCTGCTTCACGTCGACGGCGCGACCCTTGTAGGAGAGCGTCGAGTTTCGCGCGATGACGAATAGCCATTTGATCCGCGCCAGGCCCGTGATGATGTCGTCCACCATCCCATCGGCAAAATATTCCTGTTGGGGGTCGCCGCTCAAATTCGAGAACGGCAAGACGGCGACGGACGGCTTTTCAGGCAAGCTCGGTCCCGACGTGGCGCCGGTGGCGGCCGCGGTTTCGGGATCGTTGGTGGCGACGGCGGGTCCGACATAGCGGTAGCCGCGGCGCGGCAATGTTTCGATCCAGTCCGCGACATTCGCCGCATCGGCCAATGTCCGGCGCAAGGCTGCGATCTGAACCGTCAGATTGTTGTCGGCAACCGCCGATCCCCCCCAGCCGGCGTCGATCAGCGCGTCCTTGGACACGGGTTGGCCAGCGTTCTGGATCAGCAGTCGCAGCAGCGCGACGGCGCGCTGCCCAAGCATAGTCGGCTCATCTCCGCAAAAGAGAATGCCCACCTCCGGATCGAGGTGAAAAGACCCAAAGCGGTAGACCTCGCGCCTGACTGTCATTGGAGTCTTTTAGCAAATTTTTGGCAACCAATTCACGACTTTCCCGCGTGAGCGGCCGATGTTGCGTGAACGCTTGCCAGAAACAAGCGCCTGTCAGAGGAGGATCATATGAGCGCTGATGCCGTCATCCGCATGCCCGACCAGAAGAAGGGTGTCATATTGCGTGGCCACCCCATGGCTTTCCTCGTCACCGACGAAAATACCAGGCATACGAGCATGTTCGATTGGACGATCCCGCCGGAGTTCGCCACGGGGCGGCATGTTCACCGGGTGCAGGAGGAGACCTTCTACCTGCTCGAAGGCGAGTGTGAGTGGCATGTCGGTGACAGGACGATCCGTGCAACGCCGGGAACCTTCCTGTTCATCCCGCCGGGGGTGCCGCACAACATTACCAATGTCAGCGAGAAGCCCGCACGCGTGCTGATGACCGTCTCTCCGCCTGGCCACGAGCATTATTTCGAAGAACTGGCCGAACTGGCGGCGCATGGAGCGCCGGATCCGAAGGCGCTCGCCGAGCTGCGGAACCGCTACGATACAGACCAACTCTCGACTCTGACCACGCGCGCGTAAGCAGTTTCTCAGGCTTCTAGGCGTCTTCCGACCACTGCGACAGCGCCGCGATCGTGCTGTTGAGCTCCGCCCAGCGCCGGATCACCGTCTCGGCGCCGGCCTCGGTCAGTGCGTCGGCATGGCCCGGATAGCTATGCCCCGCGCCGGTGAAGCCGATGACGCGCATGCCGGCCGCCCTGGCGCCGGCGATGCCGTGCACGGAATCCTCGATGACGAAAGTGTTCTTCGGGTTGGCGCCGAGCTTCTCCGCGGCGTAGAGGAACACGTCCGGCGCGGGCTTGGTCTTCTTGCTGGGAATGTCCAGCCCCGAAAAGATCCGGCCGGCGAAGAACGGCAGCAGCCGCACCTTCTCCAACATGAATTCGACCCGCTCCGTGCGCGAGTTGGAGCAGACGGCGCGCGGCGCGGTGACGGCCGCGACCGCCTCGCGGGCGCCGTCGATGATGCGCACGTCGCTGCGCAGCTTCCGGTCGACCAATTCCTCGGCGCGGTCGATCAGCGAGGCCTGGAACGGAATGTGCGACTTCTCCTCGAGCCGCAGCATGATGTCCTTGAAGGTCAGTCCCGCATAGGTCTCGGAAATCTCATCCGCCGAGATCTCGAATCCGGCCGATGTCAGAAGCTCGGCCTCGACGCGCGCGGCGATGATTTCGGAATCGACGAGCACGCCGTCGCAATCGAAGATGACAAGATCTGGCTGGGGCATGGCAATCCGAAGACGTTGGGGAGGGGGCCTGACTGGCTCAAGCGGCGCGGCATACACCAACGGGCCGGTTCGCGCAAACTTCGGCGGCCACGCGGCAGTCCTTCACCGAATGTTTACGCTGATCGGTAACCATAACAGCCAGTAAACCGTAACGCGTTTGTTTGGGTGTTTTGATGTCTGCCGTGCGTCTTCTCGACGAGCTTTCCCACGCCCCTCTTAAGTCCGAATGGCTGGACACGATCCTGAAGGGCGATTGCGTCGCCGCCCTCGACCGGCTGCCGGAAAAGTCGGTCGACATCATCTTCGCCGATCCGCCCTACAATCTGCAGCTGGACGGCGACCTGCACCGGCCCGACCAGTCCAAGGTCGACGCCGTTGACGATGACTGGGACCGGTTCGAGAGCTTCGAGGCTTATGACGCCTTCACCCGCGCCTGGCTGCTCGCGGCGCGCCGTGTGCTGAAGCCCAGCGGCACCATCTGGGTCATCGGCTCCTACCACAACATCTTCCGCGTCGGCGCCCGCATGCAGGATCTCGGCTTCTGGATCCTCAACGACATCGTCTGGCGCAAGACCAACCCGATGCCGAATTTCCGCGGCCGCCGCTTCCAGAACGCGCATGAGACGATGATCTGGGCCTCGCGCGACCAGAAGGCCAAGGGCTACACCTTCAACTACGAAGCGCTGAAGGCGTCGAACGACGATCTACAGATGCGCTCCGACTGGCTGTTCCCGATCTGCACCGGGGGCGAGCGCCTGAAGGACGAGAACGGCAACAAGCTGCATCCGACGCAGAAGCCTGAGGCGCTGCTGGCCCGCATCATGATGGCCTCGACCAAGCCGGGCGACGTCGTGCTCGATCCCTTCTTCGGCTCGGGCACCACGGGCGCCGTCGCCAAGCGTCTCGGCCGCCATTTCGTGGGCATCGAGCGCGAGCAGGCCTATATCGACGCCGCCAATGAGCGCATCGCCGCGGTGCGCCCGTTGGAAAGCGCCGATCTCACCGTGCTTTCCGGCAAGCGCGCCGAACCGCGCGTGGCCTTCGTCAGCCTGATCGATACCGGCCTTATGGCGCCCGGCGCCACCCTCTACGACGCCAAGAAGCGCTGGGCGGCAAAGGTGCGCGCCGACGGCACGCTGGCGATCGGCGACAGCGCCGGCTCCATCCACAAGATCGGCGCCGAGGTGCAGGGGCTCGACGCCTGCAACGGCTGGACCTTCTGGCATTATGAGCGCAGCGGCGGTCTGACCCCGATCGACGAACTGCGCCGCATTGCCCGCCTCGGCATGGAGCGGGCAGGGGGCTGAATCAACACTTGAACGGATCGCTGCAAGCGATTCAGTTCAGGCCACAATCCCGAGCCGTTCAAGGTCCGCTTTAAGCGTCGGGGCGTCGGTGAATAGCACCGCCCGCCAGCCGGCCGCCTTGGCGCCGTCGACATTCTTCTGGCTGTCGTCGATGAACAGCGATGCCGCCGGATCGAGCCCGAAGGACGCGACGTGGTGGTCGTAGATGGCGCGGTCCGGCTTGATCAGGCCGATGTCGCCGGAGACGGTGACGCCGCGCGGCTTCTCCAGGAACGGAAAACGGGCGCGCGCCTCGCGGAACGTGTCCGACGCCCAATTGGTGAGCAGCGTCACGTCGCGGCCGTCATCGATCAGGTTCTCCAGAAGCGCGACGCTGTCTTCATAGGCGTGCGGCGCCATCTCGTGCCAGTAGCGGCGGAAATTGCGGATGTTCTCGGCATGGCCGGGATGCTCGGCGATCAGCAGCGCTTCGGCTTCTTCCCAGGTCCGGCCGCGATCCTGCTCGAGATTCCAGGCGCTGGTGCAGACATTGTCGAAGAACCATTTCCGCTCCCCGGCATCCGGGATCAGGCGGCTGAACGGGATGTCCGGATCGTAATGAACCAGCACCTTGCCGATGTCGAACACGATATGGCGTATTTCGGTCATTGCATGCCTTTCAATGCGAGTTCCGTCTCTTGGTCGCGCCTGGTATGGCCGCCTCGATTACCTTTTTCATGACGGTGGGCAGCGCTTCCCCGGAAATTTCATGGGCCAGCGACCAGAAATGTCCCGACGGCGCATCGCCTATGACTCTGGCATGGAAGATTTCGAGTTCGAGCGCGAAATGGGTGAAGACGTGCCCGATCTGTCCGGCGCGCCGCCAATCGGCGGGAAAGGGCGCGGCGTCGGCCGTCGTGGCGCCGTCGACCCGCGCCGTCCAGCCCGTGGTCGGCACTTCTGTCATGCCGCCGAGCAAGCCTTTCTCCGGCCGCTTGCGCAGCAGGATGGCGCCGTCAACGCGCTCGGCGACGAAGGCCGCACCCCTGCGCAGTGGCTTGTCGTCCTTGGGCAGGCGGACCGGAAAACGCTCTGGATCGCCCGTGAGAATGGCGCTGCAATGCTCGTGGACTGGGCAAAGCATGCAGCGCGGCCGTTTTGGCGTGCAGATCGTCGCGCCGAGATCCATCATCGCCTGGGCAAAATCGCCCGGCCGCCTTTGCGGCACAAGCTTCTCAACCACCGCGCGGATTTCCGGCTTGGCTTCGCTGAGCGGCGTTTCGACCGAATAGAGACGGGTCACGACCCGCTCGACATTGCCGTCGACGACCGCCGCCGGCCGGTCGAAGGCGATCGCCGCGATCGCCGCCGCGGTATAGGCGCCGATGCCCGGCAATTCGCGCAGGGCCGCCTCGGTGTCAGGAAAGCGGCCGCCTTTCAGTGTGACAAGGTCGGCGCAGGCCTTCAGGTTGCGCGCCCTGGAATAGTAGCCGAGCCCGGCCCAGGCCTTCATAACGTCTTCGGCAGGCGCCGCCGCCAGCGCCTCGACCGTCGGCCATTTCTCGACAAAATTGCGGAAATAGGCTTTCACCGCCTCGACCGTGGTCTGCTGCAGCATCACCTCGGACATCCAGACACGATAGGGATCGGGCCTGATCCCACGCGCGAACGCGCCGGGCGTGACGCGCCAGGGCAGGTCGCGATGATGCGCGTCGTACCAGGCGAGCAGGCGAGACGCGATGCCCGTGTCTTCGGACGCGGCCTTCTGTGATGCCTTGCGGGTCTGGTCGAGGGGTGCCATTGATCGGATGAGCTGGGAACTGGAGAACGCACATGGCAGGGAAAAGGGCCTTCGGCAATCCCGTTCCGGTGAGCGATCTCGCGACCGAGATCCTCGATCCGGTGCTGAAGAAGCGCGCCGGCATCTCAATCGGGCTGGTGCAATCCTGGGAGGAAATCGCCGGGCCGCGCCTGGCCACCCATTCGCGGCCCGAAAAAATCCAGTGGCCGCGCCGCCTGCACGAGGACGACCCGTTCGAGCCGGCGACGCTGATCATCGCCTGCGAAGGCATGGCGGCGCTGCATCTGCAGCATGAGGCCGGCGAGGTTATCAACCGCGTCAACGCTTTCCTGGGTTTCAACGCCATCGGCCGCATCAAGATCCTGCAAAAACCGGTGCTTTCGCAAAAGGCGCGGCCGAAGCCGGCGCCGCGAGCCTTGACCGAGCCCGAGAAATTGAAGCTCGCGCATCTGGTCGGCAAGATAGAGGACGACGGCCTGCGCGCCTCCCTGGAGCGGCTCGGCGCCACAATTATAGGTGAAAGGAAGCCCAAAGGGTCGTAAGAAGCGTCCTGAATGCGTCACCAATCTCGCGCATTCGTGATGCTCAGGATCAAGTTTCGCGATTGGATTGGGGATCGCGATGCCTTAATTCGCGCCAACTCTCGTCTTTTCTAGCCCTCGCATTGCAAGATCTAACCGATATCAGGTGATTCGCATGAACCGTGCCCCGCTTGGCAATAGCTTGTCCCGCAGAAACCTTCTGACCACGCTGGCCGCTGTTCCTGCGGTGGCGCTGCTTGCCGCATGCAGCGACTCCAGCGAGGAGGCGAAGGCCGCCGATGTGAAGCCCGCCAACCCGTCGACGCCGGCCAAGCCGGCCGCCACACCGGCCGCCGTCCAGGTGCCGGAGGCGCAGGGCACAGTCGACATGACGGAACTGCTCAAGCCCGGCGCGCTGCCCGACAAGCAGCTCGGCAAGGACGACGCCAAGGTCACCATCGTCGAATACGCATCGATGACCTGCCCGCATTGCGCGCATTTCGCCATGACCACCTTTCCCGAACTGAAGACCAAGTATATCGACACCGGCAAGGTCCGTTACATCCTGCGCGAATTCCCGTTCGACCCGAGCGCCGAGGCCGGCTTCATGCTGGCGCGCTGCTCCAAGGACAACTACTTCGCCATGGTCGACGTGCTGTTCAAGCAGCAGCCGAGCTGGGTCGGTGTCAACAACACCAAGGAAGCGCTGCTGCAGATCTCGAAGCTCGCCGGTTTTACACAGGAGTCCTTTGAGTCCTGCTTGACGGACCAGAAACTTCTGGACGATGTGAGAGCAGTCCAGAAACGTGGAGCGGACGAGTTCAAGGTCGACTCGACGCCGACCTTCTTCATCAACGGAAAGACCTACAAAGGGGCGATGTCGATTGAGGAAATGTCGGCCATCATCGACCCTCTGCTCTGACATCCGGGCCGCGCCGAAGCGGTCAGGCTTCGGCGCGCGCGGATTTTTGTCTTGCCGCGGGTTCTTGTCGCAAAACCGCGGAACACTTTTGCGGAACCCCCTTATGGGGCGGCGCGAATGAAATTTTCGCGCCTTCGCCTCCTCGGTTTCAAATCCTTCGTCGAGCCTGGCGAGTTCGTCATCGAACGCGGGCTGACCGGCATTGTCGGGCCGAACGGCTGCGGCAAGTCGAACCTCGTCGAAGCCTTGCGCTGGGTGATGGGCGAAAGCTCCTACAAGAACATGCGCGCCTCTGGCATGGACGACGTGATCTTTTCTGGGTCCGGCGCGCGACCGGCCCGCAACACCGCCGAAGTCACGCTTTTCCTCGACAACACCGACCGCACCGCGCCGGCCGCCTTCAACGATGCCGACGAATTGCAGGTGTCGCGCCGCATCGAGCGCGAGGCGGGCTCGCTCTACCGCATCAACGGCAAGGAAGCCCGCGCCAAGGATGTGCAGCTTCTGTTCGCAGACCAGTCGACCGGCGCCCGGTCGCCCTCCATGGTCGGCCAGGGGCGCATCGGCGAACTGATCCAGGCAAAGCCGCAGGCCCGCCGCGCGCTGCTCGAAGAGGCGGCCGGCATTTCCGGCCTGCACACGCGCCGGCACGAGGCGGAGCTTCGGCTGAAGGCGGCCGAGCAGAACCTCGAGCGTCTGGATGACGTCGTCGGCGAGCTGGAAGGCCAGATCGAAAGCCTGAAGCGCCAGGCGCGTCAGGCTTCGCGCTTCAAGAACCTTTCGGCCGACATCCGCAAGGCCGAAGCGACGCTGTTGCATTTGCGCTGGACGCTGGCCAAGACCCAGGAAGGCGAGGCGCGCTCCGCGCTTGCCGTCGCCACCACGCTGGTCGGCGACCGCGCCGCCGCCCAGATGGCGGCGGCCAGGGAGCAGGGCATCGCCGCGCACCGGCTGCCGGATTTGCGCGACGCCGAAGCCGCCGCGGCCGCGGCCTTCCAGCGCCTGTCGATCGCCAAGACGCAGATTGAGGAAGAGGCCGGCCGCATCCGCGCGCGCCAGACCGAGCTCGAACGCCGCCTGCAGCAGCTCGACGCCGACATCGCCCGCGAGGAGCGGATGGTGCGCGACAATGCCGATATCCTCGAGCGGCTGCGCGCCGAGGAAGCGGAGCTCAACTCGGACAATGCCGGCGCCGCCGAGCGCGAGGCGACCACGCGCGCCACGTTCGAGCAGGCAGGTGCTACGCTGTCCCAAAGCGAGGCAAGACTTGCCGCGCTAACCGCCGAACGCGCCGAGGCGGCCGCCTCGCGCCACCAGATCGAGCGCAGCCTGCGCGAGACCGCCGAGCGCCGCGACCGCTTCGCCCGCCAGCTCGCCGAGGTCGACCGCGAGCTTTCCGACATCGTCGCGCGCATATCCGGCCTGCCCGATCCGGCCGAAAAGCGGCTTCTGGTCGAGGACGCGCTTGCCCGGCTGGAGGAGAGCGAGGCTGGCGCCATCGCCGCCGAGCAGGCCGTCGCCGAGGCGCGCGCCGCCGAAAGCGCGGCACGTCCGCCGCTGCAGGACGCCAGGGCGGAACTGGCGCGCATCGAGACTGAAGCGCGCACGCTGGCAAAAATACTCAACGCCACCAGCGGCGGCGATCTTTTCCCGTCGGTGCTGGAGCAGATCAGCGTCGAGCGCGGCTACGAGACGGCGCTTGGCGCAGCCCTTGGCGAGGACCTCGATGTCCCGCTCGACCGCAGCGCCCCGGTGCATTGGGGCGAAAGCGCGATCCAGCCTGGAGATGCGGCGCTGCCCGAAGGCGTGAAGAGCCTTGCCAGCGTCGTGCGTGCGCCGGCGCAGCTTGCGCGCCGCCTCGCGCAGATCGGTATCGTTGATGCCGCGGACGGCCGCCGCCTCCAGGCGCAGCTTGCGCCCGGCCAGCGGCTGGTCAGCCGCGATGGCGCACTGTGGCGCTGGGACGGCCTGACGGCGAGCGCCGACGCCCCGACCGCCGCCGCGCTGAGGCTGGCGCAGAAAAACCGTCTGGCCGAGCTCGATGCGGAAGCCGTGCAGGCGACGCGCGTCGTGCGCGAGGCCGAGGAAGCGCTGGCGCGCGCCGAGCAGGCGATGCGCCAGGCCAGCGAGGCGGAGCGGAATGCGCGCCAAGCAGGCCGCGACGCCCAGCATGCGCTGGATGCCGCCCGCAACGCGCTGGCCGAGGCCGAGAAGGCTGGCGGCGAGTTGATGAGCCGCCGTGCCGCTTTGGACGACTCCCGCGCGCGCATCGTCGAAAGCCATGAGGAGACGCAGGCCGCCTTCCTCGAAGCCGAGGAAATGCTGAAGGACGCGCCCGATCTCGGCGACCTGCAACTGCAGCTCGAGCAGGCTTCGGCCAATGTCTCGCGCGACCGCGCCACGCTTGCCGATGCGCGCGCCGTGCATGAGGGGCTGCGCCGCGAGGCCGAGGCGCGCATGCGCCGCCTGGACGCTATCGGCGCCGAGCGCAGGAATTGGGTCGAACGCGCCGAAAACGCCTCGACGCAGATCGCCGCGCTCGGCGAGCGCAAGGCGGAGGCCGAAGCCGAGCGCGAGCGGCTGGCGGATGCGCCGGACGAGATCGACGCCAAGCGCCGGGCGCTTTTGACCCAGCTTTCCGAAGCGGAGGCGCTGCGCCAGGCGGCGAGCGACCGCCTGCAGGAGGCGGAAAACAAGCAGGCCGAGCTCGACAAGGCGGCCACCGCCGCGATCCAGTCGCTTGCCGAAGCGCGCGAGACCCGCGTGCGCGCCGAGGAGCGGCTCACCGCGGCGGACGAACGCCGCGCCGAGGTCGAGGCGCGCATCCAGGAAGCGCTGAACACGCCGCCGCATCTGGTCATCCAGCATACCGGGCTCAAGGCCGACGATCCGATGCCCGACATGGCCGAGATCGAGCGCCAGCTCGACCGGCTGAAAATCGAGCGCGAGCGGCTTGGCGCCGTCAATCTGCGCGCCGAGGAAGAGCAGAAGGAATTGTCGGAGCGGCTGGAGACCATTGTTTCCGAGCGCGAGGACATCATCGAGGCGATCAGAAAACTGCGCCAGGCGATCCAGAGCCTCAACCGCGAGGGTCGCGAGCGGCTTCTGTCGGCCTTCGAGGTGGTCAACGGCCATTTCCAGCGGCTGTTTTCGCATCTGTTCGGCGGCGGCACGGCCGAGCTGCAACTGATCGAGTCGGAAGACCCGCTGGAAGCGGGGCTTGAAATCCTCGCTCGCCCGCCCGGCAAGAAGCCGCAGACCATGACGCTGCTCTCCGGCGGCGAGCAGGCGCTGACGGCGATGTCCCTGATCTTCGCCGTCTTCCTCACCAATCCGGCGCCGATCTGCGTGCTGGACGAGGTCGACGCCCCGCTCGACGACCACAATGTCGAACGCTTCTGCAATCTGATGGAAGAGATGGCGAAGACGACGGAAACCCGCTTCGTCATCATCACCCACAACCCGATCACCATGGCCCGCATGGACCGACTGTTCGGCGTCACCATGGCCGAGCAGGGCGTTAGCCAGCTGGTCTCGGTCGACCTGCAGGCCGCCGAGGCGATGCGCGAGGCGAGCTGATCTAGCCTTTCTCAGGTTCGACGACCCACACTATTTCTCCGGCGCAGTCGCAGGCGCCGTGTAGCGCCTCCGCACGGCATCGATCACCAGCTTGCGGCTTTCGTCGGCCGACAACGCCTTGTTCTTCTCCGCCTCCGCCGTTTCTCGGGCGAGGTCCTTGTCTCTGATTTGCTGGCGGAACCATTTCGAATAATCGCCGGCTCGCAAATGGTGTTCCCATGTCTTGTCGTCGATGCCTTCCGCCATCTGCGCGAAGATGATGAGGTTATGGGCCCTGAGGTTCATCGCCTTCTTCGGTCCGGTGAAATAGAAGCTGCCCGCCTCGTCGAGCTCACCTTCGGCATATTTGCGGCTGTGCCGCTTCAGCGACTGGGCGGGCTCGATCGCCTTGACCGTGAACGGCGTCTTGCCGTCCTGCGGCCGCCAAAACAGAACGCGGTCGCCCTTGGGCGATGCAATGTCCTTCGGCGCCTGGAGCCCTGTTTCCTTGCAGAAGGTCTTGATCACGCCCTTCGCCTTGGGACCAAGGGCGATCACCGCCGTGACCAGGCCGAGCGCACCGGTGGAAATCGCTTCGGGATGGACGGTGATCAGCACCGTGCCGGGCAGCTCGACCGAAAGCACGGATCGTGTATCCCCGCGTCGCTTCGGCATCAAATGATGCGCCTCGTCGATGATCAGCCAGTGCGGCCTTGCCGTGCGGTAACGGATATTGCCGAGGCCAGGCAGCAATTCGGCGAAGAAGTCCGGGCGCTCGTCCACCTTCAAGGCCAGACCGTTGACCACGACATTGTTTTGCGGCTTCTCGATCAGTTCCAGCAGCTGCTCTTTGTTCGGGGCGATTGAACCGTTACCGAGCGGGACCGCGCCTTTCAGTCCGTCATAGTCGCCCTCGGGGTCGAAAATGCAGAACTGCAAACCCTCTTCGACCAGCCGCTCGGTGATCGCCGTGGCCAGGGTCGATTTGCCGATGCCCGAGCTGCCGGCGATCAGCACTGTTTCCATCGGCGACAAATAGATGTCCTTGCCGCGCGACGTTCCGAGCTGCACGCCGCCCAAGCGCTTCTTGGCAATGAGGTGATCGCGCTTGATAAGCTTGCGGATCAGTTCCTCGACGCCCTTGCCGCGCGCCTCCTTGGTGACGAGATCTGCGGTCTCCTTGACCGCGGGCAGCGCGTTGGCCACCGCGACGCTGCAGCCCGAGGCCCTGAGGAAGGCGTGGTCGTTCTCGGCGTCGCCGACCGCTACGACATTGTGCGGCGACAGCTTCAGGTCTTCGAGCGCCGCCGCCAGCCCGGTCGCCTTATTGACGCCCGAAGGCAGGATCATCACCGCGCCCTTGTTGAAGATGATTTCCAGCTCCAGCCCGAGCTTCTTGATGACGTCGAGCACGGTGGCCTGATGCGGCTCCCAGGTGGCGACGATCGAGCGCCCAACCGACAGCGGCTTCACGCCGCGCTTCTTGAGCTCGTCGATGAGATCCGCGGAAGGTGGGGGCGAGATCGTGCGTTCTTCCTCGCTGGCCGGCGTGTAGATGAGCGCGCCGTTCTCCGCCACGATCTTGTCGAACAGGGAAAGTTCGGGAAACACCTCTTTGAGATCGGGCAGCTCGCGGCCGGTGACGAGGATGAGCTTGCGCCCGGATTTCTTGAACTTCTCGAGCGCCGAGATTGTGCTTGCGGCGACTAGCCCGTCATGCGCCAGCGTTCCGTCATAGTCGGTGGCCAATGCCATGAAATACATCGGTTGAGGCTCTCCATCGTCCGTTTTGCCGGTCGCCTGGAAAACAGGCCGGGTGGACAACAACGCCTGTTGGTGGAAAAGGTTTAGGCCGGGCACTGGATTTGTCGGGCTGGCGCCTGGTCCGTCGTGCATCGTGGCGGTCAACTCGCCGATACCAGGGGAACGATCGGGCGCCAGGATCTCGATCCGCCCACTTGCCGCGCGGCAACGCCTTCGCTACTCCCATTCCATGGCAACGCACAAGCTCATCAACACCACGTGGCACAATGTCCTCGGGACGGTCGCGCCGGCGCTCACAATTGCATCCGGCGATGTCGTGATCACGGAGACGCTGGACGCTAGGGGCTTTGACAAAAACGGTGCGCGACCGGCTCATGGTCCAAACCCGATGAACGGCCCGGTCTTCGTGACGGGAGCCGAACCCGGCGATGCGCTCCGCGTGGACATCCTGCGCATGGATCCTATCCGCTCCTCCGGCTGGACGATCTCGTCGCTGGCCGCGAATGTTGTCGATCCCGAGGCTGCTCGCCAATTGCCGGCACCGGACAGAGCCGACTGGCTGATCGATCTGGAATCGCGAACCGTGAAGTTGCAGGAGCCGCCGCCAGGCCTTGAGAACTTCGTGCTGCCGCTGGAACCGATGATCGGTTGCTTTGGCGTGGCGCCTGCGATGGGCCAGGCTTTCTCCACCGCGACAAGCGCGGAGAATGGCGGGAACATGGATTATAGCGGCTTTCGGCCTGGCGCGACCGTTTGGTTTCCCGTTGCCGTGGAGGGTGCGCTTTTCTTCGCGGGCGATTGCCATGCAACGCAGGGCGATGGGGAGATCGTCGGAACCGGGATCGAGACCTGTTTTGAAGTGCAGCTACGCCTTAGCGTGGAAAAGAACAGGCGGTTGACATGGCCTCGCGGTGAAAACGAAACGCACATTTTCTCGGTCGGCAACGCTCGGCCGCTGGATCAGGCCCTTCAGCATGCGACCACGGACATGCTCAACTGGCTGACCAGCGACTATGGATTGTCCGCTGCCGCCGCATCGCATCTGATGGGACAGGTTGTCCGGTATCACGTCGGAAACGTCTTTGACCCTGCCTACACGATGGTCTGCCTTGTCGAAAAGCGATGGCTTCCGAAACCGGCATCTGTCGGCTGAGGAGCGCGCGACCCAAGGTGCCCAACCGGAACCGCTGCGTGGCTCCAGATGGCATGCTTTAGATTGTCTGTGACGGCATGAAGCGGACGCTTGCCGACCGGGTCTCGCCGGGCAAGAGCACCATGCAGCCTGTGTCTTCGTCCAACCGGTTGAAGGCGTCGGTGATGTTGGAGACCGGCTCGGCGCAGAAGAAAGGCTCGCCTGGCGGTGTGTAGAGCACCGGGAAATCGAGCGGTGCTTCGGCCTCGATGTCCAGCAGCCGATCTTCACCCGGCCAGGTGATGCGCGCCCGGCGTGTCCATCCTGTGAAGACGGTGTCGAATGCGGCCTCGGCGACGTAGAAGCCCGTGGTCGGATTGGCGCCCGCGGGCGGCAAAACATGGTGCGTCGGCAGAACCTCGGCGTCGGTTTCCCACATCCCGGTGACATTGGCCTGGATATGTGTCCACGGCGTGGCGGGAAAATAGGGATGCAGTCCGAAACCGGCCGGCATGGGCATATCCGAAAGGTTGCGCAATGAGATCTGGATGTTCAGGCAGTCTTGCGCGAGTCCGATCCTCTGCTCGGCCTCGTAGCTCCAGGGCCAGGAATCAGCATCGTGACGATAGCGCAGGATCGCCCTGGCTGGCTGGTGTCCTTCCAGCACCCATGGCTGTCGCCAGCCATGGCCGTGCTCATAATGCGGGTCGTCTGATCGCGTCGGCAACTCGATGGTCCGGCCGGCGAAGCTGAAGCGGCCGCCCCTTACACGATTGGAGTAGGGGACGAGCGGAAAGCAGGCCATTGCGCCCGCGTCGCGACTGTCGAGCGCGGCGGGCAGGGCGGTCGGCCGCGCTCGCGGCCAAGCGCGCAACGCCCGCGCAGCTGGCCGATCTCATCGCCGCGCTCGCCGAAATGGAAGCCGTGGGCCACGATGGCGACCGCTTTGCCAAGCCCGACCTCATCTTCCACCAGACCATCCTGCGCATGACGGGCAACGAGCTGATCGGCTCGCTGGCGGCGCTGGTGGAAACGGCCCTGATGATGAGCTTCCGTCTCTCCAATGACAATCCGGAGGGGCAGCGCCACTCGCTGCCGCTGCATCGCGAGTTAGCCGAGAAGATCGCCACCGGCGATGGCGGTGGCGCGCAGCAGGCGCTGCTCGTTCTCATCGACAACGCCGAGGAAGACGTTCGTCGCAGTGTCGAGAACCGCAACAGGCGCCGCAAGGAGCAGAGATCGTGAGCGAAAGACGAAAGCTGCGCTCGACAGCCTGGTTCGGCGGTGAAGGCAAGAACGCCTTCATGCACCGCAGCTGGATGAAGAACCAGGGCATTCCGGACGATGCGTTCGAGGGTCGCCCGGTGATCGGCATCTGCAACACCTGGTCGGAGCTGACCCCATGCAATGCGCACCTGCGGGCGCTTGCCGATCACGCCGACCTCGGCCATCCCCGGATAGGAGAAGCACGGGCTCGCGAGCGGCAGAGAACCGTTAGCCGAACGGTGGCCTTGCCTTGCGTTCCTCAACGACGCCTTGCAGCGTAGCGGTCAGCGCGGCGACGGCGTTGGAGAGACCAACAATGCTGTCCTGCACCCTGTCGAGCCGGGTGAGCGTGGCGCTCTGGAATTTCTGGCTGGACGCCGCGTTCTGGGTCTGTTTCGTCTCGACGATATGAAGCCGATCGGAAACCTTGGAGACCTTGGACGAAGCTTCGGAGGCGGATTGCTGCGCCTCGGCGATCTGTCCTTGCATCGTGACTAGGCGCGTGTCCTGCCATTGGGAATAGAGCCAGAACAGCAGACCAATCGTCGGGAGCGCCAGCGCCATCGAAACTCTGGCGATGGCCAGTAGCAACACGTTTCCGCGATCTTTTGTGAAGCATTCGGCATGTCGGTATGCTCGGCCACGGTCCCGCCCTTCAAGAATGCACTGCTAGGATTTCAGTTCGGCGCGACGCTTCGCGCTGGCCTTGGTATGCCGGTCACATTCGGCCGGCGTGTAGAACTTCACGGCACAGCCGGAGGCCATCGTGCGATCAATCTTGTTCGGATCGTCGGCCGTCATGCCTTCGGCACCCGCAAGGCTGTTACCGATGGCCAAGCGAAGGGCTGGAACACCGTCCACGCCGGAAGTCCCACACCCCGCCAGCAGCAATGCAGTCGTCAAGAGAACGGCTGGCCTCAATGCCCTTGCGAATCGCATCCTAATTTTCCTTCTCGATCTTGGCGCGCAACTCGTCGGCGCCGTGTTGCCTGATGAGGTGGTAGCCGCGGCAATCGCACCGGCGACGACAACGGCAAAGGCTGCCCATGCGATCGCGCCGGCCGCAAAGCGGCCGACGCCGAGGCGGCCGGCGATGATCGTGATGATGAGGCTCATAGCAGCCGTCCCGCGGCAAAGCCGATGAGCACGCCGAGACCAAATATCGTGGCCAGGAAGGACTTGCGGCTGCACAGCACGTCGAGCATCAGATCGGCCCAGAAATCGGGATTGTTGCCGCCGCCGCCCATCAGCGACGCGCCCCGGTCTGGAACGCTTCGACGCTCTTCTTCTCGCCATGACGCGCTACGAGGAAGAGCCCGCCAGCGACGCCGGCGATCGCCAGCATCCAGACCAGCCGGGCACGTCGCCGGCGGCGTCCTTGACCGGCTGGATATAGCCGCTAGCGGCGCCGAGGTTGCCGATCACGCCGTCGAAGAAGCTGCCGACCAGGGCAAAGATGCCGGTGAAGAAGGCGCCGATCTTGGTCAGCCAACTCGTCCTGGCTTCCGGCACCTTCTCGCGCACCACATCCGGCGGCGCGTTGGCGCGTTCCGGCGCGATCGCGCGCGGCCTGGCCTTCTGAAGCGCAAGCAACAGATCGTCGTCGATTTCGTCGCCGGCCGGCAGGGCATTGTCGGCGCGGAAGGCGCGGATGGCCGTCGCCGTCATCGTGCCGAGCTTGCCGTCGGCGCTGCCTACCTCGGTATAGCCGAGATCCTTCATTTGCCGCTGCACGCGTTCGACCGTCGCCTTGTCGATTGACGTTGGCGCGGCTAGTTCCAGTTGCGGACTGCTCCGGCTGGGCCGGCTGCGGAGCAGAAGCCGGCTCTCGCATGGGCCAGAGCGACGTGTCCTTTATTTTCTGCCATTTGGCGAAAGCGGCGGCCATCTTCCGGTCGTAGGCATTCTGTTTGTAGCCCGGCCCGTTCCAAGTCCTTGCGATGACCGGCCAGCGATGAGCGCGCAGATCGTCGTCGACCTTCCAGGCGACCAGTAGCCCGACCGTCGCCTCGAGGTGGTTGGCTTCAGACGCCATGAAGGCCGAGATCATCGCCTGCGGCGAGGTGTAGCCGGTGTCGCGATGGTTTTCGCCGAGGATCTGTGTCAGGCCCCACGAAGCCGACATCAGCGCAGCCGTCTCGTCGATCGCCATCGCGTTGATTAGGCGCGGATAGCAGTCCCTTGGATAGGGCTGCATGCCCCATTTCGGATATGCGAGGCCGGCCTTGACCGCGGCGTCGCGCTTCGCGCCCTTGCCTAGCAGCCGGTAGAAAACGTGCGGCTCGAACAGCATCTTGGGACGGCCGGACGCGTCGAAGCCGGATCCTGCCGCCTGGACCTGCATGAAGGCGTGCAGCTCGTCCTCGCCAACGCCGATCTCGGCGCCGATGCGCGGGATGTCGATGTCTTTCAGGCGCGCGGCGGCGCCCTTGAACGAAGTGTCCATGGAGAAGCCTCTAGGATTAGGTTTGAGCTAGACTTGTCAGCAATAGAAGTGGCGACTAGAAACTCCGAACGGAAACCAAATAATTAGGCGGAGCTAATGTGGGGCCGTATCGTTGGCCGTAAAGCCAGTATTGAGCGGCGCATCTGCATAAGCGGCACGGGCCGCGCCGGCACGACTTACCTTGTGCAACTTTTCACCGCTCTCGGATTCGATACCGGAGCGGATCGGCTCAGCTATAGCGAAAAGGCTCGGGCTGGGCTTGAGTTCTCGATTTTTGATCCGATGGCGCCGCGCGTGATCAAAAGCCCATTTCTATGTGACCAAATTGACGCCGCGCTGCAGGCAGGCATTGCCATTGATCACGTAGTCGTACCGATCCGGCGTCTTGATCACGCTGCTGCAAGTCGTGTTCTCGTGCAAGAGATAACCACGGGTCAGAAGGACGGCCCTTCGGTAGTCGGGGGCCTATGGGATACGCAAGCTGCTTCTGACCAAGAGCGAGTCCTTCGTGACAAGCTCTCAACCTTAATTGAGGCCTTGGTCCGGAATGACATTCCAATGACATTGCTATCATTTCCGCGCAGCGCGACAGACGCGAGGTACACCTATGGCAAGCTATCCCATCTGATGCCCTGCATTGGCTGGAAGAAATTTGCCTCCACGTTCTACAGTGTAGCAAAGCCAAATCTGATCTCGTTCCGTTGAATTGATTCAGGGGTATGTCGCTAGCTTCCGGGCAAAAACCCAAGCCTGAAATGCCACAAAGTTCAGAGCAGGGATTGCGACACTAATGACCGCAAAGGTCTGCCATCCTGCGAGATATCCTTCTCGCGACAGAAGCGTAACGACCCAGATCAGCAGTAGGTTCAATGCTTGGACGATGCAGAACTTTGTCCACTCACCGAGCACAGCGCCTTGCGATGCGAATGTCAGCCTTCGGTGCCCGAGAAAGGAAATCGGCACCAAAGCCAGATATGCCGCATAGGCGGAAACCGTCTCCGTAAGGCTGAATAGAAGGTGCAAGCAGTTGGCGATTGCGAAGTACGCGCCGGTGTTGAACAGACCCACGGCACAGAAGGTGATGAACTGCCTTAGGCGATCACCAGTGATCATCAGCGACGGCCAAGCACGTGATACTGGGCGCCGAGGGGAATTCGGCCGAAGGCATCGTCTATGCGCCTGAGAACACCGTCAATCGCAGGGACGGTGAGAATATAGCGGCCCTCGACCCCGCTCAATCCGGCGCCTCTGAGATAGTGAACGACCTGCCTTTTCGACAGTAGAACTGCGTTCTCGTCGAAGGGACACGCCGACACTATCCTTCGAGTCAGAGGGTTGTAGGGGTTGTGTTCGAAGATCAGTACCGCGCCGCCAGGTCGGGTGACGCGAGCCATTTCCGATGAGAATTTCGCCCAGTCTGCAGGCGGCACATGATGCATGACGCAGATCGCAAACACCGCATCGAACTCTCCGGCATCAAACGGCAGCTGTGCCCCCTCGGAGACGCGATAAAACACACCAGGGTTTCTCTGCTTCGCCTCATCGATACACTCGGGTGATGGGTCGACACCGGTGAGCTTGCCAACCTTACCACGGAGTATTGGGTGATAGTTTCCAACTCCGCAGCCTACGTCGAGAATGGAAAGGTTGTTGGCAGGCCCGAGTGTGCTCTTTAGCAGGTCGAGCAGCCGTACTGCTTTGGCGCGCGTGAAGAAATCCACATCCAATCCGGAGAACGAAATTGCTTCGTTCACAGCCTCCGAATAGGAGTGGCGATAGGCGTCAAATTCATTTCCAGTCGCACGCTTGCTCAAACTGCAACTTCTCCGCTAGAAGCACACACCCCAACTATCATCAGCATCGACCCAGCGGCAAGCGCACTCTGTTTTATTATAGGTCTCTAATGATAGACGCACGCTTCGCCAGTCGCTGGATGCTAACTTTTTCGCTTGCCGCGTTGGCTACGCTGGCCATCGTTGCAGCATACGTTTACCGGGAACAGCCCGCGTAC
This sequence comes from Mesorhizobium sp., assembly GCA_004020875.1. Lineage (GTDB taxonomy): Bacteria > Pseudomonadota > Alphaproteobacteria > Rhizobiales > Rhizobiaceae > Mesorhizobium. The sequence goes on from SAPZ01000022.1 coordinate 72,666, forward strand.
ACCTGGGATTATGGCGCCTATTGGCGCACCTTCCAGGACTATGGGCAATATCTTGCAGCCGATCCGTGGCTTGCGCTCAAGCGGATTTTCGACGGCATCGAATCTCAAGACTACAATCCGGCTGGAGTGCTGCCGCTTTTTCCTTTTTATGTTCTGTTTGGGCCAGGCCGCATAGCGTATGTGAGCGCCGTTTCGCTCATGTATCTGCTTCCGACGGCGGCGATCGCGACGGCAATCTTCCACAGGATGACGAAAAACGCCGCTGCAGAGCTGACTTCAATTTTCGTGATGGCGCTGACGTTCGTGCCATTTTGGGCGCCAACCCTTCGGGGAATGCTCGACATCGTCGGTCTCGTTTTCCTCGGTCTCGCGACATTGCTGCTGTTCAAATCCGAATATCTGAGACATCGGCCTGTCCGTGACGGACTTCTGCTCGGCCTGGTGATCTGGCTGCCGTTTTTGTTCCGGCGATGGTACGCCTACAGCATAGTCATCTTTTTCTTGGCCGCCTTCCTCGTGGGGACCACCAAGGTGCTCTATGAGAGAGCCGGGACCCGAGCGATCGTCAATCTTTGCGGCGGTTTGGCAATCGCCGGCATCGTCCTCTGCGGTTTAGCGTTCGCATTGCAACATGGGCTTGTCGTACGGGCGTTCACCACCTCGTATGCCGATCTATATAGCGCGTACCAAGTCCCCTTTCCCCGTCATCTTGAGATGCTTTTCGAACGGTTGAGTCCTTGGATGATAGCGCTCATCGTGATCGGTACTATTGTACTCGTTTCGCACAAAAATTTTGAGGGCGGTTTCTGTCTCCTCGCCGCAGTTGGCACGTTCTTCTTCTTCATCAGAACGCAGTACCTCGGCCAACATCATTTTCTCCCGATTGCCTTCTGGCTGTTGCCGCTTTTCCTTGTGGGCGCCGCTTGGTGCGCAAACCATCTTCGATTTCTCGCTGCCCGCGTTCGACTTCTGCCCTTCGCAGCGATCTCCTCGGTGATTCTCCTTGTCGCCATCAGCCCAGTGTCGCGCTCGCTGGACTTCGCCGCCCATGCTTTCGTTCCTCGTGCGGACACGAGCCCACTTCACCTCGACAACTACGCGGAATATGAACGCCTCGCCGCTGATCTGGACCGTTTGACGAAGAACGGCAGCAGGTTTTTCGTCTACGCATCCAGCAGCAAGATATCCGACTCGCTCTTGATCGCGCTGGACCCCGCGCTTCAGGGCCGAGTTTTCTACGCTCCACACATTGCGAAGGTCGATCTCTTCAACTTCAGCGCTCTACGGGCTGAATACGCCGTAGCAGTGACGCCCCCTCAGGAACAAATGGCGCCGGGGAGCCAGGCCAACATAACGATCCCGGGCCAATGGCTGCTTCAGGGGCGCGGATTTGGGCGAGCCTACGAGAGGCTCGGCACAAGTTATGCGCTGAACAACGGCATCGAAGCTTATCTTTTTCGGCGCGTCCGACCTGTCACTCTTGAGGAGGCCTCTGAACTCGTCACTGAACTCGACCGGCACTATCCAGGCTGGGGGAAGATCTTCAGGTCTTCCATGTTGCTTCCCCTTGCAGCACGAAACGAAACGCTCGGCGACCAATGGGGGCAGGTCATCGTGATGGGACAGAACGCCTTCCTCATCCACCCCGGAACCAACTTGCCGACTTCCGTTTCGATTCCGTTTAGATCGGAAATCAGTCAACACCCGAAACGCTTGGCTCTCTCCATCTCGAGCAAGCTCCTGCAACAATGCCCAACTGCTGATGGTGTAGCAGCAAGCGTGACATTCAATGGGAGCAACATTTGGAGCGGAAATATTCTACCTGGTGACGACCAGAGGATCAACTTGCCGATGGCAGATGGAACTCTTTCGCTCAGCGTCAGCGACAGGTCTCAACCAAACTGCGACCACGCCGTCGCGTCATTTGAATTCTGAGGGAATTCGCCATGCAGCAGAAAAGCGTCGTTTCCCTATCGGTTGTTGTCCCAGTATACCGCAGCGCGGATGTCCTTCGTGAACTTGTCTCCCAAGTGCATGCAGCGCTTGCGGGCAGCGCCTATGATGACCAATTTGAGCTCGTACTAGTTAACGATTGCAGCCCGGACAGCAGCTGGGAATTGATAGAACAGCTAGCGAACGAGCATGCTTGGATACGTGGCGTTTCCCTGCGACGGAACTTCGGCCAGCACAACGCTACCATGGCAGGCCTCAGATATTCTCGCGGGGATATAGTAGTGATCATGGATGATGACCTGCAGCATCCGCCGACCGCGATCTTGCAACTGGCGGAGATGATCGAGAAGGGCTTCGACGTTTGCTATACCCGATACAGAGAACGCAAACACGCGACCTGGAAGAAGCTGGGCAGCCGCTTCAACGACATCGTGGCGGGCTGGGTACTGAACAAGCCTCGTGGGCTCTACCTTTCCTCTTTCAAGGCATTGAGCCGGGGAGCAGCTGACGCCATTCTCGCCTATGACGGCCCCTACGCCTATGTGGACGGGCTGATCTTCAAAGTGACGAACTCGATCACTACAATTGATATTGACCATCAGGATCGCTTTGCTGGCCAAGGTAATTACAATCTGAAACGGTCGGTTTCCCTGTGGCTGAAGATGGCCACCGGATCGTCGGTGTATCCTCTTCGGATCGCCACCGTTTTTGGTTTCACAATGGCCGCCGTAAGCCTCGTCCTATTGGCGCTCATTGTGATTGATCGCTTGAGGCGCCCCGAGATGCAGCCGGGCTGGGCATCGACGATCGCCACCCTTCTCATGATGGGCGGGTTGCAGATGTTTTTCCTAGGAATTCTTGGAGAGTACATCGGCCGAATTTACATTCGGCTCAATAACACGCCGCAATATGTCGTTAGGGAAACCACCTTTTCAGGCCATCCATCTGACGATCGTAGCACTGCTATTCAGCATCACCCTGTTTAAATTGCTGGCAAACACATTCTAGTGTAAGCGGGTAGCTGATGCCGTTCAGCGCTGGTAGTTCCAAGGCATGAGCGCCTC
>SAPZ01000023.1 GCA_004020875.1 Mesorhizobium sp.
AATCTCCCCCCTTGCGGGGGAGATGTCCGGCAGGACAGAGGGGGGTGCCTCGCGCCGACGGTAGACGCCTGGTTCCATAGTGCTGCGCGAACGCTCTTGAATTTCTCATACCCCATCCTGCCACAGCCGCCTCCCGTCACAAACTGGTTCCTTCATTTTTCGGAAAACTGGCCCTCGCGATGGAGACAGAGCGGCGTAGACTTCGCTCATAGACGTTGGGGATAAGACGTCGGCGCAAGACCGGGGGAACACAAAGTCCGGGCAAGGCAACTGGGAGGCTGCCGGCCGGACAGGCAAGGCAGGGCGATGCACGCCCGCCGCAGGCATGAAGCCATTTCCCTCCCGAGACCATGAACCCCGCAGCCATCCGGCTGCGGGGCGGAAAGCGAGCAATGACCACAGTTCGACTTGGCATCAACCCGATCACCTGGACCAATGACGATGTGCCGGAGTTGGGCGGCGACACGCCGCTCGAGACCTGCCTCGGCGAAACCGCGGAAGCGGGCTATGCCGGCACCGAGCTCGGCGGCAAGTTCCCGCGCGACAGCCGCACGCTTCGGCCCATCCTCGACCATTACGGGCTGGCGCTGGTCTCCGGCTGGTATGACGGGCGCATCTGCGAGAAGGAGGTCGACGAGGAGTTCGAGGCGATCCGGCCGCATCTGACGCTGCTGCGCGACCTTGGCGCCCGGCATGTCGTCTATGCCGACACCTCGCGTGGCCGGCATGGCGCCATCCACGACCCGATCTCGCAGCGGCCGAAGCTAATGGATGGGGAATGGAAGGCCTATGGCGCCAAGATCACCAGGCTCGCCGAGCGTTTTTCGGATTTCGGGGTCGGCATGGCCTTCCACCATCACATGGGCACGATCGTCGAGACCGACCAGGAGATCGACAGGCTGATGCACAGCACCGGCGAGGCGGTCGGCCTGCTCTACGACACCGGGCACTGCGCCTTTTCCGGCGGCGACCCGGAGCAATTGCTGCGCCGGCATGTCGAACGCGTCGTGCATGTGCATTGCAAGGATGTGCGGCCGACCATCCTGAAGAAGGCGCGCGAGACCGACATGAGCTTCATGGGCGCGGTGATGGAAGGCATCTTCACCGTGCCGGGCGACGGCGCGATCGACTATCCGACGCTGCTCAAGATCCTCGCCGACCGAGGTTATTCCGGCTGGCTGGTTGTGGAGGCCGAGCAGGACCCGGCCAAGGCGCACCCCTTGACCTATGCCACGATGGGGTATCGCAATCTCAAGAAGCTGGCCGAGGGCGCGGGCTTCTACGTCCACGAGCGCAAGGCCTGAAGAAAGCATGGGGCGCCGGGGAGGGAGATGAGTTCGGTTCTGTACCAGAAGGTGGTCATGAGCTTCGGCGCGCTCAACGTGCTGCGGTCGCTCGACCTTGCCGTGCCGGATCACAAGTTCCTCGCTTTGCTCGGCCCGTCGGGCTGCGGCAAGACGACGGCGCTGCGCATCCTGGCCGGGCTCGACATGCCGACCGCCGGCAAGGTCTTCATCGGCGAGCGCGACGTCACCCGGCTGCAGCCGCGCGACCGCGACATCGCCATGGTGTTCCAGAGCTACGCGCTCTATCCGCAGATGACGGTCGCCGAAAACATCGGCTATCCGCTGTGGATCCGCGGAACGCCGGATGCCGGGCGAAAGGCGAAGATCGGCGAGGTCGCCGCCATACTCGAGATCGGCCACCTGCTCGACCGCCGTCCGCGCCAGCTTTCGGGCGGACAGCGCCAGCGCGTCGCGCTGGCCCGCGCCATCGTGCGCGACCCGGCGGCGTTCCTGATGGACGAGCCGCTCTCCAATCTCGACGCGCGGCTCAGGCTCACCATGCGCGGCGAGATCAAGCGGCTCTGCCAGCGCCTCAGCGCCACCACCATCTACGTCACCCACGACCAGGTCGAGGCCCTGACGATGGCCGATTTCGTCGCCGTCATGCATGGCGGCGAGCTGCAGCAGATGGCGCCGCCCATCGAGATATACGACCGCCCGGCGAACCGCTTCGTCGCCACCTTCGTCGGCAACCCGCCGATGAACATTTTGCCGGCAGCGCTTTCCGAGCAAGGTGTCATCGTGGCCGGCAAAGTGGTTCCGCTGGACGACGCGCGGCTTGCCGCCTGCCGTGCCGCCTCAATCGCCGAAATCGGCCTGCGGCCGGAGGACTGCAGCGCGGCCGCGGTCGACACGCCTGACGCGCTGCCTGGCGAAATCTACGTCGTCGAGCCGATGGGCAACGAGACGCTGGTCAATGTCCGCCTGGAAGGCGGCAACGTGTCGGTCCGGGCGGGCCGCGAATTCCGGGGTGTGGTGGGTGAAAGCATCGGCGTCGCCTTCGACCCGGCGAACGCCTGTTTCTTCAGTTCGGCCGGCCTGACAGCCGTCCACAGGGTCAACAACAATGGGAGAGTGACATGATGCATTCCAGCAGACTTACTCGCCGCTCCGTCATCAAGGGGGCGCTTGGCCTGGCCCTGGCGACCACTGCGCTGACCACGCTCGGCCTGCCGATGCCGGCGAAGGCGGCCGGCAAGAAGGTGATCATCGGCGCCTTCGCCGATGGCGGCCTGACACCGTTCAAGGAGAAGATCATTCCGCTGGCCAAGGAACAGGGCTTCGACATCCAGTTCCTCGAGGACGAATACGGGGTGACGCTCGAGAAGTGGTTCGCCGATGCCCAGAGCGGCGCCGGCCAGTACGACCTCTATCTGCTCGACGACCCGTGGGTGCCGCAGTTCGGCGCCGCCAACGTGCTCGAGGACCTTGGCGCCGGCGGCATCGACGGGTCGGACAAGGACTGGATCGGCCCGATGATCGACATGGGCTACTGGCCGCCGCAAAAGGGGCCACGCGTCAAGGGCTTCGAGAACGCCAAGCCGACGCTGATCTGCGTGCCCTTCGTCGGCGACCTGCAGACGCTGACCTATCGCAACGACGTCTTCACCGGCGGCGCGCCGAAGACCTGGGACGAAGTGATCGCCAAGGGGAAGGAAGGCGTCGCGGCCGGCAAGATCAAATACCCCGTCGTCTTCCGCGGCGTCTCCGGCAACCCGATCGTCACCAGCTGGTATCCGGTCTTCCTGTCGTTCGGCGGCTCCTTCTTCGACGACAAGTGGAATCCGATCTTCAATTCGGCCGAAGGCAAGGCCTCGGCCGATTTCTTCGTCGGCACGATGAAGCAGAACGCGCCGAGCGGGGTGGTCGAGTTCGACTCCGACCAGGAGGGCGCGGCGATCCTGGGCGGAGACGCAGGGGCGATCATCCAGTATTCGGGCAACGCGCTGAAGGCGGATGACCCTGCCCAGACCAAGGTGGCGGGCAAGCTCGATTTCGGCGTCGTGCCGAAACAGGAAAAGGCGATCGCCCAGATGGGCATCTTCATCGCCGGCGTGCCGAAATCGGCGCCCAACAAGGCGAACTCCATTGAGTTCCTGAAGTGGTATGTCAGCGCCGAGACGCAGGCCAAGCTCTCGGAAGCGGGCTCTATCCCCGTCAAGCGCAGCGCCTTCGGCATCGCCAAGCCCGGCAACCGGCTTATACCGGTCGCGCTGCAGCAGCTCGACGCCGGCGCGCTGCCGCGGCCGCGCACGCCCGACTGGGCGAAGGTCGAGGAACTGCTCGGCATCGAGCTCAACAAGGCCTTGCAGGCAGGCTCCGGCGGCGGCGCAGCCTTGGATACGGCGGCCAAGCAGGTCAAGGACTACCTGACCACGGCCGGGTACTACTGATGCAAAACGGCATGCAGGCACGCAAATATCGCCTGCAGGGGGCGGGGCTCGACCTCGCCCTCCCCTATCTCATGCTGGCGCCGGGCCTGACGGTCGTGCTCGGCGTGCTGGTCTATCCGCTCTGGGACGGGCTGCGCGCCAGTACCAGGGCTTACCGCTATGGTTCGCCGGTCGCAGATGTCGGCTTTCACAATTATGTGCAGCTTTGGAGCGACGCGCAGTTCCTGAATTCGCTGTGGGTCACGGTCAAGTTCGTGGCGCTTTCGGTGTCGATCGAGGCTGTGCTGGGCTTCGCGCTGGCCTTGTTCTGCCTGCGCGAATTTCGCGGCATCCGGCTGCTGCGGACGGTGCTGATCATTCCCATGGTGATCACGCCCGTCGTCGTCGCCATACTGTTCAGGCTGATCTACGCTAGCGACGCCGGCATGCTGACGGCGCTCTCGGTGGCCATGGGCGGCGGCGGGGTCCAAATCCTCGGCAACCCGCTCAATGCCTTCATCGGCCTCGTCGTGCTCGACGTGTGGGAGTGGACGCCGCTGATGTTCCTGATCCTGCTCGCCGGACTGCAGTCGCTACCGCACGAGCCGTTCGAGGCGGCGCGCGTCGACGGCGCGGGGTCCTGGCGCGTCTTCGCCGATCTGACCTTCCCGATGATGCGGCCGGTGCTGGCGATCGCAATCGTGCTCCGCACCATCGACGCCTTCGGCACATTCGACCAGGTTTTCGTCTTGACCCGGGGCGGGCCGGGCGAAGCGACGAGACTGATCTCGATCTATGGCTACGACACCGCGTTCAAGTTCCAGCAGACCGGATACGCGGCGGCGCTGTTCGTGACGATCGGCCTCGTCGTGCTCGCGCTCGCCTTCAGCGCCATCAGGCTCCTGCGCAGGATCGACGCGTCATGAGCACCCGTCTGGCGCGCATCCTCACCACCATCTTCGTGCTGGCGGTCGTGCTGCTGCCGATCTACTGGCTGGTGTCCACCTCGCTCAAGTCCAACCGCGAGATCACGCAGGAAGGCACCCTCTATCCGCATGTGCCGACGCTCGACAATTACGTAAGGCTGTTCACTGAAAAGCAGTTCGGCTCCTACCTGACGAACTCGGTGGTGGTTACTTTCTTCTCGGTCGCGATAGCGCTGGTCTTCGGCGCGATGGGCGCCTACGCGATCGCGAGGTTCCGCCTTCCGTTCGCCGCGGAGCGCAAGATCGGCCTCTTCCTGCTGACGCTGCGCATCATCCCGCCGGTGGTGATCCTGATCCCCGTCTATCTCTTGATGCTGAGCCTCGGGCTGCTCGACAGCTGGCTCGGCCTTATCGCCACCTACACCGCCTTCAACATCACCTTCTGCGTCTGGATGATGGAGAGCTTCTTCCGCGAGATCCCCGTCGACCTCGAGGAGGCGGCCATGGTGGACGGGGATTCGCGCTTTGGCGCCTTCCGCCGCATCACGCTGCCGCTGGCCGCACCAGGGTTGGCGGCCACCGCGATCTTCGCCGTGCTGGTCACCTTCAACGAATTCCTTTTCGCGCTGGCGCTGACGGCGACCCCGCGGGCGATGACCATGCCGCGCGGCACCGCGACACTCATCGGGCGCATCGATACCGACTGGGCCTCGATGGCCGCCGCCGGCGTCATCGGCGCGCTGCCGATCGTCTTCTTCGCGCTGCTGGTGCAGCGGCACCTGGTTCGCGGCCTAACCATGGGCGCCGTGAAGTGACCGCCGGCCGGGCATGTTGAACTGGCCGTCGCGGACGGCCCCACAGGAAAGTTGAACGCATGATGGATGTTTGTCTGTTCGGGGTGGGACTGATCGGAAGGGTGCATGCCGGCAATCTCGCTCGCCACCCTAAGGTGCGGCTGCGCTATATCGTCGATCCCAACCGCGAAGCCGCCGCCAAGGTCGCGGCAGCGACCGGAGCCGAGATCGCCGACACAGAGACCGTGATGAACGATCCGTCGGTGAAGATGGTGTTCATCGCATCGGCGACGCGCACCCACGCAGACCTCGCCATGGCAGCGGCGGCGAAGGGCAAGGCGATTTTCTGCGAGAAGCCGATCGATCTCGATCTCAAGCGCACGGACGAGTGCCTGGCGGCGGTCGCGAAGGCCGGCGTGCCTTTCCAGATCGGCTTCAACCGTCGCTTCGATCCGAGCTTCCGCGCGCTGAAGGAGCGCCTCGACGGCGGCGAGATCGGCGCCGTCGAGCAGGTCATCATCACCAGCCGCGACCCCGAACCCGAAACCGAGGAAGCACTGGCCGGCGGCGGCGGCGTCTTTCGCGAGATGACCATCCACGACTTCGACATGGCGCGGAACATGCTCGGCGAGGAACCAGTCGAACTGTTCGCGACCGGTTCCTCGCTGGTGGCGCCGCAATACAGGAAGCTCGGCGACTACGATACCGCGATGTTCATCCTGCGAACGGCGTCGGGCCGGCAATGCCACATCAACAACAGCGTCAGGGCCGCCTATGGCTATGACCAGCGCATCGAGGTGCACGGTGCCGACGGCATGCTGCAGGCCGGCAACCGGCTGCCGACCTCGGTGGAGATGTATGGCGGCAAGGGCATATCGCGCGACAAGCCTTACTACTTCTTCGTCGAGCGCTACGCGGAATCCTACGCCGCCGAGATCGATCACTTCATCACCTGCGTCGAAACCGGCAGCAGCCCAGCGGTCACGGCCAGCGACGGTCGCAAGGCCATGATCCTCTGCGAGGCAGCGCTCGCCTCCGCACGGTCCGGCCGGTTCGAGCCGGTGAAGCTCTGAGCAGATGGTCTGAAGTCAAGCGGGAGTCCCGACATGAAGATTGGCATGATCACCGACAGCCTGGGCAACCTGTCCTTCGACGAGATGCTGCGCGCCTCGGCCGAACTGGGGCTGGAGACTCTGGAGTTCGCCTGCGGCAACTGGTCGTCTGCGCCGCATATCGACCTGGCGGCCCTGCTGGAAAGTGCTGCCGCCCGCGCCGAATTCGTCGCCAAGGTCCGCGACCACGGTCTGACGATCGCGGCGCTCAACTGCTCGGGCAACCCGCTGCACCCCGGACCGCAGGGCAAGCAGCACCGCCAGGTGACCGAGGACACGATCCGGCTGGCGAGCCTGATGGGCATCGACCGCGTGGTGATGATGTCGGGGCTGCCCGGCGGGCCGGGCGACGCCAACCCCAACTGGATCATCACCGACTGGCCGCCCGAATGCGCCGACATCCAGCGCTACCAGTGGGACGAGTGCATCATTCCCTATTGGCGCGATCTGGTCGGATTTGCGAACAATCTTGGCATCAGGAAGCTCTGCCTGGAATTGCATGGGCATCAGGCCGTGTACAACATCCAGACGCTGTTCCGGCTGCGCGATGCCGTCGGCGAGACGGTCGGCGCGAACTACGATCCGAGCCATCCGATGTGGATGGGCGCCGATCCCATTGCCGCCGTGCGCAAGCTTGGCTCGGCGATCTACTATGTCCACGCCAAGGACACGCGCGTCGAGCCGGTGCCGGCCGGCATCGACGGCGTGCTCGATGCGCGCCCGCCAACGCTCTTTGCCGAAAGGGCCTGGAACTACATCACGCTCGGCTACGGCCATGGCGAGACCTGGTGGCGACAGTTCTGCACGGCGCTGAAGCAGGCCGGCTACGACGACGTGCTGTCGATCGAGCACGAGGACATGATGCTGTCGCCGATGGAAGGCATGCGCAAATCGGTGGCCCTGCTGCGCAACGTCGCCATCAACCTGGCCTGATGCTCAGATCCGATTTTGCATTGGCCGGTCGCCGTGGGCCGTCAAACCGGTCCCGGCCCTCGGGTCGATCACCTCACATCGACCCAGCGCTGCTCCTGGAAGGAGCGCGCCATGGCATGCACGGTGCGCTCGATCTCCAGCCCCTCGTCGAAGTCGATGATGCGGGCAGGCTTTCCGGCGATGCGCATCAGAAGCTCGCGGCATTCGATCATCTTGAGGTCGTTGAAGCCGAGGCCATGGCCGGGCGCGGGCAGGAAGGAATCGTAGGGCTTGTGGTGCGGCGCCACCAGGATGGTGCGGTAGCCCTGCTCGGTCGGCCGGTCGGCGGTGAGATAGAGCTGGAATTCGTTCATCCGCTCCTGGTCGTAGAGGATCGAGCCCTTCGAGCCGAAAATCTGGATAGCGATGCGGCCCTTGCGGCCCCAGGCCGAGCGGTTGACCAGCAGCGTGCCGGCGACGCCGTTCTCGAGATGCATCAAGACGCTGGCGATGTCATAAGTCTCGACCGCGCGCCGGGCGCCCGAAGCGGTCTTGCGGTCGATATAGGGTTTGGCCATGTCGCACATGACGCGCGAAACGCGGCCGAACAGCACCTTGATCAGCGACAGCGGATGGACGGCGAAATCGTCAAGCGCGCCGTAACCGGACGACGCCTCATGCTTCCAGAAGAACAGCGCTTCCGGGTCGGCCATGAAGTCCTCGTCCATCTCGATGCGCAGAAGGTTGACGTCGCCGATGATCTTCTCCTCGAGCAGCGCGCCGATATGGCGGATCGCGGGATTCTGGATGTAGTTGTAGCCAAGCCCGGCGACGTTGCCGGATCTCCTGGCCGCGGCCGCCATGCTCTCGGCTTCGGCAAAGCTCGGCGCCATCGGCTTCTCGCACCACAGATGCTTGCCGGCATCGAGGATGGCGATCGCCATTTCTGGATGGAACTGGTTGGGCGTGGTCAGGGAGACGACGTCGACGTCAGGATCGTTGACCACGGCGCGCCAATCACCGGAGCCCTTGGCGAAGCCGAACTCGCCGGCCTTGCGCCGGGCCAACTCGTCATTCACCTCGCCCAGATGCACCAGTTTCGGCTTGTCGACATCGGGAAAGACGGTGCCTACTGCGTTCCAGGCGATGGCGTGGCACTTGCCCATGAAGCCCGTGCCGATGAGGCCCACTCCGACCATGTCGATTGTCTCCAGGATGAGGGGAATAGCAGTATGGATGAATTAGTCCATTTTGGTGAAGAATGGAACATACAAATCATTTTTTATGGTGTTCTTGCACGAACTCGCTATGATGGGGCAGGAGAGGGACAAACCACATGGGCGCGGACGGAGCGACTATGGACGAACGGGTGCCTCGCGATTTCGAAACGCTGCGCGCGACGATCCTGGACAGGCGCGCGAGCTTGCCCAAGCGCATCGCGCAAATCGCCGCCTATGCGCTCGACAACCCCGAAGACATCGCCTTCGGCACGGCGGCGAGCATCGCCGCCTCGGCCGGTGTGCAGCCATCGACGCTGATCCGTTTTGCCCAGCAGCTCGGCTTCGACGGCTTCACCAGCCTGCAACAGGTTTTTCGCGAGCGCCTGCGCGAGCGCAACTCCTCTTACGACGAGCGCCTGGCGGCATTGCGCGCCAAGGCCGAGGAAGGCGCTGGCCACCGGGCCATCTTCGACGGCTTCGTCGCCGCCGCCAGCACCTCGCTGGGCGACATCTCGCGTTCGCTCAACGATGCGCATTTCGAGGAGGCTGTGGCGCTCCTGGCGAAGGCCGAGACCATCTATGTGCTGGCCAAGCGCCGCTCCTATCCGGTCGCTTCCTACATCGCCTATGCGCTGGGCAAGCTGAAGATCCGCAACCAGCTGGTGGAATCGGCCGCGGGGCTCACCGCCGAGATGATCGGCTTCGCCACGCCGCGCGACGCCGTGATCGCCATCAGCTTCTCGCCTTACGCGCCGGCGACCATCGAGGAGACGCGCGCGATCGCGGAACAGGGCGTGCCGATCGTGGCCATCACCGACTCCTCCTTCTCGCCGCTGGCGCAATTCGCCAAGGTCTGGTTCGAGGTCGCCGAGGCCGATTTCGGCGGCTTCCGCTCGATCTCGGCGACGATGGCGCTGGCCATGGCGCTGACGGTTGCCGTCGGCGAGAAGCGCCGCGAAACAGGGCGCCGGCGCAAGGCCTGAGCCTCGCCGGCCAGGTCGCTTTTCGGTTCGGGAACACTCATTCCATATTGACTACAGATTGGAATTAATATTTCATATTGACGATATCACGCCGTCGCCGGCGCGTGCTGTCCAAAACGACGCTGCTCTGCACAACAAGGCCGATGGGAGGTTCCAATGGGCGAAGCCGTGGAAGGGAAATACCCGCCGCTCGACGTCATCACCATCGGCCGCGCTTCGGTCGATCTCTATGGCCAGCAGATCGGCTCGCGGCTGGAGGACATCACCTCTTTCGCCAAGTCGGTCGGCGGCTGCCCGGCCAATATATCCGTCGGCACGGCGAGGCTCGGCCTGCGTTCGGCGCTGTTGACGCGCGTCGGCGACGAGCAGATGGGCCACTTCATCCGCGAGCAGCTTCGGCGCGAGGGCGTCTCGGTCGATGGCCTGAAGACCGACAAGGAGCGGCTGACGGCGCTGGTGCTGCTTTCGGTCGAGAGCGAAGGCGTCTCGCCGATGATCTTCTATCGCTCCGACTGCGCCGACATGGCGCTCGCCGAAGAGGACATCGAAGAGGCTTTCATCGCCTCGGCGCGCTCGGTGGTCGTCACCGGCACGCATTTTTCCCGCCCCAACTCGGATGCCGCGCAGCGCAAGGCGATCCGGCTGATGAAGGCCCGAGGCGGCAAGGTTGTCTTCGACATCGACTATCGCCCGAACCTCTGGGGGCTTGCCGGCCATGCCGAGGGTTTCGAGCGCTATGTAAAATCCGACCGTGTCTCGGCGCAGCTGAAGACGGTGCTGCCGGATTGCGACCTCATCGTCGGCACCGAGGAGGAGATCATGATCGCTTCCGGGGCCGACGATTGCCTGAGCGCGCTGAAGACGATCCGTGCGCTGTCCTCGGCCACCATCGTGCTCAAGCGCGGCGCCAAGGGCTGCATCGTCTATGACGGGCCGATCAGCGACGACCTTGAGGACGGCATTGTCGGCAAGGGCTTTCCGATCGAAATCTACAATGTGCTCGGCGCCGGGGACGCCTTCATGTCGGGCTTCCTGCGCGGCTGGCTCGGCGGCGAGAGTTTTGCGACGGCCGCGACCTGGGCCAATGCCTGCGGCGCCTTTGCCGTGTCGCGCCTGCTCTGCGCGCCGGAATATCCGACCTTCGAGGAGCTGCAGTTCTTCCTGAAGCACGGCAGCAAGCACCTGGCGCTGCGCAAGGACGAGGCGATCAACCACATCCATTGGGCAACGACGCGGCGGCGCGACATTCCCTCGCTGATGGCGCTGGCCTGCGACCATCGCGTCCAGCTCGAGGATGTCGCGGCGAGGGTCGGCGCCGACGTGGCACGTATCCCTGACTTCAAAGTGCTGACGGTCAAGGCGGCGGCTAAAGTCGCCGCCGGCCGCGACGGCTACGGCATGCTGATCGACGAGAAATACGGCCGCGACGCCATGTTCGAGTTCGCGCGCCATCCCTTCGCCTGGCTCGGCCGCCCGGTCGAATTGCCCGGATCGCGGCCGCTGCGCTTCGAATTCTCGCAGGATATCGGCTCGCAGCTCACCGAATGGCCGGTCGACCATTGCATCAAATGCCTGTGCTTCTACCACCCGGACGACCCGGAAGCGCTCAAGGTCGAGCAGCAGCAGAAGCTGCGCGCGCTGTTCGAGGCGGCACGGAAAGTCGGCCGCGAGCTGCTGGTCGAGATCATCGCCGGCAAGCATGGCAAGCTCGACGACACCACCATTCCGCGCGCGCTGGAGGAACTCTATGCGCTGGGCATCAAGCCGGACTGGTGGAAGCTCGAGCCGCAGGCTTCGGCAGGCGCCTGGGCGAAGATCGAACAGGTGATCGTCAAGAACGATCCATGGTGCCGCGGCGTCGTGCTGCTCGGGCTGGAAGCGCCGCAGGACGAGCTGGTCGCGGCCTTCGCCGCCACCGCCAATGCAACGATCGTCAAGGGTTTCGCCGTCGGCCGCACCATCTTCATCAACGCCGCCGAACAATGGCTGGCCGGCCGGATGTCGGATGACGAGGCTGTCGCCGACATGGCGGCCCGCTTCGAACAGTTGACCGAAGCGTGGCTTGCCGCGCGCGGCCGTAAAGCAGCATAAGAACAACACGGGCAGCATAAGAAAACGGCGCCAACAAAGCCGGAGGAACGACAAATGACGAAGACCGTTCGCCTGACGATGGCGCAGGCTGTGACCCGCTTCCTTAGCCGGCAGATGACCGTGATCGACGGCAAGACGGTGCCGATCTTCGGCGGTGTATGGGCGATCTTCGGCCATGGTAATGTCGCCGGCATCGGCGAGGCGCTCTACCAGGTCCGCGACGAGCTGCCGACCTTCCGCGCCCATAACGAGCAGGCGATGGCGCATGCGGCCATCGCCTATGGCAAGGCGAATTTCCGTCGCCGCTTCATGGCCGCGACCTCGTCGATCGGCCCCGGCGCTCTGAACATGGTGACGGCGGCCGCGCTCGCGCATGTGAACCGGTTGCCGGTCCTATTCTTGCCGGGCGATGTGTTTGCCAACCGTCTGCCCGACCCGGTGCTGCAGCAGGCGGAGGATTTCTCCGACGGCACGGCGAGCGTCAATGACTGCTTCCGCCCGGTTTCGCGCTATTTCGACCGCATCACCCGGCCGGAGCAGATCATCCCGGCGCTGAACCGCGCCATGCAGGTGCTGACCGATCCGGCCGAATGCGGCCCGGTCACGCTTTCGCTCTGCCAGGATGTGCAGGCCGAGGCCTATGATTATCCGGAAAGCCTGTTCGCCGTGCGCGTCTGGACGCCGCGCCGGCTGCGGCCGGACCGAAACGAGCTGGCGGCCGCCGTCGCGGCACTGAAGGGCGCCAAGAAGCCGCTGGTGATCGCCGGCGGCGGCGTGCTCTATTCGCAGGCTTCCGATGAACTGGCAAAGCTTGTGCAGGACGCCGGCATTCCGGTCTGCGAAACGCAGGGCGGCAAATCCTCGCTGCCTGACGACCATCCGCTCAACATGGCGGCGGTCGGCGTCACCGGCACGTCCGCCGCCAACCGGCTGGCGGAGGAGGCGGATGTCGTGCTTGCGGTCGGCACGAGGCTGCAGGATTTCACCACCGGATCCTGGGCGCTGTTTAAGAATGCCGGTCGCACCATCATCGGGCTGAACACGCAGGTCTTCGATGCCGGAAAGCACTGGGCGCTGCCGCTGGTCGCCGACGCGGCCGAGGGCCTGGCAGAACTCAGCGCGGGGCTGAAGGGCTGGAAGGCGCCTTCCACTTGGACCGACAATGCCATGAAGGGCAAGACGGAGTGGCAGGCCGCAGCCACCAAGGTGACGGCCTCAACCAACGCCGCCTATCCTTCCGACGCGCAGGTGATTGGCGCCGTGCAGCGCGCCATGGGCTCGGGCGTCACGCTGCTGAATGCCGCCGGCGGGCTGCCGGGCGAATTGCACAAGCTCTGGCAGGCTGGCGCGCCGGGCTCCTACCATGCCGAATACGGCTTCTCGACCATGGGCTACGAGATCGCGGGCGGGCTCGGCGTCAAGATGGCGAGGCCCGACCAAGAGGTCGTCGTGATGGTCGGCGACGGCTCCTACCTGATGCTCAATTCCGAGATCGCAACGTCGGTGATGCTTGGCCTGAAGCTCACCGTCGTGCTGCTCGACAATCGCGGCTATGGCTGCATCAATCGCCTGCAGATGGCGACCGGCGGCGCCAACTTCAACAATCTGCTCAAGGACGCGCGCCACGAGGTGCTGCCCGACGTCGACTTCGCCGCGCATGCGGCAAGCATGGGCGCCAATGCCGAAAAGGTGGCGTCGATCGCCGAGCTGGAGACGGCGCTGGCCAAGGCGAAGAAGAGTGACAGGACGACCGTTCTGGTCATCGACACCGATCCGCTGATCTCGACCGAGGCCGGCGGCCATTGGTGGGACGTCGCCGTGCCGGAAGTCTCGGCGCGACGCGAAGTGAACGCCGCCCGCAAGAAATACGAGGAAGCCGTGGGCAGCCGCCAAGGCTGATCCGGCCGCGCAACGAACCGACATTTGGAGTGACGACTTGAAAGCCAAACTAGGCATGTCTCCCATCGCATGGTGGAACGACGATCTCGTGGAGCTGAGCGACGACGTGTCGCTGGAGGAGTGCCTGCGCCAGTCGCGCTCGGCCGGCTTCACCGGCATGGAGATGGGCCGCCGCTTCCCCAACGATCCCAAGGTGATGCTGCCGATCCTGAAGGAGGCCGACGTCACCCTTTGCGGCGGCTGGTTCTCCGGCACGCTGGTCAACGAGGACCTGGCGAAGAACAAGGACCGCATCCAGCCGATGATCGACCTTTTCAAGGCGGTCGACGCGCCCTGCATCGTCTATGGCGAGGTCGGCCGTTCGATCCAGGGCGACCGCTCGAAGCCTTTGGCCACCAAGCCGAAACTCTCCGACGACGAGATGAAGGCCTATGGCCGGCGCGTCACCGAATTCGGCGAATGGTGCGCCGACCAGGGCATGCCGCTTTCCTATCATCATCACATGGCGGCGGTGGTGGAGACCGAGCCGGAGCTCGATGCCTTCATGCGCAACTCCGGCGAAGGCATCCCGCTTTTGCTCGACGCCGGCCATCTCGCCTTTGCCGGCGGCGATGTGCTGCGCGCCATCGACAACCATCACAAGCGCATCAACCATGTCCATGTGAAGGATGTGCGCATGGGTGTGATAGAAGGGCTCGACCGCACCAAACAATCCTTCCTCGATGCGGTGGCGCTCGGCGCCTTCACCGTGCCTGGCGACGGCTCGCTCGATTTCGGCGCCATCGTTCAGCGTTTCGCAGATTATGGCTATGAAGGCTGGTTCGTCGTGGAAGCCGAACAGGATCCGAAGAAGAACCCGCCACTCAAGATGGCTCAGGTCGGCCACAAGGAGCTGATGCGGGTGATGACGGCCGCCGGCTATACGGTGGAGACGCAAGGGTTTCCGGCGTAAACGGTGGATTCGCCGGGGCGTGCGGTTTATCCGTTGCGCTTTGGGCAAATCCTGGATTGGCGCGATGAAAGACTATGAGCACCCCTTCTTCCGGCCGCTGTGGCGACGCATCGCCGTCGTCGCCGTCTGCCTGATCTGGTCGGTCATCGAGTTCGCCTCCGGCACGCCGTTCTGGGGCGTCATCGCGCTCGGCTTCGCCGGCTATGCGGTGTGGCAGTTTTTCTATCTCTACAAGCCGGCGGAGGAGGCGAAGCCTCCGGTCGAGCCGAAGGAATAATCCAAAGGAGCCCCGCATGTCGAAACTCATCGTCAAGGCCGACAAGGGCCACGGCCATGTCGTGCATGTCACGCCGCAAAGCGCCGGCTGGACCTATGTCGGGTTCGACCTGCATCGGCTGAAGGCGGGCGAGACGGCGGTCGGCAAGACGGGCGGCCGCGAGGTCTGCCTCGTCTTCGTCACCGGCAAGGGCAAGGCGACCGCCGGCGGCAAGGAACTCGGCCTGCTCGGCGAGCGCATGTCGCCCTTCGAGGGCAAGCCCTGGTCGGTCTATGTGCCGCAAGGCGCCGACTGGTCGGTGACGGCCGACACCGAGCTGGAGCTCGCCGTCTGCTCGGCGCCCGGCCTCGGCGGCGGTCTTCCCGTTCGCGTCATCGGACCGGACGATCTCGGCCAGGAGGTGCGCGGCAAGGGCACCAACACACGCTACGTCACCAACATCCTGCCCGAAGGCAAGCCGGCGGATTCGTTGCTGGTGGTCGAGGTGATCACGCCCGGCGGGCATACCTCCAGCTATCCGCCGCATAAGCACGACCAGGACAACCTGCCGGCCGAATCCTATCTCGAGGAGACCTATTACCACCGTCTCAATCCGCCGCAGGGCTTTGCCTTCCAGCGCGTCTATACGGATGCCGACCGCAACGGCGTGCGCGAGCTGGACGAGACGATGGCGATCGAAGACGGCGATGTCGTGCTGGTGCCGAAGGGCTATCACCCATGCGCGGCCTGCCACGGCTACGACCTCTATTATCTCAACGTCATGGCCGGACCGAAGCGCACGTGGAAATTCCACAACGCGGCCGAGCACGAATGGCTGATGAAGGCCTGAACGGCCGATTGGTCCAGCCGGGAAAAGTTGTCGGCTAACGAGCTCTGTGCTGGACTTGCCTTCGAAAACCCATGAAAGCTTCGTCAATCCGTCATGGAAATCACCTATGGCAGCGGTTCCGGTGCATGTCGCCGCAAGCGCTCCGGCGTTTCGGACCCACGACTTGCCAGCACAATGACTTGAGGCGCGTCGCATGATCCTTAGGGGCGCAGCGCGCTTGACGAGGAACGCCGATGCGCTACGCCATCTACTACACACCGGGACAGGACGAGAAGCTGGCGCGCATTGCCGCCAAATGGCTGGGCCGCGACCCGTTCGGCGCGGCGACGCGGCCGGTCGAGGCGGTGGGCGATCTGTCGGCCGCCGAGGTAGCCTTCCACACCGCGTCCGCCCGGCGCTATGGGTTCCATGCCACGCTGAAGGCGCCTTTCCGACTGGCGCCGAACGAAACCGAGGCCTCGCTGCGCGCCGCGCTCGACGCTTTTGCCGAGTCGACGCCGCCGGTCGTCGTTCCACGCCTGGTGGTCGGCCAGATCGACGGCTTCTTCGCGCTGGTGCCGGAAACACAGTTCCCACCGCTCAACGATCTCGCCGGCGAGGTGGTGCGCGCCTTCGACAATTTCCGCGCGCCGCTGACCGAAGCTGAGATTGAGCGCCGCAGCCCGGACGCGCTGAAGCCGGAAGAATTCCGCAACCTCTGCCAATGGGGCTATCCTTACGTCCTCGACACGTTCCGCTTCCACATGACGCTGTCGGGGCGCGTCGGGCTCGAGGAAAGCCCACGCCTTCGCGCGGCGATCGACAGCCTGTTCGCCGATGTGCTGCGGCAGCCGGTGCCGGTGGATGCGCTCACATTGTTCGTCGAAAGCGAGCCGGGCGCGCCGTTCATGGTGCTTTCCCACCATGCGCTTGGCCGTGGCCACGCCCGCAAAACAGCTTGATTGACCGCCGAGACAGGACCGCCTGAGATGACCGCCGAAACCGTTCTCACCAATGCCCGCATCGTGCTGCCCGACGAGATCGTCGAGGGCTCCCTTCTGTTGCGCGACGGCCTGATCGCCGCCGTCGAGCCGGGTGCTGCCCGCACCGGCGAGGACATGGGGGGCGACTACATCATCCCGGGCCTCGTCGAGCTGCACACCGATCACCTCGAAGGTCATTACGCGCCGCGCCCAAAGGTGCGCTGGAACCCGATCGCCGCCGTGCTTGCCCATGATGCCCAGGTGGCGACCGCCGGTATCACCACCGTGCTCGACGCCTTGCGCGTCGGCATGGACGAGGACGCCGACCTGAAATCCGACGACGTCCGCAAGCTGGCTGACGCGATCGAGGTCAGCGTGCGACAGGATCGGCTGAGAGCCGACCATTTCATCCATTTGCGTTGCGAGGTCTCGGCGCCGGATTGCCTCGAGGCCTTCGCCAATTTCGAGACCGACGACAGGGTGAAGCTCGCCTCGCTGATGGACCATGCGCCTGGACAGCGGCAGTTCGTCAATCTTGAGACCTATGCCTATTACTATCAGCGTAAGTTGAAGCTTACCGATCGCGACTTCCAGAAATTCTGCGAGAAGCGGATGGCGGAATCGGCCCGCAATTCCGGCCCTAACCGCGTGTTCATCTCGGCCGCCTGCAAGGAGCGCGGCATCGTGCTGGCCAGTCATGACGACGCGACCGCCGGCCATGTCGACGAAGCGATCCAGCAGGGCGTGCGCGTCGCCGAATTCCCGACGACGGAAGAAGCGGCCAAGGCCTCCAAGGCGGCGGGGCTCGGCGTGCTGATGGGCGCGCCGAACGTGATGCGCGGCGCCTCGCATTCCGGGAACGTCTCGGCGCGCACGCTTGCCGCCGACGGCCTGCTCGACATCCTGTCGTCCGATTACATCCCCTTCAGCCTGATCCAGTCGGCCTTCTTCCTCGGCGACGTCGTCGAAGCGATCTCGCTGCCGCAGGCGGTGGCGATGGTGTCGAAGAACCCGGCCCAAGCGGTCGGCCTCTCCGACCGCGGGGTCATCGAGCCTGGCCGCCGCGCCGACCTGGTGCGCGTGCGCGTCGACGACCATGTGCCGGTCGTGCGCACCGTGTGGCGCCAGGGCCGCCGGGTCGCATGATGGTCTCGGCCCTCATCGAGCGCGAGCTGGCCGAGAGCCTGCCGATCCGCAACGGCGTCTTCGTCGCGGTGGTCGGTCCGAGCGGCGCCGGCAAGGATACGGTGATCGGCTACGCCAAGCAGCGCTTTGCCGGCGAGACGCGGCTGGAATTCGTGCGCCGCGTCATCACCAGGCCGAGCGACACGGCAAGCGAGGACCACGACACGCTGGCGGACGCCGCCTTCGCCGAAGCCGAGGCCGACGGCGCCTTCTCACTTTGCTGGGATGCGCACGGCCTGCGCTACGGCCTGCCGGCC
The DNA here is from genome assembly GCA_004020875.1 of Mesorhizobium sp. Lineage (GTDB taxonomy): Bacteria > Pseudomonadota > Alphaproteobacteria > Rhizobiales > Rhizobiaceae > Mesorhizobium. The sequence continues at coordinate 18,118 of SAPZ01000023.1, forward strand.
GATGTCGACTGGGCCGTGGCGAACGGCCATGTCGCGGTCGCCAACGTGTCGCGCGCGGTCATCCCGGCGCTGCGCGAGCGCTACGCCAATCTGGCCGTGGTCGAGATCACCGCCACGCCGGAGATCCTGGCCGAACGGCTGGCGGCGCGCGGCCGCGAATCGCGCGGCGAGGTGCTTGCCCGCCTGGCGCGCAGCGCCAGCGTCAAGCTGACCGGGCCGGACGTCACCTCGATCGACAACAGCGGCGACAAAGACATTGCCGGCGAACGCTTCGCCGAGGTGCTGCGCAAGGCGATGGCGTTTTCCGATCTGTCGGACATGATCTAAGATGTGCTGATATTCAGGTGAGGCCGGCCTGCAAGTAGCGGCTCCCTGCGCTTCCGGTGCTCACGTCCTTAAGTACGCTCCGCTCCGATTCTCGGAAGCCACCACTTTCGGCTCGGCCTGACCTGAATCTCTGCACATCTTAGCGCCGAGCGAGGTTTGTCTTCACTTGTTGAAGTTGGCGATGAACTGCTTGAATTGCGGCGTCGGCGGCCTGGCGAACATCTCCTTCGGCTCGCCGACCGAATCCACCTCGCCCCTGTGCAGGAACATCACCTTGCTCGACACGTCGCGGGCGAAGCCCATTTCGTGGGTGACGACGAGCATGGTGCGCCCTTCCTCGGCGAGCGAGCGCATGACGCGCAGCACCTCGCCGACCAGTTCCGGATCGAGTGCCGAGGTCGGCTCGTCGAACAGCATCACCTTGGGATTCATCGCCAGTGCGCGGGCGATCGCGGCGCGCTGCTGCTGGCCGCCCGACATATGCGGCGGATAGTAGTTGCGGCGCTCCCATATGCCGACGCGTTTCAGCAGCGCCTCGGCCTGCTCCAGGCACTCGGCGCGCGGCCGCTTCAATACATGCGTCGGCGCGGCGACGAGGTTTTCGAGCACCGTCATGTGCGACCAGAGATTGAAGCTCTGGAACACCATGGCGAGGTTGGCGCGGATGCGCTCCACCTGGCGAATGTCGGCCGGCATCTGATGGCCGTCGCGGCCTTGCTTCATCTTGATGAGCTCGCCGTCGACCCGAACTTCGCCGGAGTCAGGTGTCTCCAGGAGATTGATACAGCGCAGCATCGTGCTCTTGCCCGAACCCGATGAGCCGAGGATGGAAATCACATCGCCCTTGTGGGCCTCGAGCGAAATGCCCTTGAGCACCTCGTGATCGCCGAAGCACTTGCGCAGGTCCTTGACGCTGATGGCGGGCGTCTCGCCAGAGGCCGGTGCCGATTTCGCTGCAGCGGCGACATTTGCCGACATCACAACACCTCCGGGACGGGTTTGATTTGCTGGCTTTGCTCGGGCGGTGGCCGCAGATGAGGCGAAAGCCTGTATTCGACCCAGGCGAATAGCCGGGCGATCGACAGGTTGAGGAGCAGGTAGATCACTCCGGCGCAGGTCAGCACCTCGATCGGTCGGAACGTGTCGTGCTGGATCTTCTGTGCCGTTCCCATCATCTCCATGATCGTCACCACGGAGGCGAGCGCGGTTGCCTTGGTCATCAGGATGATTTCGGTCGAATAGGCCGGCAAAGCGAGCCGCAGCGCGATCGGCAGCGTGACGAGGCGGAAGCGGGTGAAGGCCGACATGCCGAATGCCTTGGCCGCCTCGATCTGGCCGACAGGCACCGCCCGGAGCGCACCGCGGAAAATCTCGCTCTCATAGGCGGCTGTGTTCAAGGCCATGGCGACGATCGTGCAATACATCGGATCGCGCAGGATCGGCCATAGAACCGGGCTGTGGCGGACGAAGTCGAACTGGGAGAGCCCGAAATAGATCAGATAGAGCTGCACCAAGAGCGGCGAGCCGCGGAAGATGAAGACGTAGCCGCGGGTGAAATACTCGCCCAGTTTGTAGCCGGAGGCGCGCATCCAGGTCAGGCCGGTGGCGATAAGGAGCCCGAAGGCGATGCCGAAGAACCAGATTTCGAGAGTCAGCGGCAGCGCCTTCAGCACGCTCCACATGGTGGAAAGATAGAAATCGAAATCCACCGCCACCTCACTTCGGCCGCATGAAACTGCGCGAGGTGTAACGCTCGGCCTTCTCGAAGATCGGCGTCGAGACTGAGGTCATCACCAGGTAAAGGATGCCGGCGAGCGTGTAGAAAAGCAGCGAATGATGCGTCGAGCGCGCAGCCTTGTTGGCGGTGAGCATCAGTTCGGCGACGCCGGTGACCGAGATCAGCGCGGAATCCTTGATCGTCAATTGCCAGACATTGCCCAGCCCCGGCACCGCGAGGCGCAGGACCTGAGGCACGATCACGAGGCGAAACCGCAGCCAGGCCGACATGCCATAGGCGCGGGCTGCTTCCAATTCGCCGCGGTGGATCGCGAGGAACGAGCCGCGAAAAACCTCGGCCTGGTAGGCACCGGAAATGATGCCGACAGCGAGAACGCCGCCGAGGAAGCTCGGCATGTTCAAGATGTCGGTCGAGCCGATCGACCCGGTCGACCGCGCCACCCCGGTCAGCACCTGGGTGCCGCCATAGTAGAACAGGTAGATGATCAAGAGTTCCGGTTCGCCGCGGAAAACCGTGGTGTAGCTCTCGCCGATGAATCTCAATCCGCCGCGATGCGAGAGCTTGGCCGCCGCCACCAACGAGCCCAGCACAGCACCAATCAACATCGAGACGATAGTGACGGCGAGCGTCCAGGCGATGCCCCAAAGCAGTTGCACGCCCCAGCCGGCGGCCAAAAGCGCATAGGCCGTCGACACCTGGTCCCTGAGATCGTTGAGAAACTCCACTTACGGCTCCTGCGGACGCCGAGATGTGCATCGACGGTTGCCTGCCTTTGATGCATGTCGTTCTCCCAAAACCGCTACGCATTTTTGGGCCGACATGCACTCAATGCAAAACGGGAGCAGCTTTGGCTGCTCCCGTTGCGACATTACTTGGTAATGTCGATCTTGAACCATTGCATGGAGTATTTCGACACCGAGCCGTCGTCGAGCGCGGCCTTGAGCGCCTTGTTGTAGATGTCCTGCAAGTCCTTGTCGGTCTTGCGGAAGGCTGCACCGATGCCTGGCCCGAGGATCGGACCGCCCTTGAATTGCGGCCCGACGAATTCCAGGTCCTTGGCATCCGGCTTGGCCAGCGTGCCGAGGAAATAGGTGGTGTCGGCAAAGGCTACGTCGATGCGGCCCGCCATGAGGTCGAGGTCGTGCTCGTCGGTGGTCTTGTATTCATGAACGTTGGCGACGTCCTTGAGATATTTGTCGGCGAAGGTCGCCTCGGTGGTCGAGACCTGCAGGCCGACATTCTTGCCGGTGAGCTCCTTGCGCAGCGTGTCGAGCGCCGCCTTGGATTCGGCGTCGTCCTTCGATAGGTCGATCATCTTGCCGCTGTTGGACAAGTTGGCCAGCGGGCCGTTCTTGTCGGCCAGGAAGGCGACCGGCGACGAGGCGTAGGGGATCGAGAAGTCGATCGTCTTCATGCGCTCTTCGGTGATCGACATGCCGTCCATGACGATGTCGAACTTGCCCGCCGTGAGTCCGGGAATGACACCGTCCCAGTCCTGCGCGACGATCTTGCATTCGAGCTTCGCGCGCGCGCAGACGTCGTTGAGGATGTCCACCTCGAAGCCGACGATCTTGCCGCTGGCGTCCGTCTGGTTCCAGGGCGCATAGGAGCCCTCCATGGCGACGGTAACGGTTTTCCAGTCCTTGGCCAGCGCCGGGGTCGAGCAGGTCAATGCCAGCGCCGCGAGCGCGATCCAACGTGATGATGTCACAGGTGTGTCTCCCAATTTTTTGTTCTTGGAACCCTCAGATGCCAATTGCTTAGCCCAGCCCCAATTCTGCGACAAGGGCAGTTTTCCGGTTCACGCGCTGTTGCAATCCGCCCGCGAATCCGGGCCTGCCCAGAGGCTTCATGGCGAGCATCGATCCAATAGGGACCGTGAACGTTAGAGCGAGGCTACTCCGCCGGCGCGCCCGCAACATTCTGGCGCGTCGCCTCGATCATGCGGCGGCGGGCGCGGAAGACGCCCCATTGCTGGTCGACCAGCACGCCGATGAGGATCACGCCGCCCATCACGGCGAAGTTGAGCGAGGAGGGGATGCCGAGCAGGTTGACGAGGTTCTGCAGTTCCTGCAGCAGCACCGTGCCGAGGATCACGCCGACCAGCGAGCCTTCACCGCCGCGCAGCGAGAACCCCCCGAGCACGGCGGCCGCGATGGCGTAGAGCTCGTAGAACTGGCCGTGGCTCGCCGGCGAGATCGAGCGCGTGTACATGGCGAAATAGATCGCCGACAGGGCCGTCAGCACGCCGCAGATGACATAGGCCGCGATGATCACCCGGCCTGTGCGGATGCCTGAATATTTCGCCGCTTCCTCGTTCTTGCCGATGGCGTAGAGATAGCGGCCGAACACCGAGCGGTGCAGCACCACCCACATGACGATGGCGATGACGATCAGCGCGATGAAGGAGTTCGGCAAGCCGTAGGAGCGGCCCGCGGTCAGGAATTCGAGTGTCGGGAAATTCTGCCCGAAGGCGAAGCCCGCCGTACCGTCGGCCGTGTAGAAACGCGCCACGCCGCGATAGATGAGCAGGCCGCACAGCGTCACCACGAAGGGCTGCAACTTCAGCCTTGTGATCAGCCAGCCATGCACGAAGCCGATGACGGCGCCGAGCACGATGATCACCACGAAGGCCAGCGGCCAGTCCAATTCGCGCACAGCGATGAAGTCGATGAACAGGGTGCCGAGCAGCGCGATCAGCGAGCCGACAGACAATTCGATGCCGCCGGTGATGATGACGAAGGCCTGGCCGATCGACAGGATGCCGAACAGGGCGACAAGGTTGGAGGTGTTGGCGAGATTGATCGCCGAGAGGAAGCGTGGATTGATTGCCGTGACCACCGCGCCGACCACCAGGATCAGGATCAGCAGGCCGAGATCTTTCTTGCTCATTGCGCTCCTCCCGCCGCTTGCAGCAGTTTCGGCTTCTTGCCGACCGCCAGCAAGAGCACGTTCTCCTGACTGAAATCGTCCTTGTCGAGGATGCCGGAAATCTGCCCCTCATGCATGACCGCGATGCGGTCCGAGACGCCGATCACCTCCTCCATGTCGCTGGAGATCATCAGCACGGCGACGCCGGCATCGGCCAGCGCCCGCATCAGGCCGTAGATCTCGGCCTTGGCGCCGATGTCGATGCCACGCGTCGGCTCGTCCAGGATCATAACCTTGGGGTTCATCGCCAGCCATTTGGCGAGAACCACCTTCTGCTGGTTGCCGCCGGACAGCGTGCCGGTGCGGGTGAGCACCGACGGCGCCTTGATGCCGAGGTTCTTCTTCTGCTTTTCCGCCGTCGCGAGCTCGGCGCCGGCCGAGACCAGCGAGCGCCTGGCATGGGCCGGCAGGTTGGGCAGCGAGATGTTCTGCGCGATCGACAGGTCGAGCAAAACGCCGGTGAGCTTGCGGTCTTCCGGCACCAGGAAGATGCCGTTCGCCACCGCGTCAGCGGCCGAGCCGACATCAAGTGGCTTGCCGTTAAGCGTGACGCTGCCGGCCAAACGCTCTTCGATGCCGAACAGCACGCGCGCGAGCTCAGTGCGGCCGGAGCCGACCAGGCCCGCAAGGCCCAGGATCTCCGCGCGTCTCAGCTCGATGCTGACCGGCCGGTCTGGATAGGTGCTGGTGCGGATCGCCTCGGCAGCGAGCGCGACGCTGCCCGGCGCTCGCGTGGCTTCGCCGGCCTTCTCGCGCTCCTTCAGCATGCGGCCAATCATCAGCCTGACCATCTCGTCGTGGTTGATTCGGTCCTTCGCCAGCGTGCCGGCCAGCGTGCCGTCGCGCAGCACCACGACGCGGTCGGCGACACGCTCGATCTCATGCAGCCGATGCGAAATGAAGATGACGCTGATGCCTTGAGCCTTCAGCCCCTTGATGACGTCGAGCAGCTTTTCCGTTTCCGCCATCGGCAGGCTGGAGGTCGGCTCGTCGAGGATCACAAGGCGGGCCTTGATCGACAGCGCCTTGGCGATCTCGACCATTTGCTGCTGAGCGAGCGACAGCGACGCGACAGGCGCGTCGGCCGAGAAATTGGCGCCGACGCGCTTCAGGAGCGGCGCCACCATCTCGCGCAGCCTGGCCCGGTCGACCAGCCTCAGCGGCCCGGCCTTCAGCGGCTCGCGGCCGAAGAAGATGTTGGCGGCGACGTCGAGGTTCTCGAAAAGGTTCAATTCCTGGTGCACGAAAGCGATGCCGGAGCCGATGCTCTGCTCGACGGTCAGCCCGTCATGCGCGGCGCCATCGACCGTGATGGTGCCGCTGTCCGGCCGCGTCACGCCGCCGAGGATCTTCATCAGCGTCGATTTGCCGGCGCCGTTTTCGCCGACAAGGCCGATGACCTCGCCGGGCCGGACTTCCATGGAGAACCTATCCAGCGCGACAACGCCCGGATAGGTTTTGCGCACGGCCTCAAGGCTCAGGAACGGAGCGGTGTCTGGGTGAGTGGTGTCGGTAGGGGTCATCGCGCCATAGTTACCGCACTTGGCAGCAGCCGGTGGGCTACAGACTGACGGGCCTTGGCGGGTCCGTCAATACGATCGCCGGCTCAAGGGAAAAACCTTGAGCCGGCGCAACTGTGCCGGGCTTACTTGCCCTGCATCGCCTTGAGGTTGGCGGCATAGGCGTCGACATCATCCTTGCCGATGATCTTGGTCGGGATGATGATCAGGTTGTTGGCCGGGATGCCTGACTTGTCGCCTTTGAGATAAGCGGCCATCAGCTTCATGCCCTGATAGGCCCATTCGAACGGCTGCTGCACCACGGTGGCGGCAACGGTGCCTTCCTTGACGCCGCCCAGCGTGATCGGATCGTCGTCGAAGCCGACGACGGTGATCTGGCCGAGCTTGCCGGCGTCGCGCAGCGCTTCATAGATGCGCGGCGTGTTGTAGGAGTAGAAGCCGACCATGCAGGTGATGTCGGGGCTGGCGACCAGCGCGTCCTCGACATTCTTCTTGGCGCGCGCCTGGTCGATATCGTCGCCGCGCACATCGACCAGCTCGATCTTGCTGCCGGCGAGCCCGTCCTTCATGCCCTGGATGCGTTCCTTGGCGTTGTCGGCGCCGAGCAGGCCGACGAAGCCCAGGCACTTGCCACCATTCGGCATCGCCTTCTTGGCGATCTCGGCCGCCTGCTTGCCGGCATCGACGTTGGACGAGCCGATATAGGCGACGCGCTTGGTCTGCGGCGCATCGGAGTCGGTCGTGAACAGCGCGGTTTCCGACGCGATCTTGTTGAGCCCATCGGTCGAGGTCTTGGGGTCGACGGCCGAGACCATGATGCCCTTGACGCCCGCCGTCACCAAGTCGTCCATCAGGCGTTGCTGGATGGCGACCGAGGACTGTTCCGGATACTTCAGCTCGAGATTGTAGTCGGGCAGCTCGCCCTGCGCCTTCTTGACGCCGGCTTCCGCCGCCTTCCAGAAGTCTGACGCACCGTTGACGACAAAGGCCAGCGTCGGCTTGTCGTCCGCGCGCGTTACCGCTGTGGTCGCAAGCCCGATGAGCAGGGCCGCGGCGGCGACAGATGCGTTACGGATCAAAAATTTCATATTTCAACCTCCCTTGTAGAACCTGACTATAGAACTCGTTGGCGATGTCTCGACCGCGGTCCGGACAACCCTCCTCCTCAAGGGTCTGGCGCAAAGGTCCGCCGACTTAAGAACGGTGCCGATCGGGCCGCGGTCGAGACACTAGACACTCATGTGGCGTTCGTAAATAGTCCGATTTGTCTGACATTTTCGTGAGAATGGATACAGCCCAGACCGGCGATAAAGCCGCGTTTCGAGCGAGCGTCCATCGCACCTGCCGCGCCCAACGGAGGCCCGTTCGGTCACGCCGAGTTGACAGTAGAACGCTTAGGGCTATTAGTAAATACTATTAGTTATGACACCACGAGGCGCGTTGCCGACGCGGAGGAGACGCTGGTCAAAGGACGCGCCGGGAGCGAGGAGAGCGAGCGCAACAGCCCGCAACCGCGCGGAATATGCGAGAATTGTCAGCATTGCTGACCTTGTCTGACCGGTTTCGTCGAGAAGCGGCTCAGCCGGTGCTTCGCATGACTTGCTTGCTAATATGTATTAGCACGCGCAGTCTTGTAAACGCGACGGCCTCGACCATCTTGCCGTTGCCGCCGCCTTTGCTTTAGAGCCGGCTGGGTTTGGGAAACGACCATGAGCGAACCGACGGACCTGCGCGATCCCCCCGGAACTTCCAGGCGCCGCAAGCCGGCGGCCAAACCGAAGGGGCGTGTGACCATGACCGACATTGCGCGCGCCGCCGGCTGCTCGCAGGCGACGGTCTCGTTCGTGCTCAACAATTCGCCGGGCATCAGGCTCTCGCAGCAGACACGCGACCGGGTGATCGAGGCGGCGCGGGCGCTGGGCTATTCGCCGCCGGTCTTTTCGGCGCTCAGGCCGCCAGTGACGCCGTTCGAAGGCCTCGACGGCGTCATCGGCTTTGCGGTCGACCAGCTCGCCACCAGCCCCGAGGCAGTGGTCGCCATCGAGGGAGCGCGACAGGCCTCGTGGAACGCCGGCAATGTGCTTCTGGTGGCGCAGACCATGGGCGACGCAGTGATGGAGCCCCGCGCGATTTCAGCACTGACGCGGCGCGGCATCTCGGCGCTGATCTACATGACCATCTTCACGCGCGAGATCACGGCGCCGGATTTCCTCTACAGCCTCGACATCCCGGTCATCCTGCTCAACTGCTACACCGCCGATTATGCCTTCCCGGCCGTGGTTCCCTCCGAGATCGCCGGCGGCCAGAGCGCGACAAGGCACCTGATCGCCCATGGGCATCGCCGCATCGCCACCATCACTGGCGAGCCGTGGATGCAGGCCGCGCAGGACCGGCTCAAGGGCTATCGCCGGGCGCTCGCGACAGCGGACATCCCCTTTGACCCGGAGCTGGTGGTCGAGGGCGACTGGTCGGCCAGCGCCGGCTATGCCGCGACGGTGAAGCTGCTCGGGCTCAAGGAGCGTCCCAACGCCATCTTCTGCCAGAACGACCGCACCGCCATTGGCTGCTACGAGGCGCTCAAGGAAGCCGGCCTGCATATCCCGCAGGACATCTCCGTGGTTGGCTATGACGACGAGGAGATCGCCCGCCACCTTTTCCCGCCGCTGACCACATTGATCCTGCCGCATCTGGCGATGGGCCAATGGGCGATCGAGCAGCTCGAAACGCCGCCGACGCCCGGCCGCGGCCGCTATCCGATCACCAAGCTCGAGTGCCCGCTGGTGGAGCGGGAGAGCGTGGCGGACGTGAAGTCACCTACATAAAGCGCCGGCGCGTTCGGCTACCTTTGCTGCCGATGTTGCAGATTGCCGGTGCCTTGGCAGCAATTCCGCCGTCGTTTAGCTTGGACTCATAAATGGGAGGCTCAGATGACGTCCACCTTCACTGTCCATGCAGCATCCGGTTATGAGCAACTGATGGGGCGCTGGAGCCGCAGGCTGGCGCCCAAGTTCATCGAGTTCGCGGGGTTGGCCGGCGGCGAGACAATCCTCGATGTCGGCTGCGGCACCGGGAGCCTGACATTCGAGCTGGCAAAATCCGCCGATCTTGCCGAGATCCAGGCCATCGATTTTTCCCCGGTCTTCGTCGCGGCGGCGAAGGAGAAAAACACCGATCCGCGCGTCACCATCAACCAGGCCGATGCCACCGCCTTGCCATTCTCAGACAACGCGTTCGACCGCGCGCTGGCGCTGCTGGTGCTGCATTTCGTGCCGGAGGCCGGCAAGGCGGTGGCCGAGATGCGCCGCGTGGCGCGACCGGGCGGCATAGTCGCAGCAGTGGTCTGGGACCACTATGGCGGCATGACCGGCATGCGCATGATGATCGACACGATTGCCGCGGTCAGCGAAAGCGGACGACAGATGCGCAGCCGCTACTGCTTCCAGCCGATGATGCAGCCGGGCGAGATGAAGCGGACCTTTGTCGAGCAGGGTCTCGCCGACGTCACGGAAGCGGAGCTGATGATCCGGATGGACTACTCGGATTTCGACGACCTTTGGGCGCCGATCCGCGCCGGAGAAGGCCCGCTCGGCAAATACGTGACCACGCTGGACGCAGCCGAGCGCGAGCGCGTCGAGGCCGCCGTCCGCGATGCCTATCAGGCAGGCCGGCCCGACGGTCCGCGATCCTTCGCCAATGTAGCCTGGGCCTGCCGCGGCATCGTGCCCTGACATCCATATAGAGGTGCGGCGCACGGCACCGCGGTGACGCATCAGTTGCCGGCGGCCGCGGTATCGATCTCCCAGCCGTCGACCCAGACCTGCCGCAGCCGGTCGCCTTCGCCCTTGAACCACAGGTTCGTTGGCCGGCAGTCCTCGATGCGGTCGCTGCGGAAATTGCGGATGGCCTGGCGCAATTCGCACCAGGCGACGATATTGGCGGTCTCGGCATAATAGATCAGCGCGACCGGGCGGATGATGCGATCGGTCGCGCGTCCCGCCTCGTCGCGATAGGCGAGGCCGAGTTTCTCCTCGTCGCGGATGGCGCGGCGGACCAGCGCGAGATCGACGGCGGGCGCGGAAGGCGCGGCAAATCCCCAGGCGTGAAGGGCGTTGGCGTCCAGCGTCTGCCGCAAAGGCGGGGGCACGGTGCCGGCGATCTTGGCGCCGACGCGTTTTGCGGCCTGCTTCAGCTCGTCGTCGCCCGTGCGTTCGAGCAGCGCCAGTGACAGCACGATCGCTTCCATCTCCTCGATGGAGAACATCAGCGGCGGCAGGTCGAAGCCGGGGCGCAATATGTAGCCGATCCCGCGCCCGCCCTCGATCGGCACGCGCATCGCCTGCAACGCGGCGATGTCGCGATAGACTGAGCGCACGGTCACCTCCATTTGCCCGGCCATTGCAGCCGCGGTCACCGGCTTCCTGGCCAGACGCAGGATCTGGATAATCTCGAACAGGCGCGAGGCCTTGCGCATTTTTCGACCCTACCGAGACGCAACTGACACATCCTCGTCAGTTGGCATGACCTATAGGGCCGCCTACCCGCTTGAAAATCAATAGGTTCCTTTGCACTCAAGCGAACGAGGCGACAGGCAACTGACATGAACTACACCGAAAATCTCTGGCTGTTCTTCGTGCTTCTGTTCGGCATCATCGCCGTTCCGGGCATGGACATGCTGTTCGTGCTGGCCAATGCGCTCACCGGCGGCAGCAATCGAGGCTTGGCCGCCACCGCCGGCATCATGCTCGGCGGCGCGGTGCACACGCTGAACGGCGCGATCGGCGTCGGGCTGCTCATGCATTTCGTGCCGGTGCTGTTCACGCCGCTGCTTATCGCCGGCGCCGTCTACATGGCCTATATCGGCGTCTCCCTAATGCGCAGCTCGATCACCGTCGGCGATGACGGGCCCACGGGGAGCCGTTCGGCCTGGAAGGCGTTTCGCCAGGGCCTGGTCACCTGCCTGATCAATCCGAAGGCCTATCTCTTCATCCTCGCCGTCTATCCGCAATTCCTGAAGCCGGCTTACGGCCCGATCTGGATGCAGGCGACGATCATGGGATTGCTGACGGTCGCCACGCAGGCGGCGATCTATGGCGGGCTCGCCGTCACAGCCGGCCGCAGCCGGGGGCTGCTGGTCGACAATCCACGCGCGACCATCCTGGCCGGGCGAAGCGCCGGGCTGCTGCTGTTTGCCGTTTCGGTATTCACGGCCTGGGAAGGGTTGAGGGCGGCGTGACCGCCGCCCCCCATTCGGCTTATGCCGCGCCCTGACGGCTGGCGAACATCTCGCGCTTCGCCGACCGGCGCCATTCGACGGCGCCGGCGAGGCCGTGCAGCACGGTCTCCGTGGTCGCCCAGTCGATGCAGCCATCGGTGATGCTCTGGCCGTAGACGAGCGGCTTGCCGGGCGAAACGTCTTGGCGGCCGGCGACGAGATTGCTCTCGATCATGACGCCGATGATGCGCTCGTCACCCGCTGCGACCTGGCCCGCCACATCATGCGCGACCTTGGGCTGGTTCTCCGGCTTCTTGGCGCTGTTGGCGTGGCTGACATCGATCATCAGGCGCGGCGCGACACCGATGTGGCCAAGCTCGGCGGCGGCGGCATCGACGCTCGCCGCATCGTAGTTGGGCTGGATGCCGCCGCGCAGAATGACATGGCAGTCCTCATTGCCCGTGGTCGCCGCGATCGCGCTGCGGCCGCCCTTGGTCACTGCCATGAAATGGTGCGGCTGTGCTGCCGACTTCACCGCTTCGCCGGCAATCCTGAGATTGCCGTCGGTGCCGTTCTTGAAGCCGACCGGGCAGGAAAGACCCGAAGCCAGCTCGCGATGGATCTGGCTTTCGGTCGTTCGCGCGCCGATGGCGCCCCAAGCGACGAGGTCGGCGATATATTGCGGGATGGTCATGTCGAGGAACTCAGTCGCCGCCGGAAGGCCGAGATTGTTGACGGCCGACAGCACGTTGCGGGCCATGCGCAAGCCCTTCTCGATGTTGAAGCTGCCGTCGAGATCGGGATCGTTGATCAGCCCCTTCCAGCCGACCGTTGTGCGCGGCTTCTCAAAATAGACTCGCATGACGATCTCGAGCCGGTCGGCAAGGGTCTCGCGCAGCGCCGCCAGACGGCTGGCGTAGTCCACGGCGGCGACCGGATCGTGGATGGAACAAGGGCCGACGATGACAAGCAGTCGATCGTCGGCCCCGGTCAGGATGGAATGAATGGCGTTGCGCGAGGAGGCAACGGTGCGCGTCGCGGTGAGCGAGCGCGGTATCTCGCGCATCACCTCGTCGGGCGTGCTCAAGGCTCTGATTTCGGTGACCCGAAGGTCGTCTGTGGTGGTCAACACGGCTTTCTGCTCCTGGTTTAGGAGACCTGCCGGCTGAAACAAAAAAGCCGCCAGGTCTGGCGGCTTGTCGGATTTTGATCTGGAAATTTTTCAGATCGAGCGCAATCCTCCCGCCGCCAGCGAGCTACCGTAGCTAAAGTACCAAAACGAGGCGGTCAGGTGGATCATGCGGCTCATATAGTCGATGCGAGGGCGGTTGTCACGTGCCTCTTAAGGGTGCGCATTGTCTCAGCTTGCAATGTGCTCGTAGCCTTGGGGAAACCAGATGCCACGCCGAAGCCAGTTCGCCCCACCCAAATTGGGCAGCACGTGATTCTGATCGAGATCGTTCATATCCTTGATGATCTCGATGCTGACCGCTTTTTGGGATGGGAAGGCAAGCGCGACGAGTTGCAGCGCGTCGCCTTCCGACCGTGCAGTGACGCCAACACCAAGATGACCGCCTATCGTGATCCAGTACGGGTGCAAGGCGCTCTCCTCCTATTGGCGCGCCCTGCTTATAGCAAAAGATGGGCCCGGAGGCGTGGGACAAAAAGCGCTCCGAGACCGGCCCTTACTCGCCAATCACGCCGGCAATGTTCTGGTCGTAGTCGACCAGTGAGCCGGTCATGACGCCGGCCTGCGGGCTCAGCATGTAGCTGATCAGCCGGGCGAGTTGGGCCGGCTTCACCAGTTGGCCCATCGGCTGCGCGGCCTCTGCCTTTTCCAGCCAGTCATCCGACGCTCCGTGCCATTTCTTCTGCACGATCGCCTCCCCCTCGGTGTCCATCCAGCCCGGCAGCACGGCGTTGCAGCGGATGCGGTTCTTCCGGTAGGCGCTGGCGACATTCTTGGTGAGCGTCATCAGCGCGCCCTTGCTGGTCGAATAGGGCGTCAGGAAGGACTGGCCGGCATGCGCCGACATCGACAGCACGTTGACGATCGAGCCCGGCGCCTTGCGTTCCAGGAGATGCGCGACAAGGCCCTGCATCAGGAAGAAGGGGCCGCGCACATTGGTGTCGAATATCTGGTCGAACAGCTCCTCGGTGGTCTCCACCAACGACCCCCGCGCGGATGTGGCGGCGGCATTGACCAGCCCATTCAACGTGCCGAAATGCTTGATCGCCACCTCGACGGCACGCTTGCAGTCGGCGACCTTGGCGACATCGGCGCTGATGAAGATGGCGTCGACGCCGTTTTTCTTCAGAGCCGCGACCGCCTTGTCGCCCTTCTCCTGCGAGCGGCCGATCAGCGCCAGCGCGCGGCAGCCCTCGTCGGCCAAGGCTTCAGCCACGGCGAAGCCAATACCCTGCGCGCCGCCGGTGACGATGGCGCGCGTTTCTGAATTGCGACCGGCCAAACCGCTCATCGCTGTGCTCCTGTGTCTTTGACTACCAATGGAATTTCGAGATTCATTGACGTTACGATCGGTTTCTTGGCGCCGTGTCGCGTTGATAACTTGGTCGAAGAGCCCTCGACTTCGTCATTCTAGGACGAAGCAGGAGCCTAGCTCCGTCGCGAAGACCCTAGGATTCCGTGACCCCGGCCGAGGAACGCAGCGGAGCAGCATTCTGGACCGTTAGCATCGCTCAAATGTAACGGCATGGATCCTATGGTCTGCGCCCCGTCGCTTCGCTCCTTGCTTCGCCATAGGATGACGACATGACGGATGCTCCGGCTAATCCCCAAACCCTGCAGATCGACGACCTGATCGCCCTCAAAACGCTCGCCCTTGAACTAGTCGACGCGGACGGTCTTCCCCGTTTTCGCCGACTCCAAAGCCGCGTCCGCGAGCTTCAGCGCGATCAGCCCGTCCTTGCCGCTCGGCGCAGCCTTCTTGCCGGCAGTCGCCGCAGCGATAAAAGAGGCGATCTCGTTGGCGTAGGCGTCGATGTAGCGGGTCATGAAGAAGTCGTGCAGCGGCGGACGCGTATAGCCCTTATCGTTGGCAAGCTCGATCGAGACCGGCCGCTGGTTCTCGGCCGCGACCATGCCCTTCGAGCCATGCACCTCTATGCGCTGGTCGTAGCCATAGGTGGCGCGGCGCGAGTTGGAGATGACGGCCTGCTTGCCGGAGGCGGTCTCGAGGATGACGCTGACCGAATCGAAATCGCCGGCTTCGCCGATCTTCTTGTCGACCAGCACCGAAGCGTGGGCACTGACGGCAACGGGCTCCTCGCCGAGCAGGAAGCGGGCCATGTCGAAATCATGGATGGTCATGTCGCGGAAAATGCCGCCGGACCTGGCGATGTAGTCGAGCGGCGGAGCGCCGGGATCGCGGGACGTGATGGTGACCATCTCGACCGTGCCGATGGCACCGTCGTCGATCGCCTTGCGTACGGCAGCAAAATGCGGATCGAAGCGGCGGTTGAAGCCGACCATCAGCGTGGCGCCGGTCTTCTCGACCACCGCCAAGCATTTTTCGACGCGCTCGACGGAGAGGTCGATCGGCTTCTCGCAGAAGATCGCCTTGCCGGCCTTGGCGAAACGCTCGATCAGGTCGGCATGCGTGTCGGTCGGCGTGCAGATGATGACGGCGTCGATGTCCTTGGCTTTCTCTATGGCCTCGATCGTGCGGACTTCAGCGCCATAGGCGGAGGCAAGCTCCGTCGCGGCCTTCTCGAAGGCGTCGGCCACGGCGACGAGTTTTGCCTGCGGATTTGAGCCGACGGCCCGGGCATGCACCTTGCCGATGCGGCCGGCGCCGAGAAGAGCGAAGCGGAGTGTCATGGAATGTCCTTCGAGGTGGGGTTGTACGCATAGCCGCGCCCTTGAGGCGCGGATGATTTGATCCTGTCGTGGCGCGCCGTCAGGCAGCCTGCAGCTCCGCCTGTCCGGTCTTGGCGCCGGTGATATAGGCGACGATGTCGTTGCCGTCGGTGTCCTGCTTGCGCAAATTGGCGACGATCCTGCCGCGCCGGAAGACGACGATGCGGTCGACCAGGTCGAACACCTGGCGCATGTTGTGGCTAACCAGGATCAGCGGCTCGCCATTCTCCTTCAGCGTGCGGATGATGTTCTCGACCTGCGCCGTCTCCTGCACGCCGAGCGCGGCGGTCGGCTCGTCCATGATGATCAGCTTGGAGGCGAAGGTCGCCGTCCGGGCGATCGCCACGCACTGGCGCTGGCCGCCCGACATGTGGCGAATGGTGCTGGAGAGGTTCGGGATCTTCACCGCCGTGCGGACAAGCGCCGCCTCCGTCGCCTTGCGCATCGCCTTGCGGTCGAGGATGGAGAAGGGGCCGAGGTTGAACAGCACCTTCTCGCGGCCGAGGAAGAGGTTCGACGGCACGTCGAGGTCGTCGGCCAAAGCGAGGTTCTGGAACACGGTCTCGATGCCGGCCTCGCGCGCCTCGATCGGGCCGGCGAAATTGACCTCCTTGCCGTCGAACCAGATCTTGCCGTCGGTGCGCTGCTCGACGCCGGTGATCTGGCGCACGAAGGTCGACTTGCCGGCGCCGTTGTCGCCCATGATGGCGACGTGCTCGCCCTTGCGCAGCTCGAAATTCGCCTCCTGCAGCGCATGCACGCCGCCATAGTGCTTGGTGAGGTTTTCGGTCTTCAGAACGATGTCGGACATGGTCAAGCTCCTATCGCCCGGCGGCGCTGGCGCCATTGATCGAGAACGACCGCGCCGACGATGATCACGCCCTTCACCATCTCCTGATAATAGGCGTCGAGGCGCAGGAAGGTGAAGCCGGAAATGATGACGCCGAAGATCAGGGAGCCGATCACCGTGCCGATGATCGAGCCGCGGCCGCCCGACAGCGAGACGCCGCCGATGACCGCCATCGCGATAGCGTCGAGCTCATACATGACGCCCATGCCGGCCTGGGCGGTGAGGTTCTTGGAGGACAGCACCACTGCTGCGATCGAGGCAAGGATGCCGGCGATCGCATAGACCAGCACCTTGTGGTTGGCGATCTTGATGCCGGACATGCGCGCCGCATCCTCATTGGAGCCGATGGCGTAGCAATGCTTGCCGTATTTCGTGTAGGTCAGGATGAGCTGGAACAGGATCGCCAGCGAGATGAAGATGACGACCGGCATCAGCCCCTTGCCGATCGCCGCGAAGCTGTCGGTCGGAAACGAGATGGGCTGGCCCTTCGACCACCATTTGGCGATGCCGCGGGCGGTGACCATCATGCCAAGCGTGGCGATGAAGGGCGGGATGCGCGTGAAGGCGATCAAGAGGCCGTTGATCAGGCCGGCGATCAGGCCGCAGCCGATCGCGACCAGCAGCGGCACGATGACCGGCAGGTCGGTCCAGCCATAGGCGATGAACATCGCCTTGGGATTAGGATTGCCGTTGACCGTCGCGACCTGGGCAAAGCTCATGGCAATCATGGCGGTGGCGCCGACGATCGAGCCTGAGGACAGGTCGATGCCGCCGCAGATGATGACCTGGGTGACGCCAATGGCGATGATGCCGACGATCGACACCTGCAGGATGATGATCTGCAGGCGCTGCTCGTTGAAGAGCCCGGAGACATTCTCGCGGGTGTTGAACAGGAAGCTGTCGCCGAGGAAGACGCGGCCCACCAGCTCGAAAGCGGCGACCAGGATAACAAGCGCCAGGAACACGTTGAACTCGGCAGGCCACGGACGCTTCTTGGCGTCATAGCTCAGCCCGCCAATGCCATGCGATGTCTGTGACACGTCGTCTTCCTCCGTCGGGCGCACTTGTCCGGCCTCCCGTGCGGACGAGAGGGAAAGGCGGAGCGGCGCGCGTGTTCCGACTGGACGCGCCGCCCCATATCGAGGCGCCTCAGTTCTTCTTCAAGAACTTGTCGATGTTCGCCGGCGTCACGAGCTGGAACGGGATGTAGACTTTCTTATCCACCTTCTCGCCCTTGGAGAGCTTCAGCGCGGCATCGAGCGCGCCGGCGCCCTGGCCGGCCGCGTCCTGGAAGACCGTCGCATCGAGATCGCCCGCCTGCATCGCCACCAGCGCGTCCTGGGTGGCGTCGACGCCGGTGACCACCACCGACTTCATGTCGACATTGGCGGCCTTCATCGCCTGGATGGCGCCGATGGCGCTTTCGTCGTTGTTGGCGATGACACCGTCGAAGGCCTTGCCCGACGACAGCCAGTTGGTCATCAGGTTCTGGGCCTCGTCACGCTTCCAGTTCGAGGTCTGCTTGTCGATGATCTTGATGAAGTTGCAGTCCGGGGTGGCGATGACTTCCTCGATGTCCTTGGTGCGCTGCACCGCGGCCTGGTTCGAAAGCTCGCCCATGATCACATAGACATTGGCTTCCTTCTTGCCGGCTTCCTTGAACAGGCGGCAGGCCTCCTTGGTCTCGAGCGTGCCAGAATCGGCTTCGTTCGAAGCGACGAATGCCTGGTTGTCGGGAAGCTTGTCGACGTTGACCGGCTCGCGGTTGACATAGACCAGCGGGATCTTGGCCGCGGCGGCCGCATCCGACATCGCCTGCGTGGCCGAGGTGTCGACCGGGTTGACGATGATGGCGTCGACGCCCGAAGCGGCGAAGTTCTTGATCTGGTCGAGCTGCTTTGCCACGTCGTTCTGCGCGTCCTCGACCTGCAGTTCGACGCCGCTCATGCCCTTGGCCTGCGCAATCATGCCGTTGCGCAGCACAGTGAGGAAGTTGTCGTCGAAAAGAGCCATCGAAACGCCGATCTTGGCGGCAAAGGCGGATGAACACATCAGCGCCGAAAGCGCGACGCCCAAAAGCAGTTTCTTCATTTTATCTCCTCCACTTGGTGTCCGGCTGCACCCATTGAACCGGAATCCCCGGTTTGCCCGGAGAATCTCTCCCTGCGGCCATGCGGCGCCGCCAATTCGATTGGAACGCCTCTTCCTCCGTTCGAACAGACGCTCTCGGAACGAAAGAACCAAAAGGTCTAGCTAGTGAAATATTTATTCCATTTCGTTTGAGAAACGTCAAGGGCGATTCCGACTGGGGCGGCCGGTTTTTCGCTCACCATCAGCGTTTAAGACGGACCAAGGGGGTCGAAAATTGCGCCCGAGCCACGGTGAACCACGATGCAAGAATCCATCAGCCTGATGGATTGCATCATGGCTGACGCTTAGATGTTTTCCGGCAGATAGATGTCGAAGGGCAGGAAGGTCTGCCCGGGCGCATTGGCGGCGCCGCTTTCAATGGCGTGGGTCATCAGTCCGACGAGTTCCCGGCAGAGCGCGGCAAGCGGCGTCGAGATCACCATGGTGAGGATGTTGTCGGCAAGTGCCGCGCGCGAGGCGGCATTGATCTCGTTGCAGATCACGACCGGCATCTCGGCCGGTTTCGCCGTCCGCAGCGCCGAGACCGCGCCCTCCATGCCGCCGCCGGCGACATAGCAGCCGGCGAGATCAGGATGGCGCGCCAGGAGATCAAGCATGGCGTCATGCGTCACGTCATTGGCCTCGAGGTTGACCAGCGTCTCCATCACGGTGAAGTCCGGCGCGTGTTCGCGAAAGAAAGAGCGGAAGCCGATCTCGCGCAATTCATGGCCGTGGAAGCGATGGCTGCCGACGAAGAGCGCGACCTTGCCCGGCTTTCTGGCGGCCTTGGAGATCATCCAGGCCGCGCTGCGCCCAACCTTGCGGTTGTCGAGACCGACATAGCCCTCGCGGATGCCTGCGGCAAAATCCGACAGCAGCGAGAAGACAGGCTGCCCCCTCGCCTTCAGCGTTTCCACGACCGCCGTGAGGTTTGGATGGTCCGGGCCGACGACGGCGATGGCTCTCGACTTGGCTGCCAGCCTGCGCATCTGGGCAGCGATTTCGTCAGGCGCCAGCGAGGCGGCGAAATCGACCGTCGCAACGCCGCGAAACCGTTGCGATTGCGCGACCGCCAGCTCGATCTCCCGGGCGAAATCACCGTAGAAGACATCATTGCCCCTGAGCAGCAGGAAGCCGAGCCGGTATTCCGGCAGTTCCTGCCGCATTCGCTGCTTGATCAGCCCGGCGGCGTGATAGCCGATCTCGGTGGCGGCGTCGTAGACGCGGCGCGCCGTCTCCTCGCGCACCGGCAGGCGGCTGTTCAGCACCCTGTCGACGGTGGCGACGCTGACGCCCGAGACGCGCGCGAGATCGGTGATTGTCGGCCGCTTTGCCATGAATGCTTCCTCGCTTGCCCGACTATGGATATCCAATTCAGCATATCTGATCCTGATAGGAAATGATAGAAACTATCTTTGTGATGTTGAGACTATCAGACCTTGTGGTTATGCTGAAGCCGAAAGTCAGCGATGCGCGAGCCCTACACGCTAGGGGCGGTTCGCCAAGGCGCTGACGGAGGACCCCAATGACGGCAATCACGTCTTCGGCGGCATCGCCGCGCGACTACAGCCTGACCGGGCGTGACGCCAGGCTTGCGGTCGAGAATGGCCTTGCGGCGGCCGAGTGGTACCATACCGAGATCCCCCGCAAGCAGATGAAGGAGCTGATGCAGCGCTCCGATCAGCCGGCGATCCGCGACACCATCATCTGGCTCGCCGCCTTCGTCGTCAGCGCGGCGGGCGGCATCTGGTTCTGGGGCAGCTGGTGGTGCGTGCCTTTCCTCTTCGTCTATGGGACGCTTTACGGTTCCTCGACCGATTCCCGCTGGCACGAATGCGGCCACGGCACGGCCTTTCGCACGCAGTGGATGAACGACGTCGTCTACCAGCTCGCCTGCTTCATGATCATGCGCAATCCGGTGACCTGGCGCTGGAGCCATACGCGCCACCACACAGACACGATCATTGTCGGCCGCGACCCCGAGATCGCCGTCATGCGCCCGCCGGACCTTTTGCGCGTGGTGCTGAACTTCTTCGGCATTCTCGATGCCTGGCACGCGATGACCGACATGCTGCGCAATGCCGCCGGCAACATCAGCGCCGCCGAAAAAAGCTTCATTCCCGAGCAGGAGCAGCCGAAGGCGATCCGCGTGGCACGCGTCTGGCTCGCCATCTACATCGCGACCATCGCGCTGGCGCTTTATCTGCATTCATGGCTGCCGCTGATGCTCGTCGGCCTGCCTCGCCTCTACGGCGCCTGGCATCATGTGATGACCGGGCTCCTGCAGCATGGTGGGCTCGCCGAAAATGTCGTCGACCACCGTCTGAACAGCCGCACTGTATACATGAATCCGATCAGCCGGTTCATCTACTGGAACATGAATTACCATGTGGAGCATCACATGTTCCCGATGGTGCCCTATCACGCGCTGCCCAAGCTGCATGAGACGATCAGGCACGACCTGCCGGCGCCGACGCCCTCGATCCTGGCCGGCTATCGCGAGATGATCCCCGCCTTCCTGCGACAGCTGCGCAACGAGGACTATTTCCTCAAGCGCGCGCTGCCGCCGACGGCGAAACCCTACCGGGAAGAGTTGCACAACGACAATCCAGTGTCGGCAGCGGCCGAGTGAGCAGCCCGACCAAATGACCATGAATTCCAGGAGAGCGAGATGAGCGACTGGGTCGAGGCCTGCGCGGCCGGGGATATCGACGAAGAGGACGTGATGCGGTTCGACCATTCCGGCCTCACCTACGCCATCTACCGCAGCCCGGACGACGAGTATTTCGCAACCGACGGCCTGTGCACGCATGAAAAGGTGCATCTGGCCGAAGGGCTGGTGATGGACGACATCATCGAATGCCCGAAGCACAATGGCCGCTTCAACTATAAGACCGGCGACGCGCGCGGCGCACCCGTCTGCGTGAACCTGAAGACTTATCCGGTCAAGGTCGACGCTGGAAAAGTCCTGATCCAGATCGGGTAAAACCATGACGGGGATGCTGATTATCGGTGCGGGCGAGTGTGGGGGGCGCGCGGCGCTCGCCCTGCGCGACCTCGGTTATGACGGGAGGGTGACATTGGTCGGCGACGAGCCGCATTTGCCTTATGAGCGACCACCGCTGTCGAAGGAAGCGATGAGCGGCGAGGCTCCCTCCATCAAGGCGATCGCCACAGACGCGGTCCTCGCCGAACGCGCGATCCGGCACATCCATTCCGTCCTGGCTGTCGCGATCGACCGGGCGGCCCATACCGTGCAGTTGTCGGGCGGCTCTTCCCTGTCCTACGATAAGCTGCTGCTGGCAACGGGATCCGTACCTCGCAAGCTGCCGATGCCGGGCCTCGGGTCGCGCTGCGTTTATCTCAGGACCTTCAACGACGCGCTTGCCATCCGCGCCCATCTCGGCTCGGAGAGGCGCGTCGCCATCATCGGCGGCGGCTTCATAGGCCTGGAGCTCGCGGCCTCGGCCCGGAAACTCGGCGCCACGGTCACCGTCATCGAGGCGCAGCAGCGCATCCTGATGCGGGGCGTGCCGGCCGAGATCGCCGGGATCATCCACAAGGCGCATGAGGCCGAGGGAGTTGCGATCCGCACTGGCCAGGGGATCGCCGCAATCGCCGATGACGGCAAGGAAGTCGCCATCGCGCTGGCCGACGGGCAGAAGATCGTCGCCGATCTCGCCGTGATCGGCATCGGCGCCGTGCCGGTCACCACGCTTGCCGCAGAGGCGGGGCTCGCGATCGACAACGGCATCGCCGTGGACGAGCATTTGCGCACCGCAGATCCGGATATCTTCGCCGCCGGCGATTGCTGCTCGTTCCCGCTCGCCATCTATGGCGGGCGGCGCGTGCGGCTGGAGGCCTGGCGCAACGCGCAGGAGCAAGGCGCGCTGGCCGCCAGGAACATGCTGGGGGGCAACGAGGCGCATGCCGCCGTGCCATGGTTCTGGTCGGATCAGTACGGGCTCACTTTGCAGATCGCCGGGCTTTCCGACGAGGGCAAGAACGTCGTGCGGCGCGACCTCGACGACGGCGCCTTCATCCTGTTCCATCTGGCCGGGGACGGCAGGCTGGTCGCCGCCAGCGGCATCGGTCCCGGCAACGCAGTGGCGCGCGACATCCGCCTGGCGGAGATGCTGATCGCCAAGCGGGCGAGCCCGGCGCCGGAGGCGCTCGGCTCGCAGGCGGTCAAGCTAAAATCGCTGCTGGCGGCGTAGGTCTGTTAGAAAAGCGCCTTCAGCTCATCGAGCTTGTCGTTGACCAGCCAGCCGTAATAGTTCTCCTCGGGCAGCTTTTCCGGTTCGCCGGCGGCGCGGCGCCTGTCGTTCTCGGCCTTCAGCGCATAGGCGCGCTGCTCGGGGTTGCCGACATTGTAAAGCGTCGCGGTAAGCCCCGGATTGTGGGAGATGTCGAAGCCGGCGATGCTGCGATAGGCGTCGATCGACTTCCTGATGGTCGCGGCGACGTAAGGCAGCGTCAGGTCCGGGTCCATGATGGTCTTGTAGACCGCATTGGGATCTTCGACATCGAGCTTCGGCAGGCCGGAGACCCTGTGCACGAGATCGCTCATCTGCAGCGCGGTCAGCGGATTGAGCTGGCCGAGACCGAAGGTCTGGCCGGCATAATAGGGCTGAAAGAAGGTGGCGCCGAAGCGGTCGTCGGGGAAATCCTCGCCGCCGACGCTCTTGCCGCGGAAGGCATGGTTCCACACCTGCTCGCGGCATTCCCACAGATCGTAGCTGTCGTCCATGCCGGCGCATTTCTTGAATTCCGGCCGCTGGACGAAATCGCTGACATCCTCACCCTCATAGGCGAAGGTCAGCTTGCTCGACAGATAGGACATCGCCTTGACGTAGTAGGTCTGCAGCCGGTCGTAGGCGTCGACATTGTATGTATGCTCCCCGACGATGGCGCCGACGATATGCATCGGATCGATGCCGTAGGCACCCGCCACCTTCCTGATCTTGCCGCGCAGCTCGGCGTCGTTCTGCAGCAACGCGTAGACTTTCCGGTACTTGGCCTGGAAGGTGGTGTTGGTTGCTTGCGTACGCCGGCTGGACGCGCCCGGAATGTCCGGCTGCACGGCGTTGCGGTTGCCCGGAGGCACCATGGTCGCCGCATCGGCGATCGTCACCGCCGCCGCCAAAGCGATGCCCAGAAAAAGTAGGATATATTTCTTCATGCCGCCGCCTTTGAATTCGCGGCAAACTAGGAAAAGCGTACGACAGAGTCGAGAGAAGGCGCGGTCAAACCACATCGAAAGGCGGCCAGATGGTACCATCTGGCCACACTGCAGGTTTGAGGTAAAGGACAGTCACCAAAGAGATCAGCCGCCGTTGCGTTGCCGCCTGACAAGAACGGCGGGTATCGATCAACGGCATCAATTCGAGCCGGCTGAGAGCTGCTCCAAGGTCATGCATAGATTGGCGATTTCACGGGGAGCCTTCTGGTGCAGCACTCGGACAAGGCGTTCATCCGCGGTCACAAAGCGACAGTTTCGGCTCATCGCAAGGCTGACATACATGCAGTCATAGGCCGGATGACCGATATCCGTCGCCAGTTCGGTCCCTTTGGCGAGCAATCCCCGCATGCCAAACAATTCGATATCGCTACGCTCCAGCAAGCTTGCGGCCATCTTCGCCTCTTCGCGACTGACTTCACCGCGCTGGACCTTCTTCCAGAGAATGTTGGCGCACTCAACGATCAGCAGTTCCGGCGCCGCGAAGCGTCGACCATGCCGCAAGCCAAGCGCCAGAGACGTACCCTCCTCCTCGACCACCCATTTGACAGCGATGCTGGCATCAACGACGAGCGTTTCCGTCACCGTTCGTCACGTCCTTCGCGCAGCAGCACCTCGGAGGGTGTTTGCTTTCGCTCCGCAGTGAGCAACCGCAGCCGGGCCGCCAGCTCTTCGAACGAGGGCTCGCTCTCATTTTCCAGCACCTGCCTAAGGATTTCACGGTGCTCGGCCTCGGCCGATCGCCCATGCCGCACGCATCTTCAGCTTGGCGATCAAGTCGTCATCCAGATTGCGGACGTGCAGATTTCCGGCCATGCGCCCTAGCCGTCCCGTGCGCGCAACGCGCGAAAGGAAGGCTAGCTGCCGGCGGCGGCGCCTACAGGATGAATCGCGACAGGTCGGTGTTGCGCGACAGGTCGCCGACATGCTTCTCGACATAGGCGGCGTCGATTGTGACCGTCGTACCGTTGCGGTCCGGCGCGTCGTAAGAGATCTCGTCCAGCACGCGCTCCATCACCGTCTGCAGGCGCCGCGCGCCGATATTCTCCACGCTGGCGTTGAGGTCGACGGCGATGCCGGCCAGCGAATCGATGGCGTCGTCGGTGAAGGTCAGCTCGACGCCCTCGGTCTTCATCAGCGCGATATACTGCTTGATGAGGCTCGCCTCGGTCTCGGTGAGGATGCGGACGAAATCCGACTTCTCCAGCGCGCGCAGCTCGACGCGGATCGGCAGGCGGCCCTGCAGCTCGGGCAGCAGGTCGGATGGCTTGGACACGTGGAAGGCGCCGGACGCGATGAACAGGATGTGGTCGGTCTTGATCGGCCCGTATTTTGTCGCGACGGTGGTGCCTTCGACCAGCGGGAGCAGGTCGCGCTGCACGCCTTCACGCGACGGGCCGCCCGAAATGTCGCTCCTTGCGGCGATCTTGTCGATCTCGTCGAGGAAGACGATGCCGTCGTTCTCGGCCGATTCCAGCGCCCGGCGCACCACTTCGTCCTGGTCGAGCAGCTTGTCGGACTCGTCGTTGACGAGCAGTGCGTAGGAATCACGCACCGTAGTCTTGCGGGTCTTGGTCCTGCGGCCGCCCATCGCCTTCGACAGCATGTCGTTGATGTTGAGCACGCCGACATTGCCGCCGGGCATGCCGGGGATCTCGAAGCCTGGCATGCCGCCATTTCCGGTGTCGGCCACCTCGATCTCGATTTCCTTGTCGTCGAGCTCGCCGTCGCGCAGCTTCTTGCGGAAGGAATCGCGCGTGGCCGGGCTCGCCGTCTTGCCGACGAGGGCTTCCAGCACGCGCTCCTCGGCATTGATCTGGGCGCGCGCCGCAACGTCCTCGCGCATCTTCTCGCGGGTCAGGCCGATGGCGACCTCGACGAGGTCGCGCACGATCTGCTCGACATCGCGGCCGACATAGCCGACTTCGGTGAACTTGGTCGCCTCGACCTTGACGAAGGGCGCTCCGGCGAGCCGCGCCAGGCGACGCGAGATCTCGGTCTTGCCGACGCCCGTCGGGCCGATCATCAGGATGTTCTTCGGCATCACCTCTTCGCGCATCTGGCCTTCCAGCTGCTGACGACGCCAGCGGTTGCGCAAGGCGATGGCCACGGCGCGCTTGGCGTCCTTCTGGCCGATGATGAAGCGGTCGAGTTCCGAAACGATTTCGCGGGGGGAAAAGGTGCTCATATTACTCAAATTCCACTTTGCCACTGCTTGATGGACTCGAACGGATGCAGCAGCATGATCACGTTGAGCGTCAGATTGTCCCGGATGATGTAGCCCGTGCCGAGCTCGAAGATGAGAGCCAGGGCCACGATCAACCATATAGGTAGCTTTCGCGCCATCACAAATCCCAGCACCATGAACAATGTGTCGGACACCGAGTTGATGATCGAGTCGCCGTAATAGTTCAGCGAAATCGTGCCGGCGCGGTAGCGGTCGATGATGAAGGGACTGTTCTCCAGGATTTCCCAGCCACCTTCGATGAGGACAGCGAAGGCGAGTCTTAAGCCCACCGGCGAGCGCGGGAACAGCGCCCAGGCCAGCGCATAGAACAGGAAGCCGTGGATGATGTGCGAGAAAGTGTACCAGTCGGCGATGTGCTGGGAATTCTCCGAACTGTTGACCACGCCGTGCCAGAGCTTGACGTAGCCGCAGGTGCAGATCGGCGGATGGCCCATGCCATAAAGGGCGCCCGCCTGGAAGACGATCAAGGCGAGCACGAGCAGCAGGCCCATGCGCCAGCTGTCCTCATAGGCGGAAAGCGTCTTGTCCTCAGGCGCGGTCATTCGGTCAGTCCCCCAGATTTTCATCGTCGTGTTCATCCGCATCGACGGCCATCAGCACGACATCCCCATATTGCGAATGCCTGCGGCCGATCGGCCTGAAGCCTGCCTTCTCATAGGCGCGGATGGCACGGGCATTGTCTGGATGCGGATCGATGATGACGCGGGGCGCGCCTTCCTCGAACAGCTCCTCGACGAACTGGCTCAGGATTGCCGAGCCATGGCCGATGCCGACAAGCTCCGGCGGACCGATCGTGAGATCGATGCCTAGCGTGCCGAAAGGCTGGTCGGCATAGGGATGGTCGTCCTCCATATGCGGGTCATAGCTCTGCAGATAGGCGATCGGCCTGCCGTCCAGTTCGACGATCAGCGCTTCCACTGACACCGAATCGATATGCTCGCGGATGTCGGCGATCTCCTTTTCCGGATCGTCCCACCACTGGGCGACATGCGGCTCGCGCAGCCACCTGGCGATCAAAGGCAGATCCTTGTCGGTGACCGGTCGAAAATCGTAGCTATGCTCCTGGTTGGCCATGATCCTCTCCCCGATCATGGACCTCAGGCGGCGTCGAGCGTTTCGACCACGAAATTGTTGTTGGTGTAGACGCAGATGTCGGACGCGATCTGCATGGCCTTGCGGGCGATCTCCTCGGCGTCCTTGTCGGTATCGATCAGCGCGCGGGCCGCGGCCAGGGCGTAATTGCCGCCGGAGCCGATGGCCATGACGCCATGCTCGGGTTCCAGCACGTCGCCATTGCCGGTCAGCGCCAGCGAGACCGACTTGTCGGCGACCAGCATCATGGCTTCCAGGCGGCGCAGGTAACGGTCGGTGCGCCAGTCCTTGGCGAGCTCGACGCAGGCGCGCGTCAGCTGGTCGGGATACTGCTCGAGCTTTGCTTCGAGCCGCTCGAGCAGGGTGAAGGCGTCGGCGGTAGCGCCGGCGAAGCCGGCAATGACGCTGCCGCCCTTGCCGATGCGGCGCACCTTGCGGGCGTTGCCCTTCATGATCGTCTGGCCGAGGCTGACCTGACCGTCGCCGGCGATCACCACCTTGCTGCCCTTGCGCACGCTGATGATGGTCGTGGCGTGCATGGTGAGTTCATTCGACATTTTGAGCTCCGATTCGCGCTATCCCTTGAAAAGGCGATTGGCGCGGTACGAGTAAGTTTGATCGGCCATATGTATGCATAGGGCCAGCGATTGCAAACCGCCCCTCGGCCGAGGCCGACAGGGCAGGAATGGCAACTGGCAATCGCCGGATCATGCTGATAGAAGGCTTTCGTTTTCAAGCCCGAAGCCCCGGCCAGGGCAATAAGGACAGAACGATGACGCGTTCCGCCGAAGTCAGCCGCAAGACCAAGGAAACCGAGATTTCGGTTTCGGTCCATGTCGACGGCAAGGGCAAAGCCGACATTTCGACCGGCGTCGGCTTCTTCGACCACATGCTCGACCAGCTGTCGCGGCATTCGCTGATCGACATGACGATCAAGGCCAAGGGCGACCTTCATATCGACGACCACCACACGGTCGAGGACACCGGGATCGCGATCGGCCAGGCGTTGAGCAAGGCTCTGGGCGAGCGGCGCGGCATCATGCGCTACGCCTCGATCGACCTCGCCATGGACGAGACGCTGACCGGAGCGGCCATTGACGTGTCCGGCCGGCCCTTCCTGGTCTGGAACGTCGGCTTCTCGTCGCCGAAGATCGGCACGTTCGACACCGAACTGGTGCGCGAGTTCTTCCAGGCCCTGGCGCAGAACGCCGGCATCACGCTGCATGTGACCAACCATTACGGCGCCAACAACCATCACATCGCCGAGACCTGCTTCAAGGCCGTGGCCAGGGCGCTGCGCGCGGCTCTGGAGCGCGATCCACGCCAGCCCGACGCGGTGCCGTCCACCAAGGGTTCCCTGAAAGGATAGCCCTATGGCGATCTATGTCGTGATGCAGCCGCCGGCGGGCAGCGCGAAAGCCGAGGACGCAAGTTTCGTGCGCGACAGCTTCACCTGGCTGGGTTTCCTGGTCGCGCCGCTCTGGCTAGCCTGGCACCGGATGTGGATCGAGGCGGCTTTGACCTTCATCGTCATGGCAATCCTGTCGGTGGCCGGCGAGAGGCTCGGGCTCGAAGGGGCCGGATCGCTGCTGTCGCTGCTGGTCTCGCTCTATGTCGGCTTCGAAGGCCAGGACCTGCGCATCGCTTCGCTGCGCCGGCGCGGCTGGCGCGAATGGGGCGTGGTCGAGGCCGGCAGCCTCGTCGATGCCGAGACGCGCCATGCGCTCGAAACCGGCGAGGAGAGCGAGGAGCAGCCGGTCCTGCCGCGCATCGTGCCGGACGCATCGTTAGCGCGCCCGCCGCAAACCGGCATGGCGCTGGGACTGACCCATACGCCTGGAAGGCCCTGACATGCGGGTAGCCATCATCGATTACGGCTCGGGCAATCTGCGCTCGGCCACCAAGGCCTTCGAGCGCGCGGCGCGCGAGGGAGACATCGCCGCGACGATCGAGCTGACGGCCGACGCCGAGCGGGTGCGTTCCGCCGACCGCATCGTGCTGCCGGGTGTCGGCGCCTATGCCGACTGCGCCGCCGGCCTGCACGCGGTGCCAGGCATGTGGGAGGCGGTGGAAGAAGCGGCAATCGCCAAGGGGCGGCCGTTCCTCGGCATCTGCGTCGGCATGCAGCTGATGTCGGAACGCGGGTTGGAAAAGACTATCACCAAGGGCCTCGGCTGGATCGCCGGCGACGTCAAGGAGATCAAGCCGTCCGATCCGGCGCTGAAGATCCCGCAGATCGGCTGGAACACGATCGACCTTACGCGCGCGCACCCGTTGTTTTCCGGCATCGAGACGGGTCCGAAAGGGCTGCATGCCTATTTCGTCCATTCCTACCATCTGGACGCGAAGAGCCCGGCTGAGCTGCTGGCGACCGCCGACTATGGCGGCCCGGTCACGGCCGCCGTTGCACGCGACAACCTCGCCGGCACGCAGTTCCATCCCGAGAAGAGCCAGGCGCTCGGCCTGGCGCTGATTACCAATTTCCTGAAATGGAGGCCCTGAAAATGAGCAGGAAGGGCTATTGGATGGCGATGATCGATGTCCACGATCCGGACGTCTACAAGCAGTATATCGAAGCGAATGCCGTCGCCTTTGCGAAATATGGCGCGAAATTCGCGGTCCGCGCGGGCCGCTACGAGAGTCCGGAAGGGCCGACCGGCAATCGTCACGTGCTGGTGGAGTTCGAGTCCTACGACAAGGCGATCGAATGCTATCATTCGCCTGAGTATCAGCACGCCTCGAAATTCCGGCTCGCCGCTTCGACCGGCCATTTCGTCATCGTCGAGGGCGCCTGACCCATGATCCTGTTTCCGGCAATAGACCTCAAGGACGGCAAATGCGTGCGCCTGAAACACGGCGACATGGCCACCGCCACGATCTACAACGAAGATCCCGCCGCGCAGGCCAAAGCCTTTGAGGATCAGGGCTTCGAGTGGCTGCATGTCGTCGACCTCAATGGCGCCTTCAAGGGCCAGAGCGTCAACAGCGCCGCGGTCGGCGCCATCCTGAAGGCCACAAAGAATCCGGTGCAGCTCGGCGGCGGCATCCGCACCTTGCCGCAAATCGAAGACTGGCTGGATCGCGGCCTGACGCGCGTCATCCTCGGCACCGTGGCGGTGCGCGAACCCGAACTCGTCAAGGAAGCGTGCAAGGCTTTTCCAGGCAAGATCGCTGTCGGCATCGATGCCAAGGGCGGCAAGGTCGCCGTCGAAGGCTGGGCGGAGGCGTCCGAGCTTGGGGTCGTCGAGCTAGCCAGGAAATTCGAGGGCGCCGGCGTTGCCGCCATCATCTACACCGACATCGACCGCGACGGCGTGCTGACCGGCATCAACTGGGATTCGACCATCGACCTCGCAGAGGCGGTTTCCATTCCCGTGATCGCATCCGGCGGCCTCGCCTCGATTGCCGACATCGTGCGCATGACCATGCCCGATGCGCAAAAACTCGAAGGCGCGATCTCCGGCCGCGCCCTATATGACGGACGTATCGAACCGGCCGAGGCGCTGGCGATCCTGCGCGGCGAGCGGGCGGAGGCAAGAGCGTGAACATTTCGATCATCCTGGCATCCTACGACAGCGGCCATTTCCACAGCGGATGCGGCCAGGGTCCGGACGCGCTGATATCCGGCGGATTGGCCGATGCGCTGAAGCTTGCCGGCCACGACGTCGAGGTGAACGACATCGGCAAGGTAGTCGAGGACGAGGAAGAGCGCGAGATCGGTACCGGCTTTGCCGTCTGCAACGCCGTTTCAGGCGAAGTCCGCATGGCGCTGGACAAGAAGCGGTTTCCGATCGTGCTGGCCGGCAACTGCCTGACCGCCGCCGGTGCCGTGGCAGGTGCCGGCGCCGACGCCATCATCTGGGCCGACCAGCATGGCGACATCAACACGCCGGAAACCACCATAACGGGCTTCCTCGACGGCATGGCACTGGCCACCGTGCTCGGCCTCTGCTGGCGGCCGATGGCGAACCATATCCCCGGCTTCAAGCCGGTCGATCCGTCGCGCTGCGTCCTTGTCAATGCGCGCGACCTCGACGCTGCCGAAATGAAACTGCTGGAAGAGCTGCCGATCATCCGGACCGAATGCCCCGACTGGAAGAGCGCGGCGCAGACATTGAAAGCCGACGGCGCACGCCAGGTCCACATGCATGTTGACCTCGACGTGCACGATCCCGAGAAGCTGCAGGCCAACCGCTACACCACGCCCGGCGGCCCGGCGCCGGAGCAGGTGCGCACCGCGATGTGCGGCCTCGCCGGCCCGCTCGCCATCGCTGGGCTCACCATTTCCGCCTACGATCCGGCCTTCGACCCCAAGGGCGACGTGCCGCCATTGGTCGGCGAACTGGTGGTAGAGCTGTTGTCCACCCTGGAACGCAAGTGATGCTGAAAGCCCGCGTCATCCCCTGCCTGGACGTCAAGAACGGCCGCGTGGTCAAGGGCGTCAATTTCATCGACCTCATCGACGCCGGCGATCCGGTCGAAGCCGCCAAAGCTTATGATGCCGCGGGCGCCGACGAGCTCTGCTTCCTCGACATCACCGCCTCGTCAGACAATCGTGAGACGATCTTCGATGTGGTCGCCAGGACGGCCGAGCAATGCTTCATGCCGCTCACCGTCGGCGGCGGCGTGCGCCAGGTGGCCGACATCCGCAAGCTGCTTCTGGCCGGCGCCGACAAGGTGTCGATCAACACGGCGGCGGTGAAGAACCCGGATTTCGTCACCGAAGCCGCCGACAAGTTCGGCAACCAGTGCATTGTCGCGGCCATCGACGCCAAGAAGGTGTCGGCGGCCGGCGAGGCCGAACGCTGGGAGATCTTCACCCATGGCGGTCGCGAGAAGACGGGCATCGACGCCGTCGAATTCGCCGCACGCATGGTCGATCGGGGAGCCGGCGAGATCCTGTTGACCTCGATGGACCGGGACGGCACCAAGGCGGGCTACGACATCGCGCTGACCCGCGCCGTCGCCGATGCCGTGCGAGCGCCGGTCATCGCTTCGGGCGGCGTCGGAACGCTCGATCACTTGGTCGAAGGCATACGCGACGGCCACGCGGGTGCCGTGCTTGCCGCCTCGATCTTCCATTTCGGCACCTACTCAATCGCCGAGGCCAAGGCATACATGGCCAGGGCTGGCCTGCCGATGCGGCTGGACTCGGCCTCGCCTCGGACTTAAAGCATGAAAAGCGGGAACCGGTTGTCGGAAAAGATCATGCTTAAACAAGCAGATAGATGACTGCTATGGCTCAATTTTCGCTCGCCGAGCTGGAAACGATCATTCATCAGCGCGCCCATTCCGGCGACCCGGACTCGTGGACGGCGAAATTGTTCGCCAAGGGTATGGACAAGGCGGCGCAGAAGCTCGGCGAGGAGGCTGTGGAAACCGTCATCGCCGCCATCCGCGGCGACAAGCAGGCCCTCGTTTCGGAAAGCGCCGATCTCGTATATCATTGGCTGGTCGTGCTCGGCATCGCTGGCGTTCCGTTGGACGACGTGCTCAAGGAACTCGAGAGCCGCACCAGCCGCTCAGGGGTTGCCGAAAAGGCGTCGCGGCCCAAGGCCTGAAAGAGGCGGATAAAGCATGGTGTCGCCCGAAAACCGCTTCACACTTTTCGGCATCATGCTCTAGGAGGCAGGAAACTCGATGGACCAGCTTGCTCCCACCGAGAAGTATTCCCCTTACCGTTTCTTCTCAGCCGAGCAATGGTCGCAGTTCCGCGCCGACACGCCGCTGACGCTGACCGAGGACGAGATCGATCGCCTGCGTTCGCTCAACGACCCGGTCGACCTCGAAGAGGTCAAGCGCATCTACCTGTCGCTTTCCCGCCTGCTTTCGGCCCATGTCGAGGCGAGCCAGCTGCTGTTCAGGCAGCGCCAGGCCTTCTTCAAGGCGCAGGACATCGTCAAGACGCCTTTCATCATCGGCATCGCCGGTTCGGTCGCAGTCGGCAAGTCGACCACGGCGCGCGTGCTGAAAGAGCTGCTGGCGCGCTGGCCATCGAGCCCCAAGGTCGATCTCATCACCACCGACGGCTTCCTGCTGCCCAACGAGATCCTGCGCCGCGAGAACCTCATGGAGCGCAAGGGGTTTCCCGAGAGCTACGATGTCGGCGCGCTGCTCAGATTTCTGTCGGGCATCAAATCGGCGCAAGGCAGCGTCCGCGCGCCGGTCTATTCGCACCTGACCTATGACGTCGTCCCCGGCGAGTTCGTTACAATC
Organism: Mesorhizobium sp.; assembly: GCA_004020875.1. GTDB lineage: Bacteria > Pseudomonadota > Alphaproteobacteria > Rhizobiales > Rhizobiaceae > Mesorhizobium. The sequence continues at coordinate 51,501 of SAPZ01000023.1, forward strand.
GACCGCCCCGACATCTTGATCTTCGAAGGCATCAACGTGCTGCAGCCGGGCAAGCTGCCGAAGGACGGCAAGATCGTGCCGTTCCTGTCCGACTTCTTCGATTTCGCCATCTATATCGATGCCGACGAGAAGCTGATCCATCAGTGGTACATCCAGCGCTTCATGCGGCTGCGCGAGACCGCCTTCCGCAATCCGGACTCCTTCTTCCACCGCTACTCGCAGCTTTCCGAGGACGCCGCGCGCGCCATCGCCGAGGGGCTGTGGGCCAACATCAACCTGAAGAACCTGCGCGAGAACATCCTGCCCACCAGGGCGCGGGCCGACCTCATCCTGCGCAAAGGCGCGAACCACCTGATCGAGGAAGTGGCGCTGAGGAAGCTTTGATCGGAGATGGGAAGCGCCGATGACGCGCGCCAATCGACTACGCCGCTGACGGCTTCGGGCGCGACTGCGCTCCTCGGCTTCGCACCCATATCGAGAAAAACATCCACCCGGCAAGAAACGACGGCACGAGCACGCCGATGTGGAAACCGGCATTGTTGAGGATATGCGCGACGAACGCGTAGAGCCAGCAGATGGCGAGGACGAGACAGCGCGGTCTCGAAACCATCGTCCACAGCAGCGCAGCCGCCACCGCCACAGCGATCGTGTCGTAGGTATAACCGTAGGGTGTGGCGAGGATCGCGAGAACTGCGGTGAGCACGACCCTTTCAGCATGCTCCACTTGGCGGCCCGGCCGCCAGAGCCAGACGACGGCGCCGATGGCGACGATCGTGGCAATCGCCTGCAGGCCATAAGCAGCCGAGACGCCGAAGCCGATCGCCCGTGCCGTAAAGAACACGGTCATGGCATTGGCGTGGTAGTGCTGGGGGAAGGGCGCTTCCATGATCCCGGTCATCAGTGGCCGGGTTTGCGTGTAAAACAGCGACCAGACATCGAAGCCGAAAAACAGGCCCGTGGCCACCGCCACAAGAGCCGCGGTCCCGGCGGCCGCGGCGATCGCTCGCCAATTGCCGCAGGCGAGCAGGCAGAAGGGGACAAGGATGCCAAGATGCGGCTTGATCGTCAGCAGGCCGAACAGGATCCCCGCCAACACCGGGCGCCTTGGTGCCGCCGCGAGGCCGCCGATCAGCAAGGCGGTCGTCAGCGCGCCGTTCTGGCCGAAGACCGCGTCCCAGATAACGGCGGGGCTCAAGACAATCGCCAGCTCGGCGGCTCCTCCCACCTTCAGGGGCCGGACCGCCAGCCACAGACACAGAACGGTGCCGAAGGTCCAGACCAGATAGGCGGGGAATATCGGCAGGGCCGCAAGCGGCGCGCCGATCAGCAGGATGCTCGGCGGATAGCTCCATTCCTGGTTTGGGAGATCTGCCCCGAACATGCCACGGAGCGCCGCCCGGTAGGCGTCGACGTCGAAAAGCGTGTCGACATGGCCGTCGAGCGCCATTCGCCCACCGGCCCAGAGATTGCTGAAATCCCAGTAAGGCAAGGTCTTCGAGAGCGCCGACAAGCCGTCCGGGCCAATGGTCCACAATCTGCGCAGGTAAAAGTCGGCCATGCCGAACCCGACAATAGATACGAGGGTGACGATGGCCACTTCAAAGAGGCTTCGCGACCTGATGCGGCTTGGCTGCATGGCGACCTCTGTCATTGAGCCTGTTTAGCCCTGCGCCCTTAAGATCGCGTTGCCGCCGTCGTCAGCCGGCCCGGTCCCTCGCCATCGGGCAATGCGCCGTCGCCCCTTGTCGTGCCCCATAAGTTAACGGCACCTTAGGCAAATCCAATTAGTTTTCACTCCCAACTCCAGCGGGTGCTCGGGAGGCATCGGTGATCAATGCGGGCAATGCCGAGAGCCGCAAGGCCCCGGTCTATTCACTCGTCATTCCGATCTTCAATGAAGAGGCGGTGCTGCCGCTGCTGGTGCGCCGGGTCACAAACCTGCTCGATACGCTGGATGCGAGCGCCGAAGCCATTTTTGTCGATGACGGCAGCCGGGACACCAGCGTCATCTTCCTGCGCGGCATGGCCGCCGGGGAACCACGCTTCAAACTGATCGAGCTGTCACGCAATTTCGGCCACCAGATCGCGATCACCGCCGGCATGGACGCGGCCGCGGGCGACGCCGTCATCGTCATGGACGCCGACCTCCAGGATCCGCCTGAGGTGGTGCTCGATCTTATCGCCAAATGGAAGGAAGGCTACGAGATCGTCTATGCCCGCCGCATCAAGCGCGAGGGTGAGACGCTGCTCAAACGGCTGACCGCCAGCCTGTTCTACCGCGTGCTGGAGCAGATGGCGTCCGTCACCATCCCGCGCGACGTCGGCGACTTCCGGCTCGTCGGGCGCAAGGCGCTTGAAACCTTCAAGCGCATGCCGGAGCGGGACCGCTTCGTGCGCGGCATGTTCGGCTGGATGGGCTTCAGGCAGGCTGAGGTACCATTCGAGCGGCCGGTGCGGGCGGCGGGCGAAACCAAATACCCGTTCTGGAAGATGGTGCGGCTGGCGGCGCACGGCATCATCAGCTTCTCCGACAAGCCGCTGCGGCTGGCCTTGTGGGCCGGCATTGCCGTTTCCGGCGCAGCTGCCTTGCTCGGCTGCTACGCCCTGTTCTCCTGGCTGTTCGTCAGCGGCACTGTCCACGGCTGGACGTCGACGGTGGTCATCATCTCCTTCCTGTCGGGCATCAACCTGTTCATGACCGGCGTGATCGGCCTCTATGTCGGCGGCATCCACGCGGAGGTGAAACGGCGGCCGCTCTATGTCGTCGACCGGCTGACCGGTTTCGACGAAGCGATCGCCGCTATGAGCCGCTCCGAGGCAACGACGGGCAGGCAGCCCGCGTCGCTCGAACGCCGGTTCGGCTGACCGTGCGGCAACCAGCGACCGACCCCGAAGCGATCCTTGGGAGGGCCGACGATATGGCCTTCGCGAGTGGTTGGTTCATCGCCTGGGCCATCAGCCGTTCGGAGTCCGCCCGCATCTTGAGGTTCGCTGCGATCGGCGGCCTGTCGACATTGACCTATGCGGTGCTCACGCTGGCGCTTTCGGACCGACATGGCCTCGGCATGCCGGTGACGTTCGCCTCAATGGCAGGCTACGGCGCCGGCGCGGTGTTTTCCTATTGTGGGCATCGTATCGTGACGTTCATGTCGGATGGCGCGGTCGGCTTCGAAATCCCGCGCTTCGCCGGCGCCACCGCCATCGGGTTCCTGCTCTCGTTCGCGCTCGCCGCAGTGCTCACCGATCTCGGCGGCCTTTCTCCCTCGGTACCGGTGGCGCTGTCCTGCGTCCTGGTGCCGGCGCTGAATTTCGTGTTGCTTCGAAAATTCGTTTTCGCGTCGGCCTGCCCATGAGCATGTCGGAACAGGTCGCGACCGCGACGCGGGACAATGCCATGGCAGGGGTCGCCTTCCCGTCCGCGCGAACCGACTATGTCGGGTCTGTCGCCACTTTTGTTATTCTCCTGGCCATCGCAATTCTATGGCAGGTGCGCTGGGGAACGATCCCCGACACGAGTTGGCTGATCATCATCTGCGAGCGGGTGCTTTCGGGCGAGCGGCTCTATACGCAGGTGCAGGAGGTCAATCCCCCCTTCAGTGTATGGCTCTATCTGCCGCCGGTGGCCATGGCGAGGATTCTCAGCCTGGCGCCGGAAATCCTTATCCAGGCCTGGACTTACCTCATTGCATTGATCGGTGTCTGGTTTTCCGGCGCGATCGTCGGACGAGCGGGATTTCCCGAGAGGGCCAGCCTGTCTGCTCTCGGCCCCGCCTTTTTCGCAGTGCTGGTGATCTTCCCCGGGAACGTCTTCAGCCAGCGCGAGCACCTCGGCGTCGCGCTTTTCATGCCTTTGCTGGCGCTTCACGCCTGGCGGGCGCGCAAGGACGCCGAGGCCATGCCGGGCGCCGCCATCGCGGTTTTTGCCGGCCTTTGCGGAAGCGTCCTGCTGCTAATCAAACCTTACTATGCAGTGATGGTGCTGGCCTCGGCCTTGCTCGTCGCGACGCATCGGCGCAGCCTAAAGCCCGTCTTCGCGCTGGAGCACTGGGTCATCGGCGGCATATGCATTGCCTATCTGGCCGCCGTCGTCCTGGTTTATCCGGAATTCCTGCGCGAAGTTTACCCGCTGCTGGTCGACCTTTACGCGAAAAGCGGCGTCTCTGCGCACGTCATGGCCTATTACGGCTGCGCCTGGCTTTTCCTGGGGTTCCTCGCATTGTGGTGCTGGCCGGTCGGCCGGTTCCCGGAACTGGCCGCCGTAACGCTGGCGGCATCTGCGGCCGCCTTGTTGCCGCTCTTCTATCAAGCCAAGGGCTGGCCCTATCACGCTTATCCCGCGCTTTCCCTGGCTGTCGCGGCCAATCTCTGCCTGCTTGCCTTGCCACGGATGAAACGCCAATCGGCGGGGCTGCTCTCCTATCTGGCGTATCCGCCGCCGGCACTGCTGTCGCTGGCGATCATGACCGCCTTCGTCTTGAACTGGGTCACGCAAAAGCCGGACGGCGCATTGGTGAGCACCATTCGCGCGGCTGTTGTTGAACCAACCGTCGCCACCATCAGTCCGGATCTGGATACGGCGCATCCGCTGAGCCGCATGATCGGCGGGCGATATGTTTCAGCCGGAGCCAACGACTGGGTTGGGCAGGATGCAACGACCCTGTACCTGCAAGCCGCCCGTAGCGGCGACGCTGTCCGCGCAGCGCGTTACGAGGCGATCATGACGCGCTATGCCGAAGACAAGCGCCGGGCATTCGACCGCCTCCGTCCGGATCTCATCATCTTCAAGAAGGACGACGGCCCCTGGACACACCAGCTGATCGAGCATTTCGGCTTCGATCGGTTCCTGACCGGCTACCGCGTGCTCTTCGAACGAGGACGCCTTCGTATCTATCTGCGCAACGACTATGTGAGACCCGATCCGCCACCGGCAGGCTGAACAGGCTCCGCCGGCACCGTCACCCGTCGCAGCGTCAGATTGATGCGACCGCCATTCTTCAACAGCGCGGATGTCGCGGGATAGATGCGGTCGACGCCATGGAAGGCGAGGCGTCCCTCGCCGCCGAGCACGACGACGTCGCCGCTCCTCAGCCTGAACGATTTCGTGCCGCCTTCGCGGGTGGTCTGGCCGACCCGGAACAGGCAGTCGTCGCCCAGCGAGACCGACACCACGGGCGCCGCGAAATCCTTCTCGTCGCGGTCCTGGTGCAGGCCCATCTTGGCATCGGCCGTATAGAAGTTGACGAGGCAGGCCTCGGGCGGATGCGGGTAGCCCGAGACTTCGCGCCACAATTGCAGCAGCGCCTCGGGGATCGGCGGCCAGGGCTCGCCTGTCACCGGATGCGTCGGCTGGTAGCGATAGCCGCGCTCCTTGTCGGTCACCCAGCCAAGCGCGCCGCAATTGGTCATGCGCACGCTCATCTCCTTGCCGGTGCGCGGCATGGCAGGCACATAGAGGGGCGCCGCCTGCACCACGCGCCGGATCTCCTCGACCAACGCTTCCTGGACGGGGCGCGCGAGGTAGCCGGGCATATGGCGGACGCCGTTGGGCAGAACGAGCATGGGCCGATCCTGTTGACCGGCCCAAGCATGCCATCTGCAAATGAAAACGGCGACCCGAAAGCCGCCGCCCGTGTTCCGGTATGTTGTTTTCAGTCGTTCTCGACGCGACCGCGCAGCTTCTTCACCGTCGACCGGCCTGCCTTGCTCCTGAGGCGGCGCTCCACGGCGCCTTTGGACGGCCTCGTCTTCTTGCGCGGCGGCGGTGGCGGCTCGGCCGCTTTGGCGACCAACGCGGTCAGTCGCGCCCGCGCGTCGGCCCGGTTCTGCTCCTGCGTGCGGAACCGGCCGGCCTCGATGACGATGACGCCGTCCTTGGTGGCGCGCTGGCCGGCAAGCTTGATCGCGCGGGAGCGGACCCGCTCGCTGAGGCCCGAAGCGTTCGCCGCGTCGAAGCGCAACTGCACGGCGGTGGCCACCTTGTTGACGTTCTGGCCGCCCGGACCGGACGAACGGATGAAATCCTCGTGCAGGTCGCCTGCGCGGATGACCGCTTCGCCGGAGATAATGATGTCGTCGTCGCTCGCCATGCACGCACTCATGACGCGACGGCCGCAAAAAGAAAAGCCCGGTGTGAGCCGGGCCCTAAAGTTGAAGATGCTGGAGGTAGCGCTTATTCGGCCGCCTCCTGCAGCCGCGGCGCGGCGCCCAGGATGGTGGCGTCGACATGGCGCTCGAACTTCTCGAAATTGGTCGCGAACATGTTGACCAGCTTCGCCGCCTGGCGGTCGTAACCGGCCTTGTCCGACCAGGTCGAGCGCGGGTCGAGGATGGCGCCGTCGACGCCCGGAACAGATACCGGCACCCCGAAGCCGAAATTGGCGTCGGTGCGGAACTCGGCCGACTTCAAGGAACCGTCGAGCGCGGCGCCCAGAAGAGCGCGCGTCACCTTGATCGGCATGCGGCGACCGGTGCCGTAGGCGCCTCCCGTCCAGCCGGTGTTGACGAGCCAGCAATCGACCTTGTGCTCGGCGATCAGCTCGCGCAGCAGATTGCCGTATTCGGAAGGATGGCGCGGCATGAAGGGCGCGCCGAAGCAGGTCGAAAAGGTCGCCTCCGGCTCGGTGACGCCCTTTTCCGTGCCGGCGACCTTTGCGGTGTAGCCGGACAGGAAGTGGTACATCGCCTGCGCCGGGGTCAATTTCGCGATCGGCGGCATCACGCCGAAAGCATCGGCGGTCAGCATGATGATGTTCTTCGGATGGCGTGCCCGGCCGGTCTTCGAGGCATTGGGGATGAAGTCCAGCGGGTAGGCGCAGCGGGTGTTTTCGGTCAGGCTGCCATCATTGAAATCCGGCACGCGGCCGGCATCGAGCACGACATTCTCCAGCACCGTGCCGAAGCGCTGCGTGGTGGCGAAGATTTCCGGCTCGGCCTCGGCCGACAGCCGGATCGTCTTGGCGTAGCAGCCACCCTCGAAATTGAAGATGCCATGCGGACCCCAGCCATGCTCGTCGTCGCCGATCAGCGTGCGCGACGGATCCGCGGAGAGCGTCGTCTTGCCGGTGCCGGACAGGCCGAAGAAGACGGCCGCGTCGCCGGCCGGGCCTTCATTGGCGGAACAGTGCATGGGCATCACGCTCTTTTCCGGCAGCAGGTAGTTCAGCATGGTGAACACCGACTTCTTCATCTCGCCGGCATAGGACGTGCCGCCGATCAGCACGATCTTGCGGATCAGGTCGACCGCGATCACCGTTTCGGTGCGGGTGCCGTGACGCGCCGGATCGGCGCGGAAGGACGGCAGATCGATGATCGTCATGTCCGGGAGGAAGCGGTCGAGCTCGGCGGCTTGCGGGCGGATCAGCAGGTTGCGGATGAAAAGCGAGTGCCAGGCGAATTCGGTGACGACCCGGGTCGGCAGCTTGAGGTCGGCGTCGGCGCCTCCAACCAGGTCCTGGACGTAGAGATCCTTGTCCGCCGCGTGGGCGCGGAAGTCGGAAAGCAGCGCCTCGAACTGGGCGGGCGAGATCGCCTTGTTGTTGTCCCACCAGACATGCGGCTCGGTCGCCTCCTCGCGCACGACGAATTTGTCCTTCGGCGAACGCCCGGTGTGCTGGCCGGTCTCGGCGAGCAGCGCGCCCTGCGCAGTCAGCCTCGCCTCGCCGCGCCGCATCGCTTCCTCGTAGAGTTCGGCCGCGCCGAAATTGTAGCGCACCATGCCCGTGGTCTTCAGGCCGATCGCGTCAATAGCGCAGTCGGAGTTGCGTTTGCCGGCTTCCGACATCAAATTTCCTCTCTGGATTTGGCCGCATGTGACGGGTGATTTCCCGGAGCCCGCGCCGGGGCTACCAAGGTTCAGAACCAGAAAAGCCGAATGATATCAAATCATTAATCGATTTAAAAAAATTGAAAGTTGTTTAAATCGTTTATATGTGCAAAAAACTGCAGAGGTTGCCCAAAGGATTGGCAGGCTTGCCTCGTCCAATCCCGTTATAGGTGCGATGCTGTGTAGCGGCAGGCCGCCCGTGACTTCGGACGGGGCCCGTGCCACATTTTGTACCCAATTTGTCCTGCAAAAGCCCCTTCTCGACGACAGAAGGGACAGCTCATGAGGGAGCCGCTTGAAATGGCAACAATCGCGCTTGTCGACGACGACCGCAACATTCTGACCTCGGTGTCGATCGCGCTCGAATCCGAGGGCTACCGCGTCGAAACCTACACCGACGGCGCGTCGGCGCTGGAAGGCCTGGCGGCGCGGCCGCCGAACCTCGCCATCCTCGACATCAAGATGCCGCGCATGGACGGCATGGAACTGTTGCGCCGCATGCGCCAGAAGTCGGACCTGCCGGTCATCTTCCTGACGTCGAAGGACGACGAGATCGACGAATTGTTCGGCCTCAAGATGGGCGCAGACGACTTCATCCGCAAACCTTTCTCGCAGCGGCTCCTGGTCGAGCGCGTGCGGGCGGTGCTGCGCCGGACCAGCGCCCGGGAGGCGGCGGCCAAGGCGCCCGCCCAGCAGGCCCGCTCGCTCGAACGCGGCCAACTGGTGATGGACCAGGAACGCCATACCTGCACCTGGAAGGGCGAGCCGGTGACGCTGACCGTGACCGAGTTCCTCATCCTGCATTCGCTGGCGCAGCGCCCCGGCGTGGTGAAAAGCCGTGATGCGCTGATGGATTCTGCCTATGATGAGCAGGTCTATGTCGACGACCGCACCATCGACAGCCACATCAAGCGGCTGCGCAAGAAGTTCAAGGCCGTCGACGACGACTTCGAGATGATCGAAACCCTTTACGGAGTCGGGTACCGGTTCCGCGAAGCTTGAGTTAATGCATGTCGCCCGAAGCCGTATCCGGGTTTTGGGGCGCGCATAGGAACGGACCGGGAGCTGCTATTCGATGGCAGTGGAAGTAGAGCGAGGCAGACGGGCGGGCGCGGCAAGGCGTCCGCCGCGGATCGTGCCCGCCTTCGTGTCGAGATTCACGGTGCCGATGCGCCGGTTTCTCGGCCATCACATCTTCTCCAGCCTGACGCGGCGCATCCTGTTTCTCAACCTGGCCGGCCTTGCCGTGCTGGTGACCGGCATCCTCTATCTCAACACCTTCCGCGACGGCCTGATCGACGCCCGCGTCGAGAGCCTGATGACGCAGGGCGAAATCATCGCCGGCGCGATCGCCGCCTCGGCGACGGTGGAAACCGATTCGATCAGCATCGACCCGGAAAAGCTGCTCGAGCTGCAGGCCGGCGAGAGCCTGGGGCCTGGGTCGGACCAGCTCGACAATCTGGACTTCCCGATCAATCCCGAGCGCGTCGCGCCGGTGCTCAGGCGACTGATCTCGCCGACGCGCACCCGCGCCCGCATCTATGACCGCGACGCGAACCTCCTGCTCGATTCCCGGCATCTCTATTCGCGCGGCCAGATCCTGCGCTACGACCTGCCGCCCGTCGACGATGAACAGCCCGGCCTCGTGGAGCGGGTCGAGAAGTTCATCTTCGACTTCTTCCGCAACAAGGACCTGCCCGTCTACCACGAGCAGCCCGGCGGCAATGGCGCGGCCTTCCCAGAGGTGGTCAAGGCGCTGACCGGCAGCCCTTCCACCATCGTGCGGGTGAGCGAGCAGGGCGAGCAGATCGTCTCCGTCGCGGTGCCTATCCAGCGCTTCCGCGCCGTGCTGGGTGTGCTGATGCTGTCCACCGAGGGCGGCGATATCGACAAGATCGTCGCGGCGGAGCGCAAAGCCATCCTGCGCGTGTTCGGCGTCGCGGCGCTGGTCACCGCGATCCTGTCGATGCTTCTGGCGTCCACCATCGCCAACCCGCTGCGGCGGCTTTCCGCCGCGGCCGTCCGGGTGCGGCGCGGCGTCAAGAACCGCGAGGAAATCCCGGACTTTTCCGACCGGCAGGACGAGATCGGCAATTTGTCCATCGCCGTGCGCGACATGACCAATGCGCTTTACGCGCGCATCGAGGCGATCGAAAGCTTCGCCGCCGACGTTTCGCACGAATTGAAGAACCCGCTGACATCGCTGCGCAGCGCCGTCGAGACGCTGCCCTTGGCGAAGAACGACACGTCTCGTGCGCGTCTGATGGAGATCATCCAGCACGACGTGAAGCGGCTCGACCGCCTGATCACCGACATCTCCGACGCCTCCCGTCTCGACGCGGAGCTGGCGCGCGAGGACGCCGGAACCGTGGACCTGAAGAAGTTCATAACCGATCTGGTCGCGGTCTCGCGCGAGACCACGCGCAACAAGAAGGCCGTCGAGATCGCGCTCAAGGTGGCCAAGCTGCCGGCCGGCGCCAAGGGCTATTTCGTTGTCGGCCATGACCTGAGGATCGGCCAGGTCATCACCAACCTGATCGAGAACGCGCGCTCCTTCGTGCCCGACGATCACGGCCATATCGCGATTTCATTGGCACGCGCGGGCAAGTTCAACATCATCACCGTCGACGACAACGGCCCGGGTATCCGGGCCGAGAACATCGACCGCATCTTCGAGCGCTTCTACACCGACCGGCCGGCCGGCGAGGCGTTCGGCCAGAACTCCGGCCTCGGCCTGTCGATCAGCCGCCAGATCGTCGAGGCGCATGGCGGCACGCTGACGGCCGAAAACATCCCCGGCACCAAGCCCGGCGAGATCAAGGGCGCGCGCTTCGTGGTGACGCTGCCGGCGGAAGGCTGACGCCAGGCCGAACATGCCGGACACCGCCGCGAAGCCCCTGAACATCCACGGGACGGCCCTCCTGATCGGCGAGCGCGGCGTGCTGATCACCGGGCCGTCGGGCGCCGGCAAGACGACGCTGGCGCTGGCGCTCCTTGATCATTGCCGAACCCGCGGCATGTTTTCCCGGCTGGTCGGCGACGACCAGTTGTTTGCCACCGCGCAAGGCGGCCGGCTGGTGTGCCGCGCGCCGGCAACCATCGCCGGCCTCTGCGAGGTGCACGGCATCGGACCGCGGCCGCTGGCCTTCGAGCCGGCCGCCGTGATCGACCTTGTCGTTCGGCTGGTCGAGCCGGCCGATATGGCGCGGCTGCAGGACGAAGCCACCGAGACGATCGACGGCTGCCGGGTGCCCCGCATCGACATCGCCCGGCAAAATATCACCGCCGCGCTACCCATGCTGATGGCGCGGCTGCCGATCCCGCCTTTTTCATGATCCGGCCCGGGTTTTTTGCTGCGATGCGTCAAAATGGCCCAAGCCGCCGCAATTTTGGGCTTGTCAACCGGCCGTGCGTCGACAAGATAGCGCTCCCGCCGCCTGGAATGGCTGGCGAACATAATATACGCCTGTGAAGCGGCGATGACGGGAGCCACCAGAGAATGATCGGACTCGTGCTCGTGACGCACGGTCAACTCGCCACCGAGTTCCGGCATGCCGTAGAGCATGTCGTCGGGCCGCAAGACAATTTCGAAACCGTGGCGATCGGCGCCGACGACGACATGGAGCAGCGCCGGGCCGACATTGTCGATGCGGTGGCGCGCGTCGATACCGGCGCGGGCGTCATCGTGCTCACCGACATGTTCGGCGGCACGCCGTCCAACCTCGCCATCTCGGTGATGGAATCCGGCCGCACCGAGGTCATCGCCGGCATGAACCTGCCGATGCTCATCAAGCTCTCCTCGATCCGCAAGGGCGACAACATGGCTGCCGCGCTCGACGAGGCGCAGGCCGCGGGCCGCAAATACATCAACGTCGCCAGCCAGCTCCTGAGCAGCAAATGAACGCATCGGCGCCGCAGACGGATGAGGTTGTGCGGGAATTCCCGATCATCAATCAGCGCGGCCTGCACGCGCGCGCTTCAGCGAAATTCGTCCAGGTCGCCAGCGGTTTCAATGCCACCATCCATGTCGAGAAGGACGGCGTGAAGGTCGGCGGCACATCGATCATGGGCCTGATGATGCTGGCGGCGAGCCCGGGCTATTCGATCCGCGTGATCGCCAGCGGCCCGGAAGCCGTGCCGGCCATGGATGCGCTGGAGCAGCTGGTCGCGTCGCGCTTCGGCGAGGAAATCTAGGCCCCGGCCTCACATCCCGCGCAAGATATGCGCGCATAAAGATTTCTTTATGTCCCATTGTCGGATGGCGGCCGATCTGCTAGTCAGGCCGGCAACCGCGCCCTCTCACGCGCCTCCCGGCGCCGGCGCGCTTTTGTGAAAAATCACACCGGAGCACTGCCATGACGGGTAGCAAGGACTATGTGGTCGCCGACATCTCGCTTGCCGGCTGGGGCCGCAAGGAGATCGAGATCGCCGAAACCGAAATGCCGGGCCTGATAGCCTGCCGCGAAGAGTTCGGCGCCAAGCAGCCGCTCAAGGGCGCGCGCATCACCGGCTCGCTGCACATGACCATCCAGACGGCGGTGCTGATCGAGACGCTCAAGGCGCTCGGCGCCGACATCCGCTGGGCCTCCTGCAACATCTTCTCGACGCAGGACCACGCCGCCGCGGCAATCGCCGAGGCCGGCATTCCGGTGTTCGCCATCAAGGGCGAGTCGCTCGAGGATTACTGGAACTACACCGACCGCATCTTCCAGTGGACCGATGGCGGCACCTCCAACATGATCCTGGACGATGGCGGGGACGCCACCATGTACATCCTGCTCGGCGCCCGCGCCGAGGCCGGCGAGGACGTGCTGTCCAATCCCGGCAGCGAGGAGGAGGAAATCCTGTTCGCGCAGATCAACAAGCGCCTGAAGGCCTCCCCGGGCTTTTTCACCAAGCAGCGCGAAGCGATCCGCGGCGTCACCGAAGAAACCACCACCGGCGTCAACCGTCTCTATCAGTTGCAGAAGAAGGGGCTGCTGCCCTTCCCGGCGATCAACGTCAACGACTCCGTCACCAAGTCGAAATTCGACAACAAATATGGCTGCAAGGAATCGCTGGTCGACGGCATCCGCCGCGGTACCGACACGATGATGGCCGGCAAGGTCGCGGTGGTGTGCGGCTATGGCGACGTCGGTAAGGGCTCGTCGGCCTCGCTGCGCGGCGCCGGCGCCCGCGTCAAGGTCACTGAGGTCGACCCGATCTGCGCGCTGCAGGCGGCGATGGACGGCTTCGAGGTGGTGACGCTGGAGGATGCGGCACCGACCGCCGATATCGTCATCACCACGACCGGCAACAAGGATGTCGTCACGCTCGACCACATGCGGGCGATGAAGGACATGGTGATCGTCGGCAATATCGGTCACTTCGACAACGAGATCCAGGTGGCGGCGCTGCGCAACCTGAAATGGACCAATGTCAAGCCGCAGGTCGACCTGATCACTTTCCCGGACGGCAAGCGGATGATCCTCCTGTCCGAAGGACGCCTGCTCAACCTCGGCAACGCCACGGGACATCCGAGCTTCGTCATGTCGGCCTCGTTCACCAACCAGGTGCTGGCGCAGATCGAGCTTTTCACCAAGCATGGCCAGTACCAGAACCAAGTCTATGTGCTGCCGAAGCATCTCGACGAGAAGGTGGCGCGGCTGCATCTCGACAAGCTCGGCGCCAAGCTCACGGAACTCTCCGGCGAACAGGCCGCCTATATCGGCGTGACGCCGCAGGGCCCGTATAAGCCGGAACACTACCGCTATTAACCAAAGCGAAATTATCTACCAGATATTGAAGCCAGGTGGTTGACTTTCCGCCTGGCTTTATTTTTTGCGCCGATGATTCTTCACGCCGATTCCGGCAGGCGTTATTGTTGTGATTCGCGGTCCGGGGACATTTTGGGCCGGGGACGCATTCAGGGCGGTCTTGCATTCAAGCGGCGAAGAGGACCAAGACATGCCGGGGGATTACCCGCCAAGCGCGGGAAAGGCCGTTTCCGGCGGCCATAAGGATTCGAACGAAGCCGGCCGCGCCGTGAACGGCGGCGGTTTTCGCGGCCTGCGGCCGGCCTTGCTTCTTGCCACCTCGGCGCTTGCCAGCCCGCTGCTCGCGTTTGCCGCGCGCGCCGACACCAGCCTTCCGGGAAAGGCCGCGGCGCCGGTCAGCACCGTCGAGGTCATGCAGCTCGCCATGTTCGTCGGCGTCATGGGCGCGGCACTCGTCTCGGCCATCTTCCTGATCCGCGAGCGCGCGCGCACCGCCGCGCAGAATGTCCAACTCAGGGCCCGCATCGCTGACGTCAACGCGGCGCTGCAGCGTTCCGAGGCTCTGCTCAACCTGCGCGACCAGCGGCTGATCGTCTGGGCCACGGACAGCAAGAAACCCGAGCTTATCGGCAGCCTGCCATTGGAAAGCGGCGCGCCCGACGACAGGTCCGCCTTCCTCGCCTTCGGCCGCTGGCTCATGCCCCGCTCGGCGGCGGCGCTGGAACACGCGGTCGCCGCGCTGCGCGAACAGGCGAAGGCCTTCGATCTCGTCATAGAGACGCAGGCCGGCGTGCCGCTGGAAGTGCACGGCCGCAAAAGCGCGGCGCACGTCTTGGTACGCTTCGTGTCGCTGTCGGAGACATTGCGCAGCCAGGCCCGGCTGAAGATCGAGAACCAGCGGCTCAGCGCCGAATATGACACGATGGTGGGCCTGCTCGACGCGTTGAAGATGCCGGCATGGCTGCGGGCGGCAGACGGCCGCTTGCAATGGGTCAACCGTGCCTATGCCGAGGCGGTGGAGGCCGAAAGCCCGACCGCCGCCGTGCGCGACGCCAGGGAATTCCTTGGCGGCCAGGCGCGCGAGCAGATCGCCGAGCAGCACAAGACACGGCCGGTCTTCGAACAGACGCTTTCCACCGTGATCGATGGCGACCGTCGCATGTTCGCGGTCACCGACTTCGCCGGCGCCGATGGTTCGGCGGGGCTTGCCTGCGACACAAGCGCTGCCGAGACGATTCGCGCCGAATATGAGCGGACCGTGCGCAGCCATGCCGACACGCTCGACCAGCTGAACACCGCGGTGGCGATCTTCGACACCGACGAAAAGCTGCGCTTCTTCAACCAGGCTTTCCAAAAGCTGTGGGGCCTCGACTCCGGCTTCCTGCTCAGCGCTCCCTCCAACACGCTGCTGCTCGACCGGCTGCGCAGCGAGGGCAGGATCGCCGAGCAGCCGGAATGGCGGCGCTGGAAGGAGAATCTGCTCAGCGCCTACCGCGCCGTCGAATCGCAGGAGCATTGGTGGCACCTGCCGGATGGCAAGACGATCCGCGTGGTGGCGAACCCGCAGCCGAAGGGCGGCGTCACCTGGGTGTTCGAGAACCTGACCGAGAAGATGGATCTCGAAAGCCGCTACCAGACCGCCGTGCGGGTGCAGGGCGAAACGCTGGACAACCTCGCCGAAGGCGTGGTCGTGTTCGGTCCGGACGGGCGGTTGCGCCTGTCCAATCCGGCTTTCGTCGCGCTGTGGGGGCTGACGGCGGAAGCGGTCAAACCCAATGTCCATGTTTCGGCCATCCGCGACCTGTGCGACCAGCGCGCCGCGAACAGCCCGTGGGGCGGCTTCGTCGCCGCGGTTACCGGCTTCGACGACGAGCGCCGCGACCGCCGCGGCCAGATCGAGCTGGTGAACGGCAACGTGCTGAGCTACGCGGTGATCCACCTGCCCAACGGGCAGGTGATGATCACCTTCGTCGACGTCACCGACACCGTCAATGTCGAGCGGGCGCTGAAGGACAGGAACGAAGCGCTGGAGAAGTCGGATCAGCTGAAGAACGAATTCGTGCAGCACGTGTCCTATGAGCTGCGCTCGCCGCTGACCAACATCATCGGCTTCACCGAGCTTCTGTCGCTGCCCGCGACCGGACCGCTGACGCCGAAGCAGCGCGAATATGTCGAGCATGTCGGCTCGTCGTCATCGGTGCTGCTCACCATCGTCAACGACATTCTCGACCTCGCCACAGTCGACGCCGGAATTATGCAGCTCGACATTTCCGAGATGAACATCGACCGTACGATCGCCGCGGCCGCCGAACTGGTCGCCGACCGGCTGGATGAGCACCGGATCAAGCTCGCGATCGACGCGGCGAAGGCGCCGGCGAGCTTCCACGGCGACGAGACACGCATCCGCCAGATCCTCTACAACCTGCTCAGCAACGCGGCGAACTACGCGCCGGAGGCAAGCACGATCACATTGGCCTGTCGGCGGCTGGCCGAAAGCGTCGAGTTCTCGGTGCATGACGACGGCCCCGGCATGCCGCCGGATGTGCTGGAATCGGTCTTCCGCCGCTTCGAGCCGCGCGCCAATGGCGGGCGGCGGCGCGGCGCCGGGCTTGGGCTCTCGATCGTCAAGAGCTTCGTCGAGCTGCATGGCGGAACCGTGCGCATCGAGACCGGTCAGGACAGGGGCACCACGGTGATCTGCACCTTCCCGGACAAGCCTTCCGGAATCCCGGATACGCCCGCGGGCATCCGCGACGCGGCCGAGTAGCGCAACCTATATGACAGGGATGGTGCTTGAGCGTTTTCTCGCCGACGAGGCGGCAACGGCAAGGTTTGGCGAGGATCTCGCCATGGCGTTGCGCGCCGGCGATGCGATCGCGCTGAAAGGTGATCTTGGCGCCGGCAAGTCGACGCTGGCCCGCGCCTTGATCCGGGCGCTGGCCGACGATACCGGTCTCGAGGTGCCGAGCCCGACCTTCACGCTGGTGCAGAGCTATGAGACGCGCGTTCCGGTGCATCATTTCGACCTCTACCGGCTGTCGGCGCCGGAGGAACTCGACGAGCTCGGCCTCGACGATGCGCTCAGCCAAGGCGCGGCGCTGATCGAATGGCCGGAACGGGCCGGAGACCGATTGCCGGAAAACGCGCTGTGGGTCGATCTCGCGGAACATGGCGAGGGCCGCGTGGCGAGATTGTCGGGACAGGGACCGGCCTATGATCGCCTGGGGCGGTCGCTGGCGATGCGCGATTTCCTGGCATCCGCCGGATGGGGCGAGGCCAGCCGCCGCCACTTCGTCGGCGACGCTTCCGCCCGCTCCTATGAAATCGTCTCGCTGCCTGGCGAGCCGCCGCGCGTGCTGATGAACTCGCCGCGCCTCGTGCTCGGCCCGCCGGTGCGCGACGGCAAGCCTTACGCGGTGATCGCCCATACGGCGCAATCCGTCGCCGCCTTCGTCGCCATCGACAAGGCGCTGCTCGCGAACGGGGTCAGCGTGCCGGTGATCCATGCCCAGGACCTCGACCAGGGTTTTCTGCTCCTCGAGCATCTCGGTTCGGAAGGCTTTTTGAGCGGCGACGGCCAGCCCATCGCCGAACGCTACGAAGCGGCGGCGGAGCTGCTTGCCATGATGCATGGCAAGGCTTGGCCCACGCGCATGGAGGCGGCGCCGGGCGTGGTCCACGGCGTGCCACCTTTCGATCGGGACGCCATGCTGATCGAGGCCGATCTTCTGGTCGACTGGTATGTGCCGTGGATCACCGGCGAGCCGGCAAACGACGATTTGCGGGCGGGCTATCACCAGATGTGGAATGCCCTTCTCGACCGCCTCGCAAGCAGCGAATACACGCTGATGCTGCGCGACTTCCATTCGCCCAACATCATCTGGCGCGCGGAGCGCTCCGGCTTGGATCGGCTCGGCATCGTCGACGTCCAGGATGCCCTGATCGGACCGGCCGCCTATGACGTCGCCTCCTTGGCCATGGATGCGCGCGTCACCGTCTCGCCGGAGATCGAGCGGCGGACGGTGGCGGCCTATGTCGCGGCGCGGCACGCCGCCGGCGCCTTCGACGAGGCCGGCTTCGCCGAGGCCTATGCGATCATGGCGGCACAGCGCAATTCGAAGATCCTCGGCATCTTCGTGCGGCTCGAAAAGCGCGACGGCAAGCCTTACTATCTGAAGCACCTGCCGCGTATCCGCGATTATCTGAGGCGGTCGCTGGCGCATCCGGCGCTGGCCGGCCTGAAGGAATTCTACATGGCCCATGGCCTGCTCGAGGAACGGGTCCCATGAAGCCCCCAACCATGACGCCGAAGACCGCGATGGTGCTGGCGGCCGGGCTGGGCAAGCGCATGCGGCCGATCACCGACACGATGCCCAAGCCGCTGGTGAAGATCGCCGGCAAGACCCTGCTCGACTGGGGGCTGGACAGCCTGGAGGCGGCCGGCGTCGCCAGGGCTGTCGTCAACGTGCACTACCTGTCCGAGCAGATCGTCGCCCATGTCGCCCATCGACGCGCACCGAAGATCGTCATCTCCGACGAGCGCGAAGCGCTGCTGGAATCGGCGGGCGGCATCGTCAAGGCGCTACCGCTTCTGGGCAACGAACCGTTCTACATCATCAATGCCGACACCTTCTGGATCGACAAAGGCGAACCCAGCCTCGAGCGCCTTGCCCTTGCATGGGACGCCGCCAGAATGGATATTCTGCTGATGCTTACCGATCTCGACTCAGCGACCGGGCACTGCGTCGGCACCGACTTCCTGGTGGCGCCGGACGGAGCGCTCACGCGCTCTAAGGGCGATCCGGCGGGCCTTATCTATGCCGGCGCCGCCATCATCCATCCGCGCATCTTCAAGGATGCTCCCACAGGCTCACATTCGCTCAACGTCTATTTCGACAAGGCGATCGCCGCCGGGCGCCTTTTCGGCATGAAGATGCACGGACGCTGGATCACCGTCGGCACGCCCGACGCCATTCCCGCCGCCGAAGCAGCCGTGGCCGGCGCGCTCGCATCCGCATCGGCCCGAAAATCGGTTCCGATTTTCGGAAAGCACGATGCGTAGAGTCAAAGGGTTAGATCGTCCTTTGTGCGCCCAAACGGGCGCACGGCGATCTAATGCGGTATGAGCGGCGCGCGCCGCGTCCTTTCCATCCCGCCCGGAGCGCCGTTCCTGCCGACGCTGGCGGAGACGTTGCTCGACGGACGGCTGATTCCCGGCTTCCGTTTCGACGGCGAGCCGTTGGCACTCGCCGACGCCACCATCTATGTGCCGACGCGGCGCGCGGCCCGCGCCTTGCGC
>SAPZ01000024.1 GCA_004020875.1 Mesorhizobium sp.
AGAACACCACCATCGTCGACGGCGCCGGCAAGAAGGCCGAGATCCAGGGCCGCGTTGCCCAGATCAAGCAGCAGATCGAAGAGACCACTTCGGACTACGACAAGGAGAAGCTGCAGGAACGTCTGGCCAAGCTCGCCGGCGGCGTTGCGGTGATCCGCGTCGGCGGTGCGACGGAAGTCGAAGTCAAGGAAAAGAAGGACCGCGTCGATGACGCCCTCAACGCGACCCGCGCGGCCGTCGAAGAAGGCATCGTTGCTGGTGGTGGCGTCGCGCTGCTGCGCGCTTCGGCCAACATCAAGGCCACCGGCGTCAATGCCGACCAGGCCGCCGGCATCAACATCGTTCGTCGTGCGCTGCAGGCTCCGGCCCGCCAGATCGCGGCCAACGCCGGTGCGGAAGCATCGATCGTTGCCGGCAAGATCCTTGAGAACAAGGGCGCGACCTTCGGCTACAACGCCCAGACCGGCGAATATGGCGACATGATCGCCATGGGCATCGTCGATCCGGTCAAGGTTGTCCGCACCGCTCTCCAGGACGCGGCCTCGGTGGCCGGCCTGCTGGTCACCACCGAAGCCATGATCGCGGAGGCTCCGAAGAAGGAGTCGGCTGGCGGCGGCGGCATGCCTGGCGGCATGGGTGGCGGCGGCATGGGCGGCATGGGCGGCATGGGCGGTATGGATTTCTAATCCAGCTCTGGCAGCTTTCGCAACGAGGGGCGGCAGCAATGCCGCCCTTTTTTTGCGAACCTCGATCCGATAAACGATCGGCGCCAACGCCGGCCATGTTAGCGCAACCTCAAAAGAACTGTCGAGTTGGTTGCGCGGCTTTTGCGTCATCAGAGGCGCAAGGCGGCCGCGTGTGATGATTGCGCGCTTCCATAGGCGGTTTCGGCATGTGCCTCGCCTTCGACATCGGCATTGCGGCCAAGCAGGAAATCGGCGGCTTTCGAGGCATGGCTTGCGGCGCGGAAGATGGCGCGGTTGTCCTCGCGCAAAACCGTCAGCCATGAGCCGATGTAGTCGGCATGGCGCACGGTCGGCTCGATGCCGAGACTGCTGCAGATGAAGGCTGATGCGATTTCGGCGACCAGTTCCTCGCGCGCATAGGTGTTGGACCCGAAGGAGCCGGACAGGTCGCGCGCGAGTCGCGTCGGGTGGCCGGTCCAGTGGCCAAGCTCGTGAAAGCAGGTCCGGTAATAGTCGATCTGGTGGAAGAAAGCCGGCTGCGGCGGCACCTGTATGGTGTCGCTGCCGGGCATGTAGAAGGCGCGCTCGCCGCCGATGCGAAAATCAGCGCCGGTTGCATGAATGAGCGCCTCGGCCTGCGGGACCATCTCGCGCTCAGGCAGAGGCTCGCCGGCGGCATAAAGATGTTCGGGCAGATTATCGCACTGCGCGACATTGAAGACGGTAAAGCGCTTCAGGAAGGGCACCGCCTGCGGTTCGTCGCCATCGGTGTCGGCGCGTTGCTTTTCGTTCTTGGGAACAAAGCGGTCAGCGTGAACGATGGTGGTGCCGTGCTCACCCTTCCTGACATTGCCACCTAGGGAAAGCGCCTGCCGGAAGGTGAGCCAGTTCTGGCTGGGGAAACCGCGATCGATGACCCCGCCCCACAGGATCAGGATATTGATGCCGGAATATCGGCGCTGGGTGGCCGCATTCCGCGGCAGACCGAGGCCTGTCCTTGCCCTGCCCCACGGCTTGACCCATGGCACGGTGCCGCGCTCCAGTTCGGCAATGATGCGGTCGGTGATTTCCTGATAAAGGCTGGCGCCGGTGCGCCCGCCACTCTCTGCGCCAGCCTGTCGGCTGCCGCAACGTTTGTTGTTTGCACGCATCGTGATGTCCTCCGCTCTTCAATCGCGCCCTCCCCGGAAGCGGGGTGGGCGGCGAAAGCGACCGGAAAGGCCCGACGTCGGAGGCGGACTGCATCCGCAGGACCGGAACGGAGTGGAGGACCCGAAGCGAAAGCGAAGGGTTGCGGGACGCCGCGGCGGGCCTAGAAGGGAGTGCTGCCCGCCCTGCGCCACCGGGGAAGGCCACGATAAAAACGACGCCGGCCGACAGGCCGGCGACCGTCAGCAGCCGAAGGCTGCCCCGCGCCAGGGGGCGAAGCCGCAGGGCCAAGACCGCCTGAGCCTGGCGAAGATAAGCGGGCTCGGTTCACGAGCACCCGGCCAGCGCCTTCAGGCGCGGGCGCTCAGGATTGTTGTTGGCGCCCACGGCAGCTGGATGACCGCAACAAGATGCCGAGGAGCAACAGCAAAGCCAGCTGCCACAAACGGCACGCTCCGGCAACAACAGCGTGGCCGATCTACAGATGCTGCCCCGCACGAGAGCCTGCACGCTTTGAGCGCGCATCGGCGAGCAAGCGTTGCAAGCTGGCCATGTCGACCAGTTGGGCGATCACTATATCGCCGACCACCAACGCGGGCGTACGGTCGATGTGCAGACCTTTCGCGAGTGCGCGGACGCGCGCAAGTTCATCTGCGATGGCCGGATCTTGCATTCCCGCTTGAGCTGCTCCACGTCAAGGCCCACACGCGCTGCGATCTTGAGAGTGATCCTTTCAATGATCCAACTGGGGGAAGTCATAAGGGCGCGGTGGAATTCGTCGAACTTTCCCTGTTTTCTCGAGGCGAGTGCGATTGGGAATCCGGTCCCAGGACCGGGAACCGTCTGATCACAAGCTTCAGATTGGGATCATTCTTGAAGGCTTTTTGGTAGTTGAGATCTGCCAGTCTGCAATGCGGACAGTTGTGGTAGTCATTGAATATGACCAGAACGGCATCGCCTTGCGGGTTGCCGGCGATTGGCGAAGGGGGTCGTTGTCGAATGCGCCGCTCCACTTTTGCCTGTCGATCGACCACGCCTGCCGGTGCAGGTTCGCGCTATATTGGCTCGCCAGCACGGCGAGGAGTAAAAGAAGAGCTGCGACAGTGATGGCAGTCGGCTTAGACATGAGTCTCCAATCCATGGACGGCGTGGCAGCAACGGCCCGCCTTTTGGTGTAAAATGCTTTTGATCGAGCCCCGCACTTGCCACAGGGCGCAGTCGCGAGGGCGCACAGCTATAGATGCCGGTGCGCTCTGGCGGTTTCTGGAAAGATGGCCTTGCGCCATCGGGCCCACCCCACCCAGCTGAGCGTCGTTCGCGCGGGCCGGGCAACCGCGACCGCCATTCACCACGCCGGGCGACTGACCGTCCGCCCGGCAGAGCGCTGAAGGGTCCCCGGACCTTCCGGGTTGCCGGCGATTTGGCGAAGCGGGGTCGTTGACGAGTGCGCCGCTCCACTTTTGACTGTCCATTGGCACGACTGCATGGGCGGGGGCGGCCTTTCCCGCGGCGGGTGCGCGCTATTATGGCTCGCCAGCACGGAAAGCAGCACCGCGAGGAGAAAAAGGAGAACCGCGAGAGTGGTGGCCGTTGTCTTAGACATGAGGCTCCAATCCATGGACGGCGTGGCAGCAACGGCCCGCCTTTTCGGTGTAAAATGGGTCGCTTTTGATCGTGCCCCGCAGTTGCTACAGGCGCACAGGTGCGGGTGCGATCTGGCGGTTTCTCAAATACGGCTTTGCGCCATCGGGCCCACCCCAATAGCTGAGCGTCGTTCGCGCGGGGAACTGCGTTCACCACGCCGGGCGACTTGACCGTCCACCGCCAGAGCGCTGAACGGTCCGCTAGTGAGGCGCTCCCCGAATCGTCGTTTATCCCGCTCGCCCCAGACCGGGCGACAGCCAGCGTTGCCGCTACGCTGCGGAGAAATATCGTCAGCGCGTGGCATTCGGACATAAGCTGATCGACGCCAAGAATAAGACCCACGGAGGTGACCGGTGCGGCCGGAACAAGAAAGAGCGTTGCAGCCATTGTGACGAGGCCTGCACCGGTAATGCGGGTTGTTCCGTTCGAAGGGAACAATGCGACGAACAGCATGAGGATCCGGCAGCCGATCGGCAGATCAGTTTTCGTCGTCTGGGCGATGAAGAGGGCGGCGAGCATCATATTCGTGCCGTCCAGATTGAATGGAATGAGACCCACGACCGAATGCGTGGCGCCGGCCTTTTCCATCTTCTCCATGAGCGAGGGCAGCGCGGCCTCCGAGGAGGACGTTGCGAGCAGCAGCTCGTCCTTGATGTATCGGACGAGAGAGAAGATCGAGCGGCCGTTGTAGCGGCAGACCGCGCCGAACAGGACCGAGAAGAACAAGACTTGCAGGATGTCGCCTTCCGCGAAGGCACTGGCAATGGTTGATGGGATGATGTTCATCAGGAAGCTGGTCACGGACTGCTCGTGAGCCGTGGCCACATAGCCCTTAACGGCTTGGACATCGAGCGAGGCCGGATCGATGTTGAGGCCGGCGCCAGGCTGAACGATATTCGCGACAATCAGTCCGACAACGAGTGCAAGTGTCGAGAAGGTGAGGAAATAAACCATCGCCTTGGCGGCAACTCGGCCGACCTTCTGCAGATCGCTCATGCCGGCAATGCCGGTCGCTATTGTCAGGAAGATGACAGGTACGGTGATTATCTTGACGACATCGACGAAGGCATCGCCGAGCGGCTTCAGGCTCTGGCCGGTCTCCAAATGGAAATAGCCGATTGCAGCACCCAGGATTATGGCGGCAAGCATCTGCACGTAGGCCCGGGCAAAATGGCGCTTGCGGGCCGCTGCGTTGGCTATGGGGACTTGTGGAACCAACACCGTTTCTCTCCTTGACCGGATCGGGGTGGGGCTCCTCCTTCTCCCATGCAGTGCTCCGGTCGAACGCTGCGCCCACTTCGGCGCAAGCGATGTGCCAAATAGCAAAGAGGGGAAAACGCGCAGGACCTCTCACGCAGTGCTTGTTCGCTCTCCCGCACTCGCGCTGCGGTTGCCAGTCAACTATGGAAGGGTCCGTTCTTGGGAATTCCAAAGGTCGCTCTTTGCTTCGGCGCAGCTTGGCTGGCTGGAAGGTTCCCTGTTTGCCTTGGGGTCTGGGACCTGCGTCCAGATGGTCAACATTTTCCTGCGCGCCGCACGGGGCTCCAAAGATTCAATCGAGGACGGGCCCTCTTCGAAAACGGCGGCAGCGTTGGTCAAGCCCTTCCACCCTGCTGTCCCACCAAGGGTGTTCAGAAGCTCAGTTCACGATTAAGCGATGGATCAGCGTCATCTGGCGTTTGCGCCATCGCGGCGGCGTTGCAAGGGGTCTGCCAAGGATGAGCAAGCCGCGAGGCAGGGCCCGAGACCTAGACTCCATCCTCATCAACAGCGCTCGGCTCGCGTTAGGAATGTTCGAACCGCAGCACGATCAGGTGGCCACACCGTTGGTCGGAACCGGAACCCGACGAATGATCGTTCGTGACCGACATCTGTGAACAAGCAGTGTGTGTCATTGCAATCACCACCCATTGCGCGCAATTGCCCATATGGCCGTGAATGAACTGGATTTGGTGATTTTCCAGATGGCGGTGGAAAGCGTCCGCTTGCTCTCTTCAAGCTTTGATGAGAAGGCGGCTGAGATAGCCACGAGGAGCCGTGGTAGCCTTCTTTTCGACGTGCGGGTTGACGGTGACCTGGAGGTCCAGCGAGTCGCAGCCATTGGATATCCAGGCGACAAGATCGGTGTGGTGGCATTGGACCGAGAGGGCCTTGTTAGCTGCTGTTGCCTTGTCAATGGCACCTTCTCACCTTTCATTGCACCATTGGAGAACTGGACCAGCATGCCCCTGTCCATGCAGGCCCAGATCGATGTCACAGGCTATGCGAGGCTCCTTCTGGCCGCCCTGCGAAATGCTGGACATATGCTGGGCAGGTAGCATCACCGATGATGTCTGTGATGAGATGGTGCAGACGGCTGGATGAGGCGATCGCTTGCCGGCAGCTTTGGCCGCCAAGCGATCGGTGAGTTCGCAATGCTGGACACGTCCTGTAGACTCTGCCAGTTAAGTTAGCGGACAACCATCTGACGAATGCCCGATCTGACAGTCTGGACGGCGCGGCATGCCCTCCTAGGAATGCAGCCGTGGTTCTACTCCCTCGGCTGTTTTTGCGTCGAAGGCGACGGGCACACCGTGAACGATGGACGTCGCCGCCACCAATTCCTCAACTCGCGATCGGTCGCTTTGCACGCCGGCATAAGCGTTCGAATGGCGCGGATCGCCTGGGCGGTGGAGAGGAACCGGGCCTTGCCTCTGGACAGAACATAGGCTTCGGCGGCTTTTTCACCCGCCTCCCTGAAACTCTGACTGACACGATCTAGGACGGGAGTTCGGCAGCCTTCAAGCCTATGTCCGATACCGGACAATCAGGCAGCGGTGGCCAGGCCGAAATAACGTTGCTCCTCCTCGCCGTAAGCGCCATGCGTGAGTTCCATCAATCCGACGCGGTCGATAATCGTGACCTCGCCGCGCTTGGGACGGACAAGTCCTCGATATTCAAGCATTTGCAGGGCCGTGGTGACCCCGGGACGGCGGGCGCCGAGCATGGTCGCCAGAAATTCATGCGTCAGGTAGATCTTGTCTCCGTCAGAGCGGTCATGGATCATCAGCAACCAGCGGGCCAGCCGTTCCTCGATTTTGGAGTGGCCATTGACCAGTGCCGTCCGGGACGACTGGACAAGGAACGCGTGGGCATAGTCCAGCACTGACGTGCGCAGCGACGGGCTTTCCGCAACCGCAGGACGAATGATTTCAACCGGCAGGCGCCAGCCATTGCCTGCGACCTGGATATAGGTCTCGTTGGAAGAGCTGTCCTGTCCGAGAATGAGGGCAATTCCTGTCATCCCGTCATATCCGATAATGCCGACTTCACATTGCCGTCCGCCGGTCATGGTGGCGACCACCGAGGCGATGCCCCTCTCGGGAAAATATCCATTCCTGATCGGCTGATGCGCGATCTCCAACTGAGCCTTGATGTCCAGTTCGACGCGATGCAGCGATGGTCGCAACAGCGCGAAGTCCTCCGGCGAAAGGGATTTCAGCACCCGGTTGCGAAAAAGGGATTCGGGCAAGGCTCTCTCTCATGCGGGCAAGAGCGCGTACCTCTTACTGTCGGCTGCATCCGAAGTAACTGACGGCCGATGCCAAGCATAGGCTTCGAAACGCGCGATTGCAAAGCCCTGTCGGGGCAGTGCAGCCATGCTAGAAGTCGCGCGGCCTTACGATAGGCGCGGATGACATGATTCCCTTCTGCGGCCACCAAGAACGGCTCGGGCACGCTTTAATCATTCATACACAAGCTCGCAGGAATGTAAGCGGCGGAACAGTCGGGTGATTCGTGCCGCCCTGCCCTTTCAGAAATCAAGTCATTGGACGTCAATTCGGGCTGGAACGCCTCGTCGCGGAACGGCACAGGAAACGCAGCCGGATCAGCAATGGTGGTTCACCTTATGTGCGGTCCGGATGTGCGGTCCGGCGGCTCATCGCCCAATGGCTTGTCGAGGGGAAGTGGAACTCGTCATGTCGCCGCGAACCGTCACCGCGCTAAGCGGCGCTTTTGAAGACGCCGGTGTTTTCTTTGTGGAACTGAAACTGTGAGGTGATTGATGCATGACTCAAACATTTGCGTATTTCCGCTGCATCGGCGACGCACATTGGTCGAAAGTATCGCCCAGGCCCTCGAGACCAAGAACGGCGAGGCGGCGAGTGCGTTCTGGCGCTGTGCTGCCAAGAAAATGCTCATTCAATTGTCCGATGTAGGAATTGCGCCAGAGTTCGCTGCGCAGGAGGTTGGAAGGCTTCTTCATGCGGTCTTGGACGATATGGCCAACCGAACGGTAATGCACATAGCATAGGCTTGGGCGCTGTTGGATCGCGCGTCAGCTCGGGTCCTTATCGGGGGACTGCTCCGACTGGCCGACGGTCCGGCCAAACCGGCATACCGGCAAAGGTTTGAGGTTGGGATCGCTCACGGCGGCCGGTCCAATATTCCAAGGCGATCTCAGAAGCCACATTGGCTTCTTTCCAAGCGGACGGGCGCCACTTTGGCGTGCTCACGCTGGACTGCGGGTTGCGCCTACGGAAATCCGAAGTCCGGCCGCGCGAGTCGATCGACCGGAACAGTCGAATGCTCGTGGGGCCGGGTCCGCTCAGCTTGACGGCGGGCGGTGG
Organism: Mesorhizobium sp.; assembly: GCA_004020875.1. GTDB lineage: Bacteria > Pseudomonadota > Alphaproteobacteria > Rhizobiales > Rhizobiaceae > Mesorhizobium. Next base: position 8,090 of record SAPZ01000024.1, read on the forward strand.
CGGCCGTGAGCAGACTTAACCCAGGTCACGGCTGACCATCCGCAGGCGCTATGCCGATTGGACGAGAACTGGTTGCCACAACACCGGCCCGTTCAGGCGTCCCCTCCAGCGGATGCGCAAGAGACTGGCGTAGGAAATCTCGAGGAAGCCGGCGACTGCCTCGGTGTTGCCGACCTGCTGGGGCTGTCCGATACGTGACAACGGCCAGGTCGCGAGACGAAGGATCCTTTCGATGCGCGTATCTGTCACCGTTACGATCCCGGAGAGATTGTTGGCCAAGCCGAATTCGATGATGCCCGCGAAGAGCTCGTAGGTTGCTTGTGCCAGGCCGCCAGCAGCCTTCGGCGCTGTCGCAGGGAGATCGAGCGCGAAACGACTACTCTCCCAGATATCGGCACTCGCAGGGACCACCATCTCATCCAGCAGCGCCGGAAACGTATCGCGCAACATAGTCGGTCCGGTGGTCGGCAAAAGGCGGACGCAGCCGCAAGTTCGCCAATCGGACCCCTTGAGAAGTAGGTAGACGGGGTTCAGGCTGTCAAACGGGTCCGTTTCCATTTCGCCTTCGGTCTGCACTTCCCAATCGAGCCGCTTCTTGAAAACCCGATACCTAAGCCCGTGCATTTCCCTGAGTTCGCTCGCGAACTCGGCGTAGCAGTCGGGTGTTATCAGCTGCATCATTGTCGTCTCCGTGCGGGATGTGTCCACGCAATCGAAGGGCAAAGCCGTCATGAATGCAGCCTGTAGACCTTTACAGCTAGCCTTGGAGAGGATCAGGATCTCGCCCGAGCAGCCATCCGCACTATGGCCTGGTTGATGGTTCGCACGCCAAGCTTCGCCTTGGCGTTTTCCTGATGGAAGGTCACGGTGCGTTTCGAGACACCGAGAATCTGGCTGATATCCCAGGCCGACTTGCCGCACGCCGCCCATTTCAGGCACTCGAACTCCCGCGGGGTGAGCGTTATGCCATCTACCACGCAATCTTCGGCGAGCCTGCGCCGGGCATGGATATGAACGTTGATCGCAACCAACTGCATTGCTTTTTCGTAGCGCGTCAGCGACCTCAAAAGTGGCGGATGCGCCTCGTTGGAGGCGAAGGTCAGTGCGGCGAACCGGCCGCGATGATCATGCATCGACATGGTCAGTCCGCCGCGAATGCCGAACTCAGCTGCTTTTTCCAGGACTTCCTGCTGCGAGGTCGGCAAATAACGGTGATCGCGGTCCACACCCCAGTCGAAGGTATCCCAGCCTCGCAGTCCCCGCAGGATCACGGGATCCACGCTGTGGTAGCGCAGTTGCAGGTAATGTGATGTCCATGATGATGGATAATTCGAGATCAATCGCGGCGTGTCGCCGGAAGCGGATGGGTAGGTGAAATAAGCGAAGAACGGAAAGTCGAACCCGGCTGCGGCGGACGCCATTGCCTCATGGAGATCGACGGCATCGACGCTTGCAGAGAGTTGCTCGACCAAGGTTTCAAATACGCGATGCATCTGCGCTTTGCCTACCTCGCGGAGGTTGCTGGAAGCCGGGCGGAGACGTGGTTCTAAATGATGGCCTGTCCCTGCAGGGCGTACGACGCGCCGCCGTCATCACCGCAATTGCTGTGCTGCTTCCGATTGGAGAGAGCTCCGCGCACCTGACCAACTACCGATGGGTGATATTGCGACGTTATCGATGAGCCGCGTGTCGCCAAGCCAAGCCGCAGCAAGCAAGCGTGCCGGTCGGTCAAGGCTTGCTAACGATTGCAGGTCTGTTTCTCCGCGAAGCTCCAGGTATTCGAGCTCGCGATAGCCGGCAGCCAGAATTGTTGCACGCGCTTCATCAAGCGTAGGCAGGATGGGAGAGCCGCGTGCAAGCCGCTCGGCCGTATCGAGCAGGACCGATGCTAGTTTTGGGGCAATGGCGCGTTGGGCTGGGGAGAGCCGCACGTTACGCGACGATAGCGCAAGACCATCGGCTTCGCGGACTGTCGGACAGGGCACAATAGTGATCGGAATGTCGAGGTCCCGGACCAAGCGCCTGACAAGCTGAAGTTGCTGAAAATCCTTTTCGCCAAAAAAGGCGAAGTCAGCGCCGGCCTGCAGGAAGAGCTTGGCCACGACCGTCGCCACGCCATTGAAATGGCCGGGCCGGAATGCGCCGCACAGGCATTCGCTGATGCCGGACACTGAAACGACCGTGGCGAAGCCCGCCGGGTACATTTCCTCTGCGTCCGGCACATAGAGCAGATGCGTGCCCAGCGGCGCGAGCTTGGCAGCATCTTCGCTTTCCGTCCGAGGATAGGCAATCAGGTCGGCGGGGCTGTTGAACTGCTTGGGGTTTACGAACAGCGTCACGATCACCCGCTCGGCCCTTTCAAGCGCCTTCCGCACAAGGCTCAGATGCCCGTCGTGCAAGGCTCCCATGGTCGGCACAATACCGATCGTGGCACCCGAGCGACGCCATTGCGCAACGACGGCGCGCAGCTCGCTCACAGTTCGAGCGATCGGCACGCTCATGTGAAGTCTCCGGCCTTCAAGGCGTTGACATAGAGATGTTCGACCGCCGGAAAGTGCCGGTTCCGCACATCGGTGGCGTAAGCGGCGATTGCCGCCTCAGCCTGCTCACCGAGCTCGGCATAGCGTTTGACGAACTTCGGCCGAAATGAGGTGAAGAGCCCGAGCATATCGTCGCTCACCAGAATCTGGCCGTCGCAAGCTGGCGAGGCACCGATGCCGATGGTGGGTATGTCGATATCGGCGGTTATCTGCCGTGCAAGCTGCTCCGGTATCTTTTCGAGCACCAAGGAGAAGGCGCCCGCCTCGGTTACCGCCCTGGCGTCGCGCCTGATCCGCTCTGCATCGGCTCCCCGGCCCTGCACACGATAGCCTCCGAACGTGTTTACCGCCTGCGGCGTCAGCCCCACATGGGCCATGACAGGTACGCCGCGCGCGGTAAGGAAGCGGATGGTTTCCGCGATGGTCTCGCCGCCCTCGAGCTTCACCGCTGAACAACCGGTCTCACCCATCACGCGCGCAGCGTTGCCGAAAGCGTGCTCTGGGCTTTCCTCGTAGGAACCGAAGGGCAGGTCGACGACCATCAGCGCGTGTTCAAGGCCGCGGCGAACGGCCTGTCCGTGCATGATCATCATGTCGAGCGTGACGCCCAGCGTCGACGACAGGCCGTGCCCACCATGCCGACGCTGTCGCCGACAAGAACGATGTCGCAGTGGCGATCGAGTAGCCTCGCGACCGGCGTGGTGTAGGCCGTCAAGCATACAAGTGGCGTTTGGCCTTTTCGCAATCGAATATCTGGAGGGTTAATCCCTTTTATCTCACCAGCCGCGCTCAACCGACGCCCCCTTCCCTTACGTTACCAACAGCGGGTGTCGCGTTTGGCATATTTTTGTGCGACTGCGAAGAGCTAAAAACAGTGCTTGAGTAGTACGGTGTTGACGTGCTGGCTGCCAAGGTTACATTCAATCGATTAAGGCGCTCCGTTGGGCCAACCCACTTTCGCAAACATGGATCCTCAGACAAGAAGAACCAAGAAAGGCAAAGCCGCCGTCAAAGCTGACGAAGCCAAAGTGGACCTGACTGCCGTCGTGGTCGCCGTAAACGACAGTGAGCCCTGTGTCCTCACCGTCGGTCATGCGGACACCCTCCCTTCTGGACCTTTTGCGCTTGAGCATCGATCGCTGCAGTCGGGTTTGAGGGGGTGGGTGGAGCAGCAGACCGGCCATGCACTGGGATACATCGAGCAACTCTACACCTTCGCCGATCGCGATCGCATCGGCACTGAGCGCCACCAGCGCGTCATCTCAATCAGCTATCTCGCATTGACCAGGAAGGAACAGGCAACGAACTCGGCCGCGTGCGGCTGGCAAAGTTGGTACGAATATTTTCCCTGGGAGGACCACCGCTTCGGCACGCCGCCTGTGCTGCTCGATAGATTGCGGCCCCGCCTGATTGAGTGGGCCGGCGGCGCCAGCGAGCCGACCACTCAACGCGAGCGCCGGCAGCGCGCTGCGATAGCCTTCGGCTTCGACGACCGCCATTGGAACGAGGAACTCACGCTCCAACGCTACGAGTTGCTCTATGAAGCTGCTCTGATTGAAGAGGCCGGTGGCGGCAGGGACGCGATTGCGGCCGCGGCTGGCAAACCAATGGTCGCTGACCACCGTCGTATTCTGGCAACCGGGATTGCGCGGCTGCGTTCGAAGATCAAATACCGGCCGGTCGTGTTCGAGCTTATGCGGCCTTCCTTCACGCTGCTGCAACTGCAGCGAACCGTGGAAGCTCTGGCTGGCAGGCTCATCAACAAGCCCAACTTCCGGAGACTGGTCGAGCAGCAGGATCTTGTTGAGGAGACTGGGGAGACCTCCCTCGACACGGGCGGCCGACCGGCGAAGCTTTATCGCTTCCGCCATGCCGTTCTCGACGACAGGGCTATCGCCGGGACAAAATTACCGCTGGCGCGGGCTTGACATACTTATAGTCAAGGTAGACATATTCCCTTATTGTCAAACCGAATATAATCGAGGCGCCAATGGCTGGGGCGTTACCTATGGCTGCGTCCCTGTATGAGCGTGTCCGGCGGGTGATCCCTCCCGTTGAATGGCTCGCGTTCGCCGGCGATATTGAAGCCATCTTAGCGCTGAAGCGTGAGCGCAATGCGGTGGTGCTGGCGCACAATTACCAGACGCCCGAAATTTTTCATTGCGTGGCAGACATCGTCGGCGACAGCCTGGCGTTGGCCCACAAGGCGGTGACGGTCGACGCCGACATCATCGTGGTTGCCGGCGTTCATTTCATGGCCGAGACGGCAAAACTGCTCAATCCGAACAAGACCGTGCTCATCCCGGATCTCAGCGCCGGCTGCTCGCTGGCCGAATCGATCACGGCAGACGACGTGCGGCTAATGCGGCTGCGGTATCCGGGGGTCCCCGTTGTTACTTACGTCAACACTTCGGCCGCCGTAAAAGCGGAGTCCGACATCTGCTGCACGTCCGGCAACGCGAAGGCGGTGGTGGAATCGCTTGGCGTGGCGCGTGTGCTGATGCTGCCGGACGAATATCTGGCGAGGAACGTGGCAGCCGATACAGACGTCGAGATCATCGCCTGGAAAGGCCATTGCGAGGTGCATGAGCGCTTCACCGCAGCAGACATTCGGGAACTGCGCGATGCCCATCCAGGCGTCATCGTGCTGGCCCATCCAGAATGCCCACCAGACGTTGTCGCGGAGGCGGAGTTCTCCGGCTCGACCGCAGCGATGTCGGATTATGTCGAGCGGGAGAAACCGACGCGTGTCGTCCTTCTGACCGAATGTTCGATGAGCGACAACGTCGCGGTCGCGCATCCCGACGTCGAGTTCGTTCGCCCATGCAACCTGTGCCCGCACATGAAGCGCATCAACCTGGCCAACATTCGCGCCGCGCTCGAGCAGAACCGGCATGAGGTCCGGATTGATCCCGAAATTGCCGGCCCCGCCCGCCGCGCGGTCGAGCGCATGCTTTCCCTATGAGCCTGGAGGTTCGCGACATCGCCGGGGCGCCGGTCGTCATCGGTGGCGGCATTGCCGGCCTGATGACGGCGCTTCATCTGGCGCCGGAACCGGTCGTGCTTTTGACCAACGCGCCGCTTGGAACCGGAGCCTGCAGTGAGCTTGCCCAGGGCGGTCTTGCGGCAAGTCTCGGCGGCGACGACGGCCCGGATTTTCACCTTTGCGACACGATAGCTGCCGGCGACGGACTCTGCGACGAGGCCACGGTGCGGCGAGTGGTCCGAGCTGCACCCGAAGCGATTAGGACGATCCAAAGGTTCGGCGTCGCCTTCGACCAGCACCCTGACCGCGCGTTGCGACTTGGGCTCGAGGCGGCACACTCGCGACGGCGGATTGTGCATGCAGCCGGCGACGCCACCGGTCGCGAGTTGGTGCGCGTGCTCATCGCCGCGGTTCGGCGTACAGCCTCGATCACCACTATCGAAAATGTGGAGGTCCGCCGGCTGGTCGTGCAGGACGGGTCGGTCATCGCCGTGGTCGCCGCAGGACGAGCCGGCGCGCTCGCTCTGCCCACGCGTCGCGCGGTGCTGGCGACCGGCGGCGTCGGCGGGCTGTTTTGCGACACGACAAACCCCGCTGGCTCATGGGGTCACGGGCTGGCGCTCGCCGCATGGGCGGGGGCGGAACTCGCCGACTTGGAATTCATACAGTTCCATCCAACTGCGCTCGACGGTCCGCGCCGGCCGATGCCGCTGGTGAGCGAAGCCGTGCGTGGCGAAGGCGCGGTGCTCATCGATGAGCGAGGAGAGCGCTTCCTCGCTGACACACCTGGCGGTGAACTTGCGCCTCGCGACGTCGTAGCGCGCGCCATTTGGCACCAGCTTGCCGTTGGACGCCGCGTATTCCTGGATGCACGGCAAAGTCTCGGCCCGAGATTTGGCAAGCGTTTTCCAGGCATCGCCGAATTGTGCCGGAGCGCAGGGGTCGACCCCGCGACCGACCCGATCCCGGTGCGCCCGGCGGCACATTATCACATGGGCGGCGTCGCCGTAGACAGCGCCGGCCGCAGCTCCATCGAGGGATTGTGGGCCTGCGGTGAGGTCGCCTGTACCGGCCTGCACGGCGCCAACCGCCTGGCCAGCAACTCGCTCACCGAAGCGGCGGTCACCGCGAGCTGGGTTGCCGAAAGCGTTGCCGGCACGTCGTATACCCGGCGACCGCGCAGATGCTCCACATTCGTCCCTCCACGACCAGACGCTTCCGCGGTCCGCCCAATTGTCTCCGCCGCCCTGGGTATCATCCGCGACGGCGAGGCAATGCGCGAAGCGGTGGCGACCCTGCTGCCGATCGCAGCTGACAATGTCGCTGCCTCTGGTCCGGCTTTGGTCTCACTGATGATCGCCGTGGCGGCCCTGGGGCGGGAAGAGAGTCGAGGCGCGCACTGTCGGTCCGATTTCCCGCTCCACGATGCCGACGCGCGCCCATCACGGCTGACACTGCACAGCGCAATGCGGGCCGCGGCCGCACTCGATTGCCGGGCTACCATACGGAGCACCTGATGTGATTTCATTCTCCCCCCTCCCCGCGACCCTGATCGAACCGATTGTGCGCGGTGCGCTCCTCGAAGACCTGGGCAGATGCGGCGACCTGACCAGCGATGCGGTTATCCCGCATGATTGCACTGCCACGTTGGTGCTCAGATCGAGGCAGGCGGGCGTCGTTGCCGGGCTCGATCTGGTCTCGTACGCCTTCCTGCTCGTGGAACCGGCGATCAACATCCAGATCTGGCGCCCTGATGGCAGCGATGTCGGGGCCGGGGAAACCATTGCAAGATTGTCCGGACCCGCGCGAGGCCTGCTCACGGCCGAACGCACTGCCCTCAATTTCTTATGCCGGCTGAGCGGCATTGCCACTGCCACAGCGGCGATGGTTGAGGCCGTGCGCGGTCACAAGGCGAGGATCGTATCGACGCGAAAGACGACGCCCGGCCTGCGGGTATTGGAAAAATACGCCGTGCGCGTCGGCGGCGGTGCCAATCACCGCTTCGGCCTCGATGACGGCGTGCTCATAAAGGACAATCACATCGCGATCGCCGGCGATATCCGCACAGCAATAGAGCGGGCGCGCGCCGCCGCAGGGCATATGGTGAAGGTCGAGGTTGAGGTCGACACGCTGAAGCAGCTCGATGCAGCGCTCGCGATTGGTGTTGACGCGGTGCTGCTCGACAATATGTCGGTCGAGGATCTTGCCCGCGCGGTTTCTATAGTGGGTGGCCGTACGATCACCGAGGCTTCCGGTCGGGTGACGCCGAAAACGGCGGCGGCGATTGCGGCGACCGGTGTCGATCTCATCTCCATGGGATGGCTGACGCACAGCGCCCCGATCCTCGACATCGGCCTGGACATGCCGGACCACCAGAACATCTGCAAGCATTTGAACTGAGGATTACGGCATGAGGAGCAACATCAGCTCGGCAGGCGTAGGAAGGCGGTGGAAAGACGTGCCGCAGCTCGCCTTTTAGCGAGTGCGCTCCAAAGCCAAGTCGGACCGAGCTTGCCGGTCGACAGACTCCTGAAGGCGTACCGGACTAGCAACAAAGGTTTGACGATGACGGTTGGAATGAACTCGGAGTTCGACGTGAACCAGACCATGCAATCGGTCGATGGAACGCCTCCGCGATGGAACCGCAAAGAGGCTGAGGCCATCTACGGCATGCCATTCAACGATCTGCTGTTCCTAGCTCAGACGATCCACCGCCAGAACTTCGATCGAAACCGAGTGCAGCTGTCGCGGCTCCTTAGCATCAAGACCGGCGGCTGCCCCGAAGATTGCGGCTATTGCAGCCAGTCTGCGCATTACGAAACCGGGGTGAAGGCGTCGAAGCTGATGAACGTCAAGCATGTCATCGACGAAGCGGCCAAGGCGCGTGATGGCGGCGCAACGCGCTATTGCATGGGCGCAGCGTGGCGAAGTCCCAAGGAGCGCGACATGGACGTTGTGGTCGCCATGATCGAGGGCGTCAAGGCGCTCGGCATGGAGACCTGCATGACGCTCGGCATGCTCGATCTTGAGCAAGCTGCTCGCCTGAAGCAGGCCGGTCTCGACTACTATAACCACAACATCGATACCTCTGAGCGCTACTATGGCGAGGTTATTTCAACCAGGACTTTTGCCGACCGGCTGGAAACGCTTGGGCACGTGCGCGCGGTTGGGATGAAAGTCTGCTGCGGCGGCATCGTCGGGATGGGAGAAGAAAAGACCGATCGCATCGACATGCTGGTCACGCTCGCGAACCTGCCCGAGCCGCCGGAAAGCGTGCCGATCAACATGCTTATTCCCATCGAAGGCACGCCGCTTGCCGCGGCCGACGCCATCGATCCGATCGATTTCGTCCGCATCGTTGCGCTCGCGCGGGTGATGATGCCGAAATCCTGTGTAAGGCTGTCCGCCGGCAGGACGGCGATGAGCGACGAAACGCAGGCGTTGTGCTTCTTTGCCGGCGCTAACTCGATCTTTGTCGGCGACACGCTGCTGACGGCGGACAATCCCGGCGAGGACAAGGATAGCCTTCTGTTCCAGCGTCTCGGCATCGAGCCGATGGAACTCGCCACGCAATGAACGAGGCAATTCTTGCCCGCTATGACGCATCCTTGCGCGGACTGGCGCGCAAGGACCGGTTGCGGACGCTCGCACCGCGCGCCGGTCTCGACTTCTCGTCGAACGACTATCTCGGACTTGCCGCCTCCAAAAGACTTGGCGAAGCGGTTGCGGCGGCGATTGCGCGGGGCACGCCGGTTGGCGCCACCGGGTCGCGGCTGTTGCGCGGCAACGCACCGGAACATGAGCAACTGGAGGCGGACGCCGCGGCATTCTTCGGCGCCGACCGTGCGCTGTTCTTTGGCAGCGGCTACATCGCCAACTTCGCCCTGTTGACCGCGCTGCCGCAGAAAGGCGACCTGCTGGTCCTCGACGAACTCGCCCATGCCAGCATGCATGAGGGCGCGCAGGCCGGGCGCGCCGAGTTCAAGCTGGCCGCGCACAACGACGTCGACGCTGTCGAGGACGCAATCACCCGCTGGCGCGCCGAAGGCGGCACGGGGCGCGTGTGGATCGCCGTCGAAAGCCTTTACAGCATGGATGGCGACCGCGCGCCGATGGAGAGCCTGGTCGCGATGGCCGATCGGCACCAGGCATTCATCGTCGTCGATGAAGCGCATGCCACCGGCATCTGGGGACCGGACGGCCGGGGACTGGCCGCCGCGTGCCAAGGCCGCGACAACATCGTCACGCTCCACTCATGCGGCAAGGCGCTCGGCGCATCCGGTGCACTCGTCACCGGGCCGAGGACACTGTGCGATTATCTCGTCAACCGGTGCCGGCCGTTCATCTACGCCACCGCGCCCTCGCCGCTGATGGCGGTCGCGGCGCGCGAAGCGCTGACTATTCTGTCCGACGAGCCCATGCGCCGCGCTCAGCTGCAGGAACGCGTTGCCTGCGCCGGCCGCCAATTGGCCGAGCGCTGCGGCGTCGTACCCAGCGGCTCGCAGATCCAGCCATTTGTCATCGGCGACGTTGGGCGCACCATGGCGGTGGCGGCGGCCCTGCAGGCACGCGGCTTCGACATACGCGGCATACGTCCGCCGACGGTGCCCGAGGGCACATCGCGCCTGCGCATTTCGCTGACGCTCAACGTCGACGAGACCGACATTTCCGCCATGGTCGAGGCTCTCGTTGAGGTGTTGGCCACAGCATGACCAAACGCATCGTCGTCACCGGAACAGACACCGGAATTGGCAAGACAGTATTTTCGGCCGGACTTGCCGGGCTGCTCGACGGCTTCTACTGGAAGCCGGTGCAATCGGGCCTCGACGAGGAGACTGACAGCGAGGTCGTCGCCCGGCTTTCCGGCTTGCCCGACGGACGCGTGCTGCCCGAAGTCTATCGACTGACGATGCCGCTGTCGCCGCATCGATCAGCCGAAATCGACGGCGTCGCGATCGAGGCCGACGATCTTTCATTTCCGGTCCTGCCGACACCGCTCGTCATCGAAGGCGCCGGCGGGCTGATGGTGCCGCTCAATCGACAGACAAGGTTCATTGACATATTCGAACAATGGCGGCTGCCGGTCATACTGTGCGCCCGCACCGCGCTCGGCACCATCAATCATACGCTGTTGTCGATCGAGGCCCTGAGAGCCCGCTCCATCCCGCTCATCGGCATTGCCTTCATGGGCGAAGAGGTGGCCGATACGCAAAGGACAATCGTGGAATTCGGCGGCGTGCCGCAGCTCGGCAGGCTGCCGCACCTCGGTCCGCTGACGGGTGAAACGTTGAGAGATGCAATGATTTCCGGCTTCGACCTGGCCATGATTGCCGGAGGCGACTGATGGCGCAGTCTCGAGTCTGGCATCCGTTCACGCAGCACGCGCTAGAGCCCTCGATCCCTGAAATCGTGCTGACTGAAGGCGCCTATCTCCACAAGGCCGACGGCTCCCGCATCCTGGATGCGATTTCTTCCTGGTGGGTCGTCACTCATGGCCACCGCCACCCCCGCATCATGAAGGCCATCGAGACGACCGCGTCGAACCTCGACCAGATCATCTTCGCGGGCTTTACCCACGAGCCGGCCGAGCGCCTGGCCGAGGCGCTTGTCGGCCTCGCACCCGCCGGCCTTGACCGGGTGTTCTATTCCGACAGTGGCTCGACCTCAATCGAAGTCGCGCTGAAGATGGCGCTCGGCTATTTCCGCAACATCGGCGCGCCGCGTTCGCGCATCGTCGTCATGGAGCACAGCTATCATGGTGACACGATCGGGGCGATGAGCGTCGGCGCCCGTGGCGTGTTCAACGCCGCCTACGAGCCCTTGCTGTTCGAGGTCGACACCATCCCCTTCCCGGCCGCCGGGCGCGAGCAGGAAACGCTGGATCGGTTCGAGGCACTCTCCCGCGACCGGCGCGCCGCCGCGCTGATCGTCGAGCCGCTCGTGCTCGGCGCCGGCGGCATGCTCATGTATCCGGCCTGGGTTCTGACCGAATTGAAGAGGATCACTGAGGCCGCCGGCACGCTGCTGATCGCCGATGAAGTGATGACCGGCTGGGGGCGCACCGGAACCATGTTCGCCTGCGAACAGGCGTCCGTCTCGCCGGACATCCTGTGCACCTCGAAAGGTCTGACCGGTGGTACCATCCCGCTGGCCGCCACGATCGCCACCGATGCCATCTTCCAGGCTCACTATTCCGAGGATCGCAAGAAGACGTTTTTCCATTCGAGCTCCTACACCGCCAATCCGATTGCATGCGCGGCGGCACTTGCCAATGTCGAGATCTGGCACGACGAGCCGGTGGCCGATCGGATCGCGGCCTTGAGCGAGCGACAGGCCGCCGGGCTTCGACGCTTTCGCGACAACCCTCGCTTCACCGATTGCCGGACAACCGGCACCATCGCGGCACTCGACCTACGCACCGGCTCAGCCGGTTATCTGGCCGAGATCGGGCCAAAACTGCGCGCTTTTTTTCTTGAGCGCGGCCTGCTCGTGCGCCCGCTCGGCAATGTCCTGTACCTTCTGCCGCCCTATTGCATTACCGGCAACGAGTTGGATGGGCTCTATGACGCCATCGAGGAGGCCGGCGAACGCTTCGGCTCAAAGCCATGAGCCGATCATCGCGCATTCTCGGGCTTGGCCATCATGCGCCCGCGCGCAAGGTGGAGAATCCGGAAATCGAAGATCGTCTCGGGCTTGAACCCGGCTGGATCGAGCGGCGCACCGGGATACGGTCGCGCTTCTGGGCAGCGGACGAAGACACGCTGTCGGCCCTTGCCGCGCACGCCGGCGACATGGCGCTGACCAATGCCGGTATCGACCGCGGCGACATCGGCCTGCTGTTGCTCGCTACCTCCACACCCGATCATCTTCTGCCGCCAAGCGCGCCCCTGGTCGCACATCGGCTGGGACTAGGTCGCGCCGGCGCGATCGACCTGACCGGCGCTTGCGCCGGCTTCATCTATGCGCTGATGTTCGCCGACGGGTTCACTCGCCTGCATGGCAAAGCGAGCCTTGTCATTGCCGCCAACATCCTCAGCCGCCGCATCAATCCGGCCGAGCGCGCCAGCGCCGTGCTGTTTGCCGATGCCGCCGGCGCGGTGGTGATCGGTCCGTGCGATGACCCGGATCGAGGCATTCTCGGCGCTTCGGTGGATTCGGACGGCTCGCGTTACGGGCTGATCCAGATTCCTGCCGGTGGAAGCAACAATCCGTTCCATGGCGGCCTCGACCTCGAGCAGACCCGGATGACGATCACCGATGGCCGCGAAGTGTTCGCCAAGGCCGTGGAGATGATGACCGCCTGCTCGAGAGATGCGCTCACTGCTGCCCGACTGAGGCCGCAAGACCTCGATCGTTTCGTGCCGCATCAGGCCAATGCTCGCATTTTCGACGCGGTCGGCAGGAACCTCGGCATCACAGATCACTCGATGGTCAAGACGATCGCCGAATATGGCAACTCTTCCGCCGCGACGATCCCGCTCTCGTTGTCGCTCGCCCATCGGGCGCAGCCGTTTCGGCCTGGCGAGAAAGTCCTCTTGGCGGCAGCGGGTGCGGGTCTCAGCGGCGGCGCGCTTGTCGTGGGAATTTAGCAAAGCAACGCTTGCGCATAGGACTGCTCATGAATGAGACTATGAGAATGGCTCAATACGCAAATAGTCGCCGGCAAGCTCCATAGAGCTGGGTTCCGTGCGGTGCTCCGCGATGTCTAAGTATCGACCCACTTGCTCAAATCGCAGCGCTCATCGAAGGCCAGCAAAACCTCATGCAGAGCGAAAATCCTCAACCGCCCGTTTCAAAGACGCTCGCCCCATTTCGAAACAAGGTGTTTCGCTCAATTTGGACGGCCACCCAGATTTCCAGCCTCGGTTGGCTAGTGCAAACGGTCGCCATCAGTTGGCTTATGGCAACGATTTCAGCGTCCGACCTTATGGTGGCTCTCGTCCAGGCCGCATCCACACTGCCGGTGTTCTTCCTCTCAGTTTTCGCCGGAGCCATTGCCGACAACTTCAGCCGCCGGTGGGTGATGTTTGCGGGACACTGCCTGATAGCATCGGCGTCGATGACGCTGATGATTTCTGTGGGTCTGGGATTTGTCAGTCCTTGGCTGATTCTCGGGTTAGGTTTCCTGGCCGGCTGCGGCTTTGCCTTGAATGATCCGGCCTGGCACGCTTCGGTCGGCGATATCCTTCACAAACGCGACATTCCGGCCGCAGTGACGCTTATGTCCGTCGGATACAACATTGTGCGCAGCGTTGGTCCGGCCTTAGGGGGCGTGATCCTGGCCGTCTTTGGGCCGCTGGCCGCTTTCGCCTTGGCTGCGGTGAGTGATCTGGCGCCTATAAGCGCGATATGGCGCACCAAATGGGAGGTCCGCTCTTCGCCTCTCCCTCGTGAGAGAATGACGACGGCAATTCATGACGGAGTGCGCTTTACGGCGATGTCTTTGGAGATCAGGGCAGCGACCGCCCGAGCAGCTCTTTTCGGATTGGCAAGCATCTCCATTCTGGCGTTGCTCCCTCTCGTCGTCCGGGATCAGTTGAAGAGTGGGCCAATTGTCTACGGTATCTTATTGGCCGGCTTCGGCATGGGTGCTTTCATCGCGGGCATGGGCAACGGCTTCTTGAGGAAGGTCACGTCTCAAAACAGGCTGGTGGCCTTCGCCTCTGTGGCTTGTGCAGTCTGTTGCCTCTCCCTTGCCCTGACATCGTCGGTTCCTGTGGCGGCCATTTCGCTGGCGCTCGGCGGAGCGGGTTGGCTTGTCACCTGGACGGGCATTGACGTGTCGGTGCAGTTGGCAAGCCCAAGGTGGGTTGTAGGCCGCACGCTCTCCATTTACTACGCCTTGAGCGCAGGCGGTATGGCTGCTGGCAGCTGGATCTGGGGTTCTGTCGCGCAAAACTATTCCTTGACCTCAGCATTGGAGGGCGCCGCGGGCGCTCTGTTGCTGGTTGCAGCAGCGGGGATCGTGTTGCCGGTCCGTCCCTGGGAAGAAACGGATCAAGAAAGTTCAGTTTTTCATCCGCCGGACGTGGCTCTCGATCTGAAACCCAGAAGTGGCCCTATCGTGGCCAAGGTCGAGTATTTGATATCGGAGGAAAATATCGAGGCCTTTCTGGGCTACATGCGCACGCGGCGACACGTCCAGAGCCGTGCCGGTGCACGAAACTGGACGCTCCAGCGAAATCTGCAAACACCGTCACTTTGGACGGAGACATTCCGCACCCCCACCTGGATGGACTTTCTCCGCCTAAATCATCGACTCACCGCAGCAGATAAGGAGGTCGGCCAGCATCTCCTGTCACTGCATGAAGGAGAGGTGCCTCCGCAGACAGTGCTTTCGATTGAACGAACGACCGAGGCAATTCGTACCCGTACCTCGACAATCTTTTCTCGTCCTCCAAGATGACGCCATCAAGCTGCTATCCAGGGACAGGGTGGATCACCGGTGCTTTGCAGAGCACAGCCTCACGCCGAGAGCAGCGTGCTCCGAGTTGTGCGATCGAGCGCACCCAGGCGAGATGATGATGAACGCGGCGTCAAGTGGAGTCCCCTGCATGCGCTTGCGGAGTCTTCTGCGAGAGCCCATGCCGACGAGCGCCAAACAAGGTCTGATGCCTTCGGAGTCGTGGCCTCAACTCATCGATTCGCGAGAAAAGCATCGAATGCAGCAGCAACGGCGCGAACAACAAAGCGGTGCTCCGGCCGCACGCGGATGAAGCCGTTTTCGACGTCCACGATCCCCTCCTCAGCCAGCGTCACCAAACGCTCAACTGAATCGAGAAAACGAGCTGGTTCGATTTCGTGGGCGGCACAGATGGTCGGCACGTCGGCCTCCAAATCGCACATCAGTCGCTCGATGATTGCTGCGCGCACCCGGTCATCGTCGGTCAGCCGGTGGCCCTTTGATGTCGCCAGACGTCCACTTGCGATGTGCCGGGCGTAAGAATCCCGTGTTACTTCGTTCTGAACGTACCCCTCGCCGACTCGGCCAATAGCCGACGCGCCGAAGCCGATCACGGTTTTGCAAGTATCGGCCGAGTATCCCAGCGAATTACGCCGCAGGCGCCCGGTCTTCTGCGCTAGCGCGAGTTCGTCGTCCGGCAGAGCGAAATGATCGAGCCCGATCTCCCGGTAGCCGGCGCCAACCAGTGTCTCGGCGACAGCTGCAGCCTGTTCGGCGCGAACATCGCCGTCCGGTAGACCTGCCTGCTCGATTAGGCGCTGATTCTTTATCACGGAAGGAATATGCGCGTAGCCGAACACCGCAAACCGGTTGGGGCGCATGGCGACCGCAGCCATCGCGGTCTGGATGGCAGGACTGCACAGTCTGTTTCGGGAGACCGAAGATGAGATCGAAGTTGATATGGCCAACGCCATGCCGGCGGAGATTTTCGACGGCAGCGGCCGTCTGCACCTTACTCTGGATCCGATTGATCGCCTTTTGCACATCGGGATCAAAGCTCTGCACGCAGATGCTCGCGCGGTTGACACCGGTAGCTGCCAAGGCTTCGGCCATTTCCGGTGTGAACGTTCGGGGATCGATCTCCACGGCGATCGCAGCAGTTTTGCTGAAAGCGAAGTGGCGGCGTAGAAATTCCATCAGCGCCAAGTGCTCGGCTGGCCCGATAAGGTGAGGCGTTCCGCCACCGAAATGCACATCGCTCACCGGCAGCCCTTGCCGAACTTGCTCCGACACCAAACTGATCTCCTGACGCAGCACCGCCAAATAATTAAGGATCGGGCCGTTGCGACGGGTGACGGCGGTAGGGAAGCCGCAATACCAGCACATGGATCGGCAAAACGGAATGTGGAAATAGAGCGACACCGATTCGTCGGCCGGGAGGCCCCCCAGCCATTCCTCATAATCGTCAGCACCAACCGCCGCAGAGAAGTCTGGCACAGTCGGATAGATGGTATACCAAGGCGGCCGGGGGTCCCGGTACTTTGTCAGGATTGAGGTGTGCAAGGAGCTGTCGTCCCACGTCGCTGATCCATCATTCTTTCGTTGCGCGCTCGTCCTGTCTCTGACCTAAGTCAGTGCGTCCCGCTTTCTCCGCGTTTTCAAGGCGGAGGCGGCGATGTCGCAGTCTCGCTTGGACAGGACGGTATCAACCGAGCGCGCGTGCCATGGTCCGCCTGAGGTGATGGTGCGGTGCCGCATTCAACGTTTGAGTACGTGACGCCGACGCAGTGTGCTTGAGGCGTCTGCGGAAGAACTTTGCAATGCGAAATTCATGTCCGACGCCAAACGTCGCAACGCACCTGTCAAGCCTCGTTCAGACGCCATCCAGGTCCAGCCAGCGGCCTTCCCTGCCGGCCGAAAAACCATACCGGCTTTAGCCACCGAGACGCTCTAAAGCTGACGTCCGCTCATTTGATGAAAGGAAGGCGCCGCTAGGGGGTGCACAAGGCTCCCCAGCTTGACGTCGCTTCGAGCGATGAGCGGCGGTGTGGCTTGTCGTCAAGCGCCGGGCAGCGTGCCCCCTACCGATATCCCGAAAAGATCGACCAAGATCGCCATCCCGACGCCACACGCGGTCTGGATGAGGCCGACCATGAAAATGCGATTGGCGCGTTCGTAGATGGGGCGGCGCAAGGAACTCATGTCGAGCAGCATGGACAGCGCTCTCATCTGCAGTGCGATGCCGAGCAGGATCGGCACTACGGCGAACAGATCGTAGAGTTGCCATGGCAAGGGGTTCGCCGCCCAATGAGTGAGGAAGCCGAGCGAAAAGGCAAGCAGGATACCCACGGCAGTGATTGTGCCGTTGCGGAAAATGGTCTCGATCAGTTCTTCCTTCGGATCGTGCTCGTCCAAGCGGCTTCCTTTCGTTGCTCTTTCCGTCGAGACTAAGTTCTCGAGAATGCTGTTCATCGCCAATTACTCGAGGCGAGCCGTAGGCAACCGTTTCAGGGTGCGATCCCTTCTCGCTATCGGCCGCGCAATGTACCTGCACGCTTACAGCGGCGAAAAGGTGCTTCGGCCACCATGCGACACATCGGACGTGGACGCCCTCTGTTCCTGGCGCAGCCCTTGCGGACCGCACGCGCGCAGTAATCCTTCTCGGTAGCGCATGAAGCGGCCTCCGTTGCGGTCAGACGGGAAGCCGTCGCTGTTAAACGAGACTGTCACATATCGAACATGGCGAACCGTGTCGCACATTGCTTTTCGCAGTGACCCTCAAAAAAAGTGATTCCAGCGAGACGAAGGCGCGTCGGCCCAATTTTGGTGTCGGCCGCATCTACGCTTCAGGTTGGCATGTCGCTTGCTGCTCTATTCCGAGGCTGCAGCGGTCTGACCGGAGTGTTTCACATATAAACGATAATGAATCTCCTAGCAGAAAACACTATTATAATTACATGTGGCTTTTTACGCTGGCTAAACTCTCGTGTCCAGCGCTTTGGAGTCCAACCATTGGAGACCACACGCACAAAATTCAGATGAACAGCTTGCTCTTACGCCTACATCCTTTTTAATCCTTCATGGAGATCTAGATATGTACATCAAGAGTCCACTTCTCGGCTTAACTGCTCTGATGGCCGCTTCCGTCGTTCGAGCAGCTGGCGCCGAGCGGGAACCGGCCGAGTACATCAAGATCTGCGACGTCCTCGGCTCGGGGTATTCCTATATTCCCAACACCGAGACCTGCCTGCGCATCGGCGGCTATGTCCGTTATGATATCGGCCTGGGTGATGTCCGATCGTACGACAGCGCAAGAACCTCGGATGTGAGAACTGGCGAGGAGCAAGGCACTTGGCGAAACAACACACGCTTCACGTTTAAAACTTGGAGCGGCCAGCAGACCGAGCTCGGCGCGTTGACGACCTATACCGAAACCCACGTGAATTTTGGCAATAGCGCTAACTCGCGTGACAGTCCTCAGAACTATGATTTCAACAGCGGCCTCGCACTGGCTTCTGCCTGGGTCGAGCTGGGGGGCCTGCGAGTTGGCAAGGACGGGTCGGCCTTCGATACGTTTGTAAGCTACGCTGGCAACGTTCTCGATAGTATGCTCGTTCGGTCGGCCGGCTTCGACACCAACGTGGCTCAGTACCACTTCGACGCCGGCAACGGCATTTCGACCGTGATTTCGCTCGAACAAGGATCGGGCTCAGCCGGTACTATCGACAGCTATATTCCGCACGTTGTCGCCGGCTTGAAATACACGCAAGGCTGGGGCTCGATCACCGGCGTCGCGGCTTATGACAGCAATTACGAAGCTTTTGCCGGCAAGATCCGCGTCGACGTCGCTGTCACAAACCAGCTGTCGCTGTTTGGACTCTTCGGCTACGGTTCCAATGCCAGTCTCAACGAGGACTCAAACGGCGCAATTGCCAATCATGGGCGCGGCTCGTACAAAATCTGGAACGGCCAGTGGGCTTTCTGGGCGGGCGCCACCTACGAGTTTGACGAGAAAACTTCGTTCAACCTTCAGGTCTCGGGTGATCAGCTCAAGGATGCTGGTGTGGCTGCAAACGTCGCCTACATGGTCGTTCCCGGCTTCACGGTCACAGCCGAGGTCGATTACGACCACTACGGCAACTCTGGCCTCGGCCCTGCCGAGCCTACCGCCGTCAAGGGCACGAGCAAGCCGAACAGCGTCGGCGGCATTCTCCGCTTACAAGGCTCATTTTGAAATCTCTCCAGTCGCGAGCATGGCAAAGGCACTTGCCTCGACAACGCACGCATGGAGAGCTTCGTTCGCCATCTTGAAGTCTGCATCGACCGTCCACGGCCCATCGTACCAACTAGAAACTGAAAGTTATGAGCCCTGTGTACTACACCTAGCCCTTGACCTGCCCGATGAACCGGCCAGGGGCCGTCAGTTCAAATTCGGGGCCGTTTAGAGGGCAGTGTGAGGCCGTGTTAGGTAAGCGCCACTGCAATGTCGAGGCCGCGACACGCCTGTCGCTTTGGACGGCTGGAATTGCCCTTCGCGGCGCCATTCATTCTCTCAACATTTACGTGATAATGCACGCTGAGTCCGAGCCGCGTGGCAGCACCCATCCTAGGTCACTATCGGGGGGCCTTAAACCTGAACAGCTCCATCGTCGCGGCTGCTGCGGAAGCAGGAGCTATCACTGGGACCCGTACTGGTGCTTGTCAGCCGCTGAGCCGCTACTTCGTCTTAGGAAGAGCATTGTCCTTGCCAAAAGCCGGCCAGTATTTCGAGATTGCCAGTGTGGCGCCGGCTGAAGAGAAATGACCATAGTCGAAATATAAAAACTCTCCTCTATCGAAATAGGCGCAGCGTCCTGCGCTGCACAGGAATTTCAGCGGATCGATGAATGTGGCGCCTTTGGTAAATGAGCGCACACGTTCGTTGACGTCGGGGTCCATCGCGATCGGCCAGGACGTATCGTCCAGATTTTGGCGCTTGGCGAAGAACGCAATTTTCCGGACGTCAGTTGGGAACTGCGGAGACTGGCCGATGACAAACACGCGCACGCCCAGGGCACGAAGCGTAGCGATTGTTTGCTGAAGACCGTCGAAACCTCTGACCTCATAGTCACTCCATCTACCGCTGAGGATAACCGTCTTGATGTCCGCTTCCAAGATGACGTCCAAGGCCTTGCGATTGAACCGGACACAATCAAGACGATCGTACGGGTAGTAATAGAGTATCGGCGCGCAGCTGGCGTACGTATATTCAACGATGTTCGCCTGCAATCGATTTATGTTAGCACCCAAGCCGGAAACATAGTGCGCGGCGAAGGAGTCGCCCCACAAAAAAACCGTTGTTGGAAAACCGCTGGTGCGCGTGCAATCCTCCATATTCCAGCTTTCGATCCGGCTGGTGCCCTCGTTGAAACAGATGCCATTCCTCCAGTCCCCGACGGAAATGCGCCGCTGGACATAGTCCGGAAACCGTTGCGGAAAGCCGTTGCCGAGCGCCCCCGCCGCTCCGCCGGCACAAAGGACAACGATCGCGAGCGCTGAAAAGGCGAAGATAGGCCCCGGGGAGGTGAAGGCCCTCTTCTGTCGAAACGGCTGCTCTACAAACTT
Source organism: Mesorhizobium sp. (assembly GCA_004020875.1). Lineage (GTDB taxonomy): Bacteria > Pseudomonadota > Alphaproteobacteria > Rhizobiales > Rhizobiaceae > Mesorhizobium. The sequence continues at coordinate 28,623 of SAPZ01000024.1, forward strand.
CCAGGAGAATGCAGCCAATGCGAGGCTTGCCACCAACATCGCACCGGTCATCAACGGATCGAGTTTTTGGAACGAAAGATAGTGCGCGAACGCATTGAGAGGCCAGTGAACAAGATACAACGAATACGAGATGAGCCCAATCCAGACCAGCGGCCTGACTTCGAGCATGCGGGTGGCGACCGTCGAGGGGGTATTTTGGCCAACATAGATCAGAAGGGCCGTTCCGATGCATGGATACAAGGCGTTGTAGCCTGGGAACGGATCACTCGCCGAAATCGCGAAGAACCCGATGGCGAGAAGGCCAAATCCGGCCACCCCCACCGACTCCATCAGGAATCGGTTGCCCAGCGGCGAGGGGCATTTGAGCATGAGCAGGGCGCCCAACATGAGTTCCCAGATTCGGGTCGGCAGCAGATAGAATCCGGCGGTGGGTGCCAGCGATGTCGCCATCACCGCCACTACGAAGCTGCAGAGAATTATCGGAAGAAGTGTCGTCAGCCAGCGCTTCCCGATGTAGCGATAGATTAGGAACATCAGGATTGGTGCGAAGATGTAGTACTGCTCCGCTACGGAAAGCGGCCAAGTGTGCAACAGTGGTAGAAGCGCGGCATCGATAGAGAAGTAACTTGACGTTTTCCAGAAGAAAACGTTCGACCAGAAGGTCGAGGTAGCTATGATGCTAAGACTGAATCCGCGCAGATCCGGTGGCAGAAGAATGAACAATGCCGCAATGCAGGTGAGAAGCATCACAAAGACGAGCGCCGGCAGAATGCGCCGGGCACGGCGCCAGTAGAAGTTGACGATGGAAAATTGGCCGCGTTCAAGGTCATCCAGGAGGCTTCCGCTGGTTAGGTAGCCGGAGATGACGAAGAAGATATCGACCCCGCTAAAGCCACCCGGGATCGCCGAAATTCCGAAATGAAAGAGTACGACCGGAAGTACAGCAACGGCCCTAAGGCCCTCGATATAGCGCCTATATTGCATCCAGCGGTTCCTTTTATTTTAGATCAGGACGCGATTGGAAGCTTTCAATCTCCGGTAGGAGTGCTGCCGAGATAAGGGCGGTATCAGCCACCTTTATCCGTCCCGAATGTTCTGTAAGTTGCAACTGGTACAGAAGCACGATCGCCATCGCCGGCCTTGACGGCCTGATTGTCGAGCAGATCGCGCGGATCGTTGACCATCACGGCCAGGTTATGTCCTGTCGAACAACCAAGCGGCTGTTTGAAGGATTCTTCATTGGGTAAGGCACCATATGAGGGACAGACCGGCGGACGGGCGTGATAGACAATCGCCTCAATTCGCACTGAGCCGGCGTCGTGTTGATCGCGCAATTGAATGTTGTCTTCTTCGATTGCCAACTGCCTGGCCTGATGGGCTACCCCTGCGCTGAGCTGGGGCGAACCGCTGATGAGGAGGTGGATGGCATCGAACCGGCCGCGACTGGCCTTGTCTAGGAAAACACGCAAACGCTGCCGTTCGGAAGCGCGCAGGCTTTGCAACGTCAGGACGGTGGTCTCCTCTCGGACAAGCATTGGTGCCGATGGTTCGACATCAACTGGCGTAGTGCTTGTGCAGCCACTTACGCTTGGTGCCAGAGCGACAAAGAGGATTATAAAACGCAACATCTTTGGATGACACTATTCGATGATGAAGCCGAGACCGCCCTGGGCGCTTGGCGCGCCCGCACGGATAGCAGCGCGGTCTCGCGGGGGACTTGTCACGGAATTCGTCGGAGCGCCCCCTCCGTTCAAAGCCGGTGCCGCCCGCTCGGTCGGTGCGCTCATCTGGTTTGGGTTGGAGCCTGGTCTTACAATGTAAGGCGTAACTAGAATGACCAGTTCTGACTCCTCTTTTTGAAACGAGGTCGAGCGAAAAAGCGGTCCCAGGATCGCCAGTTCTCCGAGCCAGGGAAAGGCCCTGACATCATTGTTGACGTTCCGCCTGATTAGACCGCCGATTGCGAAGCTCTGGCCGCTGGCGAGTTCGACGACCGTATCGGCTCGGCGCGTGGAAACTGCCGGCACGGAAATTCCGTTGATTTGCACGGCACCTTGCGTCGACAGTTCACTGACTTCGGGCGTTACGTGAATGTTGATTTGATTGTTGCTGAGAACTGTCGGCACAAATTCCAGACTGACGCCGAAGTGACGGAATTCAACCGATACCTGCCTGTTTTCCTGCAGGACAGGAATGGGAAATTCGCCGCCCGCGAGAAAGCTGGCCTTTTCACCCGACATAGCGGTGAGGTTCGGCTCAGCCAGGACGGAAGCTATATGCTCCTTGGCGAGCGCGTCGAGAACCGCGCTGACGTTGACGGCACCGTTGTCGAATCCGATTTCTGCTGTACCGCCACCCTGGGTTGAACCAGACCCAGCGCTTGCAGCGCTTCCGCTTAGAACGCCCACTTTGAAATTGCCGATTTGACCGAAGGCGGACAAGTTGACGCCGAGTGACTTCATGGCGCTGCGTGAGACTTCGGCTACGCGCACGCTGAGGTTAACTTGCAGGGATCCAGCGACCTTGATGTTGTTGACGACTTGCGCTCCGTCGCCCAGATATTGCTCAGTGACTCTTTTTGCGGTGTCGGCGACCTCTGCGTCGGGCGCCGTCCCGCTAAGGATTGCGCCGCGCGGCGTATAGTTGACGCGGATGGGATAGTCGCCGACCTGCTCCCGCAACATGGCGCGTAAATCCCCGATCGGTTGCGTGACAACGATACGCAATTCGGCGAGAGGCTCGCCATTGCCATCCAAGGCGAATAGGCTGGTCCGCCCCGATTTCTTGCCAAAGACGAAGATTGTTTTGCTCGATGGCGCCTGAAAATCCGCGATCGTGGGGTCAGCAACAAAGATGGTCGTGGCTGGCCCGGGCAGATGAACGGTCTCCCCGAGCGAAGAGGAAAGGGTCAGCGTGGCGTTGATGCTATTCGAAGCCGCATGCGGCGGGCCTTTGTCCTGCTTGTTTTGCGCCGCGACACCAAGTGGGAAAGTCACAATAAGCGCGCAGAGGAGATGGCCCAGGTAACGGGGCACTGCAGGTCTTGTAACCTTGTTGGCGATCGCCCGCCAATTGAGCGCAGCGCAAGGATGTTGAAGGATCAGCAAAATAGATCTTCTTTCGATTCGACAAACTATGCGGACGAGGCGTCAGTCAATTCTAGGATGTAACCAATGCCTCGGATGGTCTTGATCCGTGGCGTTGCACCTGATCTGGTCAGATGTCCCCGTAAACGATAAATTCCGACTTCAAGCGCGTTGGCAGACACGTCGTCGTTGAATGAATAGAGGTGATCTTCCAATTGCGCACGGGGCACGATGCGGCCTGCCCGGTTAAGCAGGTGCTCTAGAACACAGAGTTCGCGACGTGCGATCATCATTGGGTGCCCATCAACGAAAACCTGGCGGGCGACCGGATCAAAGTCGAGATTGCCAAATACGAGCCTCAGGTCGGTCATCTGTGTCGCCCGGCGCAGAATGGCTCTCATTCTGGCAATAAGCTCATCGGTAGAGATGGGTTTGAGCAGAAAGTCGTCCGCACCACCGTTGAAGATCGCAATTCGCTTATCGAGATCGTTAAGGCTGCTCATAATGACGGCAGGAACTGAATGCCCGTGGGTCCTCAACTGCCTCAGCCAACCCAAGCCATCGCCATCTGGCAGAGCCAATTCCAGCAGGAGAATTTCATAGCTGGCGCAAGAAAATGCACTCGAAGCCAGTTCCAGAGTACCAACGACATCAACGACGAAGCCGCCATCCCCGAGCGCAAGTCGCATGGCGCGCGCAAGATCCGCATGATGATCCACGAGCAGCGTTCGCATTTCATCTCCTCTCGAAGAGGGACGGCCCATCGAACGCGTCACCGGCGGCCATCTGATCGGAGCACACGGCGCGCAACTCGTCGCAGCTCTCGGAACTGGTCCGAGTCGGAGGGACATGCAAGTCGCTCGGTGGCAATAGGCGCGGGTGAGGACCAACTGACGGGCTCAAATACGCCGGTCGGCGAACCCACGAGGCCAGCAACCCGCGTGCGATTTCTCGTTGCATCATCTCTCCTACGTGCAGCCCCTGCGCTCGCAAGGCAGCGTCGCGGCTCAGAGCCCGATTCCCACAGAGGGTAGGGTTAGCTTTCGAGAAACTGATTGAACAAATCGATTATTTGGATCGAATGCATCCACGGTATGGATGCAGCGCACCATCTTCAACGACTGCGGCGTCCTGATGCACTGTTGTGTCTGTCGTGCTCTGCTTTTTTCGCTGTCCTTCAAGGCTGGCGAGCCTGGTGGAACCTGCGCGTCATTGGCTTGGTAGCTTGAATGCTCAACAACGGAGCGCCCTGCGCAAAGCCGCTCTCATTTCCAAAAAGCCTTGCAATCTGGTTGGAGCACTTCGCGCTCGACACCAAAATAGGCGAGGAAAACTGACGTCTGACAGGGATGTACATGCAACAGCCGATTTGCGGCACCAGCAAACGACCGCGTTCAGGCTGAAGATCGACGACCAACGGCTCCTCGATTTCCGCACTTTTACAAGCTCTTCCTGTGCGGGCGGATGCCGGCAAACAGCAGCACAGGGTCAGCGAAACCGGGAGCGGGCCTGCTTGATCGCCATGATCACATTGCCGCTGTCGCGCGTGCGGAGCGGAATGCAATCGGTCCAGCCGGCGGCAATCCGGTCAGCACCATCGTCTGCACGAAGCTCCCTGACGAAGACGTGCCCGAATGCGCTCAACAAAGCCGGGCGGCGGATCTTTCCAATCGCCGAAGGTGCGGGCTGGCACCGAGCGGCGAACTGCGAACTCATTCCTGCCCGGCGGCGCTGGCCGCCGCGAGCGTCGATGCGGACCCAGCCGCTCCGAATCCTCCCACAACACGATGAGCGCGTCGCGGACATCGCTGCCGTAACAGCGGCTGCGGCTCTTGCCCGCAGACGGCCTCTGCTCACGACGGTTCATAAGACGGATCGCGCGCTTGCGAATAATAGCCGGTTACCGCCTCGAACTCATCCAGAATGCGCCGCTTGTCAACGCCGCAATAAAGCTCCACGATCGCCGCTTCACCGTGTCGCCATGCTGAGCCGCGCCATCCTTCCCCCGAACCGGAATGGCACGACCTGTCCATCCCCTTTGGAACAGGACACTATTGGTAATATTTTGCTTGAGGCAATGCGGCTCGTTGCCTTCCTTTTCGCTGACCGGAAGGGTACCGGAAGTCGTCTATCGCATCTTACCCGCTGAAAGCGGCAACACCTCGACCTCAATCGCAGATCATAGGAAATAGACGATCGCGTCGGGGCCTCAGCATCGGTTCACCGGGTTTCCGTCATCGACTGAAGCGAATTGCCCCATCGACCGTCACCGGGTGGGCCGCGATACGTCGCCGTATATGATTAGCGAGCGCACGTAGCGGAGCCATAGCTCTCCACCCAGCCATGTTCCCCTAGTTGGAAAATGTCCGGCGGACCAGAGGTGCTGTCGTCAGCTTTTCCTGAATAGCGGCCAAGGCAATCCCTACCAGTCCATCACCACCTTGCCGGAACTGCCGCTCTTCATCGCATCGAAACCGATCTGAAAATCGTCGATGCCGATGCGGTGGGTGATCAGGCCGGAGACATCCAGCGGACCCTGCACAAGCGCGATCATCTTGTACCAGGTTTCGAACATCTCGCGGCCGTAGATGCCTTTGAGATGCAGCATCTTGAAGATGACCTTGTTCCAGTCGATCTCGAAGCCGGTCGGCGCGATGCCCAGAATGGCGATCTTGCCGCCATTGTTCATGGTGTCGATCATGTCGCGGAAAGCGGGGGCGGCGCCTGACATTTCGAGGCCGACGTCGAACGCCTCGGTCATGCCGAGCACCGGCATGACGTCGCGCAGCTTCTCCTTCGAGGCGTCGACGACATGCTGGACGCCGAGTTTCTTGGCTAGCGCCAGCCGCACCGGGTTGATGTCAGTGATGACCACTTTGCGCGCGCCGACGCATTGGGCGACGAGCGCGCCCATGATGCCGATCGGCCCGGCGCCAGTCACCAGCACGTCCTCGCCGACCAGATCGAAGGACAATGCGGTGTGGACGGCATTGCCCAAGGGATCGAAGATCGCGGCAATCTCATCGGGCACATCGTCGGGGATCGGCACGACATTGTGCTGCGGGATCGCCAGATACTCGCCGAAGGCGCCTGGACGGTTGACGCCGACGCCGAGCGTGTTGCGGCACAGATGCCCTCGCCCGGCGCGACAGTTGCGGCAATGGCCGCAGACGATGTGGCCTTCGCCCGATACACGCTGGCCGACCTTGTATTCGGTGACCGCTGCGCCGAAATCGGCAACGGTGCCGACGAATTCATGGCCCGTCACCATCGGCACCGGCACCGTCTTCTGCGCCCACTGGTCCCAATTGTAGATGTGCACGTCGGTGCCGCAGATCGCCGTCTTCTTGATCTTGATCAGCACGTCGTTGGGGCCGATTTCCGGCACCGGCACCTCTTCCATCCAGATGCCCGGTTCGGCCTTGGCCTTCACAAGCGCCTTCATCATGTTCGACATCAGGATTTCCCTATTCCGTGATTGCGCTTCTGGCGAGATAGCCTGCACAACGGGAAGGTAGGCCACTAACTCGTTTGAACGTCCGGAATGGTCAGCCCCGCCTGCTCAGCCTCGCGGCGCAAATTCTGACGGGGCCTGGGGCCGATCTGCTGGATCACCAATCCGGCTGCCAGTGAGCCAAGGTCGCCGCAAGTCTGCAGGTCGCGGCCTTGCGTGTAGCCATGCAGGAAGCCGGCGGCATAGAGATCGCCGGCGCCCGTCGTGTCGACCAGTTCCTTGATGGCGGTCGCCTTGATCACCACGGTCTCGTCGCCGCGCACGATCACCGAGCCTTTTTCCGAGCGGGTGACGGCGGCGATCCGGCAATCCTTGCGGATCTGGGCCAGCGCCTCGTCGAACGACGATGTCTGGTAGAGCGACTTGATCTCGTGGCTGTTGGCAAAGACGATGTCGACCGTGCCCGAGCGCACCAGGTCGAGGAATTCGTCGCGGTAGCGGTCGACGCAGAACGAATCCGACAGCGTCATCGACACTTCTCGGCCTGCCGCGTGCGCCAGCTTCGCCGTCTGGCGGATTGCCTCCTTGGCGCGCGGCGGGTCCCACAGATAGCCTTCGAAATAGGTGACCTTGGCGCCGGACGCCTTGTCGGCTTCGACATCCTCAGGGCCAAGCTCGACGCAGGCGCCGAGATAGGTGTTCATCGAGCGCTCGCCGTCGGGCGTGACGAAGATCATCGAGCGCGCCGTCGGCGGCTCACCCTTGAGCGGCGTGGTGCCGAAGGCGACGCCCTGCGCATGGATGTCGTGGGCGTAGATTTCGCCCAGCGCATCGTTGGAGACCTTGCCGAAGAAGGCCGCGCGGCCGCCAAAGCTGGCGACGCCGGCCGCCGTGTTGCCGGCGCTGCCGCCGGACGCTTCGATCGCCGGGCCCATGCGGCTGTAGAGCAGTTCGGCGCGTTGTGTGTCGATGAGGTTCATCGCGCCCTTGATGATGCCGTTGGTCTCGAGGAATTCCTCGTCGCACTGGGCGATGATGTCGACAATGGCATTGCCGATGCAAAGCACGTCATAATCCGGCATCAAAATCTCCGCCAAAACCCGAGCCGGCTTCTTGCCACGCCGGCCGGGCGTGGTCTCGCGAGTTGAAATGGGTTGCCGCATGCGCTTGATCCAGCCGCCCTCACGCAGCTGCCGGTCCGGCTTCACGCAGCAAATCGTCAGCTTTGTCCGTCTTCTCCCAAGTGAACTCAGGCTCTTCACGCCCGAAGTGTCCGTATGTCGCCGTCTTGCGGTATATCGGCCGTAAGAGATCAAGCATCTTGATGATGCCTTTCGGTCGGAGATTGAAAACCTCGAGAACAAGGCGCTCGATCCTTTTTTCCTCGATCCTTGCGGTTCCGAAGGTATTGACCATGACAGAAACCGGACTGGCCACGCCGATCGCGTAGGCAAGCTGAACCTCGCAGACCTCCGCAAGGCCGCTGGCAACGATGTTCTTCGCGACATACCGGGCGGCATAGGCCGCCGAGCGGTCAACCTTGGATGGGTCCTTGCCCGAAAAGGCACCGCCGCCGTGACGCCCGGTCCCACCGTAGGAATCGACGATGATCTTCCGTCCTGTGAGGCCGCAGTCGCCGGCAGGCCCACCGACCACGAACCGCCCTGTTGGGTTGACCAGAAATCTGATCCCCGAAGTATCCAGGTGGGCCGGCAGGACCGGTTTTATGATCTCCTCAATGACGCCTTCGCGGACCGTGGCTTGTGAGACCGCTTCGTCATGCTGCGTTGACAGGACTATGGTATCCAGCGCCACCGGGCGGAGCCCTTCGTAGCGTACCGACACTTGAGATTTCACGTCCGGACGCAGCCAGCCAAGCTGTCCCGCTTTCCGGACCTCGGCCTGTCTTTTCGTCAAATGGTGAGCGAGTTGGATCGGCAGGGGCATCAATGTATCCGTCTCGTTGCATGCGAATCCAAACATGATGCCCTGATCCCCTGCCCCTTGCCCGAGATCCTGCCCTCGTCCTTCATCAACGCCCTGGCTTATGTCGGGCGACTGCTCGGTGAGGGCCAGAACGACGGCGCAACGTCGACCATCAAAGCCAATCGCATCATCGTCGTAGCCAATATCGAGTATCGTATCGCGGGCGACTTGGCTGTAATCGATGTGGGCATGGCTGGTGATCTCGCCAGCCACAACGACCATCCCCGTCTTCACCAACACTTCACAGGCGACGCGCGCCTTCGGATCGGTGCGCAGGACCGCATCGAGAATGGCATCGGAGATGTTGTCTGCCATCTTATCGGGGTGTCCCGCGCCGACGGATTCGGAAGAGAACACGAACTGCCTGGTCATAAAAATGCCCTCGCTTCAAGTGCTGGAGTTAGTGAGGAGTTTCTGGATTGGGGTGGCTTATCGGTCGGGGATGCCGGGAACATCGAACGCAGTGCAGAAGTCGGCAACGTCTCTTCGTACGCTCGCATGAACTTCCTGGTCATCGGGCTGGCGGCAGACCGAGTCGATGAAAGCGGCGATCTGCACCATCTCCGTTTCGCGCATGCCCATGGACGTCACCGCTGGTGTCCCTAAGCGGATGCCGCTTGTCAGCGCCGGATGCCGCCGGTCGCCCGGGACCATATTGAAATTCGCAATGATGCCTGCACGCGATAAGCGCTCCGCATAGGCTTTGCCTGACAGCGACCGGTCCCGAAGATCAAGGATCAGCATGTGATTGTCAGTGCCCCCGGTGACGAGTTCATAACCTCGCTCCAGAAGTGCCTGGGCCAGAGCCTTGGCGTTGTGGACGATCTGCTGACCGTAGACACGAAAGGACGAGTTCGCTGCTTCCTGCAAAGCGACGGCAAGCGCGGCGATAGTATTCATATGCGGTCCGCCTTGCAGAAGAGGGAACACGGCGCGGTCTATACGTTTGGCCAGATTGTGTTTGCTCTTCGGATGATGGAGGGGCTGATAACGGTCTTCATTCCTTGATAAAATGAAGCCACCCCGGGGACCGCGGATCGACTTGTGAGAGGTGCTGGTGACCACATCGCAATGGGACACGGGGTTCGGATGCACTCCTGCGACAACCAGGCCGCAGATGTGGGCGATGTCAGCCACCAGATACGAGTTCACCTCCGAAGCAATTTCGGCCATTGCCGCGTAGTCAAAAATACGCGGATAAGCAGTTCCGCCGACCCAAATTAGCTTCGGGCGTTCCCGCTTGGCGGTCTCGCGCAAGTGGTCATAGTCAATTTGCTGTGTCTTTTCGTGCAGCCTGTACGGGACGCGCTGATAATCGCTGCCGGAAAAATTGACGGACCAACCGTGAGTCAGATGGCCGCCTTCGGGTAAAGGCAAGCCCATGACTTTGTCACGGGGGCTCAAAAGCGCGCGATAGACAGCCTGGTTGGCTGGCGAGCCTGAATAAGGCTGGACGTTGGCATGTTCACTGCCAAATAGCGCTTTCAGGCGCTCGATCGCGAGGGTCTCAAGCTCATCGACGATCTCGTTTCCGGCGTAGTAGCGCGCACCGGGGTATCCCTCGGCATACTTGTTGGTGAAAATCGACCCGGTCGCTTCCAACACCGCCGAGGAGGCAAAGTTCTCGGAGGCGATCAGTTTGAGAGTTGTCCGCTCCTGACGCTCCTGTCTTAGAAGCAGTTCGTGAACGCGGGAGTCGACGGCGGCTAAGTGAGGCCGCCCGTAAGTGTCGGGCTGCGCGATGGCGCCGCCGGCGGAGTTATCCATGGTAGTCGCGCTCCATTTGGACTGATCTATTTCACGATCAAGCAGGCGGTCCCTTCAACCGCGCGTCTTGTATTGCTTCCAGGCGTTGTAGGTCTCTTTTATGATGGCCATCATCGTGGGGCAGGAGATCGACCACCAATTGAGCCAGCTCGCCATCCTTGCCTCCTGCTTGCATATGGTACGAAGACTGCGGACGTTGTTCGTTGCAGCAAAGAAAGTTGGCTCTGACCAGCCGCCGAACGTGGCGTCGAACCTGCTCGCGAGGCAGACCGGTAATATCGGCCAGCTCGCCGACGGTTAGATCCGCATGCGCGCAAAGGCCCAGGATTCGAAGGCGATCAAGATGCGCTGCCGTCCTTAGGCGATTTACCAGTGTCAACATTGGTTAGCATCAACCCGGACGGGATGCAGCAAGCCGCTAGCCCTTCTATCCCCATCAATCCGCATGAGACCTCTCTCGTCATTTGCTGTAAATCCGCTGGTATGGATGCTAATGGAAGATAGATCACAGTCCTTTCTACGACTAAGACGCCAGATATTGGGGCTAATGTACCACCTGACAGGAGACTACACTCACGAACATTATGTGAATTTTTTTTAACGTTGCTGAGAATCAAGGGGGAGGTTTGGCGAATGTCTCGCCGTCGACTGTCGAATCCTGCCCGACGGGATTATAGGGTGCGTAGCCTGCTTGTCCTTTCCACATGACCAGCGACGATGGGGCGAAGGCGGCAGACATAGCTCTGGAGCATGCTGCGGTATCTTTGGCCTGAAGCCGAGGAAGGCGGACCGTGGCTTCCGCGCCGCTGCCGGGAGCCCGCGAACAGGCCAAGTGGATCAGCCGGGTGTTGCCGTCATAGAGCGTGAGACCCAAAGCTGGCCAGCCGCGCCCTGAGGCTGACGCACCGCTCAGCGTCCACCTTGCTCTCGAAGCCCATCGGCATAGCGCCGATAACGACTTGACCGCGTGCGTGTCGACGAGCGATCGGTGAGCGCAAGGATCGAGGGTGCAGTGCAGGATAATGCTGTTTTAAATCAGCGCTGTTTTCAGCCGACTGCCTTGAGCGTGGCACGAGGATATAGGCCCAAGGCAGGAGATCATCGTCTGCTGTTCGGGAGGCCGCCCTGGGCGCGCGACAGCCGTTCCTTCGGCTGCGCCGCTCCGCCACCATCCGCGCCGTGCCTTCCGGAGACCATTCCCGCTACCGGCCGGCGCCCGTGAAAACCTCGACCCGGCGCACCGGCTCGAGATGGCTGGGCTCAGCGTAACTCTGAAGTCGTCATATACCGAAGTCTTCACAGACTTCGGACATCCCCCTCACAGTCCGATCCAGATGGCGTCAGGAACACCGCTTGCGTTGATGCGGATGAACCCCTGCTTGTGCCACAATGACCCTTATGTCAGCGCGCGAGCCAAAGCTTCCGCGCAAGGCGACGGCTAGGATAAGGCAATGCCGACGAAGGGCACATTGCTTGCCACACTCTGGAATGATGGCATGCTCGGAAGGCCTAGGCTTTGCTCAGGGCCGCCTGCAAGGCGCGCTTTGAGGTTATTCACATAGCCTTCTGCGTAGTCCTGCGCCGTCGAGACCGAAAGATCAATGCCTGCCGCCAAGGCCTCTTCCATCAGGTGCTTTACGAGCCCATTTCGAATGGCCAGCTTGACCTCGGGGCCTGCGATAAGGCCGATCGCCTGCGCGGCCATATTGAGGCCAGCTTCCTCCAGCGCTCGCTTCATATCGCCTCCGTTAATGGCCGTACGCAGGAGATTGGCTGCTTGCGACTCAGCCTCGAGAACCATCGAGGCAAGATCGGCTACTTGTCCGAGGCCCGGAATGAAGCTGAGCAGTCCCACCGCCGTTGCCGCCAAGTCGAGCACTTTCGTCTCGATTTTGAGCACGGAGTCGACGACGTGCATGACGGCCCCGCCGTTCTTTTTGGCTGACTTAATGTCAGGCTGGTCCATCAGGCCCATCTTCATGTCCGCGACGGCATTCTGCTCTTCTGCGGTTTGGGCGCCGTGGGTGATTGGCTGCTGAACGTTGCGGTTCGCAGACGACATGTTTGTGCAAAAATGGGCAAAGTCTTTTTTGCTGATATTGCCGGAATCAACCGTATGCCCGCCGCCAAAGTCGAAGAATTTATGATGGGTCTTATAGCCCGTGATCGAATTGTTCAGGAGGCCAAACAAAAGAGGATCTGAAAGGAGCTGAGAGGCTGCTTCCCGCACTTTCGGATCAAGGCTCTTGTCGTCTTTCATTTTCGCCAGTTTGTCGCGAGTCAGAACACCGCTTCCAAAGAACGTGTCCTGATGGTCCTTGATCATCTCGACCGTATTCAGCTCAGTTTGCGTGAGGCTCATCGACGATGAGGCGACTTGCAGGAAATCCTCTTTGTGCATCTTCCCTTTCGAGCCACCGCACAACTGGTTCCAAGCATCGGGGTGATCGAGGAAATATTGCGCCGCCGCAATGACCTGGGGCGGAAATTTGCCGTTTTTCGATTCGCCGCCGACCATTTTCTTGAACTCATCCAGACTCAGGTCCTTGGACAGATTTTCGGAGTACCGGTAAAACTCCCGCAAGGCATCGCTCAAGGTCATGACCGAAGGCTGCAAACCTCCGCTGCCGTCGGATGGTATGTAGTTCTGCTCGTAGCTTCGCGCTTGGGCTTCCTGAAATGCAGCAACTTGTGGGTGGTGGTTTGAAAATCCGGCCAAGTCCTTGGCGTTGATCTTGCCTCCACAGCGGCCGTCGCCCTGCGAGCCAATCGCATAAAAAAGTCCCGAATCCTGCTGCAGTCCCTGGATCGCCGCTTTCAGATCCGGTGGCGTAGAGGGATCATTGGCTTTGTCGGTCAACGACTTCCAAGTAAGCGGGCATTGGTCCTTGTGACGGTTGAGTACCGCAACAATCTGCAACTCAGCCGTGGTCAGCGACCCACCGTTCCACGTGATTCCGGGGCTCGGCCTGGGAGCCGGCTCGATCTTCGGAGTGACGCCGAGCAGATGTTGGGCTTCAGTCGCCTTGGAGCGTTGCGATTGGTCCTCCTTGAGAGCCGCCCTCATATTTGGCGGCAGCAGATCCAGTGGGTGTTGCTCCAAGCCATTCAATGTCAAGACATCCGGTGCCAGATGGCCCAAAGGGTCCTGCCGCAATTTATCCATTGTCGAATCAAGATTCGACGCTGGCAGATCCCCTTGCGCGAAAGAGCCGGGCTTGTCTGCCAGCACACAAGTGGACAGCATCGCTTCGAAGCACGATGCACTTTGCTGATGCTGGGTCGCAAAATGGGAAACTTTCAGGCCCGGCCAACCCCTTGCGGACTGTAGCGAATTTGAGCGGTAGAAAGTTGAAAGATTACTGGCCGACATTATGCATCCTCAGACGTGACGTTGAAATCCCCACAAGAGACCCCGACAGAAGATCCCTTGCGTTTCACAAAATTCGACAATTCCAAGCGTCGGCAGGTCACGAATGCGCCTGCCCTGCCTTCAATTGCTGTGTTCCGGGCCGGCTCCAAGGTTCGGTCCAACACAATGGCCGGAGTCACCGCGAGAGCTGCCGGGACTCATCATGAGCGGATTAGCTTTCGAGAAACTGACGAGTTTGCGAAGAGTTCACAAAGGGGTAGCCGCAGTCATGTTCTTCAGAGCTGCGGGAAATCCTCAATGTTCATTTCTTGCCCAGCTCAGGCTTCCCGCCAACGCTATCCTGTTGTGGGATGTCAGAAGAATAAGAAGCATCCGGTCGTCCGTCGCGAACGACCGTAGTGGAGGAGCCGCGAAACAAGATCAGCACTGATTCCTTTGGCGTTGCCGCTATGTGAGTCTGCGCCTGCGCCTGCGCCACCAAGCCGTTAAAGGTCTGCTCCACGAGTGCGACGAAGCGCGGTGGACCGGAAACGAAGACGAGGCCATTGCCTGGCACGGGTTTGACCACATAGCGCTCGTCGGAGATATCAAGCTTGTCGAGAGCCCCCTTGAACGCATCGAAGCGAATCGACGTCATCAAAAGCATTCGAGTTTGCGATTCTTGTGCAGCAGACACATAGAGCACAAGGCCGTCATAGTACCATTGTAGACCGTAAAGGTTCGTCAAGCGGTCGAGGAACGCGCGCGGTGGCAAATCAGGCATACGTCCGCGAATTCGCCCCTTCACCGCAGGACTGATGTTGACCCTGATATTCAGGTTGTTGCCGAATTCCTGCAACGCTGCAGCGAGCTCCTGATCCAGAACCGTGTATCTATAGGGTGTCGCCGGAAGGGACAGCGGGACTGCATGCGCCGGGTGAATCCCGGTGGACAGAAAAAACCCGGCACAAAGAAGTCTCAAAACATGCAGGGTGACGGGTTGGATAAGCGTTCTCGGCATGTCGCACTGATAAACCAAACGCTGAAATCATCACAAGTGACTAAATTGCCGAAGAGATTTTAGATTGTCGAAATGACGCCGCCGTTAGTCAGCTTGTTGTCAGCTTGCCCCCCTAGGAGTGTTGCGCCGACACCGGGTGATGAATGGGCGGGGCTCGCCCGGTCAGAGAGAGCAACCGAGTCCTTACATGATGATGCCTGTCACGTCGATCTCTGCCACTCTAACGGCTGGCCTCCCCAGGGTCGGATCACCGTCGATTGTCGAGCAGGCCCAGTTTGAGCGCGCCTTAGGGCATGCAGCCGACTCGCTGAAAAACGATGCCGCCGCGGGGCCAGCGAGTGCGGCGCCAGTTGCTGCGGCGATGGATGTTCAGCGCGCGGCTGCGCCGACGAGCGGCATGGGCGATCGCGTGTTGCAGACGATTTCCTCCCTATATCCACACAACACTGTTTCCTTCCCCGCGCTCGACCATGACATAGCCCTTTCGAAGGGCGCTCTACCGGGACCGGCGCAGAAGCTTCCCGTTCCAGGTGAGGCGGGAACCGGAATCTCGGGCATTCCCCAACAAGGGCAAGACTTCGAAACGATGATGGCTGGTCTTCGGGATGTTTACAACGGCGTCACCCAGGTGGCGCTTATCTCCAAAGGCGTCAGCGGCGTCACATCATCCGTGAATAAACTTTTGAAGGAAGGCTGAACCGCGCGCATGATTGGCTTGGCCGAGGGCGAAATCATGCGTGGCCTGTCAGGGTGGCGGTCGGTTAGACTTGTCATGCTGCCAGTTCTCGTCGCCCTCACTGCTTGCAAAGCCGACCTCTACACGCAATTGCAAGAGCGTGAGGCAAATGAAATGCTCGCACTTCTTGAAGACAACGGGGTCGCCGCGATCCGGGTGGTCGCCAAGGATGGAACCAGCACGATCCAGGTTGACGAAAAGCTGCTCGCCTTCTCAATCAACCTTCTGAACGCCAAGGGGCTGCCGCGCCAATCCTTCAAGAACCTCGGTGAGATATTCCAAGGATCAGGCCTGATTGCCTCGCCGACCGAAGAGCGTGCCCGTTACGTGTATGCCCTGAGCGAAGAGTTGTCGCGGACGATCAGCGATATCGATGGCGTTTTTTCTGTACGTGTTCACGTCGTGCTGCCGCATAACGACCTTGTGCGAGCCGGTGCCACGCCATCCTCGGCCTCGGTGTTTATCAGGCACGACGCAAAAACAAATGTCGCGGCTCTGCTGCCAAAGATAAAGATGCTTGTAGCCGACAGCATCGAAGGCCTGTCCTACGATAAGGTGGAAGTGGTTTTGGTGCCGGTAGAACGTTCCGCACACGAGCAACGGCCCGATCCGACTGCTGTTTTGCCACAAGCATCACTACCTCTTCCTGCGCCACTTCTGGCGACCGTAACAGGTTTTGCCGCAGCCGTATTCGCCGTGGCCTGTTATCTCTTGATCGGCGTTGTTACGCGTCGGCGCAAGCAATCAACCGGCGTTTCCAAGGTCGAGGGGCGCCGGGATGCTTCTGCTGTCGAGGCCATTCGCAAAAGAATGCCTGCAATTGGACGTGGGTGACATCTCATTGCCAATGCCTATACAGACCGCCCGACCTGATGGTCCGCACTTTCCGGGCGCGAGCGAGCTTGCGGCTTCGGCCCATCCAACCCGTCTTGCGGCGCGTCTTGATCCAGCGTTATCGGCCGAAACGTTAGTGAAGTTGCAGAAGTGTTCCAGACTGCATCCAAGGCTGGCAGAATTGCTGGGCAACGATGACGTGGATCTGAACCACATCGGCTGCAGGCCGGACCTTCTACGCGGGCATGATCCATATCGAGCGACCCTTCTTGCTGGTAGTATCTGGCATGCCCGTTCGCTGGTCGCGTTTGTCTCTCAGCCTGAGCTTGCCATCCTTGTTAAACGCATCGGCGTGGATGCACACGCATTCGGAATCCGACACCTGCTGCATGCTGTTGACAAAAGACTGATCTCGGACCCAGAAAAACTCGCTCAGCAAATCGAATACGATGGACACGCATGTCTTGGAGCTTGGCTCCAGGACAGTTCAGCGACCGAGCGTAACCGCGTGCTTCTTCGATTGCCCGAGGGGACTGCCGCGGAGACTCCAGCACATGAGCATTGGACCGCCGCCGGCCAATTGCTTTCACTTGTAGTAGCTCATTTTGAGACAGAGACCCCGGTGAAATGACAGTCGAACTTTCCGAGGGGCCAATAGCGCCGCAGATGCGTCCAGTCGGACCACTGATACCCGCGAGCGAGCTCGAAACCTGGCACAGCGCCGCGCAAGCCCTTGCCGCGGCAGAACGGCATCGGCAGCGCGTTCGAAACTGGGCACGCGCGGTTTACCAGCGGGCGTGGGCGCGCGGCCACATGGAGGGCTCGAATGCAGGCACCGAGGAGATGGCAGGGTTGATTGCGGAGACAATCTCCGAAATCGCGCGACGAAAGGCGGCTCTGGAGCAGGAATTGCCGCAGCTCGTGATGGAAATATTGAGCGATCTTATCGGCGCTTTCGATCCGGGCGAGCTATTGGTGAGGGCTGTTCGTCACGCCATAGAGTGTCAATACAGCGGCGCCGACGTTTGCCTTCATGTTTCTCCCATGCAAGTCGACATGCTTGCACGAGAGTTTGCTCGATGCGACGGCCAGGATGGTCGACCAAGGGTGCGGATCGAGCCCGACCCGACATTGTCGCCGCAACGCTGCGTGCTGTGGAGCGAGTACGGCAATGTTGACCTTGGACTTGACGCCCAGATGCGCGCGCTGCGCCTTGGTTTCGGGACGCTCTGTGAGAAAGGCGAGCTATGAGAAAGCCCGTCCCAGAACATAACGCTGACGCCCACACTCGAGCTCTCGTTCCAGCAATCTCGTCTTTGAGGGCTGCGGCCAAGCGAATTGACACGCGTGCGGTGCGCGGTCGGATCACGCGGGCTATCGGCACACTGGTTCATGCCGTCTTGCCAGACACTCGTATTGGGGAACTTTGCCTCCTAGAGGACCCGCGAACCGGGCTGTCGCTCGAGGCCGAGGTGATCGGCCTGTCGGGTGATGGTGTATTGCTGACACCGATCGGGGACTTGGTGGGCCTATCCAGCCGCGCAGAGGTCGTGGCCACTGGCCGAATGCGTGAGGTGCCCGTCGGCGGCGATTTGCTCGGTCGCGTGATCGACAGTCGTTGCCGCCCATTGGACGGCAAAGGCGAAATCAAGACCGTCGAAACTCGGCCCCTGCATGGCAGAGCCCCCAATCCGATGACGAGGCGCATGATTGAGCGGCCATTCCCGCTTGGGGTCCGTGTCCTCGATGGTCTGCTGACGTGCGGCGAGGGCCAGCGGATCGGGATTTATGGCGAGCCAGGTGGTGGCAAGTCGACGCTGTTGTCACAGATCGTAAAGGGTGCCGCCGCTGACGTCGTCATAGTGGCGCTCATAGGCGAACGTGGACGGGAAGTTCGTGAATTCATCGAAAGGAATCTTGGTGAAGAGGGCCTTCTCCGTACGGTCGTCGTGGTTGAAACATCCGACCGCTCGGCGGTAGAGCGTGCGCAATGCGCTCCAATGGCGACTGCGCTCGCGGAATATTTCCGCGATCAAGGCCTACGCGTTGCTCTCATGCTGGATTCGCTGACGCGCTTCTGCCGCGCTATGCGCGAAATAGGCCTTGCTGCGGGTGAGCCGCCGACGCGACGGGGCTTTCCTCCTTCCGTTTTTGGCATGCTGCCAGGCCTGCTCGAGCGCGCCGGCATGGGTGAGCGGGGCTCAATCACGGCCTTCTATACGGTGCTTGTAGAGGGTGATGGCACGGGTGATCCAATCGCCGAGGAATCGCGTGGTATTCTCGATGGCCATGTCATCCTCTCACGCGCTATTGCGGCGCGATCGCATTTCCCTGCTATTGATGTGCTGCAGAGTCGCAGCCGCGTCATGGATGCAGTCGTTTCGGGGACACATCGCAAGGCAGCATCCATTTTCCGCGAGCTCCTGTCGCGCTATGCCGAGACCGAGTTCTTGATCAATGTTGGCGAATACAAGCCAGGTGGAGATCCCCTGACTGACCGGGCTGTCGCGTCAATCGACGAACTGAGGGAGTTTCTGCGCCAGAGCGAAGATGACGCGTCAGATTTCGAGGAGACGGTCGCATGGATGTCGCGTCTGACCGCGTAAACTGGACTCAGTCTTCGAGTATACGGCTTCTGAAGGAAATGCAAGAGCGTCGTGCCCTTGGCGAGCTGTCCAAGAAGGAAGCCCAGCGCGATGTGGCCGCCTCAGCCGTACAAAATGCCTCTAGGGAGCTTGCAATGATACAGCAACATTGTTCAAGAAAAGAAGCAGCGCTCTATCAGCATCTGATGTCACTCGACAACTTGTCTAGCGCAGCGCTCGACCGTCACCGCCTTCACACTGAACAACTTGCCGCTGAGATCAATTCCAGACGGCAGATGCTTGATGATACCCAAATCGCTCAAGAGGAGGCTGAGATGGCGGCGTCCAGGACGAGGGAGCTATGGGTCATATGTTCGGCGGCAAGGGACAAATGGCAACAAATCGAGGACGACGTGCGGCGCGCCGTCGAGACTCATTCGGAGGCCGCAGCCGAGATCGAGGCCGACGATGAGATACTGCTGAAATATGCGAGGGGGTCGCTTGCCTAAATGCCGCGCAACCGGATCCGACGGTCGCAAGAGGTCGTCCGAATGACACGACCGTGCAGTCTTTGATAGGCGCTGCGGTCACACCCGCCATGTTCGAACCAGTTCTGAAACTGTCCCACACGGTTGTCTCGTGGCTCAATGATACAGCAGCGCCGCGCACGCCGTTTCAAAGCCGGATCAACGAGGTGCCGCTATCGGTGCGAACGGCAGGGCTTGTCTGGCAGCAGGAACCTGCTGCCATTCCGATGCTTGACTGCGTCTGGAGAGTGGGAGCCGAAACGGTCATCTTGTCACTGTCGCGCCCGCTCGTAGAGGAGTTCATCACGACAGTGCAGAACGGCTTGGCCTTCCCTTCCGAGCCAACTGCTTCGCTAATTCTCGAACTCGCTCTGGAGCCGCTTGTCACTCGACTGGAGGAGACGACGCGTCTGAACGTGCAACTCGTGCGGGTATGCGAAGCCACGATGCTGGCTCCTCATCTTGAACTCGACATCATTTTCGGCGCGGTCAAGGGCAAGGGCCGTCTATTCCTGTTCACGCCACTTGACGGCTTAGTACCGCCTGCGTTTCGCGCGCTAGGCGAACTGCTTGCCCAGTTGCCGCGGCAGCTGGGCGGGCTGCCTCCAGAGCTCCCGCTCATTGTTGCAGGAGAGGTCGGCACGCTTCGCCTTCCTGCGGCGCTTCTTCGAAGCGCATGTGTCGGTGATGCATTGTTGCCCGATATTGCGCCGTTCGGCCGCGGCCAGATCACCCTAGCTGTCGGCCAGTTGTGCGCCGAGGCGGATCTTGACGGCGATGAATTAATCTTGCGGGGGCCTTTCCGCCCGCGACCGTGTCCTTTGGAGAGTGCGCATATGACACAACCCGGATCGCAACTGGAGCTTACTAAGGATCTCGACGATGTCGAGATCGTGCTTGTCTTTGAATGCGGCCGCTGGCCTATTTCTCTTGGGGAATTAAGAAGTGCCGGCGAAGGGCATATTTTTGAACTTGGATGGCCGATCGACGGCCCGATCGACATAGTGGCCAATGGTCAGCGTATCGGGCGTGGCGACATTGTCCGCATCGGAGAAGAGCTGGGCATCAGGCTCCGTGGCGGGTTTGCATGCAATGAGTGAAGCTCAGCCGACAATCCTGGCGCTTCTTGCGGTTACCGCCGGACTCGGTCTGCTGGTTTTAGCAGTTGCCACGACAACGGCCTTTGTAAAGGTATCAATTGTTCTTTTCCTCGTCCGCAATGCGCTCGGGACCCAGACCATACCACCCAATGTGGTGCTGTACGCCGCGGCGATGATCCTCACTATGTTCGTTAGTGCGCCCGTTGCTGAGCAGACCTATGACCGCATGTCGGATCCCAAGCTCCACTATCAGACATTCGACGACTGGGTAAGCGCCGCTAAAGCCGGAAGTGAGCCCTTGCGCGAGCATCTCAAGAAATTCACAAATGAAGAGCAGCGGCGATTTTTCCTATCTTCGACAGAAAAAGTCTGGCCAGAGGAAATGCACGCTGCAGCCACGCCTGATGACTTTGCAATACTTGTACCATCTTTCTTGCTATCAGAATTGAAGCGCGGATTTGAGATAGGATTTCTACTTTATCTGCCTTTTATTGTTATAGATCTGATAGTGACAACTATCTTGATGGCAATGGGTATGTCGATGGTCTCACCAACTGTTATATCTGTCCCGTTCAAGATCTTTTTGTTTGTTGCCATTGATGGTTGGTCAAAATTGATGCATGGGCTTGTGCTGAGTTATACGTTACCGGGAGGCTGATCATCACTGAATCCAGCATCATTACTCTTATGAGCCAATCACTGGTGGTTTTCATGATCTGGATTCTACCGCCGCTCATTGCATCAGTGGTTGTCGGCCTCGTCATCGGCATCCTCCAGGCGGCGACGCAGATCCAGGATGAAAGCTTGCCGCTCACCGTGAAGCTTCTGGTCGTTGTCGCGGTGATTGGGCTGTTTGCTCCTGTGCTAAGCGCCCCGCTCATAGAGCTAGCCGATCAGATCTTCACCGAGTTTCCCGCAATGACACTTAGCTACTAGTCCGCCCCATGGACGCGCCATCGGCCGATATTCAAATTCTGATCCAGACGGCTCTCGAACTCGTCGTTGCGGCAGGTCTTGGGGCAGCCCGCGCGATGGGCATCATGCTGATCTTTCCCGTATTCACACGCTCGCAGATCAGTGGGCTGATCCGGGGCTGTTTGGCTGTTGGCTTCGCACTACCATGCCTGGCACACGTCAGCGGCGGATTGCCGGCGCTGGATTCTGATACACGCCTGATCCAGCTAACCCTGCTCGGATTCAAGGAAGTTTTTGTCGGTGTACTCCTTGGCACTTTTCTTGGCATTCCGCTTTGGGGCCTTCAGGCTGCCGGGGAGCTTATCGACAACCAACGCGGCATCAGCAGCCCGACCGCTTCGGCCGATCCCGCGACGAACAGTCAGGCTTCCGCGATGGGCGTTTTTCTGGGGATCACTGCGATTGCCATATTCGTCGGATCAGGAGGCCTGGAAACTTTGATCAGTGTCCTGTACCGCAGCTACTTGATCTGGCCGGTGTATCAGTTTCACCCGACACTGAGCGGGCCAGGAGCAATGGAGTTGTTGGGGCTTCTCGACCGCATAATGCGCACGGCATTATTGGTATCGGGGCCTGTCGTGTTCTTCCTGATACTGATTGATATATCGATGATGCTGCTGCGTCGCTTTGCCCCGCAATTTAAGGCGAGCCAACTGTCTCCGGCAATCAAGAACATTGTCTTTCCAGTTCTCATGGTCACCTACGCTGCCTATCTGGTGGAGAGCATGAAACTGGAGGTCACACAAGCCAACGGCGCGCTGGAGTGGTTCGACAAATTGCTGCCATGAGCGACACAAGTGAAGAGAAGACACACGCCGCCAGCCCGAAGAAGTTAAGTGCAGCGCGCAAAAAAGGACAGCTGCCACGTAGCTCCGATTTCGTCCGCGCGGTCGGGACTTGCGCTGGGCTCGGCTACCTTTGGCTAAGAGGCAGCGTGATCGAGGACAAATGCCGGGAAGCGCTCCTATTAGCCACCAAGTTGCAGAGCCTACCTTTCGATACCGCGGTGCCGCAGGCATTGGTTGTGCTCGTCCAACTCACCGTCGCGGCTGTTGGCCCGCTGCTTGGAACCCTCGTCGCCGCGGTGATTTTGGCCAGCCTGCTAGCCAATGGTGGATTTGTCTTCTCTCTGGAGCCGATGAAGCTCAGCTTTAAGAAAATTGACCCCTTTGAAGGGCTGAAGCGCTTGGGGTCTGCTCGTTCCATGGTCGAAGTCTGCAAGACCATGTTCAAGGTATTGGTTCTCAGCGCAACCTTTTCCATTGTCCTTCTCGGGATGTGGAAGACAATGGTCCCTCTGCCGATCTGCGGCATGGGCTGTGTTGGCCTTATCTTTATGGAGACAAAATTGCTGATGGGAATTGGCGCCGGCGCACTGCTGGTCGGCGGACTGATCGATCTCCTGCTCCAGCGCGCGTTGTATCTGCGCGAAATGCGCATGACCAATACCGAAGTGACGCGCGAGTCGAAGGATCAGCAAGGAGCGCCAGAGTTGAAAGGTGAACAGCGTCGCATCCGCGAGGAGGCGGCCGACGAGCCTGCGCTTGGCGTGCATCGCGCCACGCTGGTCTTAACAGGAAGGGCGGTCCTGATCGGTCTGCGTTACGTTCGCGGTGAAACCGGGGTGCCGTTCTTAGTTTGCCGTGCCGAAGGTGAGCGCGTTTCACATGTGTTGAGTGAGGCGCGGGCACTACGCCTGACGATCGTCCATGACCATGTCTTAGCACGTCAGCTGATAAGCACTACAAAACTCGGCAACGCCGTTCCTATGCAATATTTCCAGCCTGTCGCGAAAGCACTCTTTGCCGCAGGCTTGGCCTAGTCATTGGAAGTCCACGACTGCCCAGTTCAAAACTGACCTGGCTCCATGCTAGCTAGTGGCAAATGTCGGCTGGCCATCCGTGCCCCAGTGTCTCTGTCAGGCCAACCGCGCAACCGCGGGCCTGGGGCAATCACTCCCCTCGGATCTGCCACCCAGCAACTACGGCAAGTCCTCCGGGCATGACCTTGCAGCCTCAGCTGGCCGGTGCGTGGCGCAGTCCGAGGTTTTGAGGCCGGCAGTGCGGATTTGATTCGTGCAGCCGTTGGAATGCCCTCGTCAGCTAGTCGTCAACTAAGCGGCCTATGTTGAACAGCCGTGCTAACTTGAGCTCGGTTGCGAAACATAGGAGTACGAATCGTCATGTATGGTCGAATTGGTGGCTCATCCGATAGTTACCGCGCGCATAATGCCGGCGAGCAATCGGATGCAGGAAGCGAAGGGTTCGCGGACACATTTGCCCGAATGCACTTATCCGGATCGGAAGGTAGCGGCGCCTCATCATCGGCGGCTCCCCAAGCATACTCCCTCAATTCCCGACCTCCTGTGGTGGAGATCAACAGGACTTCCTTCAGGAGACAGGTGAGGCAATTTCATGGTGATGAAATCACGCACATCGCCGACAATCCTCAAGAGTATTCGGAGTTCGTATCGTCACGAGCCAGGCGCACCGCGGACGTTGCTCAGCAATATGGCATCCGTCGAGATACGGAGCACGCGCGATATTTCAGTTACCAATTGGGAGACCGGAGTGCCGGACTGCTGAGAATGGAAGGCGGATTCAGCATGAACGAGTTCGAATCGGAAAGTTGGCGGGAACAATTTCCTGGTCGAACTGAGGTCACTTCCATAGTGGATCTTCAAGTCGCCCATCCGCTCGTCGAAAATGCGGGCGATATTCTGCTGGAGCATCAACTTCGGATAGACGGCGACCGACCGTTGCTGAATTGGCGTGCGGCTAATCCGGAAGCACAAGCGCGCGCGCAGACGATGGGGTTTGTTGAAGTGGATCATGGCGACCTGGTGCTTGACCCTACGCAGCATCCCGACAAATGGACGAAGAACAGTGCCGGTGAGTGGCAGCGTGCAGGCAAACCTCCACTCTATCTCCACAAAACCGAGGACAGCGACAGCAGCGATAGCGGGTCCGACGACGATTTCATGTGATTTGTCGACCCGCCGCCGAGCCTTGCAACTGGTGACGGTTGCAAGGCTGTTGGCAGTGAATGCTGATTGTCCGGCGATCAGCCCCGCCTTAGCGCCAGCGCCGCCGAGCAATCCAGCCCATCTCCCAGACAATAAACTGCGGATGCGCATCGTGGGTGCAGCGGGCGAGCGGATTGTATTCGGGCCGGAACTCCGCCTCTTGGATACGAGCTCTCCCGAATCCAATTTTCTCCACCACACCGTTGGGTCGTTGCGATGCGCCGATCCCGATCGGATCGGCTATGCCTGCTCCGCGCTCGCAGGAAGACCTTCCGCCTCGATCTTGGCGGCGCGATCTCCGCGATAAGTTGGATGGGAGGCAAGATACGCCGCCACGTCAACAGCAGGTAACGCGACATCGCAAATCGGCCCTGACGGTAGCCGATCGACTCCAATCGCCGGACCGCAACTCGCGCAGCGGCATTCGCGGTTTGGCCAGGAGAAATGCTCGCTGACTCACAGCGTGGCCGGCCGCATTCTGCCCTAGACCCCAAAGTACGTGCCCTGTCATGCAGCCTGCGCCGACGGGAGCTCGGCACGCGAATGGCGTGGTTGGCGGCCAAGCCCCGAGGTCAACAAGGACTTACAGAAAGCGGGGGTGAGTTTGCCGCGATGAATTATGACCTTCTCGCGACCGGACCTAGCATCGGCTTCCTCTCGCTCTCGATTGTAGCCGCGCTGTTCGTTGGATTTAACGTGGCAAGCGGTGAATTCGGAATCAGCCAGCCCTTCCAAGTTTCTGGCCATGACGGGGCGACTCGTGTGGATGTGCACCCACATCGGGCTCGGCATCCCACCATTGACCAGCATCTTGGGCTGCAGCTTCATCTCAAACAGCTTTCCTGGCTCGCCACGCAGCGCGACCGGTGCCTCCGGCGGCATCAATTCGTCGGCATTGCACAAATGTTCCAGGTATTTTTGCGCCGGAAATGCGTAGGTCTTCATGCAATCAGTCGTAATGCCGGCTTTTCCTTCATTCAATGCGTTGGCCTGTCCCAGCACCATGTTCAGCAACCCTTTGAGCTGGTCTGTGCGTTCGTGCACTTTGGGTAGCTGGGTGGAGGTGAGTAGCAGGCGTACATTACGCCCCTGCAACCCGGCGAGACAGGTTTGCATCTCAACGGCCTGGGCTCGCAGGTACTGGGCCACATCGTCCACGACCTTACCGGCCTCCTCAGGCTTCATCTGGCGCACTTGGGAGACGACGCTTTGCTGACCGGCCAGATCGAACTGCAAAAGTTCGTCCAATCGTTTGAGCCGCTCCGTCAATACCTCCATTGACAACGCGGCGCTCCCGATTGTCGAGCCTGCCCCCGACGAACTCGCACCCACCTCTTGCGCTCTCACCTGTGTACTCCCAACTTGATCCGAGCGCGCGAGAACCTTGGCTGCTGGCACTGTGCCGGCGTTCGCAGCGACTGGTGTTGATGGCTGCCCGGCGGCAGAAGTCCCGGCGCGAGCTGCCGACTTATGCTTTGACTTCCCTTTCCTTCGCGCTGTAGTGCCTTCTGACACTGCAGCCGTACCAGCAGTGTCAGCCGGTATCGCAGCGCCTGCCCTGGCCGGCATCGCAGCGCCCGCCTGGGCCTGTGGCGCCATGATGGCTGACGGCGGAGACTGCAGGTTCAACAAGTGCATGGCATCGTGCGCAGTGATCCATGCATCGTCCACGATCCGTTCGAACAGTTTCAATGGGAGGCCGGCATCTGGGTAGGTATGGCTTAGCTTGGTATGCACCTCGTGCAACGCCAATCCAAAATCCGAAAGCCGCTCCATGATTCTTTCTACAACCGCGCAATCATGAGCGTTGAGTGCTTTGCCATCATCCATTATGCCCTTCGCCAAAGAGAGGGCGCGAAGAGCTTCTTGAACGGCGCTTGCCATCAGCTGCACCACTCCATTTCGACCGACGAGGAGTTCCTTCAAATCTGGCTCGAACCTGCTCGCCCGCAGTTCAATCTTGGCCCGCGCAAGACCGATCCGCTCACGGACCAGCCAGATCCTGACACTCAGTACCGAGCCGGCACGCAGCCGCAGTGCGCACCGCTCGGCTTCCCGCATCACGGGCGTTCCACTGGATAGGCTAGCGGTGGCAGCGCAGGCGGATCGCTGCCGTTCGGAGCGCCATGCCTTTTTTTCCCACCACTTAATTGCCGCCGTATGGTGGTTCTCCACATTTAAAATCAACAGCTCCTGCCGGTCCGCCTGGGAGTAGGAGTAGAGTTTATCGACCATACCTGCCGCTTTCTTGGTCTTTTTGTCCAATTTCGTGATCGTCGACAGGCCAAGTTTGTCTACTTCATTCGCGGCGTCGCACACGATCTGGCAACATCTACGCACCTTGTCGTCTGGCATAATTGTCTGCGCCTCAGCCGCAGGCAGGCTAGCGCGGTACTCCAGAATTGCTGAGGCTGCATCGACGACCCGACTGATCAGCTCCACCGCCTCCTCGGGGACGTCGGTTTTCCTGGCCGCAGCCTCGCAATCAGTCAGTTGTTGAACAAGACTGTTCATTCTGAGCTGTGTCGGACTGATATCTTCATTTGACGATGAGCTGGTGCCTTCCACCTGCGCGGTTGATAGTTGGCTACCGACCGGCGCCATGGCTTCGCCCTCAGACATGGAGGGAGAACCGCGCCGCCTTGCGGCTGCGCCACGTGGCGCTACGGTTCCGCGTGGTGGCGCAGCGGCTCCACGTGGCGGTGCGTTCAGGATTTGATCTTCGCCAATCGAGGCGCCTGGCAGACTTTCGCGGGCATCGCCTGGACCGCGCGCAACTGGAAGGGAGGAGGGCCTCCTATCGGCGTCCCCAGAGCGCATCTGCTCCACAACGGAATCGAATGACTGTCCACCTTCTCCCGCAGCAAGACTTGATTGCGAAAGGGAACTGCTCGCCCGCCCCGCGCGGCTGGCTCCAGTTTCAGCCTGCGATTTCCGTGGTCGGCCAATGCCCTTCATATTGCGTCTCCGTAGTAGGCGAGAATGTGCTGCTATTGTGCTGGCGGCTGACGAGACCAGCGGCATCTTTCGGTTAACGTCACGGTCAGCCAGACCCGCGACGGCGTAATGTTCCCGCCAAAGTGCTTCTCAGTAGCAGGCCAAGATTGGCCCGAGCTCACAGGACTTTCGCAACGTTGCCATCGATGTCCTGAGATTATCAGCGCTTCAGTCCGCCGATTTCCAGGAACAGCGAATGAAATCAGACCAACTCGGCTAGCTCCCCTTCCTAGACACGTGCCTGACGATTTTATTGAGGCGTCACTCCTCTCGTTCGCCACCGACAAAGTCACACATTTGCTTCAGAGAAGCGTGTGCGTTGCGTATCGCGCGGGAAACCATTTCGATCTATAGTTATAAAAAGTGTCGAGATGGGACCTTTGGACCCGAAGGTCAGGCACGGCCGGCCTAGATAGACCGCTTGGCTGACGATTAGCTGACGATGGGAGTTCTCACGAACAGGGCAAGAAAATCCGACCGCTTCAAGCTTTCGATATGGTGAGAAGAGGATCCGCACCGGCCTCCCAAAGCCGGCAGACCATCCCATGTTCGTACGGTCGCCGACCTTCTCGAAGCCAATGAGCTCACCGCGCCGGGCCGTGATGTGCAGGCGAGAGAATGGTGATGCACAAGACCGAGTTCCTGCTCGTTGCGTGCGCCCGTGGAGCCAGCAAGAATACGGTCATTGCGGTCATGCAGCACGTGGACCGTGTCTCCTGTTCGACACCACAGCATCGAGGATGCAAACGAGCTGCTGCGGCTGCCATTCGGTCGCGGCACGCGTGGACGGCGGGATTGGCCGAACAGCCGAGATCGTCGTCGACTGTTCGATGCGAGAGCAAAATCCTGCAGAGCATACATTTTTGCGCTGGCCGGTTTTTGTCGAAAGCCGTCAGGTTCTCGAAAGCTCCCGCTCTTAGCTTGATCGAGATTGATCTCTAACACGTCGCCGCCAATGGCAAATGCCGGAGTACCTGATGATCGCAGCAATTGGGAGTGGAGTTAGCAACTTCGGGACTTCCTTGATCCGAAAGGGCCATGGGGATTCGAAATCCGAGCATCCTAGTGATGGCAAGCCGGCTGGTGGGAATGACGGCAAGCCGGCTGGTGGGAATGATGGCAAGCCGGCTGGCGGGAACGACCGGGCGGATAACCGGACCGTTTCAAATGATCAACTTCAAGACAACTCACAGTCTGCAGCACAAAGTGAAGCCTTCCAAAGTATCCTGCGATCGTTCGCGTGCCAATTCGCGAGCGATGCGATGGCTGAGGCCGATGAAGCTTTGGATGACACAGAAGATGCCTGACGCGGGAAAATCCGGCGTGAGGTCATACAGGCCGTTATCGACGGCACAACTCCAACAGAAAAAGGAATGATCATGGCTGCAGTTGATAATAATAAAAAATCAGGCAATACCAACACCAATAGCACTGGCAACACCGATAAAACTAACAGTAGCACTCCCGCCAATACAAGCGGAGCTGATGCTACTGCTTTTCAGGCGCAAGTGCAAGAACTGACCAATGTTAGCTTGGAGGCGACGAAAAGGAGTGTCCAGTTGCGCACTCTAACGACCAATCTCCAGACCATCAAGAAGGCCGCCGACGAACGCGTTTCGTAATGTCGGAAGCGGCTTTTAGACTGCCCCTAGCGCGTCTCCTTATTGACGCGACGTAGTCCCGAAATGAGCCGCATGGCAATTGCCGTGCGGCTTCTATCCTGTTTGAGAGATGCTCTGTGGATGACGCCGTTTCCCTCCGTTTCGAAGTGCTTTCGGGGCTCTATTGCGGACTGACCGGCAAGACGGATCTTCAAACGTGTTTAATCGGCAGCGGCTTCGATGCCGATTTGGTCTTTGTCGAGCAAGGACTGGCACCGCATCATCTTCGTGTAACTCTTCTTGGCAAGTCGATCGAACTCGAGGCGCTTGCACCCGGACTCAGTATCGAGGGCAACCGGAATATCGCCGCAGGCCAGTCCGTTGTTGTGCCCCTTCCTGCCGTCCTGCTCGTAGGCGAGATGTCCATTGCTTGGTCCGTGCAGGATGCAGAGCCGCCTGGTTCGACCGGCATACCGCGCCTACCGATCGGTGTTCTCGCCATGGTGATAATCAGCTCACTCGGGATCGGCGCGCTTTCGGGCATGTTCTCCTATCTTGGCAATGCAAGTGGATCGAGCCCCAATTCACTTCGGGCTGAAGTCGCGTCCAGAACGATCAGTCACCGCGCTGACAATGAACTTACGGGGGCAGCGGCCAAAGAGCTGCAGGAGGAAGTCGATCGAGCGGGTCTTCTCGACGTCAAGATTGGCTCCGCAAAGGGTGTTGTGACCGCCGAGGGCACCGTCACGTCTGAATCGGTCATCAGCTGGCAGAAGCTTCAGCAATCGTTCGATCGTCGCACCAAGGGTACTCTAACACTGGTGAACGGAGTGCTCATCAAAGAGGAGAAGGCGCCATCCGCAATCGCGGTCGAAGCTGTGTGGCATGGGGCCCAACCGTATCTTGTCATCGACAGCGAGAAGTATTTTGTCGGGGCCATTTTGGCTGATGGATGGGTAGTCGATCGTATTGAGGACAGCCGTGTGCTGCTGAGCAGGAATGGCCGCATTGCTGCTCTCCCATATTGAAAGCTCGCAGGCCCCATCAAGCAGCACTCTATGGCCAGCCAAACATCCTGTCGCGCTCGGTGCTGACAAGCTGGCTGCGTTGGAAACATTTGCTGCCCAGCCATTTCGCGCCTGTTTGTGGCTCTCATGCAGGGTCACGCGCTGGCCAAGGCCGAGGCGCCTTCGGAGTTCGAAAGCTACGTTTCAGGGCGTAACAGCAGAGTAAGTCTCAACCGATTGCAAAGGTGTCTCGATGGCCAACGTCCTGCGTGACTTCATCAAGCGTGCGCCGGCCAGCCCGGATTTAATGGTTGCGTTGATGCTGCTTCTGGCTGTCGCGATGATGGTCATGCCTATCCCGGTCGTGGTGGTCGACGCACTGATAGGATTCAATATGGGGTTGGCCATACTGCTGATGATGGTTGCCCTGTATGTCAGTACTCCACTTGATTTTTCCTCTTTGCCCGGCGTTATTTTGATTTCCACTGTATTCCGTCTCGCGCTGACGGTCGCAACGACGCGACTGATCCTGGCCGAGGGGGAGGCCGGCAGCATTATTCATACCTTTGGCGATTTCGTCATCTCAGGCAATATCGTGGTGGGTTTCGTCATATTTCTGGTCGTCACCATGGTGCAATTCATGGTCCTCGCGAAGGGTGCCGAACGGGTGGCAGAAGTGGCGGCGCGTTTCACGCTGGATGCTCTGCCGGGCAAGCAAATGGCGGTCGACGCAGAGCTACGCAACGGCCACATCGATGCCAACGAATCCCGCCGGCGGCGCGCCGAATTGGAGAAGGAAAGCCAACTATATGGCGCGATGGACGGCGCGATGAAATTTGTGAAGGGCGATTCCATCGCCGGGCTGGTGGTTATCTGCATCAACATGCTGGGTGGAATTTCGATCGGTCTGCTCTCCAAGGGCATGTCCTTCGGCGAGGTGCTGCATCACTATACTCTGCTGACGATAGGCGATGCATTGATATCGCAGATTCCGGCCCTTCTGCTCTCCATTACTGCGGCGACCATCGTCACCCGTGTGACTGGGACGGCGAGGATCAACCTCGGTACCGAAATGGTCAGTCAGCTCACGGCCAGTACTCGAGCCTTGCGGCTGGCGGCCGGCGTCCTGGTCGTGATGGGGTTCGTTCCTGGGTTTCCCCTCCCCGTCTTTCTGATGCTGGCCGCAGTGTTCGCTGCGGTAAGCATTGTCAAGGCTGATGTGCTGGGCGCCGGCACTGCCGATGCGAAAGATGGAACTGCAGCGGAGCCTAAGCAAGCCGCGCCTGCGAAGGAATTCCCGATCGCATTTTTTTTAGCGCCAAATCTTATGCAGGCGATCGATCAAGCCGAATTGCAAAAACATATTGGGCGCGTTTCGCTCCTGGTCACAGCCGATCTGGGCATTATCGTTCCCCGCATCCCTGTCTTGGTTGACGAGCAGCTGCCTACATCGCAATTCCGGATAGATGTCGAGGGCGTGCCAGTCGAACAGGACGCGATAGATCCAAGCCAGATGACGCTCCGAGCCGATGTAGCGCACGTCGACTCGAGCGGTATCCCCCTTAGGCGTGAGCCGAAAACGGACAGACTCCCGGTCGAACATACCCCTGCACAGGCCCTTACGGGCGCCGGCACGGAGCATTGGGCTCCCGGCGAACTCCTCGCCTTGCGCGTCCATGCAACGTTGACCCGCTACGCACCGCGATTGGTGGGCATCCAAGAGACCCGACATTTCCTGGGCCGAATGGAGCAGGAATATTCTGAGCTTGTGAAAGAGGTGCTGCGCACGACGCCGATTCCTCGGATTGCCGATGTTCTGCGCCGCCTCCTGGAGGAAGGTATCCCAATCCGCCACACCCGTCTCGTCTTGGAGGCATTGGCCGAATGGAGCGAGCGTGAGCAAAACGTTGCCCTGCTGACGGAATATGTCCGTTCTGGTTTGAAGCGACAGATCTGCCACCGCTATGCCAACACCGAGGGCATCGTGTCCGCCCTGGTCGTCGAACGCGAGAGCGAGGATGTGATGCGTGGCGCGGTTCGAGATTCGGATGCAGGCCCCTATCTCGCACTGGAGGATCGGCAAAGCGAAGCGATGCTATCACAGATACGTCAGGTCCTTTCGAACACAGAACCGGGTCAAACCCGCCCTATTCTGTTGACGTCAATGGATGTCCGACGTTTCGTCCGCGGCTTTCTGACGCGAAACGGGATCGATCTCGCCGTGCTGTCTTATCAAGACCTCGCCTCCGACTTTACAATTCGCCCGGCAGGATCCGTCAAACTCCCGCACGGATCGAACAGCGGATTGTTAGAGTAGTTCCACCTTTCCTAACTGAACGCGACCCGCCTCCCTGATAACCGAGAGATAATATGAAATTTGTTAGAAATACAGTTTCTCCATCGCCTATGTTTCTGCGCCGGAGCTCACTTCTTTTTGCCGTACTCGCCATTCTGCCTTTGGGCGGTTGCGCCAGCTGGCAAAAGCCCGCTCTTTCCGTGCAGGAGACATCTTCCCCAGAGTTGCTCAGCGCCGATCAAATCGATCCGGCTATGCGCGAACGCATTTTGCGCGAAGTTGGTCAGGATGTTCAAGAGCGGGCTTTGCGGGATGAGGTGAAGCAGCACCCGGACAATGTTGATGCGGCGATACGGCTTACAAAAGCCTTGGTGGCCCAGAAGCGCCCGCACGAAGCGGTTGAGGTGCTCGACAGCGTCTTGGTTGCAGCCCCAGCAAACGTACGTGCATTGAATGCGAAGGGCGTGATCTTGGACATTGAGGGGCGGCATGACGCGGCACAGGCCCTGTATCGGCGAGCTCTCGAAACCGAGCCAGGGAATCAGATGGTGCAGCATAACTTCAATCTGTCGCTTGCCTTAACGGCAAGTCCGAACAGCCAAGGTTAGCACGATCGCAATAGGTGGGCACAGCGCATGTGCAGCCTATTCCCCGGCTCGAGACGCGCTCGGCTCCCATCATAGATGGCCTCTGAAGAGAGCCATATCTGCGCAAAGCTGTTGCTCCAGATCTGGCCGGCAGAGGTCGGCAGGAGAGCCGGATGACATCTCTCGGCCACCCGCAAGGCCATCCGCCTCGCTTCGTTGCCAGAGCGCCTTCGTGGTTGCCACGCGAGATACGCTCAGGATGGATTTGATTAATTCACGCGCGAATGCCTGCCTCTAACTTGGGGCAGGCGCGACCGCTCCCATAATGCAATACGCTGCCTCTAGGCCGATGGACGATGACGGGATACGTCCCCGAGACTTCAATGGTGGGGAGCAGCGCACCCGTCGATCCATTTGCTTTCAGCGGCAACCGCCACTATGTAGCGACACTTCGCCCGACTGTGTTTCAAGCTGCCCGGAGAAGTTTATGACAGAAGAAGCCCACAACACCGACATCCTCATCGAGCTCACTGCCGATGTTGTATCAGCCTACGTCTCCAACAACCCCGTCCCGGCGGGGGAGCTTCCTGCCCTGATCGCCCAAGTGCACGGGGCTCTAAAAGGCACGGCCGGACTAATACCGGCAGAAGAGCCTGTGCCTGTGAAAAAACCTGCTGTCCCGATCAAAAAGTCGATCGAACCGGACTACATCATTAGCCTTGAAGACGGCAAGAAATTCAAATCGCTAAAGCGCCATCTGTCGACGCACTATGGTCTGACCCCGGACGAATATCGCGCCAAATGGGGTCTGCCGTCGGATTATCCGATGGTGGCGCCGAATTACGCCGCTACGCGCTCCGCCTTGGCCAAGACCATAGGACTCGGCCGCAAACCGAAAGAGCCGGAAGCCCCGGTGCCGGCGCCGGCGAAACGGACCCGCAAAAAGGTCGCAGCCTAAATCCGTATCAACAGTCGTTCGGGACGCGCGGCAGCCGTAGGCCCAATCTGCGCGGAATCAAAAGGCGGGGACGAGCCCCGCCTTTCCCGTCCAAGAGCCTCATTCCAGAGGAATTCGCGACGGCTCCAGCAATCGCTGCCGCGGCATTACCTGGTTGCATGCTCCGGCCGGGTTTCGAGCCGGTCAATGCGTTCGGAGTATGCCGCATCCTTGCCGCACGCGTTAGCCAGCCTTGCTGAGGCTGCCTGCAGAGGACTTGCCGGTGCGGCGATCCTGTTCGACCTCGTAGTTTATCTTCTGGCCCTCATTAAGGGTCGACAGGCCCGCTCGTTCAACAGCGGAAATGTGGACAAAGACATCCTGACCGCCGTTGTCGGGCTGAATAAAACCAAAACCCTTGGTGCTGTTGAACCACTTCACCGTTCCAGTCGCCATATATCCATTCCTTTGTAACAAGTCGCAACTTAGGCAGGCCATTCACGCCAGCCTGATTTGTACACGAGACTTTAGGCGCAGCAAAATCGGAAAATTGCAAGGCCCACTCGACCGCCTGATCTCCAGCAGCACCTGCCACACACGCGAGGCGCGTGCCAGACGAGGCGTATGCCAGACGTTTCGTCGTGCGCTGTCGCTCAAACGTCGACAGAAACAATGACCCAACCCTGCAAACTCGGCACATCTTGTGGACGTGCTTGGGTCGCTGCTCGACCGCAATACCCGCTCCCGACCGATATCGTCGGCCAAAATGACGACGTTTTTGTCATCAGACCGAAAGATCAGGCGCGCAGCGACACTGCACACTCAAACCGAGACCCGCGAACCTCGATTAGCTTCGGCCTGCTACGAAGCGCGGTTGCCTGCTTCTGAGGCGGGCCATTGTCGGTTTGAATCAACTGTCGGGTTCGGAACCCCAGACTGTCGGCAAGTTGACAATGCGCGTTCAGACGGCACAAACCACCCGATCGATTGTGAGCGAGATGGTTTGGCAGATTGAGCAAGGGCGGGACTCAGCTATGCCGCCCAGGCTGCTGACAAGGCCAAAGCAGCGTAGGTGCGGAGTGAAATCCAAGGTCCACATGGGTCGTCGCGCGTCCCGTGCGCCTGGGAAGGCGCCGGCCCGGCCAAGCTTTTCCCAGATCGTCCGGATGACGCAAGCTTCGCTGAGCGTCAATGAACGTTCGGGCGATGACCAAAGGCGTCGTGCGTTGCAATCTGGACTGTCCAGGATATCAGGAGTTCCATGGCCTCAGCCCGCTTGGCTGGCCACACTTGAAGCTCCAACATACCGGCTGGCACAGGCCAATTGGACTCTGCGCTGCCCTCAATGCGCTGGTGGCACGGTCAATGCTTGTCTATCGATCCGGCCGCCCATGCGTGATGCTGTCGGTCGACGTTCGCAAACCAGACCCTCGGCGAACCCAGCGAAGGGGCTCGCCGGTACGACGAGGGACCTTACCTCTTTATGCGCGGCATCATTGTCGAGGATGACATGTTGCCTTACACGTCGTCCCCTCGCGCTCGGGGCTTTGAGGGGCGGATGAAGTCCTGATGGCGGTGGCACTGCTGCATGTTTGCGTAAGACCCATCAGTCACGATCGCGTTGTCCTTCGATGTCGCGGTGCTGATAGGCGGGCAGATCGGTGTGCGCGGCGCCCGCCAAAGGATCGTCGTCACGCCGGAGGAGGCGAGCGCCGTAGCCGGCGCGCCGGCGAAAGGCGCTTTCTGTCGGATGCCCGACAATGTCGGATATCGCAAGTATCAAGGTTGGATCAAACCTTGCAAATCGGGGCTTTCTTACTTGGCACGGCGCATGCTCAGGTATCCGCAAACACCCAATGGATAACGAGCAGACTTCCCATGGCCTCACCAAAATACTGCCGAACGTTCCCCGGACGCATCCAAAGATGAGGCCCGCGTCAGGCCCGGCAACACGCTGACGGCTCATCTGGCTCGGCGTCGCGTGCCGATCCACTTTCTCCCAATAGGCGTCGGGAGACATAGAGCCTTCAAAATGAGGAACAAATCACTTTGCCAGGAACCCAGCCCATAATCCCACTCTCCCTATCAGAACTACCAAGCAAGCCCCGCACTCACGGGCTTCGCAGGACGTCCGTTGCGACCGAGTTGGGCGGCGCGAGGACGGCTCCGATCCCCGTCGCATGGGAGGACGGCAAGGCGACGGATTTCGTGCTCGACAACGGCATGGAGGTGGTCGTCATTCCCAACCACCGGGCGCCGATCGTCACCCACATGGTGTGGTACAAGATCGGCAGCGCCGACGAGCCGCCGGGCAAATCCGGCATTGCCCATTTTTTCGAGCATCTGATGTTCAAGGCGACGACCAACCATGCGGCCGGCGAATTCGACCGCGCAGTGTTCGAGATCGGCGGCTCGCAAAATGCCTTCACCTCCTCCGACTACACCGCCTTCTATCAGACAGTGGCGCCGTCGGCGCTCGAGCTGATGATGAGCTTCGAGGCCGACCGAATGCGAAACCTCATCCTCACCGACGATGTCGTCAAGACCGAGCGCGACGTGGTCATCGAGGAGCGCCGCTCAAGCACCGACACCAACCCGCAGGACGTGCTCCATGAGGAGATCGACGCGACGCTGTGGCAGAACCAGCCCTATCGCATCCCGATCATCGGCTGGATGCAGGAGATCGAGCAGCTGAACCGCGTCGACGCCACCGCCTTCTATGAAAAATACTACTGGCCCAACAACTCCGTGCTGATCGTGGCCGGCGATGTCGAGCCGGAGACGGTGAAGGTGCTGGCCGAGAAGACCTATGGCAAGGTGGCGCGCGGGCCCGACCTGCCGCCGCGCATCCGGCCGGTTGAGCCCGAGCAGAACACCAGGCGCACCGTCACGCTCTCCGACGCCCGCGTCAGCGTGCCCAGTTTTTCGACGCAGTGGGTGGTGCCGTCTTACCATACCGCCAAGCCGGGCGAGGCCGAAGCGCTCGACCTGTCCGAAATCCTCGGCGGCGGTAACCGCAGCCGGCTCTACCAGGCGCTCGCTGTCCAGCAAGGTATCGCTTCCAGCGCCTGCGCCTATTTCCAGGGCACCATGCTCGACGACACCAGGTTCGCCATCTATGGCGCGCCGCGCGGCGATGCCAAGCTGGCCGATCTCGAAGCGGCGGCCGCTGCCGAAGTCGCTCGCATTGCCAAGGATGGTGTCAGCAGCGAGGAACTGGGCAAGGCCAAGGAGCGCTTTGTGCGCGATATGATCTTTGCCGAAGACGACCAGGACGACCTCGCCTGCATATACGGCTCGACGCTGGCCACCGGCGGCACCGTGAAAGATGTCGAGGAACGGCCGTCTCGCATCCGCAGGGTTACCGCCGCGCAAATCAAAGCAGTTGCCGCCCGCTATCTCGCGTTCGACCGTTCGACCACGGGCTATCTCTTGCCCAAGACGGAGAATGAAGAGATGACGCTCGGCGCTCAGCCCCATGCTGCGATGAACATCCAGGAGGTGAAGTCCGAAAAGGGCATGATCGCCTGGCTGGTGGAGGACCACACAGTGGAAATCGTCAACATCGGCTTTGCCGGCGGCATCACGCAGGACCCGGTCGGGAAGGAGGGGATGGCCAATCTGATGGCCGGCCTGTTCATCGAAGGCGCCGGTAATTACGACAGCGATGC
The DNA here is from genome assembly GCA_004020875.1 of Mesorhizobium sp. GTDB lineage: Bacteria > Pseudomonadota > Alphaproteobacteria > Rhizobiales > Rhizobiaceae > Mesorhizobium. Next base: position 66,167 of record SAPZ01000024.1, read on the forward strand.
CTTCCAGATGAAGCTCGACGATGCCGGCGCCGAGATGGGTTTGGAGGCGCAAAGACACTACATCTGCGGATCGGTGTGCATGCTTCCCAAACAGCAGGACGCCGCGTTCGGCCTGCTTCGGCTCGCACTCAACGCGCCGCGCTTCGACCAGGGGCCGATCGATCGCGTCCGCGACGAGATTGTCTCCGACATCGTCGGCAGCGAGCGCGACCCTGACGCAATCGCTCAGCGCAAATGGCTGCGCGCGATCTATGGCACGCATCCTTTTTCGAGGCCGGGAGAAGGCACAAAAGAGAGCCTGGCCGGCATCACGCCGTCCGACCTCCTCGCCTTCCACAAGGCGATTTTCGCTCGCGACGGGCTCCATATTGCCGTGGTCGGTGACATTGATGCAAACACGCTGAGGGAAAGGCTCGACCAGCTGTTTGGTGACTTGCCTGAGCAACAAACCCTCGCCCCCGTCGCCGATGTCGTACCGAAGCTCGGCCAACTGGTGGAGGAGAACTGCGACCTGCCGCAGACTTCGCTGCGATTGGCCTGGCCTGGCGTGAAGCGTAGCGCGCCGGATCACTTCGCCACCGTGCTGATGAATGACATCCTCGGCGGCTCGGGCATGACTTCCCGCCTTTTCGAGGAGGTGCGCGAAAAACGCGGCCTTGCCTATCACGTCAGCTCTGAACTGACCCTTGACAAGCTTCTGGTTACGACAGAGACACGCTCGGACTGCGCCGCCCAAACGCTGAGCATCGTGCGAGATGTGGTAAAGCAGATGGCGCAGCAAGGACCGACCGGGGCCGAGCTCAAGGCGGCGAAGAAGCACCTGATCGGCACCTATGCCATTGACCGTCTGGGCTCGACCAGTTCGATTGCAGACCGGCTCCTGGATTTGCAGATTCACAAGGCCGACGTCGACTACAACCAGCGTCGCGCCCGCAGCATCGGTCGGGTGACGCTCAAACAGGTCAAGGCGGCGGCCAAGAAGCTGCTTTCGGCCGAGCCCGCCATTTTGGTGGTCGGCCCGCCGCTGGGCGGCAAGGATGAGTAAAGAAACTCATCTCGCCTTCCTTCTTCCTTGGGGCTTCTCGTGGGAAGAGCGAATATGGAGGCCGGTGGGCCAAGCAGATCATGCAGACCCGCGGAGTCGTTTCGCGGGCCTTGCGCGGCATTGGCGGTCCAGGCGGGCCTCTCGCCGAAACGGCGCTCCTCAGCATGTATGCCGCCTTTTGCAGAATACACTCGCACGCCACCAGCAGGCAGCGGGTGGATGAAGCAAACATCCGGCTGCTCAATCCATCAACTGATGAACCGCGGGCACTCAAACTAACGGAACTGTTGTCGTATGTTTGGTCTACCAGCTGCTTTGCCGAGGCCCTAGGACGAACCCGCTGGTGCAGAATACACACCGACGGCCTGTCGACCTGGATGTTCGCTGCGTTGAGGAGGAATCCGGTATTGCCCCTGTGCCTGCCGATGATCCGCCGTCTGAAATCCCCGCACCTGTTTGGAGCCATCGACCGCCTGCCGGCACTCGGCAGACCGGTTGGCAATAAGACGTTCGAGGTCGTCAATCCGTCGACCGGCGAAGTTTTGGCAGAGCTTCCCGATATGGGCGTGGAGGAGACACGTGCTGCGGTAGACAAGGCCTATGTTGCGCAGTCGGGATGGGCCGCGTTGACTGCCCGAGAGCGTAGCGACGTTCTTTGGCGATGGCATCAGCTGATCATCGACCATGCAGGCGATCTCGCCGCGATTCTGACTGCGGAAATGGGCAAGCCGCTTGCCGAAGCCATGTCAGAGGTATCGCATGCGGCGGCGTATCTGCAATGGTATGCCGAGGAGGCCAATCGCGTCTATGGCGAGACGATCTCGGCACCCTCGACAGACCGCCGAATGCTAGTGATCAAGCAGCCCATCGGCGTTGTTGGCACGATCACGCCATGGAATTTCCCGGCCTCCATGGTGGCGCGCAAGATCTCGCCGGCCTTGGCTGCGGGCTGCACGATCGTGCTCAAGCCCGCTGAACAGACGCCGCTCGTGGCTGGCGCAATGTTCGCCCTTGCCCATCAGGCCGGCTTTCCCGATGGCGTGGTTAACCTGATCTATGCGTCCGAAGGTGATCGCGTCGGCCGTGAACTCTGCACCAATTCCAAGATCCGCAAGATCAGCTTCACCGGTTCGACCGAGGTCGGGCGGCTGCTGATGCGTCAGTGCTCTGACCAGATCAAGAAGGTTAGCCTTGAGCTCGGCGGCAACGCACCTTTCATCATCTTCGATGATGCCGACATCGACGCTGCTGTTGACGGTGCGATCCAGGCGAAGTTTCGCAATGCCGGCCAGACCTGCGTTTCGGCGAACCGCATTTACGTCCAATCGAGCGTTCACGATGAGTTCGTCGAGAAATTCGTGGAGAAAGTCCGGCACTTATCGGTTGGCGACGGATTCGATGCCGGAGTGGACATCGGACCGCTCATCGACAGGCATGCTCTGGCCAAGATAGAGTCTCACATCGCAGATGGCATTGCGAAAGGCGGCACAATACGATGCGGGGGCCAACGTATCGGCAAGAATGGCACGTTTTTCAAACCCACGGTCCTCACCGAGATTTCCAGCGTCATGGCAGTCGCGCAAGAGGAGACATTCGGGCCGCTGGCGCCGATCATTCGCTTCAACGATGCGGACCAGGTCGTGCGCGAAGCCAATGACACGATCTACGGCCTTGCCGCATACTTCTATGCGTCCAACATGAAGCGGGTCTGGCGTGTGGCAGAGGCTCTGGAATATGGCATGGTTGGCATAAACACGGGACGCATGTCCTCGGAGGCGGCACCGTTTGGCGGCATGAAGCAATCCGGCATCGGGCGGGAGGGTTCCCGCCATGGCCTCGAGGACTATCTGGAAATGAAATATCTCTGCATGGGCGGGATTTGAAACCTGCTGCACTGTCTCTCCGCCCACCGGCCGCCCACCGGGGGCGGCCTGCGGTCAATGCCGCCACCTAATTTGAAGTTCCAAACGCCGTTGACCTGAAACACGGATGCCCGGCAGGAGACTGAGCTCGCTGCCGGGCCGGACATGCCTTGGGAGGGCATAAGTCAGCGCTCCTAGGGCCGATGGGGCCACTCAGTTCGTGCGCCTTTTGCCGATTGCGTTGCATGTGCCGTGCCAAGCCAAAAAGCATTGATAAACCGCCGATGGATCAGCTTTTGCCCTGTTGCGCACTCTACATTGTGGGATATGCGACAATGCCCAAGCGGTTGGATCGTCGTGTTGCAGACCCCCAGACGGGTCATGATTGCTATTCTTAGGACAGTGCGCAGCAAGCGCTACCCGCTGTACTACAGGCACACCATTTCCATAATCAAGCGGTGAGTGCGATGTCTGACCGAGCTGTCGGTCCAGGGGACAGTGTTAAGTTCTAAATCCCTCCATACAGTTGCACCTTCAACGATCGCCGGTCCAACAGGTCTGCATGTCCGGACTCAAAGGATCTTGGCTGCTATGGCGACATTGCGGTGCACGCCGCTTTCCGACCACTGATGTGGGTCCAGTTCGAGGCCGGCCCTAATGAACCACCGCCTTGGCACCCTCGCCGATCTCGATCGTGCCCACTGGCGTGGTGTAGGTAACGGCATTGGTCGCCGTGCTCTCCGGCAAGGGCCGGACTGATCAGCGCGCCACTGCCGGCAGGCTGATGAGCGGATCATCGCTCATCTGGCTGATGGTCTCAAGGGTCATGTAGCGGGCCCGCTGCACGGCCCATTCATCCGACGACCTCGGTCCTGCGCTTGATCTCGCCGTTGAGGCGCTCGATCGGGTGTGGTGCTATGCAGCTTGGCACGGTGCTCCTTGGGGAAAGTCATGTAGGCAAGCACGTCGGTTTCGGCGTCGTCCTTGATTGTCGCCAGCTTCGGCACCCTCGGCCGGATCTGGTCGGCGACGGCGCGCCACTGCGTGCTTGCGGCCTCGGGCGTTTCCTGGGCGGTGGCGATGAAAGCGGAGACGACGCGGCGCCTGCTCTTGCCGGCATGAGCCAGCACGTTCCTCATGAAGTGGACGCGGCACCTCTGCCATGTCGCGCACAGCACCTTGGTGACGGCCGCCTTGATGCCTTCATGGGCATCGGAGACGACCAGCTTGACGCCGCGCAGGCCGCGACGGGTCAGCTTGCGCAAAAACTCCGTCCAGATCGGCTCGGCCTCAGACGTGCCGA
>SAPZ01000025.1 GCA_004020875.1 Mesorhizobium sp.
GGTAACTCCAGTCTCCTCGGTCCGGTCCGAATGGACAACCTCTCGAAAGCTCACAATTAGCGCATCGAGATTGTCTATATCGACACGGATTGTCTGAAGGTTTTCTGCTGCAAGATATTCGTACTGAGTCGGATCAGCCGACAGTGTAATCGGATGTAAACCAAGACGCTGAGCCGCTTGGACATAGAGCTGACCATTACCCCTATGACCTTCGATCAGGATGAGCGCTTTCCTTGCCATTGGCTGTCTCCTACGTTGTGTCCCTGCGACCTGCAGGAGCAAAAAATTGGCATCAGCCCGTTCGGCTGAGCCTGACCTCAGAAGTGAAAGTACCATCGCCGACGATTTGCGGTTGCAAAGATTGTGTATATTTATGCGAAGGATCTGCAACGGCTAGGCTAGCGGGTAGTGTGCCGAGAGTTCGGCAATACGCTGAGGGAAGCCCCACGAATGTGACACCCGCCCTGGAATTACTCTTTCATTCTCGATTGAAGACAAGTCATGCGAGGCGTGGAGCCAGCTTGGGTCGGCCTATTGCGGGGCGGTGCGGTAGTAGCTTAGTTTCGACGTTGAAGCTTGGGCAAGGTTCAGAGCTGACACGTCTGATCGGGGTGCCAAGTCGTCTCAAGTGAGCGGGCCGAACACGTGGATAATCAGATCGAGCTTCGCGCCCTCAGGCATTTCATCCGAGTGTCCGAACTTGGCAGCATCAGCCGAGCTGCGGTCGAATTGCGCATAGCGCAACCCGCCTTATCCAGGCAAATGCGTCGCCTGGAGGAAACGCTCGGGGTGCAATTGTTCATTCGCGATGGCCGCGGAGTGAGGTTGACGGAAACTGCCGCCAAGCTCCGCGACGAAGTTGCGAATGTCTTGCTGCGGCTAGACAACGCTTGCCTTCAAGCTCGGATCGATGAAGGGAGTCCCTCCGGTGTCATTCGCGTGGGAGTTCTGCCCAACCTGGGCCCAACCTTCATGGCGGAGCTTATTTTAGGCTGCCGTCAACAATTCCCCCGTGTTAAGCTGAAATTGATCGAGGGGTTCACCTATCAAACCGCGAACTGGATCCAGAGCAAGCAGATCGATCTAGGCTTCGCTTACGATGTCGCTAGTTATCGCCATCTGAGTCCCGAATTCCTCTTCAAAGAAAAAGTTTATTTGGTTGGATCAACAAAGAATTGGCCCTTCGGTGAGAGGGTCTTGTTGTCTGAATTGGAGGGCCTTCCGCTGATTATTCCGGCGCCGCCGAGTTACACGCGGCGACGCCTGGAGGCAGCCGCACACGACCAACAGGTGGAATTGACATTCAAGTACGAGATCGACTCGATACCTCTCATTAAGCGAATGATTGCACTGGATGAAGGCTACGGGATTTTTAGTCGTGCGTGCTTGTGGGAAGATCTCGAAGGCCCGAATCTATCTGTCGCGGCGATTGAGCGGTCTTCGCTAAGCTTTGAATTGGCGCTAACAACTGCATATGGGACAATACTGCCGCCCGCCGCACGGCACATCATATCATTTCTTGAGCAGATGGTTCGACGTTATGTCGAGCTCGGGCGCTGGTCGGGCGAGTTTATCACTGGCGGCCCGAGTTCATCGACCAACACTTGAAGTGGCTGGAGCACCGGCGGGCCGCTGGCTAACTGACTATTTGTGATCGCCTGCAACGCACCTACTCGCCTACTCGCGAGGTGGTTGCCGCATCTTCGGAGGGCGCAGGTGTGCTACTGGCGCTTCCATTCTATTCTTCAATTGGTAGAGCCAATGATGCCTTAATTCGATCCATTACGACCATGGTTTTAAAGCCCTTGATATCGGGGTGCTCATGAAAAAAGCGACGGGTAAATGCCTCGTACTCGACCATATCACGCACCGAAATTGCGAGAACAAAATCGGCCTCACCTGTCACGTAATATCCGTTCATAATCTCGGGCGTGCGCCGGATCGCTTGTTTGAAACGATCGATGATGTCAGCCCGATCGCGCTCTAAAGTGATAGAGGCTAGCATGAGCATGGGCCTGCCGATCGCTTCTGGCGAGATTACAGCAACATCTGCCTGAATTACGCGCGCATCTCGAAGTCGCTTCAATCGCCGCTGGCATGCGGTTGCCGAAAGGCCTGCAAGTTCGCCCAATTCCTCTGTGGTAAGGCGATTATTACGCTGTACGGCAATGAGGAGTTTCCGATCAATTCGGTCCAAGTCTGGCGGCGGGGTATGCAACATTGGGGGCTCCTCGCAGGAAAACTGCACGTTCTTGCCAATATTAGCCCAACTTCTGCGATGTCTCGCTCATACCGATTCCATATATCTGTTATGCGCTGGCTATCTCCGGGTCGGCTGGCAGGGCGCGGACGCCCAATACGACCGCGTGACTGGGAGCGGCCCGGCTGCTTCGGGTGAGGCCATCATCGCCCTCGGCGCATCGGAAGAGGCATTGTATCGATTTCTTGAGATGCGCCCGTCATCGGACCGATCCACGCCAATGGATCGAAGTTTCTTTATGTTGCCCCGATCATCTTAGATGGCAGTGGCGAAGGAGGTTACGGTGATAGGTGATGCCGTGTGATGCCTGGGCCGGAAATGGGTGGGTCGGTGCCACTTGGGCTCCTCCTAGGCTGCCTTGAGAGCCGCAGTTCACAGTTGCGCTCGGCTTCGACTCCACCGCATCCTGGCGGCGCGACGTCCGATGCGGTGCTGCGATGCCGTTACCCGCAACCAGCACTACTCGCTCAGCGAATTTGCAGAACTCTAGGCAAATACGGCCAGCACATGGCGGTGCCACAACGCAGCACCTGTCGTTTCCGTTCCTTTGCTCCTGTCCAATGGAGGGACAGTGCCCCAAAAACGCCGGTTTCCTGCGCGACAATGCAAGACTTTGCGCAGCATGGTGACCGCGGGCTTGATAGGGTGGGGCGCTCGCTGGCAGGCTGCAGCTTCCGCACAGCACTTCAAGGCCTGCGAGTCGTCTTACGTTAAGGAAAAAGATGATCTCTGAACGCAGCATTTCAGTCGGTGGTATCCGGACCTCATACTATGAGAACGGAATAGGCGGGCCTATCGTATTCCTGCACGGTGCCGGCTTCGGCGCAAATGGAAAGGGTTCCTTTGTGCGTCAGCTCAACGAGCTATCCGATCAGTTCAGGGTTATCGCGGTAGATCAACTGCAGTGTGGCGGGACCGATTATTCCGCCGATCAAAAATTCGTAAACCGCTTTGGCCGTGTAGACCACGTGATTGGCTTCATCGAAGCGCTGGGGTTGAAGCAGATCACCCTCGTCGGTCATTCAGAAGGGTCATTCGTCGCGGCGCGGGTCGCGGTCCTGCGTCCCGATCTTGTCTCGAGGCTTGTATTGCTGACAGCCAGTTCCGTTTCACCGGCCTATGGGGACGACCGCGACGAAACTTGGTGGGAGGCCTATACGGGAGCCTACGACAATTCCAGCCCGATGCCGAGCGAAGAGGAATATGTCGCCGCCTGGCGAAGGAGCACCCGCGCCTATGGGCAGGATGTGGAAGAGGCTAAGAGAGAGGCCTATCGACAAGCCGCGGCGCACGGGCAATACGAGATTCTTCAGAGCCTGCCTGAAGAAGAAACCAATCTCCGTCTGTATGTCGTGCTGCAACAAACCTATGTGTTCCCGTACCTTGATCGGCTTCGGGCCGAGACATTGATTATCTGGTCCAAGAACGACCCCACAGTGCCGGCTGACCGCGGTGTAATGCTGGCAAAGCTGATCAAGAATTCGGATTTCCACCTGCTGAACAATGCGGGGCATGACGTCCAGATCGACCAGAGCGAAGCAGTGAACAGACTCATCCGGCACTGGACTGCTAAATCACCAACTAAGGGAAACTAGCAACTGTTCGATCCAAGGTGGCTGCGGGGGCGAATACTGCAACGCCCTTGCGCGGGTGCGCCATCTGTTTCTGAGGAAGAGATATGAAGAACAAACTGAGGGTCGCTCAATCAAAGCTGATTGGCAACGCATGCCATGGCAATCTCGACCCGGGGGCAGGGGCAGTTGTACCTACATGTTTGCCGGTATTCTGTTAATTAGGGCGGGAGTTTTGACGATGGATTTGACGGCGCAACTCATCAGGCACGTTATTGAAACGCACAAAGAGACAATACCTAAGGAGTCGATTGAACGAGCGAAACTTTCCATTCTCGACACGCTTGCCAGCGCGATCGGCGGATCGGATGACCAGATCGCGCACTTCGCTCGTCGGCTGGGCAGCTTGTCCGGCGGCAAGGCAGAATGCACCGTCTGGGTTTCTGGAGAAAAGCTTCCTGCCTGCATGGCGGTCCTTGTCAACGCCACCACGGCTAGAGCCATCGACTTTGATGATACCTACGAGCTTTGTATCAACGGCTGCCACGCCAGCGCTTACAATGTGCCGCCGGCGTTGGCGCTCGCGGAACGCGATCCTTCTATCACCGGAAGCGAATTGCTGGTCGCATTAGCGACGGCTATGGATTTGCACATGCGTCTTGCGCGTAGCGTGACGACCCATTCTTTGAAAACGGGCCGCGACAATATGGTCGCAGTGTGGGGCACCACCGCGGTTAGCACAAAACTGCTGCGGATGGATGAAGAGAAAACCCGCAATGCGTTCGGCATCGCTTACGCCCACGCTGCCGGGGAAGTACAGATGTATGAGGAGGGCGCGCACACGGTGTCGCTGCAGCAAGGGTTGCGGGCGCGCTCGGGGGTGGAATCGGCTCTATCAGCTTTGGTGGGTTTCAACGGCCCGCGGGAGCCGCTCTTCGGTAAGTATGGCTTCTATAGAGCCTTCGAACCTAGCCACGACATCGATCTGCTAATGGAGAGACTTGGTCAGGACTATGTGAACACTGAGATCAGCTTTAAAGCTTGGCCGACTTGCAGAGCTATGCATCCCGGGATCGATGGACTGAAGCAATTGCGCGACAAGCACGGCTTCAGGGGGGAAGATATTATTTCACTTGAGCTCGGAGTGAACCGTCTCGTCGCTGAGAGTTACGTGGTACAGCCGCGCGACCAGAAGTGGAACCCAACGGACCCGGTCGTCGCGCGGTTCAGCCTGCCGTACGTCATCTCTGTTGCGGCCCAACGCGGTAGAGTAGGAATCAGCGATTTCCTTCCGGAAGCATTTGATGATCCAGCCGTTCGCCGGATCATGGCTGTCACGAAGGTTGAAGTTGATCCAGAGATCGATCGTACTCACGGCCTGCATCAAAATTCGCCGACAGCAGTTACTGTGAAGCTAAGGAGCGGCGCAGAACATTTCATTCGGATTGACAAGCCATTCGGCCATCCAGACAATCCGGCTTCGCTCGCCGATGGTATGCGTAAACTCAAGGCTTGCGCCGAAACGGCCATGTTGCCTTTCTCCGATACACAGCTCGAGTTGGTTGGGGAATTCGTCGAGGACCTTGATAAGCGGCCTACGTTGGCGCCGCTATTCGAGCTGCTTGTCGGCGGTAAGTAGTCGCGAACGTGCGAAATCAATGCTGGATCTCGACCGCACTGGCTGCGCGCTTGCGATAATGGAGTTGACAAAGCCAAGCGCAACCGCTCGCGGCCTCAGCACGGCGTGGTCTTCGCTGGAAAAGCATATCGTATTCAGAAAGCCGCTTAACCGAAGGTCGTTCGGACGGACTTGAAGGTGCTTAAGAGATTCAACTCGACGTATACGGCGCGACGGTTGCGCGTTTGAAGCCGGCCCCGCAGTCGTCTGCTACTCAAGACGTCACCACGAAATTCGTGTATCCAAGGCGACGGCTCAAGGAGTCACCCCGTCGGTCGGTCTGGAAGGCGGCTTGACGCTTTTCCTGGTTGCCCGATCACGTCGGCTCATGTCGAATGTCCGGCGCTTACGGTCGTGATAACTCCGCTGCAATTCCCCGTGGTTTCAGCCCGGTCATCTGGGCGATCGTGCGCGAATACGCCTTAAACGCCGATTTCCTGCGGCGTTAGAAGACAATTCGTTCAATGCGGCACATTGGTGCTGGTACTGTACTCAAAATAGAGGCCGCATTGTCCGGCCCCAAGGGAACATGTCTGAAATGAGGAGCATCCAAATGTCGCAGGAACTTGACTATCTTAGCCTCCGCGTCGCTGCGGGCCGGCTGAGCCGGCGTGAATTTCTCGGCCGTGCGGCGGCGCTCGGCGTGAGCGCCGCCTTCGCCAACTCGCTTCTTGCCGGCGCCGCGAAGGCGCAGGTGCCGCAAAGGGGCGGCATTCTGAAAGCCGGCCTCCAGGGCGGTGCGGCGACCGACAGCCTCGACCCAGGGGCCTTCTCAGCCTCGGTCGCGATTGCCTTCAGCAAATGTTGGGGCGAGTTGCTGATGGAACTGACCCCCGACGGCGGCGTCGAAAACCGTCTTGCCGAGGAAGTCGGTTCGTCCAAGGACGCCAAGACCTGGACGATGAAGATCCGCAAGGGTGTCGAGTTCCACAACGGCAAGACCGTTACAGCGGAAGATGTGGTGGCGACGCTTGAGCGTCACTCCGACGCAAAATCAAAATCCGGCGCGCTGGGCTTGCTAGGGACCATCGACACGATCAAGGCGAATGGCGACGAGGTCGTGGTGACGCTGAAGGGCGGCAATGCTGACTTCCCTTATATGATGACCGATTATCATCTCGTCATTCAGCCAAACGGGGGCAAGGACGATCCGGCCGCCGGCATCGGCGCCGGCCCCTACAAGGTCACGGTCAACGAGCCGGGCGTACGGCACGGCGGCGAAAGATTCAAGAACTACTGGCAGGGCGACAAGCGCGGCCATGCCGATCAGATCGAGATAACCGTCATCAACGACGCCACGGCGCGCATTTCGGCCCTGCGAAGCAACCAAGTCCACATGATCGACCGCGTAGAGCCGAAGGTCGTCGACCTGGTCAAACGTATCCCCGGCGTAACCGTCCAGAACGTTTCGGGGCGCGGCTACTATTGTTTTAACATGTTCTGCGACACGCCTCCCTTCGACAACAACGATCTCAGGATGGCGCTTAAGCTCGCCATGGACCGCGAGCAGATGCTCGACAAGATCCTGCGCGGCTACGGCTCGGTGGGTAACGACTTCCCAATCAACGAAGCCTACCCGCTATTTTCCGACGATATTGAGCAGCGGGCCTTCGATCCGGACAAAGCCAAGTTCCACTATCAGAAGTCAGGCCACAGCGGGCCGATCTTGCTCAGGACCTCCGATGTTGCCTTCCCCGGCGCCGTCGACGCCGCCCAGCTCTACCAGCAGAGCTGCACCAAAGCCGGCATCACTATCGAGGTCAAGCGCGAGCCGAGCGACGGCTACTGGTCGGAGGTCTGGTTAAAGCAGCCGTTCGCGACTTCCTTCTGGACCGGTCGCGCGACGCAGGACCAGGCGTACTCGGTCGCCTATCTGTCGACGGCGGCGTGGAACGACACGCGCTTCGCTAACGAGAAGTTCGACAAGCTTCTCATCGAGGCGCGCGCCGAACTCGACCAGGACAAGCGCAAGAACCTCTATCGCGAGATGGCCATGATCGTTCGCGACGAGGGCGGCGTGATCGCACCGTTCTTCAACCAGTTCATCGACGCGACAGGGCCGGGCGTGAAGGGTTTCGTGAAGCATCCTGCGCGGGATTTTAGCAACGCCTCCGCATTGGCGGAATGCTGGCTCGAAGCCTGAACGGCGTGACTTACGGCCCGAGGCTGGTTGCCCAGCGCCACGCGCTGGGCAACCAGCATCAGGATGTTCGACATCAGGAGCACATGAAACGTATCGACGCTCTCCTTGACGCTGGCCGCGTCGGCTTCATGGGTCTTGATTGAGGACGTGGGGCTCATCCTGTAGCCACGGACGGCCTCGATCCGCATGAGCTCAGCAGTCCGCGCTTAACCCGACCGGGTCACTGCGCCGCGCTGTGGCGCGGCTCAAGTGGCCGGCACCTCGACGCGCGAAGCCGCGTTTCCTAAGAGTCCGGCGGGGTTGGCTGCCACACCTTCAACGCGCGCGCTGCGGACGGCATAGGACCGCACGCCCGCCATTCACCCGCAAGAACGCGCGCCCTCCTGACCCCCTGTCTGGCAGGCGAGTAGAATAAGTAAGCTGCCTTCGGAGCGCTACACGACGATGGGCGTTAATTGGACGTTGGCGCGATTGAATGTGACCGAGAAGCGCGGGCGGTCATCTAGGTAGGGTCATGATCACGTCGTGCCCTGCTGAACAGAGCGGCAAGGTCATGTGACGGATCCTGCGCGAATGGGGGCCAAAACGCCGATTTCGTGCTCGGACAGACGAGCGATACATGCAAAGCGACACACTGATGCTGGTACCAATGGTACTCTAAATAGTGGCCGCGTCGTCCGGCCCCAAGGGAACGCATATTACCGAGGAGCATCCAAATGTCGCAGGAACTCGATTATCTCAGCCCCCGCGTCGCTGCGGGCCGGCTGAGCCGGCGTGAATTTCTTGGCCGCGCAACGGCGCTCGGCGTCTCGGCGACGTTTGCGAATTCGCTCCTTACTAGCGACGCGCGAGCGGAGGGGCCGGTACGCGGCGGTATCCTTAAGGGCGGCCTTTCTGGAGGTAGCGCGACCGATAGTCTCGATCCGGCTACGTTCTCGACTTTGTCGTCGATTTTCGGCGCCTGCTGGGGCGAGTATCTCGTTGCGATGGTGCCAGACGGCGGACTGGAAAACCGCATAGCTGAAAGCGTTGAGGCCAGCAAGGACGCCAAAACCTGGACGATGAAGATCCGCAAGGGGCTCGAGTTCCACAACGGCAAGGCCGTGACAGCGAAGGATGTGGCGGCGACTCTCGAGCGTCACTCTGACCCGAAGTCGAAGTCTGGCGCGCTGGGCGTGCTGAAGAGCATCGACACCATCAACGCGAATGGTGACGAAGTGGTCGTAACGTTGAAGGATGCCAATGCTGACTTCCCTTACCTTATGACCGACTATCACCTCATTATTCAGCCGAATGGGGGGAAGGACAATCCAGCCGAAGGCATCAGCGCTGGGCCGTATAAGGCGAGCGTCAACGAGCCCGGCGTTCGGTACGGCGGCGAGCGTTTCGCCAATTTCTGGCAGCCAGATAAGATGGGTTTTGCCGACCAGGTTGAGCTCCTCGCCATCAATGACGCGACGGCTCGTATCTCCGCGCTGCAGGCCGGCCAGGTGCATATAATCGACAAGGTCGAGCCCAAGGTCATCGATCTAATCAAGCGGGCGCCCAACTTGAAAGTGGAGGCCGTCTCGGGTCCCGGCTACTATTGCTTCAACATGTTCTGCGACACCGCGCCCTTCGACAACAACGATCTGAGAATGGCATTAAAGCTTGCAATCGACCGTCAGGAGATGCTCGATAAAATCCTACGCGGCTACGGCACGCTCGGCAACGACTTCCCGATCAACAACGCATACAGCCTGTTTCCCCAAGACATCCCCCAGCGCGAATTCGATACCGACCAAGCCAAGCATTATTACAAAAAATCTGGTCACAACGGCCCAATCCTCCTTCGGGTCGCCAACGCCGGCTTCCCTGGAGCGGTCGATGCTGCACAACTCTACCAGCAGAGCTGTGCCAAAGCCGGCATCGCCCTTGAGATCCAGCGCGTGCCAGACGACGGCTTCTGGTCGGAGGTCTGGAACAAACAACCCTTCTGCAATACTTACTGGTCAGGCCGAGCGACGCAGGACCAGATGTACTCGACCACGTATCTGTCAACGGCCGAATGGAACGACACCCACTTCTCTAACGAGAAGTTCGACAAGCTTCTCATCGAAGCGCGCGCTGAACTCGATCAGGATAAGCGGAAGAACCTCTATCGCGAGATAGCCATCATTGTTCGCGATGAGGGAGGCGTGATCGTGCCAATGTTCAACCAGGCCGTCGACGCTATTTCCGACAAGGTTGGCGGCTATGTCGCTTGGCACGACGCTCTGATGAACAGCTTGGCTTTTACCAAATGCTGGCTAAAGGCCTAGTTCGTCGGCGTCGTTAACCTTCAGCTCGGACGCTATCCGGCAACTCTCTCATCGGTTAGGCATAGTTCGCATGATCCGAACAGGGACAGCTCATAAGATCTTGTTTGGTGACGCGATGTAGGTGACCCCCGTCGCCGAGCTGCTTGTTGGGGATAAGCGCGCCAATTACCCTCACGTTCGAGGGCCGCTATTCCCATCCCGCGATGCCCCGCCGCAAGGCAGGTAGCGTGCTCAATATCGGCATTACAGTGGCGAAGCGGTTGCCGCGGAGTTCGTTTTGGGGACGTGGGGGTTTTCAGAAACTCGGTATTCCGACAACTGAGTTGTGAATAGGTCTATCTGGAGTTCAGTCGGAGTGGCCGCAAGGTCGTGACTGCCGCAGTTACCCTGGCGCCCTGAGACTCGATGGCCCTCGTTATAGGGTGCCTGCAGCCACTGCTGTTGATGGCCATAAGGCGAGGATTTGTCACTCACCCGTTAGTCGTCGCCTTTTGGTCGTGGGCAGCGAGTAAACGGCGGTTTCCTGCGTCGGTAAAGGCAAATTAGCGCGTTTCGCGCTCATTTAGGTTGATACGTTCACCATACGCGGCCGCCTTGTCGGCCTTAGGGGAACAGTAGTGAGGAACGTCTCATGTCACTTAAACTCGACTATCTCAACCGCCGTGGCCAAGGCGGCGAGCACACCAATCCCATGAATGACTCCGCGCTATCCAAATGCTGCTGACGGCGTAATGCGGTTGTCGGCGATGTCCCCCATTGTAAGACTGATCACCCAGCGCATCACGCTTGGAATCCTGCTCCTTTTCCTTGTCTCGATTCTAATCTTTGCCGGCACGCAGATCCTGCCAGGCGACGTCTCGCAAGCCATTCTCGGCCAGTCTGCGACCCCGGAAGCGCTCGCCAACCTGCGGGCCGAGCTGGGCCTTAACGATCCAGCGTATATCCGCTATTTCCGCTGGTTGGGCGGTGTGCTGACTGGCGATCTCGGCATCGCGCTCACTTCGCGACAGGAGATTACCGCGACGTTGCTGCCCAGGCTGTGGAATACACTCTTTCTGGCCTTCTGCGCGGCGACTGTGGCTGTCCCGCTCGCTATCATCCTCGGGCTGCTGGCGGTGCGCTATCGCAACGGCGTAATCGACAAGTTGATCTCCGGCTTCGCGCTTACCTCAACCTCGCTTCCCGAATTCTTCATCGGCTACCTCCTGGTTTATTTCTTCGCCGTGAAGCTGCAGTGGCTTCCGGGTATCTCCACTGTCTACGTTGGCATGCCGTTCCTGGAGCGCATGGAGGCCATCGCCCTCCCTGCGACGGTGCTCACGCTCGTCGTGCTCGCCCACATGATGCGTATGACGCGCGCCGCGATCCTGAACGTCATGCAGTCGGCCTATATAGAGACGGCCGAGCTCAAGGGGCTGCGGCAGATCGAGATTATCCGTCGCCATGCATTCCCGAACGCCATCGCGCCGGTGATCAATGTGGTAATGCTCAACCTGGCCTTCCTGATCGTCGGCGTCGTCGTCGTCGAGGTGATCTTCGTTTACCCCGGCATGGGGCAGTATCTTGTTGACCATGTCTCGAAGCGCGACGTGCCGGTCGTGCAGGCCGTCGGCCTGATCTTCGCGGCCGTTTATATTGGCCTGAACATCATCGCTGACGTCGCCGCAATCATCGCCAACCCGCGGCTGAGGCATCCCAAATGAGCGTCTCGTCAGCCCCACTCGCCAAAGGCCGGCGTCGCATACCCATCGGTGCCGCGATCGGTCTGTTCTTCATCGGATTGTTCCTCTTCGCGGCGACTTTCGCGCCGCTGATCTCACCGCATCCACTGGGCGAGATCGTCGGCGACGTTTGGATGCCCATGTCCGGCGAGCACTGGTTCGGCACTGACAATCTCGGAAGGGATCTGCTCTCGCGCATGATTTATGGCGCCCGCACTACGATCTTGATCGCGGCGGCCGCTACTGCGCTTTCCTTTACGCTTGGGTCGATACTCGGCTTCACCGCAGCCGTCGTCGGTGGCTGGTTCGACATGACGATGTCGCGGTTCGTGGATCTGTTGATGTCGATCCCGACGCTGATCTTCGGTCTTGTCGTGCTGTCGGTGCTCCCATCCAACGTGGTGACACTGATATTAGTCATGGGTACATTGGACTCTACCCGCGTTTACCGGCTGTCACGCGCGGTCGCCGCCGACATCAACGCAATGGACTTCGTCGAGGCGGCCAAATTGCGGGGCGAAGACCGCGCCTGGATCATCTTCCGCGAGATTTTGCCCAATGCGCTGTCGCCGCTAGTCTCCGAACTCGGCCTGCGCTTCATCTTCGCGGTGCTCTTCCTGTCTGCCCTGTCCTTCCTTGGGCTTGGTGTGCAGCCGCCACAAGCCGACTGGGGCGGAATGGTGAAAGAGAACAAAGATGGCATTGTTTTCGGTATTTCCGCTGCCCTTATCCCAGCCGGGGCCATCGCAGCACTCGCCATCTCAGTCAATCTCGTCGCGGATTGGATCCTTAACCGGACCACCTCTCTCAGGGGAGGGCGCGGCAATGCCTAAGGCGGTAATGAAACGACCTCATGACGAAAGCTGCTCGTTGCTCGAAATCAGGAAACTGCGGATCGAAGCAACCTCCTACTCGCCGGGGGGCGCTCCGCAAAATACCGTCATCGTGGACGACGTTTCGCTAAAGCTGGAGAAAGGCCGCGTCTTGGGCCTGATCGGCGAGTCCGGCGCCGGCAAATCGACTATTGGCCTGGCCTCGATGGGATATGGGCGAGGCGGCGTGCGCATCACCGGGGGCGAAGTCCTCCTCAACGGGCGCAACATTCTAGCAGGGGGCGTCCAGGGATTGCGCAAAGTGCGCGGCAACAAGGTCTGTTATGTCGCGCAGTCGGCTGCCGCAGCGTTCAACCCGGCGCTTCGTTTGATGGAGCAAGTCATAGAGTCCGCGTTGCTGCATCGTGTCGCGACCCGAGCCGAGGCGGAGAGGCGCGCCATGGCGCTGTTCAAGAAGCTCGGCCTGCCCAACCCGGAAACCATCGGCCGTCGTTACCCGCACCAGGTTTCGGGCGGTCAATTGCAGCGCGTCATGACAGCCATGGCGCTATGCTCCGAGCCCGACCTTATCGTCTTTGACGAGCCCACCACGGCGCTTGATGTGACGACACAGATCGATGTGCTCGCGGCAATAAAGGATGCAATCCGTGATACTGGCGTCGCGGCCCTTTATATTACACATGACCTCGCGGTAGTTGCCCAGGTCTCGGACGAGATTATGGTGCTGCGCCACGGCAAGATGGTCGAGCATGGCGAGACGCGGCAGATCATCGAGGCGCCGCGGATGGACTACACCAAGGCGCTCGTGTCGATACGCTCGATCGAGCATGAAGAGAAGAAGCCGACGACGAAGCCTCTGTTGTCGGTGAGGAACATCATCGCCGGTTACGGCGGCGGTGCCGTGAAGGTTCTGCAGGACGTCTCGGTCGACGTCCGTCCCGGCCAGACGTTGGCCGTGGTAGGCGAGTCCGGCTCGGGCAAATCCACGCTTGCCCGCGTAATCACCGGACTGCTGCCGCCGCTTTCGGGCAGTATCACCTTCGCCGGTCGTACGCTCACGCCGAGGCTCGCCGACCGTTCCAGGGACGATCTGCGCGAATTGCAGATGATCTACCAGATGGCCGACGTGGCGATGAACCCGCGCCAGACCGTCGGAACCATCATTGGCCGCCCGCTAGAATTCTATTTCGGCATGCGCGGATGCGAGCGCAACGCCCGAGTGGCCGAGCTTCTGGAAGAGATCGAGATGGGCAAGGGTTTCGTCGACCGCTATCCTGCCGAGCTCTCGGGCGGACAGAAGCAGCGCGTCTGCATCGCTCGCGCGCTAGCAGCCAAGCCGAAACTCATCATTTGCGACGAGGTGACCAGCGCGCTCGACCCGCTGGTGGCCGACGGCATCCTCAAGCTGTTGCTCCGCCTGCAGAAGATCGAGGAGGTGGCTTATCTGTTCATCACCCACGATCTCGCGACGGTGAAGGCGATCGCCGATTCCATCGCAGTGATGTATCGCGGAAAGGTCGTGCGCTACGGCCCCAAGACCGAGGTGCTCACCCCGCCCTTCGACGCCTATACGGACCTGCTGCTCTCCTCGGCTCCCGAGATAGAGCTCGGCTGGCTGGAAAACGCCATCAAGGGACGCCGCATGGAGAGCGCTGGAAACTGAGCTCAGCGGAGCACGGTAATGGCGTTACAAGCACTCCGACTGGTTGAGGGGGGCGCCAGGTAGGCGGCGGCAATTTTCGACTTGGCAGCGAAGTTCAGGCAGGTCACCGACTGAGGGCAGGGCAAGAGCGCCTGCCGGCGCACGCCCAATGACGAGTGGGGAGGCAGCTGAAACAGAGCGGAAATTGCTTAATCTGAATCCAGCTGATCGGGGTGAATCCCAAGCTCGATACCCCAAGCTGCTGGATCGACCAAAGACGTAACGCGACGCTTTTTTCCTCTCCGGCTTTCCTAAATGTGGCCCACTGAGATGGATGATAACCGTAGAGTGAGTGTCTGCGAGTCTGATGTCCGGCCGGAATCTCGCCGCTGTCGGTCCATCTTGCCGTCCCGTTCAAATCCAAGCAGGCAGCCAGCCATACTTCGGCGGCACAGCTCAAGACGGGCATTGGGAAGCGAATAATTCGCGTTCTTTCGGCTGGCTTGTGCGCTGAGTTCGGCTACGGCGACGGATGCACCAAGGTGCACCTACAGCTTACATTACGAGGCGGCTGCCGCCTCCATCAATCACTATTGTCGTGCCATTGATATACCTTGCTCGGTCACCGACGATAAATCCAACTAGCTCCGCGAGTTCGTCGGCAGTTCCAATCCGCCCCAAGGGATTGGTGTTGGCCACACGTTCGATAGCGGCATCTCGATTGAGGCCTTCGTCGACCATCAACGCCTCAATTCTTTTGTGAACTCTGCCTGTGTCAAAATAACCAGGCGCGACAACGTTCACGCGAACACCACTTCCGGAAAGTGTGTCTGCGAGGTGCTTGGCTAATACTGCTATTCCGGCACGCATGACGTTCGATAGGAGTAGGTGACCTGTCACCTCGTGCACGCCTGCCGAGGAAACATAGACGATATCACCCCCACGACCTGACGCTTTCATTGCAGCGGCTGCCGCTCGCGACACCCTCACTGCACTCATGAGAAGCGTCTCATAGGAATGATCCCAATCATCGTCGTCTAGGTCTTCGAGAGTTCCGTACGGCATATGACCAGAATTTACGACGAGGCAATCAATGCTCCCGAGGAGTTCCAAAGTGCGTTGCAACAACTTGTCGACATCGGCTCGCCGAGCTAAGTCTGCAATTATACCATGAGCGCCTGCGCATCCCTCAATTTTCTGTAGATCACCTACAGCTCTGTCTAATGACGCCTTGTTACGACCACAAATAACAACTTCCGAGCGGTTTTTAGCTAGTCGTTTGGCGATGGCCAAGCCAAGACCCTTGCTACTGGCCATTACCAGAACTTTTCGACCATGATCATTCATAGCCATGATCTATTCCCGATTGAGAGTGGTCGTCACTGCGTGCCGCCAAGCATCCTTGCTAATCTCTATTTGCGGTTCCAAAGCTAGTAACTGAGCATTATGCGTCTGTATATTTCAACGCACCTTTCAAGTTGATCCAATTCAATGAACTCATTATTTGTGTGAGCGCGATCAATGCTTCCTGGCCCGAGCACGATGCATGGGATGCCGGCCAATGATAGCTGACTAGCATCCGTGCCGTACGGCACTCCAATGTACTTGCCCGTCCCGGCAACTTCGGCACAGGCCTGCGCTGCCACGGAAGCTATCTTGCTCGACTCGGCACTGTCCGGAGCAGGATCTTCAAGCGCGGGCAGTAATGATCGGACCTTGATGTCTTCGCGATCCCGCAAACCTTGCAGTATGTTCTCCACTTCTGCCAACGCCTGCTCCGGTCGCTCTCCTGGAACGAGACGTCGATCCACCCAGATGCGGCACGATGGAGGAACCGTCGTCAATTCCAGGCCACCCTCGATAAGACTTACCGTCAAAGTTGGAGGACTGACCAAAGGCTGGGTGCGGGAAGCGAGATCCTCTCCGTGTTCGTTGAGCGCCAATATGACCTTTGCCATGCCTGAGATTGCATTGACTCCGAGATGCGGCTTCGAAGTGTGAGCAGGGACACCCTGAACCTCGATTTGCCAGCGGACCGACCCCTTGTGGGCGACTACAAGCTCAAGCTCGGTTGGTTCACCAACAACCGCGGCATCATACGACTTGCCGGAGAGAGCGATGGCGCGAGCGCCGATCTTGCGGTACTCTTCATCAATGCTGGCGGCAACGACAATTGTGGCATTTGGCTGACGGTCCCCTAAGGTACTCAGGGCGATCATCATTGCAGAGAGGGAACCCTTTGTGTCGCAACTTCCCCTACCGTAGAGTCGATTATCCTTCAATTCGGGAGAAAATGGATCGGAAGCCCAATTATCAGTGGGCACTGTGTCCATATGGGCCACAAAAAGAAGGCGCCGACTAGGGTCTTTGCCTGAGATCCAGGTCAAGAAATTCGAGCGGCCGTCGACAACGTGCTGGAGTTCATAAGGCAGGTTTCGGTCCCGGCAAAACCTTTCAAGATATTCGGCGACCCGCTGTTCTCCGCTGCCCTTGGGTGAAAGCGAAGGGTTTACGCTTTCAATTTTGACAAGGTCTTGAAGAAGCGCCACGGTATCTGCGCTTGGCGATGACATAAATTCTCCTATCCGCTTGTGATTTGGCGCAGCTACTTCGACCATTTCTTGACTATATCGACAACTTGGTCGACTTCCTCCTCGCTGTTGTAAAGATGGAGCGAGAACCGAAGGAGGCCTCGTCGCGTTGATGCAACGACCTTGTTTTCCGCAAGATAGCTGTGCAGCGACGGTATGTAGGCGGCTACTTCTTGCGCTCCGCCGAGTGCAGCCATGTCGCCCACCGCCACAATACTCCCAGTGTGCTCGCCAGGAGGCCCACCACAGACAGGCAGTCCGGCTTGTAGCAGTCCTGAAGCCAGTCGAGTTGCCAAAGATGTCACGTGCTTGTCGATTGCTTCTGTCCCGATTTCCAGCAATTGCCCCAGGGATGCGTGGGCGGCAATCATGCCTGGGAAATTGTAATGCCCGATGTCAAAACGAGGCGCCCCAGCCCGCAGCTTGGCGGCGTTGAGAATGGGAGCCGATTCTGGTGCGTTCCCGAGATCGACGCTAAAGCGAGCGAGGTAGGCTGGCTTTAGCTGATCTGCCCAATCCCGGCGGCAGTAGAGAAATCCCGATCCGTAGAGGCCCATCAATCCCTTCACAGTCGAGACGGCCAAACCATCTACTCCCAACCGGTTGACATCGGTATGGAGTATTCCGACCGACTGAGTCCCATCCGCCAAGAGGAAGGCGCCATGACGCCTGCAGGCCTCCGCGACAGGTTGTGTGACTGTCCGAAAACCAGGAACCATCGTTGCGGTTGAAAGCGCCACAACGCGAGTCCTGGAATCAAGCGCATTGACAATCGCATCTACGGGAATCGCACCATTATCCGGCTCCACTAATTTGAGATCAACATTATGTAGAGCTTTCACTTGGAGCCATGGCAGGATGTTGTTTGCATGCTCAAGTTGAGGGCATAAGACAACGCTGTCGCCGGGTCGCCAGTCAATCGCGTTGGCGATTATGTTGATCCCCTCTGACGCGTTCTTTGTGATAGCAATTTCATCTTTATCTGCACCAACAAATCGAGCAAATCTGGCGCGTGTCTTCTCGATGTCCGCCAACTGGCTAAGCTCATCGTTTATCCCGTGCAATCTGTTATTAAGATGCTCCTCAAAGGATCTTCTGGTAATTCGAGAGATCAATCCTTGATTGGCAACATCCATGTAAATAGAGTTTTGGATGGCCGGAAAATCTTCACGGATGCTGTTTAATGGAAGCACACTGCCGTTCATCGTTAGAGAGCTCGTCAATTACGGTTACATTTGTCCAGACGCCGCGGACAGACGTTCAAGCGCCAACGCGGCTGGCGGCAGCGGGGAACTAGCTTCGTCTCTGCAGGATTCATCCTATCCGTTATACTGTGGGAAATTCCCCCTATTTATCGCCCATGTTGAGGATTTTCTGCATAGATGCGAACTGCACGCAGACTTTCGAGCCGGGAGGGAGCAGCCAATCGTGCGCGCAGGCACTTTGCATCGGGAGGCCCGCGCCGTCAGCGCCTCGAGACAGTGGACGCGACGTCAGCGGTGACGGCAGCCGCATTCTTACCCGATCACAAGCTTGCCATCTCAACGGGCAGAACACTCCGACGGACCGCACGCGCGCCGAGGCTGCCGGAAGTGAAGTGATCTAAGCCGGCGAGGGTTCAGGCTCCCGACGCGGGGCACAACCTTCGCGCAGATTTCGCCCGACCCGCCGCCGTTTTCTAGACATTTGGATTGCTGGGGGTGGCTGCCGATGCAACAGCAATGTCGACGAGGACGGAGGCTTTTGAGCAATCAAGGCCAAATCAACGCAGGTTTCCTGCGCAAACTCGGAAACGACGGCAACGTTGTGCGCAGATCAGATGCTACGATAGGCCGTCCAGCGCGTGGCGCGCCTCTTTGTTTCGAAGGGCTCCTATGAAAGTTTCCGGCATAGACACCATAAAGGTAGAAAAAGACCTGGCTTTTACTATCCAGGAGTATCAAAGAAGGCTCAAGGCGGTACGCGAAGGCATTGCAGCCCGGGATCTGGACATCCTCGTGGTGACCATCCCCGAGAACATGCTTTACTTAAGCGGTTACAACACGCTCGGTTATGCCTCCGCCCAGTATCTGCTTATCCCGCTGCAAGGGGAGCCCCTCCATATCACCCGTGGCATTGAAGAGGTGAATGTCCGGGCCTATTCGTGGATAGATAACAGTACCAGCTACATGGACCACGAGGCCCCGCTCGAGCTGCTCGCGGAAACGCTGCGTAACCTGGGTTTTGCCAAGGCGAAGGTAGGGTTCGAGAAAAAGTCTTGGTTCTTCTCGATCGCCGATTACGAAGCGCTCAAGACCCTTCTCCCTGACGTCCGTTTCGAAGATGGGTCGATGATTGTCGAGGCGGTCCGCGTCGTCAAATCCGATGCCGAAATAGACTATATCCGGCAGGCAGCGCGGATTGCCGAGGCCGGCATCGAAGCGGGCATCAACCAGATAAGGGCCGGCGTGAACGAGAATGAAATCGCCGCCGAAATCCAGCGCGTAGTCACGCTCAAGGGAAGTGAATACCCCGGCTACCCGCCGTTTGTGACTTCGGGCGTGCGCACGAGCTATGCGCATGGCACGTGGTCGGGCCGGCAGATTCAGCCGGGTGATCCTGTCTTCCTCGAACTGTCCGGCACCGTTCGACGCTATAGCGCCGCGATTATGCGGGCTTCCGTGGTCAGTCCATCCAACCGTGAACTCGAGAAAATGGAGGACGTGTCACGAAGGGCGCTGGAAAACATGCTCGACGGCATACGTCCTGATCGCCCCCTCGGTGAGGTGTGGAGTATCTGGTCGCAGACTGTCAACGATGGAGGCTATGAAGGCCGCTTCAAGCGTACGGGGTATTCCATCGGCATCAGCTACCCGCCGGATTGGGGCGAAGGGCACATCCTGTCGTTTAAGCGAGGGGAAACGCGGATCCTCAAGCCCAATATGGTCTTCCATATCCCCTCGATGGTCAAGGCTTTCGGCTTTGCGGACGTCGGCACCAGCGAGACTGTTCGCGTGACCGAAACTGGCTGCGAGATTTTGACGAACTACAAACGTCAGCTTTACGTCCGCTAAAACCAGACGCAGACTTCTGACCTTCATGATACCAGGCGCCCGGCCAATCGAGAACAACATCGGTGTGTTCCGATTGCGGCCCGGTTCGCTGCCAGGCCAGTAGACGCGCAATGTTAACGCACCTCCAAACGTCGCTTCGTCCAACACGGCAGCAGCTGGCGAACATGCGCGTGATCCCGATAAGTGCTTGTAGGTCCGTTCTCCATCGCCCAAGTGAAACCTTCTTCACGGGCGGTGTCGCCTTGATCAAGTATAGGCCTGATGAGGGCTGAAATTCAGAGAGTTAGCGATCTGCCGCCAGGTCGTGATGGCATTGGCCGAAGTCAAAGGAGCATTCCGATGTCTCAGGAATTCGAAGATATCAACCGCCGCGTTGCCGGCACCTCACAGACCAATCCCGAGTTATGGCGGCCCGATGCGACGCTGGGTGCGCCTATGATCCCACCCGACGAGTGGTCTTTTTGGCCTTATAGCAAATGGACATACTCGCACGTAAGCGAATCTACGCGAACCGCCCGGGTTTGGCGCGGGCCAGGACCGGTCCTGCCGCTTCCAAGCCGGATCAGGGGGGATATCGGTGATATCGAAGTTGAGTCCAGCGACGGCCAACGCGCCACGATCCGCGAATACCTCGAGAGGGACTATACTGACGGGTTTCTGGTTTTGCACCAGGGCGAGATCGTGTTCGAAACATACATGAATGGCATGGAACCGCATTCTCAACACATCGCTAGATCGGGTTCCAAGTCCATCACCGGGACGGTGTTCGGGATTCTAGTGCACCGTGGGCTTATTGATCCTGAAAGTCTGGTAACACGGTATCTGCCGGAACTGCAGGCGACCGCCTATCGCGGGGCCACGGTGCAGCACTTGCTGGACATGACTGCGGGCGCCACTCTCAAGGGTTTGTGGTACGTGCCAAACAACGATTACTTTAATTACGTTGTAGCAACAGGATACTTCGGCCCCCCGGAGGGACATCCTGACGCACCCGCCGACATATGGCAGGCCATTCTGCGGATAACCGAGCAGGAGGCGCCGCACGGCGCGCGGTTCAAGTACTTTGACCCCAACATCGACGTGCTAGGGCTAATCATGCAGAGCGTATCAGGCAAGTTTCTCCCGGAACTGTACAGCAGCGAATTATGGAGTCCGATAGGGGCGGAGGAAGACGCCTACCAAATCGTAGACAAATCTCGTTTTTCGATGTCGTCCGGTGGATTTCAAGCCACACTCCGTGATTTCGCGCGCTTCGCGCTGCTGCATCTTCGCGGCGGCAGGCTCAACGGCAGGCAGATCGTTCCATCTGAATGGATCGAGGCGATAAGACGCCCTAAGCCTCTTCTATTCGACTTGTTCGCGCCGAACGGTTCTTATGCCGATGCCAGTTCAGACCTGCCCAATGGCGCTTATCACAATACTTTCTGGATTCAAGACCAAGAGAGAGGCGCCTACATCGCGTGGGGATATGGTGGCCAGGTGATCTATATTGATCCGCGGGCGGACTTCGCAGCGGTGAAGCTCTCACACCAGCCTGGCCAATCACCGGTGAAGCGGGCACAGTGGCCTGACCAAGTTTACCAGACCCCCAAAGCCCTTCCGTTTGACGCGTTCGGGGCGATTCGCGCCATCCGAGATGCACTGGAAAGTTAAGATTTGTGTGACCGGTGCCAGACCACAGCGGTTCGGCGATGCAACACCGCGGGAGGGGCAGGGGCAGGTTACGCACGAAGGTAAGTGGATTTTAGCGATCTTGATCTAGCACGGCCTGGATTGGTTGTGTTAGCCGGTGTTGCTGCCGAACTCCAGACCAGCGCGGTCAACCGGTTGTCACGCGCCGTCCCGCCGACATCAACGCAATGGACTTTGTCGAGGCGGCCAAAATGCGGGACGAAGGCCGCGGCTGGATCATCTTCTGCGAGGTTCTGCCCGATGTCTGTCGCCGCTGGTCTCCGAACTCGGCCTGCGCTTCATCTTCGCCGTGCTCTTCCTGTCTGCCCCGTCCTTTCGTATCCTCACGGACGGCCGTCTTGCTGAGCAGGCTGAAGGCTGCAACCTCAGTGCAAGCACTAAGAGTAGCCCTGTGACGAAGCATCAGGTTGAGCGGCTGGTCGCGGCGACGTTCGAGGCTGGGACCAGTGTTTCGGAGATCGCGCGATCGCGAGCCTTCATGTGAGCCAGCTTTTCCGGTGCCGCAAGGAGTCTGCCAGATCTCGGTGCCGTCCGTGCAGCTTGTTACCGTGGAGGTCGTTGAGGCACAGCCACCGCCGATCTCCGATCTCCCGACCGCGCAAGAAGAGCAGCACGGTGAAAATCGAGCTGGCGGCGTCCGTCGGCTGCGGATTGAGAGTGATATCGACACCTATGCGCTCGGCGGGATCCTGGATGTGCGCTGGAGCGGCGATAATCCCGGTTCCGAGCGGCGTGAAGGTGTGGCTCGCCACCTGGTTGTACGGACATGCGCAAGGCTTCCCCGGCATTGATGGTGCAGGAGACGTCGAAGCGCAATTCAGAGGATGTGGCCATCTCGTGCGAGTTCATCCAACACCGATCGGACAGCGGCCTCGGCTATTGCGGCGATCTCCTCAACTTCTGCCTTCGTGGCTACCAGCGGCGGAGCAAAGCCAAGAATGTCACCGTGCGGCATAGCGCGAGCGATAAGACCCCTGTCGCGAGCTGCTTTTGAAATTCGCGCCCCAACCTTGAGCGTCGGATCAAAACGCTTGCAATTGTGGCGATCGGCGACGAACTCGATTGCGCCCATGAGGCCAACGCCGCGCACTTCGCCGACGATCGGCAACTGCGCGAATCTTTCCGTCAATTGCGCCTGGAAGAATGCACCAACGTCGCGAGCATTTCCGGGCAGGTCTTCCTTCTCGACGATGTCGAGAACCGCGTTCGCCGCCGCGGCTCCGATCGGATGACCTGAGTAGGTATAGCCGTGGGAGAATGCGCCGACCTTGTCGGCCCCATCCTCCATGACTTTATACACCTTCTCCCCGACGATTGCCGCGGACAGAGGGAAGTAGGCCGAAGTCAGACCCTTGGCGACCGTAATTAGGTCGGGTTCGATGCCATAGTGCTGGGAGCCGAACATCGAGCCCGTTCGGCCGAAACCGGTGATGACTTCATCGGCGATGAGCAGCACATCGTGCTTTTTGAGAACGGCCTGAATCGCCTGCCAATACCCTTCCGGCGGAGGCGTGATGCCACCGGTGCCGAGCACCGGCTCGCCAATGAAGGCGCCAACATTGTCCGGGCCAAGCCGTTGGATCAGTTTGTCGAGTTCCTGGGCTCGCCGCGCCGAAAACTCCACTTCGGTCTCGCCCGCGTTTGCTCCCCAGTAGTGATGTGGGACACCGGTGTGAACAATCTGTGGGAGCGGCAGGTCCATGTGGTCGTGGTAGAAGCTCATGCCGGTCATGGACCCCGACACGACACTGCAGCCGTGATAGCCGCGCTCACGCGAGATGATCTTCTTCTTGTTCGGCTTGCCACGCAGATTGTTGTAATACCAGACGAGCTTGGCCTGCGTTTCGTTGGCGTCCGAGCCGGACATGCCGTAGAACACCTTGCTCATCTTGCCCGGCGCCATTTTCACAAGGCGATCAGAGAGGATTGCGAGTTCGTCCGTCGTGTGGGCCGCGTAGGAATGGTAGTAGGCCAGGCGAAAGGCCTGGCGCGAGATCGCTTCGGCGACTTCGGTGCGGCCATATCCAACATTTACACAATAAAGACCGGCGAACCCGTCGATCAACTGGTTGCCGTGGGCGTCCTGGATGCGGATGCCTTTTCCTGTCTCGACGATCGTCGGCTCGCCTAGCTTGCCGGTTGCAAAGTCCTTCAGCTGCGTGAAAGGATGAAGAACAGAATTCCTGTCCTTTTCGCCAATTTCCTTGATATTGATTGTCACTAGGACGTCCTCTTACGCTGCGAGATTTCCGAAGCAGGTGTATTTTGGTTCCAGATACTCTGCGATTCCGTGCCTGGAGCCTTCCCGGCCGAGTCCGGACTGTTTCCATCCGCCGAAGGGGATGGGCGCTCCCGTAAATTTTGGGGTGTTGACCGCCACCATGCCGTATTCGAGCCGGTCGGTGAGCCGCATCGCGCGGTTAAGATCTCGGGTGTAAACATACGCCGCAAGACCCATCTCCGAGTTGTTCGCGCGCGCGAGCACCTCCGCTTCGTTTTCGAAGGGCAGAATTGCAGCCACAGGCCCGAACGTTTCTTCTGTTGCAACCCGCATGTCGTCGGTCACATCGGCGAGCACTGTCGGCATCACGAAGTTCCCGCCAAGAGCGGTATCCTGTTCGCCGACTATCATTCGAGCCCCTGCTGAAAGAGCCTCGGAGATCTGCCGCCTGCATTTTTCGGCACCAGACGCCTTGGTCATTGGACCGATGTCGACGTCGAGCTCCAATCCGTGTCCGACTTTCAGTTTGCTGGTGGCCTTGCCGAATTCTTCGACGAAACGGTCATAGACTCCCCGCTGAACGTAAATCCTGTTTGCTGCCAGACAGTCCTGGCCGGATGTAGCGAACTTGGCTGCCATGCAGCCAGCGACCGCAGCTTCCATCGGCACGTCGTCGAAAAGGATGAAGGGAGCATTGCCGCCCAGTTCGAGCGAAACTTTCTTGACAGTCTTTGCGGACTGCTCGAGCAAGATTCGGCCGACCTCGGTCGAGCCCGTAAATGAGAACGCGCGCACATCGGTATGCTCCAACAGCCGCTTGGCAAGTGGGGGAGCTTCGCCGGTTATCACCTGAAACACGCCGGCGGGGATTCCTGCGTCATCGGCAAGACGGGCAAGCGCGAGCGCCGACAAGGGGGTTTCTGGAGCGGGCTTTACAATCATGGTGCAGCCAACGGCCAGCGCAGCCCCAGCTTTTCTGGTGATCATTGCCGATGGAAAATTCCATGGGGTGATTGCAACGGTCACTCCGATCGGCTGCATCTGCACGGCCAGCCGGCTTCCAACTATATGGCTGGGGATTGTTTCGCCGTATGCTCGCTCGCCCTCCGCTGCAAACCAGTCAAGAAAGCCCGCGGCATATGAGATTTCGCCGCGAGCCTCCGCGATGGGTTTGCCTTGCTCGGCGGTCATAATGACGGCCAGATCTTCCGCGTTTTCGCGCATTCCTGTCGCCCACCTCCGGAGGTGTGCGCCACGTTCTGAAGGAAGCAAATCGCGCCACCGCGGGAATGCGCTTCTCGCGAAATAGACCGCGTCATCTACATCAGACATTTCGCAGGCTGGCACCTGAGCCAGCTCTTCGCCAGTAGCAGGATCCACTACCGCGAGGGTTTCCGGCTTCCAGAGCCAAGCGCCATTCACATAAGCACCTCTTTGCAGAAGGTCCGGCCGTTTGAGGCCCTCTAATGCAGCGGTTGCGGAACCTTTCATCTATAACTCCGGGTCGGGCGTTCGATTTCATCAAACTAGCCCGCTAAGGTCGTCGATTGGCAGCGCAGTTGCGGGCTACTAAGCCCTTTTTCTGCGAATACTGAGGTGCCGACGAACATATCCCGCCTTGCTTGACTGGTGCGTCGCTTTTGCTTGAAGAATGGCAGCACAGGCGGCGCGAATGCGGGATGAACGGTATCTCGCAGGTGTCACCTAATGGTGATTAAAGAGCGCCCAGGCATTGTCTAGCAGTACTTCCGCATTCCGCCGAACTGAAGTCTCCAATCCCCTGCTCAGTCTGCGTGCCGTTTGCGACGCTCGAATATGCATAGGCGCCAGCAAGCCCGGCATCGCGAAAGGCGCAAGCGTCCGCCCGGGACACAGCCGCGTGCGATGAACTGCTGAACGACACGGTGTTCACCTGGTCGCACAGACCGCGCGTCGAGGCCCTATAGAGGGCGCCGACCAGAACAGCGCGCGGCCTCGCTCGCAGAGCGAATGGCAGCGCTGAACGAGTTCGGACAACTTTTAATGGGCTACGGTCGCGCCCTGCTCAATGCGAAACGCTCCACGCCAGCGACCGTCGCTTCCGCCGCCCTTGAGGGCAAATCCAACGCCGGAAAATGACTCAAAGCTGAATAGACTAGTCTGGGTGATCGTCGGGGGCGCGGCATGCAACACAAGACAATGAGCTAAGAGCCTCCGCCTTTTCAGCCTGAGAAAACGACGGTTTTGTTCCCATTCAGGATAACGCGGTCCTCAAGGTGAAGCCGAACAGCGCGGGCCAAGACCTGTCGTTCAATGTCGCGTCCCTTGCGGATGAGGTCGCCCGGCGTGTCTTGGTGGGATATACGCTCTACGTCCTGTTCGATAATCGGGCCTTCATCGAGGTCCGAGGTCACGTAGTGGGCCGTCGCGCCAATAAGTTTTACTCCTCGCAGATGCGCTTGATGGTAGGGCTTGGCGCCCTTAAAGCCGGGTAGGAATGAGTGGTGGATATTGATGCACCGCCCAGCCAACCTGGCCGCGAAACCGTCTGACAGGATCTGCATGTAACGGGCGAGAACAATGAGATCGGGGTCGGTGTGCTCGATCAGCTGAACAAGTGTCGCTTCCTGCTGCGCCTTGTTGTCCCGACTGACGGGAAGGTGAAAGAAGGGCAAATCCTTCAGATCAGTGGAGGCAAGGTGTTCTTGGCCGTGATTGGAGACTACTGCAACCGGTTCCATTGGCAACTCACCAATGCGCCAACGATTGAGAAGGTCTGAAAGGCAATGATCGAACTTTGAGACCAGCAACATCACTCGCTTCTTGGGTAGCGACAATGGCCGAAGGGTGTAGGTCATCCCCAGACGATCAGCGAGTTCCGCAATCTTACTGGCCGGTTCGTTGCTGGAGGTTGCATCGCTGAGACCTGCGAAGACGACCCGCATAAAGAACAGCCCCGTTTCCGGGTCACTGTATTGCTGGGCCTCCAGAATGTTGCATCCTGCCGCGTAAAGCAGGCCAGCAACTGCGGACACGATGCCCGGTTGATCCGCGCATGATAGCGAAAGAACCATAGACGGATCTGATGACATTGGCGAAATTCCAAGTGATCTGTTGCGATGGCTAGGGGTGTGCTCCGGCATTGAGGAGCTCCGGCGCGATCAACTTCTGCGCGTCGTGCCATTCGCCCTTCACGCGGCTGCGTCCGGCATCAAAGAATGGCCGCAGAGAAGCTATAGCAGGATAGCGCTCTCCAGCGATCTCGATCTCGAATATCCCTGCTGACAGCCAGTCCGCCGTCACTCCAGTGTCCGAGTTTAGATACCCCATGCCGATTCCGCAGCCGACGGTGTGGCCAAAACCGGCGGAGCGGAGATAGCCGACGAGTATTCCATTGCGCCAAACAGGCTCGGTGCCGAACATCAAAGACTTGGCATCGGGCGCAGCGAGCTGGACCAGCCGTCGGCGTAAGGGCTTGCCGCGCTGAGCCTCCAGGGCCGCCCGTCCGATGAATTCCTCGCGCTTATCCCAGGCAACCGTAAACCCCAGTCCCGATTCCAACGGGGTGTCCTCGTCGCCGACATCCGAACCCCAGTCTCGGTAGCCCGCTTCCAGGCGCAACGTGTTGAGGGCGACATATCCGGCGTGGGCTAGCCCGAGATCTGCACCGGCGGCCACCAGGGCGTCGTAGACCCCTAGTGTTTGTTCGGTCGGTATGTGAAGTTCCCAGCCCAACTCGCCGACAAAGGTCATCCGGAATGCGAGCGCGAGGCTATACCCGACCTCGATTTCACGAGCCGTTGCGAAGGGAAATGCCTCGTTAGAAAAATCCGCAGGACTGACGCGCTCCAGTAACTCACGCGATCGCGGACCCATCACGGAGAGGGTCGTATATCCGGATGAGACGTCGGCAACCGAGACGTGGCCGGCTCCCCTGGCGTGCAAATGCAGCCAGGCGAGATCGCGGGTGCGTTGGACGGCCGCTGTCACGACAAGAAATTCCTCGTCACTGATGCGCGCGATCGTGACGTCGGACTCCATACCGCCTCGCTCGTTCAGCCACGGCGTATAGACAACACGGCCGACGGCTATGTTCACGTCGTTCGTGGACAAGCACTGTAGCAGCGCAAGGGCATCTGACCCCTGCACCAGAAGGTGCGCGAAGGACGTTTGGTCGAACAGCGTGACGCCGGAGCGGGTTGCCGTGTGCTCGGCGCCACTTCGCTCGAACCATTCGTCCCGGCCGAACGTCGCATGGTTTTCATTCGGCGACCCGGGCGCACCAAACCATTGAGCGCGTTCCCAACCGGCACTTTCACCGAAATTAGCGCCGGCGGCGGACAGGCGGTCGTGCAAGGGGGATACGCGGACATTGCGCGCCGTCTTCGGTGACTTGTGCGGCAAATGAAGCGTCCAGAGATTGCCCACGGCCTCCACCGTCCGGTCGTATAGATACCGTTTGTTTCGCTGGAAGGGCATGGACCGCCGCACGTCCATTTCCCAGCAATCGCCCGCTGGCAATCCCGTCGACATCCATTCGGCCATGACCTTGCCCGCGCCGCCCGAGGACTCGATACCGCAGGAATTGAACCCTGAGGCGACGTAAAGCCCCTGAATTTCAGGCGATGGCCCAAGGTGGAACCGGTTGTCCGGCGTGAAGCTCTCGGGGCCATTGAAGTTAAGCTGCAGACCGACATTTGCTAGGACCGGCATGCGCTCGATGGCCGCGGAGAGATAAGGTTCTATGTGGTCGAAATCCTCAGGCAGCGAATCGAAACTGAAATTGTGCGGTATGCCATCTATGCCCCAGGGCTTGCCGTTAGGCTCGAAGAAGCCCACGAGCAATTTCCCGGCGTCGGCCTTTGCATAGACGCGTGCGTCCATATCGCGGATCGTGGGCATGTCGTAGGGAAGGTCAGGAATGGCCTCGGTAACAACATAGAAATGCTCGGCAGCTTGCAACGGCACCGACCAATTGAGATCAGCTGCCACGTCCCGCGTCCACAGGCCAGTGCTGATAACTGCCTTTTCAGCACGCACTGTCCCTTGACTGGTTTCCACGCCGACGAAGCGGCCGTTTTCGACGAGGATGCGTGCTACGGGAGTCCGCTCGAGGATCGTTGCTCCACCTTGGCGAGCCCCGGCCGCGAAGGCGCGGGCCGTATCGATAGGGTTTGTCATCCCGTCGGAACCGATCCATGCCGCCCCGAGAACATCACTGACGTCGAGCAACGGAACACGGCGCTGGGCTTCAGCCGCGCTAATCAAATCGACGTCCAAACCAAACGAACGGCCCATCGAGGAGCCGCGCTTCAGCTCTTCAAGCCGGTCCTCAGTGGCGGCCACTGTGATGGAGCCCGTTTGCCGAAAACCGGTGGCTTGGCCGGTCAGATTTTCAAGATCCCGGAACAACTCCGCGGAATATTGAGCGAGCCTCGCCATGGTTTCATTGGCGCGGAGTTGGGTCACCAGGCCCGCCGCATGCCAGGTTGTGCCGCATGTCAGCTGGTCTCGTTCCAGGAGCAGAACGTCGCGGTGCCCCAGGCGCGTAAGATGGTAAGCTATGGAGAGGCCGATAATCCCACCTCCGATAACTACGTACTCAGCATGGGAAGGCAGTTTGCTGGCCATGGGAAGCGCTATTCTAGCTTTGTGGGGAAGGCGCCGGGAAGGCGGGTTAACTTTCACACTAAGCTAATGTCAAAGGTTGTCCGATGTCCGACGATCTGCAGGTTAAAAAAGCAGAATTTCTGCGCGCTTATAGCGCCGGACGCAGGATTGCCTCAAGCCGAAGGACGGCGGCGGTCGCGGTGGGCTGGCAAGAGGGCGACTTGAGAATACCTACGAGCTTTGCATGACTGCCGCAAGCGCGTACAACGCGCGCCCCGCGCTGGCACTCGCAGCCGCGATCCCGCTGTCATCGGAAGTGAATTGTCGGTCGCCGTCGCGACGGCCATGGATCTGGAGATGCATCCATAGCGTGACAAGCCATTCTCTAAAAACCGGCCGTGCCAATACGGTGCTGTCTGGGCCACGACCGCTGTCGGTACCAAGTAGGTGCTGCTCCTCGAACCAAGACAAAATCCGGAATGCATCCGATCGCTTACGTCCACGCTGCGGTAAGTATAGAGTGTATGAAAAGATCGCACACACTGTGTCGCTGCAGCAGGGATTGCAATGCTCGCGTGGGCCAAAGTGGCTCTTGCAGCCATGGTGGCTTCAACGCCCGCAGAAACCCTTCTTCGGGAAAGCAGGGCTTCTATCAAACCCTCGAACCTAGTTAGTTTCCGTCCATAAACGTGCGCATTTCGCAGCGTTTACAATGGCTTGCGCCGGGCTGGAAGCGGTTTTGACGGGCATGGACAGGGTCAGGAGCGCTGACTGGCGACAAAATGGCGTCGTCGGGGCGATCCGGCACACGCCACAAGAGCCGACAATGGCCGGCGCGACGCAACTGCGATGCGCGCGGTATCAGGTTGACTTGAGGCGGGTGAAGAGGACGAGGTTGTAGGCAACGACCGAGGACCAGATGTAGGTCTTGAAGTGATCAAGCCCGCGCCAGGTGCAGCGCGCCAGGCCGTAGGCGCGCTTCAGGCACGATATGCCGGCTTCGATGCCGGCGCGGAAGTTGCGCAGCTTGCGATAGACCCACTTGCTTTTGACCATGTCCTCAATCCTGAGGCCGCTTTCTTGTGGAAGGCCATGTCGCAGACGCCCCACGCCTTCGCCGTGGCCAGGTTGTTGCGGGTGGCGAAGCCGCCATCGGCCGCCGCTTGCCGCGGCGCTTGACCATAGAGGTCGATGTGGCGCTCCAGCATCGGCAGCAAGCGGTCGCTGTCGGCCGGGTTGCCTGCTTCGATCACCAGATCGAGGATCAAGCCGCTCCTGCCGGCGGCCAGGTTGAGTTTGTGGCCGTACTCGGTGTCGCGGCTGCCTTTGACGATGATATCGGCATGCGGTTCGAACAGGCTGACCAACTTCTCGCCGGCCGCTACCTGCTCGCCGGCCAACACCCGCCGCTCACTCTGTCTGATGGTGCGTTCGACCAACGGCCGATAGTGATGGACCTGGAGCTGCCACAGTGCGATGGCCGGTGTGCCCGCCATGGCCAATCGCTCGCTCGCCTGCTCCAGATAGGCCAAGGTCGCGCGGTGATTGCGATCAGCTCGCGATAGAGTTGGACGCGATTGGGTCGACCGCGCGTGAACTGGATCTTGCGGGCGCGCTTCTTGGCTGCGCGGCAATGATCGCGCCATGAGCCGGCGCCGCCGACCAAGGTATCGGCCCGCTTCAGCAGGCGCACCATGACCCTCACCGCATCCCAAAGCAGGCTGCTGTCGCTCGGCTCGTGCATGAGTGCCGCGGTCACGGTGCTATCCAGCCGCACGACCGCGCCGTCTTCGAGCTTCGCCTGCCGAGCGCCCGACAGCAGTGCCCGATTGATCTGTTCCCAGGTCTCGGGCCGGATCGCACTGATCGTCTTTTGCAGCACCGACTTCTGCGGGTTCCATGACCATGGCAGGCGGGCAAAGGCGCGAAACGAGGCTGAGTCCTCGAGGTGGAATGCCAACTCCTGGTAGGTCAGCTGCCGATATTGCTTGAGAAGCGCGCAGCGCAGCACCGCTTCTGCAGGCAGCCCTTGCCGTCCCGTAGCCTTGACGCCGACCCGGATCAAATCACGCGCCACCACGCCGAGCAGATCGCGATGCTCGTCAAGCCATTGCGACATCGCTTTCAACTCGTCGCCGATCTCGTGTGTCGCGAAAACATCGAATATACTGGCTTGGACGGTGCGTTCTTGACGCATTGTCGGCTCCGGCGGTGGCAGGGATTTGGACTCAGTGGTATGATCCAAGATACCTGAAACCGTCGGGCCTTGCTCGCGCAAAGCTATTTGACGTTTGTGGACGGAAACTAGCTAGTTTCCGTCCACAGTGTGCTGCAGCAAGCAGAAGGAGGTTCGATGGTGAACTGACAACATGCTGAGAAGCTGCGGGAAAGATGAGGGTAGGCCCCTCGGGATCGGCTTTCAGGAGCGGGTCTCAAACCAGCCCAAGCTGCTGTGGTAGAAGAGCCATGGTGGTTAGCGATGGGTCAAAAGCCGCGGACATGATCCGGGGCAGGTAGGCATCCGGAAGTAGCGCAAGCAAACCCTTCGATGACGCGTCGTTAGAACTCTTTAACACCACTAAAACCGGGGGCGTACGGATCTCTCGGGACAAGTCCGTCGGGTGCCTGATGACTGGGCGGACAGTGGACGGCGTATAGGGGGCATGAGCCGGATGCAGGTTTTGCGCGGAACTGCAGGAACCAGCTTATGCCAAGGGAGAAGCACAAGCGGCACACCACCGTGAGACGAGAGTACCGATGCAGGAGGTTGGCGCGGATCGACCCATAGTAGTGACGAAGGTCCTGTAATGGGGCTGGAGCGAAGGGGTGGATCAGGTGGTCGTGTTTTTCGAAGCAACTGGCAGCAGGATGACAACGACAGATGCGACAGGTAAAGCTTTAGAGCGGAGGCGCGCAAGCGTCTCCGCTACTCGCCAGCGTGCATATTACACGGCATTTACAACGACTTGCGCGCGATTGAAAGCGCCTTGACGGGCGCGGACGGGTCGAAGAGTGCTGTTTGTCGCCAAAATAGTCTCACCGGCGCGTGCGGTGGCGGCCGGCATGGGTCGGCGCGGGGCAACCTGCGATCGCCGGGCAGTTCAGGTCGGCTTGAGGCGGGTGAAGATGACGAGGTTGTAGGCCACGACCGAGGACCAGACGTAGGTCTTGAAGTGATCGAGGCCGCGCCAAGTGCAACGCGCCAAACCGTAAGCACGCTTGAGGCATGAATGCCGGCCTCGATGCCGGCGCGGAAGTTGCGCAGCTTGCGATAGACCCACTTGCTTCTGACCATGCCACCGATCCTCAGGCCAGCTTTCTTGTGGAAGGCCAGGTCGGAAACGCCCGCGCGTTCGCCGTGGCCAGGTTGGCGCGCGTGGCGAAGCCGCAGCCATGAACCCAACTAGCGCCAGGAGAAGTCCTGGAAAGGAGGAAGAATGTAATCTGAAACCTTTCGCAGCGATCCAGAGGGTTTAACTCCCTCCCGGTAAAGGCGCAGCCCGCCAGCCGGAAGCGAGCGTGGCATGGGCGACGGCAACGCCGCTCGTGAAGCGCAGGCAGCGGATGCTGAAGCCCTGCATTAGCCTCGATATCATGTGCTGCCGAGGCACTTCAGTCTGTTGGGTCCGGGGGCAGCACTGGCGGGACGCAACGGTGAGGTCTTGCTGGCTCGGCCGGGGTCTTGGACCAGGGCAAAGGCATGGGACCGATCGACAGGAAAACTGGGAGATCCCGCTCGCGCCCACGGGCGCAGCACGCCGGACTGTGGGACGCCGGCTGACCAACGACCCTGGCCTGACGGGGTTCCTCCAGGCCGTCAGGAGCGCTTTGGCGAACACGAACACGGGGAGGAGCGCGTGGAGCCTGCAACCGAAACCATAAGGAACTAGGTTTGCGCGGGCGGGAAGTCGTAGCGCCTTCATAGTACCTGTGAAGTCGGGGAACCGGGCTCACCGGGACCCGACGGAGGGAAGGGAGGCGCCACGCGGAGAGAACCGTTGACTTGAAACACGGGAGGGGACTCTGAACCTCACAAACCTATACACGAACGGACAACGGATAGCCGATTTGGCGAGGACGAAACGCGGGACGGCGCTGCATTCGCTGCACCACGTCATCGACCTGGACTGGATGAAGAAGGCCTACCGGCTGACCCGCAAGGATGGCGCTCCCGGCATCGACGGCGTCACGGCGGCGGACTACGAGGCGAACCTGGAGGCCAATCTTGTGGACCTGCTCGATCGCATCAAGTCCGGCCGCTATCGGGCGCCGCCTCGCAAACGATGCTCGGCATTCCATCCTTCGAAGGCAAGGTGGCACAACGCGCCGTGTCGATGATGCTGGAGGCGGTCTATGAGCAGGACTTTCTGCCCTGCTCATACGGGGCCCGGGTCGCTCGGCTCATCAGGCGCTCCGCACATTGCGGGGCACTTGAGCGGTACGGGCTTACGCTCCACCCCGACAAGACACGCATCGTTGACTTCCGCCCCAACGGTCAGGGGGCACATGCCATCCGGATACGGATGGACCACGTTCGACTTCCTTGGCTTCACCGTGTCTGGGGGTTGTCACGGCGAGGCAAGAACATTGGTCGGCAACTGACGGCGAAGAGCCGCTACGCCCGTGCGCTGGCCGCGGTGAGCGACTGGTGTCGGAAAAACCGGCATCACACGATCCGCGAGCAGCACCGCCACCTGTCCGCGATGATGCGGGGCCACTTCGCCTATTACGGCGTTGGTGGCAACAGTCGGCGGCTGCGATGGTTCGCCCGTCAGGTCGTGCGGATATGGCAAAAATGGTTGTCTCGGCGAGATCGCCAAAGCGTGGTCCGTTGGACCCGCCTCAACGAAATCCTGAGACGCTATCCGCTGCCGCCAGTCAAGATCTTTCACCCCTATGCCGCCGCGAGCGAACCTCTCCCGTGAGGAACCGGATGCGGCAATCCCGCGAGTCCGGGTCTGTGGGGGTGGGGATCGGTAACGTCCCCACCTACTCGGCAACGAGGACCAACACCACCAAATTGTCCAGACATTAGCGAAACTGCTGTCCGGGAATTAGCGGAACCTTTGTCCGGCTCTTTGCGAAATCGGCACGGACTAGGGGCTGCATCGGCGGTAGACCGAGATATGACGTTCGGATCGTTCGGTGAACGCACCTCTCGCCCAATCTCCCCACCGCTCCGCTAGCTCCAGCCCGGCGCATTCGGCCATGGTATCGAGTTCCTGGTGATAAACGTAACGAACGCGCTGCGGTAAACGTCTGACCGACGTACCAGAAAACCAGAGGAGCGTTGAAACCAAGTTCTGGTTCAGTGGATCGTGCACTGTCACATTGAGGATCGTATTCTCATCATCCACTAGCCGCGCCGTTGTAGTTTTCTGGCCGCCGACGAGAGGATCCAAACTTGGTACACCCAATTCGAGCACTAAGACCCCCTCATGATCTAGCGCCTCCGCGGCAGATCTCAGGCACGCTATTTGCGCTTCGCGTGTGAAGAGCAGCGTGAATGTGCTATAAACGCAATACACCATATTGTAGCGTTGCTCGGATTTGAAATGGCCAATATCTCCCTGCCAGGCCTTGATTAGATCGGTGCGCTTGGCGAGAATTTGCAACATGCTGCACGAATTGTCGATACCTTCGACTTTGACGCCGCGCTCGCTCAACGGCACTGCCACGCGCCCGTCTCCTATACCCAATTCGAGAGCACTGCCTCGGCTGCAATATCGCTCAAGAAAGGCGACCGTCTCGTCCACCTCGGCGACTTTACCTTGCACGGTGGTGTATTTTTCATAGATCGGAGCGTAGATCTCACCATAACTTAACTTATCACACATCGTCGCTTCTCCTGATGCTGAGTTTAGCGATTTGCTTGCATAGGCCCGTTCCGTCGCGAGGAACTGGTCGAAGGATAACTCTCAAGCGAAACCGTCGTTACGGAGTTCGACGGCTCCGTTCCTAGGTGAACGTCCCAGTTCAAAGCAAGAGGTGTGCCAACTCAAAAAAACCGTGCCAGTCCAATACGTCGGCTTTTCGCGTCCGATTCTGCCGGTCTGCTTTGTCACAAGTTTGTCGGGCCTCTAACATTGGACAAGCGAAGCTGGTTGCGGAAGTTCTGCATCTTAAGATTATGGGAT
This sequence comes from Mesorhizobium sp., assembly GCA_004020875.1. Lineage (GTDB taxonomy): Bacteria > Pseudomonadota > Alphaproteobacteria > Rhizobiales > Rhizobiaceae > Mesorhizobium. The sequence goes on from SAPZ01000025.1 coordinate 35,432, forward strand.
CGTGCCCACTGGAGTAGATGCTATGGGGCGAGCGGCGAGGGTGTGGCATCTTTCGGCGCTATTAGAACCAACTCTTCAGAAGGAGGCGCCCCATGCCGCAGTCTTTTGACGCAAGCCGGTCCCTTACCGCTCTCGAACAGGATAACACGATCGTCGCCGTCATCGAAATGAGCAAGGCGAAGTGGCTGATTGCCGCGCTTGTTCCGGGTTTCAAGCGCCAGCCGCTGAACAAGATTGATGCCGACGCGCCATCATTGTTGAAGCTGCTGCAGCGCTGGCGCGACGAAGCCGGCCAGGCCGGGCACGATCAAGCCGATCGCCGTCGCCTATGAGGCGGCCGGCGACGGCTTTTGGCTGGCGCGCTGGCTGCGGGCGCGCGACATCGAGGCCTTTGCCATCCACCCTGCCAGCGTTGCGGTGTCGCGTGAGCACCGGCGTGCCAAGACAGATCGGCTCGACACGGAGCTTTTGATGCGCGCCTTCTCGGCTGGCTGCGTGGCGAGAAGCGCCATTGCAGTATGGCGGCGATTCCGACGCTCGAAGAAGAGGACGCGCGGCGGCCGAACCCGAGCGACAGACCTTGGTCGGTGAGCAGACGCGGCTCATCAACCGCATCAAGGCGATTCTCGCCCGCTTCGGCATTCGCAGCTTCCGCTTGAGCCTGCGCAATGGGGCCGACAGGCTCATCGCCATCCGCATAGCGGAGGGAACGCCGCTGCCGGACAACACCCGCGCCGAGTTGCACCGCTTGCTTGAGCGGCTCGACCTCCTGCGTGCGCAGATCCGCACCATCGAGGGCGACCGCCTGCGTAGGCTCGCCGCGGCTCCGGCTGCACCAGAAGGCCCGCATGCGATGGTGCGCCTCATCGCACGGGTCATCGGCGTCGGTGTCGAGACGGCGGACATGCTGGTCCACGAGATCCTGTCGTGCGGATTGCGGGATCGCCGCGCGGTGGCGCGCTATGCCAGGCTCACGGGTTCGCCCGACGAGAGCGGCCAACGCCGGCGCGAGAGGGGGCTGGCACGCGCCGGCAGTGCCCGCGTGCGGCATGGCAGGATCCAACTGGCCTGGCGCTTTCTCCTCTTCCAGAAGGACAGTGCGCTGGCCCGATGGTTCCAGGCGCGCATGGCCGACGGCCGCAAGGCCACGCGCAAGACGATGATCGTGGCGCTGGCGCGCAAGCTTATGATTGCGCTGTGGCGCCTCGTCACCACGGGCGAGGCGCCACAGGGCGTCAGCTTGCGTGCGGCGTGATGGGGACATGTGGGAAGAGGAGAGCAACACACACCCAATTGGCTGGCCCGCAGAGGGTCTGCCGATGATGATCCGAGGTGGCGGCAACCCGAAGCTACACATGGTCCTCAGACCGCGGACGTAGAATGGGCCCGCCGCCCCAGAGCTTCGCCTACCGATGCGCATGCTGCATCATGGTCCAGATCCCCTGAGATCGACCGAATACAAGTCTGCCGCGTGGCCGCCCGCGCCTGCTCATGGCGAACTCCGCCTCGGAATCCATTGTCGGCACCTCGCCGGGTCCCCAGCCGACCGAGCAAGCCTGCCGCCGTGCTCGTGACCGTCAAGGGCAAGTCGCTGCGCGATCGGGCCTGCGGCCCAGCCTTGACCGTCACTGCGCGCGGCGGCCAGAGTGAAGTTAGGTCGGGACGAGGAGATGGTCGCCAATCGGCCGAACTAGGAGATGGAGAAATGCAGGAGCAGGCTTGACTCTCATCGCCCCATACAAGTGTAGCTGACGGCATTGCTCGCAGTGCCCTCCGGCATGGACCGGAATGATCAGCGCCGCGCCACTGCCGGCAAGCTGATGAGCGGATCATCGCTCATCTGGCTGATCGTCTCAAGAGTCATATAGCGCGCGCGTCCGCTGCCGGCTCATTGATGGGCATGGACCGCTCCCTTCCTCTCAGCGAAGGTATTTTAGCCAAGAAGGAGCGTTTCCATGCCTGTTGTAACCGTTGGCCTTGATCTTGCGAAGATCGTCTTTCAAGCTCACGGCGTTGAGCCGGCCAAACCATTCTTAGCCGTCGCCTTGGGCGAAGCGAGTTGCTTGCCTATTTCGCCAAGCTGCGGCCTTGCCTGATTGGGAGCTTATTGGTAGCGTTTTCCGCTCACATTCCTTCGGATTATTTCAGAGGGAGCCAGGAGAGCAAGCGCGCTTCCCGTCTCCCTGATGGCAGATGAGTTGCCGTTGCCGGAACGCCGACCTGTTCCAGGCCCTTCACGTGGCCAAGCCAGCTGCGGATGACCATGATGTCGACGCCCCCGCAGAGAGAAGGTCCACAGCGGTGGCGTCATGGAAGCTGTGTGGCGTCACATGCTTGGCTGGCAGCGATGGCATGGTTTCGGCTGCCGCTTTAACATAGGCCACAAGCTTGAACCGGAGGCCGAGGCAGTGAGCGGCTCGCCGTGGCGGTTAACGAACATCCGCTCGTTGGCGCTCGCGGCTGCCGTTCCAACAACTTTTCTAGCAGTTTTTTGGCCAGAGTGGGCAGATGAGAGCGAATGAGACCGAGGGTAGTCTGGCCGCCCGTTGGCTTCTACGACGCGTCGCCCGGGTGAAGAAGGTGCCAGCGTCCATGACGAACGCGCAGGAAGTCGGCAACGGCCGTGTAGCCGCCGGCATAGCCGAGGTCCTTCAGTTCGCGGAAAAGCAGGCTGCCGGTGAGCCGGGGATATCGCATGACGCGTTCGCGAAGATAGGCTGTGAAGGGATCGATCACCGCCTGACGCGGCTTGCGCGGTCCGTAGGCCGGAGCCTCGAGCCCGCGCGCAATGTATTTGCGCACCGTCTTGCGGTCGATCCCGCTCTCCCTGGCGATCGCCGACACCGACAGGCCCTGCCGATGCAAATCCAGTATCATCATCATCTCCCCGATCTTGATCACCGAAATCCCTCTCCCGACCACCAGGAGAAGCATCAACGATCACGCGCCGCCGGTCTCCCGGAGCGCGCTCCGCAAGACCGGCGACAGCGCTAAATTGGGGAAGATTCAAGCGGCACTTCTGGGGAGTATTGAGCCGGCATCGACACTTGGCCGGCTTGGCACAGGCAATAGCCATCTGGCTATTGCGCTTGCCCTCGAGGCTGCCAAGGCTGGGAAGAGCGTCTATTTCTGCACCCTCGCCGAACTCATCGCCGCACTGTAAGGGCCGAACGCGAAGACGCCTGCAGGAATGCATCCGCTTCTTCTGCCGACGTGCGCTGTGAACAGATAGCGCAGGAGCGCGCCGCGCTGAATGCCGAGCAGCACGCCGGCAACGAGCCACCACGATGTGCTGACCATGCAAATCGTAACGTCAGCCTCCGTATCAAGTTCAGCACCAGCCGAGTGCCGTTGATCGAAAGACCCAGGTCGTGCGGCACCTGTCCAGCCACCCAACGTACTGCATGCATCAACGATAACACCCCGAACGAGATGACGAACAGGAGCGGGACGGCTATCACCAGCCGCATCAGGCATCAGTACACCGCCTTCACATAGCGATTGAACCAGGCGAGCGTACGCCGTACCTTGTCCAGCCGGTGCGCACTTTCCTCGAAAAACTGTGCCCTTCGCGCGGACCACGAGCTCTGCCGGGACGCCGCGTTCCAGCAGCGCGCTGTAGAATTCCTGGCCCTGGCCTAGCGGCGTCCAGCGGTCGAACTCGCCATGGATGATCAGGGTCGGTGTGGTGGGCCTGCCCAGCCGGAAGAGCGGCGAGCGGTCGATCGCTAGCTGGCGGAAGCGCTCCTCTTTGAGCGGCCCGCCTACGCCCGCCGCCGCCGCGTGCAGCGCGAAGCCAGGATTGAACGAATGCTTCGCTGAGAAGGCCGCTCCACCATGGATCTCGACGATGGTGGGCAGAGGTCCTGGCTTGCGGTTCTTCGGCAGCAGCAGGTTTTCCAATGCACCTCGCGGACGTCAGGATAGTCAGAATAGTCCGCCATCACCTTCGCGCTGAGCGATGTCACCGGCAACCAGTCGGACCTGGGATTGGCTTTAAACACGATCTCCGCCGGCCCCAGGGGAATCGGGTGAGTTAATTATCGTGAGATGGCGGTTGCAAGGAATTCGTCCCATGCCGCAACTTTTCGTTTCAATCGCAAGGAATCCTTGCCCGGTGCTCTTCGTGTGAGATTGAGAGCCATGTGTTTTATAGTGGTGAAGTTTGCGGTGGCATGGTCGGTTCGCAGCCGGCACACGTCATCGCGCAGCGTGCCTTATTGCCTTTGAGGGCGAAGATGTAGTCGGCCTTCTTGTCCAGGACCTTCTGGGCGATGGCACGCTGGCAGCCCGTGAAATCGATGGTCAGATGGCGCCTTCAATGGCCAGCATGTCCAGCAGCTTGGGAATGGCGAGGATCTCATTGGCTTGTCCGCCTTGACCTGCCCCAGCACCAGGCGCTGGCGGGCGGCGAAGGCGGAGACCATGTGTATCGGCTCCTTGGCATTCCTGGAGCCCTTGGAGCGGCGCACCGTTTTGCCGTCTATGGCGACGACGCCTTCCGGCACGCCGGTCAGTGACGCTACACGCCCCAAAACAGCGCTGCAATTGTTCGGCATCGCTGCTATCGCCCAGGTGATCATGCGCTGGCACGCCTTCACGAAGGGACGAAACCGGCGCAAGAGATCAAGGTTCTTGTCACCAAAGCGGGCGATGTCGGTAATGGCTTCCGCCCGGGCGATCACCGCCACAAGACACAGCAGCAGCACCTCATCCAACGGATATCTTACCTTCGCACTCTGCCGACCATCGGGCAGATTCTTGAAATGACCCAGAAAAACAACCTTTCCGATAATGCACCGGCATTGCAACCGCTTCGCGGATCGCGGCAAAGCCGGTATATCCGGCGTGGGCGCAATGTCGCAAGTAGGCTATGAGGGCCCACGACGGCATCCTCGCGCGCAATGTGCTCAAATGTGCCGTCGAGCCGAACCACGCTATAGGTGGAACCAAGACGCGACCAGCCCGCGAACCATAGGCTCTCATCAGTGCGCCAGGACAATGACGTGATACTGGACTGTTGATTGGCCGCCAGCGATGTGATCTTGCCAATGGCGATATCTAGGATACGCATCTCGCCGGCGACCGGATCGGCGCTCGGCCGTCGCCTTGATGGGATCCGAAGAATGAGGCGGAACAATCTCGGACGCGTCCTGATCGTTGTGATGCGACCGGTACTGCAACCCTCGCGAACTCACCTCATTCATAGTCCCGCGAAGGACGCTCTTTTTCACCGGCCGGTGGAACCGTATGGGGTGATCCTTTCACGCTCGCTCTGCGATCTTCTCCGTGTTCGACCGTCCCCGACCTGGTCTCGGTTCGGCCGGCGCCCGCGGTGGGCCGGTCAAGGGTGCCGCAGGTCGGCGCGCCGCGACTTGCCCTTGACCGGCCCACCGCGAGCGCCGGCAGGCTGCAATGGTCGGGCGCACGATCAGGCGGCTCTCGGCATGATGGCTTGTCGCGTCCGACGAAACTCTGTGCGGTCGCGCCACATGCGATACATGATCACCGCCAGCCGGCAAGCCAATGCGACAATGGCCTTCTGTCGCTCGCGCCGCCTGGCAACATTCATCGCCCACGCCCTCAGCCACGACCATTTCGTCACGCGCGTTAGCAGTGTCTGCGCGGCTTCGTAAAGCAGCGTTCGCATCATGCCGTCGCCGCAGCGGGATATCCGGCCGATGCGGCGACTTTCGCCCGAGTGATGGGGCACCGGCGTCAGCCCCAGGATCGGTCCGACCGCCTTGGAGTTGCGGAAGCGGGCCGGAATGTCGATGTCGCCGTAAAGGCCAGCGCCACCACCGGACTGACGCCCGGTATCGTCGTCAGCCGCCGGCAGACCGCATCATCGCGGACGATCGCCAGAAGTTTGCGGTGAAGCGCGGCAAAATTCTCGCGCAGCTTGCTGCGCGCCTCGAGCAGCGGTTCGACGATTTCGGCCAGATCGGGCATCCCTTCGGCGGCGCTTCTGGCTCGTCAGCGTCTTGACATGGACCGGGAGAAACATGTTGACCCGCATCATCTGGGCAATGCCTGATGCGTCAATGCGGTCGGATTTGTTCGGATGCGCCTCCAGGAAGGCCTTGGTGTGGCGGGTTTCGATGCACACCACCGGCAGGCCTTCGGCCAAGCCGCTGAACAGCCATTGCGATAATGGCCCGGCGCCTCAAGCCCGATCCGCTCAAACGTCCAGGCAGCATCCCAGAGCACCCGTTCCACAACCTGATCAACGAGATGCTCTTCGACAGACCCCAGGATTATGCTTCCCGATTCGCCACCAAGCCCAGCCGGGGCACCGCCCCCGGCCAGGGCTTCTACGCGACCATGATTCTCAACATGAAAAGCTGGAAACGGCTACTCGACCTCGACAATCTGCCGATCCTGATCTACTGCGTCGACAAAAAGGGGAGGCTGTGCTCGGCACGCCAGGCCGGGCCCGAGACCGTACCTCATGGAGCACGAGGGGTACAAAGACATCGCCCTTGTCATCCCCGCCCAGCGCGGACTCCACTACCTCACCCGTTATGACGATCCGCAGTGATCGTCAGCGAAGCCATCCAGCGCCGACATGGATGGCAGTCAAGATCCGGCGGTCGGGCGATCCGGGCCACACATAGCGTTTCTAATCGCCAATACTCGGAAACGGTGTGATCGACCAATCGATTAGGTTGACGGCCCGCTGAAGTATCGCCTCGGTCTGAGCAAGGCTGGGTGAAGCGGCGATGACATGTCCGATGCGATCTCGGTAGTCGCCTTTTCTGACGAGCGACGTCTTGGCTTCAACGTACAATTTGACCTCTGTGACACCTGAGATAGCAGCCGCCTGACAGTCGCCATCGATCCAAGCCAGGATGCCGTCGCGATCAGCAACCAGCATCCGCGTTGCCGCAGTCTGCGAGCGCTTTCTGCGTAAATTCCACTCGTCGCCGATGACTAGCTTGATGTGTTCGGTGATGAGATCGACACCATAAGCCAGCTGAACCAGACGAGAATCGGGCGCGCCCGCCAGCCGCGGATTGACTTCAATGACCATTGGGCCAAGCTTCGTCCACCGGAGTTCAATATTCGTTGGACCCCACCCAAGGCCGAGAGCTCGCAAAGAGTTCTGCGAAACGTCGGCAATACGCTCATGCTCATCGTCGGTCAGCATTGCCGGAAAAGTGAACTGATGGTAGACGAAGTGCGGTGGGGGACCGAATTCAGAGGTCGAAATTCCAATGATCTCATTTCCCATTATTTGAGCCGTATAATGCGGACCCTGTGCAAATTCTTCGACTAGAATCCTAGGCGAAGAGCGCCATATGTGCTTCCCGCCCAACAGATAAGCCGTATGTTCGGTGAGTTCGTCGACGTCGCGGCACAATCGAACGCCGACGCTGCCACTGCCTGAGGCTGGCTTAAGGACCACCGGAAGGCCGATCTCCGCAGCCGAGCTTTCAACTTCTCTCGCATTCTCTGCCACGCGATAAGCAGGGATTGGAACACCCATATGCGCAAGAAGCTGACGTTGGACGAATTTGTCACAGCATCGTTCAATGGATTCAGGGTTAGGCCCAGGGAGGTCGAAATGCTGGCAGAGCTTACCAACCACCGCATATAACAACTCGTCGTCCCTTGGAAACCCGGTAATGCCAGCAACGTCATAGATTGCACGCAGCTGGGAACATTCGTCGATCAGTGCATCAAGATTGTCTGTATCGACACGGATTGCCTCAAACCCATCCGCCGCAAGATAGTCGTACCGGGCCGGATCAGCCGACAGGGTAATTGGAGTAAGGCCAAGACGCTGGGCCGCTTGGGCGTATAGCACACCAGTACCGTGTGTGTTGCCTTCAAGTAGGATGAGTGCTCTTTTTGCCATTGTTTTGGCCCCCAGTTGCGTTGTATGTGGCGAGGTAGACCCGGCCAGCAGCTTTCCGCCGCTTCGGCTCACACCTGTGGTGACATATCATTGTCAGCGGAGTTGCTGTTGTGAAGTTTCTGTAATTTGTTTGAAATGCGTTGCGGCGTGGTGCATTGATCCCGACTTGAGCGGTGGAGATCGCAAGAACAAAACGGGCACTTGAACGCCTAATACCAGCCCTCATTGATCCGAACTCATTCGCCCATTTTCTGTGCGTCGGTCTTGCAGACTTCGCCATGCGTAACAGCATTAGTCGACGATGGTCGCGGTTCGAGTGCCAATTTTTACGCATGAACTGCCGATGTTTTAAACGGGATTGAGTTCGGGCGATTTCGGCGGCAGGGGCAGAATGTGATATTTTCGGAAACCAGCAGGTTGTTGGACATGTGCCACCCTGCCTGGTCCGTGATGAGGATGGCGTGCGCATCGTTGGCGACGTTGCGGGAGATCTCGATCAGATGCTGGTTCATGGCATGGATGTCGAACCATGGCATGACGAGAGCTGCGGTCTTGCCGTGCTTGGGGCAGATCGCGCAGTGGGCGCTGGTGTGTGGTGCAGATGGCCTTGAGTCCACGCCTGGCCCAGCGGCGGTGATTTTGTTCGGACGGCGTTTGTGGCAGGGACACCCTACGTTGTCAGGAGCTAGTGAAGAGCACGAGGTTTTAGGCCACGACCGATGGCCTGCTGCCGGTTTCGTGGACACCGAGATATGGTGTTTAACGGAACTGGAGAGTGGAAATGCAGAGAAGGAAGTTCAGCCGTGAGTTCAAGCTTGAGGCAGTGAGGCTGGTGAAGGATCGGGGTGTCGCGGTGACCCAGGCGGCCCGCGACCTCGATCTCCACAAGAAAGTGCTGCGCAAATGGGTGCACGAGCTATGGAGTTGCCCCTATTTGACCGGACAGTCGGCTATTGAGTTTGTGCTCGGATGAGCCCTGAATGAGGATGGTTTCGTTGTAGTCCTCGAACCATCCGGCGATTTTGCCAAGTGCGGTGACCGCATCCGGCAAAGGATTGACGCGAGCGCGTTTGAAGGTTTTGACGGAGCTCTCGGATATGCCGTTCGACTGCGGGCTCTGGACCGGCGTGAAGCAGGCAATGAGATTGAGCGCGGTGGCGAAGTCGCGCGTCTCCTTGACGGTGTAGGCATTGCCATTGTCCGTCAGCCATTCGCGCCGTCGGCGCCTGGAGGGCGCCGAACCTGCTCTCGACAGCTTCCAGCATTATTTCCCGGATCATGCTGCCGCTGATGCCCGATCCGCCGACGGCATGCCATGCGATTAGCTCGCGGTCATGGGCATCGATGATGAAGGCGACCCTGATGATATCTCCGTTCCAGCATCCGACCTCGAAGCCACCGGAACACCAGCTCAGATTCGAGTGCATGACGATGACCTTGCCGTCATGGACGCGGCCGGTCCTGCGGCCCGCGTCCCTGGCAAGCAGGATGCTGTTCTGGCGCATGATACGGAAGACGCGCTTGTGATTGACGGCCGGTTCGCCCGTCTTGGCGCGTTCCCTGTTCGTCAGGGCTGTGATGCGACGATAGCCATAGGTCGGGCGTTCGTCGATCAGGCGTCGAACCAGCTCCAAGAGCCCATCGTCGTCGGTTTTGCGATAAGGCCGGCGCGGCTTCACCAGGCGACGCACCTTGTCATGGAAATGGAACGCGCCACCCCGAGGGTCTCGGCAACTGCCTTCATCGGGACCCGTCCCTCGGCTGCGACAAGAGCCGCAAGTTCGGTTTTTTTGACTCCGACCTGGCCAGCGCGTCCTTGAGGATCTCCACTTCCATGGTGTTGCGGCCGAGAAGCCGCTCGAGGTCGCGACGCGCTATTCAAGCCGCCGCACTTCCGAACTCCCGACCACAGATTCGTCCGATCCCACCGCAGCCGCTCCGCCTTCCTTCAATAAACGACGCCAACGATACAAGAGATTTGGCGCCACGCCCCGTCGTCGGGCGACAGAGGACACGGTCTCGTCCGGAGGGAAACTCTCCTCGATAATCTGCAGCTTCTGTTCGGTCGTCCAGTGTCGGCGCCGTGCCTCACCGCTGATCAGTTCAATCCGTCGACAGTCGTCAGCCATAAGCCTGTGCTTGAGGATATCCCCAAGCCTCCCGCGTTAGGCCGACTGTGCGGTCGAAATGGGGGCCAGTTCAATCGCCGCTGCCGCCCGAGTTCATTGGTTGCCTCCTTCCATTCCTACTCTCGACTGTCGCGGCTCATGTATGTTCTTTGGATAGACATGATGGCTCTATGGCACCATGAAGACCTGAGGAATCTTCCGCTCCAATCAGCAATAGTTGCTCTCCGTGCGTATGCTGCCATAAAAACGCAGAGTTGCTGCGCTGACGGAAACATAATTCGAGCAAAGCGGCCCGTCGGCGCCGCTAGATTTATACGCGGATTTGGCCAATGCGAGGGAGCGCTGGCCGCCCTCAAAGCCCCAGACTGCCATGCCGACCAACACGCCACAATTCCACAAGAAGTTCCACTATGAAATCCGCGAGTATTTAACCATGTAATTGATCGCTAATTACCAATGTGCTCCCCAATAAAATTGCCACCGATGAGCGATTTTCTCTTTGAATATTATAAGCGATTTCGTTTCAAAGCAATGAGAGCTGAATTTGACCAAGAGTCGCACGATGATATCCAATGCCAAAATTACCGAAGCTGACGTGGCGCGCGACATCGGCTACCTGTCGATGAGCGATAGAACTCGCGTTGCGTACATTTCGTACCACCCGAAATCTGGGAGCTATCCTACCGTCTTCTTATATGACCCTTACGCAGCGAGTGCGGCGCCTTTCAGTCTGGCGAAGCCATTTCTCGATGCCGGGTACGCTTTCGTTGGTGCCAACTTCCCCGCGACTGGTTGTTCGGAAGGCATTCTCGACTATTGGTTCGACCATAAGGAAGGACTCTATGGTGCCGAAGTAGTTGAATGGATCGCTAAACAACCCTGGAGTGACGGGAATGTCGGGATGATAGGGAATTCCTCTGCCGGCACGGTTCAATTCTGGGTCGCGGCAGAACGGCCCGCTCATTTGAGAGCGATCATAGCGAGCGGCGTCCTGGACGGTTATGAGGACTGGCTTTCCATCGGCGGAATGCCGCAGCTTCAAACCATACAGTGGGCACTTAACAGTTGCTTTGTCTATCAGGTCGAGGGAACGGACGCGCGGATTTGCGCCGGCGATACGGAGTGCGCCCTCATTCGCGGAGGCGATACGCAGGTTGTCAAACGTCCTTTTTTTGAAGAGATTAGAAAACGCCCTTTGAAGGATGAATGGTGGGACTCCATCTCCTTGGCTCGTGACAAGGTCGCCGGTAGGGTTGCTGTGCCCACTATGCTTATAGGCTCGTGGCAGGATCGTTGTGCGGTCAGCGAAAGCGCCAGGGTATTCACCCAGCTTATGTCGGACGTCGAGCACAAGAAGCTTATCTTGATGAACGGCGATCACGGAATTGGTGGCCCGGGGCCGCGGGGCTACGGAATTGTGGACGACGAGCGGATGAAGTTCTTGGACCGCTGGTTGAAGGGCATCGAGAATGGAATAGACAAGGAGCCGCCAGTAACTGTTTACTGGGAGGTCAGGGAGCCGGATGGAGATCCCAAGAAGGCAGTCGCAGGTTGGACTACGAAGCACTCGGCTTGGCCAGACCCGACAATCGAGCGTAGGCTCTTCTATCTCACCGCGGATGCCAAGATGTCCCCCCTTAAACCCGGCGCTGTCGTGGACGATGGCTCGCGCGCCTATCTCTATCCGATCGGAGCAGAGCTCTACGGAAACAATCAGCAATTCACGATCCAGCCATATAAGGAAGGGATATTGAACTACCGGACTGCAGCGGTAGCTTCTGATATGACGCTGCTTGGGAACCCGGAAATAACGCTCTATCTCAGTATAGACAACGGTGACGACGCTGATTTGGAACTAACGCTGAAAGACGTCGATCCAGACGAGAACGTACTTTTCTTACAGTCTGGCTTGATTCGCGCGTCGCTTCGGGAAGTTGATGAAGAGAGGACGTATTCTGACGAAGTCGTTCACGTATTCCGAAAAAGCGAGAAGCTGGTACCGGGAGAAATTTATGAGATACGAATGTCCCTTTTGTCGCCCCTAGCTCATGTAGTCCGAGGGGGGCACTGCCTTGAGCTAACGATCGGCGCTCCCAATCCCATCCCCAAGCCCTCCATCGGTAGTATTCCCGTCGGCGCAGCATCAATCAACCGGGTCTATCACTCGGAGAAGTTTCCTTCGAGAATTCTTCTTCCGCTCTTGCCGGAAGCAAAGGCAAAAGCACCTGCACCCGAATGGGGCACGCAGCGGGCTCAGCCTTACCGATCAGGAAGTGGATTTGTACCAGGTGGCCTGCCGATAACTTAAGTCTGATGTTTCGACCCTATGGGGGATACTCGGAGAAAACCTCTCCTGCGTCTGAGTCGATGAGGACCGCCGTGACCCTGGGCATCTAGAGCACGGATTATGCGCAGCGTCGGGCTACGGCACGGAGCTGCGGGTTTATCGTTCTCGTTCGAACCGACCGGACGCCGTTGCCCGCGTACTGGTTGCAGGAGGTATGAAGTACAATCCGAAGAGGTCAAAGGGGCGGCCCAACGCCGCTCAGCATGATCTTGGGCGCATCAGCATTCATCTAAAAACCAGATGATAAGGATATGCAAACTGGATTTGACGCGGATCGCAGTGCGACTGATCATGTATGGAATGACCGCTCGGTGTCCGACCTACCAGTAGGCGCGGATTAACGATGCCACTAATTCGAAAGGGGAACTTGAACATGAAAATCTCCCGACGCAGTCTTATGAAGGTTGGCTTGGCCGCAGGGGCGTCAGCGGCAGTTCCCTCGATTCTGAGGGCTCAGACGACACCCCCGGCCGCGCGGACGGTGCACATGGCAATGGCAGGTGCATTAGGTTCATTCGATCCGATATTTACGACAGCTACCATCACCACGAGCCACGGCCTCGCGATCTATGACACGCTGTTCTCACTCGACTCCAAGTTTATGCCGCAACCGCAAATGGTTGGTAAATGGGGCCTGTCCGATGACAAGAGGACCTATACTTTTGAACTCCGGGACGGCCTACGCTGGCACGACAGTAGCGTCGTCACAGCGGCGGACTGCGTGGCGTCAATCCACCGTTGGGGCCAAGTGGATGCTGGTGGTATGATGCTCTTGGAGCGAGCCAAGCATATTTCCAAGAAAGACGAGAAGAGCTTTACGATCGAGCTCAAAGAACCCCTGGGGGTCCTGCCAGATGTTCTGGCTTCAATATCCGGCTCGACGTTGTTCGTTATGCGAGAGAAGGATGCAAATCGCCCCGCAACCGAACAAGTGACGGCAAACATTGGATCGGGACCGTTCAGGTTCAATGAGGATCTAGCCAAACCGGGGGCAAGCTTTACGTACGACCGCAATGAACAATACGTACCGCGTAAGGAATCTGCCGACGGATTGGCGGGCGGGAAGGTAGTCAACATTGATCGTGTCGTCTGGGACCAAATCGCCGACCAGCAGACCGCTTTGGCAGCCTTGCAGGCGGGCGAAATTGATTTCTTTGAACAGCCGCCGGCCGATCTTCTTCCATTGCTCAAAAACGATCCGAATATTGAGCTTGAACTCTTGGACAAGACGGGCTCAGCCATGTGTCTTCGCATGAACTGTCTGCAGAAGCCGTTCGACAATGTGAAGGCGCGTCAAGCCATTCTTCACCTGATCGATCAGGAGGCGTTCCTGCGCGTTGTCACACCTGACCCAAATTACGCCCACGCAGTCACTTCGATATTTGGAAACGATACACCTTACTCCAACGGCGAAAACACGGGGTGGTATAAGAAGGGCGGCGACCCGGAAAAGGCCAAGCAATTATTGAAAGAAGCGGGATATGCCGGCGAGAAGGTCGTTATTCTTCAGCCCACCGACATTGCGCTCACCAGCAACGCGATGCAGTTGCTGGCGAATATGTTGCGAAAGATTGGGATAAACGCAGAGCTTGCTCCGAGCGACTGGGGCGCCCTTACTGCGCGCCGGAGGAACAAAGGCCCCGTCGAGGAAGGCGGTTGGAGCATGTTCATGTCGAGCTGGTCCGATTACTACCTTGGCGAGCCAATAGGAACCTCTCTGCATGTGATGAATGGCGAGAAGGGCTGGTACGGTTGGCCGAAAAACGACGATTATGAGGCGCTGCGGAAGCAATGGCCCGATGTCAGCACGGTTGAAGACCGTAAGGCCTTAGCCCGCAAAATGCAAAAGATCTACTGGGAGGTCGTGCCTACTGTCCTGCTAGGTGAGTATACAGCGCCAATTGCGCGTCGGAAGACGTTGACCGGGCTTATTGGCTTCCCAAATCTGCAACCGATGTGGAAGATGAAGAAGGCCTGAAGGCATGGCGGCTTATGTCCTTCGCAGGTCGTTTTCGGCCATCGCTGTTATGGCGATGGTCGGGATCTTCGTATTCCTGCTTCTCAGGTTGGCGCCCGGCGATCCGGCGGCCATTATAGCCGGCGACACAGCTACGCCAGCGATGGTTGCCGGCATCCGAGAAAAACTTGGATTGAACGAGCCCCTCCCAATTCAGTTTTTTCAATGGGCATTGAGCGTTCTTAGCGGCGATTTCGGGACCTCAATTTTCACGCAGCGGCCCGTTCTGGAGCTGATCGTGCAGCGGCTTGAGCCGACCCTTTCCCTATCGATCCTGACGATGATGCTGTCAGTGTCGGTCGGAGTGTCTTTCGGCATCTTTGCCGCTTGGCGGACTGGAGGTATCGTTGACCGCCTCCTCGCGGTCTTTTCAGCACTTGGTTATTCCGTTCCGGCCTTTGTGGTCGGCTATTTTCTCATTTACTTCTTCGCTATCCGGACAGACTGGCTACCGGTCCAGGGATATGAGCAGATCGACAGAGGCCTCGAGCCTTGGTTTGTGCATCTGATCCTTCCCACAATAGCGCTAAGTCTTGCATATGGTGCGTTCATCGCGCGGATTACTCGGGCGAGCATGCTGGAGGTCCTGTCGGAGGACTATGTGCGAACGGCCGCTGCCAAGGGCGCTTCGTCCTCTGCCATGCTTTTCCACCATGCCTTAAAGAATGCCGGCGTTCCAATCCTGACTGTAATCGGCATAAGCTTTGCCTATATGATCGGCGGTGTCGTCATTACGGAGACCGTGTTTAACATACCTGGAGTTGGACGGCTGGTTGTCAATGCGATCAGCAACCGCGACTATCCCATCATTCAAGGTGTGCTCATTCTGACTTCGGGTCTATACGTTGTCATCAACCTCATGGTCGATCTTGCCTATACTTTGGTCGATCCCCGGATCCGGTATTAGTATGACCCTCCTTTCCGCGCCGATTAAAGCAGTGCCGTTGGGGCGGCTGCAGCTAACCGATCTTCCCCGGGTCGCCAGGCGGCATCCACTTGTCTCGATGGGCGGCGGCATGTTGGCGCTCCTGATCATTCTGGCGGTGGTTGCCCCGCTCTATGCTGGCGATCCGGTGAACATGGATCCCTTCAAGCGGCTCCAGCCGCCCTCGGCCGAGATGTGGTTTGGGAGCGACAATCTGGGCCGCGACGTGTTCGCACGAACAATCTTCGGGGCCCGGATATCGCTCCTGGTGGGATTGCTGTCGGCGGCATGCGCAACCCTTACAGGCCTTCTTATCGGTGTCATCGCCGGGTACAGCCGCAGTTTCGACAACGTCGTCATGCGGATCATGGATGGCCTGATGTCGATACCGACGATTCTGCTTGCGATTGCGCTTATTTCCCTGACCGGCCCGGGCATCGGCATCCTCATTGTTGCAATCGCAATCCCCGAGATGCCGGCCGTCACTCGGCTAGTCCGCTCTGTGGTCCTGGGCGTTCGCGAGCGGCCCTACGTGGAGGCCGCGCTTTGCGGCGGTGCGGGCCTGCCTAGGGTGCTGTGGCGGCACATCCTGCCGAGCACTATTCCGGCGCTGATGGTCCAAGGCGCTACTGTCTGTGCCAGCGCGATCCTGACCGAGGCCGGCTTGAGCTTTCTCGGTGTCGGTGTGCCGCCCGAGATTCCCAGTTGGGGCAACATGATCTCCAGCTCTCGATTGTATCTTTCTATCGCCCCTTTGACAGTCTTCGCTCCCGGTATCTGCCTCGCCGTCACGGTACTTGCCGTTAACCTGCTAGGCGATGGTTTGCGCGACTTGTTTGACCCACGCGCCAAGCGGAGGCGTTGATGCAAATCCATACGACGGTGCGGAATAACATCCTTCTCGACGTTCAAGACCTCGAGACCCATTTCTACGGGGAAGAAAGCGTCACGCGCGCATTGGGTGGGATTAGCTTCCAAGTGATGACGGGCGAGACGCTCGGCGTTGTCGGCGAGTCCGGATGCGGCAAAAGCGTGACCGCCCTCTCGATCCTTCGCCTGCTGCCGAAGCTGACCGCGAGGACGGTCGGCGGCCAGGTGCGCTTTCAAGGACGTGACCTGCTTGAGCTTTCCGATCGGGAGATGCGGCACATCCGCGGCGGCAAGATCGCGATGATTTTTCAAGATCCAATGTCGAGCCTAAACCCGGTCTACACGGTTGGCCGCCAGATAGCCGAGGCGGTCCAGATCCACACGAAAGCGTCGCGCTCCGAGTCCATGGCAAAGGCTGAAGAGATGCTCCGTCTCGTCCGCATCGCGGACCCCGAGCGCCGCGTCAACAACTATCCCCACGAAATGTCGGGCGGGATGCGCCAGCGCACCATGATCGCCATGGCTCTTGCCTGCTCGCCGGAACTGTTGATTGCCGATGAGCCGACGACCGCCCTCGACGTCACTATCCAGGCGCAGATCCTGCGGCTAATTGTCGACCTGAAAGAGCGCACGGGAACGGCCGTTATGTTCATCACGCATGATCTGGGCGTCGTGGCCGAGACATGCCAACGCGTGATCGTGATGTATGCTGGCCGGATCGTAGAACAAGCGAGCGTCATGGATTTGTTCGCGCGGCCGGCTCATCCCTATACCCAGGGCCTCATGCGATCGGTGCCGGATCCGCGACGTGGCCGCCAGCGCCGCCTTCCAGAAATCCCCGGCATCGTGCCAAGTCTTCGGGAGGCCATTGTAGGGTGCAGCTTTGCGCCTCGCTGCCCGTTCGCGATCGATATTTGCCGCGAGAAGAGGCCCCCCCTGCGTGATGTCGGGTCAAGCCACGCCGCGGCTTGCTGGCGCGTCGAAGAGGTGATGCGCGCATGAGCGGTCCTCTGCTGAAAGTCGAGAATCTGACCAAGCATTATCCGCTCGGTAGAGGACTCCTGAAGAAGACCATTCCGGTGATCCGGGCGGTGGAGGATGTATCCTTTTCCGTCGAGGCGGGCGAGACGCTTTGCATCGTCGGCGAATCCGGCTGCGGCAAGTCCACCGTCGCGCGGCTCCTGATGCGGCTCGTCGAGCCGACGGGCGGGCGCGTGCTGATCGACGGAACCGACATTGCGGGTCTCAAGAAGAACGCGCTTCACGCCTGGCGCCGTCGGATGCAGATGGTCTTTCAGGATCCCTACTCGTCGCTGAATCCCCGCCTTACTGCCGGGCAAATTATTACGGAGCCTGTCGAGAATTTTGAACGTCTCAGCCGGAAGCAGCGTAACGCGCTTGCCGCGGACCTTCTCCGAAAAGTCGGAATGTCGCCTGAGATGCTGCACAGGCTCCCGTCCGAATTGTCAGGCGGTCAGCGCCAGCGGCTCGGCATTGCACGCGCCCTGTCGCTCAACCCGTCGCTGATCATCGCCGACGAGGCGGTGTCAGCCCTCGACGTCTCTGTGCAGGCGCAGATCTTAAATCTGCTTCTGGATCTACAGCAGCAGATGGGCATCGCCTTCGTCTTCATCTCACACGACCTCGGAGTCGTGGAGCATATCGCGCATCGCGTGGCCGTCATGTATCTGGGGCGGATCGTGGAACTCGCCCCATGCGAAGCGCTTTTCGCCAAGCCGGTCCATCCCTATTCTGCGGCGCTGATTGCGGCCGCCCCGGTTCCCGATCCCACATGGGCGCGGCTGGAGGTGCCCGTCGAGGGCGAGGTGCCCAGCCCCATCAATCCGCCGAGGGGGTGCGCTTTCCATCCGCGCTGTCCGCTGGCCGTTGACCGGTGCCGAACCGAACTACCGCCTTTGGTGCCAATGGCAGATGGGCGCCTTGTCGCCTGCCATGTTCGCGCTCCGGCCACAGAAATTCTGGCCGAGCCGTCTACTGCGGCCAATGCTTCTTTCACAGCGGCATAGCAACCGAGAGCCTTTCCCGATCGAAAATAATACAGGCGCTCTGCTGAGGCGAAGATTGCACATGATGCCATCAGACCCAGCTAGATCCTGGCTTTGATGTCGTTGTTCGATACAACGAACGTGTCGGACGTCTTCCCGATGGCGGCAGTTGGCGCTCGCATCGGGCCGCGTAGAGTTGTGTCCGGTAAATCGTCGAATCCGCACGATAACACTGATGGTTTGGCGGCATATGAACGGCGAACCTTCGTGTGGTGGCCGTTGCACGCATGTGAGCGGCAATTCTGTCCCCACCGAGGAATATTTTGCGTGGTGATATCGGCTCATGGAGATCGATGAGGGCAGAACCGACGATCCCGTATTGGCGCTGCTATGGCTGACTCGTCATAACGAGCGTTGCGCCTGGATCGGTGGCTTGTCGACCAGCTCGGCGACACTCTTGACCTTGACGCCTGCCTTGTGGCCGCTCGGACCTCGGTCTTGATGACCTTGAGCCTCAGCTTGACGTCGGCGCCGTAGTCGGCCGGGCCCTCTTCTCGTCAAGTTCCAAGACGCCGAGCTTGTGCGGGATGAAGATGAAAACGATGGCGATCTCCTCGTGCAGATGCATGGGCAGTTCAGGATCTGGGTCTACACGAAATGAGATCGAGGGCGGCTGCAGACGGTGGAACTGAAGATACCGGCGATAGTCACCGCCTTCGCCTCAACCAGCCGCGCTATGGCTCGCTGCCAACATCAATGAAGGCGGAGAAGAAACTGCTCAGCCCTCGATCAGTGACGAAGCGCTCCACACTCGCGGTCCTGGGGTGCAGGCGCGGGAACCAGCTATTCGTCACGGTTCCCGTCTTTCCTTGTGAACATCGAGCAGCGGTAGCTTCACCAAGCCAGGCGGCAGCCATCTAAAAACGCGATGGCAGCGTCCGGGACATTATATTGGCCAATTGAACACCACGTGGCGCATACTTCCAGAGCGGGAGAATGCAAATGCGCAACAGCTATGCAAACCCGGCGCACGGCCGCCTGAATACTGGCAATAGGTTGAACAATGAGCGAAGCACCACATCTTACGTTTCATCTCGATACCCCCGGCGTGAGCAGGGGGCATCTGGTTGTTCCGGGAAGCGCCGACCGCGGAGAGCTTTCGCTCCCGGTTTTCAGTCTCAAAAAAGGAGAGGGCCGAGCCTTCTTGTAACCCGCGGGGCCATGCGATCATGGGCGCATGTCGACGTTAACGAAGGTGTAGCGCTCTGCCCGACCGCTGAAAATCTAGGCACCAGGAGCAGACCGGCCAGGCCTCGCCCGCGGTAGCAGAGCGAATTTAATCCTCTCAGACTTTATCGAGTGACTGAATTGCAGATCAAAGACGTCCTCCTCGCGCCAGGATATGGCTCGTTTTTCTACGACGATCAGGCCGCCATAAGAGCCGGCGCTTCGCAGGACGGTTTTGTCTATGTGGGCGAACCCGTCACGCCCGACTTCGAATCCATTCGCGTACCGGCTTCTTCGTTGAGCGTCGGGCTTATCCTTGCCGACGACACTGTCGTTTGGGGCGACATGATGAGCGTTCAGTATTCTGGAGCTGGTGGACGTGATCCTTTGTTTGAAACTACTCAAATCGCGGATTTGACGTCGCGAGTTGTGGTGCCCCGGCTTCTCGATGTCGATGTGTCTCATTACCTTCATGCTTGCGCTAAGGTTTTCGAGCCGTTCGAACACAAGCGATTACCTCTGGCGGTTGAGTACGGGGTCAGCCAGGCGCTCTTACGCGCAGCAGCCCACCTTCAACGTACGACGATGGCGGAGATCGTATGCAGTGAATTTAACCTACCAGTGCCAACGCGTAGGGTCCCGATCTACTGCCAGAGCGGTGATGCTCGGGAAATCAACGTTGACAAGATGATTCTGAAGGCCGTGGATGTGCTTCCTCATGGCCTGATCAACTCACGGCAGAAATTCGGCGTCGACGGCCAGACCTTCATGGAGTTCGTGACGTGGGTTGCAACGCGTACGCGCCAAATCGGCGGCCCGGGATATCATCCGGTGCTGCATTTCGATTTGTATGGCTGGATCGGCCAGGAGATCGGCCAGGAGCCGCCAAGCATTGCCGACTTTATCTGCACGGTTGCTGATACAGTTCCGGGTTTTACGATTAACATCGAGTCCCCGGCAGATTTTGGTTCGACGCAAGCTCAAATTGAAAACTACGCTAGGATCGTATCGATTTTGGACAACAGGGGTTCCAGCGCGCGCATTGTCGTGGATGAGAGATGCAATACGCTTGAGGATATCCGGCGCTTTGCCGAAGCCAAGGCAGCGCATATGGTCCAAATCAAGACGCCAGACGTCGGCTCAATCGCTGACACGGCGCGGGCCGTTCTCCTTTGCAAGGAAAACAAAGTCGGGGCTTATGTCGGGGGAAGCTGCACCGAAACAGATCTTTCCTCCCAGGCTTCTGTCCACGTATCCGTGGCAACCCAGGCCGACATGATGCTTGCAAAGCCTGGAATGGGTGTCGATGAGGCATTCTCAATTGTTGGGAACGAACAAAACCGGTTGCTGGCCATGCTGAACCGTCGTCGGACCCGAAACGAAAACATTGGATGAAAAGCACGGTGTCGCATGCAGAACTCTCTTGAAGGGATCACTGTCGTAGCCGTGGAGCAGGCGGTGGCTGCGCCTTACGCATCGTCTCGCCTTGCTGACGCCGGCGCACGTGTCATCAAGGTCGAAAGGCCCGAAGGGGACTTTGCCCGCAACTACGACAAGTTGGTGCGCGGACAGAGCGCTTACTTCGTCTGGCTCAACCGGGGTAAGGAATCGGTCTGTCTGGACCTGAGATCGGAGGCGGACCGCGCGGTCCTGGACCCGCTCATTGCCAGAGCCGACGTCTTTATCCAGAATCTGAAGCCGGGCAGTATCGAAAAACTGGGTTTTGGGTCTGCTGATCTCCGTCGACGATATCCGCGGTTGATTACCTGCGACATCTCGGGTTTCGGAGAGAAGGGGCCGTATTCCCATTTGAAGGCCTATGATCTCATCGTTCAGGCCGAAACAGGTCTATGCGCGATCACCGGCAACCAACAAGGGCCTGTGCGTGTAGGGGTCTCGGTTTGCGACATCTCGGCGGGCATGACAGCACATAGCGCCATTCTTCAGGCCCTCTATCACCGCGAAGTCACTGGTGAAGGCACCAGCATCCAGGTGTCATTGTTCGATGCCGTCGCTGACTGGATGAATGTTCCGGTTCTGCAAAACGACTACAGCGGCTACCACACGGTACGCGCCGGCGTGAAACACCCGTCGCTTGCCCCTTATGGCGCCTATTGTTGCGCTGACGGCAAAGATGTCATCTTTTCGGTTCAGAATGACCGCGAATGGGTGAATTTCTGCGAAAAATTTCTAAAGCAGCCGGAGCTTACGCGAACCCCTGGTTTTGGTGATAATATGGAGCGTCTCGGTCACCGTGCGCAACTTGATGAGATCATCGAACTGCGGTTTTCTGAACTTTCCTGCCAGGAAGCGATGCAGGAGCTTGAGGCGGCCGGCCTGGCATATGGCCGACTGAACGAAGTGGTGGATGTTTCAAGGCATCCACACGTTCGCAGGGTTGAGGTCGGCACACCTGAAGGAACGGTCGAGACTATAGCGCCAGCGGCGATCTTCAACTCGGAGCGCCCCTCGCTACGTCCGGTTCCGGCTCTTGGTGCTCATACCGAGGCTGTCCGCGAGGAGGTTCTGGGGCTATTGCGCGAAAAAGCGGCCTCATTGTGAGTGCGCGTCTCGGTAAAGTGTGTTCGCTCACGATTTATACAAAGCGTGCGTACTTCGGCTCATCTCAGCGCACCGGCGGCCCAGCATGCTCACTGCCGCCGCCCTCCCTAAAATCGACCGCACAGGCGGCTCCATGATCAAGGACACCTTTCCGGGCGTTGAAAGCGCAAGGTCTGTGCCACTCTGGAGATCCCTGCTCTTCGTTCCCGCTCACGTTCCGCGCTTTGTGGAGGGGGCTCATGAGCGCGGTGCAGATGGCGTCATTCTCGACTTGGAGGATTCCGTTCCCCAGGATCAGAAGGGCGAGGCACGGCGGCAGCTTCCTGAATCCGTGGCAAAGGTGGCGCGCAAGGGCGCATCTGTTTTGGTCCGCGTTAATCGTGGTTTGCGCGCCTTGGCGGCCGATCTCGATGCAGCTGTTGTGGCGGGTGTTGACGCACTTGTTCTTCCGAAGACGGATTCGGCAGAGTTGGTATCAGAGATCGCAAATGCGGTATGGGAACTTGAACGAGAAAGAAATCTTCCGCTCGGACGCATCCGGTTCCTTGCCCAGATCGAAACTCCGAGCGCCTTGCAAAGGCTCGCGGCCATTGCCTCGGCGCATCCAAGGATGGTCGCAATGGCACTTGGTCCTGAAGACTTCAGTGCTGCTGTTGGCGGCGCCCCGGAATTCGACCTTCTCTTGATGCCCAACCTCTCCGTTCTTTTTGCCGCCCGCGCGGCAGGGCTGCTCCCGCTAGGCTACGTAGGAAGCATTGGGAACTTCTCAGACACTCACAAACTTCGTGAAGCCGCGGCGCATGCGCGGCGGCTTGGCTTTGCCGGAGCTTTGGCGATCCATCCGACTCAGGTTGCTATATTCAATGAGGCTTTCTCGCCAAGCGCACAGGAACTCGAGTGGGCCCGAGGCGTCCTCTCGGCGGAAAACGATGCCGCCATCCGTGGGGTGTCCGCGTTCTCGTTTGACGGTAAGATGATTGATCCTCCAGTGGTGCGGCGCGCCCACGAGATCTTGGCTCTCGCCAGTCATAACTGACCTGCACTTAATCAGACATTCCACTGATCCAAGGCAATACCCTCGTCGTCGCCTGCTTTGCCCATCCGGACCGACATGGTTGGCGGCCACAAAAACACTTTTGACGATCACTGGAAACAAATGAGCAATCGCGCTGACCACATGCACGACGAGGACAATGAATCGTCGGCGGTCGCTGCGTAAGGCGATCGTAGACTTAAACGGTTTGGCTCCATCTTCCTTCCAGATGACCTCAATACATAAACTGAATTTGACACGAACTATAGCGATAAACAACATCGGATATCGTTTAAAACAAGACAAAGAGGGGTTGCACGATGATGACAACAATGTCCCGCCGAGGGTTTCTGGCGTTGAGTTCGGGCGCGGCTTTGGCTTCCACGCTCGGTATGATCAGAGCTGCCATTGGACAGGAGACGATCGATGAGATCACCTGGTCGCTGCCCACCGTCCCGGAAACGCTTTTCGTGCCTCACGCCTGGTCGACCCCCATCGGCGTAATCATGTCGCTGGTGCAGGAAGGCCCGCTTTTGTTCGGCGATAACCTTGCCCTGGTACCTGGCCCGGCCGAAAGCTGGGAACTGACCGACCCCACGACCGTGGTCTATCATTTGCGATCAGGCGTTACTTTCTCGGATGGCTCGCCGCTGACCGCGGAGGATGTGGTTGCGACTGTCAAGTACCATTTGAGCCCGGATAGTGGCTCGCAGGTCGCGTCCTTTTACTCTTCGGTGGATTCCGTCGAGGCGACTGATCCGGCCACCGTCACCTTCAAGCTCAAATCGCCCAACGTGCAATTCCAGTACTGGGCCGCACTTATGGCCGGATTCCTGTTCAAGAAGGACCAATTGGGGAACGATGATCTCGGAACGCCCGATCTCCTGCCGCTCGGAACCGGTCCTTATAAACTCGTGGAATTCGTCCCGGCAGAACGTGTCGTGCTCGAGGCCCGCGATGACTACTGGGGCGGCAAGCCGGTTATCAAGAAGATCACAATTGTCGCCATTCCCGACGAGCAGACGCGAATCCTCGCCATGCAGAACGGCGACATCGACGGCACCTTCGAGATTTCCGACATGGACCAGTGGAAGGCGCTGGGCAATGTCGATGTCATCACGGGGACATCGCTGGAAGTGTACCTGCTGACCCTCGACCAGTCCGCGGCGCCGTTCGACGACATCCACGTGCGCAAGGCGATTTCGTATGCCGTCGACCGGGAAGGCCTGGTGAATGCGCTGCTGAAGGGCAACGGCGAGCCCGCGACCGCGCTCAATCCACCGGAGATGTGGGCCGGTATCATGCCGCCGGACGAAGTGCGCAAGTTCTACGCCACGCTGCCGGCCTACCAATTCGATCTGGAGAAGGCTAAGGCGGAGCTCAAGCAGTCGAAGTATCCGGACGGATTCGAGGTCACGGTGCCTAGCTCCAATGCCAGTCCCTACCAGACCAATATCCTTCAAAGCGTGTCCGAGAACCTCAGGCAGATTGGCATCACCGTGAAGGTGCAGGAGGTAGACCGCACTCAGTGGCTTGCTGGCTATTTCAGGCATGAGAACCTCGGCATGCAGATCATGGCATACTCCCCTGACTTCGCCGACGCCGCGAACTATCCGAACTTGTTCTTCGGCAGCGCCAATGCGGCCAAGGACGGCATGAACGGCTCTAACTTCAAGAATGCCGAGGTCGACAAGGCGCTCGCCACCGCGAACGAGAAGTCGGATCCGAAGGAGCGCGGCGAAGCGCTGAAGCAGGTGTTCAAGATTGCCAACGAGGACGCTGCGGTGGTGCCGATCTTCTGGCCGGGCTCGGCCATGGCGATCCGCAGCAAATACAAGCTCACCGGCTACAATGCGCTCTGGTACAATATTCCCTGGGCGATGCGAGGCTTCGGCCCCAAAGCCTGAGGACCCCGACCAAGGCACATGGGGGCGGCGCGTTGCGCGCCGCCCCGCACATTTCTCCTTTCGCCTACAATAGGATGCAATGAAATGGCGCTTCCCGACGCGATTGCCTGGCTCGATCGGCTTCAGGGCATTTCCGGCCCTGTCTTCACGCATGACGGTACCGCCGCGCTGGCGACCGTCAGCCCCTCGGGCATCGACGGGGACAAGTCGCTGGGAAGCCGCGTCTGGAAATTCGGCCTCGATGGTTCGATGACGCAGCTGACCCGCGGCCCCAACAGCGACCGCCTCGCCAAGGCCTCTCCGGTCGACGAGCGCATCGCCTTCATCTCCGACCGCCTGTTGCGCGGCAAGATGGGACTCTTCATGTTTGAAGGTGTCGGCGAGGCGCGCCCGCTTGGCGACGTACCCGGCACGATCGAGGATTTCAAATGGGCTGAGGACGGCAGCTTCATCGTCGTGCTTGCCGCCGACCGCGGGCTAAATAGCGGCTCCATCAACGGCGCGACCCGCCTTTGGTGGGGCGAGGACGAGGGTCCTGAGGTCACGGTACCCGGGCTAACATCCCGTCGCCTGTTCAGAATCGACTCGGTGACCGGCGAAACTGTCGAGGTCGGTCCGCGCGACCTGACGGTGTGGGAATTCGATCTGGCTCCGAGCGGCGCCGTCGCCATCTGCTCTGCCGATGCCAGCGAACGCGGCTGGCATCATCCGAAGATGATGCGGATTGACTTCGCGCGACGCAGCCATGAGCTCATGCATGAGTCTGACTGGCAGTTGCAGGGCCTTGCTGTTTCGCCCGACGGCGGCAAGGTCGCAGTGCTGGAGGGCTGGGCCAGCGATCGCGGGCTCGTAGCCGGCGAAATGCGGGTGATAGACATCGCGACCCGCAATGTTTCGATTCTCCGTGCCGACAAGCTCTCCAACGCCACGCAGTTGCAGTGGCGCGACAACGAGAGCCTATTGTTCACCGGCTGGAAGGATCTCGGCGCCACCTACGGCCTGATCAGGCTCGATGGCACCATAGTATGGCAGGTCGATGAGGAAGCTACCGTTGGCGAGAATCCTTTTGTCGCCACCATGGCCGTCTCGCCCTCTGGCGTCATCGTAGCTGTCAGAGACAGCATCGGCCATCCGCAGGAACTCTTTTATAAGCCTTCCAGTGAAGCGGATTGGAAGCGACTTGGTGATGTCAATGGCGAAGTCGCACGTGGCTTCCCGAACTATCCCGAACTTCGCCGTATCACCTGGACCGGTAAGGACGGGCTGCCGCTCGAATCCTTCATCCTCGTGCCGAAGGGGATTGGGCCAGGCCCACATCCCATGGTGGTTGTCATCCATGGTGGACCTTGCATGTCCGCGAAATACAGCTTCAATCCCTGCGGCGGCCTCGCCTGGGCAAGCGCCGGCTATGTAGTGTTCGTTCCGAACTATCGCGGCAGTGTCGGCTGGGGGCAGCCTTTTGCCAGGTTGAATATAGGCGATCCCGCGGGCGCCGAGTTCGACGACATAATGGCCGGCGTCGACAAATGCATCGCGCTCGGCCTCGCCGATCCAGAACGCCTCGGCGTCACCGGCAGCTCTTACGGAGGTTTTCTGAGCTGCTGGGCCGTCGCGACCACCAACCGTTTCAAAGCGGCAATTCCGCGGTTCTCAATCTGCGACCAGTTGAGCTCGCACTATTCGTGCGAGCACGACTTCCACGAATTCATCAATGGCGGCTCTCTCGAGCTTCCCGAGCATCGCGCCGTTGCCATCGACCGCTCCCCTCTCAACAGACTAGACAAGCCAACCACACCCACACTCCTGATCCAGGGCCGGGAGGATCGCTGTACGCCCCTGGGCCAAGCGCAGGAATTCTACGCCGCCCTCAGAGCGAAAGGAGCGACGGCCGAACTCGTCGTCTATCCGCGCGAAGGCCACTGGTTGACAGAGGCCGTCCACAGGCACGATGCGTGGGAACGCAAGTTTGCCTGGTTCGACCGCTACCTGAGGCAGATCGATGGGTAGCGGACTGGTTCGCCTCATCCTCATCCGACTGGCTCAGGCCGGCCCGCTGCTGGTTGCTGTCTCCCTCATCGTCTTCGCCCTGATTTATCTCGCACCAGGCGATCCGGTGCGGACATTGCTCGGCGCCAAGCCCGTAACTCCCGAAGCTATCGCCGTCTTGCGCGAGCGATACAATCTGGAAGATCCCTTCATCGTGCAATACCTCAAATGGCTGTGGCAGATGCTGCAGGGGGATCTCGGCCGTTCGATCTCCGGAAATCGTCGCGTCATCAACATCATCGCCGAACGCCTTAGTATTTCAGCGTTCCTGGCGGCCATGAGCGCGGTGATCGTTCTCGGCGCTGGCATAGGGTTGGGTGCCTGGGCGGCGCTACGGCGTGGCAGTTGGATCGACCGGCTGACCGTCACCTCCGGCGTACTCGGCATTTCCTCGCCTCCCTTCGTCACCGGCTTGTTCCTGCTCTATCTCTTCGGCGTCATCCTTGGCTGGTTCCCCACTTTTGGTGCTGGCGCCAATTTCCTCGATCGCCTGTGGCACCTCACGCTACCTGCCATTGCTCTGGCCTTTTCGGTGATGGCGATTGTCATGAAGATCACCCGCGCCGCCATGATCGAGGCCATGGTTAAGGATTACGTCACCTTCGCCCGCGCGCGGGGCCTCTCCGCGCGACGCGTGCTGCTGCAATATGTCCTGCGCAACGCGCTGATACCGGTGATCACCGCGGCCGGTCTTGTCATCGTCAGTCTCGTCGCCGGCTCTATCTACGTCGAGGTGACCTTCGCGCTACCTGGTCTCGGCACCCTCATGGTCGATGCAGTATCCAAGCGCGACATTCCGCTCATCCAGGGCACGACGCTGGTTTTCTCTCTCTTCGTCGTGGTCGCCAATCTTCTGATCGATATCCTTTACACTTTCATTGACCCGCGCATCCGCTTTGAAGGAGTCAAGTCATGACGCTTCCAGAGGCAATCGACGCCCATCCGGTTCGTCGCGTCTCGCGCCGCCTTGCCCAGATGCCGCTGCTAGTCGCCCTCGCTTTCGTGGTGGTATGCGTCGTCGTTATGTGCGCAGTACTCGCGCCCTGGATCGCGCCCTACGATCCATCTCTGCAGCGCCTCGACGTCGGCGTATCGCTTCCCAGCTCCGATTTAATTCTCGGCACCGATACGCTCGGTCGCGACATCCTCTCCCGCTCCATCCACGGGGCGTCGACCGCGCTCGTTGGCCCCATGGTAATCGCTGCCGGGGCCTTCGCGATAGCGACTATTCTCGGCCTACTCGCAGGTTATCTCGGCGGCTGGATTGATACCCTCATCATGCGCTGGGTTGACTTCATGCACGGTCTGCCGTCGACGCTCATCGTCATTGTCGTGGTCGGGGTCATCGGCGGTGGCTACTGGGTGGCTGTCGCGGTGCTGCTCATAGCCTTTGTTCCGTCCGACACTCGGATCGTGCGCTCCGCCGTGCTGGAGCAGCGCCCACGCCCCTATATCGATGCGGCCCGCAGCCTCGGGATCAGCAAACCCCGCATCCTTCTCGTTCACATCATCCCGAATATCCTGCCCATCATCGTCGCCTATGTTGCGATCGACTTTGCCTTCGCGCTGGTCAATCTTGCCGGTCTTTCCTTCCTGGGCCTAGGGGTCGAGCCCGGCACTGCCGACTGGGGCCGAATGCTGAGCGAGAACCGCAACCTGCTACTTGGCGGGAACCCGCTAGGCACACTGGTCCCTGCTTCCGCCATGATTCTCACTGCCATCAGCATGAACCTGATCGGCGACTGGCTGTTCGAGGAGTTCATCGGATGACCTTGGCATCGGCTACTGAGGATTTCCTCACCGTTCAAGATCTCGCCGTCTCCAGTGGCCACCTTGTTATCACGATGCCGACCAGCTTTCACGTCGCACGAGGCGAGACTCTCGCCATCGTAGGGGAATCCGGCTCGGGCAAGTCGCTGACGGCCAAGGCCATCGCCGGCCTGCTGCCTCCCGGCGTCATCGCCAAAGGCTCGGTGAAACTCGAAGGCTGCGAACTCAACGGTCTTTCCGAGCGTGACTGGCAGAGGCTGCGCGGCCGTCGCGTCTCGATGCTTTTACAAGACCCTTTCACCATGCTGAACCCGGTGATGCGGGCTGGACGGCATCTTGACGAGGTGCTGAGGGATGATCCCATGTTTCACGATCGCAAGGCACGGCGCGCTGAGGTCGAGCGCCGCCTTGCGGAAGTAGGTATCAATAATCCCGCCGTCGCCGATCACTTTCCATTTCAGCTTTCGGGAGGCATGAGCCAACGCATTGCGCTTGCCAGCTCGCTCGCTCGCGATCCCGAAATCCTCATTGCCGACGAACCTTCAACCGCCCTCGACGTCACCACCCAAGCCGAGATCATGCAGCTCTTGAAGCGCGCCCAGGCGCAACGCGGCATGAGCCTTATTCTAATCACTCACGACCTGCGTCTCGCCTTTTCCATCTGCGACCGTGTGCTGGTGCTATATGCCGGCTCGGTCGTCGAGATCGGCCGGGCCGGCGATCTCGGCTCCGGCCCCTTCCATCCCTATTCTGCGGGCTTGCTCCTGTCCGAGCCTTCAGCCACCAGGCGGGTCAAGCGCCTCGTCGCCATGCCAGGCCGCGTTCCGGTGGCCCATGCAGTCGTAGGACAGTGCGCTTTTGCGGATCGCTGCGATTGGGTCGAGGAGCGCTGTCGCGCGGCTCGCCCCGCACTCGAGCAGCGCGCCCCTGGCCGCTTCACCCGGTGTCTGCGCCAGCCTGAAATCCAGGGCGAACTCGACGCGCTTCGCCACGCGGCATTGGAGGTCGCACCAGCCATCCTCGCGCGTCCGGCGAACGAGCGCCCGGCGATAAAGGTCGATGCCATTACTAAGGTCTTCGCCGGCAAGACCACAACGCACGCTCTCAAAGGCGTGAGCCTCCATATCGCCCCCGGGGAAAGCGTCGGCCTCGTTGGCGAGTCCGGTTCGGGCAAGAGCACGCTCGGACGCTGCCTGGTTGGTCTCGAAACCCCGACAACTGGCAAGATCGAGATCGATGGCATCGACGCGCACGATTTCGAGGCCCTGCAGCCCGACGACCGCGCTTATCTGCGCCGTACGGTGCAGATGGTCTTTCAGGATCCTTACTCAACACTCAACCCGCGCCACTCTGTCGGCAAGACACTTGCGGAATCGCTGCGCGTCGGGCAGTTCTCAGGCGATATGAATGTCACGATCGCTCGGCTTCTGACAGAAGTAGGCCTGACAGCGGACTACGCGAAAATGCGGCCTGCGCAACTCTCGGGGGGCGAGCGCCAGCGCATCGCAATCGCCCGCGCGCTCGCCGTCTCGCCGCGCCTGCTCGTGTGTGATGAGCCCGTTTCTGCGCTCGACGTCTCGGTGCAGGCGCAGGTGCTCAATCTCTTCAAGGATTTGAAGACTGCGCGCGGTCTATCCTTCCTGTTCATCACCCACGACCTCGCGGTCGTGCGACAGATCGCCGATCGTATCGTCGTTCTTTATCTCGGCGAAGTGGTCGAGGAAGGCTCGGTCGATCAGGTCCTGTCGGAGCCGCAGCACCCCTATACCAAACGCCTCATCGCGTCAATTCCGGCTTCAACAAAGCACATTCAAGGAGCGGCAGAGCTCTAGGTGTCTAGCTGGGGAGCCTCAACAGGTTGCCCTCGGTTAGGCCGACGCGTCTGATAAGTGGTTTGGACTTTAGGCTGCCGTGTTGGCGGTGCCACCTCTGCGGCTGGTTCGGGCATTGGCGGTGGAGATCCACTGCGCCAGGTCGCGCTTGACCTCGGCCAGGTCGCGCCGGTCATAGAACCATCTGAGCTCCATCAGACAGTCGTCATCGACCTTGCGCGGCACATAATCGAGCGCATTTCTGAGGAAGTGCACGTAACAGCGCTGCCAGACTGCCTCGGGCAGGACTTCCCGGATCGCTGCCCTGAGCCCCGGATGGTCGTCGGAGACGACGAACTCGACGCCGGCGAGCCCGCGCTGCTTGAGACCTGTCACGAACGCGCGCCAGCTCGAATGGCTCTCCCGGTTGGCCAGTTCCACGCCCAGCACCTGACGCCGGCCCTCCCAGTCGACACCGATCGCCACCAAGACCGCCTGGCTGGCGATCACGCCGGCTTCGCGCGCCCGCTCATAGCGCGCGTCCAGAATGAGGTACGGGTAAGGTTCGGCAAGCCGCCGCTCAAAGAATGCCTTCAGCGCCTCATCCAGCCGCGCCGTTGCTTGGCTTACCGTCGAGGCCGAGAGGAATGGCCGCACAGTTCCTCGGTGATCGCCTTGACCTTCCGGGTCGACACGCCTTGCACGTACATCTCGACCAGCGCCGACACCAATGCCTTCTCCGAGCGCTGATAACGCTCAAACAACTCCGTCGAGAACCGGCCGGCCCGATCCTGCGGAACCCGAAGCTCCAGCACGCCAACCCGCGTCACAAGCTTGCGCTCATAATAGCCGGACCGGTAACCAACCCGCTCCGTCGTCCGCTCGCCTTTCTCGGCCCCGATCGCCTCCGCCATCTCGGCTTCCAAAGCCTCCTGCACCACAGTCTGCAATACCTTGCGAAAGCCGTCCTCATCCGACAACAGCAACGCTTTCAACTCGCCTCTGCTCAGTCTAACTTCTCGATTGGTCATGGCACTTACCCTTCCACGGGAATCGGTGATCGCAACGTCACCAGCGTGCCATGGCCTCAGGGCAAGGCCTGTTCTCTCTCCAGAGCTTTTTGCAGAACCTTCAGGACACTATCTCTGGCCATGATAATCGACTTCTCCGGCTTGGCAGCGGCGCGTCGTCAGCCCTAGCCAGGCGCCAACAGATCGGGACTTCTTGAAGTTGCCCGGATCTTCCAGGCAGTGGCGAGGTTGCGGTGATAGCGCCGATGCCAGGGATGGATATGAGTATGCAGCATGCCTGAGGCTCTGACGTGCATCTGCGACGAGTTGGCGCCCAAGCTCGGCGGCACGGATGCGAATGCCGCGCCAGGCCTCCAACATCGGCAGCACGATAGGAGCAAGTTCCTCGTGATCAATAAGAAGGCGCCAAACGTTCCTTCTCGAACGTGGTCCCCTTGCCTTACAGACGGCGGCCTCAATGTCACGGACGGGCATCGAGGGCCTATCACGCCAACGAAACGACTGGTGACTATTTTCGAAGACTCGCGGCCAGCGCTTTGAACATTTATAGCGCGCTACCTTGCTGGTGGCTGTCGTAATGGTAGCGCTAGATGGTGGCTTCCTTGAACGTGGTAAGCGGGTAGCTGATGCCGTTCAGCGCTGGTAGTTCCAAGGCATGAGCGCCT
>SAPZ01000026.1 GCA_004020875.1 Mesorhizobium sp.
AACTGTCACCCATCTAATCGGTCCATTCTGTTACCTATCTATCCGGTTCGGACAGTTCCTGATCGGCAACCGCTTCACGACGGGAGAGACGCTGCATGTCGAGGGCGGGCACCGGCTGGTGTGACCGGTGCAAAACCCTCGGCTAGAGCGGTGAGGAAAGCCTTCAGCGCCGGCGGCTGGACGCGCCGGCGGCGCCAGACCATCACGATGTCGGCCGAGCGGACGGAGCCGGGCCAGGCAAGCTCGGCCACCTCGCCGCGCTCGATCGCGGCGGCGACCGCCAGCCGCGGCACGAGGCCAAAGCCGGCGCCGGCTGCCACCAGTCCGGCAATCGCGTCGATGCTGCCCGCTTCAGCGGCCAACCTTGGCTTGCCAAGCCCCGCTTCGCCGAACGCCTTGTCGAGCATGGCGCGGTAGACGCAGCCGGTCTCGGTGGCGACGAAATGCTTCTCGGCCAGCGTCGCCAGATCGACATCCACATGGTTGTCGCCGGGCGGCGCGATGAGCGCCAGCGGCTCGACCGCCACCACGCGCCTGGCAAGGCGCTGGTCCGGCGCGCCGGTCTCGAGTACAGGCGGCCGCTCGAAGCAGAAGGCGACGTCGATCTCGCCCTCACCCAACCGGCGCAGCAAGTCGCCGCTGCCGGCGATCCGGAGCTTGATGTCGATGCCGGCATGGACGGCACGGAAGCTCGCGAGCCAGCCGGCAAGCCTTGCCGAGGCGATCGTCTCCAGCGCGCCGATCGACAGGCTGCCGGGCGTCCCTGCCCTGGTGGCATCGACGGCGGAGCGCGCCTCATCGGCGAGGGCCAGCAGGTTCTCGGCATAGGGTTTCAGCGCCTCGCCCGCCGGCGTCAGGGTGAGCCCCTGCCGCGAGCGGATGAAGAGGCTGGCGCCAAGCTCGGTTTCCAGCGCCTGGATCTGATCGCTGACGCTCGACTGCGCGAGATTGACCTCCTGCGCGACGCGCGTGACATTGCCCGTCCGCGCGACCGCGAGAAAGGTCTTCAGCAGCCTTGAATGCATCCGGAGTTACTGCAGCTGCGGCTTCTTCAGGAAGGAATTGCGATCTGCCGACTTAACGCGCAGCCAGGTCTCCCGGCCGTCGCGCACGACGCGCAGCGGAATTTCCGCGCCGGCCGGATTCTGCCAGAGTTTTCTGTAGAAATCAGCCAGGCCGTCGACCTCGCCGTCGCGCACATCGGAGATGATGTCGCCTTGGCGCAGCCCCGCTTTGGCTGCCGGGCCGCCTTCGGCGACGCTCATCACCACCACCATGCCGTTCGACTCGGCCGAGAAGGCGCCGAGCCACGGACGCGGCGCTTTCGCCGCCTGACCGCGCTTGATCAGATCGTCGAGGATCGGCGTCAGAAGATCGATGGGCACCACCATGTTGATGTCGGCAACCTCGCCGGCGCGGCTCATCTGCAGGCGCAGCGAGCCGATGCCGAGCAGCTTGCCGTCGCGATCGAACAGCGCGGCCCCGCCCCAGGACGGATGCGCGGGCGCGATGAAGATCGCCTCGTCGATCAGATATTCCCAATAGCCGGCGAATTCCTGCTTGGTGACGATGTGGGCGTCGACCTGCTGGCCAATGCCGTCGGCAAGCGTCACGGCGTCGCCGATATTGGCCTTCCTGGCATCGCCGAACTGAACAGCCGGCAGATTGAGCGGCGACAGCGCCTGCACCAGGCCGAAGCCGGTCTCCTGATCGTAGGCCAGCGCGTGCGCGGCCACCACGCGGCCGTCCTGGTCGGTCAGCCACACTTCCTCGGCCTCGGTGATGAGGTAGCCTATCGTGAGCACCAGCCCGTTGTCGCGGATCACCACGCCGCTGCCCTCGCGGCGCGTGCCCAGCGCGTTGGCGGTGAAAGCGTCGTCCGGAACCGTGGCGCGCACGGCAACGACGGAGCGCGAAATTTTCTCGATGGTCATCGATCCATCCTGCATTGCGGGTCTTTTTCTATAAGTATGGCCGAAGGAGCGCGGCGCAAGGGCGGATTTCCCCTTCTTCCCCTTGTGGCGAGAAGGGAAAGATGCTGGCACAAGCGCTAGTTCAACGAAGATTGAACTTTTTTCTTTGACGCGCGCGAAACGGCACCTAAGTCTAACGGCATTCCGTGGCAGATTGCCGCCCCTTCACGATGAACAAGGCTTCCAAGATGGACCAATATATCCCGCCGAAAGTCTGGACCTGGAACAAGCCCAATGGCGGCCAGTTCGCTTCGATCAACCGGCCGATCGCAGGCCCCACCCACGACAAGGAACTGCCGGTCGGCAAGCATCCGCTGCAGCTCTACTCGCTGGCCACGCCCAACGGCCAGAAGGTTACGATCATGCTGGAGGAGCTTCTGGCGCTCGGCCACAAGGGCGCGGAATACGATGCCTGGCTGATCAAGATCGGCGACGGCGACCAGTTCGGAAGCGGATTCGTCAAGGTCAACCCGAACTCGAAGATCCCGGCGCTCATGGACCACAGCGAGCCGAAGCCTGTGCGCGTGTTCGAGTCCGGCTCGATCCTCACCTATCTCGCCGAAAAATTCGGCGCGTTCCTGCCGACCGAGCGCGCGGCGCGCGCGGAAACCTTCTCGTGGCTGTTCTGGCAGATGGGTTCCGCGCCCTATCTCGGCGGCGGCTTCGGCCATTTCTATGCCTATGCGCCGCACAAGATCGAATACGCCATCGACCGTTTCGCCATGGAGACCAAGCGGCAGATGGATGTGCTCGACCGTAGGCTGGCGGAGAGCGAATATCTCGCTGGGCCCGACTATACGATCGCCGATATTGCGGTGTGGCCGTGGTATGGCGGCCTCGCCAAGGGCCGCAGCTATAACGACGCCGCGCAGTTCCTGTCGGTGCACGAATACAAGAACGTGCAGCGCTGGGCCGACGCGATCGACGCCAGGCCGGCGGTAAGCCGCGGCCGCATGGTCAACCGCGTGTCAGGTGATCCGGCCTTCCAGCTTCGCGAGCGCCACGACGCCAGCGACTTCGAGACCAAGACGCAGGATAAGCTCGAAGCGGCGGAGTGAAGCGTTGACGCTGCCGATCTCCCTCCTTGCGCCAGGGGATGCACACATCTCCAAGCGACTGGTTTTGGCGACAGCGTGCATGGCAGCTTGGCGCATGCATTGTCTAATGTAGTGCCGGTCGACCCCCACTCCGTCTCGGCTTCGCCGAGCCACCTCTCCCCCGATCGACGGGGTAGAGGAAAGGCGCCAAGCCTTTCGCCGTCAACGCTCGTCCGGCAACGCTCCCTTCCTTTCCCTCCGGGGGGGAAGGTGGCGCTGCGAAGCAGCGACGGATTGGGGGAACCACGTGGCAATCAAGCCTTCGGCCGATCAGTCACAGAAGATGTGTGATCTCCAAGCCTCCTTGCGGGGAGATTGGCTGTCTCCAGCGTTCCGCTACCGCCCATACGTATAGGTCACGCTCGCCTCGCCCAGCGCGGAGCTCTTGGCGGCGACCGAGACCATATCGGGCAAAGGATTGGCCGGCGCGCGCAGGGTCTTTTCGCCCAGCGCGTAGAGCGTGA
Organism: Mesorhizobium sp.; assembly: GCA_004020875.1. Classification (GTDB taxonomy): domain Bacteria; phylum Pseudomonadota; class Alphaproteobacteria; order Rhizobiales; family Rhizobiaceae; genus Mesorhizobium. The sequence goes on from SAPZ01000026.1 coordinate 3,535, forward strand.
AGACATAGTGATGCTGGCCGCTGCCGGGCGGCGGGCATGGGCCGAAATAGCCGGCGCGCCCGACGCTCCCCTTGCCTTGCACCGTGCCCTTCGGCAGGCCTTTGCCGGAGCTTGCGCCTGCATGCAGCCCTTTGGCGCTGGCCGGGATGTTCCAGGCCAGCCAGTGCCAGAAACCCTTGCCGCCATTGGCGTCCGTGTCGAACATGGTCAGCGCGTAGCTCTTGGTGCCGGCCGGCGGGTTCTTCCAGTCGAGCGCGATCGAGACGTTCTGTCCGCCGCAGCCGGCCTTGTCGCCGAGATATTTCGCATCCCATTTGCCGTTCGAAATCGACGGGCTGGAAATCTCGAAGGCGGCCGCATGGCCGGCGAAGGCGACGAGAGCGAACATGGTGAAGCCGAAGCGCAAGGTCATTTGATCCTCCCTGAACGATGCAGCGTAGCGCAAAACCGGCCCGAAAAAGGGCAAGCCGGCGCACTGAGGCGTCAGGATAATGAAAAAGCCCCGCCGGGGGAGGCCGTCGGGGCTCTTTCGTTCGGAACCATGGAGGTGGGACCCCACGGTCGGGTCGATCCAGGGGGTGTTGGATCGGCCGCGACCCTAGCCGAGGAATGGGCCGCGCGGACAATCACGCCTGCGCACTACCGATCACGCCTGCGCGAGACGGCGGTGATTGAAGGCCTAACCCCGCAGCAGCTTTGCCAGCCGCGGCACGCCTTCGTTCACCGCGCGGTCGTCGGCAAGCGTGAACGACATGCGTAGCGTGTTGCGGCCGGTGCCGTCGGCATAGAAGGCGTTGCCGGGCACGAAGGCGACGCGCGCCTCCTTGACCGAACGCGCCAGAAGCTCGGTGGCGTCGACGCTTTCCGGCAGCGTCAGCCAGACGAACATGCCGCCTTCCGGACGGCTCCAGGAAATCCCGTCGGGCATATTGGCCTCGAGCGCGCCGAGCAGCGCGTCGCGCCGCTTACGGTAGGCGCCGATCAGCTTTTCCACCTGGGCGTCGAAGATGGTGTCGGCGACGCGGTGCATGACCATCTGGTTGATCGAGGGGCTGTGCAGGTCGGAGGCCTGCTTCATCAGCACCAGCTTTTCCACGACATGGCGCGACGCGCAGACCCAGCCGACGCGCATGCCGGGCGACAGTATCTTCGAGAAGGAGCCGCAATAGAGCGTGCGAGCGTTGTCGATGCCGCCAGAGCGGGCGCAGTCGAGCGCCAGGATCGGCGGCACGCCCACGCCGTCATAGCGCAGCGCGCGATAGGCGGCGTCCTCGATGACGGCGATGTCGAGCTCGCCCGCGAGGTCGAGCACCGCCTCGCGCTGCTTGACGTCCAGCGTGTTGCCCGTCGGGTTGGCGAAATCCGGCACCAGATAGGCGAACTTTACCTTGCCGCCATTTGCCGCCGCGGCGGCGCGGTAGGCCTCCGGCGTCATGTTGCCGCCAGCGGGGTTCAGCCGGTCGTAGCGCGGTTCGTAGGCGTTGAAGGCCTGCAACGCGCCGAGATAGGTCGGCCAGGTGACCAGAGCCGTATCTCCCGGCGACAGGAACAGCTTGCCGAGATAGTCGAGCGCCTGCTGCGAGCCGGAGGTAATGAAGATATTGCCCTCGTCGCATTGAACGCCGAGCTTGCCCATATAGGCAGCCAGCCATTTGCGCAGCGGCAGGTAGCCTTCGCTGACCTGGTATTGCAGCGCGACCCCCGCCTCCTTGCCTCCCAGCACCGCCTGGTAGGCGTCGCCGATGGCCTGCGCGGGAAACAGCGACGGATCCGGGATGCCGCCGGCGAAGGAGATGATGTCGGGCTGGTCGAGCAGCTTCAGCAGCTCGCGGATCTCGGAGGCCTTCATGCGCGAGGAACGCGAGGCCAGAAGGTTCATCAGGGTCAAGGCGCACCTCCCGAAATGCTTCTATTTAGGTCAGCTTGGTTGACCTATTATCAGGCCGCGTCGCCCGCGTGAATACACAAAACGGCCATGGCGCATCGTCCACGTGGCATTTGGCCCAGAAATTTCAACGAAAGCTAATGGAAAAACATTGCGCGACCGGGCCGACGGGCGCACGATCAAACCAAGGATCCGGGAAACCACGAGAAAATCAATCCGGACCAATGGGGAGCACAAATGACGCTTGAGGTCATCGGGGCCGGCTTCGGCCGCACTGGCACGTGGTCGACTTTCGCCGCACTGAACCGGCTCGGTTTTGCGAGCTACCACATGCAGGAAGTCATCATCAACAAGGCAAACAAGGGCCATCTGGATTTTTGGCGCAGGGTGGCAAACAGCCAGCCGGGCAGCCAGCACGACTGGAACCAGGTCTTCGCGAATTACCGGGCGACCGTCGACAATCCAGGCTGTTGCGTATGGAAGGAATTGATGGCCGCCTACCCCCGCGCCAAGGTGCTTCTGACGCTGCATCCGCGCGGCGCCGAAGCCTGGTACGACAGCACCATCGACACGATCTACTTCACCGAAAATGTCTGGCAGTTCAAGGTGCTGGAATGGCTGACGCCCTTCGGACGCAAGTTCGGCGACATGTCGCGCAAGCTGGTCTGGGGTCGCACGCTGAAGGGCGTGATGAACGACCGCGACAAGGCAGTAGCGCGCTACAACGCCTACATCGACGAGGTTAAGGCGGCGGTGTCGCCGGAAAGGCTGCTGGTCTTCAAGGTCACCGACGGCTGGGGACCGCTCTGCGATTTCCTCGGGGTCCCGCTGCCGAACGAGCCCTTCCCCAACCTCAACGACCGCGCCAGCATCAAGAAGATCATCCGCGAGATGATGATAGGCTCTTATGTGATGCTGGCAGGCGTGGCGCTGGCGATCGCGTTGGTGATCGGCGGCCTGTGGTGGCTGCGCTGACAACCGGCCGGGGCGAGGCCCGGAACATCGACGATTGCCGTCATATTAGAAAAAGCGCATATTAATCGAAGTTGAAGCCATGCTTCAGCCGAACCGCCCAATTGGCGCGTTGCCCCGGGGGCGGTCCGCAGACCACGTCAAATGTCAGGGAAGGAAGTCCGTGCTGGCCAAAGGAACGGCCAGCCCGAGACATGGCATCTGGAGGAGGATCCCATGAAGGTTACCATACTGGCGAGTTACGAACCCCATGCCGCCAAGGGGCTGATGCAAGGATCGAACCGGGAAGCTGCAATCGCGGCGCTGTTTGAAAGCGTGGGCGGCAGGATGAACAGCCTGATGTTCACGCGCGGCCTCTATGACGTCATCGTCAATGGCGAGGTGCCGGACCAGATTGCCGGAATGGGGATGGCGCTCGCGGTGCGCGCGAGCGGCTCGGTGAGCGATCTCGTCGTCCTAGAGGAGCTCGACATGAAGGCCGTGATCGCGGCCGCCAACAAGGCCGCCGGCGCCTACAAGCCGGCCGGCTGATGTCTCATCGAACGGAGGATGCCATGACCGCTTACAACGTAGTCCGCTTTCGCACCAAGCCCGGCAAGGAGCAGGCCTTCATCGACGCGCACAAGAAGGTCGACTTGAACGCCAAGGGCTTTCGCAAGGGCGCCCTGATCAAGACCGGCGAGCGCACATTCTGCATGCTCGGCGAATGGAACGACATGGACAGCCTTGCCGCGGCGCGCCCGATGATGATTGGCGTTCTCGACACGTTCCGCGATATGCTCGAAGACCTGGGCGGCGATCTCGGCGTGACGGATCCGGTGTCCGGCACGGTCGTTGCGGAAATATAGGCTGAAGGCGCCGCCGTCTGGCGCCGGACGGACCGCCTTGCGCGGCCGCCGGGGCCGTGGGCGCGAAGTTCTCGAGAAGCGGTCGACCCGGTGCGGCGCCTTTGGCAAGCGTCAGAACGGCAACCGAATCTCGGCGTCCTGGGTGGCCTGCGGCCAGCCGATATCCTTGCGGATCTCCGGCGGCAGCTCGTTGAGCTCGCGCGTCGTGCGGCGGCGCTTGGCAGCCTCGGCGAAGGCGGCGCGGATCCGGTTAAGGTTCTTGAACATGAAGCCCCCATAAATCAGCAGCGGAAAGCCGGTGCCGCCTCTTCACCCGGCGCCGCTTTTGCAATGCGTCTGTAACCGGTGGATTGCGCGCGAACGGTGAATTGCCTCACGAAGCCAGAGCAGCCTGAAACATATGCGTGCAAACTGATTTGCGGGATCGGCATACGGCCAGAGGGAAAGGCGCGCGCCTAGTTTCGCTACGCCAACACCTTCCCGCCCCGCGCCACTTCCCTGCCCGCGCGATAGACTTTGCGGTCCTTCGGCACTGCCACCACCGCTTCCGGGATATGCTCGGCCCTGAGCGCGACAAAGTCGGCTTTGGCGCCGACGGCGATGCCGTAGCCTTCGAGCCCGAGCGCCTTGGCGCCAGCATGGCTCACGACGTCATAGGCGGCTTCCAGCTCCCAATCCTCGTAGAAGCCGGAGCGATAGCCGATCATGTTGGCGCGGTTCAGCATGTCGCCATCGCCGTAGGGCCACCAGGAATCCCGGATGTTGTCTGAGCCGGCGAAGACCGTGACGCCCGCCTTGCGCAGCGCCGCCACCGGCGGGAAAACATGGTCGCCGGGCGCATTGGTCATGATGGCGATGCCAGCGGCGGCGATCCTCTCGCCGACCCTGGCCAGCGCTTCCGCGGAGATGTCGCCCAGCGCGTAGGCATGGCTGACGGCGACTTTCCCCGGCATGCCCGATGCCGTGGTGCGGGCGACGATCTCCTCGATCTCGAACAGGCCGAGCGTGCCGCGGTCATGCAGGTGGATGTCGATGCCGGCGCCGCGCTTTTCGGCAAGGCCGAAGACCACGTCGAGATGGGCCTTCACATCGCGGTCGAAGCTTGCCGGATCGAGCCCGCCGATCAGGTCACAGCCGAGCTTCAGCGCTTCGTCGAGCAGTTCGGCCGTGCCTGGCGAGGACAGGATGCCGCTCTGCGGGAAGGCAACGAGCTGAATGTCGATCAGGTCGCGGTATTTCTCCCGCACGGCGAGGATCGTCTCGACATGCTTCAGCCCGACCGCGGCATCGACCATGACGTGGCTGCGCATGGCGAGGCTGCCATGGCCGATACAGAGCTCGAGCTGGTTCTTCGCGCGCTCCGCCATGGGTGCTGCCTGCTCGAGGTTGCGCATCTGGAAGGCCACCCGCTCGCGCACGTCGAAACCGTCGGTGCAGGGAATGTGCGGGCGCCAGGCGTCGCCGTAGAAAGAGGTGTCGAGATGGATGTGGCCCTCGACGAAGGCCGGCAGGACGAGCTTTCCGGCGAGGTCGACGGCGCCGTCCGTCGGCGGCGTCGTGTTCGCTGCAGGCGCCACAGCGCTGAAGCGGCCGCCCTCGACGGTGAGATCGGCGACCGTGCCGTCGGCGAGCCTGGCGTTGAGGAAATGAGTCTGGTTCAAGATGCATCCCATTGAAAGTGAACGCATCAGTGGTCGTCGCTTGGCATGCCAAGGTCAATGCGGCATGGCATAGAAAGTGTTTCGCCCTTGCCTTCTCCCGTTGTGGGAGATGGCAAATACAACGCCTGCTATATACCGCTTTCGCGGAAGTTTCAGCGGGCGGCAAATGTGCCATGGTGAGGTCTGCGGTATGAGGCCGCCGTGGTCGACGCGGACGCCCAAGCACATCCCCAACAATGCGCCCCCAACGGACGCGTCGACCATGACCAGAATGCCGACGGCGACCTTGCGCAGGGTCGCCGTTTTACTTCTGCGCTCCGGCGTATTCGGCGACCAGCCCCTCATATTCCTCGAAGGCCGGCAGCGCTTCGTAGCTGTGCACGGCAGGCGTCGCCGCCCAGGGCAGCTTCTCGGCCGTCCAAGTCTCGATGAAGGGCGTGAACCAGGCAGGGTCGTCAAGCATGGTCGGGCGCAGGTTGACGAACCAGTCCATCCCTTCCGGCCGGGTGAACATCCAGGTCATGCAGTAGCCGCAGAAATAATGTTTCGACGCGCCATGCAGGCCGCCGATCACCGGCTTGCCTTTCGTCACCTCGAAACCTTCCGACGGGATCGCCGCGCTCAGCGAATAGGCGCTGGACGACATGCGCTGGCAGCCGGTGCAATGGCAGGCCATGGTGAGCAGAGGCTTTGCCGAGATTTTCAGGCGCACGCGGCCGCAGCGGCAGCCTCCTTCGGCGGGGAGAGCGAGGGTGGGCAAGATAGCCTCCTTGGGTTGAGGGTCCTCAGGTCGAGGCTTCACTGACATGTGTGAGAGCGGGGCGCGAAGGAATGCGGCCTTCAGTTGTTGCCCGCAACCAGCTCCGCCGTCGTCGTCAAGCGCGCACCCTGGCCGGCAAAGGCGTCATTGTGGCGGGCGATGATGTCGGGCGCCTTCTCCTCGATCGAATCCAGCGTCGAATGCGCGTCGGAGACCACTGTGACGCCCAGGCCCTCGGCCAAGGCGCCCTTGACGGTAGCGGCGACGCAGAAATCGGTCTGGGCTCCGACGAGCACGACGTCCTTCGCACCCTGCCCCGCCACCCATTCGGCGAGCTCGGGATTGGAGAAGGCGTTGCCGATTTTCTTGCCGAAGGTCGGCTCGTCGGCCGCCTGGCCGAGCAGCGGCCAGACCGGCCAGCCAGAGGCGCCCGGCGCCAGCGGATCGCCTGCCGGCCCGTCATGGCGGATGAAAGCCACCTTGCGGCCGGACCTGCGCGCCCAGCCGATCAGCACACGCGTGCGCTCGGCGATGGCGTCGGCGTCATGGATCGGCGGGTCGAAACGGCCGTCGAACATGCCGGTCTGCAGGTCGATGACGATGAGCGGCGCGGCGGCCGAGGGAGCGGTGTTCGGCATGGCGCGAAGATAGCGTGGGCCGGGGGCGGGTCAAGGACGAAGCAGGGCCAGCAAGCATGCCCCCGTCGCAAGACCCAGAGATAGCGAACTCGACGGACGTTGCGGCCCACTCCCTCTGGCGGTCTCTAACACCCGGCTTTGCCAAGATGTCGAGATCGCTTTTCCACGGTCAGGGGGGAAGAGGGGCGCCTGGCTTCTACGACATCAGCGGCATCGGGCCCTTCAGCGCTTCAGCCAGCGCGTCGCGGAAGACCGCGATCGGACGCGCCAGCCTGCCGGCCGGGGGGCGGTGCAGCAGCCAGCAGCGGACCTGCGGCTTGAAGCCGGGGCAGTCGACCACCTCGACTGCGTCGCGCCATTGGCTGCCCGACAGCGCGCCCGGCGTGACGACGCCGATGCCGTGGCCGCGCGCCACCAAGGACATCCTGAGGTCGGCGCCCTGCGCCTCGACGCCGACCTGGAAGGGCAGCCGCGCCGCCTCGAAGCGATGGCGGATGAAAGCGCGGAAGCCGCAGCCGGTTTCGTTGAGCACCCATGGGTAGCGCGCTAGATCGTTGAGCTCGGCGGGCCTCGGCACGCCGAGGCTTGGCGAGGCCACCAGCAGCACCGCCTGGACGCCGAGATCCTCCCCGACAAGTTCGGGCGGCGGCGCGACGCCCTCGGCGAGGCAGACGGCGACAGCGTCGATCTCGCTGTGCAGCACCTGCTCCACAAGGCGCGGCGACAGGCTTGAGGTGATCTTCAGCGTCAGTTGCGGGAAGGCCGAGCGAAGACTGTCGAGCGGCTCGGACAGCGCGCTGGTCGACAGATATGGCATGATGCCGAGGCGGAACTCGCCCCTCACCTCGCCGCCCGGCGAGACGCCCGCCTTCAGGTCTTCGAGCGAGCGCAGCACGCGGCGGCCATGTTCATAGGCCTCACGGCCGGACGCGGTGGGTTTGAGCGGCTTCGACTGGCGGTCGAGTAGAGGCGTCGCCAGCCGCTCCTCCAGATTCTGAACCCGGCGCGTCACGCCGGGCTGCGTGAGGTTGAGCCTCGCCGAGGCGCCGACGATGGAGCCGGTTTCGACAACGGCGACGAAGGCCTCGAGGTCATGGATGTTCATGCGAAATCCGCATAATGATTATCAGATCATTTCAATTGTAGCATTATGATCGTTGCCAATAAAGTCCCCGCGAAACATGCGGACAGCGAGGCCACCCCTATGAACGGCACAGATAATGCGCGGATCGCTACGGCCGAGTTTATCGAACGGCCGCCACATACCGGCGGCAGCACCATCACCCCGCCCCAGACGCTGCTGTTCGCCGCCTCGGTCGGCATCATCGTCACCAATCTGTTCGCGCCGCAGACGCTGGTCGGGCTGATCGGACCGTCGCTGGGCGCTAAAGCATCGGAGAGCGGCCTGGTCTCGATGGCGACGCTGCTCGGCTACGCCGCCGGGCTTTTCTTCCTGGTGCCGTTGTCGGATCTCGCCGAGAATCGCGCGCTGGTGCTGCGCATGCTCGCTGCGGCCGTGCTCGCCGCAGCGGTCGCTTCGTTCGCGCCGTCCGCCAACTCGCTGCTCGCCGTGCTGTTCGTGCTCGGCGCCGCCTGTTCCTGCATCCAGGTGCTGGTGCCGGTGGCGGCCTCGATGGCGCCGGCGGGACAGGACGGGCGCGTCATCGGCGACGTCATGAGCGGGCTAATGATCGGCATCCTGTTGTCGCGTCCGATTGCCAGCCTCGTCGCCGACGCCTTCGGCTGGCGCGCCTTCTACGGCATCAGTGCCGCGGCGCTGGCGCTACTTGCCATCCTGCTGGGCCTCACCTTGCCAAGTCGGAAACCGCCAGCGCATGCGCGATATGCTGGGCTCATCGCCTCGCTGGTCGGGCTTCTGCGCCAGGAGCCGGTGCTGCGCCGCCGCGCCTTCACGGCGAGCCTGGTGATGGCGGCGTTCAGCGTGTTCTGGACGGCGGTGGCGCTGCGCCTCTCCGCCCCGCCTTTCGATCTCGGACAGAAAGGCATTGCGCTGTTCGCGCTGGTCGGCGCCGGGGGCGCGGCGGTGACGCCGATATTCGGCCGCGCCGGCGACCGCGGTTTGACGCGCCCGGCGACGGTTTTCTGCCATCTCGTGCTGATCGCGGCGCTCGGCCTCGCGGCATGGGCAGGCGCCGCCAAGACCGGCGGTGCATGGCTGCCGCTCATCCTCATGGGCGCCAGCGCCGTGCTGCTGGATGTCGGCGTGACCGGCGACCAGACGCTGGGCCGCCGCGCCATCAATCTTCTGCAGCCGAAGGCGCGCGGCCGCATCAACGGTCTGTTCGTCGGCATCTTCTTCATCGGCGGCGCGCTCGGCTCGCTGCTGGCAGGCATTGCCTGGGCCTGGGGCGGCTGGAACGCGGTTTGCGCGGCCGGGGCCGCATTCGGAGTGGTGGCGCTGGTGGTGGATTGGATGGAGTAGCGGGTGGTTTGTGAAGGGAGCGCCGGCGCCTGAGCGCTCAATCTTCCCCTTGTGGGGAAGATCGGCAGCTTCGGCGCCTCAGCCAATCCCGCCCGTCACGGCATATGCCCCGCCGACGCGCCCGTCCGGCATCCTCACAGTGGCCGTGACGATCGAGCCATAGGAACCGCGCCAGACGCTGTGGAAACCTTGATGCGTCGCGGCCGGCACTATGACCCGGCCGGTGTAGCGGTTCCCGCTGGCCTGCATGATCACCGGCTCGCCGTTGACGTGGACTTTCACGCCCGCCTCCGGCCTGCCCGCCTCGATCTCCAGCGCGATGGTGATCTCGTCGGTATCACCGGCGTTGACCGTTTCGGCAGTCAGCTTCAAGGCAAACGGCGCATCGCCGGCACCACTCATCACATCGCTGCCCGCCGCAAATACATCGTCCACCAGCGCAGGCGTGCGCGGCGGAACGGTGCGGCGCCGCGTGGCGCGCTCATAGTCGCCGCCCATCGTCAGCAGCATCGTGTCGTCATAGGCCTTGCCGGCGAAGGTCAGGCCGACCGGCATGCCGATATCGGCCATCATGCCCATTGGGACCGTCACCGTCGGGATGCCCAGATGCCGCCAGACCAGATTGCCGTTGGCGACCCAGGTGCCGTTGCGCCAGGCGAGCCGGGCGGAAGCATCGTTCACGTCGGCATCGGCCGGCCCCACATCGGCGACCGCCGGCAGCACCACGGCATCGAGGCGGTTGGCATCGAGCCAGTCCTCGAAATCGGCGCGGCGCGTGGCCTCCAGGCCTCTCAGCCCTTCCTCGATGGCTGGGATATCTTCCAGTCGCGCCACGCCCCGCTTCGCCCGCTCGACATACTGCGCCAGATCGAGATCGGCCTCGCCATAACGGTCGCGCAACGTGCCCGGCGGCTGCGGGAAGATCTTTGCGCCGTCGACCGAAGCGAGATCGGGGATGGCCGGATCGGCATTGGCGCGCAGGAAGTCGTCCCACGACCAGATGGACAGGTCCCAGATTTCGCGTTCGGCGAATTCCGGCGGCACAAGGCCACGATCGACCATCGAGCGCGCGCCCGGACGATCGCGCTCGTAATTGGACACGACAGGGAAATCGACTTCGACCACTTCGGCGCCGAGCGATTCCAGGTCGCGCGCCGCCTGCCGCCAGAGCTCCAGCACCGAGGCGCGCGTCTCGATCGGCCGGTCGGCTTCCTCATCCTCGCCGATATACATTCTCGGCACGCCCAGCCGCTTGCCCTTGAGCGCGCCCTGCACGGCAAGCGCGGTGTAGCTTGCCGGCCTCAGCGTCGAGGCTTTCGGGATATCCACCCAGGGCTGCACGCGCCAGAAGTCGCCGCGCGGCTCGGCATCATCGGCGACGATGACGTCGAGCAGTTCCAGCATGTCGGCGATGCTGCGCGTATGCGGCACCACGACGTCCATGGTCGGCACCAGGGGCCAGTTGCCGCGCACCGAGATCACGCCGCGCGATGGCGTGTAGGCAGTGAGCGCATTGTTGGAAGCGGGCGCGCGCCCGGACGACCAGGTTTCCTCGCCGAGCCCGAAGGCGGCGAAGCTCGCGGCGGTCGCCGTGCCCGACCCGTTGGACGAACCCGAGGCGAAGGCGGCGGTGAGGAAATCCTTGTTGTAAGGGCTCTCGGCGCGGCCATAAACGCCGCGCTGCATGCCGCCATTGGCCATCGGCGGCATGTTGGTGAGGCCGACCAGCACCGCGCCGGCGGCGCGCAGCCTGGCGATGGTGAAAGCATCCTCGCACGCCACGAGATGCTCGAAAGCCGGCGAGCCGGCCGCCACCGTCAGGCCCTTGGCCATGTAGCTGTCCTTGGCGGTGTAAGGGATGCCGTCGAGCAGCCCGAGCGCCTTGCCCGCGCGGCGGCGCCGGTCGGACGCTTCCGCCTCCTCGAACATCTTTGGATTGAGGATGGGGACCGCGTTGAGCGTGATGCCGTGGCGGTCGTAATGGGCAATGCGCCTGAGATAGGCCGCGACCAGCTCGACGCTGGTGACGGTGCCCTGCTCCAGCGCGCGGCGCAGTTCGGCGATCGAGGCTTCGACGACGTGGAGGGTGGGCATGTCTCGTCCTTGCGCTCGTGATCGGTCGCATCGACCAAACGTCGCGTTCCGTCACACCCCCCTCTGCCCTGCCGGGCATCTCCCCCGCAAGGGGGGAGATCGATGTCGCGAGCGCTTTCGCAAGTTTTCGCGCTGCCAGGGTATGGCGGTGCGCGCAAGCTGCTGACCTCCCCATGCAAGGGAAATGGCCGAGCTTTTTGCAAGGCTAAGCGCAGGACATTACAAAGGACCGATGCATGTGCCTCGTTAGACGACCTTTCTGACTGGCCAACCAACGACTGTGGGCGGAAAGCCACATCCCCAAGAATAGCTGAACCGGTTTGAAGGCGCATTGGTTGACAGCACAGGGTGTTATGGGATCATCCGGCAGGGATTTCGCAGGAGAGCTTGGCATGAAGAAAGTCTACGAGAAGCCTACATTCGTTCTTAGAGGCAGACTTGGGGCGATCACCGCCGCAAATGCCCCGGTGGTGTTGTCCAACCCGCCGCCGCTATAATACACGCATCGGCCGAACCATTAGCAATGGCGCGGCCGCTTCCGGCGGCAATGCGGGGGGCATAATTCCCATTGTGGTTGGTCGAAACTGCCAAAAAGGTGACGTACAAGCCGGTCAGCGCGCCAGCACAAGATCGTCCAGGACCAACTGCCAGTAGTGCTTTGTGGAGACGCGCACCCGCGTCACAGCCTTGAGCATGGGCGCGTAGTGGACAGGCGCCAGCGCCGATAGCACCACCTCATCGCTGGCCACGAGTTCGTCGCCCAGCCAGCTTTCGATCAGCGCCACCTCGCCTTCCGATTTTATCCAGGCGGCGGTCAGCATGACCGAATGAAAGCCGAAGGGCGTCGCGCTGCCGATCTCGGCCGGGTGGCCGCTGCTGGTATAAGCCGCGTGGTCGCCGCGGGTGTTGCCGTTGAGATAGCCCTCGCTCTCCTTGACGTAGTTTCTCGCGATGGCGTTGATGTTGCGCCATTCCAGGCCGGCATGGCCGGAGGGCACTTTCTTGAAGTCGAGCGCGGTGACGTCGTCAAAGCCGATCCGCGAAAGAGCGGCCTCGCCGGAGATCGCGCCCGGCCTCAGTTCGCCGAGGTCGGTGGGATAAGGAGAGAGCGCAAGACGCCGCCCGATATCCGCTCCCGAAATCTCAAGTGTGTCGGCCTCATCCGGGAGATCGAAGTGAAAGCTGCCTGCCGCGAGCGGTACGGTCTGGAGCAGTTCACCCTTGCCCATCAACTTCAATGTCGCCTGTGCCGATGCCGGAACCCTGCCGCGCAGACTGCGCCCTGGGACCAGTCCGACAAGTCCAGGCAGATCCTCTCCCACCAGGCCGGCCGGAGAACCCGGAAGTTCCACGAGCCGCAACATCTGGCTCTCGTTGCCTGTGCTGACGCGCCAGCCCTTGGGGACGGACACCGAAAACCGATATGTTCCAGGCGCGCGGAGGCTGGCCCAGCGCTTCCGGGTCGACATCAGGAAGTTGGCGAAGCCGGAACTGTTCGTGCGGGCCGAGGTGATGAACGCGCCCTTGTGGTCGAATACCCGTACGAGAATGCCGCCCATCGGCCGGTCGGCCTCGCCGAATCTGCCGTCGCCGTCGACATCCATGAAGACGAAGGACGAGTAGTTCAGCGCGTGGCCGCTGACGGACCAGTCGGCTCGTGCCTGATAATCCCGCGAAGGGTCGGCGCTGCGGCGCAGCTTGCGGCGCTTGCGGCGCCGACGCAGGACGAGCGCAATGAGGGCGATTGCGCCCGCACCCACGAGAGCCGAGACGAAAAGGACAAGAGCGTTAGCAGCCACAGGCGCCGCGCCCCTCGCCGCGCAACCGCTTGCCGGCGCCGCTATCCCGGGGCCTGGCGAAACAGGCATCGCAAACCGGCATCGCCGGCAGCCTGTCGATCGATCTCTTCATGGCTCCCCCGCGCCTTTCGCCGCCCGGTGACGGCAAGCGTTCATCATCCTAGCCAAGCTCGCGGCCAAGGCCAGTGCGTTTCACCTTTTCATGGAGACGGCGAAACGCCGATCGCGTTGTTTTCACGCAGGTCCGGGCCATCCCATGGACATCTTCCCGCAAGGGGCTCTGGCCGGGACGCCGGATTTCCCGAACGCAGCTCCCTAAACACCCAGCACCGCCTTCACGCGCTCGCGCGTAAAGGGCAGGTCATGAATCCGCTTCCCCGTCGCACTCCGGAACGCGTTGGCTATCGCACCGGCGGTGGGGCCTTGGGCGGCTTCGGCGACACCCAGATAGGGCGCTCCCGGGTTGTCGACGACTTGCACGTCGATAGTGTCTGGAACAGCGCTGAAACGCAGGATCGGATAGGTCGACCAGTCGGGACTCAAGATGCGCGTGCGGTCGAAATGCACCTCCTCGTAAAGCGTCCAGCTCATAGACTGCAAGATGCCGCCTTCGGTCTGATTGATGATCGAATCCGGGGCGACCGCCTCGCCGCAATCGACCGCAGCGACGACGCGTGACACCTTGATTGCGCCGCTGTCGCTATCGACATTGGCCTCCAGCGCGACGGCCAGGTAAGCGGCGTGGTTCTTGTATTTGGCGAAGGCAAAACCCCTGCCTCGGCCTTCCGGCAAGGCTTCCTTCGACCAGCCGAATTTTTGCGCTGCGACCTCGATGACCTTTTTGGCGCGCGGGTCCTTCAGGTGGCGCAGGCGGTATTCGACCGGGTCGGCATTCGCCGCTTGCGCCAGCTCGTCCATGAAGCTCTCGATGGAGAAGACGTTGCAATAGGCGCCGAGGCTGCGCAGCGAGGACACGCGTAGCGGCATGTCCGCGACGAAATGCCAGTTCACGCGCTGGTTGGGCACGTCATAAAGCGGGATAGCGTTGCGGTCGCCATTGCCGAGCGGCGATATCTGCAGCTTCGCTGGATCGGGCGGGAAATGCCGCGCCATCAAGCGCCCGGCGATCAGCGATCCGGCCGAGCCCGGCCGCGTGCCATGGCTGTTGCTCCACAGGTCGTAGTGCCAACTGACGATGTTGCCGCTCTGGTCCAGCGTGGCTCTCGCCCTGGTCAGCATCGCCGGCCCGTATGGTTCCCACAGATGCTCCTGGTCGCGCATCCACTGCACGCGCACCGGCTTGCCCGGCACTGTCTGCGCTATCAGCGCAGCGTCGGCCGCCGCGTCGTCAGCGCCGTTGTGGCCGTAGCAACCGGAGCCTTCGGTGTGGATGCAGCGCACCCTCTCCTCCGGCACGCCGAGCATCTGAGCAATCGCCTTGCGGTCGGGATAGACGCCCTGTGTGTGCGTCCATACTGTCGTCAAGCCATTGTCGAGCATGGCTATCGCACTCGATGGGCCGATCGAGCCGTGCATCTGGTAGGCGCGTGTGAACCGCGCCTCGATTGTCCTGGCGCCAGGGACGCTATCGGCGCCGACCGAGGTCACGGTACCGACCTCCGCCACCGATTTTTCAAGGAATGCCGGCAAGTCGTATTGGTCGGGAAGGGCCGCCTGCTCCTGCCATTTGGCGACGCCGGCCATGGCGCGCATGGCCCTCACCGCCTGGAATTCCTGCTCGGCGACCACGGCCAGGAAATCGCCGTCGCGCACCACCGCGATGACGCCAGGCATCGCCTTGACGGCGGCATCGGCGAAGCCGGAAAGCTTCGCCCCGTAGCTCGGGGGCCGCACCACGCGAGCATGGACCATGCCAGGTGGCCTCATGTCCTGCACGTAAGCATGCCCGCCGGTGACCTTGGCCGGTATGTCCACCCGCGCGAAGGGTTTGCCGATGGCATGGTAAGCGGCGGGCGGCTTGAGCTTGGTGTCGGCCGCCGCATTGACATGCAGGAAATCGGCCCCGACCAGGTCGCCATAGCTGGCCTTGGCGCCGTTGGGCCCAATGATCACACCCGCTTGCGCCTTGAGCGCCTCGATGGGCGCGCCAAGCTTTTCGCTGGCCTTGGCAATCAGGATTTGCCGCACCTGCGCCGAGGCATAGCGGATGGCGGTGCCCGAGTTCTGGATGGTCTGGCTGCCGGCGGTATAGCCTTCGTTCGGTGTCAGCGCGGTATCGGCGGTGATCAGCTTGATCGATGCGGGCTCCACCTCCAACTCCTCGGCAGCGATCTGGCGCAGCGACGTCTTGGTGCCTTGGCCAAGTTCGGCCTTGCCGGTGAACACGGTGATCGAACCGTCGGCATCGATGCGTATCCAGGCGTCGAGCGACGGCGTGTCATCCAGGCTGCCCGGCAGCTTCGGCTTCTCCGTCGCGGCAGGCGCTGCCGGGGCAGATTCCTGCGCCGCGGCGGGGATGGCGAAGGACACGACCAGCGCGCCGGCTCCCGCCAGGAAGCCGCGGCGGGTGACATCGGAAAGCAGGTTGGGTGCGTTCATCATCCCCTCCCCGTTGCGGCGATCGGCGCCATGGTGTCGGCGGACTTGCCCTGCATCAGGTCGCGGGCGCGGGCCACGGCCCGAAGGATGCGCATATGCGTGCCGCAGCGACAGAGATTGGGCTCCAGCGCCTGCCTGATGTCGGCGTCGGCGGCATCGGGCTTTGCCTCGAGCAGCGCCTGCGCCCGCATCATCATGCCGGCGATGCAATAGCCGCACTGCGCCGCCTGTTGCTCGATAAATGCTTTTTGCATCGGTCCGGGGTCGTCGATGGTGCCAAGCCCCTCGACCGTCTTGATCTCGCGCCCCTCGACCAGCATGGCCGGCGTGAGACAGGAAAAGACCGCCTTACCGTCGACCATTACCGTGCAGGCGCCGCACTGGCCGAGGCCGCAACCGAACTTGGCGCCGTTGAGCTTCAATTCGTTGCGCAGCACATAAAGCAGCGGCGTGGCCGGATCGATGTCGATATCATGCGAAGCGCCGTTGACGTTGAGCTTAACCATCAGTCCTTGGCTCCTACATTGCCCGGGCCGCGCTCGATGCCGTCCGAAGGCCTGATGCTGACCCGGTATTTCCCGCTCCTGGTGTCGGCGAGCTTCGCTTTCGCATCTGCCCATGCCGGCTTCTGGGCATAGGCCTCGCGCAGATAGCCCAGCAGGTCCGCCACCTGATCGTCAGTCAGCGTCGCGGCGAAGCCCGGCATGATCGGACTCTCCCGGCCGCTCGCCGCCGGGAGGCCAAAGAGCACGACGTTGATCGCATTTTGCGGATCGCGCGCGGCGATGATGCTGGAAAGATGGAAATCGATGCCGCCGAAAGGCTGCGGACGGCTGCCGTCATGACAGGTGGCGCAGGCCGCCTGGTAGATCGCGCCGCCGCGGCTTATCGGACTGCCGGTGGTCGCGCTGGCCGGTATCGGCGTGCCGCCCTGGTCGACCGAAAGCTTCTTGCGGATGTCTTCGGCTGCCGCCGCGCGCTCGGGTGAAGGCGCGCCCATCCGCGAGATCAGATACGTGGCGATGGCGCTGATGTCGGAATCGGGAAGCCGGCCGAGATTGCCGGTGACCTCGGCCATCGGCCCGTTGGCCACGCCGTGATCGGCATGCCAGCCCTGGCGCAGATAGGCGAACAGGCTGTCATGCGTCCACGGGACAGGCGCGGAAGACGATCTGTCGAGCGGGAAGGCATCCCAGCCCTCCGCTTCGCCGCCAGCCAGATGCGCGCTTTTCCGCTCGGCGCCCATGATGTTGCGCGGCGTGTGGCAGGCGCCGCAATGGCCAAGCCCTTCTACGAGATAGGCGCCGCGGTTCCAGTCGGCACTCTGCGCGGTATCCTCGCGATAAGCCCCCTTGTCGAAGAAGAGCAGCTTCCAGCCGGCCAGGACGAAACGCATGTTGAGCGGGAACGGCAGCTCGTTGGCGGGGGGCCGGCTCTCCACGGCATGCCTCGTCATCAGATAGGCATAGAGCGCCTTGTTGTCCTGGTCGGAAACCAACGTGAAATGGTCGAACGGGAAGGCTGGATAAAGGTGGTCGCCATTGCGCTCGACGCCTTCTCGCATCGCCCGGCTGAAGGCAGCTTCCGACCAGCGCCCGATACCGGTCTTGGGGTCCGGCGTGATGTTGGTGGAATAGATAGTTCCGAACGGCGTCGGCACCGCCAGCCCGCCGGCGAAGGACTTCCCGCCGGGCTTGGTGTGGCAGGCCGTGCAGTTGCCCACCGAAGCGAGCACCGCCCCCTTCTCGATCAGCGCCTGGTCGAAGGAGGAGCGCTGGGGCGGTTCGATCGGATCGATGGCCGGCTTCCAGGCGTAGGCTGCAAAGCCCGCGAGGCAGACGATGACAAGAACGAGAACGCCGATCCAAAAGCGTTTCAAACAAGACTCCCTGCGGCGGGCGCGCTGTCGAAGCGGCTGTTCAAGCTCCCAGGCTTCACGCCACGCCGGTAGAACTAGGTTCGACCTGCGAGGGGTCAATGACAGTTCACCCCCACGTGAGGGAGATCGGGCGCCGCGCTTTTCCGCCAACCCGGCAAACAGCCGGCCCCTACCCGCCCGCCGCCAGGCAGTCACGGGTCGTGCGACCGACGCCTGCTGTCAAAAAAAGCCTGCCCGTTGGCGGCAAAACACGCGATCTCTCTGGCTTCAACAATATGGACGTACCGCTCCATGGAATTGCTGAAGCTGCATGCCACGTTCACTGCGCGACATCTTCCGGCTCCAGCCGCTCCAATCCTCACAATATTGGCGGCAGTTAAATCAGTAGAACGCTGTCCCCAGAAACAGAACGGCGGATTGAGGCGCTTACTTGACAGAAACGGTCCGTATGAGATGATCCGCCGGGATCTTCGAGGAGAGAAAGCGCATGAAGAAGACTCATGAAAAGCCGGTATTCGTCCGCAAGGGCAAGCTTTCGGCGATTGTCGCCGTTGGTTCAGTACCGCTACCTCCGCCGTGATCGGTCAAACCAAATTATGGCCTTTCGATAATCCCCGCCACGGCGGGGATTATTGTTTCCGCGGCGCGAGCAGGAAATTGCGCCGGATCAAGGGAGCGAGCCCCGACCGCGGCTAGCATGAGTCGGAGGTTTGCTGATGCTGCCTTTCACCACCGATCAGTTTCTGGCCAACCTGGCCGCGTACAACCAAGCTTTCTGGCCCGTCCAACTGGCGGCCCTTGGCCTTGGCGGCTGCGCTGTGGTCCTGCTCCTATTGCGGCCAGGAATGGCGGATCGACTGATCACGTTCATCCTGGCTGCCATGTGGCTATGGACGGGCATCGCCTATCACTGGCTTTATTTCAGCCGGATCAACCAGGCTGCTGTGGTCTTTGGCGCCTTGTTCATCGCGCAGGCAGCTTTGCTGGCGCATGTCGGCATCAGGAAACAACTCCGTTTCGGCCGGGGTTTCGGGCCTGCTGTGGGCGTGGGCATCGCCTTCGTGGGCTACGCGATCGTGCTTTATCCGCTGATCGGCACCTGGACGGGTCATGCATATCCCCGGACACCGGCGTTTGGCGTCACACCCTGCCCGGTGACCATATTCACCTTCGGGCTGCTCCTTCTCGCCAAACAGCCGCCGCCGCGGCCTTTGCTTGTCGTTCCGTTGATCTGGTCCTTGATCGGAGGGAGCGCCGCATTCCTCCTCGGCGTGCCGCAGGACTGGCTGCTGCTGGCGAGCGGGGTCATTGCCGTCCCGCTGATCGTCCTCGGGGGTCGGCGGCATGCGCGCGCGCCGAGCGCTGAAAAGCCCGCGTGAGCGTCAGCCCAGTTGAACCCACACTGGCGCGTGGTCGCTGGCGTTGTCCTGGCCCCGCACCTCGCGGTCGATGCCCGCTGCCTCGAGCCTTCGCGCCAGCTTCTTCGACAGCAGGATGTGGTCGAGCCTGAGACCCGCGTCGCGCTGCCAGCGATTCCGGCGGTAATCCCAGAAAGTGTAGAGCCTCTCCTCCCTCGGAAAGACCTTGCGCAGCGCATCCATCCAGCCCTGCTCGATGAGCGCCGCGAAGGCGGCGCGGCTTTCAGGCTGCACCAGCGCGTTCTCGTCATAGGAGCGGGTCTGGTAGATGTCGCGCGGCTCGGGCACGATGTTGAAGTCGCCGGCGAGCGCCACTGGCAGGCCCGTGTCGAAAAGCTCGCCGGCATGCGCGGCGAAACGGTCGTGCCAGGCGAGCTTGTAGTCGAATTTCGGCCCTGGTCGCGGGTTGCCGTTCGGCGCGTAGAGGCAGGCAATGATCACGCCGTCGACCGCCGCCTCGATGTAGCGGGCCTGGCGGTCGGCATCGTCGCCCGGCAGCGCGTCGCGCGTCAGCACCGGCTCGGCGCCGCGCGCAAGTATGGCGACGCCGTTCCAGGTCGGCTCACCTTTCCACACCGCGCCGTAGCCGGCCTTGGCGAGCCGGGTCAGCGGAAACTGGGTGTCGCGCGCCTTCAGTTCCTGCAGGCAGACGACATCGGGTTTTGCGGCGGCCAGCCAGGCGAGCAGGTTTTCCAGCCGGCTGTTGATGTTGTTGATGTTGAAGGTGGCGAGCTTCATTTGCCGAAGACGCCCCTCAATTCGTCATCCTCGGGCTTGACCCGAGATCCATCCCGTGACCTTCGCCGTGGACCGCGGCGGGCCAGAATTCTGAACCGGAGCAACGCCTTAGCGTCACGGAATGGATCCTGGGGTCTGCGCGCGTCGCTTCGCTCCTTGCTGCCCTAGGATGACGAGGCCGAGGGCTGCGCCAGCTTGGCCTTTATGGTCTCCGCCACCGTCTTCAAATGATCCGCCGTCGAAAAGCCCGAAATCGCCTTGCGCGGTTTAAGATCGTGGTCGCCGTCCTCCAGCCAGACTAGCTCGATTGCCGGGGACAGGCCGTAGGTCGCGACCTCCTCCTTCGTGCCGAACTCGTCGCGCGTGCCCTGAAAGATCAGCGTCGGGGTTTTCAGATCGAGAAGATGTTTCGTCCGCAGTTGCTCGGGCTTGCCCGGCGGATGAAACGGATAGCCGAGGCAGACCAGTCCGGCGATCTCGCCCCTGGCGAACATCTCGTCGGCAACCATGGAGGCGACGCGGCCGCCCATCGACTTGCCGCCGATGATCAGCTTGCCGGTCACGCCTTTGGCGCGCAGATCGGCGATTGCCTTGATGTATTCCGGATTGACCGTCTCGGCGCGCGGCGGCGGCTTGCGGTGACCGTAGCGGCGCGCCGCCATGTAGTGGAACTCGAAGCGCGCCACCTGGAAGCCGGCAGCGGCTAATGCCTTGGCCGTGGCCGTCATAGAGGGCGAATCCATCGAAGCGCCGGCGCCATGGGCGAGCAGGATGGTGACGGGAGCGGTGTCAAAACCGTCGAAGAGGAAGTGGGTCATGGATGCGCCAGCCTCACCTTTCTTGTGGGAGAAGGCGGCCGAGCGAAGCTCGGACGGATGAGGGGTGGTCCAGCTTAGCGGACACGTCCATCGATATCCTTACTTGCGACAAGGTCACCACCGCCTCATTGCTTCCAGCACCCCTCATCCGGCTCGGCGCTGCGGGCCGATCCACCTTCTCCCACAAGAAGGAGAAGCGCTCACCCCGCAGTCCGCGCCATATGCAGATCCACGAACTGTATACCCTTCTGCGCAGTCCGGGCCCATTCGGAGTCTGCATCCAACTCCAGGTACCGCACCCAGAGCCGGCGCGCTTCGGCGAGGTTGCCCGCGTCGAATTCCAGCCGCGCCAGGTTGAACACGGGGTCGGCATAGGCCTTGTCCAGCGCGATCGCCTTTTGCAGATGCCGCCTTGCCGACGCCACCTTGCCCTCGTCGCTCATCAGGCCGGCGAGATTGAACCAGGCCTCGACAAAGCCGGGATCGAGCTTGATCGCGCGGGCATAGTCATGCGCGGCTTCGGCAATCCGGTCGGCGCCGCGCAGGCAGTTGGCGCGGTTGAAGGCGGCGATGGCGTCCTTCGGATCGATCGCCAGGCAGCGCAGGTAAAGCGCCGCCGCATGGTCGTGGCGCCCCTCCTCTTCCGCCGTCTCCGCCTCGGCGAACAGCTCCTCCAGCCTGTCATCTTGCGGGGTGCCGAGGTCGAACAGCAATTGGCCGTCGAGCTCGCTTGTCCCATCGTCGAGATAGATCGCATCCGGCCGGCCATGCTGCGAGCCGAGATTGAGCGATTTTGCCGTGAGCGAGGCGACCGGGCCTGACCGGTGCACCGAGCGTGCGATCGCGCCCCAGGTGGCGCCGCTGGCAATCAGCCCGGCATATTTCCTCGCCAGGATCAGGTCGCGAAAGGAATAAGGCTCGCCGTCATGCTCGAAGGCGTCGAACAGCGACAACATGTCGAGAGCATCGCCCGCGAGCCGCGACTGGTCGATCAGCGATTGCCTGGCGAGCGACGAGGCGTCGGGCGCCTTCATCAGCCCGAGCAGGCGCAGGAAGCCGTTTTCGCTGACCAGGGTGCGGCCGGCTTCGCGCTCGGCCCCGGCGCGGCGCTCGATTTCGGCATCTCCGGATTTCGCCTTGGCGAGAAGCGCGCGACCGAACACGACATGGGTGGTGCGCCGGGTGACGCCCCGCCTGAGCTCCGCATGGCGGCGCTCCACCTCGCGCGCTGCCAGCCGCAGCGGAAAGGCGGCCAGCGCGCCGACGACGCCATACACGGCGCCGGGAACGATCACTGGCCCTCCCGTCACTTCTTGCTCTTGCCCACGGCCTTCAGCAGGTTCGCCTTCAGCGGGTTCTCAGGCGCCCCGCCGGCAGCCGTCTTCTTGGCGGGCTTGGCCGGTGCTTCCTCGGCCTTGCTCTTCGACTTCGCCGGAGGCTTGGCAGACTGCGACAGGCTCGCCTTCAGCGCGTCCATCAGGTTGATGACATTGCCGCGCTCGGGTGCCGCCGCGATGATCGGCTTGTGACCCTTCAGCTTCTCGCGGATCATCGCCATCAGAGCCACTTCGTAGCGATCCTCATAGTTCTTCGGGTCGAAGTGAGTTTCCTTCTGTTTGATCAGCGCCATGGCGAGCTCCAACATTTCCGGATCCGGCTTGCCGGCCGGAATGTTGCCGAAATACTCAGCCGTGCCGCGCACTTCGTTGGGGTTCCTCAAGGTGCAGACGAACATGCCGTTCTCGCGCGCGCCGATCGTCACAACGCGCTCGCGGCTGGACAGCACCAGGCGCGCGATGGCGAGCTTGCCGGATTTGCGCATGGCTTCGCGCAGCACCGCGAAGGTTTCCTCGGCCATGGCGCCGTCGGGCGCGAGATAGTAGGGCGCGTCCTGATAGATGACATCGACCTCGCCCTCGTCGACGAAGGCCTCGATGTTCATCGTGTGATTGGATTCGATCCGCACCGCGTCGAGGTCGGCGTCATCGATGATGATGTACTGCTTGTCCTCATATTCGTAGCCGCGCACCAGGTCCGAGCGCTCGACCAGGCCGAGCTCGGGATCGACCGGCTTCATGTTGATGCGGTTGTGGGTCTTCTTGTGCAGCTGATTGAACGAGATGCGCTCGCTCGCGCTGGTGGCCGGATAGAGCCGGACCGGACAGCTGACGAGGCTGAGCTTGAGGTAACCTTTCCAACTTGCCCTGGGCGCCATGACGAACTCCTACGCGGCCATGCACTGACACTATTTGGGAGCATGGTGGGGACCATGCTGTTGCAGCGCTTCGTCCGAAGGACGGTTGGCGCTCTGGAAATCCTACACCGACCCCTCACCTTACAGCCGAATTCCTGACGAAGTGTTCTTGGGGCAGGTTGGCGCGGAGAATAATTCAAATTGTAAGAAGCGTCGATGGAGATGGATTGCCGAGAGACTGGCGATTGTCAGAAAGCCCCATCACTTCGTCATCCTAGGGCGGAGCAAGGAGAGAAGCGACGCGGCGCAGACCCGAGGATGACGAAATTCTGGCACTGGCGCTGCCCCCTCTCGGCTTCGCCGAGCCACCTCTCCCCAACTTCGTGGGGGCGAGGACACTAGCGCTCCATCGCCGGCAGATCCCTGGCCGCCTCATCGATCTCCGCCCAGGGATCGCCGGAGGTATCCAACAACCCGGGCAGCGTGGCGTAGTTCAGGTCCCCCGGCGCGTCGATGGTCTCCAGGTCCGTCCAGCTCACCGGGGTCGAGGCCGGCAGGTTGGTGCGGGCGCGCAGCGAGTAGGGCGCGGCGGAGGTATGGCCGCGAGCGTTGCGATGGAAATCGATGAAGATCCGCTTCTTGCGGTGTTCCTTGCCCATGGTGGTGGTGAAGGTGTCGGGCGCGCTCGCGGCCAGCAAAGTCGAAATGGCGCTGCTCGCCTGGTGCAGTTTCTTCCAATTCTGCTTCCGGGTCACCGGCACTGTGATGTGGATGCCCTTGCCGCCGGATGTCTTCACGAATGGCACCAGCCCGAGGCTTTCCAGCCCGCCCTTGATGTGGACGGCGGCCTCCACCACCTCGCGCCAGGAGATTCCCTCGCCCGGGTCGAGATCGAAGACGATCTGGTCGGGTCTTTCGAGATTCGTGCGGTGCGTGCCCCAGGTGTGGAACTCGACGACGCCGAATTGCGCCAGCGCCAGATAGCCCTTGGCGTCCTCGACCGAGAGATAGGATTTTGTCTCGCCTTCGGAGTTTGTGCTCTCGAACACCGCCACCGAAGGCGGCATGCCGGTGAAGGCGTGGCGCTGGAAGAAACAGTCCTGCGGTTTTCCCGTCGGACAGCGCACCAGCGACACCGGGCGGCCGATGATATGCGGCAGCATGAAATCGCCGACCAGCGCGTAATAGACGGCGATGTCGAGTTTTGTCGGCCCGGTCTTGCCGAACAGCCGCCGCTCCGGATTGGTGACCCAGATGGTGGCGAGGTCGGATTCGGCGATCAGCCGCTTGCGCTTGACCGGCGCCGGCGTGGTGAGCCCGCCGACATCGCGCAGGCCGCGGAAGACGCCGTGGCGGATCGCATTGTCGGCGGTGCGGTTCGAATAGCGCACGCGCGCCGACAGCAGCGGCTTCACCCAATGCATCTCGCGCATGATCTCGCGCGGCGCGCCTTCGGGCGGGCCGGCGCCGGCGGTCAGCCGCTCCAGCCGGGCGAGCAGATCGCGCGCCATGTCGCTGTCGAAGCCGGTGCCGACCTTGCCGCGATAGTGCAATTCGCCGTCGACGAACTCGGCCATGCCCAGCGCCGCCAACCCCTCCGCCCGATCGGACACGGTGTAGCCGGCAATGACGAAATCATCCGTCTTTTGCGCCTTCACCTTGAGCCAGCTTTTTGTCCGGCCGCTGATGTAGAAAGCGTCGGCGCGCTTGGAGACGACGCCTTCCAGGCCAAGGTTCGAGGCCTGGTCGTAAAGTCCCCGCCCGTCGCCCTCGACATGGTCGCTGTACTGGATGGCTGAATTGGCGGCCTGGCCGGCCAGCAGTTCGGCCAGCAAAGCCTTGCGCCTTATGAGCGGCGCCTTGCGCAGGTCCCAGCCGTCGAGATGGAGAAGGTCGAAGGCATAGAAATGCAGCTTCGAGCCGGCGCCTTCGGCCAGCGCGTCCTGCAGCAGCGCGAAGCGCGAGATGCCTTTGTCGTCCAGCACCACGATCTCGCCGTCGATGATCGCCTCGGCGACCGGCAGGCGTGAAAAGGCCTGCGAGAGGTCGCCATAGCGCTTCGTCCAGTCGATGCCGCCGCGGGTGATCAATCTCACCTCGCCATCCACCACATGGGCCATGGTGCGATAGCCGTCGAATTTTATTTCGTGCAGCCAGAGCTCGCCCGTCTTCTCCGCCGGCCCCTCGCCGCCCGGCGGGTTCGGCGCCGACGTGGCGAGCTGCGGCTCGATGCGGCCCGGCGGCGCTGCCTTGGCGGCGCCGGGCAGCCCGCCTGGCTTCAGCGAACCCGGCTTAGGCGGGAGGCGCTCGCGCTTTTTCGGCGGCGCCAGTTCCTCGATGCGGCGGCCGGACTTCACGCTCTCGGGCCGCTCGCTCAGGATGTCGCGTTTCGCGTCTGAAGCGAGGTCGCGCTCCTTGAACAGGAGCCAGTTCTTCTTGCTCTCGTCCTCGCCTGGCTTGGGCTTCAGCCTTGTCAGCATCCAGCCGCCATTGAGCTTCTGGCCCGCCAGCCGGAACTTGAAGGCACCGGTGCGCAGGCTTTTGTCGACGTCCTCCATCGGCGCCCAGGTGCCGGTGTCCCAGACGATCATCGGCCCGCCGCCATATTCGCCTTCGGGGATGACGCCCTCGAAGTCGATATATTCGATCGGGTGGTCCTCGGTCTCGACGGCCAGCCGCTTGTCGGCCGGGTTGAGCGACGGCCCGCGCGGGACAGCCCAGCTCTTCAGCACGCCGCCGACTTCGAGGCGCAGGTCGTAGTGGTCGGCGGTGGCGTGGTGCTTGTGGACGACGAAGCGGTTGGACCCCTCGGCGATGATGCCGCCTGCAGGCTCGGGAGTGCGGGAGAATTCGCGCTTGGCGCGATAGGGTTTGAGGTTGGCTGGCATAGCTAGGCAGAAATGGCGTCAGGCGAACACTGCCAGCGTTGCGTTCCTTCACACCACTGTCCCGCCAGCATTTCGGATTTTCCTACATCGCGGCGAAGCAAGGGACCGGGATCAATCGTCGATCGCCGGCGTCAGTTCCAGCTCGGCGGGCGTCAGCCCTTGCCGCAACTGGCTCAGCCGGAACTCGTCGACCCAGTACGCCTCGCCGTCCACCAGCACGCGGGCGCTATAGGTGCCGCCGGAAAAACGCTGCGCTGTGACATAGACCTTGTGGCGCTCGAGCGCGGACTTCACTGCGGCGCGGCGGGACTTCTCTCTGGCGACGGGACTGGCCATGGCCTCACTCGAACACGATGCCGCTGAAGAATGCGGCTGCCATCAGCATGGCGGAGAGCGGAATATGAGTCAATTTGCCGGGCGCAGCTCGCCCACTCACCGCGCCGCCCGCAGCCGCCGCCAGCGCTGCATGAATTCCTGCGCGAGCTTGAACAGGCGTGGGTTGTCGCGCACGAAGGCGACGACCCGGCCGCGATACTTGATGGCCTCGCTCGCCGCCACCCCCTTCAGCGTGATGCCGTAGCAAAGCTCGGACAGAACCGACTTCACCGCGCCCATATGCTCCTTGTAGCTCTGGTTGCCGACCGACAGGTCGAAATAGTCGAAGCCCTGTCCGCGTCCCCAGCGGATCAGCTCGCCCATGATGCACAGCCCGGGCGAAACGTTGGGCACGGCGGCCTGGTCGATCGCGACCAGCAGCGCATGCAGTGTGCCCAGATGCACCGCCAGGTACTGGATCGCGACCATGACATCACCGGCGCGCAGGCCGAAGACGCGTACCGAGCCGTCCGCCAGGCCGCGCTGCGCCGCGCTTCGGTAGAAATCGGCGACCGGCGGCCGCGCCAGGAGATCGAACCGGCCCAGTTCGCGAAAACGGCTGAGCCGCATTTCGACCAGCTTGCCGAAAATCGAGTCCACCAACGCCGGCGTGTCGGCTTCCACCAACGCCAGGCCACCATTGCGGTCCAGACGGCGCAGGTCCTTGTTGAGGGCCTTGACGAAGGACGGACGGCAGATGCGCTTGACGACGGTCTCGGCGTCGCCATCCATGGCGATGCCGTAGCGGGAATGGATGGAATCGCGCGCCTGCGAAAGCAGGGCGAGCGGATTGGCGACGCCGCCGATCTCCTTCGGAATACCGGCGATGTGGATGCGGTCGGCCGGCGGCAGCACGGAAAGCACCGCCGCCCACGCGGCCTCGGCGGACTGCCTGGTCCAGGGCGTTCCGTCGGCGAGCAAGGGTGCCGCATAGTCGCAGACCCCGCAGCTCAGCCACTCGATCACCCAATGGCCGAACGCGCGGCGCCGCATCAGCGGCACAAGCATCACCGGTTGGCCCGACGCGGCGTCCCGCAATTCGACGATGGCAAGCTCGGCTTTCGGGGGCATGAGGCGTTCGACGATCCCCTCGGCCCAGGCGAAATGCTGGTGGCCGGTGCACACGCCGGTCGTCTCGAGACGCAGCCAGAGCGGTTTGACCTCGTCAAGGCTGGTGTGCAGCCGCGCCGCATAGGCGCCGCTGGCGGCGCCGGCGGGGTGCAGCGCCGCCTCGTCGTGGGCCAAGCCCGTCGTCATCGCGGCCATCGGCACTGCCTGGCTTGCCAAATCATTCTCCTATCGTCTCTGCACGGCGAGCGTCGCCGCGCGGCGCCACGCGCCGAAAACACTGGGGCGCTGCTCGTTCGGATGCTTGGAATTCCACATGCGGTGACCCGCGAAATACCATGAGGTCACGAGCACGAAGGTCTCGGACACCGCGGCGCCGGCGAGCGACCATGTCGATGGCGCGACGGCCAAGAGGGCCCCGATCGTCGCCAGCCCGACAATCGCGCCGGCCATGGTGATGAAGGCGACTATGCGGAAATCACCGAGAATCTCGAGGACCACACGCGGCATCACATAGGCCATGATCGGCACAAAATTGGCGATGGCGAAAATTCCGATCAGGCCAACCGAGGCATGCTGCAGAGCCTGCGATTTGATCATCGGCAGGACGAACAGAACGCCGCAGCCATAGGCCAGGCTGCCGCAACCCATGACGAGTGCCCAGATCTTGGCCTGCGCCCACACGCGGTCGAATTCCTTGTTGCGCACCAGCTTTGCAAGTTCCGGCTGCAGCATGTTCGAGAAGGCGAGGCTCGAGATGCGCAGCGGCGCGAACAGCACCAGCACCGCCGCGAGCGGCGCGTAGGCGACGGGCCCGGCGATGCCCGCGACCAGCAGCGCCAGGGATTGTCCCTGGATGTTGGTGGTGGTGGCGCTGAACCCCGACCAGCATAGCTGCGGCCAGAGCTTTGCATAGCGCCGCCAGGTCGGCGCGCGGAAGGAGACGCGCAGCCTGCGGCGCGCCAGCCTGACCAGCACGGCGATGCCGACCAGATTGGCCGCAGCAAGCGCGAAGAAGGTGGCCTGCAGCGCATCCGCGAAGAACCAGATCGCCGCTCCCGCCAGCACGATACCGGCGATCGTGAACACGGCGTCGCTGATGGAGACGACGAGCTGCATGCGGCGCGCGAAGAATGCCGTGCGCATGTGGCTGCGCAGCGACCAGACGCAGACGAAGCAGGCGGCGCCGACGCCGCTGGGGTCGCCCAGGAGGCGCATCAGCAGCCCCGTGCCCAGCCCCATCAGCAGCGCCACCACAAGCGCGGCCGATCCGAAGGTCACGTCGTAAGCGTCGACGCCGATCCTGTTGGTGCTCTTGCTCATCCAAATGGTGGCCGGAACGGCGGTGAGCGAGCGGATATAGGACAGGCCGACGCCGCCCATCACCATGGCCAGCGCGAAGAGGCCGTAACCTTCCGCCGACAAAAGATGCAGCAGCGCGATGTTGAGGGCGAAATGGAAGCCGCTCTGCATCGCCTCGCCGCCGATCATCAGCATGAGGCGCCGCACCAGATGGGCCGGGAAGGAGAACTTCACGGGCTCGTCTCCGCCTCGCGGGCGACACGCGGCCGCCCCCGCCGCGGCGTCACTGCCTTCAGCTTGTCGGCGACGATCGCCACGATCGCGGCGGCGGCGATATGCTCGCTGAAGAGCGCCTCGTAGCGCGCCCGGCCGGCGGCGGCGAAGCCGCGCCAGAGCTCCGGCCGCTGGATGATCTCGCTGAGCTTGCCGGCAAGGGCCTTGGCATCGCCCGGCGGCACATGCCAGCCGGTCTCGCCGTCGGCCACCACTTCCACCAGCCCGCCGATCGCCGACACCAGCGGCGGCCTGCCCCAGCCCATCGCCTCGATGGCGACGCGGCCGAGCGACTCCGGGCGGCGCGACGGCACCGCAACGATGTCCGCCCAGCGATAGTGGTCGGCGGGGTCGGAGACGAAGGGCAGCACCTCTACACGTCCTGCCAGCCCCATGCGCCCGACCAGTTCGGCCAGGGCGTGCTCGCGCTCGACACTTTCGAAGGCGCCGCCGACGAGGCGAACCTCGATGCGATCGCGCAGCGCGGCGGGAAGCGAGGCGACCGCTTCGAGCAGCACTTCCTGCCCCTTGATGCGGTTGACGCGGCCAAGCAGCAAGACCCTGAGCGGGCGGCTGCCGTCATAGGTCACCGGCAGGGCGGCCAGCGGCCCGGCCACGCCGTTATAGACGACATGCGTGCGCCGCCCCCTGGCATCGACGGCCGGCGGATCGCCGAACGTGGCGCGCGTGGCGCGCGAGTTGAAGATCAGGTCCGCGCGGCTCCAGCGCATCAGGACGACAAGCACCTTGCGCAATATGCCCTCGGGGATCTCATGGATGTGCAGCAGCGCCTTGCGCGGCAAAAGCCTCGCGGCCAGCGCATAGTCGGCGATGATCGAGGTGTTGATATAGGTCAGGTCGCTGCCCCGCATGCGGCGCCAGGCGCGCCATAGCGCCGCCGGCAGCCGCGCCATCTCGACGGTGGCGAGCCTGAGCATCGCCTGGCGCCTGAGCACCCAGAGCGGTTCGAACACGATGCGGCTGGCATGCGGCGCGAGGATGTCGACGATCGGCCCCTCGCGCGGCAGCACGACCTCGATCTCGGCGGCCGGAAACGCGGCGCGCAGCGCAGCCACGCTCTCAGCGAAGCTGCGGTCCGAACCATAGAGCTCGTAGCCCTGATGAACGCAGGCTATGCGCATTTCAATCTTTCCACCTGCACCCCGAGTCCGCTCGGCACTGGGCCTTTCGAGCGCGGAAGGAACTTGATGCCAAATCTGCACGCCGCTCTGCCGAGCGGTGGCCATTGCAGGCCTCGGGAGCAAGGATCGTGCCGGGTCTCGAGCGCCCGGCTGCGACCCCTAAAACCAACCGTGCCCCGTATCGACACAGATAGGTCGGGAAAGTTGACCGATAATGAAGCAAGCTCCGCGTTCTGAAGAGAAATTTTACATCTTCGTGCGAGTGTTCATCTTGGGGTACCCCTGGCACGGAAGTTGCTGGGCGGTCATTGACATGACAACAACCATGACCGGACCGGGGGAATCCTTCATTTTGAAACCGGAACGACCCTCCACCCCGATCGAAAAGCCTTCGATCTTGATCCTGGGCACGCGCGGCATTCCGGCTTCCCATGGCGGCTTCGAGACTTTCGCCGAGCGCCTTGCGCTTTTCCTGGCCGCACGCGGCTGGAAGGTCGGCGTCTATTGCCAGAAGGAAGTCGAGCGCGTCGGCCAAAGGGTGACGATTGACACCTGGCGCGGCATCGAGCTCATCACCATCGAGGTCGCCTCCAGGGGGCCGCGCGCGACGCTGGAATTCGACTGGCAATGCGTGCTCGACGCCGCCAGGCGGCCGGGCGTGTGCCTGGTGCTCGGCTATAACGGCGCGGTGTTCCTGACCTGGCTCAGGCTCATGCGGCGCAAGATCATCACCAATATGGACGGCATCGAGTGGCGGCGGCCGAAATGGGGGCCGGCGGCGCGCGCCTGGTTCTGGCTCAACGAATGGATCGGCGCCTGGCTCTCGCACCGTCTCATCGCCGACCACCCGGCGATCGCCGACCACCTTGCGACGCGGCGGCCGCGCAGCGCCATCGCCACCATTGCCTATGGCGCCGACCCGGTGACCTCGGCGCCGGAGGAACCCGTTCGCGCGCTCGGGCTCGAGCCCGGCAAATATCTGGTCTCGATCGCGCGGATCGAGCCCGACAACAACATCCTGCCGATCATCGAAGCCTTCCGCCGCCGCGAGCGCGGCGACATGAAGCTGGTGGTGCTGGGCACGCTCAACAACGACATCCCCTATCACCGCGCCGTGCGCGAGGCGGCAGGCACCACGGTGGTGATGCCCGGAGCGATCTACGACCATTCGACTGTGAGGGCGCTGCGCTACCATGCGCGCGCCTATATGCACGGCCACACGGTGGGCGGCACCAACCCGTCGCTGGTCGAGGCGCTGGCCGCCGGCAACATGGTGATCGCGCATGACAACCGCTACAATCGCTGGGTCGCCGGCGAGGCGGCGATCTATTTCAACGACACCGACAGCCTGAGCGCACGGATCGACGCGGCGCTCGCCGATGACGCGCTGGTGGCGCGCTGCAGCAAGGCGGCGCGGGCACGCGCCAGCGAAGACTTCCGCTGGGAAGACGTGCTCGCCGCCTATGAGAAGGAAGCGCTGCGGCAGCTCGGCGCCGCCACGGCCGCCCCGGCGCAAGCCGACCGCGCCAAGCACGCATGACTGGGGCACGCATGACTGGGGCGCGCATGACTGGGCACGCATGACTGGCTGGTCACGCCGCCGTCTCCTCGGCGCGGCGCTGGTCGCGGCAACGGCGCCGTTGGCGGTTGGGCCGCTCGCATCCAAAGCGCGTGCCGCCGGCGAATGGCCTTTCAGGCGCGGCGTCAACGCCTGGCCTTGGTTTGCGCTGACGCGCGAATTTCCCGCGCCCCGCACCGACTATGACTGGCCGCCGTTCCAGTCGCAGCGGCCAGTGCCGACGCCGGCCGACCTTGCCCGGCTGCGCGCCAGCGGCCTCGACTTCATCCGCTTGCCTGTCGACCCGGGCCCGTTCCTGGCCGCCGATGCAGGCCGGCTCGCCGACCTCATGGCGATGCTCAGCGCGGCGGTGAAGAGCGCGCTAGCCGCCGGTCTCGGCGTCATCGTCAACGTCCAGGCCAACGGCGCTACCCATTACTGGAATCCGGAGCGCATGGTTTCCAGCACCGGCGCGCCGGAATTCGCCCGCTACCGGGTCTTCGTCGCCGAATTGGCCGGCATGCTCAAGGACATTGAGCCCGGCAGGGTTGCGCTGGAACCGGTGAACGAGCCGCCGCAGGACTGTTCCTCCGAGGCATGGCCCAAGGTGCAGGCGGCGCTGCTCCGCGCCGCGCGGGATTCGGCGAGAGACCTGCCGATCGTCGTCACCGGGGGCTGCGGCTCGATGGTGCGGGGCCTCACCGCGCTCGACCCGGCGCCGCTCGCGGTATTCGAGCCGATCCTGTTCACCTTCCACTTCTACGAGCCCTACCTGTTCAGCCATCAGGGCGCGCCATGGATGCGCGAGCCGGTCTATCGCGCGCTGAACAACGTACCGTGGCCGGCCTCCGCCGGCACCCTGGAGCAGACGTTGGCCTCGGTCAGGGCAAGGATGGCCAAGGACACGGAGAGGTCCGACGAATCCAAGAAGGCCGCCTATGCAGAGACCGAGAAGGTGCTCAAAGTCTATTTCGACGCGCAGCCCGGTCGCGGCTTCATCGACGGCTATCTCGCGCAGGTGAGCGAATGGGCGGACGGCCACCGCATCGTGCCCGGGCGTATCATCATGGGCGAGTTCGGCGCGCTGCGAACCGACGCCCGCTACACCGCCGCGCCCAATCCCGACCGCGCCCGCTACATCGCCGATGTGCGGCAGAGTGCGGAAGCCGCCGGCTTTCCCTGGGCGTTCTGGGACCTGTTCGACGGCATGGGCATGATGGACGACACAACCCGCGCGCTGGATCCGGCGATGGTCGAGGCGCTCGGGCTGACGATGCCGCGCGCTTGACGGGTTGAATGACCAAACCGCTCCAAGGGTTTGGTTTTACAAAAGAGCATGACGAAAGCCGGCGTTTCGTGTTCCCGGCATTTTGCTTTCGACCCGCGCCGGCCGGTACAGCGCCAGCGCGATCACCACGAATTTGGTCATCAGCGTCGTCTTGGAGGCGATGCTTTCGGATGTGTTGAGCAGGATGAGCCAGCCCAGCATCGGCAGCCAGATGCCCGGATGGCAACGGCGCGCGACCTCATGCATGAACAGCGCGAAGCCGAAGAAGATCAGGAGCGTGAAGAACGCCCCCTGGTAGAGCGTGAAGCGCAGGATCGGGTTCTCGATGCCCTGCTCCAGGCCGGTGATCCGGCGCATGCTGTCGAGCAGGTCGACATCGGGGCCGACGATCAGGTCGCGCAGCTCAAGATGCCGGAAGAGGTCGAACATCTCGACGCGGGCATTGGCGCTGCCGCTGTCGGAGACGAAACGTCCGAGCAGGGCGTCGAAGAAGCCGTAATAGCCGGCAAGCGCGACCGCCAGCGGCAGCATCGCGGCGAGCATGATCACCAGCGCGGCGCCCAGAAGGTTGACGCGTCCGGTCCTGAGCTGCGCCAGACCCTGGATGAGCATATAGACGCCGCCGAGCAGGAGCGTCAGCACCATGCCCGAGCGGCCGCCGAAGGCGACCAGCGCGCAGAACTGCAGGCCGACAAGCGCCAGCCTGAGCGGCGTCGACAGGGAGCGCGAACCCGACAGCAGCGACAGCACATAGATCGAGGTGACCGTGGCGTTGGAGAGCGGGTGCCCCTGCAGCGCCGTCGAGCGCAAGTCGTTGACGAACACGGCGCCGTCGAACCTGTAGGGGAATACCAGATGCTTGGTGCCGAACTCGAACAGCGCCATCAACGCGTTCACCGTCATCACGGCATGGATGACGATCCGCAGCTGGGCAAAGGTCTTCTCGTCGTCCTCGCTGAGCAGCAGCACGACCAGCGCCGGGGCGACGAACGTGTCGATCATGCCGGCCATGCCGGGGCGCTGCCTGAGGATGACAACGAAGAGAAGCACCGTGGAGATGACCGCCATCAGCATGGTTGCCGGGCGCTTGTTGGTGACATGGACCACGTAGCCGACCGGATTGCCGAAGGTGCAGGAGCGCCAGACGAAGACGAGCACGAAGAGATAGGTGGACGGGTGGATCTTGCTCAGCGGGCTGCCCTGCAGGCCGTCGTAATTGTAGCCGGCCAGCCACAGCATGCCGCCCGAGACGGAAAACAGAAGCAGCACCGCCACGGTGATGCCAAGCCGGGTCAGCGTGTCGACCGGGACAGCGCGCCGGCCCCCCATGCCGTAGCCCGGAGCCGGGACAGGTCGAACGGGACCCGCCAGGACCGAGGCCATGTCAGGCCGCCTCGTCGACCAGCATGGCGCCGGTCGGCAGCCGCCCCATCACGGAGACCGCTTCCGAGGTCGACGCGACATCGCGCATCGGCGTCGCGTTCAGCCTGGCGACGAGCAGGATCTCGTCGGCCATGGCGACCAGCGGCAGGACGTTGAGATCGTCGGCCAGAGCGCCGCCGTCGACGACGACAAGCTCGAAGCTGCGATTGGCCTCGGCCAGCATGCGGTGGGCGAAATAGAGCGCCTGCGCTTCCTGGAACACCGCGGCCGGGCGGCCCCGGCCGATGAGCGCCACGGAACTGCCAGGCGCATAGCGGCTGACCGCGTCGAGCGGATATTCGCCGCGCAGCACGTCGAGCACGCCGGGCTGCGGGTCCCTCTGGCCCTTGCCGGCATTGATGTCGATGAGCAGCACGCGCCGTCCCCTGGTCGCCGCCGCGTTGGCGAGCTGCCATGCAACCCTCGAGCGCTGCGCCTTGTCCTCGGGCGGCGACGCCACAAGGATCGAAGGCACCAGCGGCCAATCGGGCGGACGCCTTGTGGCGGCGGCGATGCGCTGCAGCGCCAGTCCGGCAACGGCGTCGGTCTTCCGCGCCACGCCGCCGGCGCGGCCGAAGCGGCGGCGTCCCCTGCCCGGCAGCACGCCCAGCACCGGCGCCTCGATGGCCGTCTGCATCTGGTTCGCGGAAAGCACGGTCGGGGAAAGATATTCGGCGATCAGCGCCATCCCGATGCCCAGCGCCAGCCCGCCGAACACGGCGCCGAACACGAGCAGCCCCTTCGGCGGCCAGCTCTTCTTCAGCGCCGGCATGGCATAGGAGATGACGCGGGCATTGGTGCTGTCGACATTGGTCTGCTCGCGCGTTTCCTGGGCGCGCTGCAGGTAGTTGGCATAGACGGTGCGCACGGCGTCGAGGTCGCGCTGCAATTCGCGCAGGCGCACCGAAGCCTGGTCGGTATCGAGCGATTTCGATTTCAGCGCCGCCACCTTGGCCTGCAGGGCCTGCTGGTTGGCCAGGGACCGCTCATAGTCGGTCTCCGCCGCGGTGACGATGCGGCCGAGCTCGCGCTGGATCAGCGCGTGCAGGTCGCGCAGCTGCTGCTGGGCGGCGATCATCGAGGGGTGGCGCGGCCCGAGCCCGGTGCCGAGCTGGGCGATCTGGTCGACCAGCGCCGCTTCCTGTGCCCTGAGGCTCGAAATCGTCGAGGAGCGCGTGGCCTCCGAGGTCGCGTCCGTCGCGCTCCCCTGCCTGCGCAGCTGATCGACCTGCGCCTTCAGCTGCTGGGTGCGCGCCTGCGCGGCGGTCAGCTCGGCATTGAGCCCGGTCAGTTCCTGGTCGCTCACCAGATTGCCCTGGGCCATCACCATGTTGTGCTGCGAGCGGTAGGCCTCGACCGCGTTCTCGGCCTGCTCGACGCGCTTGCGCTGTTCGTCGAGCCGCGCGGTGATCGCCTCGGAGGCCTTGGCCGCCTTGTCCTTGCGCGCGTCGGCCTGGTCGGCAAGGTAGGCATTGGCGATGGCGTTGGCGAGGTCCGACGCCTTCTGCGCGCTCCTGGCGGTGATGATGATGTTGAGCACCAGCACCTTGTCGTCGCGCTTGACCGCAAGCACGCGACGCAGCGAGTCCAGCGTGGTCGCCGTCCTGTCGGTGTCGCTGTCGCCGAAGAGCTTGCCCATCCAGCGGCCGAGAACGCCCTGCCCGTTGAAATCCGGATCTTCTGTGAGGTTCGTCGCCTTGATCGCGCGCAGCAGGACGCCGTTCGACTGCGCGACGCTGACCTGGCTCTCGACCTGGGTGATGCCGCCGTCGGGCGAGATGCGGCTCGGATTGACGTCGTTGGTGACGACTTGCAGGTCCTCGGGGTCGACGATGATCTGCGCCGTCGAGGAATAGAGCGCCGGCGTCAGCATCGTGTAGACGAGCGTCATGGCGGTGAGCAGCGCGGTGACGGCAAGGATCAGGACGCGGCGCCGCAGCAGGATGCGGCCGAGATCGCCAAGCTCGACAGTGCCCGATGCCGGCGCGGGCGGGGGCGCGTAATAGGCCGGCGCCGGAGGGGCCGCCTCCGGCGCGTTGTGCTGAGGCACCATGAGCAGGGGTGGTTGCAAAGGTCGCTCCGACAACGCTCGATCGGCCGGCAAGACGAGAAATGCGGCGTTGGCCTAGCTATTCCCGGCAACGATTAAAACACTGTTAATTATGTTCATAAATTGGGGCTGCGATGGCACGAAGTTTGCACTGACACAGTAGACATTAGGTGCGGCTGAAATTGGAGACATTGTGCGCATGCGGCGGGAACTAGACCTGGCGGGCAAACCTGCCGGCTCCGGAAGCAAATTGCCCGCGTGCCGGCCATGCGCCTGAGCCTGCGTCTCAACGGCAATGCCGTGCGCGCCTTCCATGTCGCGCTGGCCGAACGCCTGTCGCTGCTGCCCGGCGTCGAGCTTTGCATCGACGCGCGTCCGGCGGCGGGCGGCGTGCCGCGCGCGGCCGAGGCGCTGTTCCAGCTTGAGACGCTCATCCACCGCCTGCCCGCCAATGGGACGGCCAGGCGTGTGCCAATTTCGACGTTCGCCGGCCATGCGAGGGCGTCCGCGCCGGCCGATCTCACCATCGACCTCGTCGGCGATGTCGGGCAAGGCGGAAAGGTCTGGCGGCTCGCCTATGACGGCGTCTGCGGCGAGGAAGCCCTGCTGGCGCTCATCCTTGCCGGCCGCACGCCGCGCGCCCGCCTGGAGCAGAACGGCGCGACGGTCGTCGAAGGACGGCTCGGCACCGAATATCACGGCATCGCGCTGGCGTCCTTCCAGGACATGCTGGCGCGCACGGCCAGCTTGATCGTGGCGGCGGTGGCCGGCGCCGCGCGCTCGCACCTGCCTGTGCTGCCCGAACCGCCATCCGGGGCGGCGCCCCCGCCCATGCCGTCGGCCACGAAGCTCGGCGTGCGCGCCGCCAAGGCCACGGCGCGGCGCATCGTCCAGCAGATATACCATCTGTGCTACAACGCCCCGCACTGGCGGGTCGGCTGGCGCGAAGCCGCAGGCAAGGACCTTTACGATCTGCGCGCCCATCCGCAATCGGGCTGGCACGACCTGGCTGACGACGGCAGCCGCTTCTACGCCGATCCGTTCCCGGTGCTTTACCGCGGCCAGGTGACGCTGTTCGTCGAGGACTATATCCACCGCACCGGCAAGGCGATTCTGTCGGCGGTGGCTTTCGGCCCGAACGGTCCGGCAGGCGCCCCGAAGCCGGTGCTGGAACTGCCCTACCACCTCTCCTACCCCTTCGTGTTCGAGCGCGACGGCGAAATGTGGATGGTGCCGGAGAGCGGCGCCAACCGGACCGTTGACCTCTACCGCGCCACCGCCTTCCCCGGCGGCTGGATCAGGGAAGCGACGCTGCTGTCGGACATCGTCGCGAGCGACGCCACGCTGGTAGAGCATCGCGGGCGCTGGTGGATGTTCGCCACCGTGCGCGACGGTGGCGGCGCCTTCTCGGACCAGCTGCATCTGTGGTCGGCGCCGGATTTCCGCGGGCCGTGGACGCCGCATCCGAAGAACCCGCTGCTGATCGACATCGCGTCAGCGCGTCCGGCGGGCCGCATGGTGAGCCGCGGCGGGCAGCTTTTGCGTCCGGTGCAGGATTGCCGCCGGAGCTATGGCGCCGCGCTCGGCATCGCGCGGGTCACGCGGCTCGACGACACCGGCTTCGAACAGGTCGTCGAGACGATCCTCAACCCGGGCGCCGGCTGGGCCGGCCGCAAGCTGCATACGCTCAACGAAGCGGGCGGACTGGAATTCATTGATGGTTCGGCAATAGCGCCGCGCTGGAAGCAGGCCCAGCGGCGGAAAAGCATGCCGACGGGCCGTGGAGACAAGCAATGAGCATCACCGAGAACCGCGAAACGCCCGCAGCCCCGCCCGGCCGGACCGAGGTGGAAGTGGCGATCGTCGGCGCCGGGCTGGCCGGTACCGTTCTGGCGATAACGCTCGCCAAAGCGGGCCGTAAGGTGGCGCTGATCGATCCGCATCGTGTCCACCATGACGAATTCCGGGCCGAGAAAACCCGCGGGGAACAGATGGGGCTGTTCGAAAAGCTTGGCCTAGGCCAGGTCTTCAGATCGCTCTCCACGCCGATGACCGACCTCCATGTCTTCCGTTTCGGCCAGTTGTTCGAGCGCAAGCAGACCTTCGAATACGCCTTCTCATACGCGCCGCTGGTCAACGGCATGCGCGCCGCGCTGCCTCCAGAAGTGCCGCTGACGGTGGGCAAGGTCGCCGAGGTAACGACCGGACCGGACCGACAGCGCCTGGTGCTCACCGATGGTTCCGTCATCGATGCCCGGCTTCTGGTGGTCGCCACCGGCTATAGCGAGGCGGTGCGGCGCGCCATCGGCGTCGAGCGCATCGAGGAATCGAAGGCGCATTCGCTGTCGATGGGCTTCGATCTTGCGATCACGCCGCAGGAATTCGGCCTGCAGTCCCTCACCTTCTACGCAAAGCGTGTCGCCGATCGCATTGCCTTTCTTACCATCTTCCGCATCGGCGAGCGGCTTCGGGCGAACATGTTCGTCTATCGGACCGTCGCCGATCCATGGGTGCGGGCGTTCCGCGAGAATCCGCAAAAAATGCTGAAAGACCTGATGCCGGAGATTGCCGCGCGATGTGGCAACTTCGCCGTTGCCAGCGAGGTCGAGGTGCGGCAGGTCAGCCTGACGACGACGCGGGGCCATCGCCGCGACGGCGTCGTCTTCATCGGCGATGCGTTCGCCACGACCTGCCCGGCGCAAGGCGACGGGATAAACCGCGTGCTTACCGATGTCGATTGCCTCAGTTCCAGGCATATCCCGGCCTGGCTCGAAACGCCCGGCATGGCGGCCGACAAGATCTGCGCCTTCTACGACGATCCGATCAAGGTCGCGGCCGATGCCAAGGCTCTGCGCGCCAGCATCTATGCCAAGCGCATTACCACCGACAACGGGCTGGAATGGCGCCTGCGCCGCCTGCGCAACAACACGGCTCGGCAGTTGATGGTCTTCGGCCGACGGTTCCGCGAAGCGGGGAAGCCGGCCGAGCCGCGCGCGGCGTGAGAGGCATTGCTTCACCCGGCCGGCTAGAGCGTTTCACCGTTTCACGGAACGGCGAGCCGCTCTATCTCTTTGTTTTGAATTCGGACGGAAAACCGCTCACACTTTTCCTGGAATTGCTCTAGCGGCGGGCGATGCGCCGCCGGGCGCGACTGGGAACGTCATCGTGAATGAGCTTACGAATCCGTAAGTCGCGTTCGCTGTCGACGCCCGTGTAAATTGAAGGTGAGCAGTGTCTCCTGCTCGGCGGGACAGCACTCCCGTCGCATCAATGGCCCGCTGCCGCCTCTATCGGTCCGGCAGCGGGCTATCCGGCGGCGGCATGCAGGACGTTTCCGCTGCCCGCGATAGCCGCTTGAACGCTCCGAAAGAGCGCCGCCTTCTGCGCGCCCCGGGGGTTGGCCCCGCACCGCGCTTCGCCCTATCTTCAAATCGAAACAAGGACCAAGACCATGACCCGCATCCGGGCTATGACGAGGAACGACCTTGCCGATGTGTCGCGGCTGCTCGGCCAATCCTGGCGGCGGACCTACGCGCCGATCATGGGCGACGAGACCGTGGCCCGGCTTTCCGACGACAGGCATGCGCCGGACAAGCTCGCGCAAGAACTCCAGGACGAGGACAAGATGTCCTTCGTCGCCGAACGCGCCGACGGCTCGATCGCCGGCTATGCGATGGCGGCGATGGACGCCAAGGGCGACGTGACGCTGGAGCGGCTGCATATCGAGCCGCAGGCATTCGGCAGCGGGCTTGCGGTCGACCTTTTGCATGCCGTGCTTGCCGCCCATGCCGGCATCCCCTCGATCGCGCTGGAGGTGATCGAGGGCAACGACCGCGCGATCGCCTTCTACCGCAAGCACGGCTTCGAGGTGGTCGAACGCCGGGAGGCGGCACACGGCGTGGGCGGCCACGCCTCGCTGATCATGCGCCGCATGCTGCCGATGGCTTAAAGCTTTGCTTTTGCCGCATTCCATGCCGAAAACCGCTCACAATTTTGCTGGAATTGCTCCAGATCAGGCAGCGGCCCGCGTCCTCAGCGCTTGCATTACGCTTTCCTCAAATGCGCCAGGCACCCTGTGGGCCTCGGCCAGTTGGGCCGCATCCCAGCTCCGGCTCAGGCTTCCCTCGGCCATCAGGACGGCGCGGCTGCAGAGCGCCGGCACGGCCTCGACCACATGGGTCGACACGACCGCGGCGTGGCGGCCGCTCGCGCAGAGCGCGGTGATCACGCGTTTCACCTCCCAGGCCGCCACGGGATCGAGGCCGTTCAGCGTCTCGTCGAAAATCAGCAGCGGCGGCCGGCCGAGAAGTGCCGCGAGGATCGCGAGCTTGGCTCGCGTGCCGAGCGAATATTCGGCGATCGGGCGGTCGATCCAGCGCCCGAGCTCGAGCCGCTCCAGAAGGTCGCCGCCCGGCAGATCGCCACTCGGCAAATCGTGGGGCGCGCAGCGGCGGATCGAGGCAACGAGTTGGATATACTGGCGTCCCGACAGCGGCGCCGGCAATTCGTGCGGCTCGATGGCGAGGCCAAAGCTGGCCTTGGCGCGCTGCGGCGCGGCGGCCAGGTCGACGCCGCCGACCGTCACGCTGCCGCCGATCAACGGGATCTGGCCGGTGATCGCCCTAATGAGGGTCGACTTGCCCGACCCATTGGCGCCGAGCAGGCCGACTATGTCGCCCCGGCGGAGCGAAAGATCGATGCCGCGCACCACGGCGCGCCCGCGATAGCCGGCGCTGAGCCCACTGACGGCGAGGACTTCATCCATTGCGATACCTCTGTCGGGCGCGATGCCACAGGAAGAACACCAGCGCCGCCAGGCCGAGTAGCACGGTGCGGCCATATTCGAGCGTTTCATAGCTGGCATAGGCGAGCGCGCTGGCGAAGCTCATCATGGCGACGAAAGGCGCGTTGAGGAAATAGGCGCCGAAGACCGCATAGGCGCCGTTCAGCACCAGCAGCCAGAGTCCGCCCGCCACCGGCACGGCCCATGCCGACGGCTCGGCAGCGAGCGCCGCGCCCGCCGGCAGCAGGAAGAAGGCGAGCGACAATTGCAGCGGCAGTTGCACCAGCCGCAGCCACACGCGGGTGAAGCCGATGGGCGCCGTGCGCAGCACCGGCGAGCCGAGCGGCTGGCAGCGCAGGCTGAGCATGAAGACGAGAATGCCGCCCGCCAGGCCTGCGACCGCCGCCGGCCCGGCTGTGCGGCCGGCAAGGCTTGCCCATGCGCCAAGGATGGCCGCGACCGCGAGCGGCAGGCAAGCCGCGGCCATTTTCCATGACGGCCGCAAATGGCCGCCCGGCAGTCTCCAGGCCCAGCTCGAAAGCCAGCGCGGGCGCGCCCGGTCGAGGCGGCGCAGCCAGGGCCAACCAACCGGCGCCGTCTCGCTTGCCACCTCATCGAGGAGAAGGCGTGGCCGCCGCAGGCGCCAAAGGGCGGCCGTGCCGAAGCCCAAGGCAAACGGGATCGCCGCGCCCAGGCCCCAGCCCCCCGGCAACGGCTTTCCAATGACGGCGCAGGCGAAGCCCGCCGAAACACCAACCAGGACGCCCAGCGGCACGAAGATCGCCAGCGTCGCCCTGCCGGCCATGTGGCGGCGCTGTCCGGGCGCAAGCGGCAGCGCCTTGAGGAAGGGCGCGAAAGCCCGTTCAAGGCAGAGCCCGGACACCGCGTTGCCCGTGAGCGCCCCGAGCACGGCCAGGGTGAGCGGCAGGCCAAGGGTCCACAGAAGCTGGGCGTCCCGCAATTTCGGCGCCGCGGCATGCAGGGCGAGCACGATATCGGCGATGGCATAGGCCAGCAGCGCGCCGCCGCCGAGCCCGAT
The DNA here is from genome assembly GCA_004020875.1 of Mesorhizobium sp. Lineage (GTDB taxonomy): Bacteria > Pseudomonadota > Alphaproteobacteria > Rhizobiales > Rhizobiaceae > Mesorhizobium. The sequence continues at coordinate 45,429 of SAPZ01000026.1, forward strand.
CCAGGCGAGATCGCGGCGCCGCATCGCCCGCAGGCCGGCGACGAGCTCGCGCCGGAGCAATATCAGGACAAGCCGGTCGTGCCGCATTGGTTCGTCATCATGGTTCCGACACGCGAATAGGTCACGGCGATTGTGCCGCGAGTGGGGCGATGGCTCACCCGGCCGGCTTCGCGTTGACGTTCTTCATGGCGGCGAGCAGGTAATCCTGCACCGTCGCCTGAAGGTTGGTGGTGGCGGCGCGCACCGCGGCCATCGCCTGCCTGACTGCCGCCTCGTCGAAAGGCTGCGCCTTCTCGGCCGCAGTTAGGTCGGCGCGCGCCGCGCGCAGCTGCCGCAGAGCTTCGAACGTGCGGGCGCGGTTGTCGCGCATGACCGCGCGGAACTCCTTGCGCACTTCCGGCGAGTAGGCCCCCGCGACCTCCGCAAGCAGCCCGCGCGCGACGGCCGCCTGGCGCAGGCCATGCGCGGCATAGCCGACGAAGAAGAAGTTGAGCGCGAGCGAAAGGGCGAGCACAACCAGCACCGCGGTCCAGATCCACGAGCGACCGTTCATAGCGCGTCCCCCTCACCCGCGTTGCCGACGATCGGCGGTCCGCCGTCATCGGGAAGCCTGGCTCCCGCGGCGAGCGCCAGAAGCTCGGAATCCTGCGACTGGTCCTGAAGACGCGCCACCTGGTAACCGGCGATTGTCGCAGTGACAAGCAAGGCCGCGGCGCAAGCAGCGATGCCGGCCGGCGCGACGAGGAAGCGCGGCACCAGCGAAGGACGCGTCGCGCCGTGATCGATGCGCGCCATCACCTTGCGCGCCAAAGCGCGATCATCGCCCTCGACCAGCGCGGCCTGCCGCACGAGCCTGTCGAGCGCCCCATCGGCCCCGGCATCGCCGTCAAGAGCCATGAATGCCAGGGCCGGTCCTCTCAAGGGCGCCGGCCAGGCGTCGATGTCGTCGCCGAAGCGGCGCCGGTTCTTCTCGAATTCCTCGCGTGTCATGAGGACTTCCTTTCGCGGCCCCTGGCCGCATCTGCCAAATGGTCCCTGAGCGCACGGCGCCCGCGCACGAGCAACTGTTCGACCGAGCCCGCGCTGGCGCCCATCACCTCGGCGATCGCACCGATGTCAAGCTCGCCCACCGCCCGCAGAAGCAGCGCCATCCGCTGGCGCTCCGGCAGGCGAGACAGGCCGTCGCGCACGATCGCCAGCTCCTGCCTGGCCGCCGTCGCGGTCTCGGCATTCGCTTCCGGCGCGGCCGGCTCCTCGGAGATGTCGTCCAGGCCGAAGAAATTGCGCAGCGCGCGGCGCCGGCGCTGGTCGATGCAGCGGTTGGCCGTGATCCGGTAGAGCCATGTCGAGGCGCGCGCCCGGCCGGGGTCGAAGCGCGCGGCCTGTTTCCAGACGGTCACGAACACCTCCTGCACCACGTCCTCGGCATCGGCGGCATGCCCGAGATAACGCGCGGCGAATGTCCGCAGTCCACGGCCGTGGCGGGCCATGAGCGCGGACAAAGCCGCTTGGCTGCCCGCGGCGATGCGGGCCAGCAGTTCCCCGTCGCCATCGGCAGCTTCATCCCGCACGGCGGCGCGCACCGGTCGACGAACCTCCGGCGGCGAGCGAGACATCCGCGACGATCCGGCTCGGTAGAAAAGCGAATTCCGACGTCAAGTCCACCACCAGATGTCAGCGGCGCCAACGGCGGAAGCCGTGAACCGTGTTGCCGTTCGGGCCCGTGAAGCTGCCGACAGAACGGCCGCCAAACGGTCCGGCCGCGCTGTAGCGCTGACCTGAAACGGTCTTGCCGTTCGGCCCGGTGGCAGAATAGCTCCTGGAGCAGCGGTCAACAACGCCGGCCTTGCAGGTTGAATTCGACGTGTAGGTGCCGCCATTCGGTCCGGTGCGCGTGGTCGAGCCGGTGTAGATATTGCCGTCCCGGTCGACGCTGCGGCTCAATTCGCCGCCATGCGCGGTCTTGCGCGTCCACTCCTCGGCCGAGGCCGGGGAAGCGACCGACCAGACGACCATCGCGCCGAGGCAAAGCAGCGGAAGTTTGAGTCTTGAAAGCATGTCATTTCCTTTCCGGAAGGCAGGTTGGTCAATTGGCGTGAGCAGCCACGATCTTGCGGATGGCCGCGATCTCGTCGGCGGAGAGCCTGCCGTCGCCATTGCGGTCGGCGAGATCGAAGAGCGGCGTGCTGGCCTGGAACTCGTTCTCGGTGACCTTGCCGTCGCCATTCTTGTCCATGCGCCGCCAGCGTTTGCCGAGGCGGGCCTCGGCCGCCTGGGCGCGGTCCTCGATGGCCTGGCGGGCGGTCTCGATCTCGTTCTCGTCAATGACGCCGTCGCCGTTACGGTCGAGCCTTTTGAAGAGACGTTCGCGGGCGGCGAGGATCTCGTCCTTCGAGATCGCGCCGTCGCCATTGGTGTCAAGGCGCTGCAGGATGCGGTGGCCGGGCATGTCCTGCGCGGCGGCAGCGCAGAGCGGAACGAGCCCGAGAAGCAGACCCGCAAGAATCGCTGAGTGTTTCATGGTTGGTCCTTTCGACTGTCACGTCGCGGGGGCGACTGTCGGCCAATACGCAGCCCGGTCCGTGCTCCTACGCCGGCGTCCGGATTTTTTTGTTGGCCGCCATCGCGCCGGTGTCGCCCGCAGCGCCGCTCCGGAAAATTCGCAGGAGGCGCGTAGGAGCCGTCGAGCTCCCGCGTAGGAGGCGCTGCAAGGACGGTCCGCGGCGAGCCGTCGATCACAGCGGAGACCCAGATGACCAAGATCGTGACGGCCCTCGCCGGGCTGCTTCTGTGCGGCTGCAGCGCCTTCGCCGCCGACCAGGGCGGCCGGGAAGCGTTCCGGCGCATCGACACCAATGGCGACAGAAAGCTCGAATTCAGCGAGATCCAGGCAGCGCGGGCGCGGATGTTCGACCGGCTGGACGCCAACCACAATGGCGTGCTCGATCCCGACGAGGTGCGCGCGGCGGTGACGCAGGTCAAGGCGAAGCGCGACATCCAGGCCGCGCGCTTCGCGGGGCTGCAGGCCGAGGCGAGCCGCATGGACCGCAACGGCGACGGCAAGATCTCGCGTGACGAATTCACGGCCGCCATTCCCGACCGGCTGCTGCAGGCGGACACCGATGGCGACGGCGCGCTCTCGATTTCCGAACTGCGGGCGCTGAAGCGCCCGTGATCCCCACGACACAGAACAAGGAGAGAGACGATGAAATGGATAGCGACAGCGTTTTGCGGCCTGGTGCTCGGCGCATCGATGCTGGCCTCGCCGGCCGAGGCCGTCCCGATCATGCCCGTGCCGGGCCAGGCATACGCGACCAGCCAGGCGACGCCCGTCTGGTACCGGCGCGGCTTCTACGTCGTCGGCGGTGTTTATTACTACAATGGCTACCGGGGCTATTGGCGCGTGCGCCCTGGCTACCGCTACTACAATGGATATTGGTTCCCGGCTGCCGCCTTCGCGGCCGGCGTGGCGGCCGCCACGGTCGCGCCTCCCCCCGCGGCGCGCCTGGCGGCCGCCCATGTGCGCTGGTGCTATGACCGCTACCGCTCCTACCGCGCCTGGGACAACAGCTACCAGCCCTATGACGGACCTCGCCAGCAGTGCCTGTCGCCGTATTATTGAAGTGAAGCGTGAAGCCGCGCGCGCCGATCGTTCGCACGGCGGCAGAGTCCGTCGCAAAGCCGTCGCGGCGCGTCTGACGCTTCAAGGCGCGCCGCCGAAACGGGTTCGGGCGGCGCGCCCCGGGTCTTGCCCGCCAGGCGGCGGTCTAGGTGGCTCCGTCGGGTCCCCGAGGGAGTGGAGTCGGTCGGAACCACCTGCCCGCCTTGTGTCCTTCCCAAGACAAACCCACTATACGACGCCCTGTTGCGGGTTCCTTGACCTGGATCAAGCGCTGCCGGCCCGGCGCTGGACGCGCCGCCCGCCGGCCCTATAATTTCGCGAGCGCTGATTTTTCGCGGGAGACAGGACATATGAGCCTCGGCAGACACAAACTCGGCAGCCAGGGGCTCGAAGTCTCGGCCATCGGCCTCGGCTGCATGGGCATGAGCCAGGCTTACGGCCCGGCCGACGAGGCGGAGTCGATCGCGACGATCCACCGGGCGATCGAGCTCGGCTGCACCTTTCTTGATACGGCCGAGGTCTATGGGCCGTTCGTCAACGAGGAGCTGCTCGGGCGCGCGCTGAAAGATCGGCGCGACCAGGTGACGATCGCGACCAAGTTCGGCTTCCGCATCGTCGACGGCAAGCAGGCCGGCACCGACAGCCGGCCCGACCATATACGCGAGGTGGTCGACGCTTCGCTGAAGCGACTCGCCACCGACCGCATCGACCTGCTCTACCAGCACCGCGTCGACCCCGCGGTGCCGATGGAGGATGTCGCGGGCGCTGTCGGCGAGTTGGTGGCGGAGGGCAAGGTGCGCTTCTTCGGCCTGTCGGAAGCGGGCCTTGCCAACATCCGCCGCGCGCATGCCGTGCATCCGGTCTCGGCGCTGCAGAGCGAATACTCGTTGTGGGAGCGCAACCTCGAGCCCGAGATCATCCCGGCGCTGAAGGAGCTGGGCATCGGCCTAGTGCCCTTCGCGCCGCTTGGCCGCGGATTCCTGGCCGGCGACGTCAAACGCGCGGAGGACTATCCGCAGGGCGATTTCCGCCGCGGCGACCCGCGCTACCAGGGCGAGAATTTCGACTTGAATGTCGCGGCAGCCGCCGCGGTGCGCGACATAGCCGCGGCAAAAGGCGTGAAGCCTGGGCAGATCGCGATCGCCTGGCTGCTCGCCAAGGGGCCGGACTTCGGCATCGACATCGTGCCGATCCCCGGGACCAAGCGCCGGACCTATCTGGAGGAAAATGTCGCGGCGGCGGACATCACGCTCGATGCGACCGAGATGCTGGGGCTGGACATGGCGCTGACGCCCGACAAGGTGTCCGGGCCAAGGTATAACGAGCGCACGATGTCGCTGGTGGACCGGTAGGCGTTATCCAGCGCGGCCTGCTATTTCTTGCAATCCGCCATCGCCTCCATCGCCTTCCTGGCCTCGCCCTCGCTGGCGTATTTCTTCTTGCCGAGATCGACGACAAGCGTGCCATCCGGCTTCTTCGGCACGATCTCGCACTGCTTGGAGACCGCGTCCCGGGCGACCCAATATTGTTCGGCCGCCACGGCGGGCAGGCTCATGATGCCGGTGGCAAGGATTGCGATGGCGAGGGTGCGGACCATTGCGGGCCTCCATGGCTCTGGTTGGAATGCCATTGGGAAACGCCCTGCCCGCCGCCGTGTTCCGGCGGCTCAGGCCCCAGAATGCGGATCGATGCTGTAGGGATGCACCGGATAGCCGGGCCCGATCGCCTCGCCGACCCTCTCCACCCAGGCTTCGACCGCCGGATAGTCGGCGAGCGAGAAACCGCAATCCTCGGCGCGGTGGCTGTAGGCATAGACGGCGATGTCGGCGATGGTGAGCGTATCGCCGACCAGGAAAGGCGTGTCGGCCAGGCTGCGCTCCAGCGCGCCAAGCGCGCGGACACCCGCCTCACGCTTGCCGGCAACCAGGGCCTGGTTGCGCTCAAGCCGGCCGGTCAGCGTCCAGAAGCGCAGCGAGCCGATGACGGGCTCGACGTAATACTGCTCGAAGAACAGCCACTGCATGACCTTGGCGCGAGCAAGGCGGTCCGACGGAAGGTATGGCGTGCCCTCGGCGACGCAGACGAGGATCGCGTTGGACTCGGCAATCGCCTGGCCATTCTCCACGGCGAGCACCGGAACGGCACCCGCCGGGTTGAGCTTGAGGAAGGCTTCAGTTCGGCTCTCGCCCTCGAAGATCGAGACCATGCGAGTTTCGTAAGCGATGCCGAGCAGGCCGAGCAGGACGCGGATCTTCCAGGCGTTTTGCGACGGGAGATAATCGTAGAGCGTGAGCATGGCGCGGGTCCCCGGTTGGTAAGGTTGCTTCGCATGCGGGAAGAAACTAGCGCCACCCGATTCATGATTCAGCAAGGTCGGCGCAAGGAAGGAACTCGGCCTATCACGTTTGCCGCCGCCTCCTCACCTCCCGGCAATATCCTTCGCCACCGCCTGCGCCTCGATGCCGATCTCGCGCAGCAGGCCGGTGACGGGATTGTAGAAGCCGACGAGATAGACGCCCATCTCGCTTGCCCGCGCGTTGACGCCGCTCTTGTCCGGCCTGAGTTCCGCCGGCAGGAAGGCGTCATAGGCAGGACGATAGCCCGTGGCGAAAATCGCCGCGTCGAATTTCTTCTCCACGCCATCGACGAATTTCACGCCGGCTCCGGTGAAGCTTGCGATGTCCGGCGCGATGCCGATCCGACCCTGTTTGATCGCCGCCACCGTGCCGACATCGATCACCGGAATGCGGCCGGCCTCGATGCCTTGCAGGATGCCCTGCTTCGGCCGCACGATGCCGTACTTCTCCAGCCGGCCCAGCGCGAGGTCGAGGATCTTGGGAAACATCCAGTCGTTCAGCGCCTGCGGCATGGTGCGGCTGGCGATGCCCACCATCTGGATCGGCACGCCGAAGAGCTGGCGCGGCACGATGTGGACGCCCTTGCGTACCGAGATGGTCGGCCGGGCGCCGCTTTCTGCCAGATCGAGCGCGATCTCCGCGCCCGTGTTGCCCATGCCGACGATCAGCACGTCCTTGCCGGCATAGGGTGCCGCTTCGGTGTAGGCGGCACTGTGCAGCACCTTGCCCTTGAAATCCTCGATGCCCGGGAAATCCGGCATGATCGGCTGGGCGTTGTTGCCGGTTGCGACAACGATCCTGCGGGCGCTAAACAGGCCGGCATCGGTCTGCACCAGCAGGCGATCGCCCTCGCCGCGGATGGATCCGACCGTGACGCCGAAGCGGGGCTCAAGGCCGAAGCGCTCGGCATAGGCATCGAGATAGGCCACCACTTTTTCGCGCGGAACATAGCGGGGGTGGCTTTTCGGGAACGGCACGAAAGGCAGGGAGGAGAAGGATTTCACCGTGTGCAGATGCAGCCGCCGGTAATGCCGCCGCCAGGACGGCGCAACCTCGCCGGCCTTTTCGAGGATCAGGAAATCGACGCCCGCCTGTTTGAGGCAGGCCGCGACGGCGAGCCCGGCGGGGCCGGCGCCAACAATGACGACATTGGTCTCCAAGCGCTTTTCCTCCCGCCAAAGCGGCAAAAGCTATGACGGGAGTGGGATGGAGGGGCAAGTAGGGAGAAGCACCCATGCTTCACTGTGTGGGCGCCGACGCCCTACGCCATCGTACCCGGCGCCTCGGGGTCGTCCTCCGGCGGTTCGAGGATCTCGATCAGTCTCGCCACGCGGGCGCCGGGCATGGCATGGCCCTCGTTCACCAGCGCCTCGTCGGCGCCGATCCAGGCGAAGGCTTCGCGCAGCTCCTCGAGGCTGGCGCCGGTCAGCGCGATGTCGGCGATGACGGCCTCGTCGATCGGTCCAAGCACGGAAATGATTTCGTCGCGGGTCATCTTGTCCTCCCCCATCGGTCGGGATGATTGCCCAAGGAAACGGATGACGGGCGGAGCGGGTTCCGGGCGCGGCGGCCCGCAATCTCATTCCGCGAAGGGCGAGACTGCCCGCGCGCTTTGATCTCCCACAAGACAACCGCTATGCACCTAACCCTCGGCCGGATCCTATCGAGTCCTCCATGAAATTCGCCATCCTGCTTTCAGCCCTGCTCCTTTCCTGCCCTGCCCGGGCAGACTGGAAGCCCATCGAGAAGATCGACACCTATGCCGTCTCGGGCCAGAGCGCCGAGCAGCTCTATCTCTCGATTGGCGAGAAGGGGCCGGTGGTCGGCGCGGCCGGCAGCGCGCGGCGTGTCATCGCGCATACTTTCTTCAAGCTGACCTGGCAGCGCGACTACCAGCCGCAAGGCAGCGCCTGCGTGCTGAAGTCGGCGCGGCCGAAGCTGATCATCACCTACACGTTGCCGAAGCCGGCGGGAAAGCTGGACCCCGCCCTGCAGGCGCGCTGGGACAGGTTCGCGGCTGGGCTCATCGCCCATGAAAAGGTGCACGGCGCCGGCATCGTCGAGATGGTCGACAAGATCGTCGCCTTCAGCACCGGCCTCACCGCCGACAACGATCCCGGCTGCAAGAAGATCAGGGCGGAATTGACGACCTATCTCGACCAGCTCTCCAAGGCGCAGCGCCAGGGCAGCCGCGACTTCGACACGAAGGAGTTCGGGCAGGACGGCAACATGCTGAAGCTGATCGCGGCGTTTCTGGGCGCTCCGCCTAAAAGCTGATCTCCACCGCCGCTGCACTTCGCCTGGCTTCGCCGTGGAACACCGCCTCGATGTTGTTGCCGTCGGGGTCGAGCAGGAAGCAGGCATAGTAGCCGGGATGGTAATGGCGCTCGCCCGGCGCGCCATTGTCCTTGCCGCCGGCCGCGAGCCCGGCCTTGTAGAAGGCATCGACCATGGCGCGGTCCTTCGCCTGGAAGGCGAGATGATGGCGGCCGGTCAGCACGCCGAGCGCGGCTCGGCTGTCGGCGCTGGAGACGAACACTTCGTCGGCCCAGAAATAGTCCTGCGCCTCGCCGCCGATCGGGACGCCCAGCACCTCGACCAGAGCGCCATAGAAGCGCCGGCTGGCCTCGATGTCGCGCACCACCAGATGCAAGTGGTCAATAAGCCGGCCGCGATAGAGTTCCATGGATGACGCCTCCTCCTCAATCATGCGGCTCAATCTAGAAGGGGCAGCAGTGTGGTCAATGCGAAGCCCTCAAGGCTGCTGACAGACGCTGTCGGGGTCCTGCCCGACACCTTCGTCGCTCAGGGCCCGAGGGGGCGCACCGAAACCAGATAAAAAATGCAACCGGATTTGTAGGATCGGCTGCCGCCCCGGCGTCCTTCGGACGCAAACGGCCCGGTGGACTGGAAAAACCGCGCCACATCAAACAGGATGCCTTACGGCATGGGAGCAGAACCATGAACCATTCCTATCGTTGGGTCATCGTCGCGGCGGGCGCGCTGATGACCTGCGTGGCGCTCGGCGCCATGTTCTCGCTGGCGATCTTCCTGGAGCCGATGTCGCTCGATACCAACTGGTCGCGCACCGGCATTTCCAGCGCCATGACCTTGAACTTCCTGGTGATGGGCCTTGGCGGCTTCGCCTGGGGGACGATCTACGACCGGGTCGGCGCGCGGCCGGTCGTGCTTGCGGGCGCCGTGCTGCTCGGCCTTTCGCTGGTGGTGGCGAGCCGCGCCAATTCGCTCCTCGTCTTCCAGCTCAGCTACGGCATCATCGTCGGGCTGGCCGCCAGCGCCTTCTTCGCCCCGATGATCGCGCTCACCACCGCCTGGTTCGACACCAACCGCAGCCTTGCCGTGTCGCTGGTCTCGGCCGGCATGGGCGTGGCGCCGATGACCATCTCGCCCTTCGCGCGCTGGCTGATCACGGCCTATGACTGGCGCACCGCCATGTTCGACATCGGAGTCATGGCCTGGGTGCTGCTTTTGCCCGCCGTCTTGCTGGTGCGCCAGCCGCCGGCGGCGGCCGCGCCAACCGGCGACGGCGCGCCGGCGCCCGCCGCCGACGATCCCGGCATGAGCGTCGGCCAGGCGCTGCGCTCGCCGCAATTCATCGTGTTGGGCCTCACCTTCTTCGCCTGCTGCGCGGCGCATTCGGGCCCGATCTTCCATATGGTGAGCTATGCCATGTCCTGCGGCGTCGCGCCGATGGCGGCCGTGTCGATCTACAGCGTCGAAGGCTTGGCCGGCCTTGGCGGACGCGTGCTCTATGGCGTCCTCGGCGACCGGCTGGGCGTGAAGCCGGTGCTGGTCGCCGGCCTCGCCATCCAGGGGCTGGTGATCGCCGCCTACCTCGCGGTTGGCCGGATCGAGCAGTTCTACCTCCTGGCCGTCATCTTCGGCGCCACCTATGGCGGCGTGATGCCGCTCTACGCGGTGCTGGCGCGCGAATATTTCGGCTTGCGCATCATCGGCACGGTGCTTGGCGCGGCGACGCTCCTGTCCAGCCTCGGCATGTCGCTCGGCCCGCTCGCCGGGGGCATGATCTACGACGCCTATGCCAGCTATCACTGGTTGTTCATCGGCTCGGCGCTGATCGGCCTGGGCGCGGCCGGCATCGCCATCGCCTTCCCGCCGCAGCCCAGCCGGCAGAAGCTGCAGATGGCGTGAGGGACCGAGCTGGCGGGAGATCGGCCGATCACCCGGTCCCCGTGCCCGTGCGCACTGCCTCGCGATCGCTCTCGTCGCGCTTCACCCGCTCGTCGGAGATCAGCACCACCGGGCATGGGCTGCGCCTCAGGACGCCCGTCGTCGTCTCGCCGAAGATCAGCTCCTCGCCCTGGCGCCGCGCCACGCCCATGACGATGAGCGCCACGTTGCGGCCGGCCTGGCGGGCAATGGCATCGGCGGCGGCGGCCCTCGAGCGGATCGCCGTCTCGATCTCGACGCCATAGCGGTCGGCGAGCGCCACGATGTCCTTCAGCACCGCCTCGCGGCGGCGATGCGAAACCGTGTCGCGCGGCTCCTCGCGGCCGGTGCGCGCGACATAGAGCATCTTGACCGGGGCGCCGGTGACGGCCGCTATCGCGAGCGCCAGATCGGCGCCGCGGCGGGCAACCGCCGTGCCGTTGACCGGTACCAGTATCTTGCCTGAATCCGGACCGAGCTGCGGGATCTGGCGACCTGCCGTCGCCGGCTTCAGGACGAGGCAAAGCGGACCGTCGAAGGAGCCCGCCACCTCGTTCAGCCGATGCGAGAAAGCGCCCTTGGAGGTGACCGCGCGGCCGAGGCCGACGAGCAGCAGGCCGTAGCCCTTGCGCGCCTCCTTCGCGACAGCCTCGGCCGAGAGCACTTCGTGCTGGCGGCGCGTGACCGGCGCTTCGCGCACCGGCGTCTCGTCGGATTTCTTCGCCGCCTCGCGACTGTCCTCCGCACCTTTCTCCATTTCCTCCAGATGCAGGCCTTCCGTCGGCTCGGCATCGATCTCGCCGCTCGAATGCAGCACCGTCGTCGGCTTGCCGGCTCCGATGACGCCGGCGAGATAGGCGGCGAAGCGGCCGACCACACCCTCGTCGACCACCACCAGCAGGCGCTCCAGATTGGCGACGAAGCCCCGCTGGTCGATCTCCTCACGCTCCAGCCGCTTCTTCTCCCGCTCGCCGATGGGCAGCCGCCGCAGCGCCCAGCGCAAGGTCGGCGGCATCGCCAGCGTGGTGATGACGGCCATTGTGAGGATCATGGTGAAGAGATTGTGCGAGAGCACGCCCATCGACAAGCCGATCGAGGCGACGATGACCTCCGTCGAGCCACGAGCGTTCATGCCGCAGCCGACCGCGATGCCTTCGGCGCGGCTCATGCCGGCCACCTCGGCGCCAATGAAGGCGCCGCCGAACTTGCCGATCGAAGCTATGACGACCAAAGCAATGGTGAGCAGCGCCAGTTGCGGATCGATCAGCACGGTGAGGTCGGCCGACAGGCCGGCGACGCCGAAGAACACCGGCATGAAAAGGGCCGTGATAATTCCTCGCAGCTGCCCTTCGATGTGGCGCGACAGGATGGGCGATTCGCCCACCAATATGCCGGCGACGAAGGCGCCCAGCACCGTGTGCACGCCGATCAGGTCGGTGATCAGCGCCATGGCGCCCATGATGGCGAGGATGACGGTGACCACCGCATATTCCGAGCGGAAGGTGTCGTTGGTCCAGCGAATGGCATCGAAGACGATGCGGCGGCCGAGAGTGAAGGAAAACACCATGAAGGCGGCGACGCCCAGGATGGTGAAGGCCAGGCCGGCGATCTCGATCCGCCCCTTGGTGGCGATGCCGATGGTGATGGCGATGACCACCCAGCCGATCGTGTCCTCGATGATGGCCGAGGAGACGATGATCTGGCCGAGGTCGCGGCGCATGAAGTTCATGTCGCGCACCACCATGGCGACGATCTTGACCGAGGAGATCGACAGCGCCGTGCCGAGGAACAGCCCGGCGACGATGCGCTCGCCACCGGCGGCAAGCAGCGTCTCGGGCATGAAATGTGCGGCGATGAAACCGAGCGCGAAGGGCATTGCAACGCCGGCGGCCGAGATGGAAAAGCAGGCGCGGCCGACGCGGCGCACGAGCCGCAGATCGGTCTCCATGCCGGTGAGCAGAAGCAGCATCAGAACGCCAAGCTGGGCGATGGCGTTGATCATCGATTTTTGCGAAGGATCGTCGGCGAAGATCAGCCGCTCGGCCTCCGGCCAGACCCAGCCGAGCAGCGAAGGGCCGAGCAGGATGCCGCCGATCAGCTGGCCCATGACCGCCGGCTGTCCGAGCGTTTCCAGCACCTCGCCGATCCCGCGGCCGACCACCAGAAGCAGGATGAGCTCGGCGACGAAAATGCCTTCCGAGGACATTCCTTTTTTCTCGGCCGCGAAGGTGACAGCTGGCATCAGGGCTAGAGCCGCGACGCCGAGCGCGATCCAGACCGACGGCGACGGTCGCCGATTGAGCATGTTCGACAATTTGCGCACCCCTCATTCCTCGCATCCGCACAACGGTTTGGCCAGAGGATCGGTTGCACGAGGAACTGCCGATCTCCCGTCCGAGAGGTGAGATTGGCAGCTCCTTACAATTCTAATCAAATGCCACCGCCGATCTTTGCTTCCCGGTAAATCGACTCGGCGAAGGTCGCGCCGTGGCGGGCAATAAGGAGAAGCTAATGAAAAGCGACTTTGCCGCCGCCCACCTGCACCTCGACCGGGCGTGCCACTACCTGCGTGGCGATGATGAAACGAGCCGCGCCGCGCTTCAGGCACTCGACCTCGTGATCGACGCGGTGGCGGCGGCCCAGCATGCCAGGCCGATGGCCGATGTTCTACCCTTTCCGCGGCGCGCGAATGGCGGCGTTCCACCGCTTGCATCCTGACTTATCCGCCTGAAAAGGCGGGAACATTTTGGGCCGGCCACACGTTGTGCTATACGGGGTGTGGCCGGCCTGTTTTTATGAGAATGCGGCCGGCCATGGCGGCGGGAGGCGCATGGCACGATGTCCCAGACGAAGGCCGCAAGATCCACCGACGCGGCCAAGGCCGCGAAATCCATCGAGGCGAACGCGCCCGCAACATCAACCGAAAAGGCAGCACCGCCGCGGGCGTCCGACACGCTGGCGCTGAAGCTCAGCTCTCCCGAATTCACCACCACGCTGTCGCATTTCCACCGCGCCGAGATAGCGCGCATGGCCGGCTGGCGTGACAGGCTGGACCGCACCAGCAACTGGGCGATCACCGTAGTGGCGGCGATGCTGTCGGTGTCACTGTCGACGCCCAGCGCGCATCACGGCGTGCTCTTGTTCGCCATGCTCCTGATCACGCTGCTTTTGTGGATCGAAGCGCGGCGCTATCGCTTCTTCGACGTCTACCGCGCCCGTGTGCGGCAGTTCGAGCGCTACTATTTCGCGCAGATCTTTTCGCCGCAGCCGGACTACGCTTCCAACTGGCTCGCGATCCTCGGCGAAGGCCTGCGCTCGCCGCGTTTCCTGATCACGCAGCGCGCGGCGCTGATCCGCCGGCTGCGCCGCAATTACATCTTCATGTACACGATCCTGCTGCTTGCCTGGATTCTCAAGATCACCACGCCCAGCCTGTCGCGCGAAGGCTCGCCCATAGGCTTCGGCGCATCGCTGGTCGACACGTTCCGCGTAGCGACGCTCGGGCCCATCCCCGGCGTGGTCGTCGTGTGCGGGGTGGCCGCCTGCTATCTCGCGCTGCTTGCCGCCGCCTTCCTCATCCGCGCCGATGACGGCGAGCTGTCCTTCGGCGATGTGCATGTGTGAGGAAAGGAAGGAGGGAGTAGGGCAGTAAGGCAGTGGGGGAATAAGGGATGGAAGTCGCGGCGTTCGCATGGTCGGCTTTTCTTGCTCCCTTACTGCCTTACCTTGCTGCCCTACTGCCCTACCCCCTTCACTGCGGCGACTGCGCCGCGCGGAACTCCTGCCTGCTGTTGCGGGCAGGATAGGGTTCGTCCGGCACGGGAACGCCGAGATGGGCGCAGAGCGGCGCCCAGCCGTCGCCGAGCTTGTGCACCAGCAGTCGCTCCGCCGGCACGGTGTTCAGCACCGCCTCGACATTGTCCCGATAGACGGCGATCGCATGGGTGCGGTCCTGCGGACGGCCGCCGAAGACCTGGTTGGCGATGAGCGCGATGCCCAGAGACTCCTGGTCGGTGCTGCCGACGATCGCCGGCAGGATGGTCTTTTCGAAACTCTCCCACCAGCTTTCGGGCGAGCGCCAGGTGAGGATGACGCGCGCCTGCGGATAGGCTTCGATCAGCTCACGCCAATAGAACGCCGAGGGCCAGTCCACGCAGGATTTGTATCCCGCGAAGAGCTGGGCCCAGTCGGGCGCGTCGCCCCTGGCCAGCGCCCGCCAGAGCCGCTTCTGCTCCGCATGCGCCATGACCTCCCACATATGATGGCAGGGGCCGAAGCCGAGAATGGTCAGCGCCTCGCGCATCGAATCCGTACCGGTCCGACCGAAGCCGGTTCCTATCACCATCAGCGACATTTCCCCCTCCTCCATTTTTCCCGTGTTCAAGCGGTTGCCGTCAGCCTCCCTGGACCACGAGCCGCAGGCGGTTGCCTTCCGGATCAGCGGTCGAAATGGCGCGACCGTCTCTTTTCGCTTGTATATCAGCCGCTTCGAGCCTGCGCTGCACGGCGCCGAGCTCCTGCGCCGAGCCAAGCTCGATGGTGAAATGGTCGAGGCCGGCCGCACCCGGCGGCGGCTCGCGCAACTCGTCGCGCGCCCAGATGTTGAAGGCCACCATATGGGGGCGGCGCTCGGTGCCGCAGTCGAACATGCCGAAGCTCCTGGACTGGATGTGGGGGCGGAAGCCGAGCACGCCCAAATAGAACTTCATCAGCATCTCGGGCGCGCGGGCGCGCAAATGGATGTGGCCGATGAAGGCATCCTGCGCCATCCTCGGCTCGACATGGCCGGAATTGCCGAGGTCGCGCAGCAAGCCCGACATGTTCAGCGGCTCCAGCCCCGAATGCGCGCTGCCGTCGACGGCGATCAGCGACACGCGACCACTGGGCGAGACTTCGCGGCGCAGCAGGCGTTCAGGCGTGTCGAAGCATATCTCGATACCGTTGCCGGATGGATCGGAGACGTAGAGCGATTCCGAAATCAGGTGGTCCTGGGCGCTGTATCGCAACCCCGACGCCTTGAGGCGGGCGGCCGTATGCGCGAGGTCGCGGCGGGTGGTGACATGGATCGCGACATGGAAGAGATCGCGCGACTTCTGCGGCAGGGCGACTTCCGCACCCGCATGGAGCACGATCAGCGTCCGGCCGCCGGCGCCGAGCTCCGCCTGAGCGGCGTCCTCCCCGGCCAACGCCAGTCCGAGCGTGTCGCGCCAAACGGACAAGGCGGAAGGAATGTCGGTCACCTTGAGATGGACCGGCCCGAGACGCGTGGCCTGAGACAGCAATCCTTCGTCCATCATCGTCCATCCGATTGCGGTCGATGGATATATTAGCTCCGAACGATATTTATGTCTTGCGCCAAGTTCGGGTTGACCCCTTCCCGGCGGGCGGCGACTATCGCCGAAGCAGGCTGCCTTTTGCGCAGCTCCGAACGAAGCAGGAGGAACCTCCCATGGACGACACCGACCACTGGCGCAACATGGCGAGCGCGCCGCGGGACGGCAGCCGCATCCTGGTGACGGTGCGCTCCTCCGAGCAGGGACCGGCCGAGGTCGACATGGCCTACTGGTCGCGAGCCGACCAGTTCGGCGAGGAAGGCTGGCGGGCCTCGGACTCTTCGCCCGGCCGCATCGTCGAATATGCCGAGCCGGAGCTCAGATGCTGGATGCCGCTGCCGAGCGCCGGACGAGGCTCTATGCCCAGCCCCTGGGAGGGCGAGGACGTGCCGCTGGTGGATGGCGACGGGATTTAGCGGCGCCTTGGCGATTGGCAAAGCAGCGGTGACAGACAATCTCCCGCTAGCGGGAAGATGTCTTGCCGAACCCCATTGCCTCGTCCATGCTAGGGTCTGCGCGCGTCGCTTCGCTCCTTGCTCCGCCCTAGAGTGACGAAGGATAGGCTGGCGGGACAGCGCCCCCCTATGTCCTGCCGGATATCTCGCAGCTTCGGCGTCGGCTCCCCTCTACCAGAGCGCTAAAACAAAAACGCCGCCGTCGCCGGATCGGGACCGGTGCGGCCGTCGGCGGAATCCAGGCCGCGGATGGTCTCCATGTCGTCTGCGCCCAGCTCGAAGTCGAAGACGTCGAAATTGCCGGCGATGCGCTCCTGGTGGATCGACTTCGGGATGACGATCAACCCCTCCTGCAAATGCCAGCGGATGGTCACCTGCGCCACCGACTTGCCGTGCTTCTTCGCGAGCTTCTCCAGTGTCGGGTCGGAAAGCAGCCGGCCGCTGCCCAGCGGGCTCCAGCTCTCGATATGGATGTTATGCTTCTTGTGGAAGTCGCGCTTGTCGCGCTGCTGGAAGCGCGGATGCAGCTCGATCTGGTTGACGACAGGCGTCACGCCCGTTTCGCCGATGATGCGCTCCAGATGATCCTGGTTGAAGTTGGAGACGCCGATCGACTTGATACGGCCGGCCTTCTGCAGTTCGACCAGTGTCTGCCAGGCCTCGACATATTTGTTCTGGCTGGGCACCGGCCAATGGATGAGGAAAAGATCGATCCGGTCGATGCCGAGCTTTTGCATCGTGTCGTCGAAAGCGCGCAATGCCGCGTCACGCTGATGCGCGCCGTTGCGCAGCTTGGAGGTGATGAAAAGCTCGTTCCTCGGCACGCCCGCCGCGCGGATCGCGTCGCCGACGCCTTCCTCGTTGCGGTAGCCCTCGGCGGTGTCGATGAGACGGTAGCCGGCCTCGATCCCCCAGCGCACGACCTTTGCGGTGATGGCGGGGTCGACCTGCCACACGCCGAGCCCGATCTGCGGGATGGTCGAGCCGTCGTTGAGTTCGAGCTGTTCGGGCATGGGACGTTCCTTTTGGGAGGGAGGGTGCCGACTATGTAGGCCGCGGGTTGGAGAATGCGAGAGGGCGACAGATAATGCGACGCCGACGCCGCCGGCTCTCCTACAAGAATCGGTGGAGGCAGCCTCAGCCCCTGGCCCCGAATCGCAGCCCATCCATCAAGAGCTTCACCAGCCGCCCTGAGCGCTCGCGCCAGTCGGGTGTGTTCGGCGCCGAGTAGATGCCGCCGAGCGCATGCATGACATCGGAGGCGTCGACGTCGGCGCGGATTTTTCCAGCGGCGGCGGCGGCCTGGACCAGGCTTCGCATGGCGCCCGAGACGCGGCCGGACGTGTCGGAGAACAGCGTGGAATTGGTGGTGAGCAACAGGCGCAGGCTGGTGGCGAGGCCGCGCTTGGTGGCGATGTAGTCGACGAAGCGCTGCATCCAGAACTCCAGCGCGACATCGGCCGGATGCTCGCGGGCAAGTTCGTCAGCGGCGTGGCAGAGCCCTTCCACCTCGCGGCGGTAGACGACCTCGACCAGATGCTCGCGCGTCGGGAAATGCCGGTAGAGCGTTCCGATGCCGACCCCTGCCCGCCTGGCGATCTCCTCCAGCGAGACATCGACGCCGTCGCTGGCAAACATTTGCGCCGCCACTTCGACCAGCTTGTCGCGGTTGCGCCGCGCGTCGGCGCGCAGCGGCTTCTGCGCCGGCGCATCGCGCGTCGCTTCAGCGGTCATTTCCTGCTCGGGCACTTTTTTCTCCACCAGCGCAATATGGGGGGTTGAACCATGGCTGGCCAGACCCCAGTTAAACAAACGGAGGCACCTCCGTTTTTGTGGAGTGCTTTTATCATATAACCAGGGGAAGCGTTATGTCACCAGATCAAGGACGGAAAGCTTCGCCTGGCCGCTGGAGTGAGGTTGGGGCGCCGGAACTGCTGATCTCCCCCCTTGCGGGGGAGATTAGTCTCCTCACCGCCGGCGCCTACCGGCCATCGTTGCCCTTGCCCCTAACCCCCCAAGCCCCATTTCCATCCGCCTAGCGTCCAGCAATCGGAGCCCGACGCCTCATGACAAGTCAAATCCACACAGGCCAGACCATCATCGATCCTCCCGAAGACGGCCATTTCAGGAATGGCACTGCCAGCAACGGCTTAGCCCCCAGTCCCACCACGCTGTCCCTCCATCTCACCATCAACGGCCGCGACCATGCGCTTGAGATCGAGCCGCGCGTCACCCTCCTCGACGCGCTGCGTGAGCGGCTGCACCTGACCGGCACCAAGAAGGGCTGCGACCAGGGCCAGTGCGGCGCCTGCACGGTGCATGTCAACGGCGAGCGTGTGCTTGCCTGCCTGACCTTGGCCGCCCAGGTCGAAGGCCGCGAGATCACCACCATCGAAGGCCTGGCCGGCGAGGACGGCACGCTAAACGCCGTGCAAGCCGCTTTCCTCGAGCAGGACGCCTTCCAGTGCGGCTATTGCACGCCAGGGCAGATCATGTCGGCGGTGGCCTGCATCCGCGAGGGCCATGCCGGTTCCGATAAGGAAATCCGCGAATACATGGCCGGCAATCTTTGCCGCTGCGGCGCCTATCCGAACATCGTCGCCGCCGTCCGCCAGGCCGCACAGGAGCTGCGCACATGAGAGATTTTTCCTACCTCCGCGCCGATAGTATCGAGGCCGCGCGCAACGCCGCCGCCCTTCCCGGCGCCATGCTGCTTGCCGGCGGCACGACGCTTGTCGATCTCGCCAAATGCGGCGTCGCCGAACCGGCAACGGTCATCGACATCAGCCATATCGAGGGGCTCAGCGCCATCGACGTGACCGCCGATCGCGCCATCATCGGCGCACTGGCCAGGATGAGCCATATAGCCGACAACCCGCAAGTGAAGAGCCTCTTCCCGGCGGTGTCGGAGGCGCTGTGGCAAGCGGCTTCGGCGCAGTTGCGCAACATGGCCACCATCGGCGGCAATCTCATGCAGCGCACGCGCTGCCCCTATTTCCGCGACCCCGCCAACTTCCACGCCTGCAACAAGCGCGCGCCGGGCAGCGGCTGCTCGGCGATCGGCGGCGTGACGCGCGGCCATGCGGTGCTTGGCGTGAGCGAAGCCTGCATCGCCACCTATCCGGGGGATCTCGCGGTGGCGCTCGTCGCCTTCGACGCCGAGGTCGATCTCGGCGAGCGCAAGCTCAAGGTGGAGGACTTCTTTCTCGCCCCCGGAGCGACCGCCGAGCAGGAGCACGACATCCGCCCCGGCGAGGTGATCACGGCGATCGAGATCCCCGGCTCGGCCGCGGCCAGGCGCTCGACCTACATCAAGGTGCGCGACCGCCAGTCCTATGAATTCGCGGCGGCAAGCGCCGCCGTCGGGCTTGAGCTCGAAGGCGACGGCCGCACCATTCGCGACATCCGCGTGGCACTTGGCGGCGTCGCGACGAAGCCTTGGCGGGCGCGCGCCGTCGAGGACGCGCTGAAAGGCAAGGCGCTCGATGGAGACATCGTCCGAAAGGCGAGCGAGCTCGCCATGGAGGGCGCCGTCCACCATGGCGCCAACCAGTACAAGATCGCATTGGCGCCGCGCGTGATCGCGCGCGCCATCCTCAAATTGGGAGAAACGGCATGACCGTTCATGACATGAAGCACGCCGCGTCGGACAGCGCGCGCCTCGAAGCGGTCGGCGGGCGCCTGTCGCGCGTCGACGGCCCGGCCAAGATCACCGGCGCGGCGAAATACGCCTTCGAGCAGCAGCTCGAAGGGCTGACGCACGCGGTGCTGGTCGGCGCGACCATCGCCGCCGGCAAGGTCTCGGCCATCGACACCCGCGCGGCCGAGACGGCCCCCGGCGTGCTCGCGGTGCTCACGCCCGACACCATCATGGAACTGAAGGGCGCATCGGACTGGCTGGGTAACCCGCCGTCGCAGCCGACCTACTCGCCGCTCGTCCGCGAGGTCACCTTTTCCGGACAGCACATCGCGGCGGTGGTGGCCGAGACCTTCGAGCAGGCGGTGGCGGCCGCGGCTCTGGTCAAGGTCTGGTATGACGAGACGCCGGCCATCGTCGATCTCAGCGACGGCAAGGCCGGCGACGGCATCCCGATCGACGCCATGACCAAGGAATGGGGCGATGCCCAAGTCGCTTTCGCCGCAGCGCCGGTGCGCATCTGCGCGGCCTACAACACGCCGCGCGAGTTCCAGGCGGCGATGGAGCCGCATGGGCTGATCGCGCGCTGGGAAGGCGACGAGCTGACCGTCTGGGAGCCGAGCCAATGGCTCGACGGGATGGCGCGCACTTACGCCGAGTGGTTCGGCGTGCCGTTCGAGAATGTGCGGCTGGTCTCGCCCTATATCGGCGGCGGTTTTGGGTCGAAGGCGCTGGCGCTGGCGCACAGCGCGGTGGCGGCGGCCGCTTCAAAAATGCTCGGACGACCGGTGAAGCTGGTGCTCAACCGGCCGCAGAATTTCACCTCCTATGGCGGCCGCGCCGCGACAAGGCAGACCGTTGCGATCGGCGCCGACAGGGATGGCAGGATCCAGTCGATCGTGCATCGCGGCGTCAACGAAACCGCCGTCGACGGCATGTGGGTCGAGCCGCTCGGCTCGGTCACCTCGATCATGTACGCCACGCCCAACTTCTCCTCGAAGCAGAATGTCGTGCGGGTCAACACCGTGGTGCCGGGAGCAAAGCGCGCGCCGGGCGAGAACCCCAGCGCGTTCGGCATCGAATGCGCCATCGACGAGCTGGCCTATGAGCTCGGCATCGATCCGCTGGAGATGCGGCTGATCAATTATGCCGAGCAGGATCCGCATGCGAAGAAGGCGTGGTCGACGCGCCAGTTGCGCGAGTCCTTTGCCGCCGGCGCCGAAGCCTTCGGCTGGGCGAAGCGTTCGCCGGAGCCGCGCTCGATGCGGGACGGCCATCAGCTCATCGGCTGGGGCATGGCCGCCGGCACCTATCCGGTGCGGCGCGCCCATGGGGAGGCGGTTGTGAAGATCCTCGCCGACGGTTCGGTCGAGGTGGAAAGCTCTTCCATCGACATGGGCCAAGGCACCTATACGATCCTGGCGCAGACGGCCGCCGAAACGCTCGGCGTTCCGGTGGAGAAGGTCTCGGTGAAACTCGGCGACTCGCATTTCGCCCGCGCCGGTGTCACCGGCGGCTCGCGGCTCGCCGGCGTCATGACCGGCGCCGTCTACAAGGCGGCCAGCCAGGCGCTGGACGAGCTGGTCGGCCTGGCACTCTCCGATCCGCGCTCGCCGTTCCAGAAGCTGCAGGCGAACACGCTCGTCGTGCAGGACGGCCGCGTCGCCTCCCCGCGCGGCGAAGGGCCGGAGCTGTCGATCGCCGAGTTCATGGCTGCTGTCGGCCGCGAGCAGATCGAAGCCAAGGGCGACACGCTGCCGGCCAGCACGACGCCGCAGGAGCGCTACGCGAACTACACGACCATCGCCAGGTCGATCCCGCACACCGAGGGCGACTGGTCGCGCCATTCCTGGTGCGCGCATTTCGTCGAGGTGCGGGTGGATGAGGATTTCGGCACGGTGCGCGTGTCGCGCGTGGTGTCGGCGCTGGATTCGGGCCGGCTCTACAACCCCAAGCTGGCCGAGAGCCAGTGGAAGGGCGGCATCATCATGGGCATCGGCCAGGCGCTGCTCGAGGAAGGCATCGTCGACCGCCGCCACGGCCGCATCGTCAACGGCAATTTCGCCGACTACATGCTGCCGACCAATGCCGACATCCCCGACATCCAGACGATCTCGGTCGGCATCCCCGACCCGCACTCTTCCGCCC
>SAPZ01000027.1 GCA_004020875.1 Mesorhizobium sp.
CGAGGGATGAACACTATTTGTCCCACCGGACGATCCTTTCGGCTGGAACCTTGATTACGCAAGGCGTCGGCCGGGACGTCCGGCCGGACGTTGTTGGCAAGGGTTTTCTGAAGTCAGTCAAAGTATGAGAGCGACCGACGAGATAGCTCCGCCCGATCTGAATGTCCAAGCGGGATCCTCAGAATGTCGTGCGCAAAATTTCGCGCGAACCCGAGCTCGCAGACCGGTACGCAGCCTCGATGATCTCTATCACGTGACGGGCATGTTCCGGTGAGGCGACCGTCTCGCCGCCCGTCGATATCACATCGACCAGTTGCATGATGTCTGCAAACACATGCTGCTCAGGGATCTGGCGGTGAACGCCCTGGATGTTCGGAAGTATCCATTCATTTCCCCCAAAGCCTGGTCTGGTTCCTTTGTCGGGTGCCAGAACAGCCTGGTCACGCCCCTCATAATCATAGAACTCGCCATTCAGCTTCAGGCCGGCGATTGTACCCCTGGTGCCGAAATAAGTTCCGCTAAAGTCGAGAGAATCGCGGATTCCGCCGGCAGCCGTGCCGTACACCACCGCAAAAAGACTCTCTCCGAAGTCAAGCAGCATCAGAGTGTTGTCGTCAGCTTCCGTCGGAATAAGCTTTCCATTGAAACTCCGGTTGCAAATGCGGACTCCCGAAAGCGCGGTGACTGCCCTTGCAGGTCCAAGGATCCCTGTCATGCCGTGAAGTGAGTATACGGTCATGTCATACAGGGGCCCTCCACCGGGCTTCCGATAGTACCAAGTCGGATCGATGGGAGTGCGTCCCGGGCCGAAGTCACGTTCCGGCTCGGCCTCGTGATAGGCCTCGAAAGCCGCCCCGCAGACCGCCCAGGCGACATCGCCAATTGCCCCGTCCAGGATCATTTCCCTTGTCCTGACATTGTGAGGACGGAGCATTTCGCCAGGAGATGCAACAATTCGCAGGTTTCGCTGCCGTGCCAGATTAATGAGCTCAGTCGCCTCGGCGGTGGTGACGGTCATTGTCTTGTTGAAGTGGACATGCTTTCCGGCGAGGAGTGCCTTCTTGCCCTGCTCGTAGTGCAGACCGATCGGAGTAGCGATAGTAATTGCGTCAACATCCGATCGCTCCAGGAATTCGTCATATGAAGTGAACGCCTGGTCGATCGCGTACTGGTGTGCAGCCGTCTCAACACGGTCCACAACCGGATCGCAGAGCGCGGTCAAGACAACTCTGTCACGAACATCGTCCTGAACGAGATGCGGGATCAAACCCCGCAGACTCACTGTCCCCACGCCTACAACGCCGAACTTCAATGGATTGACCATCCCGGCTTCCTCCGCTGTACCTGTTGTGATCTGAAAGACGCCGGCCCGCAGCTGCTACAGAAGTGTCCGGCCGCCGTTCACGGCGAACTTCTGACCTGTAATGAAGTCAGCTTTTGAGGACGCCAGAAACACGACCATCGCCGCAATGTCCTCGGGCTTTCCGAAATGACCGAGGGGCGTCCGGTCAAGGTACCAGTCGCGGTTCGACTGCGGAATATCGGCATGCCGTTCGACCGGTATCCAGCCCGGCGCAATCAGATTTACGGTGATCCCCTCGGGGCCAAGCTCCTTGGCCCAGGATCTCGTCAACGACAGCATTGCGCCCTTCGCCGATGCGTAGTTGCCAAAGTACGGATTCCCGAGTTCGGCGATTTCCGAACCAATGTTGATGACCCGGCCCGCCTTGCGGGCGCGCCAATCCGGCAGGACCAGTTGCAGCAGCTCGAGCGGAGCCTTCACGAAGAACTCGAGCTGGTCGAGATAGGTCCGCCATGACTGCTCCATCAGTGGCATTTCCGGCTGCGGTCCGGTCGCATTGTTCACTATCAGATCCACCGGTCCCAGGGCATCACGTATCTGGTCCAGACCATCACGCAGCTGGTCTCTGTCCACGACGCTGAAGCGTGCCGCAAAGGCCCTGCCCCCCTTTGCCTCGATGGAACGCACGACTTCCGAAGCGCTCTTCTGGTCGGAGGCATAGTTGACTGCCACGGCCCAGCCTTCCGCGGCCATACAGCGCGCCATGACTGCACCCAGTCCCCGCGATGCACCGGTTATCAAAGCCACTTTCATGATTTCAGCTCTCTTGAGATGGTTGCAATGCCCTTGGAGGCGGAAGCGTCGAATGCCGAACGGAGATCGCGCGCCCCCTCCTGCAGAAAGGTCTGGTCGCTCGAGAGCAGGAAAAGACTGGATCCCATTTCAAGCCAGCCAGGAAGTTCGGCAAGATCCGAGACGAACATGCCCGTGCGCATTCCGCCCTCGGCTGCCCTCCGGCAGATTTCTTCGACGGCTTCCACCACCTGTGGATCTTTGGGAGAAGCAGCGCCCATCGAGATAGTGAGGTCAACACGGCCGATGAACAGGCAATCTAGACGTTCGATGCGGATGATGTCAGACAGACAGTCGACCGCTTCCCGATCCTCGATCTGGGCAATGATAACCGTATCTTCGGCGGACCGCTGTCGGTGTTCAGCCATCGACCTTCGTGTGAAGCCCGCCGCTCGCGTAGAGCCTGCGTAACCGCGGCCGCCAGGACCGAACAGCGAGCTCTGCACCAGCCGGTCAGCATCTTCAGCGCTACGGATGTGGGGGGCGACAATTCCGGTTGCCCCCAGATCAAGGCAGTTGAGCAGAGTCTCGGCCGATGCCGCGACAGGGCGCACAAGAACTGGCATGCCGAGTGCGCTGCCGGCAAAAATTGACCCGTCGAGGTCGCCACGATCGAACGGCGCGTGCTCGGCATCAAGACACAGGACATCCAGTGTCGAGCCCGCAAGAACTTCAGTTACAATCCGGCTTGGCGTCTTTATCCAGGTGCCGACAAGTGGCGTTCCGGAGTGGAGCCGCGAGCGAAATGAAACAGGCTCCATGATCAGCCACGCCACTGGACTGAATTGCGATTGACAACCGTGTCGGGCATTCGCCCCTCGAGCACGTCGAGAACGGACTGCGTTGCCGACGCGGTCATGCGGTCAATCGATTCGTGGCTTATGCCGCCCATGTGTGCGGCGCAGACCAGATTGGGAACATCGCGAAGAGCGTCGGCGCCCGGTGGTTCAGTTTCGAAAACGTCCAGGGCCGCCCCACCCAGCCTGCCGTCGCGCAGGGCCTGGAAAACAGCTTGCTGGTCGACGACGGGACCGCGGGATGTGTTGACCAGAACGGCCGTCGGCTTCATCCGCGCAATGGCCCCCTCGTCAATGAGCCGGGTGGTTTCCGCAACAAGGGGGACGTGGAGACTGACGATGTCAGAGCGACCGAGCAGCTCTGGGAGACTGCCGACCTTTTCAGCTCCAGAAAGGGCGTCAACCTGGGCGTCGAAAAAGCACACAGTAACACCAAACCCGTGAAGCCGACGCGCCACGGCGCGTCCGATGGTGCCGGCGCCGATAAGTCCAACGGTTTTGCCAGGCAGTTCGCCCGGGGTCAGTGGACCGATGCGTTCCCAGCGCCCCGCCTTGACCGAGCTGTCATGCTGCGGAATCTTGCGCACCGCCGATAAGATGAGTGCCAGTGTGTGGTCCGCCACCGTCTCGGCGTTCATGCCCGGCGTGATCGAGATGGCGATGCCAAGCTCGTCAGCCATGGCGCGGTCGATAGAGTCAAAGCCGACTCCCACCCGGGCGATCACACGCAGGTCCGGAAGCGCACCCAGCACCTCAGCGGTGAAAGGATCCGTGCTGACGATCGCGCCGGCGCAGCCTGCCGCCAGTTGCACCAGTTCGTCAGGTTTCCGGTTGCCAAGCTTTGGTGCCAGCACCAGCTCATGGCCGGCGTCGATGAGACGTCTTCCAGTTGAAATGCCGTCGCGGTCGAAACCGGGCCAGCTCACGAAGATATGCATCGGATTGCCTCTTCAGTCGTTCAGGCGGCGATAGGAAATACCGACACGCTGGCCGAGACTGGCCGCCCTGATCGCGGCATCAATGATTTCGGAGCAGTAGTAGCCATCGCGGAACGTGGCACCGATCGGAGCGACGTCATGCAGACCCGCGATGGCACCAAGGATGTGGACCGCCTCATGGCTGAACGTGTCCACCCAGCCAAGTGGATGTCCGGGCGGAAACCAGCTTGACTGGTAGGGATCGGAGTTTCGAATGACAGGGATCGTGCGGAAGGCCTTGTCGACCCCTGCTACGCGCAACTCATTGAGACGCTGCATCGAGAACGCTATCGAACCCTTCGAGCCGTCGACCTCTATCCTACTCGTGACGAGGTGACCGCCGGCGACGCGGGATGCCTCAACGACACCGAGTGCACCGTTGTCGTAATCGAACAACGCCGCGAACTGGTCGTCCGTCTCGATACGGGTACCATCGTCTGCGCTTCCGACCTTGATGCGCGTTACAGCTTGGACACTGACCGGATCCGAGCCCATGAGGAAACGGGAAACGTCGATGTGATGGGCGCCAAGGTCACCCAATGCTCCCGCACCTGCGGCCTGGATGTCGTCACGCCAGCTCTTCTGGCGCTTTTCGCCAAGTGATGACGACACGAGGAACTGCGACCGATAGTGCTGGATTTCACCGATCTCGCCGGACTGGATGATCTGCCGCGCGAGCTGCAGCGCCGGAAAGAAGCGGTAGTTATAGGCGCACATGTGCTTGACACCGGCCCTGTGCGCCGCATCCCACATCGCAAACGCGTCGTCTGCCGTAGGCCCAAGCGGCTTTTCACAAAACACGTGCTTGCCAGCTCGAGCGGCCGCGATTGTCGGCTCGACATGGAGGGCGTTCGGGCCCGAATTGTCGAGCAGTTGGATCCTGTCGTCAGAAACAATCTCGCGCCAGTCCGTGACGCCCTGTTCCCAGCCCAGCTGACCTCGCGCCGTCTCGAGCTTTTGCGCGTCGCGCCCGTAAATCGACACCAGTCGCGGGCGCGGCACGCCCTCGGGGGCAATGAGAGGTACATCGCGATAGCCCAGTGTGTGCGACTTGCCCATGAAGGCATAGCCGATCATGCCAATGCCAATGCGGTCAGACCCGGCCATCCAGAAATCCTGTTCTTGCGCTTTTGCCCGCCGAACCCGATCAGAGCCGGCGCCGGAAGTCATAAAATGCATAGCTATGCAAAGTCAAGCCGAAACGTTGGACGCGCGCAAGGTGCAGTGACGTCCGGGGCGGAAACCGGAGAAGAAGCTGAATCCGTCAGGAGCCGACCTGACGGTCGGTTGATTTGCGTTCGCAAAGGGTCCCGGGCACAAGGCGCAACTTGCCGCCACTGGCGGTCCCTTCCTGCCATCGCTGCTTGAGCGCGGCGATGGCAGCATCGACCATTTCTGGCCCGTTCTGGCGAACCGTCGTCAATGAATAGGAGGGCCAGCTGGAAAACGTCGCATCATCGAAGCCTGCAATCATGACGTCATCGGGGATTCGCAGCCCATATTCGGCCCGGGCGCATTCCATCGCACCGATGGCAGTAAGGTCGTTTGCGCAGAACACCGCGTCAGGCCGATTCGATTTAGCGAACAAGGCACGGGCTGCTTCATAGCCGCCCTCGTAATGGAAATTGCCTTTCGCGATCTCGACGTCCTCAACGCCGAGTTCCTTGAGCCGTCCGATAAACCCCTGCTCGCGATCGGTATTGGCGAGTGTCTCGTTGCCGGCGATATACGCGAAGCGTGTCCCACCCTTCTGAAACAGCAGATTTGCGACAGCCCTGCCGCCCTCGACATTGTCGCAGCATACGGCGGAAACCCATTTGTTCTGCTGCCGCCCGTTCAGCAGGACCACAGGGATGCGCATCTGCGCGCATTCATCCGCGGCCTCCGTAGACATGATCGAAAGCGCCGAAATGATCCCGTCGACGCGATAGCGCATTATGAGGGGGATTGCTGCGTCGAAGTACTCGTTGTGATCAACGAAAAACACCAGAACCTGATAGCCCTGCGCCTGGAACTGACGCGTGAACTGCTCGAATATCTTGGCATAGTAAGGATTGTACATTCCGCCAATGACGATGGCGACAAGATGCGAGCGGTGCGTGACCAGGATGCGCGGAAGAATGCTTGGCTGGTAGCCAAGTTCGCGCGCCGCCGCGATGACTTTCTCCCGCGTCTTCTTGCTAACGCTGGCGCCGGGGGTAAAGGCGCGCGACACTGCTGACTGCGACACCCCGGCAAGGCGGGCCACGTCGATCGACGACGGCTGGAGCCTGCCCCCGCCATCCGGGCCGGTAGTGGTATCAATTGGCGCCGGCTGCTTCCTGCCGTTTTCATTGTCTTGCCGCACGGCTGTCTCCGCCTTGAATTGCAATGCACAGACAGACAGGTTAGCGGCATTGCCGGTTACCGACAATGTCGCCCTCAACGTGATGCCCCGGTTCCCATATCAGGCCTCCCGCAGGTGTGCAGCCAGAGGCTTCTTCATTGCGCCGCATGGACGACACGCTCCACAAGATCGAAGGCGTTCAGACCGTCCTCAAGGGTGCAGTACGGATCGCCGCCAGATCTCAAGAGATCGGCGAGATGATCGATCTCCGCCTGATAAGCATCGCGATAACGCTCCGCAAAGCCGGCATGGCGACGATCGAGGTATGTACCCTGCGCTGAATCCAGGCGCACGCAACTGATTCTGGGATCATCGCAAACCAGGCGACCGGCCGATCCAAAAACCTCGAGGCGCTGCTCAAATCCATGTACTGCCCGCCTGGTGGCCGAAACATGGGCGACTGGCCCATCGTTCCACTCCAGCTGAAGCGCCACCGTGTCATGATCGCCGATCTCGGCCAGGCCTGCGTCAACATTCCTCTCCAGGCGGGCGTGGACGCGGTCTGGCTGGCGTCCAACGAGCCAAAGCAGTTCATCCAAGTCATGAACGACCATGTCTGCGACGATGCCGCCCTGATGTGCTGTCACGGCACGATCCGGAAGCGAGACGTCACGGCTGAGCTGCAGGATGTGTTCTGTCTTGCCGATGCCGCCGGCTGCTATCCGGCTCTGGACCTCGCGCCGCATCGGATCGAACCGCCTGTGAAATCCAAGTATGACCGGAAGCCCGGATCTGCCGACGAAGTCCATTGCCAATTCGATAGAACGTCGATCGCGGGCGACCGGCTTTTCGCACAGCGCCGGCAGTCCGAGATCGACAGCCGACGCCAGATAGCTGACATGCGTGTCTGTTGGCGACGCGATGACGATGGCGTCAGGCACTGCCGCCCCCGCGGCCTCGCCCAGGGTCGAAAAACTGGGCACGCCCCAGTCAGATGGCAGATTGCCTGGAGCAATGGAGTCCACGAAGCCCGCGAGCTCCAGCGACGGACTGCGATGAACGGAGCGGGCGTGGACGGAAGCTATCCGTCCGGTTCCAACAATGACGATCCGGTACTTGCGCATGGGGCAACTTTTCGATTGATCTTCGACCGGCAAGCATGTAGCACGGACATAAATGAATAGCTATGCAAAACTGGGGATGTTCCCAATGCGGCCCAAGCGTCTGAAATTCTACGCCATTACCCACGATATCCTCGGGGACGTGTTTTGGGATGTCTTCCGTAGGGGACTTATGGACGCGGCAGAGCGATACGACGTCGATGTGGAGCACCTGCGACCAGGCAAATTCTCGCCTGAGATTCAAGCGGGCCTGATCGAGGGAGCCATGCACGCACAGCCGGACGGTATCATATCCACCATCCCGCGCGTGGAGGCGGTCGACGCACCACTTCGGGCGGCCATCCAGCGCGGCATACCGGTCATAGCAATCAATGCCAGGGACCCGCGGCCTGCAGGCGAACGCATTCCCTACCTGTTTTACATCGGCGGCGACGATACCAATGCAGGCCGCCTAGCCGGCAACTACCTGATCGGAAGGGTCTCCCCGAAAAGTGGAATGTGCGTGGATCACTATCTCCATGATCACATCTGCCACTCCGACCGCTATCGCGGTTTCGAACAGGCTTTCTCGTCAAAAGGCCTCAAGTCAGACCGGCTTCGCGTACCTGGCGGTGACGCGGAAGCCTGCGCGAGGGCGGTTGCGGAATACCTGACCAAAAACGCCGAGGTAGATGCCGTGCTCACGCTTGGTCCTCCCGGAGCACAGGCTGTCATCGACGCCCGGAAGCTTGTACCTCGCCAACGTCAGTGGGCACATATGACCTTCGACGTTGCCCAGCCACAGATTGATGGGATCCGATCGGGCGACATCATCGCCACGATCGACAGCCAGCAATATCTGCAGGGTTATCTGTCGGTGCAGCAGATGTGGCTGCATGTAGCGCAGGGGTTCACCATGGCCGACGACATCTACACTGGCCCAGCCATTGTCGATGCGTCCAATGTTGACGCAGCCGAGCTCGGTGTAAGACGGGGCATCCGCTAGCACCGACCGCCACGATCGGTCCCTGTGCGGCCCGATGTCTCGCAGTAGCGGCTCGTTTCAGATCAGGCTCACCGGTTCCCGAAGGCCGCTTACACCCGACCTGAAAATGAACAAGTTACCTGCTTCGGTTTGAGACCGCCGTTGTTCATCATCAAGCAGCCTTTTGGCGGTTGTCACCGCCAGGTAATCCAGATCTGGCCCGCAGAACGCGCAAGACGTCACTTGCGTGGCTGGCAATGCAAGCTCATGCAGACGACGCCCATCCGGATCGTAGACTGCGATCCTCCCGCCCCCGAACTTGGCGTTCCAGATGTTGCCGTCGCTGTCGGCAACGGCGCCGTCGGGGATCGATTCCAGCCCGGTATCATCGACAAACATCTCGCGCCCTGTCGGCTCTCCGCTCTGCGGATCGAGATGGTAACGCCAGATCACCTTCAGGTGACTGTCGGTGAAAATCACCTCGTGCCCGGGAAGGAACACTAAGGCGTTGGGAACATGAATTCCCGACAGCGTCCGGCTGATCTCGCCGGACGGCGAGACCCGGTAGAGGCTGCCTTCCGGCCGGCGGCCGAGCGTTGACATCGATCCGATCCAAAAATTGCCAGCCGGGTCCGCCTTGCCTTCGTTCAGCCGGTTTGCGGGCATGCCCGTTTCGGGGTGCAGAAGGTACAGATACTGGCCGCTGGCAGGGCTGAAGCGGAAAAGGCCGGTCTGGGCCGCGACCAGGATTTCATCACCGCCGAGCAGCGCCAGACCGCCACCCAATGCCGGCAGCGGCCAGGTGCGCATCGCACGAGATATCCAGTCGAGCTCGAATAGCGTGCAGCGCATGATATCTACCCAGTAGAGACGGTTTTTGCGGTGATCCCACAGCGGGCACTCGCCAAGCTCCATCTGGACCGGCAGTACTTCTGTCGGCTGGTACATCCGCTTTCCTCCGGTCAGACCAGCGTTTTCTGCCTGGCGCGTCCCGTCTCGTAGCGCCTGCGTGCCTCACGCACTCGTTCCAGGCCGGAAACTTCGGCAACGCCGACTTCCCACCACAGACCGGCTCCGAGCGAGCCGCCCCGTTTCTCGGCCTTCACCACAATCACTGCGGGACCATTGACAGTTTTGGCCTGGGCGAGCGCTTCGGCAAGGCCATCTGGATCGGAAGCGGAAAACACCGCACAGCCCATCGATCGCGCGTTTGCGGCATAGTCAACGTCGACATAGTCGCCGTCGGGCTGGCGCCCCTCAGCCGAGCGTCGGCGGAACTCGTTGCCGAAATTGTCCGCGCCTGTTGAGTCCTGCTGAAGTGCCCTGATGCACTGGAATCCCCAGTTCTCGATAACGACAGTGATCATCCGGGCCCCCTCCTGCACTGCCGTCACCAGCTCGGTCGGCCCCATCAGATAGGTGCCGTCTCCGATGACCACGAACACGGTGCCCCTGTTTTCGCGCGCGATCGCGACACCCAGCCCTGCAGGTATCTCATGACCCATGCACGAAAAGCCGAACTCGATGAAACACTCGCTGCCTGCCGAATTGTCCCAGGCTTTCATGATCTCGCCCGGCGGCGTGCCTGCCGCGGCAATCACCACGTCTCCCTTGGCCGCCGCCTGGTTGACCTTGGCAATGATCGTCCCCTGCCTGAGAGGTGCCCCCTGCTCATGCGAGATCGACGCTCCGTACTGCTCGAGCCACGTATCGACCGAACACCGAACCTCGCTTCGAAAGCTGTCGGTGGTAGCATAGCCCTTGGCTGCCAGCGCCTTGCCGAGTGCTTCGAGAGCCAGTCTGGCATCAGCAACCACTGGCTCGGCGCCGAGCTTGTGGGCATCCTGCGCATTGACGTTGACTGAAAGATAGCGGGTCCCGCTGTTGAAATGCGATCGCGAGGCGGTCGTAAAATCTGTCAGCCGTGTGCCCACCGCAATCACAAGATCGGCTTTTTCACCAATCCTTGCGGCCGCCGCCGTTCCCGTCGTGCCGCCGCCTCCCAGAAGCAGCGATGCGCCTTGCGACACTCCCTTGCCGGCGAATGTTTCCATGACAGGAATGCCGAAGCGGTTGCAGAAAGCCACGAGCTCGGCTTCGGCCGCGGCATAGCGGACTCCTCCCCCCGCAATGATCAGAGGCCGGCTCGACTGGGAGATCATGTCCGCTGCACGAGCAATCTCGTCGGCATTCGGGCTTGCCCGGCGAATTCGCCACACACGTTTTTCGAAGAACCCTGCCGGATAGGAAAACGCCTCGCCCTGGACATCCTGGGGAAGCGAGATGGTGACAGCCCCGGTATGCGCCTGATCGACAAGGATGCGCATGGCCTCCGGCAGCGCCGTCAACAGCTGTTCAGGACGCGAGATTCTGTCGAAGAATCGCGAGAGGGGCCGGAACGCATCGTTGACAGACAGGTCCGCCTCAAGCGGATGCTCGAGAAGCTGAAGGACGGTTCCCGGCCTGCGGTGCGCGAAGATGTCGGAAGGAAGCAGCAGCACTGGAACCCTGTTGATGGTGGCCGTTGCTGCCCCTGTGAGCATATTGGTGGAGCCCGGGCCAATCGAGGCGGAACATGCAAGCGTGGCGCGCCTGTTCTTTGCCTTTGCATAGCCCATGGCCGCATGAACCATCGCCTGCTCGTTCTTCGCCTGGTAGAATGGCAGTCCGTCGCCATACTCCTCCAGCGCCTCGCCCATTCCGGCAACGTTTCCGTGTCCGAAGATGCCGAACATGCCCCCGATTAGGCGCTCCTGCAGCCCGTCATAATCCGAAAACTGCGACTTGAGGAACCGAACGACCGCCTGCGCAGCGGTAAGTAATACTGTCTCGACCATTTTCTGCGTTTCCGAATCTTGACTAGCTATGCATTTTGGGGTCTGAGTATGGCTATTCCGCCAGCCTGCCGGCCTCCGAGCCCCCTTCTAAGGCAAAAACCGGGGCAAGAGAAGATAGAAATTGAAATGCTATGCAAAATCCAATGAAGCGCTTCGACGGCAAGGTTGTAATGGTTACTGGCGCATCGACTGGCATAGGCCTGGAGACTATACGCCGCATCCGGTGCGAAGGTGGCCTTGTGGCAGCTGCCCACAGACGTGACCCATCCTCGGTGGACGTCGATGGGGCTTTTTCAGTTCACCTCGACGTCACATCATCCGATGCGTGGGAGCAGGCTGTATCCCTTGTGGTCGAGCGGTTCGGCCGTCTGGATGTGCTGGTCAACAACGCAGGTGCACGGGCAAGTGGAGGCATCGAGCAGACCAGCCTCGAACTTTGGCACGAAATGGTCGAGACCAATCTCACAAGCGTTTTCCTCGGTTGCCGCGCAGCAGTTCCCCGGTTGAGAGCCGCCGGAGGGGGCGCCATCGTCAACGTCGGTTCCATCACTGGCATTCGCGGCACCGAGAACATGGTCGCCTACAGCGCGTCGAAGAGCGGTATAACCACCCTGACGGCATCGCTGGCGCTCGATCTGGCACGCGACCGGATCCGGGTGAACGCCGTCTGCCCGGCAGCCATCGGCACGCGCATGGTGACCTCCTGGCTGGGCGCTGCGGAGGATCCGGATGCGGCCACCCGGGCGGTTGTGTCGAAACATCCCATCGGCCGGGTCGGCAGGCCCGAGGAGGTGGCCTCGGTGGTCGCCTTCCTCGCGAGTGACGACGCCAGCTTCATGACCGGCCTCGCCATCCCCGTCGATGGCGGGCGATCCATTCGGTAGAAAAACCAAGAGCAGCCCAGGAGAGCAGCACGTGCAACGTTTGAGATTTGGTATTGTCGGGTCGGGTTACATGGCCAAGACCCACAGCCTGGCGCTCAGGAACCTTGAAGGCTTCCTCTGGCCGGACATGCCGCGGATCGAAATGGTTCGACTTGCCGACATAAACGCCCGTCTTGCAGAAGATAGCGCACGACGGTGGGGGTGGGCGGAAGCAACCACGGACTGGAAACGGATTACCCGGGCCGATGACATAGACGTCGTTGTCATCATAACGCCCAACGACAGCCACGAGGAAATCGCCTGCGACGCCTTTGCCCATGGCAAACATGTCTTTTGTGAAAAGCCGCTCGCCAGCTCGGCCGCCTCCGCACAACGCATGGCAGAGGCCGCCAGCCGGTCCGGCAAGGTCAACATGGTGAACTTCGTCTACCGCTGCTGGCCCGCGGTCCAGTTTGCGAGAAAGCTCGTCGATGACGGCGAACTCGGTGAGCTGCGCCACTTCGAGGGACATTTCTTCCAGGACTATGCCAACGCCCCGGATCTCCCGTACGCTTGGCGGTTCGACAGCACCCGGTCCGGCGCCGGCGCCGGCGGGGATCTCGGCTCTCACATATCCGATATCGCGGTCGCGCTTGTAGGTCCCGTTGCACGGGTTGCTGCATCTTCGCGAACCTATTTTGCGCAGCGGCCTGAGGGAGCGGCCATGCGCGATGTGACCGTCGATGACATGATGACCACGTTGGTGGAATTCAGGTCGGGAGCAACGGGCTCGGTTCATTCATCCTGGGCAGCAACCGGTCATAAGAGTGACCTTGCCTTCACCCTGATCGGCTCCCGTGGAGCCCTGTCGTTCAGTTGGGAGCGCAACAACGAAATCCATCTCTACACCGAGGCGGAGCAAAAGGACCGCAACGGCTTCCGCCGCATCATGATTGGCGGCATCCATCCGGAAGCCGAGCC
This sequence comes from Mesorhizobium sp., assembly GCA_004020875.1. GTDB lineage: Bacteria > Pseudomonadota > Alphaproteobacteria > Rhizobiales > Rhizobiaceae > Mesorhizobium. The sequence goes on from SAPZ01000027.1 coordinate 13,022, forward strand.
GTTCTGGTATGCGCAGGGGCAAGGCCTTGGCTATGGCGAGGCATTCGTGATCACGGCTCGCCGTCTTGTCGAGGCAATCGCGAAAAATGACACCTCGGCATCGCCGAGTTTTGCAGAGGCCGCCCATGTGAACGCCATCATAGAAGCGACCGTCAAGGCTGCCGCGACGAGAGAGTGGCAGGAGGTCGCGGGGGGCTGAGCCGCGGTATCTCTGATCGAGGGCTGGGGGCTGCGCTTTTCAGGCCGGGTGGTGGGTTCACGAGAGCCTTATTACCCGGCCTGATTTCATTGATTCTTCGGCTGCCGCCGCGATCTCGAGTGCCTTCAGGCCATCGGCGGCACCAGGCGACATGGCGCCTCCTTCCTGCAGCCGTCTTACAAAATAGTCGATCTCCCGCCGGTAAGCATCAGCATACCGTTCAAGAAAGAAAGGCAGCGGCTTGCCAGATACGCCTCCCTGAGAGTTCCAGGCGACGACGGGGGAGGACAGGACATTGGCGAGCTGGAGCATGCCGTTCGCACCGAGGACTTCGATGCGCTGGTCATAACCATACGTAGCGCGCCAGGAGTTGTTGATCGAGACGAGCGCTCCGGAAGGCATTGTCAGGGTAACGATGACGGTGTCAGCGTGTCCAGCCGCAGCGATGCGCGGGTCAGTCCGCGAAGCGCCCACCGCATGGACACTTTCCGGTTCCTCACCGGTCAGCCACCGCGCCATGTCAATGTCATGGATGGTGGTCTCACGAAGGATGCCGCCCGAAGCCACGATATAATCAAGCGGCGGTGGCGTGGGATCACGGCTGGTCAGCAGTACCAGCTCAGGCGTTCCAGCCTCACCCTGCCGCAACCGCGAGGCCAGTGACGAAAAGCCCGGGTCAAAGCGACGGTTGAATGCCAATAGGAAGGGTGTGCCGGTCGCCTCTACGGCAGCCACCAGCGAACGGACGGTATCAAGATCGCGTGCGAGTGGCTTTTCACAGAAGATGGCCTTTCGGCGCGCCAGCGCCTGGTCAATCAGTCCGGGATGGGTGGAGGCAGCGCTGGCAATGACGATCGCATCGATGTCCGGGTCGTCGAACACCTCCGCCGGCAGGCGCACCTGCGACTGAAATTTTTCCGCCAGCTGCCGGGCGCCCGTGACGTCGGGGTCGACGACTGCAGCGAGCGCTGCGCGGGAGTGCCTCGCAATGTTTTCAGCATGTATGGTGCCCATGCGGCCGGCCCCGAACAGCGCCAGCTGCAGCTGCCTGTGTCCTGGCATATCTTCCACCTTCCGGGCCCTACTTGATGATGCCGATCTTCTCGCGATCGATCGTTACAGCCACGGCGATGACGATGACTACGCCGAAGACAATGTTCTGGTAGGCCGGATTCAGGCCGACAATGACCGTACCGATGCGCACCAGTCCGGCTATCAGCCCGCCAACGAGGGCGCAGGCTATGCCCCCTATGCCTCCTGAAATGGCTGTTCCACCGACAACTACCCCGACAATTGCCGGGAGGAGATAATTGTTCGCCATGGCAGGCGAACTGTAGCCGGTCTGGCCAAGCAGGAGCAGGCCGGCGAGCGAGGCACACACTGCGGAAATGGCGAAAGCGAACACTTTGACGCGAAGGGTCTTCACGCCAGACAGAAGGGCCGCCCTTTCTGAAGCCCCGACAGCAAAGATCTCGCGACCGAGGCGGGTAAACCGGAACAGGATGCCGAGGACGGCCGCCGAGACGATTACGACGATCACGCCGTTCGGGAGTCCGGCCGTGCGCCCGCCGAAGAAAGAGATGATGGCCGACGGTTGCGACAGAGGGGCAGCGGTAGCGTTCGAGATGAAGTGCGTAACACCATAGAGCATCCCCAGCGAGCCGAAGCTAACGACAAAGGACGGAATCTGGGCCCGGTGATGAACATAGCCCTGTAATGCCCCGACGAGGCCGGCAAGCATGATAACCGCGACGAATGCCATCTCGCCCATTGTCGGGTTGAGGATAACGAATGCGACGGCGGCAAACGAGGCCATGGTTGCGACGGATAGGTCGATGCCGCCCAACAGGATGACGACCGCACTGCCCATGACAAGCATGAGCAGTGGTGTGGCATCCGTTGCCAGAGCAGCCAGCGCACGCAGCGACAAGAGCTTGGGCTGGACCCACGCTATTGTCGAGAACAATCCAGCAAGCGCTATAGCCGGAACGGCGATCGACTTCAGCTTGCGAGCGATCTCGATGCGCCTGACCGAAGCGGTCTGCGCGCTACCCTGCCCGGCGGGAGTTTCTGTTTGGTCCTTACTCATACCATGGCCTCGACGATTTCTTCGGGTCTCGGCTTGTGCAGACAAAGATCCTCGAATCTGGCTGACACTTCGCCATCGCGCATGACGATCACCGTATCCGCCATACCCAGCGTCTCCTCCAGTGTCTCTGAGACGAAGACGATCGTCAGCCCCTGTCGGGCGAGCTCCCTCATGACGCCGAAGAGATCGGCCTTGGCGCCAGGATCAAGACCACGTGTCGGGTGATCGAGGATGAGAACCTGGAGCCGGTCCGACATCAGCCATTTGGCGAGAGAAACCTTCTGCTGGTTGCCTCCGCTCAGTCGCTCGACATATTCCACCGGCGAAGGCGTCTTGACCCTGAGCCTGTTGATCCAGGATAGCGCGTGCGCCGTTTCCTTCCTCCGGTTGATCAGTCCAGCCCTTCCCATCTGCGGACCGAAGGTAAGGACGATGTTTTCAAGGACGGTTCGCCCGACGATGACACCTTCGAGTTTTCGTTCTGCGGGGACATACCCGACACCGGCACGGATTGCTGCATCTGGAAGGGCGGATGCTGCCAGTTCCTCGCCGGCGACGCTAACGCTACCGCCCACTCCGTCCTCTGCACCGAAGATGGCACGACAGAAGGCTTCGGCCCCCGATCCGGCCACGCCCGTGACGGCGACGATTTCGCCGGGCCTTGCTGAAAGCGACACCTCGCGAAACCTGCCAGGTGCCGAGAGGCCGCGGACCACAAGCCGTGGCGAGGAGGCCCCGACCGGCTCGCGGCCACTTTCCTGATAGTAGTCGTCGGAACGACGCGAGCCGACCATCAAATGATAGAGTTCCTCGTGGTTCGTGGTATCGCGCGTTCTTTCCGCGACATTCTCGCCATTGACCATCACGTGCACGCGGTCAGAGATTTCCAAAACCTCCTCCATCCGGTGCGACACGAAAACGATCGATGCCCGAGCCCGCAGCCGCCTGATCTGGCGAAACAGGTCGTCGACTTCTGACGGGCTCAGCAATGACGTGGGTTCGTCGAACAGGATGACAAGTGGCTGGTCAACGAGCTCCTCTATTGCCAGCACTTTGGCGAACTCGACCATTTGCCGGTCCGAGAAGCTGAGCGCGTCAACCCTGGTGTCAGGAGCGATGTCGCACTCAAGCTTTGCGAGCTGTCGCGCAGCCTCCCGATTGAGGCCTCTCCAATTGTAGATGCCGAACCGGCGGTGCGGCGACGGCTTGTCGAAAAAGATGTTCTCGGCAACGGTGAGGTTCGGGATGAGCGACTGCTCCTGGTGGACAAGTCCGATCCCCAACCTCGCCGCAGCCAGTGGCGACCATATCACTGCCTCCTGGCCCCGTAGGCTGAGACTGCCGGTGCTGGGCTGTTCCATGCCCGAAAGCACCTTCAGGAGCGTGGATTTGCCGGAACCATTCTGGCCAATGAGGCCCAGAACCTCGTTCGGGCGCAGCTCCAAGCTGACGTCGTGGAGGGCACGTACACCCGGATAAGCCTTGCCGATGTTGCTGGCCGCAAGAACCGGGGTCATTTCACGATCCTTAGGCGCGCACGAAGGCTCCAGTTGCCGACCACCAGGGCACCGATAATGGTCAGCCCCTCGGCGACATGCCGCAAATAGGGGTCAACCCCAAGCTGGATCATCCCGTTGCGCAGGACCTCCAGAATGAACACCCCGATTATGGAGTGGAGCACGCCGCCTGTGCCGCCACTGAGAAGCGTTCCGCCAATCACGGCAGCGCTGACTGCCGGGAACAGGAACCCCTCACCCGCGGCCGGATTGCCGACCGCCAGTTGAGCGGAGATCATGACGCCGCCAACACCGGAAATCAGCCCCATGAGAGCAAAGGCCAGTATCTTGTGAAGACGGACGTGCCGTCCTGACTGCTTCGTGGTTTTTTCATCCCGGCCGATTGCATAGGAAATCCGCCCGAACTGGGTGTAGGTCTGAACCAGCCACCCAAGCACCGCCAAAGCAAGAGCCAGAAAAACAAGCGCTGAAACGCCAAAGCTCTTGTCTAGCGCGAGGCGTGTAAGCCGTTCATCGAGTATCTGCGGCTGCCTGCCCGGGAAAAGCAGAGTGGCGATGCCCAGTCCGACAAACCACGTTGCAAGCGTGACAATCAGGGAAGGCAGGCGCAGCATTGTATAGACAAGGCCGTTAACGAGGCCAAAGGCCGACCCGAGGAATGCGCCGGCCAGAATGGCCCACCAGCCTAGGTCGAACCCGGTCACCGAATTGGCAATGAGTAGCGAGACCAGCATGCTCGAGGCTGCCATGACCCCCTCGATCGACAGGTCAATCGAGCCCTGGATCAGGATGAAAGAAAGGCCCACCACCAGGACAACCGGGATCGCACTTGATTCCAGAATGACTTCTAGGTTGCCGGCGGAAAGGAACTGCCCGCTCGTCGCCGAAAAGACCAGGATCAGGACCCCAAGTGTCGCGACCGGACCGAGCTCCCTCAGCGGAAAACGCCGCCTCGATGTAACCCTGTCCTGGCCCGTTAGCCTCCCCGCGCTCTTGTGCGGGGGGGCCTCGGCGGTTGCATTCTGCGTGAAAGTCATAGCCTGCCGGTTCCAGCTTACTTGTTGGCGCCGGCGGGAATCTGGCCGACCGAGGAAGCCCAGAAATTGGCTTTTACCTTGTCGTAACTGAAGGCTGCGGGGTCATTCTTCTTGGCAAGGATCGCGTCGACATTGTCCTTGTTGACCAGCGTCTGCGACAGGTAAAAGTCGCGTTGCTCCTTGCCCAGCTTGGAAAGATCGATGTCGCCTGTAATCGCACCGAAGGCAAGAGCCGTCGCGGTAGCGCCCTGGACGAAGCCATCTATGTACATCGTCGAAAGCATCTCACCCGTCTTGACCAGGTGCATGGCATCACTTGACCCGTCAGATCCCGTCACCGGAATCTTTCCTGCCAGGCCCTGCTCACGCAGGGCAGCCACGGCACCCAGCGCCATCCCGTCGTTCTCCGAAAAAATGCCATTCAGGCTCGCGCCATATTTTGTGAGCCAGGCCCGGGTAATTTCCTGCCCCTGGGTCTGGTCCCAGTTGCCGACCTGAACGTCCACAAGCTTCATACCGGGGCATTCGGCGACAGCCTTTTTCAGACCGGCGAGACGCTGCTTGGCAGGCGGGTTGTCGGGAATTCCCTCGAGCGCAACGATGTTGCCTTTGCCCTTGAGGGCCTTGCACAGCTCCATGCCGTTCCGGTAACCGGAATCAACTCCGTCAAATGATATGTTGGCAACCCAGGCATCGGGCGCCGTATCCCAGGGATGAATGTCGTCGGGCCGATTCCACAGGTTTACGATCTTGGCGCCCGCATCACCCGCACGCTCCACGATGGCCTTCGTAAAGGCGTTGGACGCAGGGTCGACGGCAATCGCGCAACCTTCGCAGCCTGTGGCAAAGACCGCCCCGAACTGTTCGAGCAATTTCTGCCCGTTGAAATCGCTGACAATGACGTTGACGTCCTTGCCCTTTGATCCAGCGACGGCCTTTGCCCCCTCGATAAATGCCGCCCAGTACTCGCTGGACGCGCTCCCGACACCCACATAGACCTTCCCAAGGTCCCCTGCGAACGCAGCCGGACCCGATAGCGACAGAATGCCTAAACCGAGTGCAAGCTTCCTCTTGAGATTCCTTATCATGGCTTCCTCCCTGCTCATGAACCCAACCCGCCAGAAGCGGGGCGTTATCACCAAACGCCATTTTGCATAGCAATGCAATAGGAATCTTGCATTGCTATGCGGATAGGGCGCCTCTTTTGCTTTAACGTACGGTAAAGACGACGAAATTAGCTGCACATATATTTCAGGTAGGGGGCGCAAATGCCAGGAAAGGCGGCTTTCTGACTGCCCGGCGCCATCAAAACAGGGTCCGCTACGATCCGGATAACCGGACAGTCATATGGTTGAAGGCTGCTGGCCCTGCACGACGGACTTTATCTACCGGCGCCCTGGGTGGAGAAAGCCAGTCATCATCCTCATAGACAGCTGATTTAAATAGCTAAATCGAGCCGAAAGCTGTCCAGTGGACGCAAAGGTGCGCGGAACGCAGTCCGGCGGGAGCGCCGCATTCACCCCATTGCATTGCTATGCAAAACGTGTTTTATCGTCCCGCGTCGTCGGCTTCCGCCTGGGCGACGCGGCATGCACAGCCAGAGGATTTCAGATGCTCGTCAAACTTGCCAACGCGCCCGTTTCTTGGGGGGTCGACTACGCGGACGATCCGAAAAATCCGGCATGGCCGCAGGTGATGGACGAGATCAGCGCCGCCGGCTACGGCTACACCGAACTCGGCCCCTATGGCTACTACCCGACGGATCCGGCAGTTCTCCGGCCAGAATTCGACCGTCGCAACCTCGCCGTGGTTGCCGGTTTCGTCTTTCAGGATCTGCACAGTCCCGAGAAGGCCCAGTCAGTTCTGGACGTGGCTGACCGCACGGTGCGTCTGCTTGCTGCGGCTGGCGGCAGATATCTTGTCACGATCGACCACATTTCTCCGGAGCGGATGAACACGGCTGGGCGGCGGGATCTCGCCCAGCCTTTAGGCGCGGAACGCCTCGATCATCTCGTCGGGCTGATCGATCGCATCGCTGACCTCGCGCTCGCCCATGGCGTCATGCCCGTCGTTCACCAGCATGCTGGCTGCTACATCGAATTCGAAGACGAAATCGAAACGGTCCTTGGACGGCTGGATCCCGACCGGGTCGGTATATGCATAGACACAGGACATATGGCTTACGCGGGCATCGACCCTGTCGCCTTCTACCGTCGGCACGCGTCTCGAGTGCGGTACTTTCATTTCAAGGACATCGACCCCGTCATTCACAAACACGTACTTGCAGACCGCATCCCGTTTTTGACCGCTATCGAGCAGAAGATCTTCTGTCCGCTCGGAAAAGGTGTTGTCGACTGGGCCGGACTGGCAACCGCGTTGCGGGAGACCGGATACGACGGCGCCGCGACGGTCGAGCAGGACATCGATCCGACCATTTCGCTCAATCCGGCCGACGATGCACGGGCCAGTCTCGCTTATCTCCGTTCCGTCGGCTTCTAAAAGGAGTGCTCTAATGATCCGCGTACTGAAGGAAGGCCGTTCATCGGTCGAAAAGGTGAATGACCATGCGGCCGTCAAGGCGGCAGTGGAGGCCGTCTTGGCGGATGTCGAGCAACGCGGCGACGAGGCCGTGCGTCACTATTCGGAAAAATTCGACGGATGGGCACCGGAGAGTTTCCGCCTGTCACAGGCCGAGGTCGACGAATGCATCGCTCAAGTGGCGACACGCGACCTCGATGATATCCGCTTCGCACAGGCCCAGATCCGACGCTTCGCCGAGATCCAGAAAGATGCGCTTCGCGACGTGGAGGTCGAGACCCTGCCGGGAGTGGTGCTGGGCCACAGGAACATTCCGATGAACTCGGTCGGCTGCTACGTGCCGGGCGGCAAGTATCCGCTGGTGGCCTCTGCCCATATGAGCATCATCACGGCGAAGGTCGCCGGGGTGAAGCGGGTGGTGGCCATGACGCCGCCTTTCCAAGGCAAGCCTGCACCGGCGGTGATCGCCGCGATGGCGCTCGCCGGTGCCGACGAGATCTATGTCCTTGGCGGTATCCAGGCGATTGCCGCAATGGCGATAGGGACCGGGACCATCGCCGCTGTCGACTTTCTGGTCGGTCCTGGCAATGCATATGTGGCCGAGGCAAAGCGGCAACTGTTCGGGCGCGTCGGCATCGACCTGCTTGCCGGACCGACAGAAACACTGGTGATTGCCGACGAGACGGTCGATGCAGAGCTCTGTGCGACGGACCTTCTCGGTCAGGCCGAACATGGCCCGAATTCACCGGCAATCCTGCTTACGAATTCCGCGCGTCTGGCACGGGATACCGTCACCGAGGTAGAGCGGCTCCTTGAAATCCTCCCAACCGCGACGATCGCCCGCCAGGCCTGGGCCGACTACGGTCAGGTCATCGTCTGCGACAGCGAGCAGGAGATGGTGGCGGAGGCCGACAGGATCGCGTCCGAACATGTGCAGGTGATGACCCGCGATCCGGAATATTTCCTTGCCAACATGACAAACTACGGCGCCCTCTTCCTCGGCCCTCGCACCAATGTTGCCTACGGCGACAAGGTCATCGGTACCAACCACACCCTGCCGACGCTCGGCAACGCCCGTTTCACCGGCGGTCTGTGGGTTGGCAAATTCATGAAGACCTGTACCTACCAGCGTGTCCTGACCGACGAGGCCTCGGCCATGATCGGCGAATACTGCTCGCGGCTGTGCGTGCTCGAGGGCTTCCTCGGCCATGCCGAGCAGGCCAACATCCGCGTTCGACGCTACGGCGGCCGCAACGTGCCTTACGCGCACGCCGCCGAGTGATGGTTGCTGCAACCAGCCTGCCGACAACACCGTCATTCCGTCTGGACGGACGACGGGCGCTTGTAACCGGCGCCGGGCGGGGCATCGGCGCCGGCATTGCGGCGGCACTTGCAGATGCTGGCGCCGATGTCGTCCTTGCCGCTCGCACCACAACGGAAATCGAGGCTGTCTCGGCAGCAATAGGACATCGCGGCGGTCGGTCGACCCCTTTGAAACTGGACGTTACCAACACTGCTTGCGTGCGTGAAGTTCTGAGGGCCCAGCCTGCCTTTCACATCCTTGTCAGCAATGCCGGCACCAACCGACCCAAACCATTCGCCGAGGTTACCGAGGATGACTACGATGCCGTGATCGATCTCAATCTGAAAGCCTCGTTCTTCGTCAGCCAGACCGTGGCGAAGCGCATGGCCGACGAAGGGATCCAAGGTTCAATCATTTTCATGTCCTCCCAGATGGGACATGTCGGGGCGCCAAACCGTGCCCTCTACTGTGGTTCAAAACATGCCATAGAGGGTCTGACGAAGGCTATGGCCATCGAGCTTGGCCCGCAAGGCATCCGCGTCAACACGATCGCACCGACGTTCATCGAAACGCCAATGACCCGGCCCTTCCTCCTGGATCCGGCATTTAAACAATCCGTCCGTGAAAAGATCAGGCTCGGCCGCCTTGGGCGCGTAGAAGATCTGATGGGCGCGATAGTGTACCTGGCCTCTGAGGCCTCGGCACTCGTCACCGGAACCTCTCTCGTGGTCGACGGCGGATGGACGGCCGGTTGACGGTCGCGGTGCAGGCAAAACGTTTTGCCGACTTGGTCATTCGGCAACTTCCAAAAGGGCTGGGAACGCCACGGGGATTGGCTAGCCTGCAGCAAAACTGCATGACCCATGCGCCGGCGGCATCGACAAGAATGCCCGCCAACTACGGAGCAGCCGCGACCCCAGCCTGTTGGGCGTTGACGAGACAGTAAGCGCCATTCACCCTTGCGATCCGATTCAGCCAAAGCCAGCTGGCCGCATCGCTGGGGGAACATGCAACAGACGAAAGCGATCAAAGCAGAGAAAGCTACCAGCAAGGCCCAGAATGCGAAGGTCGACCTGATCGCAGTGGTCGTCGCTATGACCGATCAGGCACCGTGCGTCCTTACCGTGCCAGCCAACGCCCTGCCCTCTGGTCCGTTCGAGCTTGGTCATCGTTCCCTTCAATTCGGCCTCAGGACCTGGGTGGAACAGCAGACCGGTCACCAGCTCGGCTATATCGAGCAGCTCTACACGTTCGCCGACCGCGACCGGATCGGCGAGCAGCGCCAGCAGCGCGTGATCTCGATCAGCTATCTCGCCCTGACGCGCGCCGAGCACGCCGCCGGATCGGGCAAGCGTGTCTGGCGGAACTGGTACGACTATTTCCCCTGGGAAGACCACCGTTCCGGCGCGCCGCCGATGGTATCGGACATACTGCAGTCGCGCCTGCTGGCCTGGGTGGACGAGGCGAACCAAGATTCGTTGCGGCGTGAGCGCCGACAGCGTGTAGCGATTGCCTTTGGCTTTGACGGTCGCGACTGGAACGAAGAGCTCGTCCTGCAGCGTTACGAGCTTCTCTACGAGGCGGGTTTGGTTGAAGAAGCTCTGCGTGGGCCGAGCCGGATAACAGCTTCGCCCCTGCCCGGGATATCCATGACTGCAGACCACCGCCGCATCCTGGCGACAGGGATCACCCGGCTGCGCTCCAAGATCAAGTACCGGCCCGTCGTGTTCGAGCTGATGCCGCCCATCTTCACCTTGCTGCAATTGCAACGGACTGTGGAGGCGCTTTCGGGAAGGCTGGTCCACAAGCCGAACTTCCGGCGCCTCGTCGAGCAGCAGGATCTGGTCGAGGAGACCGGAGAGACTGCTGCCGACACTGTCGGGCGGCCGGCGAAGCTCTTCCGCTTTCGACACGCCGTTCTCGATGAGCGGGTTGTCGCAGGGACGAAATAGCCACAATCGCGCGCTTGACATCCCTTATTCTCAAAGTAAGTATATATCCAAATTATACTCATCTAGAGAATAATTGGAGCGGCGATGCCCATTTCACTTTCGACCGCCGCATCTCTTTACGATCGCGTCCGGCGGGTGATCCCGTCCATCGAATGGCCGGCCTTCAGCGACGACATCGACGCCATCCTGGCGCTGAAGCGCGAGCGCAACGCCGTCATCCTGGCACACAACTACCAGACGCCAGAAATCTTCCATTGCGTGGCCGATATCGTCGGCGACAGCCTGGCGCTCGCGCGTAAGGCGATGACGGTCGATGCGGATGTCATCGTGCTCGCCGGCGTGCATTTCATGGCCGAGACGGCGAAGCTCCTCAATCCCGGCAAGACGGTCCTCATTCCGGATCTCGGCGCCGGCTGTTCGCTGGCCGACTCCATCACCGCTTCGGATGTGCGCCTGATGCGGCAACGCTATCCCGGCGTGCCGGTCGTGACCTACGTCAACACTTCCGCCGCGGTGAAGGCAGAGTCCGACATCTGCTGCACGTCGGGCAATGCGCTGGCGGTGGTGGAATCGCTCGGTACACCGCGGGTGATCATGCTGCCCGACGAGTACCTGGCCAGGAACATCGCAGCGCAGACAAAGGTCGAGATCATCGCATGGAAGGGACACTGCGAGGTGCATGAGCGCTTCACGCCCGCCGACATACGCGAGCTGCGCGAGGCGCATCCCGGCGTCACCGTGCTTGCCCATCCCGAGTGCCCGCCGGAGGTTGTCGCCGAAGCGGATTTCGCGGGCTCGACGGCGGCGATGTCGGACTATGTCGGACGGCACAAGCCGCGGCGGGTCGTGCTGATGACCGAATGCTCGATGAGCGACAACGTCGCCGTCGAGCATCCTGAGGTCGACTTCGTGCGGCCATGCAACCTCTGTCCGCACATGAAGCGCATCACGCTTCCCAACATCCGCGCGGCCCTCAAGGAGAACCGCCACGTCGTCACCATCGACCCGAACGTCGCTGACCGCGCGCGCCGGGCGGTGGAGCGGATGCTCGCCGTATGAACGCGCACGACCTCCATGGCCGGCCGGTCATCATCGGCGGTGGCATCGCGGGCCTGATGACGGCGCTTCATCTTGCCCCGGAACCGGTCGTCATCATCTCCAAGGCCCCGCTGGGAGACCAGACCTCGAGCATGCTCTCCCAGGGCGGCCTCGCGGCGAGCCTCGGCGGTGATGACAGCCCGGAGCTGCATCTTGCCGATACGCTCGCGGCCGGCGACGGACTTTGCGATGAGAACACCGCAAGACGCGCCGTCGATGCGGCCCCTCAGGCGATCAGATTTCTCGAAGAGCTAGGCGTTCGCTTCGACCACGCGCCGGATGGCACGCTCCTGCTCGGGCTGGAAGCCGCGCATTCGCGCCGGCGGATCGTGCATGCCGGCGGCGACGCCACCGGCCGCGAGCTCATCCGTGCGCTTGTCGCCGCCGTGCGGCGGACGCCCTCTATTTCTGTCCTTGAAGGCGTCGAGGTCCGAAGTCTCTTTGTCGAGGATGGCGAAATCGCCGGCGTGCTTGCTGTCGGAAACGGCGACGCGATGACGCTCTCCACGAGCCGCGTGGTGCTCGCGACCGGCGGTATTGGCGGCCTGTTCGACCATACGACGAACCCGCTCGGCTCGTTCGGCCACGGCCTGGCGCTTGCCGCGCGCGCCGGCGCGGAACTCGCCGATCTCGAATTCGTGCAGTTCCACCCGACCGCGCTCGATGGCCCGCGGCACCCGATGCCGTTGGTAAGCGAAGCCGTGCGCGGAGAAGGCGCGATTCTAATCGACGAGCAAGGCCGACGCTTTCTCGCCGATACGCCCGCCGGCGAGCTGGCGCCGCGTGACGTCGTGGCCCGCGGCGTGTGGCGAAAACTTCGCGCCGGGCATCGTGTGTTCCTCGACGCACGGCAGTGTCTGGGACCAAGATTCACCAACCGGTTTCCGGCGATCGCTTCGCTCTGTCTGGCGGCCGGCATCGACCCCGCCATGGAGCCTATCCCAGTGCGTCCCGCGGCGCACTATCACATGGGCGGCGTGGCCGTGGACGCCGCGGGCCGCAGCTCGCGTCGCGGCCTGTGGGTGTGTGGCGAGGCCACCCGCACCGGACTGCATGGCGCCAACCGGCTTGCCAGCAACTCGCTCATCGAAGCCGTGGTGTCAGCAGCCTGGGTCGCGACAAGCCTCGCCGCCGCGTTGCCAGGCACACATAGACGGCTGAAGCCGGCAATCGTGCCGCCGCGACCCGATGCCTCGCGTATCCGTCCGATCGCTTCGCATGCGCTCGGCATTGAGCGCGACGGCCAGACGCTGCGCGAGGCGGCGATGATGCTGGCGCCGATTGCCGCGAGTCGCGATGCCGCCTCAGACCCCGCGCTGGTAGCCTTGATGATCACGGTCGCGGCTCTTCGCCGCGAGGAAAGCCGGGGCTCGCACTTCCGGACCGATTTCCCCAGCCGCGATGCAGAGCCGCGATCTCTGCGGTTGACGCTCGACGAGACATTCAAGGATGCCGCCGCGCATAGCAGCCTAGCCTCAGTAAGGATCGCCTGAAATGACGTCAGTCTTGCGTCTTCCCTCGATCGTCATCGAGCCAATCGTGCGGAGCGCCCTTCTGGAGGACCTGGGTAAGGGTGGCGATCTGACCAGCGACGCAGTTATCCCCCATGATCACATGGCTACACTAGCGCTCAGGGCGCGGCAGCCAGGCATTGTTGCCGGCCTCGACCTGGCAGCCTACGCGTTCCTGCTCGTCGAATCGACGATCGAAATGCAGATGCAACGCGTCGACGGCAGCGAGGTGGCGGCTGGCGAGACGGTCGCCAACGTCAGCGGGCCGGCGCGCGCCCTGCTCACCGCCGAGCGCACCGCACTCAACTTCCTGTGCCACCTGAGTGGCATTGCGACCGCCACAGCAGCGATAGTCGACGCCGTAAGCGGCCACAAGGCGAAGATCGTCTCCACGAGAAAGACGACACCCGGCCTTCGCGCCCTCGAAAGATATGCCGTGCGCGCGGGCGGCGGAGCCAATCATCGTTTCGGGCTCGACGACGCCATGCTGATCAAAGACAACCACATCGCGATTACCGGCGATATCCGCACGGCGATCGAGCGCGCGCGGGCGGCGGCTGGCCATATGGTGAAGATCGAGGTCGAGGTCGACACGCTTGAACAGCTCGACATCGCACTGGAGGCCGGAATCGATGCGGTGCTGCTGGACAACATGTCCGTCGAGCAACTGACCCAGGCGGTTGCAATGGTCGGTGGCCGCGCCATCACGGAGGCGTCCGGCCGCATCACTGCGCAGACGGCACCTGCGATTGCAGCGACCGGGGTCGACCTGATTTCGGTCGGCTGGATAACGCACAGCGCGCCGATCCTCGATATCGGCTTGGACATCGCGGTCGATACGAGCATGAACAGGCTTTTGAACTGAGGCAAAGCTGAGAGCCGAGCCAAAAGCTGGCAGAGTCTTTCAACGCCGCTCCCAACAAGATATGCGGCCGGGCGCGCTTTGAACGATCTGGAGGAATGAGGATGCGCAAAATCGTTGCCGGCAAGCTGCACGGCATCCACGTCACCGAGGGCAATCTCGACTACCATGGCTCGGTCACGCTCGACCCCGACCATTGCGAGGAGGCGGGCATCGTGCATTCAATGCTGTCGGCCAGTCGCTCGGCATCGAGCATACGCGCATCGTCAAGACCATCGCCGACTATGGCAACTCGTCGGCCGCAGCGATCCCGCTGTCGCTGAGGGGTTGCCCACGGTGCCAATCCCTTTCGACCGGGCGAGAGATTGCTGCTTGCGGCGGTCGGGGCCGGCCTAACCGGCGGCGCGCTGGTAGTTGGTTTCTGACCGACAGGTCCCCATCAGCCCGATACGAAGCGGCGCCGAACTGGGCTCAACATCATCCTGGAGGACGGACCTGCGCCACAAGAGTTGACAGAGCGACGTCGCATCGTCCAACCTAGACGTCTCACCAGGGGAGTCCCGGCAAGGGGCTGAGATACTGCTAGAGCGCGCAGTGACCCGTTGAACCTGATCCAGTTCATACTGGCGTAGGGATGGTGCGAGGTTTCGCGGGTCGGCAATCCGGCTTCGGCATTCGGGCACCCCCCGACTCACAGGCGAAGCGTCACTTCCTCCTCATCGCGTGGACTGGGTCTCCGTTGCACTCGAGCAAGGAGGCTCACTCATGAATGCCCACACCCCGACCGTCACCGTCGGCGAATTGCCGGCTTCGAAGAAAGTCCACAAACCCGGCCAGCTTCACCCAGAGCTGCGGGTGCCGATGCGCGAGATCTCGGTCCATCCGAGCGCCTGCGAGCCGCCGGTCACGGTCTACGACTCGTCCGGTCCCTACACCGACGCGACGGTGAAGACTGAGATCGAGCGCGGCTTGCCGCGGTTGCGCGAGGCATGGATCGAGGCACGCGGCGATGTCGAGCGCTATGAGGGCCGCACGGTCAAGCCCGAGGACAACGGCTTCGCCTCGGCCGATCGCCTGACGCCGGAGTTTCCGACGCGCAACAGGCCATTGCGCGCTGCTGGCGGCCGTGCCGTCACTCAGCTTGCCTACGCACGGGCCGGCATCATCACACCGGAAATGGAGTTCGTCGCCATCCGGGAAAACCTTGGTCGTGAGCAGTTGCGTTCGAAACTTCAGGGCGATGGCGAGAGCTTCGGCGCCGCGATCCCGGACTTCGTCACGCCGGAGTTCGTACGCGACGAGGTGGCGCGCGGCCGCGCCATCATCCCCTCCAATATCAACCATCCCGAGAGCGAGCCGATGATCATCGGCCGCAATTTCCTGGTGAAGATCAACGCCAATATCGGCAATTCCGCAGTCACATCTTCGATGGCCGAGGAGGTCGAAAAGATGGTGTGGGCGATCCGCTGGGGCGCCGACACGGTGATGGACCTTTCCACCGGCCGCAACATCCACAACATCCGCGAATGGATCGTGCGCAATTCGCCGGTGCCGATCGGCACGGTGCCGATCTACCAGGCGCTGGAGAAGGTCGGCGGGGTCGCCGAAGCGCTGACCTGGGAGGTGTTCCGCGACACCCTCATCGAGCAGGCCGAACAGGGTGTGGACTATTTCACGATCCACGCCGGCGTGCGCCTGCCCTACATCCCGCTGACCGTCGACCGCGTCACCGGCATCGTGTCGCGCGGCGGCTCGATCATGGCCAAATGGTGCCTGCATCACCACAGGGAGAGCTTCCTCTACGAGCATTTCGAAGAGATCTGCGACATCGCCCGAGCCTATGATGTGGCGTTCTCGCTCGGCGACGGTCTTCGCCCCGGTTCGATCGCCGACGCCAACGACGCGGCCCAGTTCGCCGAGTTGGAAACGCTCGGCGAACTGACCAAGGTCGCCTGGGCCAAGGACTGCCAGGTGATGATCGAGGGCCCCGGCCATGTGCCGATGCACAAGATCAAGGAAAATATGGACAAGCAGCTCGCGGTCTGTGGCGAAGCGCCGTTCTACACGCTGGGGCCGCTCACCACTGACATCGCGCCGGGCTATGACCACATCACCTCAGGCATCGGCGCGGCGATGATCGGCTGGTTCGGCACGGCGATGCTTTGCTACGTCACGCCGAAGGAGCATCTCGGCCTGCCGGACCGCGACGACGTCAAGACCGGCGTCATCACCTATAAGATCGCCGCTCATGCCGCAGACCTGGCCAAGGGCCATCCGGCCGCCAAGGTCAGGGACGACGCGCTGTCTCGCGCCCGGTTCGAGTTCAGGTGGGAAGACCAGTTCAACCTGTCGCTCGATCCTGAGACGGCGCGCGCCTTCCACGACGAAACCCTTCCGAAGGAGGCGCACAAGGTGGCGCATTTCTGCTCCATGTGCGGCCCCAAATTCTGCTCGATGCGGATCTCGCACGATATCCGCGATGCCGCCAGGGAAGAGGGAGCGCAGAAGGAAGGGCTCGCCGCCATGGCGGCGAAGTACCGGGACGGCGGCGATCTTTACATGCCCGTCGACAGCACCACAGAGAGCACGGACACGCCATGAAGGTGCTCATTCGCGGCGCGGGCGTTGCTGGGCTGACGCTCGCGCACGAGCTGGCGACACGTGGCGCCGAAGTGATCGTCCTCGAGAAGCGCGAGGAGATCGCCGGCAATGCCTCTTGGCAGGCCGGCGGCATGCTTGCGCCCTGGTGCGAGCGCGAGAGCGCCGAAGAGGCAGTTCAGACGCTCGGGCGCGGCGCGGCCGACTGGTGGGAGGAAGCGCTGCCCAACCAGGTCTCGCGCAACGGCACCCTGGTGGTGGCGCCAGCCCGCGACGTCGGCGAGTTGGACCGGTTCGGTCGCCGCACATCCGGCTTCAGCCAGTTCGGCGCCGGTGAGATAGCGGCACTCGAACCGGCCCTCGCGGGCCGGTTCGGGCGTGGGCTGTTCTTCGCTGGGGAAGCGCATCTCGACCCGCGCCAGGCGTTGCTTGCCCTTCGAGACAAGCTGCTCGGCATCGGCGTACGCATCGATTTCGGCCGCTGCGCAGCGTCGGGATTCGCGGATATCGAGGTGGACTGCGTCGGCATCGCCGACAGGCGCTCGGAGTTGCGCGGCGTGCGCGGCGAGATGCTCATGCTGCGAACGGGCGATATCTCGCTGGCGCGGCCGATGCGCCTGCTTCATCCACGCGTCCCGATCTATGTCGTGCCGCGCTCGGACAACCTCTTCATGGTCGGCGCGACGATGATCGAGTGCGATGCCGCGGGCCCGATAACCGCGCGCTCGACCATGGAACTGCTCGGCGCCGCCTACGCGCTGCATCCGGCCTTCGGCGAAGCTGAACTGGTCGAAACAGGTGTGGGCGTGCGCCCCGCATTCGCCGACAACCTGCCGCGCGTCGAACGCGACGGAAGGAACATTCGCATTAATGGCTTTTACCGCCACGGTTTCCTGCTCGCGCCGGCCATGGCGCGGCAGGCAGCTGACATCATCCTGGGAAATCGTGCAGCAAAGGAGTTTGCCCTTGAACCTCATCGTTAACGGCCAGAACCGCGAAGTCGTGGCCGAGACGCTTGCCGCGTTGCTCGCCGAGCTCGATTTCCAGGGCGGCTGGCTGGCGACCGCGCTGAACGGCGACGTCGTGCCGGCCGGGGAGCGAGATCGCTGCCCCCTCGCCGAAGGCGACCGCATCGAAGTCCTCTCACCGATGAAGGGAGGCTGATCCCATGCTCGAACTCTACGGACAGAACCTCTCGTCCCGGCTTCTGCTGGGTACCGCGCTTTACCCCTCGCCTGCCATCATGGCCGAGGCCATCAAGGCGTCCGGCACCGAGATCGTTACCGTCTCACTCCGCCGTGAAACCTCCGGCGGCAAGGCCGGAGGCCAGTTCTGGTCGCTGGTCCAATCTCTGGGTGTTCGCGTCCTGCCCAACACCGCCGGCTGCCATTCGGTTAGCGAAGCGATAACGACGGCGCGGATGGCGCGCGAGGTGTTCGGCACGGACTGGATCAAGCTCGAAGTGATCGGCAACCACGATACGCTGCAGCCCGACGTCTTCGGGTTGGTCGAGGCGGCAAGGATCCTCGCCTCGGAAGGCTTCGACGTCTTCCCCTACACGACCGACGACCTTGTCGTCGCCGAGCGTCTGCTGGATGCCGGCTGCAGGGTGTTGATGCCCTGGTGCGCGCCGATCGGTTCCGCGCGCGGGCCGCAGAACACCGGTGCGCTGCGAAGCCTGCGCGGTTATTTCCCCGGCATTCCGCTGATCGTCGATGCCGGCATTGGCCGTCCGTCGCATGCCGCAGCCGTGATGGAGCTCGGTTACGACGCGGTACTGCTCAACACGGCCGTTGCTAAGGCAGGTGACCCCGTCACCATAGCTGCGGCTTTCGGCAAGGCGGTCGAGGCGGGCCATGAGGCATATCGCGCCGGCCTGATCGAGCCGCGCGACATGGCTGTCCCCTCCACCCCCGTCATCGGCATGGCAGCGTTCTCATGAAACTCGATCCGTTCTACCTGATCGTCGATTCCGCCGCCTGGATCGAACGTCTTGTGCCCCTTGGCGTGAAGCTGGTGCAACTGCGCATCAAGGACCAGGACGAAGCATCGCTGCGCCGGGAGATCCGTGCCTCGAAGGCGGTGTGTGAAGGCCATGGCTGCCAGCTTATCGTCAACGATTACTGGCGCCTCGCGATCGAGGAGGATTGCGATTTCGTCCATCTCGGTCAGGAAGACCTGGCCGAGGCGGATGTGAAGGCGATCCGCAGGGCGGGCCTTAGGCTGGGCCTCAGCACTCATGACGACGCCGAACTGGAGACCGCGCTCGCGGCCGAGCCGGACTACGTCGCGCTCGGCCCGATCTACCCGACCGTCCTCAAGGCGATGAAATGGAGCCCGCAGGGGCTCGACCGCATCGCAGCCTGGAAGCGACGCGTCGGCGACCTTCCACTGGTGGCCATCGGCGGACTGACCGTCGCGCGCCTTGCCGGTGTCTTCGCGCAGGGGGCTAAGAGCGCAGCAGTCGTGACCGACATCACCCGCAATGCGCATCCCGAGGCTCGTACGCTGGAATGGCTGGCGGCGACGGCACAATGGCGATGACACCGCATGTGCTCATCGTCGCCGGCTCGGATTCCAGCGGCGGCGCCGGAATTGCCCGCGATATCGAGACAGTTTCCGCGTTTGGACTGCGCAGCTGCCTCGCCGTCACGGCCGTCACTGTGCAGACGCACACGGCTGTCGAGCGCGTAGAGCAAATGCCGCCGGAGCTCATCGCCGCCCAGATGCACGCCGCCTTCGCCGCGAACCAAGTCGCGGCGGTCAAGATCGGCGTGCTGGGAACGGCCGCGGCAATCAGGACGGCCAGCTCCGTTCTCGCGCGCAATCGCCAGGTGCCGGTCGTGCTCGACCCTGTGCTTGCCTCCTCATCGGGAGGAGCGCTTTTGGAGGAGGACGCCATCGACGCACTGCGTCGAGACCTGATCCCGGCGTGCCATTTGGTTACGCCCAATCTACTCGAGTTGGCGGCGCTGACTGGGTCGGCCTTGGCGTTAGACGAAGAAGCCGCTTGCCAGCAGGGTAAGCAATTATCGAACACTGCGAGAACCGCCGTGCTGGTCAAGGGCGGACACGCGCAGGGATCGCAAGCCGTTGACCTGCTAATTCCATCGGATGGCCCGGCCACTCGGTTTGGATTGGCCCGCCTGCAGCACGGAGTGCGGGGGACGGGTTGCATGCTCTCAAGCGCGATCGCTGCCTCTCTTGCCCTCAGCATATCACTGGAAGACTCCGTCCGACGCGCCAAGCGATATGTTTTCGAGATCATTGCTCAGCTCCAGTGACATTCGGCGCGTCCGTGCCGAAAGAGCCATGAGCGTCTTCATCGCGGTACAGCGCGTCGCAGCTGATTTCGCCGAGCCTCTATCATGCCCCTTTCGCACGTTTTCATCGCCGTGGCCGAGCGCAGCCAGCAATGATGCTCTCTGGCGCGTCCACTACCTCCAAGCGGGCGTCTCTTTGACGAAGCCGCAAGCTACGACCGAAATTGTGGCGCAAAGCCGCCATTCCGCAGAAGATAATTGGGACGGGCGAGTCGCTGGACCGGCTTCTTGAATCGAGTTCGGCGAACCGCCTCGTGAGCCATCGATAAATAGCGATAATGGTGGATGGTTCGCCAACCCATTTTCCTCGTATTCTCTCGTCTGGTCTGGCGAACCTAAAGACCGGGAGGACGGCTAAAAGGATGTTGATCAATGCGTGTTAATCGAGCGTCCGTGCGCGGCTGCTTGGGGGCAGAAGCAGACCGATCGCTCTCAAGATAATTGGGCTATAAAGCCGAGCTTTGCATCCAGCCTCTATGATGTCCGCTACCGTCACAGCTTGCTGAAGCCAGCATAAGGCTTTAGCGGAACGATGTCGAAATCAAGCATCCCCGCTCGTGCCAGCGGGAGCGTCGCCAATTTCTCGTGAACTTCACTCGCATCCTTTGCCTCAACGATCTGGCAGGCGCCGGGAACGTCACCGCGGTGCCAGATCTGCCTCGTAAAGCCGAGGCTGTAGAGATAGCGGGCCTGCGCACCCTCGTCGGGCACCAGTTGTTCGAAGTCCGCGTCACTGAACTGGTCAGTCCGGCGGCGGGACAGAACGAGGAATTGCATGGATCGGTCCCCCAGGCTCAGGCGACCGCCGCCATCGCGGGATGTGAGCGGACTGACCGGACGCCTCTTATGAGATCCGCGCCCTTTTCTCCGATCATCATCGTCGGGCCGTTCGTATTTCCGCTGATCAGCACTGGCATGATCGAGGAATCGATGACCCGCAGTCTTTCTATCCCGCGCAGCCGCAATTCTGGGTCGACGACCGACATCACGTCGACGCCCATCTTGCAGGTGCCTACGGGATGGTAGTCGCAGCAAGCATACTGCCTGATATAGGACATAATTTCCCCGTCGCTTTTCGCGGAAGGCCCAGGCAGGCGCTCGACCTGGATGAATTTGGCGATCTCGCTCTGCGCCAACACTTCGCGAATGATGCGGACCGACTTCAGCGCCATAGCTCGATCGTATGGATCCGAAAGGTAGTTGGGATCGACCAGCGGCTCGTCCACTGGATTGGCGGAGCGAAGCTTTACCGAGCCTATGCTGCGCGGCCGTAGGAACGTTGAATTGATGGTGAAGCCATGTCCATCAAGCCGCGTTTGACCGCCGCGCACCACCATTGCCGGCGCGATGTGAATTTGCAGATCCGGCCGCGTCGCAGCCTCGGTTTGGAAGAAACCACCGCCCTCGACGATCACCGAAGCGGCCGGGCCGTTGCGATAGAGCAACCAGCGGATACCGTGCAGCAACGCCTTGGGATAGCGGTCCTGACCATCGTAGCTGATCGGATCCTTCAGTGTCAGATGGACATTGGTGCACAGATGATCTTGCAGGTTGCGGCCGACACCCGGAAGATCACACACCGGAGAAATCCCCAGCGCCTTCAGCTCATCGGCCGGGCCGATGCCGGACAAGAGCAACAGGCGCGGCGAATTGATCGCTCCTGCCGAAACGATCACTTCCCGATCGGCACGCAGCACCTTTCGCGATCGACCTTCCGCCAATTCGACGCCAACCGCGCATCCGTTCTCGACGACCACGCGAGTAACGCGGGCATGCGTCCTCACTGTGAGGTTGGCACGCTTGCTGACCGGATGCAGATAGGAGACGGCTGACGACCGTCGGCGGCCATCTCGGCAGGTCACCTGATAGAAGCCGGCGCCATACATGGTGTCGCCATTGAAATCCGGATTGTAGGGAAGCCCGTATTGTTGGACCGCGCGAACGAAGGCCCGGGTCAGCGGATGCGGGCCGACCTGGTCCGACACCCATAGCGGACCACCCTGACCGTGATATCGGTTGACCAGCCGGTCGTTGTCCTCGGACTTGCGGAAGTAGGGTAGCACGTCCTGGTAAGCCCACCCTTCGTTGCCAAGCGCTGCCCAGTTGTCATAGTCCTCCTTCTGGCAGCGGATATAGATCATCGCGTTGATCGAGCTCGACCCGCCGAGCGTCTTGCCCTGCGGATACCAGATGGAGCGGTTGTCGAGGTTCTTCTGGGGGACGGTATGAAAGCGCCAGTTGACGCCGGGGCCGAACAGCTTGCCGATGCCGCCGGGAATATGGATCATCGGGTTCCAGTCGCGACTGCCGGCCTCCAAAAGCAGCACCTTGACCTCGGGATCTTCCGACAGGCGGTTGGCCAGCACGCAGCCCGCCGAACCGGCCCCAACGATGATGTAATCCCACATAGGCTTCTCCTGTCCCAATTTGCCCAACCGCGGGCCTATCTGCCCTTGAACACGGGCGACCGTTTTTCCGCAAAGGCTCGCAAGCCTTCGACCCGGTCCTCCTTGGCGAATGCCTCGACCGTCAGCCGGTGCTCGATCCTCAGACCGGATTTCAGGTCAGTCTCGAACGCCGCCAGGACTGCTCTCTTGGCATAGGGGGTGATGGCGACCGACTTGGCGGCGATCGAGACCGCGAGCTCCAGTGCCCTTGGCAACAGCCTCTCGGGCGCGACCACCTGGCTGAC
Organism: Mesorhizobium sp.; assembly: GCA_004020875.1. Classification (GTDB taxonomy): domain Bacteria; phylum Pseudomonadota; class Alphaproteobacteria; order Rhizobiales; family Rhizobiaceae; genus Mesorhizobium. Next base: position 35,741 of record SAPZ01000027.1, read on the forward strand.
CAGCCCCTTGCGCTCCGCCAGCGCCGCGTCGACCATCTCTCCGGTCAGCACCATCTGCATGGCGAAGGACTTGCCGACGAGACGCGGAAGGCGCTGTGTGCCACCGTCGCCGGGGAAAGAACCGATCTTGATCTCAGGCGTGGCAAATTTTGCCGCCTCGGAGGCGATGATTATGTCGCACAGCAGGGCAAGTTCGAGGCCACCGCCCAGAGCGTAGCCGTTCACGGCGGCGATGATCGGTTTGGAAAAGCCCTCGATTGCGCGCCAGCAAGCCAACCGCTCCGGATCGCTGTAGGAGGCAACACCGCGCTCCAGCATGTCCGAAATGTCCGCCCCCGCCGCAAAGGCGCGTCCCGCGCCCGTCAAGACCACGCAGCCAACGCTCGCATCGGCATCAGAGATCGCGAGCAGATCGCGCAATTCGCCGAGTAATTCCTTTGACAGCGCGTTCAGCTTTTCGGGCCGATTGAGTGTCAGCAGGCGGATGCCGGCAGACGGTTGCTCGGTGCGCACCAGGGCCTCTGTCATCGATCAGGCGACCTTTCTGTATCTCGCGCGGAGACCAGCTTCAGCCAGCAGTCCGCGGATCTTTTCGATTTCGGCAACACCAGGCTTCATCAATGGTGGCCTGACATGGGCTTCGTCCAATCGGCCGAGGATCACAAGTGCCTCCTTCATGCGATTGTGCATATCGAGGAGCGGCGCGTCATAGAAAGCTCGAACAGTCGGATAAATGCGATCGTTGATCGCCCTGGCAGTCTTCAGGTCGTTCGCCTGCACGGCGCGGAACAAAGCGACCTGCAGATCGGCGATGACGCTTCCAGCCCCCGACAGGAGCCCGTCACATCCGAGAGCCAGCGACCCAAGCAGCCAGGCGCTGTGGGTGGTCAGCGTATTCACTGGCCGATCGAGCGCCTTGAGTTCCCGGATCTGACGTTCGTGCAGGTTGCCGTCACCGCATTGGTCCTTGATGGCGACAATGGAAGGGAAGCGGCGGCAAAGCTCCAGCAAAGTCGGCAACGGATAGGCAAGATTTGAGGCGAGCGGATACTGGAAAAGAATGATCTGCAACCGTGATGCATCCGTGATGCGCCGCAGATGCTCGTAGATCATCTCTGGCCTGAGATGCCCGCCAAGCGTCATGAAGTCAGGGGGAAACACCAGCAGCGCATCGGCGCCTTCATGCTCCGCATAGGCAGCGACACGGGCGGCTTCCAAGCTCGAATTGGTATAGATGCCGACGATCGTCGGGACCCTGTCTTGCAGGACATCCTTGGTCACGACGATCGCGCGGAATTGTTCCTCGATCGTGAGCGCGTGCACTTCGGCGGCATGTCCGTTGATGGTGATACCCGAGATACCTTCCACGGACCCGACGTCGCCAAGATGCCGGCGATAGGCGCCCTCGTCGACGGCCAGGTCGGCGTTGAACGGCATCAGGCAGGCTGGGATGACGCCTTTGGCAACAAATTGTCTCTTCTCGCTCATCATCGGATTCCCTTCAGAAATGGCAGGACGCCGCAAGTCGCGGCGTCCCAATGATTCGTGGCCTCAGAAGCCCTTTCCGATCATCTGCGCGATATTGTCCGCGGTGACGGAAACTGTGGGCAGCGTGATGGTCGGCGGGACCTGTTCTCCTTTGGCGACCTTGTAGGCGGTCTCGATGCCTTCCGGGGCCACGAATGGGTAGACGAAGGTCGCCGCCAGCTTGCCCTGCTTGACGGCTTCGAACGCGGTTTCCTGGCCGTCGATGCCGACGACAGCCACCTCGTTCAGCCTGCCGGCTGCCTCAAGCACCTGTATGGCGCCGAGCGCCATCTCGTCATTGTGCGCGTAAACGGCCTGGATCTGGCCCGGCCCGAAGCGCTGAACCATGTCCTCCATGAACTTGACCGCCTTGTCACGCGTGTAGTCGCAGTTCTGCGAGGCGACGACCTTCATGTCCGGAAACTTCGCGATCGCTTCGGCGAAGCCCTTGTTGCGGTCTATGGTGGCGGAAGCCCCCGCAGTGCCCTGAAGCTCGATGATGTTGCCCTTCCCATTCAACTTCTTGGCGAGGAACTCGCCCGCTCCGACGCCGAGCGGAAGATTTTCGCCGCCGACATGGACCGTCACCGGCGTATTCACCTTGCGGTCGAGTGTCACGACCTTGATGCCGGCATCCATGGCCTCCTTGACGACAGGCGTCAGCGCCTGCTCGGTCAGCGGCGAGATCATCAGCACCTTGATGCCCTGCGCGATCAGGTTTTCGACGTCGGCCACCTGCTTGGAAGCATCGTTGTTGCCGTCCGTGATGATGAGGTCGACGTCCGGATAATGTTCGGCCGCATATTTCTTGTTTCCCTCCACCATGGCCACCCGCCACGGGTGGTTCATGGTGCCTTGGCTAAAGCCAATCTTGATCTTGTCTTCTGCAAAGGCTGTGCCGGTCAGCATGCCGCCCGCGAGCAGCGTCGCGACCAATGCGGTCGCGCCTAGGAAATGTCTGCGATTTGTCATTTTAAACTCCTCCGTTGGACTTCAAGTTAAGGGGTTCCAAGCGCCCCAACCGGCCTGCCGCGGCGGGACCGGACACGCCTGGATGTCAGGACCGCACGCGGTGGCGGTAGACCTCGAACATCACCGCTGCGATGATGATGGCGCCCTTGACGATCTGTTGCGTGAAAGGCGAGATACCGAGCAGGTTCAGGATGTTAGCCATCACGGCGATGATCGCGGCACCGATAACCGTGCCGATCACCCCGCCTTCGCCGCCGAACAGGCTGGTCCCGCCGATGACGACGATCGAGATTGCTTCAAGCTCCAGGTTTGTACCCGCGGTCGGCTCGCCGACGGTCAGCCTCGACACGAAAACCAGAGCGGTAAGCGCCGACAGCAGACCAGAAATCACATAGACCGACATCAAGGTGCGCGGCACACTTATCCCTGCCAGCCGCGCGGCCTCGGTATTGGAGCCGACAGCATAGACCTGGCGCCCGAACGGCGTATGGCGAAGGACGACGAAGGCCACGGCGACGATGGCAGCAAAAAGCCAGATCGGAACCGGGATGCCGAGCAGAAATCCGCTGCCCAGATAAGCGAAGGCGTCCGCAGCCTCGCCAAGCGCCTTCGGTTCGCCATTGGCGATCGTCATGGCTATGCCACGGCCCATGACCAAGGTGCCTAGGGTCATGATGAAAGGCGGCATGCCAAAAAAGACAACGCCGGCGCCATTTACCGCGCCAAACAAGGCGCCGATGGCAAGCGCGGCGATCATGGCCAGCGGTATTGAGACGCCGTTTGAAATCATCAGCGCCGTGGAGACGGCCACGACACCGACTATCGAGCCGACCGAAAGATCGATGCCGCGTGTCAGAATGACAAAGGTCATGCCGACGCTGACGATGCCGAACAGGGCGATCTGACGACCGACGTTCAGCACATTGCCCATGTGAACGAAACTCGGCGACAGGTATATGGCGAAGGCGCACAGCACGATCAGAACCCAGAGCAGCCCGAGGCTCTGCGCCCAACCACGCAGGCGTCCGATTGACCCCGGCTGAAGCGCGGCCGATGCTTGTCTTGTCGTCATCTCAACCATCCCTTCCTCCCATTCATTGCGCGGCAGTGGATCTCGGCCGCCGACTCCGCATCAGCCAGGCTATGGCATCGGCCAGCCCGCCTTCGTCGCAGGACGGTCCGATGAAATGCGCAAGCTGCATGACCTGAGGCACAGCATTTCCGACCGTCATCGCGGTTCCCGCCCAGGCCAGCATTTCGAGGTCGTTTTCCGCATCGCCGGCGGCTGCGCATTCATCAGCCGCAATACCAAGTGTGGCAGCGACAAGGCTTATTGCGGTCTTCTTCGATGCCCCCGGCGGCCCGATCTCGAGCAGGCGCGGGTGCGACCCTGACACGGAGAGCCGTTCGCCAAGCGTTTCGCGGAGCATTGCGAAGGCTTCCCGGTCGGAGGCCTGGCCGGCAACGCACATGATCTTGCCGGGTTCGCCCTGGAGCGCATCAAGCGTTTCGGCTACGAACAGGGGCTCCCTCGTCACCGCGGCTTCGCGCGCGATGAGCGGGTCGTTCGTCAGTGCGAAGACAGCATCGCCGGTGAACCACATGGGTCGCACGCCCGCTGCTTGCGCGGTCTCCATGGCGTGCAGCGCGTCGGAGCGCGAGATCCGCTGCTGCGAGAGCGCTGACCCGGTTGCAACATTGCCGATCCACCCGCCGTTGAACGTGATGACGAGGTCGGCGATCCCCAGCCGTTCGGCAAAGGGCTTCACGCCGAGCGGAGAACGTGCGGTCGCCAGGACGACCTCGGTTCCTTCGTCCTTAGCCGCGCGCACGGCATCGGCGACCCGTTGCGGCAGCACGTAGTCGTGGGTGAGCAGGGTCCGGTCGACGTCGGAAACGATGAGGCGTGGCCTGGTCATTGACCGCCTCGGATCGGGAACACCGGTGAACGAGACCCGGTCTGAATGAGAAGCGTCTTGAGCTGCGTGAATTCCTCGAAGCCGGCCTGGCCCATTTCGTAACCGAAACCGGATCCCTTAACGCCGGTAAGCGGAAGCTGTGGCGCACCATCGATGATTGTATTGGCCTGGACCCAGCCGCTCCTCAGGCGTTTGGCGACCGTCAGCACGGTGTTGATGTTCTTCGACCAGATGTAGTTCGACAGGCCGTAGGCGGTATCATTGGCCAGCCTTACCGCGTCGTCTGCCGTATCGAACCGGGTGATGCTCAGAACGGGGCCGAAAATCTCTTCGCGGAAGATCGCCATGCGCGGCTCGACGCGATCGAAGATGGTTGCCTCGTGGAAGTGTCCGGACGTTCCGGCTGCAATGTGGCCGCCTAGGACAAGCTCCGCACCGTCCTTGATCCCATCCCTGACGAACCCCGCCACCTTTTCCAGATGATTGCCGTCGATCAGTGCCCCGATGTCGGTGTCTTCGTCGAACGGGTTGCCGACCTTCATCGTGCGCGCCCGTGCGATCACTTTGGCGATGAACTCGTCAGCGACGGATGATTGAACGAACAGCCGTGAACCAGAGACGCAGCATTCGCCATTGTTGAAGAAGACACCCATCAGCGCTCCGTCAGTGGCGGCATCGAGATCGGCATCGGCAAAGACGATGTTGGCCGACTTTCCGCCAAGCTCGACCGAGGACTTGACCAGATGGCGCGATGTGTTGGCGACGACGCGGCTGCCGGTGCGGGTCGACCCAGTGAAGGAAACGAAGTCGATGCCAGGATGCGCGGTCAGGTGATCGCCGATCGCGGCGCCATAACCGCTGACGACATTGAAGGCGCCGGCCGGCAGCCCCGCCTCGCTCGCCAGCGCCGCGATCTCGAAGGCCGAGCCGGATGTGAACTCGGACGGCTTCAGCACGACCGTGCAGCCGGCGGCAAGCGCGAACGGCACCTTCTGTGACAGGATGAGGGCCGGAAAGTTCCATGGCGTTATCAGCGCCACGACCCCGGCAGGCTCGCGCGTGACAAGCGCGGTCTTGCCCTCGCCGATGTTGGTATAGGACAGACCCGCCATCTGCATTGCAAGGGAAGCGGCGTAGCGCGTCAGGCCGATCGCGCCGTCGATGTCGCCACGAGCAAACCTTATCGGCTTGCCAACCTCCTCCACCTCTATCTTCGCCAGCCGCTCGCGATTGGTGCGGATGAGCTCGGCGAACCGGTTGAGCACTTCGGCCCGCTCGATGCCGCTCATGCGCGGCCAAGGCCCCTCCTCGAAAGCGATCCGCGCCGACTCGACAGCCAGGTCGACATCCGTCGGCGAGCCTTCCGCATAAGTGGCGACCCGCTCGCCACTTGCTGGCGCTCTGCGTTCGATTGATCCTGTGCCCGAGCCGGGGACGAACCGTCCGCCGATGAATTGTTGGTAGCTGCGCATGCCCATCTCGCTCCTACTGCCAGACCGCATGGGCCATGATGATTTCCTCGGTCGCGTTCTCCCCATTCAGGACCGCCGAGACGGCGCCCTCCCGCATCACGACGATACGGTTGCAGAGGCCTAGAATTTCCGGGAGTTCGGACGAGACCATCACGACGGCCGCACCGCGCGTGGAGGTCAGTTCAACAAGCAGGTCGTAGATCTCGCGCTTGGCGGCGACGTCGACGCCGCGCGTCGGTTCATCCACCAGAAGGATCTCGGTGCCGGCATGCAACTGCCGGGCTATGCCGCACTTCTGCTGGTTGCCACCCGAGAGCGTGCGCACCTTGGCGCTGGCGCTCGTCGTCTTGATACGCATCTGCCGGATGAAGCGGGAAACCTGCTCCTGCTCGCGCCTGCGGCTGATCAGTCCGCCTTGGACGATGGCCGTAAGTTCGGAAACGGTCACGTTGAAGGCAACCGATTGTTCGAGGAAAAGGCCCTCGGTCTTGCGGTCCTCCGGTAACAGGCCGATCCCATGCGCGAGCGCCGCACGCGGCCCATCGACAGCGATCGCCTTGCCATCGATCCTGATCTCGCCGCTGTCAATCGCGTCGGCGCCCGCGATTGCCCGCAGCACCTCCGTCCGACCAGCCCCGGCGAGACCGCAGATGCCGACGATCTCGCCTTGCCTGACATCGAAAGAAATGTCCCTCAAAACGCCGGCTCGCGAGATATTGCACACTTCAAGGCGCACATCCGGGCCCGGTTTCGGACGGGGCGGGAACACGTCCTTAAGCTCGCGTCCGACCATGTGGCGAATGAGGTCGGCGGTTGTCGTCTGCGCCAGCGGCATGGACGCGACAACCTGTCCGTCGCGCAGCACGGTGACTTCGTCGCAGATCTGGTAGAGCTCCTTAAGACGATGCGTAATGTAGATGAAGGAAACGCCCTGTTCGGCGCTGAGCCGCCGGATCGTCGCGAACAGGTGTTCCAACTCGGCGTCGCCCAGGACAGCGGACGGCTCGTCGAGGACCACGATGCGCGCTTCGCGTGCAATCGCCTTGGCGATCTCCACCATTTGACGCTGGGCTACACTTATCGCATCTATCCGGGCGGCCGGATCAACCCGGAAACCCAACCTGTCCAACACCTCGCGAGCCGCAGCTTGGGTCTTGCGCCAGTCGACGGTGCCTAGCACAGTCTTCGGCAATCGGCCGAGAAAGATGTTTTCGGCGACCGTCAGATGGGGCGCCTGAGCCAGTTCCTGGTAGATGACCGCAATACCCAGCTCGAGCATCCGCTCCGGCGTCGGCGTCGGCACGACAGTGCCATCGATGACCACCTCGCCCTCATTGGCAAGGAAGGCGCCGGAGAGGACGCGCATCAACGTCGACTTGCCAGCCCCGTTTTCGCCGATAACGCCATGGACGCTGCCTTTGCTGACGGCAAAGCTGACGTCATTCAGTGCGTACACACCGGGAAAGCGCTTGTGGATGCCGCGCATCTCGAGAACTGCGTCTTTCATCTTGAGCCTCAAGAAATCGTTTTCACGGCATGCTCAAAAAAGCTCACAAGCGGTGGATCTGCATGCCGCCACCGATGTGGTAGATGTCTCCGGTGCTGAACGGCAGGCCGCCTGCGGCCAAGGTCGCGACTGCGCGAGCAATGTCGTCCGGCTGGCCCCATCGCCGGATCGCCGACAACTCACCTGCCTCGACCTGCGACGAATACTTCTCGTAGACGTCAGCGGTCATGTCGGTCTGGATCAAGCCGGGGCGAATCTCATGTACCCGGATGCCGGCGTCCGCCAGGCGGATCGCAAACTGTTGCGACGCCATCGAGAGCCCGGCCTTCGATATGCAATATGGGCCCTTCTCCGGCGAGACGAGGCCGGCATTGGCGGAGGTGATCGTCACGACCGATCGCTCCGACGCGGTTTGCGGCCTTGAAAGCATCGCGCGCGCGACGGCTTGGGTGAGGAAGAATGTGCCACGCAGGTTGACACCGATCAGCCGGTCGAAGCTTTCCTCGGTGACATCGAGAAGGTCGCCGCGCACGCTCACCTGCACGCCGGCATTGTTCACCAGGCACGTGATCTCGCCCAGGTCGCGTTCAAGGCCTTCGACAAAGGTCGCGTTGCCCGACGTCTCGGAGATGTCCCTGCGGTAGAAAGCGCTGTTGCGCCCGAGCCTGCTCACAAGATCGACAGTCTCGCTGGCATTCTCGTCGTCGACAATATCGACGATTGCTATATCGAAGCCCACCCGTGCAAGCTCGCAACAGACGGCGCGGCCAATGCCGCGTCGGCCGCCTGTGACAACCGCAAGACCGCGGTCGCCGGGGGACTGCCGTTCAGCCATGTCCCGGACCGCTGGAGCAGTCTGGTTCAGCATCATGATGCCTTCCTTTCCACGGCAGCGCCGACACCGCTCGCAGCGACCACTGCCTTCGAGGCCAACAGGCTCTTGACCTCGCCCTCGGCATAACCGAGCTCGTGCAGGATCTCGCGGGTGTGCTCGCCAATCTCGAGGGCCAGGCAGCGCAGCGCCGGCACCTCGCCGTCATAGCGGTTGGGATGATTGACCAGATAGATGGTGCGGCCCCGCACGGTGACCTGACGGAACACCTGAGCGTGGCTTAGCTGCGGATCAGCCAGCAGATCGTCATAGTAGTTGATCGGCGCCCACCAGATGCCGTGGCGATCGAAGCGGTCAGCAAGTTCCGCTACAGAAAAGATCGCCGTAGCCTCGGCCAGGTGGCGAGCGTATTCATCCCGATCCGCGTATCGGTCGACGTCCGCCACTTCACGCAGACCATCGCTGCCTAGCGCTTCGGCCAGCACCGAGGAGTCACAAAGTGAGATTACAACATGGCCGTCGGTGGCGGGATAGACGCCGTAGGGCGCAGCGTGGAACCACGTAGCCAGGTTCTTCTCGCGCTTCAGGACTTCGCGGCTCATTCCACCCGCGAAGTAGTTGACGAGAGGCTCCCCCTGCAGATCGATCGCCGAGTTGATCAGGCTGGCTTCAACGCGCGTGCCTTTGCCATCACGAAGTCGGCGCACCAGCGCGCCCAGGATGCCCATCGCCAGCAGCGCGCCGCCATGCTGATCGACGATCGCCGCCCCAACGGGCGTCGGGCCCCGATCGGGCGTGCCGGTGACACTCATGAGACCTGACCGCGCTTGGGCGAGAAGGTCCTGACCAGGCTTCAGCGCCATCGGTCCGGTGGAGCCGAACCCGCTTGCCGAGGCGAAGATCAGTGTAGGATTGATCGCGCGAAGCGCTTGGTCGTCGAAACCCAGCTTGGCAAACACGCCAGGCCGGAAATTTTCCATGACCACGTCGGCCTCAGCGATCAGGCGGCGCGCGACTTCCTTGCCCTCAGGGCTTTTCAGATCGATGCCGATGGAGCGTTTGTTGCGGTTGGCGCAGAGATAGAAGCCGCTGACGCCGTCGACATACACATCCGCTCCGGACCACCGACGCTCATGAGCCCCATCTATCGGTTCGACCTTGATGACGTCAGCACCCATGTCGGCCAGATACTGGGCGCCTGCGGGACCTTGCAGGAAATGGCAAAAGCTGACGACCTTGATCCCGCTGAGCATGTCTCTTCCCTTGATGTAGCGCTTTCATTTACGCTCCCTGTGAAATCGTTTTCACAACTTTTCAGAGCGCTGTCAATCCTGTTTTCTGGACTTTGCGTCGAAAAAGACATGTGGCGACCTGAAAGAATTTGTGCGATCTAGAAAACGGTTTCTCAAATTTGGCAATGACCATACTCAATGGATATCGAAGACGGCAGCGCCAAACTGATTGACGTGGCCCGGCTTGCGAACTGCTCGCCGGCTACCGTTTCGCGCGTCCTCAATGGCAACCCGAACGTCAATAAGATCGTCCGAGATCGCGTGGTGCGAGCCGCACGGGAACTTGGCTACGTCCCCAACGGTTCCGCCAGGGCGCTGCGATCCACGCGAACAAGGCTGGTCGGCGCCATCATTCCGACCTTGGACCACGCGATCTACGCCACAATGGTCGACGCGCTTCAGGCCAGGCTGTCCGAAAAGGACGTTTCGCTGATCATCAACACCTCGGGCTACGACATCGATCTCGAATACGAGCAAGCGCGCCTGCTGGTCGAGCGCGGCGTCGAGTCGGTGGTGCTGGTTGGGTCCACGCACCTGCCGGCGACGCTTGCGATGCTTGAGCAAAAACGTATCGACTATGTCTATACCTATACGTCGAAAGCGATGGAGTCGGGCGCCGCGGTGGGGTTCGACAATGAGAAGGCTGGGCGCACGGCGGCGCGCTACCTGCTCGACCTCGGCCACGCCCAATTCGGGATGATTGCAGGCATAACCCAGGACAATGATCGCGCAGCTGGCCGCCGCGACGGTTTCCTGAATGAACTCGAGCGGTCAGGCATCGACCGCGCAACCGTTACGGTTGTCGAAGGGGCCTACAGGCTGGATGACGGACGGCGGTGCATGCAGCGGCTGATGGAAGAAGGCACAAGGCCGACGGCGGTGTTTTGCGGCAGCGATATCCTGGCGGCCGGCGCCATCAAATACTGTCACGCCGCCGGGATCGCTGTCCCTAGGGAGGTCTCGATCGTTGGCTTCGACAATCTCGAAATTGCTGAGCTCACCTCACCTGAATTGACCACGTTGGAAGTGCCGGCACGCGACATGGGCCGAATTGCTGCCGACTACATCCTGGCATCGCCGTCGCAGCGGCTGCATTTAAGGCAACGCGAACTGGCAATCCGGCTGATCGTCAGGGAAAGCACGGCTCCAGTGGGGCGCTAGACACTTCGACGTCCTAGTACCACGGTAGGGCCCTGTTGCCGAAAGCTGATCCGAGTGGCTGCGATGGGGGCATAGCTGCTTTTGCGCCATCGGCCTCGGTGCTCTACCTTAAGCTTACGTCTAGAGGCGCGTTATACCGCGCCAAGGGGGGCGCTAGGTTGCCCGCGCTCCCGTTTAGCGCCCCTCCTCGGCGCAATGATGCGCCGTCCGGTTCGCCGCGACGATTGCGTGCCTTTCTAAACGCAAAAACCGCCCCGGGTTAGACCGGGACGGTAATTGATTTATGATAAAATTGGTTGCGGGGAAAGGATTTGAACCTGTCGGCCTCGCTTGCGAAGTCCCTTCAACAGCCGAACTCGGTCTCAGCGCTGTGTAGGCGGTGGCCTTTCTTCCGACGCGTTCATATGCGCACCGTCAAGTTGGCACCTCCGCATATGCAGACCCGCCACTTCCTTGAGAGCGCGGATGATACGGGTCGAGGCGTCGGACAGAAAGTTCGAAAGGTCTTCAAGAACGCCAGACGAGTATGCAAACCCGTCTAGCCTCACATCAGCCGGGCCCTGCGAAAGCACGCTAACGAGGTAGAATTTCTCCAGCCGCAAACTCACAATCGAACGGCCGCGGCCAGAGTTGTCTGATCAAAGCAACTATGCATCATTGCAGTAGGGACGGGCTTCTTGATCTGCACCTCGATGCCACCGAATTTATGACGCCGCCTTGGCCTGTTCGGGTTGAGAGGATTGAAAGGTGCGAAAGCATGCAGCTGCAACTTGAGGCTCTATTGCGCCGCACCCTCACTGGTCTACAGCTCGATCCCGCGTACTTCATGGCACTTGGCCGACACTCGCAAACGACCTTCCCGGTATCAGCTTCGAATTCCATCAACGAATTAAGCCGTCATTTCCTGATTGCGTTCACGCTAGAACTCGACCGCTACGCTGCTGACGGGCAGACGTCAGATACGACAAGTTCATTCCTGAGTTGGGTCAAGATGAATAAGGCGACGCTGCCGCCTTGAACCGCCCCAACATCTAGTCGGCCCTCGCCCTTTCGAGAGCGGGTGAAAAGCCCCGTCGCTAGGAAGCCGGCTCTTCGCATCAAAACTTGATGCGCTCTCGAGAAGAGCTCGGGCATATTGCAGCGCCGGATCCATGTGTTTCTCAGCAATCGGAAGTGGGTCCCTTCACTATCATTCTCAGCATGCAGAGGGATCTGGCGATGGCTTCACCTTGAGCGCTGCGCTCGGTAACGGCACGAAATTAAATCAAGCACTTAACATTAAAGGTGGGTTAAAGCAGGGTTTATGCAGCCTTTGAAAACCCTTAGGATTTTCTGAATTTGCCACCGCTCCCGGCATCTCGGCGGCACGAGAAGGGCCCGGCGGTCGGTGCGCTGCCCTGCGTCAAGCGGCAAGATGACCTTGCCACTGCCGTGACTGCACCTTCAGCCCGGCTGGGAAGCCGCCGCGGCGCGCCTGGCTCTGACCGGGATCGCATCAGCAGCAGCCGGCACGACATATCGAAGACGCAGGCGCAGGAACGGCGCTTCGATGCAGGAATAGCTGAGATAACCGATTGGGATGGTTGCCACGAAGCACGCCATGGACCAGAGGCATGCGACGTAGAAATTGCCGATGTCCATGATGTTGTCGTTGATGAACGCGGCCAGCTGGTGCACGAAAAACAGGTGCAGCAGGTAGATCGAATAACTGTATGATCCGGCCTTCTCCATGATCCTGAATGGCAGGCTCGTTCGCTTCCTGGCAAACGTCGTGTCGTAGTAGGCGATCCCGAAGGCGTAGGCGGCCGCCTCCAGGGTGGGCAAGATAACCCATATCCAGGGCGGCGACGAGCGGGGCCCTAGATGGTAGAACCCGCCCGCCGCGTCGAACCACCAGAAGAACCCCGAAAATGACGCCAGAACGGCCAGCGCCAGCCAGTGCCTGCCCTTCGCATAGGCGCGAAAGTGGAAGGCAAGAATGCCGGCCAGGAACTGGTCCGCATGTCCTATGATCGTCCAGTACGCTGCCCACTGCACCTCGCCGAACTGCACATACAAAGCGAGCCTCAGCAAAATGGCTGCAGCAACGAACAGCAACGGCGCAAACTGGAATCGCCTGCACGCCATCAGCAGGAACGGCAGCAACAGGTAAAAATGGGCTTCGACGGTGACCGACCAGCCGCCATTGGGAAGCGTGGGGAAAACCAGCCCCTTGCCGACATCGGTGAAATACTCGTTGAGGCCCTGGCCTGCGAGATATCTGCGGCAAGCCTCTATGCAAATCACCGCGAGCAAAAGGGGCAGCAGCCTGAGCGCCCTGTTGGCAAAGAACGGCAAATATCTGACCTGCTTGCCGTCAAGGAGCTTGGCAAAAAGGTAGCCGGAAAGCGCCATGAACAACGAGACGCCGGTGTGCCCTTCGTCCAGGATGCTGAACAAGGGTAGCGCCGGCACGAAGCCATAAGCCACCGGCCCATCCGGAGATGCATGGAGGAAGTGAAAGGTGAAGACCAGAAATGCCGCCACACCACGGATATGATCCAGCGCTGGATAATATTCTCCGGTCGAGGACTTCATTTTGAGATCACGCGCTCCCGCGTCTTGCCGGCCACCGATTCCGAGCGGTCCGCGATCTTACATCGCGCGCAGTGCGCCCCCCCCAAGCTCGGTTCGATGCGACTGTCCGTGCGATTCGCCACGCGCTCGTGCTCGCCCGCCCCGGCGCCGATGGCGCTCGGGTTGCAGACTAGATGCGGTGGCCTAAAGGCGGGTTAACCGGCCGCGCTGGGCACGCCCTGAGTTTCTCATCCGGTAACGCAGATCGAAAAGATCCCGGCTTGCTTATGAGACGTATACTGGTATAACATGTAAATGGTATGGTGTCTTGGATGGACGCCGCCGGGAATGCTTGCGGCTGTCCGCATAGGCGGCTTTTTTGGGAGGAAGTAATATGAAGTTTGCAATTGTGACGGCGCTCGCGGGCGCCGCGCTAGGGAGCGTTTCGGCTCTGCCGGCAATGGCTTCCCAAGACGCGCCGGTCATCGCGCTCGCCAATGCCTATTACGGCAATACGTGGCGCCATCAGATGGTGGAAGCCTTCGAGGCTTCGGCCAAGGAGGCGAAGGCCGCCGGACAGATCGCCGACTATATCGTCATGAATGGCGACGGCTCGGTCGCGCAGCAGAACAGCCAGATCGCCGAACTGATCCTGAAGAAGGTCGATGTGCTCGCCGTCGACGCCGCTTCCGAGACCGCCGTCAACGGCGTCATCGAGAAGGCGTGCAAGGCCGGCATCATCGTCATCTCCTTTGACTCGGTCGCTTCAGCGCCTTGCAACTACCAGCTCAATTTCGACTTCAAGGGCTACAAGGCCGCCCAGGCAGAAGCCGTGTTCAAGATGCTCGGCGGCAAAGGCAACGTCATCCAGGTGCGCGGCGTGAAGGGCTCGGCGCCCGACAACGACATGTTCAACGCGCAGCAGTCGGTGCTAGCCAAATATCCCGACATCAAGGTGGTCGCGACCGTCTATGGCCAGGCGACGGCATCCGTCGCGCAGTCGGCGATCGCCAACGTGCTGCCCTCGCTGCCGCATGTCGACGCCGTGCTCGGCCAGGGCGGCAGCGATGACGTCGGCATCGCCCAGGCCTTCGTCCAGTATGGCGGCGACTACAAGGACAAGATGCCGGTCATCGAAGGCGGCGGCGGCACCGACTTCGTCAAATGGTGGGCCGAGGAGAACGCCAAGAACGGCTACCAGACCGTGTCGATGAACACCACGCCGGGCATCGGCGGCGCCGCCTTCTGGCTCGGCCTGTCGCTGCTCAAGGGCGCCAAGGCGCCCAAGCTGATGATCATGCCGGTGGCGACGGTCGATGCCGGCAATCTGAAGGACTATGCGAAGCTGCCGGGCGGCCAGATCATCAGCCCGAGCTATTCGCTGGACTGGGTCAAGCAGAACCTGCTCAGCAAGTAAAGGGACCTGCTGGATCGGGCGTCGCCTCGCGGCCGCGCCCGTTCCTTGCCGTCGAACAAAACGGAGGACGAATGTCCCAGCTTGCCGTTGCCGATCAGGAGGTCGCCATGGCCGTGAAGCCTGCCGCTCCTGTCCGGCCAAGTGTCGTGTCGATCAGCGGCATCACCAAAAGCTTCGGGCCGACGCTTGCCAATGCGGGGATCAACCTGTCCGTCCACACCGGCGACGTAATCGGGCTTGTCGGCGGCAACGGCGCCGGGAAATCGACGCTGATGCGCATCCTGTGCGGTGCGATGTGGCCGACGCTCGGCTCGATTTGTTTCGCCGACGAGGAGGTGGCGTTCGCAGCCTACGACACCGGCGAAGCGCAGCGGCGCGGCATCCGCATGGTGCATCAGGAGCTGTCGCTCTGCGCCAACCTGTCGGTCGCCGAGAATTTCTTTCTGGAAACCCCCGCCGACTCGGCAAGCCGGCCCGGCTGGCGCGCGCTCTACCGCGCCCGCGCCCGCGCGGCGCTGGACGCCGTCTTTCCCGGCAACGGCATCGACGCCGACGCCGAGGTCGGACACCTCACCATCGCCGAGCGGCAGATGGTGGAGATCGCACGCGCCGCGGCCACGCCTGGCGTCAAGCTCATCGTGC
Source organism: Mesorhizobium sp. (assembly GCA_004020875.1). Lineage (GTDB taxonomy): Bacteria > Pseudomonadota > Alphaproteobacteria > Rhizobiales > Rhizobiaceae > Mesorhizobium. The sequence goes on from SAPZ01000027.1 coordinate 51,038, forward strand.
TCGACGAGCCGACATCCTCGCTCGACCTCGATCGCTCGAAGCAGCTGAGGGCCTTCATCCGCGAGCGGGCGAAGGCCGGTCTCGCCTTCATTTTCATCAGCCACAAGCTGCAGGAGATCATCGACATAGCCAGCGAGGTGGTGGTGCTGCGCAACGGCCGCACCGCATGGCAAGGCCATGCCACCGACGCCTCGATCGGCAAGCTGGTGCAGCTTATGGGCGGTGACGCCAATCCGGTCCACCAGCACGCCGTCGCGGCCGCATCCTCCCAGGACGTGCTGGTGCGGCTCTCCGGAGCGCTGACGGCCGGGCTCGGCCGCGACATCGACATCGTGCGCGGCGAGATCGTCGGGCTGGCCGGTCTCGAAGGCAGCGGGCAAAGGGAATTGCTGCACGCGATCTTTAGCCCCGGCCGCAAGCAACACGCCGCCGTCGCCAGGCGCGCGGATGCCGGCTTCATCGCCGGCGACCGGCAGAAGGAAGGCGTGTTCCCGCTTTGGAGCGTGCTTTCCAACATCAGCATCGGCGCTCTCGCCCGCCGCTCCGCGCTTGGGCTGGTTTCCGATCGCGCCAACCGCGACACGGCAACCGGCGCCGCCGGCAAGCTGCGGCTCGACGACAAACGCTTCCAGTCCAACATCACCGAGCTCAGCGGCGGCAACCAGCAGAAGGCGCTGGTGGCGCGGGCGCTGGTCGCCGACACGCCGGTCATCCTGCTCGACGATCCGACGCGCGGCGTCGACATAGCCACCAAGCAGGATTTCTACCGGCTCTGCAACGAAGTCGCGCGCGGCGGCCGCGCGCTGGTCTGGCATACGACCGAGGACGCCGAACTGCTTGCCTGCGACCGCGTGCTGGTTTTTTCCGGCGGCCGGATCGTCAAGGAGCTGGCAGGCGAGGCGATCACTGAACAGGCCATCGTCGGCGCCTCTTTCGCGCAATCGGCGGACGGCCAGGCGAGCGCCGCCGGCAAGCGTACCGCCCTGGCCGGGTTTGGGCGCAAGCTGGTCAAAGCCGCGCCTTTCATCGGACTGGCCGCCGTGCTCGCCGTCATGATCGCGATCAATCCGGCGGTCGCCTCGACGTTCGGGCTCGACCTTCTCTTGATGCCGGCGCTGTCGCTGGTGCTGGTCACCGCGGCGCAGATGTTCATCGTCGGCGGCAGCGAAATCGACCTCGGCGTCGGCGCCTTCGCCGGACTGGTCAGCGTGCTCAGCGCCACGTTGCTCTACGACCAGCCATGGCTTGGCGCGTTGGCGCTGGTGGCCGCGCTCGCCGCCTATGCGGGGCTCGGCGGCGTCATCCAGGCGCGCAAGATCCCGGCCATCGTCGTCACGCTCGGCGCGTCCTTCATCTGGGTCGGCATCGGCTACGCGCTGCAGCCGACGCCGGGCGGCGCCAGCCCCGAGTGGTTGTCGACACTCTTCGGCTGGTCGATCGGTTTCATGCCGACGTCGATCATCATGATCGTCGCCGTGGCGCTGATCGTGCTCGCCATCGACCGGCTGCCGCTCGGCGTGGTGCTGCGCGGCTTCGGCAACAACCCGGCTGCGATGATCCGCTCGGGTTGGTCGCCGACGCGCTACGCGCTGGTGCGCTATCTCATCGCCGGCCTGTTCGCGGGCGCCGCCGGCCTGTCGCTGACGGCCATCAACACCGCGAGCGACATAAACTCCGGCAATTCATACACCTTGCTCAGCGTTGCCGCCGTCGTGATGGGCGGCTGCTCGCTGCTCGGCGGCATCATCTCGCCGATCGGCGCCGTCGCCGGCGCGGTGACGCTGTCGCTGATCGGCGCGCTGCTGGGTTCGCTCAGCGTCAGCAGCGACTACAACGCCGCCACGCAAGGCCTGATCCTGATCGCCCTTTTGACGCTGCGCAGCCTGACCGCCGACCGCAGGAGCGAGCTATGAGCGCATTCGCCAGCTTCGGCGCCTGGGCGCAAAGGAACCGCTGGATCTGGGCGGCGATCGGCGTGCTGATCCTGTGGCTGGTGCTCTCCGTCGTCACCAATCGCTTCAGCCTGTCCAGCCTGTCCGGCGTAATGCTGTCGGCCTCCTTCCTGACGGTGGTCGGCATCGGCCAGATGTTCGTGGTCACCACCGGGCGCGGCAACATCGACCTGTCGGTCGCCTCGGTGATCACGCTCAGCGCCTTCGTCGCTCTGCTCACCGTCAAAGGCCAGGACGCTAACCTCGCGATCGGCGTGATCGCCGCCGTCGTGCTCGGCCTTGCCGTGGGCGCGCTCAATTCGCTGCTCGTCGTCGGCCTCGGCATCCCGGCGATCATCGCGACGCTGGCGACAGGCTATGTGCTGGCAACCGCCACGCTGCTCTCCAACAAGGCGATACCAGGCTTCGCCGTCAGCCCGGCGTTGAAGGATCTTGCGACCGGCCGCGTCTCTGGCGTGCCGATCATGGCCGTCATCGCTGTGGTCGGCGTAGCCGTAACCTCCTTCGTGCTGCGCTACACCGTGTTCGGACAGCTCCTGTCTGCGGTCGGCCAGAACCGGGCCGCGGCGCGGCTCGCCGGCATCCGCAACGGCCCGGTCATCGCGTCGGCCTTCATCATCTCCGCCGTGCTGGCGTCACTCGACGGGCTGCTGCTCGGCGCCTATATCGGCGGCGCGTTCCTCGAAATGGGCCAGCCCTATCTCCTGCAATCGATCGCCGCCGTGGTGCTTGGCGGAACGCTGATCTTCGGCGGTTCGGCGACCGCGCTCGGCACGCTCTTCGCCAGCATCCTTTTGATCCTCATCGTCACCACCATGCAGATCATCGGCCTGCCGCCGGGCGTGCAGGACATCGTGCAGGGCATCGTCGTCATCTTCGTGCTAGCGCTTGCCGGACGTCAAGCGCTGGCGCGGCGCACCTCTGTCGATCCTGGCGACGGCGACAAGGACGCTACGGCAAAGACGGAAGCGGGCGCCGCGACGGCCCGGCCGAAATGATGGAAAGATTCCTCTTGCCAAAATTTGGTAGAGTGATCATACCAGTATACAAGATGACGATCGGCAGCGCCGGCGTCTGAACATTGGGAGCAGGTTAGATGACAACGATTGCGCTGTTCGGTGCCGGGGGCAAAATGGGTTACCGCCTGTCGAGCAATTTTCGCGGGTCGCCCTACACGATCCGCCATGTCGAGATCAGCGAGGCCGGCAAGGAGCGCCTGAAAACCGGGCTCGGCATCGACACGCTCGGCGTCGACGAAGCGCTCAACGGCGCCGAAGTGGTGATCCTGGCGGTTCCCGACACGCATATCGGCAAGGTCGCGGCCGGCATCGAAAGCAAGCTGGCATCGGGAACGATGGTGATCGTGCTCGATGCCGCGGCGCCCTTTGCCGGCCATCTGCCGAAGCGCTCGGACCTGACCTATTTCGTCACCCATCCCTGCCATCCGCCGATCTTCAACGACGAGACCGACATGGCCGCCAAGAAGGACTTCTTCGGCGGCATCAAGGCCAAGCAGCATTTCGTCAGCGCGCTGATGCAGGGGCCCGAGGAAGACTATGCAAAGGGCGAGAAGATCGCCCAGATCATCTGGGCGCCGGTGATGCGATCGCACCGCGTCACCGTCGAACAGATGGCCCTCCTCGAGCCCGGTCTTTCTGAGACGGTCTGTGCTTCACTCCTCGTCGTCATGAAGGAAGCGCTCGATGAGGTCGTGGCACGCGGCGTCGATCGGCAGGCGGCTCTCGACTTCCTGCTCGGCCATATGAACGTGCTGGGTGCCGTCATCTTCGGCGAAACCAAGGGCGTGTTCTCGGACGCCTGCAACAAGGCGATCGAATTCGGCAAGCCGGTGCTGATGCGCGACGACTGGAAGCGCGTCTTCGAACCGGAAGAGATTGCCGCCAGTATCCAGCGCATCACCTGAGGAGTCGACCCGCTTGCTTTTGAAACAGGCATGCTGACGGAACTGCCTCATCAGGCACATATCACCTGAATTAATGATTGACTCATCATACCAGTTAGCTTTAGCTGTTCCAGCTCGGATTTGCTGTGATCCGGGATGGACAAGCGGAGGAAGGCGGGGAACAGCGGCAAGGCTCTGGTTCGGATGAAAGCCTGTGCAGGCTCTTCAATATCCGGGTGGCGCGACCTCCACCGCCTGAGGAATTCAGACGTCGGCTCGGCTGTCCGAGGCCGGTTTTTCAAGGGAGGACTTCATGAAACTCACTCGCAGAATGACACTTGCGGCTTTCGCCGGCGTGCTCGCACTCGGCACCGCGATGCCGGCCTATGCGGCGGACCTCATCGCCATCATCACGCCTTCGCATGACAATCCATTCTTCAAGGCGGAAGCCGTCGGCGCCGAGGCCAAGGCCAAGGAACTTGGCTACGACACGCTGGTGCTGGTGCATGACGACGACGCAAACAAGCAGTCGGAACTGATCGACACCGCGATCGGCCGCGGCGCCAAGGCGATCATCCTCGACAATGCCGGCGCCGACGCCACGGTCGCCGCCGTGCAGAAGGCCAAGGATGCTGGTGTTCCCTCCTTCCTGATCGACCGCGAGATCAACGCCACCGGCGTTGCGGTGGCGCAGATCGTCTCCAATAACTATCAGGGCGCCCAGCTCGGCGCGCAGGAATTCGTCAAGCTGATGGGCGAGAAGGGCAACTATGTCGAGCTGGTCGGTAAGGAGTCCGACACCAATGCAGGCATCCGCTCCAAGGGCTATCACGACGTCATCGACGACTATCCGGACCTGAAAAAAGTCGCTCAGCAGTCGGCAAATTGGAGCCAGACCGAGGCCTATTCCAAGATGGAGTCGATCCTGCAGGCCAACCCGGACATCAAGGGCGTGATCTCAGGCAACGACACGATGGCGATGGGCGCCTACGCGGCGCTGGCCGCTGCCGGCCGCAAGGATGTCATCGTGGTCGGCTTCGACGGTTCGAACGACGTGCGCGACTCCATCACCTCCGGCGGCATCAAGGCGACGGTGCTGCAGCCGGCCTTCGCCCAGGCACAGATGGCCGTGGAGCAGGCCAACGACTTCATCAAGAACAAGAAGTCGCCCGAGAAGGAAAAGCAGCTCATGGACTGCGTCCTCATCAATGGCGACAACGCTCCCAAGCTGGAGACCTTCGCGCTCAAGAACTAAGCGGCGCGACATAAGCTGCGAGGGGCGAACGCGCGTTCGCCCCTCGCCTCCATTTCACTTTCCAGGTGTCCTGATTGTCATGACCAAGCCGACTTGTCCGACCAGGCAGACTTGGCTGATCCTCGCGATAACCGCCGCCATCGGCCTCAGCGCCTGCAAGATCCTGCCGACACCGTCGGCGCAGGGCAGCGATGGCGCCAACAACTCCGGCTTCAATCCCGACAAGAAAGTCGAGGAGATCTGGGCCTCGAAAGTCATTCCCTATCTGCAGCAGAAGGCGGGGCCGTTCGGCGAAGTGCATGCGCTGGCCAAGACCGACCAGGCCACCGCCGGCGCCAAATACGGCAATCCGAAGAAGCAGGCGAATTCGCCATGGACCTTCGCGGTGCGCATCGAAGGCAAGATCGTCGCCGCCAACACGCAGTCGCGCGCGGCAACCATCGATGTCGACGTCGATGGCGACGGCAAGGCGGATGCGCGGGTGCAGATCGGGCCGGCGATGCGCGGCACCGCGCTGCGCGACAGCCTCAATTTCGTTCAGTTCAACGACTTCACCAACCAGATCGACTTCGCCCAGTTCGGTAAGGCCTTCAATGCCTATGCCGACAAGACGGTACTGTCCAAGCTCCCACGGGACGGGCTCGAGGGTCGAACCACGAAGGTGCTCGGCGCCTACACGATCGAGAGCGGCCAGGACCTGCCGCTGGTGACGCCGGCGGAGGCCGAGATCGGGCCGAAGCGATGAGTTCCTCGACCGGTCACGACGTCATCCTCAAGCTGGAGGACATCTCCAAGGTCTATGCCGGCACGGTGGCGGTCAAGCATGCCAATTTCGAGGTGCGCAAGGGTGCGGTCAACGTGCTGGTCGGCGAGAACGGTGCCGGCAAGTCGACGCTGATGAAGATAATCGCCGGCGTCGAACAGCCGACCGCCGGCCGCATCCTGCTCGACGGCACCGAGGTGTCCTTCTCGTCGTCCGGAGACGCCGTCGGCCGCGGCATCGGCATGGTGTTCCAGGAGCTGAACCTGTTCGGCAATCTCTCGGTCGCCGAAAACATCTTCGCCACGCGCGAGCTCACCAACCGCTTTCGCAAGATCGATCACAAGCAGCAGGAACGGCGCGCCACCGAGTTCCTCGAGCAGCTCGAAGCCGGCATAAGGCCGGATATGCTTGTCGAGGATCTGCGCATCGGCCAGCAGCAGCTGGTCGAGATCGCCAAGGCGGTGTCGCTCGACGCCCGCATCCTGATCATGGACGAGCCGACGTCGGCGCTGAGCGCGGCCGAGGTCGAGATCCTGTTCAAGGTCATCGCCGACCTCAAGGCGCGCGGCGTCGCCATCGTCTACATATCGCATCGGCTGGAAGAGCTGATCCGCATCGGCGACTACATCACCGTGCTGCGTGACGGCCGCATCACCGGCCAGGAAGAGATGCGAAACGTCGACACGCAGTGGATCGTGCGGCAGATGATCGGCTCCGACGCCAAGGATTTCGCCAAGGCCGACGGCCATGAGCCCGGCGAGGAAGTCTTTCGCGCCGAAGAGATCTGCCTGCCGCGCGTCACCGGCGGGCTGGCGGTCGACCACGTCTCGATCTCTCTTCGCACCGGGGAGATTCTCGGCATCTACGGGCTGATGGGGGCCGGACGCAGCGAGCTGTTCGACTGCATCATGGGCCGCCACGGCCAGGCGAGCGGCAGGATTTTTATCGACGGCAAGCCGGTGAAGGAGCGCGACACAACGAGACGTATCAAGCGCGGGCTGGCGCTCATCCCGGAAGACCGGCAGCGCGAGGGCCTGGTGTCGATCCTGTCGGCGGCCAGCAATCTGACTTTGGCCAGCCTGTCGCGCTTCGTCAGCCTCTTCCACATCCGCGGGGGCGCCGAGCGGCAGGCCGTCGCGCAGATGGTGCGGGAGCTCTCGATCAAGGTCGCCGATCCGGCGCAGGAAGTGTCGTCGCTGTCGGGCGGCAACCAGCAGAAGGTGGTGATCGGCAAGGCGCTGCTCACCGGGCCGAAAGTGCTTTTGATGGACGAGCCGAGCCGCGGCATCGATGTCGGCGCCAAGGCCGACGTGTTCCGCACGATGCGCAAGCTTTCGCGGAATGGGCTGGGCATCATCTTCGCCACCTCCGACCTCGACGAGGTGATGGCGCTGTCCGACCGGATCGCGGTGATGAGCAACGGCAGACTGACGGGCATGTTCGATCGAGCCGAGGCGACGGAGGCGGCGATCGTCGCCGCGTCGGCGCTTGGCCACGGACCCGTACATGGAGAGCAACACCGATGACCGACATCTCCGCCAAGGCTGCCGCGCCATCCGCATCCAGCGGCTCCGTGCTGCTGACGCTGATGAAGCTCAGGACCTTCATCGCGCTGATCGCGGTGCTGGTGTTCTTCTCGATCGCGGCGCCGAATTTCCTCTCGGCCGCCAACCTGATCCTAATGGCCAAGCATGTGGCGCTCAATGCCTTCCTCGCCATGGGCATGACCTTCGTCATCATCACCGGCGGCATCGACCTTTCGGTCGGCTCGATCGTCGGCCTGTGCGGCATGGTCGCCGGCTATCTGGTGCTCAACGGCATCGATCTGCAGATCGGCTACACCGTCTATTTCAACGTCGTCGAGATCGCGCTTATCACGCTTGGCGTCGGCATTCTGATCGGGGCCGTCAACGGGTTGCTGATCACCAGGCTGAACGTAGCACCTTTCATCGCCACGCTCGGCACGCTCTATGTCGCGCGCGGCTTTGCGCTGTTGTCGTCGGACGGCCGCACCTTCCCCAACCTTGTCGGCAAGCCGGAGCTCGGCACCACCGGCTTCGGCTATCTCGGCGCCGGCAGAGTGCTTGGTCTGCCGGTCTCGATCTGGATCCTGGTCGTGGTGGCGCTGGGAGCGGCCTATCTCGCCCGCTACACGCCGCTTGGCCGCCATATCTTCGCAGTCGGCGGCAATGAGCGGGCGGCGCGCATTTCTGGCGTGCGCATCAACATGGTGAAGATGTTCGTTTACATGTTCTCCGGCTTCTGCGCGGCGATCGTCGGCCTCATCATCTCGTCGGAGCTGATGGCCTCGCACCCCGCGACCGGCGAGAGCTTCGAGCTCAACGCCATTGCCGCCGCCGTGCTCGGCGGCACGTCGATGTCTGGCGGTCGCGGCACGATCGGCGGCACCATCGTCGGCGCCTTCGTCATCGGCATCCTCTCCGACGGGCTGGTGATGATGGGCGTGAGCTCGTTCTGGCAGATGGTGATCAAGGGTCTCGTCATCATCGTCGCGGTCGTGGTCGACCAGGCGCAGCGCCGGCTGCAGAGCCGTGTGACGTTAATGCAGATGGCAAAGGTGGGCTGACATGACGACATTGCGCGGGGCGCTGATCGGCTGCGGCTTCTTCGCCGTCAACCAGATGCATGGCTGGCGCGACATCGACGGCGCGTCGATCGTGGCGATATGCGACCGCGATCCCGAGCGCCTCAGGATCGTCGGCGACCAGTTCGGCATCGAGCGGCGCTACAGTGACGCGGCTGAAATGTTTGCCGGCGAGACGCTCGACTTCGTCGACATCGCGACCACGGTCGGCAGTCATCGGCCGCTGGTCGAACTGGCCGCCGCCAACCATATCCCGGTGATCTGCCAAAAACCGTTCGCGCCGACGCTGGCCGACGCCAAGGCCATGGTGAAGGCCTGCGCCGAGGCCGGCGTGCCGCTGATGGTGCATGAAAACTTCCGCTGGCAGTCGCCGATCCAGGCGGTGCGCGCCGTGCTCGACAGCGGCGAGATCGGCACGCCCTTCTTCGGCCGCATCTCCTTCCGCTCGGCCTATGATGTGTTTTCGGGCCAGCCCTACCTGGCGACGGGCAAGCGCTTCATCATCGAGGATCTGGGCATCCATATCCTTGACATCGCCCGCTTCCTGCTCGGCGACGTGTCGAGCCTCACCGCCCGCACCAAGCGCGTCAATCGCAGCATCGCCGGCGAGGACGTGGCGACGATGCTGATGGACCATGAAGCCGGCGCAACCTCGGTGGTCGATTGCAGCTATGCGACAAAGCTTGCGGTCGAGCCTTTCCCCGAGACGCTGATCGAGATCGACGGCTCAGACGGTACGATCCGGCTGGCGCAGGGCTACCAACTCACGGTCACCGGCAAGAGCGGCACCACCGTCAGCGACGTTTCACCGGCACTGCTCTCCTGGGCCTCGCGGCCATGGCACAATATTCAGGAAAGCGTCGTAGCGATCCAGAGACACTGGGTGGACTGCCTGACGAAGGGGGTCGAGCCGGCCACTTCGGGCGCCGACAACCTTAAGACCTTCGCGCTGGTCGAGGCAGCCTATGGCGGTGCGGCGAGCCGGGAACCGGTGTATCTCGACAGCTTGCTCAGATGACCTCGGACGCCCTCCTCCTCTACGGCACGCGCGCGGTCGAGGCAGAGCCGATCCGGCTCAGCGCCGGCCCGCTCAGCGCCGATTTCGTCAACGGCAATCTGCGCGGCATCCGGCACGGCGGCATCGAGGTGCTGCGCGCGATTGCGTATATCGTGCGGGATCGCGACTGGGGCACCTATGAGCCAGCCTTGTCGGATCTGCTCATCGAACAGAGCGACGAAAGTTTCTCGGTGCGCTACGCGGCAAGCTGCGAGGGGCCGGGTGGAAGCAGGCTCGGCTTTCGCGCCACGATCGAGGGCAAAGCCGACGGCCGGCTGACCTTCGATGTGAGCGCGCTTCCTGAAAGCGATTTCGAGACGAACCGCTGCGGCTTCTGCATCCTGCATCCGATCGCCGGCCTTGCCGGCAGTCCGGTCAAGATCGAACACACCGACGGGAGCGTGGCAGACACGAACCTGCCGCTACTGATCGACCCCTGGCAGCCCTTCAAGGACATGCGCGCCATAACGCATCAGGTTCGTCCGGGCGTCAGCGCGGAATGCCGGATGGAAGGCGACATTTTCGAGATGGAAGACCAGCGCAACTGGTCGGACGCCTCCTACAAGACGTATGTGCGGCCGCTCGCTCTGCCATGGCCCTATGTGCTTCCGGCGGGACAGATCAATCGGCAGACGATCACCCTGCGCGTAACGGGCGGCTCCGAGGTGACTGTCGCCGCGACCGGCGCCGAGCCGGTGCGCATCGAAAATGGCGAGGCCGGAACGAAGCTGCCCGATGTCGGCGTGGTCATTTATCCGGAAGATGTCGAGGCGGCCTTGGGCAACCTTGCGCTGCTCACGAAGCTTGGCCCGCAGCAGCTTCTTCTCCACTACGATCCCACGCGCGGCCATGGCCTGGACGCCTTGCAGGCGCATGCCGAACTCGCCGCCGCATTCCCCGCCAAGACCACTCTCGAATGCGTGGCCGCCTGCGCCGGCGATCTCGACGCCGAACTCTCCGATGTCGCGAAGATGGTGCGCAGGGCGGGCCTGCGTCTCGACGCCATTGCGGTCTCGCCTTCGGTCGATCGGCAGTCGACGCCTCCCGGCAGCGTCTGGCCGGCCTGTCCGCCGCTCGAGGACGTCTATGCCGCGGCCCGACGCGCCTTCCCCGGCATCCGGCTCGGCGGCGGCATGTTCAGCTATTTCACCGAGCTCAACCGCAAGCACGTTCCGGCAGGGACGCTCGATTTCGTCACCCATTGCACCTGCCCGATCGTGCATGCCGCCGACGATCTCAGCGTCATGCAATCGCTAGAGGCGCTGCCTTTCATCACCCAGTCGGTGCGGGCGATCTATGGGACGAAGCCCTACCGTATCGGCCCTTCGACCATTGCCATGCGGCATAACCCCTATGGCGGCGCGACCAAGGACAATTTTGACGGCCAGCGCATCGCCATGGCCAATCGCGATCCGCGCCATGCCGGCTTGTTCGCCGCCGCCTGGACGATCGGCTATGCGGCGCGCGTGGCGCCGGCGGAACTCGAGATGCTGACGCTTTCCAGCTTCACTGGGCCGTTCGGTGTGCTGGCCGCCGCCGGCGAACCCGGCGAGGCAGAAACGCCGCAGCCGATCTTCCGTGCGGTGCAGGGCCTCGCCGCGCTGGCAGGCCATACGCAAGTTGTTGCGCGCGTCAGCGATGATCGCGTGGCCGCGCTGACAGGCCGGTCGCCGGCCGGCGCCGTCACGGCGTGGTTGGCAAACCTCACGGCGGACGATGTGCCGGTCGACGCCTCGGCGTTCGCGGGTTCGGTGACGATTTGGGACGGAGCGGGTGTGCGCAGGGTTGCCCCAGGTGAGGCGTTGGCACGCCTGACGATGCCGGCCTATGCCATAGCCAGGATCGGCTAGAGCAATGATCCCGAAAAGTGGCAACGGTTTTCGGAAAGATCATGCTCAAGCAAAGAGCATGAGCAGGATGGCGGTTCAACGAAACGTCATCCTGATCTGAACGAAGCTATTTCTCGGAGTTCATCACGTAGAGCGCGCGCGAGCGCTCGAGGTGTTTGATCATCGCCTTCTCGGCACCGTCGGCGTCCTTCTTCTCGATGCAGCCGATGATCTCTTCGTGCTCGGTCAGCGTGAACTTTTCCTTGCCGGTCCAGATCAGCATCTCGGTATGATATTCCTTCAGCCAGCCGAGCATCGCCTCGCTGACGGCGACATAGATCGGATTGCCCGAAATCGCCGAGATCTGGGTATGGAACCGCATGTCCGCGGAGATGAACGCCTCAGCATCGCCGCGCGCTGCGCGCTGCTCGGCGACGGTTGCCTTGAGCCTTTGCACATCCTCGGGTGTCGCCTTGTCGGCGGCCTCCCTGACCATGCCGCGCTCGAAGAAGATGCGCGCACTCTTCAGGTGCTCCAGCGTGTCCTTCGACGACGACAGGATGATCTTGGCCGCGCCGTCGACCTGCTTGATGATCGACTTGGCGGTGAGCTGCAGCACCTTGGCGCGCTCGCCGTGCGAGATTGCGACGAGCCCCATGTTGCTCAGCGCCTGCATGGCTTCGCGGATTGCCGGCCGGCCGACCTCGAAGCGCTCCATCAGCTCGCGCTCGGACGGCATGTCGTCGCCCGGCTGCAATTCGCCGCTGGTGATCAGGCGCTTCAGCCTGGCAAAGACTTCATCGGAAAGCTTGCGCCGGACGATCGGTTCCGAACGGTTCATCGCCGCGAATCACTCCTTTGACCTGGCCTCAATCTAGCACCGCGGCCGCAATTTCCGGAATGCCCCTCATCCTTTCGCAGAGCGCTCCGCGGAGCACGATATTGCTTGCAATGCTCATGTACTCATTATACCAGATTTGGAGCGCAGGGAATTCTTTTCCTGCCTTTCGACTGAGTAGACCGGCCATGATCACCCTCACCTATCGCATCGAGACCGCGGGGAGTATCGAGGCGCTGGCGGCCAAGATCGCCAGCGACCAGTCGACCGGCACCTTCGTAGCTTTGCCCGGCGAAACGGAGGAGTTGAAGGCAAGGGTGGCGGCGCGGGTGCTGGCGATTCGGCATTTGCCGGACGTCACGCAACCTTCGATACCCGAGGCCGGCAGCGGCCCCTTCAAGCGTGCCGATGTCGACATCGCCTTCCCATTCGATGCGATCGGCACCGACCTGGCGGCGCTGATGACGATCGCCATTGGCGGCACCTATTCGATCAGGGGCCTTTCCGGCATCCGCGTCGTCGACATGAAGCTGCCGGAGGAATTCAGGGGCGCTTATCCCGGCCCGCAGTTCGGGGTCGCCGGCAGCCGCAGGCTGACTGGCGTCGAGGGCCGTCCGATCATCGGCACCATCGTCAAGCCGGCGCTGGGCCTCAGACCGCATGAGACGGCCGCGATGGTGGGGGAATTGATCGAAGCCGGCGTCGACTTCATCAAGGACGACGAGAAGCTGATGAGCCCGGCCTATTCGCCGTTGTCGGAGCGGGTGAAGGCGATCATGCCGCTCATCCTCGACCATCAGCAGAAGACCGGCAAGAAGGTGATGTATGCCTTCGGCATCTCGCATGCCGATCCGGACGTGATGATGCGCAACCACGATATGGTGCTCGAGGCCGGCGGCAATTGCGCGGTCGTCAACATCAACTCTATCGGCTTCGGCGGCATGGCGTATCTGAGGAAGCGCTCCGGCCTGGTACTGCATGCGCATCGCAATGGCTGGGACATTCTCACGCGCCATCCTGGCCTCGGCATGGACTTCAAAGTCTGGCAGCAGTTCTGGCGGCTGCTTGGCGTCGACCAGTTCCAGATCAACGGCATCGCCTCGAAATACTGGGAGCCGGACGATTCCTTCGTCCGCTCCTTCGAAGCGGTGACGACGCCGCTGTTTTCGCCCGACGATTGCGCGCTGCCGGTGGCAGGCTCCGGCCAGTGGGGCGGGCAGGCGCCGGAGACTTATGCGCGCACGGGCCGGACGGTCGATCTCCTTTACCTCTGCGGCGGCGGCATCGTCAGCCACCCGGACGGACCCGGCGCCGGCGTGCGCGCAGTGCAGCAGGCCTGGCAGGCGGCGGTCGAAGGCATTCCGCTCGAGGACTTCGCCAGGAGCCATGTCGAGCTGGCGCGCTCGATCGAGAAGTTCGCCGACGGCGGGGCGGCCTGAGCATGCAGAACCTGCTCCTCAGCTATTACGGCGACGACCTCACCGGCTCAACCGACGTGATGGAGGCGCTGGAACTCGGCGGTGTGCCGACCGTGCTTTTCATGCGCAAGCCGGATGCCGGGCTGCTTCAGCGTTTCGCCCATTGCCGCGCCGTCGGGCTCGCCGGCACCAGCCGAAGCGAGTCCCCGCAATGGATGGATACGCATCTTGAGAGGGCTTTCACCTGGCTGAAAACGCTTCAGGCCGAAATCTGCCACTACAAGGTCTGCTCGACCTTCGATTCCAGCCCGACGATCGGCAGCATCGGCAGGGCGATCGAGATCGGCCGCTCCGTGTTCGAGCAGGACTGCGTGCCGCTGGTGGTCGGCGCGCCGCAGCTCAAGCGCTGCACCGCCTTCGGCCATCTCTTCGCGGCCTATCGCGACCGATACTACCGCATCGACCGCCACCCGGTGATGAGCCGCCACCCGGCGACGCCGATGGATGAATCCGACCTGCTCGTGCATCTGTCGCGACAGACCGGGCTTGCCTCCGAATTGCTCGACCTGGCGACGCTGCGCTCGCCCGGCCGAGCCGCAGCCTTCGACAGGTTGGCCGCCGGCGCGGCGATCCTGCTTATCGATGTCGACAGCCCCGAAAGCCAGGCGCTGGCCGGCAAGGAGATCTGGCGCGCCCGCAAGCCGGGCGGATATTTCGTCGTCGGTTCATCCGGCATCGAATATGCGCTGCTGTCCGAATGGCACGGGAATGCGAGGGCAAGCGCGAGATTCCCGCCGCCCGGAGCAGCCGACCGGATCGCGGTGGTGTCGGGCAGTTGCTCGCCGACGACGGAACGGCAGATCCGCCATGCGATGGGCGACGGTTTCGACGGCGTCGAGGTCGACCCGGTCGAGCTGATCTCCGAGGACTCCAACAACGCAATCGCGCGCGCGGCGGCAGCCGGCAAGGCCAGCCTGCAGGCCGGGCGTAGTGTCGTCCTTTATACCGCACTTGGTCCGACCGCCGACCGCGGCTCCGAGATCGACCGCCAGGAAGGCGCCCGCCACAAGCTCGGCCGCGGCCTCGGCGAACTGCTTCGCGCATTGGCCGTCGAGCAAAAGTTAAAGCGTGTGATCATCGCCGGCGGCGACACCTCCAGCCACGCGCTCGGCCAGATGGGCGTCGATGCGTTGACGGTCAGAATGCCGCTGCCGGCCTCACCCGGCTCGCCGCTTTGTGTGGCCCATTCGAGCATCGCTGCGATCGACGGGCTGGAGGTGGCGCTGAAGGGCGGGCAGGTCGGAACCGACCGCTATTTCTCCGCCATCCGCGACGGTCTCGGCGGTTGATAGTGCCATGCCGCCCTCACCCGCATCCGGTTCGCTGTCGCCAGGTAACTGACCAATGACACAGATGCCTCAAGTGTGGATCGGCACGAGTTGGAAAATGAACAAGACGCTGGCGCAGGCG
>SAPZ01000028.1 GCA_004020875.1 Mesorhizobium sp.
GCTTGGGGACGCTGCCGGTTCGCTGCTCGTGGCGACGGTCTGATCGTCCGGGCGCGGCGAGTCCGCCGTTAGTATCTCAGGATCGGCGGTTGGTTGCTTGGCTGCTTCCTGCCCGGTCTCCCGCGTTGGCTGGTCCGTCGCGGGTTGAGGCACCTGCGTCGGCGGTGCTGGCTTGGAAGCCTCGGGTTCGGGCGGCCGCGGATCCGCAACCAGGGTGACATCCACCGCGCCGGAAGGCTGGTTGTCGAGGACGCTGCCGGCAACATCGGCACCCGACCGATCGGAGCCCTGCGCCTCGATCGCGTCCAGGGAGTCGAATGTTCGGGCGGGCGCGGTGAAAAACGCCACCGCGGCAGCTGCATGGAGCAAGCCGGAGACGACAATCGCCACCGGCCATTTGCGGTCTTGCGCCGACCGCCGATCCTGCGCGAGCGACTCGGCCGGCGGGATCGCCGGTTCACTGTCGGCGTCGGGGAGGGTGTCGATGTCCTGCATGGCTCGCGAGGAGACCTGCGGCAAGCGACCCGACATTGTCAAATCAAGATCGGTTGCCGCAAGCAGCACCAGGCCTATGCCGGCCGGGGCTTGTGCAAAGGCGGTCCGTGGCGGCTCGAAGCCCACTGCTTGTCAAACTCCAAAAGCGATGGCGGTCCTGGTCGAGGTCTTCAACGCGCGCATGCAGGCCGCCGGCTCGACGCCAGCGCCGGCGCATTCGGTCGCGCTGTTGATCAGCACGCGGCTGAGCTTGCCGCAGTCGGCGCCGGCAAGGTCGAAGCGCGTGACCTTGGTCTTGCCTGCCGGCAGGTCCTTGAAATCGAGCACGGTGAGGCGGTCGACGATGCCGGTCTCGTTGAAGAGCGCGATCTCGAAAGCCGCCTTCGACTGGTCGGCGCCGAGCGCGCTGTTGACGACGAAGGTCAGCCTGCAGCCCTTTTCCGAAGGCTGCGCGGCGTTGAGCTCGAGACTGAGGGCCGGCGCGGACTGGGCCCACGCCGGCACCATCGCAAGCGACATCGCGAACGTCGAGGTCAGCAGACGAAAGGATGCGATCAAGCGTTTCATGTCTCGCTCAGCCTCCAAAGCGCATGGTCGCCGCCAGCTTCAGCGTGACGCCGGGCTCGTAGAGGACGGCGGTCGTGCTTCCGTTGAGCGGGTTGGTGTATTTGACGTCGAACAGATTGTCGGCGCGGAAGTCGAGCTTGAGATTGCCCGTCGCCTGGTAGCTGGCGAAGGCATTGACCAGCGTGAAGTCCTTGGCCACCGGATTGCCCTTGGGCTTGCCGTTGTACTGCACCTCGCCGCCGACGGTCAGCTTGTCCTCAAGGAAGCGGAAGCCAAGCTGGCCGGTTACCTGCGAGGATGGAATGGTGGCCAAGTCGGCGCGCTTGCCCTCATAGGAAACGGTGTGGCCGTCGATGATGGACGCCGACAATCCGGCAAATCCCCAGCCGGCGTCGTAGACGCTTTCAAGTTCGAAGCCGTTGATCTTGGCTTTCGCGAAGTTCTGGTACTGGAAGCAGATCGGAATGCCGGGGCCGAACGGGCAGCCGCTGGTCGGGTCGAAGGGCGAGAGCGTCACGCCGTCGATATAGTCGTCGACATTGTTGTTGAAATAGGCGGCCTTGAGCCGCAGCGCGTCGCCAGCCTCGATGATATCGTTCTGCTTGTAGTTGATGCCGAATTCGACGGTCTTGCCGGTCTCGGGCTTCAGGTTCGGATTGGGCAGGAACGGGAAGCTGACGCCAGCCGGATGGTTGCCGCTGATCAGCGTCTCGGTCAGAGACGGCGAGCGGTAGCCTTCGGCATAGGTGCCGTAGAATTGCAGGCCGGCCAGGCCGGCGCTGTCGAAGGGCGAGACGCCGACGGTGATGCGCGGCGACACCCGGTCGCCCGATGTTTCGTTCTTGGAATCCTTGAGGCTGTAATTGTCATAGCGCAGGCCGCCAATAACCTCGAGCCACTCCCAGGTCAGCTTGTCCTGGACGTAGGCCCCGGAGACGTTTCGCTTGCCCGACGGCGTGTAGAAGCTGTCGCCGCCGGCGGTGCCGCCGGTCTCGACATTATCGCCGACCCAGTCGCCGCCATAGGTTAGTTCATGGGCGACACCGGCGGTTTCGAAGCGTGACGTGTTCCACATGTCGATGCCGGTCGTGCCGACGTCGAAGGTCGACAGCGAGCCGGGCGGCAGCACCACGGGCAGGCCGGTGGTCGGATCGAAGCGGTTCTGCGCGGTGAGCGCCGTCAGGTCGAGAACAGTCTTGTTGTAGGAGGCGTTGATGTGGAGGTCGAGCCAGCTCTCGGCGTCGTCGGTGATGTTGTAGCGGGCCGTGAACGTGTTCGACTTCAGATCGACGTCGTTGGCCGGCACGCCGCCGCTGGTCTCGGTCCAGCCGTCCTTGGAGCCGACCCAACCGAGCTTCAATTGGCTGTTTTCGGTCGGGCGTATGGTGGTCTTGAGCAGGCCGCTCAGCACGTCGAACCCGGTGCCGGCAACGGTGTCGCCGCCGCCGTTCTTGTAGTCGCCGTAGTCGCGGTAGACGATGTTGCCGAGGACATCCCAGCTGTCGTTGATCTTGTAGGCGCCGGTGGCGCTGCTAGTCCAGCCCTTGCCGTTGCTCTCATAGCGTCCGGTCAGCGAGCCGGCCCAGGTCTCTTCCGGCTTGAGGAAATCTGCGGCGTCCTTGGTGTCGAAGAAGACGACGCCGCCGATGGCGCCGGAACCGTAGGTGTTGGCGACCGGGCCACGGATGACATCGACCGCCTTGATGAGCTCGGGATCGACATAGAAGGTCGATTGCGTGCCGTGGTCCGAGCGCTGGAAATCCTGCCTGGCGCCGTCGACGATCACCGCGACGCGGCCGAAATCCTGCAGGCCGCGGATGTTGATGCTCGAAGAGACGCGCCGCGCGTCGGCCTGCACGGCGACGCCGGGCACGCCGAGCAGCATCTCGTTCGGTGTCGTCGCCATGCGACGGTCGAGCTGCTCCTGATCGACATGGCTGGCGGAAGCCAGCGACTGGATGGCTGTCTCGCCGGTGCGGCTGATGACGAGGATCTTGTCGAGCAAGGTTCCTTCGGCCTCGGCCCTTTCATCAGCCTTCTTTTTCCGATCGGCCTGCTGGTCGGGTGCCGGCTGCGCGGTCTGTTGAGCTTTTGCGGTTGATAGGCTTAGCGTGATTGCCGCCGCTCCGGCCATCAATATGGAAATGCTGCTCGCCATCGATCGGAAGCCTGGACCCGCGTTCTTGCACGCCAGGCCCGTCCGTCCCCAAGTCACCAACCCCATGCCCCAACTCCAGATTTCAGGCTCGTAGCTGGCTGGCCAGGGGCTCGCTCGCATTTTTGATCATGTCCGGCGTCTTAAATGTTGACTCATTTAGTCCGGTAATGCAGTGACTAGTAAACATGACTATTCGAGTCAAGAATTTAATCGGCATTTTATGAAGCTTCGGCCGAGGTGGCCGTCACAGGAAGGGGACCGACCCGATGAACACGCACAATCCCAACGATTTCCGCTATCGCGTCCGCCGTCAGGACGACATGCAGATGCGTTACGAACGCGTGCCGCTGGCCGTGAGGACGCTCTCCAGCAACACGCTCTTCCAGGGCGAGCACGAGATCGGCATCGAGCATCATGGCGCGCTCTACCGCCTGAAGATCACCCGCCAGGGCAAGCTGATCCTCAACAAGTGACCGCCATCGGCGGGCGATAAACTAACATCAGGCACTTACAGGTGAACGACATGGACCAGCGCGTTAAGCCGTCGCCGGAGGAAATCCGGCGGGCGCGAGAGGAAAATCCGAAAATGCGGGAGCGCGATCTCTCGGCACAATTGGGCATCTCGGAAGCGGAACTGGTCGCGGCCCAATGTGGCTTCGGCGCTGTCCGAGTCGAGCCGCGCGTCAACGATTTGCTGACCGGGCTCGAGGCGGTCGGCGAGGTGATGGCGCTGACGCGCAACCAAAGCGCCGTGCATGAAAAGATCGGCGTCTACGACAAGGTCGTCACCGGCAACCACAACGCCATGGTGCTTGGCGAAAACATCGACCTGCGTATTTTCCCGAAGGTCTGGGCGCACGGCTTTGCCGTCGAGAAGCGCGACGATGGCGAAATCCGCCGCAGCCTGCAGTTCTTCGACGCGGCGGGCGAGGCGGCGCACAAGGTGCATTTGCGGCCGGCATCAAACCTCTATGCCTATCAGAAACTGGTGGCGAGCCTCGAATCGTCGAACCAGGAACCGACCGTCGCGATCCTCCCAAGCGCGGCGGAAGGAGAGGGTGGGACCCAAGGGCCGGCTGCCACGCTCGACGACCTGCGCGACCGATGGAGCCGGCTCACCGATGTGCATCAGTTCTTCGGCATGCTGAAGACGCTGAAGCTCAGCCGCCGCGAGGCGGTGCGCATGGTGGGCCAGGACTATGCCTGGCTGCTCGACAACCATGCCGTCAGCGCCATGTTCCACCACGCGGCGGCAGGCGAGATGCCTATCATGTGCTTCGTCGGCAATCGCGGCTGCATCCAGATCCATTCCGGCCCTATCAAGTCGGTCAAGCCGATGGGGCCGTGGATCAACGTGCTCGACGAGACCTTCCACCTGCATTTGAGGACCGATCACATCCACGAGGTCTGGGCAGTGCGCAAGCCGACCAAGGACGGTCATGTCACCTCGCTGGAGGCCTATGACGCCAATGGCGGCATGATCATCCAGTTCTTCGGCAAGCGTCATGAAGGCGAAGGCGAGCGGGAAGACTGGCGTTTTCTCGCCGAGAACCTGCCCCGCATTCCCAACCCGACCGCTGCATAAGGTAGGACCCAATGCGCCTTGTTCTCAGTTTCCGCTCGGCGCTTGCGCCAATGCTCGGTGTCCTGCTTGCCGTCGCCATGCAGCCTTCCAGGGCGGAGGAAGGCAGAACCGTTCTTTCGGATACCTCGCGGATCGCCTCCATAGGCGGCTCGATCGCCGAGATCATCTACGCGCTCGGCGAGGAGGGCCGTCTCGTGGCCCGCGATTCGACCAGCACCTATCCCGAGGCGGCGGCGAAGCTGCCGGATGTCGGCTACATGCGCGCGCTCTCGCCCGAGGGTGTCCTGTCGGTCAATCCGACCGGAATCCTGGCGCTGCAGGGCAGCGGCCCGAAGGAAGCGGTCGACGTGCTGAAGAAATCGAGCGTGCCTTTCATCGAGGTGCCGGACCACTTCAATCATGAGGGCATCCTCGAAAAGATCCGCATCGTCGGCAAGGCGCTGGGCGTCGAGGCCAAGGCCGAGAAGCTTGCAGCGGAGACGGATGCGAAGCTGACGGCGGCGGAAAAGCAGACGGCCTCGATCAAGGAGCGCAAGCGCGTGCTGTTCGTGCTGTCGACGCAAGGCGGCAAGATCCTTGCCGCGGGCAGCGATACCGCCGCCGACGGCATTATCAGGCTGGCCGGTGCGGTCAATGCCGTCGATGGCTTTTCCGGCTACAAGGGGATGACGGATGAGGCGATCGTCAGCGCCAAGCCGGATGTCATCCTGACCATGAAAGGCGGCGGGCCGCCGATCTCGGAAGACGAGCTGTTCGCCAATCCTGTCGTCGCCTCGACACCGGCAGGCGCGAACCGCAAGATGATCAGCATGTGGGGCAGCTACCTGCTCGGCTTCGGCCCGCGCACGGCCGAAGCCATCCACGATCTTGCCGTCTCGCTTTATGGCAACCAGGTCACGGACTGAACGGCGATGGCCGAACAGTCGATCGCCGGCGCAGGCAGGGTGATGACGGCCGAGGGCGACCGCTCGGCGCGGGCAAGGTTCGTCATCGCGCTTTTGTGCCTGGCGCTGGTCCTTTCCGTGTTCCTGTCGCTGACGTCGGGCGCTTCCGACGCGTCCGCCGTCCGCGTCATTCGCGACTGGTTCACCGGGTCCGTGCCGGTGGATGCAGCGCTTGCCGCGCGCGACCAGCTGATCGTCTATGACATCCGCATGCCGCGCGTGCTGCTCGGCGTGCTGATCGGCGCGGCGCTCGCCGTCTGCGGCGCGGTGATGCAGGGCCTGTTCCGCAATCCGCTTGCCGATCCTGGCCTGATCGGCGTTTCAGCCGGCTCCAGCCTCGGCGCGGTGGCGATCATCGTGCTCGGTACCACATGGCTTGCGCCCGTCACGCTTGCGCTCGGCACGCTCGCGCTGCCGCTCGCGGCCTTCTTCGGCGGACTCGCGGTGACGTTGCTGCTTTATGCCATCGCCACGCGCCAGGGACGGACATCGGTCGCCACGATGCTGCTTGCCGGGGTCGCCATCAGCGCCCTTGCGATGGCGCTGACCGGCATCCTCATCTTCATGGCCGACGACCGGCAGCTGCGCGATCTGACCTTCTGGCAGCTCGGCTCGCTTGCCGGCGCGACATGGCCGAAGATCGGCACCGTCGGGCCGGTGATCATCCTGGCGCTGGCCGCGATGCCGTTCCTGTCGCGCGGCCTCAACGCGCTGGCGTTGGGCGAAGCGACCGCGGGCCATCTCGGCATTCCGGTGCAGCGGCTGAAATACACGGCCATCGTCGGCGTATCGGCGGCGGTCGGCGCTTCGGTTGCGGTCAGCGGCGGCATCGGTTTCATCGGCATCGTGGTGCCGCATGTCCTGCGGCTGGCGATCGGGCCGGACAACCGCTATTTGCTGCCGGCCTCGGCGCTGCTTGGTGCATCGCTGCTGCTCATCGCCGACGCGGTCGTCCGCACCATCGTCGCGCCGGCCGAGCTGCCGATCGGCATCGTCACGGCGGTCGCCGGCGCGCCGTCCTTCCTGTGGATCCTGCTGCGCAAGCGCGGCGTCATTGATCTGTGAGCTTGCCATGATCGAAGCGCGCAATATCTCGGTGGCGATCGGCGGCAAGCGCATCGTCTCGCATGTCGACTTCACGGCGCGGCCGGGCGAGGTCTCGGCGATCGTCGGGCCGAACGGGTCCGGCAAGACGACTTTGCTCAAGGCGCTGACCGGCGAGCTCGCCTATACCGGCACCGTCACGCTCAACGGCCGCGACCTGTCGGCCATGAAGCCGGTCGAGGCAGCCACGTTGCGCGCGGTGCTGCCGCAGGCCACGGCGCTATCCTTTCCCTTCACCGTGCGCGAGATCGTTCGCCTCGGCCTAATCGGCGGGCGCTCGGGCGTGCTGCCCGGAGAGGACGCGCGGCTGCCCGAGCGGGCGCTGGCGCGTGTCGACCTCGAAGGCTTTGCCGGCCGCTTCTACCAGGAGCTTTCCGGCGGCGAGCAGCAGCGCGTGCAGCTTGCCCGGGTGCTCTGCCAGGTCTGGTCGCCGGTGCTCGAAGGGCGGCCGCGCTATCTGTTCCTAGACGAGCCGGTCTCCAGCCTCGACGTCAAGCACCAGCTCATCATCATGAACATCGCGCGCGATTTCGCCCGGCGCGGCGGCGGCGTGGTGGCGATCCTGCACGACCTCAATCTGACGGCCCTGTATGCCGATTGGATTTTCGTGCTCTCTCGCGGCCAACTGGCGGCCGCCGGGGCGCCACAAGACGTGCTCAATGACGAGCTGATCGAGAAGGTGTTCGACTGCCGCTTGAAGGTCGGCGCATTGCCTGCGGGAAGCGTGCCGTTCGTGCTGCCGCAGTCCGCGGCTTAGGCTGCAGGGGCGCGCTGCTCCAGAACGTCGATGCCGAGCAGATGGCGCACATTCGGGCGCGCGGCGATCAGGTCGGCGATAGTGTAGCGGGAAAGCACGGCGAAGAAGGCGTTGAGCGCCTCGCGCAGCGCCGAATTCAGGGCGCAGCTGTCGACCAGCGGGCATTCGGCGGCGTCGTTCTCGAAGCATTCGGCCATGGCGAAGCTCTCTTCGGTGACACGCACGACATCGAACAGGCTGATCTGCTCGGCCGGACGGCCAAGCCTGACGCCGCCATTCCTGCCGCGCACGGTCTCGACAAGACCGGCCTCGACCAGCGGCTGCAGGATCTTGAACAGAAACAGTTCCGACACCGAATAGGCGGCGGCGATCTCAGGGATGCGGCTCAGCCTGTCGGTATTTGCGGCGCAATACATCAGGATGCGCATCGCATAATTGGTCTGGCGCGTGAGCCGCATGGTATCCTCGCGAAATATTAGCTTAAACCGAATATGGCCCATAGATTGGAACAATTCCAGACTGGACGGGACCATAGCTGAATAATCGTGTCAACTTTTTGCGCGGGCCGGGGCCGATGGTGGCCTAATTTGCCCTCCTGTGCTTCGGGCGAGCGTTTCGCGGGCGCAGGCACTAGATAGAGGCGGGTGCAAACAGGAAACGGCCTTTTCATGTCTCAATCAGCTCCGGCTCTCGCGCCGGTTCGATTCGACGCCGACGCGCAGGCAAAGCTCTCGGCGCTGCGGCGGACCAAACTCATCGCCGCGGCCGCGGTTGCGCTGTGCATCCTTGTCTTTGCGCTGGCGAAGTCCTTCCAGGCTACTTATCCGTGGCTCGGCTTCGTCGCGGCCTTCGCCGAGGCGGCGACCATAGGCGGCATCGCCGACTGGTATGCCGTGGTGGCGCTGTTCAGACGGCCGCTCGGACTGCCGATCCCACACACCGCCATCATCCCGGAGAACCAGCACCGCATCGCCGACAATCTCGGCCGCTTCATCGAGGCCAATTTCCTGGCGCCGGAGCCCGTGCGCGAAAAGCTCGCCGAGGTCGATTTCGCCGCTCTAGTCGCCGACTGGCTGGCCGATGCCGAGCGTGCCGCCGGCCTGTCGCGATTCGTCGCGCGACTGGTGCCGCAGACATTGACGGCGGTGGAGCAATCCGGCCTGCGCGACTTCGTCACCAGCCGCATGCTGGAGCAGATCGAAAAGGTGCCGCTGGCCCCGCTCGCGGCGGATCTTTTGTCGGCTCTGACCGACGATCGCCGCCACCAGAAGTTGTTCGACGAATTTACCCGGGTCGTCGGTCGCTTCCTCAGCGACGAGCAGGCGCTGGCGAGGATGCGGGAAAAGATCCGCGAGGAATTGCCGTCGCTATTCAACCTGTTTCGCGCCGACGCCTATCTGTTGAAGAAGATCGTCGCGTCGGCCGGCTCGCTGCTGGAGGAGGTCAGGGCCGATCCCGACCACCCGATGCGCGCCGAGTTCGACCGCTTTGCGCTGGGCTTCATCGAGCGGCTCAGGACCTCGAAGCAATATGCAAGGCGCGCCGAGAAGCTGAAGCGCGATTTTCTCGGCCGCCCGGAGGTGAGGGCGCTGGCCGGCGATGCCTGGGCGAGCCTGCGCTTGTTCATCGAGCAGGACATCAACGCGCCGAATTCGACCATACGCGAGCACCTAGCCAACATGTTCGTCGAGATCGGCCGGCATTTGGCCGCCGACGCGCAGATCAGGGCTGACATGAACCGGGGCTTTGTCGTGGCGCTGGCCTCGTTTGTCGAGGGCCAGAAGAGCGGCGTGTCGAAATTCATCGCCGACCAGGTCAAGCGCTGGGACCTGGCGCAGCTGACGCGGCTGATCGAGACGAATATCGGTAAGGACCTGCAATATATCCGTTTCAACGGCATGATCATCGGCGGGCTTGCCGGCCTGGGGCTCTACACGGCGGAGCGGCTGTTTCTCGTCAATTGACGCCGGCCCAGGGCGCACTATTCTGCCTTCAAGCAATTCCGGACGGAGGGCTACGGCGAAGTCTGACTGCTGCGCACTTTTCGCGGAATTGCTTCTGGGACGCCGCAAGGCGGCAAATCGGGAGGCAGGGCATGGCAAAACAACCGGAATCCAACTCGTTCCTCGATATGTTCAGCAGGTTCGGCCGCGACCTGAAACTGCCGAATGTCGATGTCCAGGCGATCCTCGACCATCATCGCAAGAACCTCGAGGCCCTGGAAAAGTCGGCGCGGGCGGGCGCGGCCGGCGCCTCCTCGGTGCTGGCGAGGCAGCATGAGATGGTGCAGAATGCCATCAACGAGATCACGCGGATGGCGCAGAACTACCAGGCGCCCGGCAATCCGCAGGAGCTGATGAGCAAGCAGGCTGAATTTGCCCGCAAATCGTTCGAGACGACGCTGAAGAACGCCAGCGAAGTGGCTGACCTTGTACGGAAATCCAGCACCGAATCGGTAGAGATCCTGCG
Organism: Mesorhizobium sp.; assembly: GCA_004020875.1. Taxonomy (GTDB): domain Bacteria; phylum Pseudomonadota; class Alphaproteobacteria; order Rhizobiales; family Rhizobiaceae; genus Mesorhizobium. The sequence continues at coordinate 10,080 of SAPZ01000028.1, forward strand.
CGACCGGATCAGGGCAGCGATGGCGGAAATCCGCTCCGGATACGAAAAGAAATAGGCTAGCCGGCGGTTTCGGCCCCCATCATAGACCGACATGCGATGCAACCGGTCGAAGAGCGGGCGCGTTCTCCGCTTGCCCTAAAAAGCATCAACTCTACCGGCGAAAATTGCAGAGTGGCGAATTGACAGGGGCTGCCACTTCATGGTCGGGAGACAGGCAAGAGTGACGGGAAAGCCGGAATGACCGAACCACGGCGGAGAACGCCGCCGACTTTTGAACAGTTGCGCACGATGTCCGGGCAGGAACTCGGCGTGTCCGATTGGACGACGGTCGACCAGCAGCGCATCGACCAGTTCGCCGAGTGCACGGGCGACCATCAGTGGATCCATGTCGATCCCGAGCGGGCAAGGCGGCAGAGCCCGTTCCGCACCACGATCGCGCATGGCTATCTGACCTTGTCAATCATCGGCGCCCTGGCGCTGGAGATGGGCATCGTGCCGGAAAACACCCAGGCCGCCTTCAACTACGGCTTCGACAAGGTGCGTTTCCTGGCGCCCGTCAAGGCCGGCGCGCGCATCAGGCTGCGCACCACGCTGCTGTCCATGGAAGATCGCGGCCCTGGCCAATATCTGATGAAGGCTGCCAACACCGTCGAGATCGAAGGCGAGCAGAAGCCGGCGCTGACCGCCGAGACGCTGGTGATGATGTATGAGCGCCGCAAGCGGGCCTAGGTCTGCCGATATTCGGGTGAGGCCGACCTGCGAACGGCGGCTCCCTGCGCTTCCGGTGCTCACCTACTTCAAGTACGGTCCACTCCGGTTCTCGGAAGCCACCGTTCTCGACTCTGCCTGACCCGAATCTCGACAGACCTCGCGCTATCGGTTCACCGGATGATGTTCGCCGAACAGGCTATGCCTCTAGGCGGCTTTCCGACGACACTCGGCCATCGCTTTTTCGAGTATCTGGAAGATCCGCCGATCCCCGCATTGCGCCACGTTGAAGCGCATGAAGCGGCCGGCGGTGTGCGACAGGCTGAAGGCATCGCCGGGCGCCAGCACGACGTTGTCCGACAGCGCATGGCGCGCGACTTCCGCCGCGTCGATGCCGTCGGGCAGGCGGCACCAGAGGAACATGCCGGCCGGCTGGTCGATCCAGGGCGTGATGCCCATCGCCTTCAGCCTGTCGGCGGTCTCGGCCATGGCGCGTGACAGGCGGGTGCGCAATTGCTCGACATGCTTGCGGTAGCTGCCGTCCTTCAACAAGGTCAGCACCAGTTCGGCGGACAGACGCGCGCCGCCGAATGTCGTGGCGATCTTGAGGTCGGTCAGGCCTTCCATCCAGTCAGGTGGCGCCGCGATGAAGCCGCAGCGCACCGAGGCCGACAGCGTTTTGGAGAAGGAGCCGATCTGGACGACGCGCTGCAGCCCGTCAAAGGCCGCGAGCCTAGGGGCAGGGTTGTGCTCGAAGTCGGCGAAGATATCGTCCTCGACGATGGTGAGGTCCGCCTGGTCGGCGAGTTTCAGGAGCCGATGCGCGGTGACCGGCGACAGGATCGCGCCCGTCGGGTTGTGGATGCCGGAATTGGTGATGTAGAGGCGCGGCCGATGCTCGGCTAGCGCCGCGGCGAAAAGCTCGATGTCTGGCCCCGAAGGCGTGAAAGGCACGCCGACCACTTTGGCGTGGTGGGCGCGCAGCAGGGCGTGGAAGTTGAAATAGCAGGGATCGTCGACCAGGACCGCATCGCCGGGCTCGGTCAGGAACCGGCACAGAAGATCGATCGCCTGGGTGCCGCAGTCGGTCAGCATGATCTGGTCCGGCGAGACCTCGACGCCGTGCTCGGCCATGCGCCGCGCCAGCAATTGGCGCAGCGGCGGCAGGCCAAGGGGCGTGCCGTAGTCCGCGAGCACCACGTCGTCAGCGCGGGCCGCGGTGCGCAGCGCCCGGCGCAAGGCAGCCTGCGGCATCCAGGAGGCCGGCAGCCAGCCGCAGCCGGGCTTCAGCATCTCCTCGCCGGCTTCCAGCGATTGCCTGGACACCCAGAGCGGGTCGACGGCGCGGTCAAGTCGAGGGCCGATCTCGGCCAGCGACAATGGCGCAAGCTGGCCGGCCGCGTAGAAACCCGAGCCCGGGCGCGAACGGATCGTGCCTTCCGCGGCAAGGCGCTCATAGGCTTCAACCACGGTCGATTTCGAAACCTGCATGGATTTGGCCATGGCACGTATCGACGGCAGGCGGGCTCCGGGCGTCAGCGTGCGCGCCGCGATCCGCTGGCGGATCGCGGCCATGACGGTTTCGACGAGGGTGGCGCCGCTGGCATTGGGGCCTGATGTGTCCATCTGTACTTCCCTGCCGACCATTACAGTTTTGTGGAATTGTACTCCATTGTCTCTGGCGACACCATGGCCGGCCCCGGTACGGAAGCGCAAACGGAGCAGATCATGGAAAAGAGTTTCGACGGCTGGCCCAGCGGCTTCATCGGCGTGCTGATCTTCAGCGGATCGCTGCCGGCGACGCGGGTGGCGGTGATGGATTTCGACCCGACCTTCCTGACGGCGGCCCGGGCGGCGATCGCCGGCCTGCTCGGGATTGCGATGCTGCTGCTGTTCCGCGAGAAGCGTCCGGAGCGCAGCGATCTGATCTCGCTCGCCGTGGTTGCGCTGGGTGTCGTGGTCGGCTTCCCGTTGCTGACCGCGCTGGCGCTGAAGCATGTCACTTCGGCGCATTCGATCATCTTTGTCGGCCTGCTGCCGCTGGCAACCGCGATCTTCGGCGTGATGCGCGGCGGCGACCGTCCGCGCCCGGCCTTCTGGCTGTTCTCTTGCCTGGGCAGCACTTTGGTAGCCGGCTTTGCCCTGGCGCAAGGCGTGACTGCCTCGCCGGTCGGCGACGGCCTGATGCTCGGAGCCATCATCGTCTGCGGGCTGGGCTACGCCGAAGGGGCCAAGCTGTCGCGCAAGCTCGGCGGTTGGCAGGTGATCTGCTGGGCGCTGGCGCTGGCGCTGCCGGTCATGCTGGCGATGAGTCTTTTGGCTCTGCCGCCGTCCTTCGCGGCCATCGGTTCCAGCGCCTGGATCGGCCTTGCCTATGTCTCGCTGTTCAGCATGCTGATCGGCTTCGTGTTCTGGTATCGAGGCCTGGCGCAAGGCGGCATCGCCGCCGTCGGGCAGTTGCAATTGCTGCAGCCCTTCTTCGGCCTGGGGCTGGCGGCGAGCCTGCTGCACGAAAAGGTCAGCCCGATGATGCTGATCGTGACACTCGGCGTCGTGGCCTGCGTGTTCGGAGCGAAGAAGTTCGCGCGGTAGACGCCTACTGAAACTTCGTCACGACCCCAATCCCAATCCCCTCGAAGCCACCCATGGCCATCAGCGCGGCGGGCGCTTCCTCGAGGCTGATCCTTTTTCCCACCAGGAGCTCGGGCTTCAGCTTGCCGGTGCGGATCATCTCCATCATCGCGGAATAGCGATAGGCCTGCATGCCGTGGCTGCCTAAGATTTCGAGCTCGAAGGCGATCACCTTGTCCATCGGCACCTGCGGGCGGGCATGTTCGCCCAGCATCAGCCCGACCTGAACGTGGCGGCCGCGCCGGCGCAGGTTCGAGATCGAGTTGAACGAGGTGATCGGGTGCCCGAGCGCGTCCATCGACATATGCGCGCCGCCATTGGTGATCTGCTTGACCGCCTTGACCACATTCGGCGTCATCGAGGCGTTGATGGTCGCCACCGCACCGATCCTCTTGGCGAATTCCAGCTTCTCGTCGGTGAGGTCGATGGCAATCACATTGGCGCCCATCGAACTGGCGATCATGATCGCCGACAGGCCGACGCCGCCGCAGCCATGCACCGCGACCCATTCGCCGGGCGTCACTCTCCCTTGGTCGACGATGGCGCGGAAGGAAGTGACGAAGCGGCAGCCGAGGCTGGCGGCGGTGGCGTATTCCATCTCGTCGGGCAGGCGCACGAGATTGGTGTCGGCATGCTCGATACCGACATATTCGGCGAAGGAGCCCCAACCGGTGAAGCCAGGCTGGGTCTGGTGCTCGCAGACCTGATGGTTGCCGGAGGTGCACTCGAAGCAGCGGCCGCAGCCGACCGCGAAGGGGACGGTGACGCGATCGCCGGCTTTCCAGCGGCTGACCTGCTTGCCGGCGGCGACGACGACGCCGGCCAGTTCATGGCCGGGGACGTGCGGCAGCGTGATGCCGTGATCATGGCCTATCCAGCCGTGCCAGTCGCTGCGGCAAAGACCGGTCGCCTCGACCTTGATGACCACCCCGTCGGCGGCCGGTTTCGGATCCGGTACGGTCTGGATGGTCGGCGTCTCACCGAATTTCTCGAAGACAACGGCTTTCATAAGATTGCTTCCATATATCTCAGTTCAATGGCAGGTGGTTGGATGACAATCCGAACTAAGGTGGCAACGGTGGCTGGTCTAGAAGGGGCTGCCGCTTGCGAAGCCAGTTGTCGGCTTCGGCATCCCATGGCCAAACCCCGGACGTCGACGGAAAAATAAGCTGCATGATCCGGAAATCCGGCCCGTCGTAGAACCAGATATCCCAACCGAAATATTCGGGATAGTGATCCGGATGGACCGCACCGAACTGACAGTCGAAGCCACCCCCCAGGAAACCCGACGCCCGCTCGCCGACGCGGAACCTCTCGCCGTCGCGCACACGTCGGCAGTATTCATTGATGATGGTCATCGAAAGCTCCGGCTTGAGCCCGATGACGACCAATTCAGGGATGCCAAAATTGTGCTCGATCCCGACCGAGTATGCGAAGGGCGGATGCTCATCCTCTTCCAGCACATAGAGGATGTGACAGCCATACTCGTCGATGTCGGCGAGTGCCTTGGCCTCCTCAGCGTCTTTGGCTTCCCTACTCGGCATCGATCTGGTTCTGCGGCGCTGCCTTCTGGAACGCCGGCAGCGCCATGCAGGCGGCGTTGATACGCGCGATCACCGGATAGGGCGCCATGTCGACGCCGAAGCGGGCGTTGTTGGTGACCTGGGCGGCGAGGCAGATATCAGCGAGGCCCGGTGTGTCGCCGTGGCAGAAAGTGCCGGTCTCGGGCGAGGAGGCGAGAATCTTTTCAAGCGGCTGGAAGCCTTCGTTCACCCAGTGCCGGAACCAGTTGACGACGTCCTCGTCGCCGGCGCCGAACAAAGCGCGCAGCGAAGTCAGCACGCGCAGATTGTTCACGGGGTGGATGTCGCAGGCGATCATCTGCGCAAGCATCCGCACTCGTGCCCGACCCCGCGCATCCTTCGGCAGCAGCGGCGGTTGGGGCTCAATCTCGTCGAGATATTCGATGATCGCCAGCGATTGGGTCAGCAGCGTACCATCGTCCAGCACCAGCGCCGGCACCAGGCCCTGCGGATTGACCGCGAGATAGGCAGGCTCGAGATGCTCGCCATGGCGCAGATGATGCGGCACATAGGTGTAGTCCAGCCCCTTCATCGCCAGCGCGATCCGCACCCGGTAGGAGGTGGAGGAGCGGAAGTAATTGTGAAGGACGAACTCGCTCATCGCCTCGGCTGCCCGATGGTCACCGCGATCTCGCCGATTCCGTCGACACCCCCGGCGATCCTGTCGCCCGCCTGGACCGGGCCGACGCCGGCCGGGGTGCCGGTGAAGATGAGGTCGCCGGGTCGAAGCTCGACCGCCTCGCTGCAGATCGAGACGATGTCGGCGACCGGCCAGATCAATTCGGCTAAGTCACCGTCCTGTTTCACCGCGCCGTTGACGGCAAGCCAGATGCGGCCTTTCTCGGGATGTCCCGATTTCGCGGCCGGAACGAGCGGACCGCAAGGCGCGGACTGGTCGAAGGCCTTCGACCAGTCCCAGGGACGCGCCGCTTTCTTCGCCTGATCCTGCAGGTCGCGGCGCGTCAGGTCGACGCCGACGCCGTAGCCCCAGACATGGGCGAGCGCATCATCGCCCGGAATTCGGAAGCCGGCCGTGCCGATGGCGACGACCAGCTCAATCTCGTGATGCAGGTTCGAGGTCAGCGGCGGGTAGGGGATCTCGGCGCCGCTGTCGACAACCGCGTCGGCCGGCTTGGTGAAGAAGAAGGGCGGGTCGCGCTCGTCATTACCGAGTTCGCGCGCATGCGCTGCATAGTTGCGGCCGACGCAGAAGATGCGGCGCACGGCAAACCGTTCCGCCGAGCCGGCAACAGCTACCGAGGCGATTGCTGGCGGCGGAAGGACGAATTCTGGCATGGACGGCCTCTGTGTTGGCATGAATCGTGCGCACCTTCGGCCGATTTCGACGGCTGGGCAAGACGGAGGACGCTAACGCACACAGCGGCCTGTCGTTTCAATGGCAACGCCTTGTACCATTGGGGCCCTGTACCATTGGGCGATATACTATTTGCCAATAATCTGGCCATGGTCACCGGACTATCCTGTGTCCGACGAAACCGAACCTATGCCCGAACCTTTGCAATGAGCTCCGTCAGCGACCGCGCCCGCTTCCTGATCATCGACGACCATCCGCTGTTTCGCGAGGCGCTGCACAGTGCCGTGCAGATGGCCTATCCGGACGTCGACACGGTCGAGGCGCGCTCGATCGCCGAGGCGATCGAGCTGCTCGCCGGCGGCAAGCCGTTCGATCTAGCGCTGCTCGATCTCAGCATGCCCGACGTGCATGGCTTCGAGGGGCTGTTGCAGCTCAGGACCCGCTATCCGCGGCTGCCGGTGGTGATCGTGTCGGGCTATGAGGAGCCGAAGATCATCTCCGAGGCGCTGTCCTATGGCGCGGCCGGCTTCATCCCGAAATCGGCGAGGAAGAGCGACCTCGCCGCCGCCATCCGCTCGGTGATGGATGGCGCGGTCTACGTGCCGGAGAACTACGAGGGCCAGCCGCCCGACCCCGACAGCACCGACCGCGCCGACATGGTGCAGCGCCTGGCCAGGTTGACGCCTCAGCAGCTGAGAGTGCTGCAGATGCTGCGCCAAGGCATGCTCAACAAGCAGATCGCCTACGAGCTGCAGGTGGGCGAGACCACGGTGAAGGCGCATGTCTCGGAGATCTTGCGCAAGCTCAACGTGTACAGCCGCACGCAGGCGGTGATCGAGGTCTCGAAGCTGGACAATGCAGAGCTGTTTCGGGATCAGGCGGGGTTTTGAAAAAGCAATCCTAAGCCAACAGATGCGCCAGCAGCGCCCTTAACTGCGCCGGCTTCAGCGGCTTGCGCATAAGCTCGATGCCGGCGGCGCGAGCGGCCTTGGCGACGGGCTCGGAGCCGTCGGCGGTGACGATCAGTGCCGGCACCGGACGACCGAGGTAGTCGCGGACTTCGGCGATGGTGGCAGTGCCGAGGTCGCCGCCGTCGAGATGCTGGTCGGCGATGATGATGTCGGGCACCCAGTCGGTGTCGCCCAGAAGATCGAGCGCGTCGTCGGTCGAGGTCGCGGCGCGCACCAGGCATTGCCAGCGTTCGAGCAGCGAGGTCATGGCGGAGAGCACGTCGGCGTCGTTCTCGACCAGCAAGACCTTGGTGCCGAACAGGCCGTAGCCGCGCGGACGCTCCATTTCGGCGATGGCCGCCGCCGGTTCGGCGGCCGCCATGCCGATCGGCACGTCGATGTGGAAGATGGTGCCGCGCCCAACCCTTGAGGAAAAGGTGACGGGGTGGCCCAGCGCCGCCGCCATGCGACGCACGATGGCGAGGCCCAGCCCGAGCCCGCCGGCCAATCCGCCGTCGGCAAGCGTCGAGGTGCCGCGGTGGAACTCCTCGAACACCGCTTCCCGCTGGTCCTCGGCAATGCCGCAGCCGGTGTCGGCGACATCGATGCGGATGGTGTCGCCGCGATGCCTGGTGCCGACCAGCACGCCGCCGGAGCGGGTGTAGCGCAGCGCGTTGGAGAGGATGTTCTGCAGGATGCGCCTGAGCAGCGTGCGGTCGGAGCGCACCACGACATTGACCGGCCGGAATTTCAGCGACAGGCCTTTTTTCTCAGCCTCGGGCAAAAAATCCGAACGCAGCGAGGAAAACAGCGTCTCGAGGCTGACGTCGCCGATTTCGGGCTGCACCACGCCGGCGTCGAGCTTGGAAATGTCGAGCAGAGTGCGCAGCAGGTCCTCCATCGTCTCCAGCGAGCGCTCGACCTGGCGCACCAGCTTTTTGCCTTCCTCGCTGGTCTGGACCTCGGCCAGCGCCGAAACCGACAAATGCGCGGCATTGAGCGGCTGCAGCACGTCGTGGCTGGCGGCGGCCAGGAACCTGGTCTTGGAGAGGTTCGCCAGCTCGGCGTTTTCCTTCGCCGCGCTGAGCTCGATGTTCGATTGCTCGAGCCTGCGCAGCGTCGCGTGCAATTCCTCGGTGCGGTTGCGCACCCGGTTTTCCAGCGAGATGGCGGTCTGGAACAGCGAGAAGGCGTTGCCTTGCTGATCCATCGAGCGCTCGACGCGGCTGACAAGTGCCGCGTTGATCTTCTTCAGCCTCTCGAGGTCGTCGATGTCGCGAAGCGGCATCTCGTTCACTCGGCCGCCTGGCGCTCGCCGAAGGCGATGCCGGTGAAGGTCTGGTTGAGATGCATCGAGCGATATTGCTCGCCATAGGTGCCGAAGCCGATGACCTTGTTGGTCCGGTAGAGCTCGGAAATTTCGCGGAAGACCTGGCGGTTGCGCGCATCGAGCCGGCGCAGCACGCAGTCGAAGCCCAGGATCATGTCTATCCCGCCGAGCTTGTGCTCGACGTCCTCGAAAGCGGTTCGCGTCGATTCCACCATGTTCTTCGGCTGGGCAATGGAAAGCACGATACCGTCGTCGATGGCGCAGAAGAAGGACAGCGAGCCGTCAGGATGCATGCGCTGGATCGATCGGCAATAATATTCGCCGCCGACCTTCACCACGACGGGATGCGAGGCAAAGCTCAGCGGTGTCAGCGTCTGCGGCAGGATGCCGACGGAGGCTGCGTATTCCTCCGCCGCGTTGGCGGCGTTGAATTCGCGCACGATGCGATGGTCGGGGTCGGATGCCGTCACCACCAGCTTCTCGTCGGTCGGGATGAAATTGTCGGTCTTGAAGACGTGGAAGGGGATCTCGGTCGCGACCAGCACGATGATGGCGCTGTCGGAGGCGACCCTGCCATTGGCCATCAGCCTGGTCGTCTCGAATTTGAGGTCGTCGCCGGCCGAGCCGCCGATCAGCGGGACGTCGTCAAGCCCCCAGTGGATGGCCGAGGTCACCGCTTCCTCGGCGTAGGACAGCCCGTCGATGAAACAGAGCGCGAAAATCCCCTTCGAGCGGTCGTGGCCGATGCGCTCGCGCAGCAGGCCCCGCAACGCCGCGACCTCGCCGGTGATCCTGTCCATGCCCGACGAGGAGATGTTCTCGACCATGGTGGAAACTGTTGAAAAGGACGCCGAGGGGAAAAGCAGGGCAAGGATATGCCCTTCCTCCAATCCCTGCGGCGTGATCTCGCCGGCGGTCGAGCAGCCGGCATAGGCGAGCGACGGCGCATATACCTTCAGCGCCTGCGCCAGCGCCGCCGCGTCGACCAAACCTTGGGAGAAGAACAGGAGCGCGAAGCCGGCATCGACGGTTGCCGCTTCGGCGGCGATGGCCCGGGCAAAGGCATTCGGGTCGGGCTCATCCGTGGTGAGCGCCGATAGGCCCGATGCATAGCGCGTGCTCGAACTGGCCAGCTGCCTTCTCCGCAATTCCTCCGACCCGGTTTTATGCGTGTCTTTTCTTATGCGTGCCAGGCACGCTCCGCGTCGAGGGCATCTTTGCCCTCAATCCCTGATTTGGCAATGGGCCGGAAAGCGTGCACAAAAGCATGCCGACCATGACCGAAAGTACAAGGAGCGGAGCGCTGGCAGCGGTGTTTTGCCCGTTGTACGCTCCTTGAATAACGCACTGCCGAAGCACGGCATCGGCAAGTGATGACCAAGGTTAATACCCAGGGAGGTTTCATGTCGGACGTGTCGTTGACTGTGAATGGGAAACGGGTCAGCGGGAGCGCCGAAGACCGAACGTTGCTGGTGCATTTCCTGCGGGAACATCTGGGCCTCACCGGAACGCATGTCGGCTGCGATACGTCGCAATGCGGCGCCTGCGTCGTGCATGTCGACGGCCGGGCTGTGAAATCCTGCACGATGCTGGCCGTTCAGGCCTCAGGCTCGACCATCGTCACCATCGAAGGACTGGCCGACGGCGCTGAGCTGCATCCGGTCCAGGCCGCGTTCAAGGAGCATCACGGCCTGCAATGCGGCTTTTGCACGCCCGGCATGATCATGACGGCGACCGACATGATCGCGCGTCATCCGGAAGGCCTCGACGAGGCGACGGTGCGCGCCGAGCTCGAAGGCAATATCTGCCGCTGCACGGGCTACCACAACATCGTGAAGGCGATCCTCGCCGCATCGGAGACGATGGCGAAGGGCGCCAAGGGCAAGGCGAAACAGGCAGCTTAGAGTGAATGGTGAATAGTGAATGGTGAATAGAGCCGCTGGCTGGCTCGTTCGACCATTCACCATTTTGCAGTTCACCATTCACCGGAGGAGGAATTTCCTATGGGTATCGAAGGCGTCGGCGCCCGCGTGGCGCGCAAGGAAGACAAGAGGTTCATCACCGGCGGCGGCCGCTATGTCGACGACATGGTGGTTCCCGGCATGAAGCATGCCGTGTTCGTGCGCAGCCCGCACGCGCATGCCCAGATCAAGAAGATCGATGTGCAAAAGGCTCAAGGCATGCCCGGTGTCGTCGGCGTGCTCACCGGCAAGGAGCTCAAGGCCGACGGCATCGGCAATTTGATCTGCGGCTGGATGATCCATTCCAAGGATGGCACGCCGATGAAGATGGGCGCCTGGTCGCCGCTCGCGGTCGACAAGGTGCGCTATGTCGGCGACGCCGTCGTCATCGTCGTCGCCGATACCAAGGGCCAGGCGCGCGACGCGGCGGAAGCGGTCGAGATCACCTACAAGGAACTGAAGGCTGTGGTCGAAGCGACCAAGGCGCTCGAAAAGGGCGCGCCGCAGGTTCATGCCGAAGCCGAGAACAATCTGATCTTCGATTGGGAGCTCGGCGACGGCAAGGCGACCGACGCGGCAATCAAGTCGGCGGCCCATGTCACGCGCATGAAGATCGTCAACAACCGGCTGGTGCCGAATGCGATGGAGCCGCGCGCGGCTCTCGGCCATTACGATAAGGCCGAGGACCACTATACCTGCTGGACGACGTCACAGAACCCGCATGTCGCGCGGCTGGTGATGAGCGCCTTCTACAATGTCGCGCCGGAGAACAAGCTGCGAGTCATCGCGCCCGATGTCGGCGGCGGCTTCGGCTCCAAGATATACATCTATCCGGAAGAGATCGTCTGCCTGTGGGCATCGAAGAAGACCGGCGTCCCGGTCAAATGGGTGGCCGACCGCACTGAGAGCTTCCTTGCGGACGCGCATGGCCGCGACCACGTCTCGACGGTGGAGATGGCCTTCGACAAGGATAACCGCATCACCGCCCTGAAGGTCGACACGATAGCCAATCTCGGCGCCTACATGTCGCTGTTCTCGTCCTGCGTGCCGACCTACCTCTACGCGACGCTCTTATCAGGCCAGTACAACATCCCGGCGATCCACGCCAATGTGCGCACCGTCTACACCAACACCGCGCCCGTCGATGCCTACCGCGGGGCAGGGCGGCCGGAGGCCACCTACGTGCTCGAGCGGATGATGGAAACCGCCGCGCGCGAGCTTGGTGTGTCGCCGGCGGAACTCAGACGTCGCAACTTCATCACGTCCTTCCCGCATCAGACACCGGTGATCATGGCCTATGACGCGGGCGACTATAACGCTTCGCTAGACGCGGCAATGAAGGCCGCCGACTATGCCGGCTTCACCAAACGCAAGATGGATGCGGCCAAGCAGGGCAAGCTGCGCGGCATCGGCATGAGCTGCTACATCGAGGCCTGCGGCTTGGCGCCGTCATCGGCGGTCGGCTCGCTCGGCGCCGGCGTGGGGCTGTGGGAATCGGCGGAGGTGCGGGTCAATGCCGTAGGCACGATCGAGGTGCTCACCGGCTCGCACAGCCATGGCCAGGGCCATGAGACGACCTTCGCGCAGTTGGTCACCCAGCGCTTCGGCGTGCCGATTGACTCCGTCTCGATCGTGCATGGCGACACCGACAAGGTGCAGATGGGCATGGGCACTTACGGATCGCGTTCCGGCGCTGTCGGCATGTCGGCCATCGTCAAGGCGCTCGACAAGGTCGAGGCCAAGGCGAAGAAGATCGCGGCCCACCTGCTCGAAGCGGACGAGGGCGACATCGTCATCGAGAATGGCGAGGTCAAGGTCGCCGGCACCGACAAGAGCCTGCCCTGGTTCCAGGTGGCTCTTGCCTCCTATACCGCCCATAATTTGCCGGCGGGCATGGAGCCGGGCTTGAAGGAAACCGCCTTCTACGATCCGTCCAACTTTACCTTCCCAGCCGGCTGCTACATCTGCGAGGTCGAGATCGATCCGGAAACCGGCTTGACGGAAATCATCCAGTTCGTCGCAGCAGACGATTTCGGAAACATCATCAATCCGATGATCGTGGAAGGGCAGGTGCATGGGGGTATCGCCCAAGGCGTCGGCCAGGCCTTGCTGGAAGGCGCGCATTATGACCCCAGCGGGCAGCTCTTGACGGCGAGCTACATGGACTACACCATGCCGCGCGCGGGCGACTTGCCGTCCTTCAAGGTCTCGACCTCGAATACGCCATGCCCGGGCAATCCGCTCGGCGTCAAGGGCTGCGGCGAGGCCGGCGCCATCGGTTCGCCGCCGGCGGTCATCAACGCAATCACCGATGCGCTCGGCGTCGTCGACATCCCAATGCCGGCTTCGCCCGCCACGGTGTGGGCAACCATCCGCGCGACGAAGCACTGAGGAGGAACGAGCATGTATTCCGTCAACTATCACCGCGCGTCCTCCGTCGCCGAGGCCGTCAAGCTGCTGAAGAACGGCGACGCCAAGCTGCTCTCCGGCGGCATGACGCTGATCCCCGCCATGAAGACGCGGCTCGCTGCGCCTTCCGATCTCGTCGACGTCTCGCGGCTGAAGGACCTGCAGGGCGTCAAGGTGTCCGGCAAGACCGTCACGATCGGTGCGGCGACGACACATTACGAGGTCTCAACCGACGAGAAGCTGAAGAAGGTGTGCCCGGCGCTTGCGCATATGGCTTCCCTGATCGGCGATCCGGCCGTGCGCCACAAGGGCACGATCGGCGGCTCGATCGCCAACAACGATCCGGCGGCTGACTATCCGGCGGCATTGCTGGCGCTGGGCGCGACGATCATCACCAGCAAGCGCGAGATCGCGGCCGACAAATTCTTCAAGGGCCTGTTCGAGACCGCGCTGAAGGAAGGCGAGATCGTCACGGCGGTGAGCTTCACCGCTCCGGCCAAGGCAGCGTATCAGAAGTTCCGCAACCCGGCTTCGCGCTACGCGATCGTCGGCGTGTTCGTGACCAAGGGCAAGGACGGAGTGAGGGCGGCGGTGACCGGCGCCGGCGATGACGGCGTCTTCCGCTCCAAGGAAATCGAGGCGGCGCTGGCGAAGAATTTTGACGCCTCGGCGCTCGACGGTCTCAAAGTGCCGGCAAAAGGATTGATGAGCGACATCCATGCCTCCGCCGACTACCGCGCCAACCTGATCGCGGTGATGGCGAAACGCGCGGTGGCCTCGGCTAACGCCTGAACGCTCTCATCCGGGGTAAGGAAAGGGGCCGTCGCGGCCCCTTTTCGTTGCGTATTCGCAACGACTTGGCGGCAACCAGCTGAGAATTCGCAGTTTCGCACTTGCACAAAGTTATCCCGCACTGCAAAATAATTGCGGCGGGATACCAGACGGTCCACGCGCGGGCAGCGCTTCGCATGCGGACCTCGAATTGCGAAGGCAGGGTATGGCCGACATCTCCGCAGCGACCGTTGTCCTGCCGCGGGCCGCGGTCGACAGAGAAGCCAGAGCAAGACTGGCGCATCTCGATGGCTGGCGCGGCCTGTCGATCGCGCTGGTGCTGATCGGCCATTTCTTTCCGGTTCCAGGCATCAACCTCGGCGTGCTCGGCGTCGAATTCTTTTTCGTGCTGAGCGGCCGGTTGATGGGTGAGATCCTGTTCATCGAGCGTTTTCCGCTGAAGAAATTCTTCAAGCGCCGCTTCTCGCGGATCTATCCGGCGCTGCTGGTGTTCGTGATCGCCGCCATGATCGGTCTGACGGGGACATTCATCGCCTTCAAATGGAAGGCGGCCTTGACGGCGCTGACCTTCACCTACAATTACGCCGGCATCCTAATCACCCGCGCCGGCGCGCTCGACCACATCTGGTCGCTGTGCGTCGAGGAGCACTCCTATATCCTTTTGGCGCTGATCAGCGTGGTGGTTCCCGCGAGGGCGAAGGTCGTGCGGCTGCTGATGGTGCTGGCGCTGCTGGCAATGGCCAACGGCACCATTTCGTACGGGCTCCTCGGCATGAGCTACGAGACAACCTACTGGCGCACCGACGTGCATATCGCCTCGATCCTTTTGTCCGCCGCGATCTGCCTGCTCAAGGCTGATAGGCGCCTGCCGGCTTGCCTGAAGAGCCAGCATGTGGCGCTCGCGGCGGCGGTCGGCGGCGTGTTGCTGTTCAGCGACCGGGTACCAACGACACTGCATTACACCCTCGCCGTGCCGCTGCTGGCGCTGGCCGTCAACGCGCTCGACTTCGCGGGCGGCCCCCTGAAAGGTCCGTTGTCGTCCCGACCGATGGTCATGCTCGGCCTGTGGTCCTATTCGCTCTATCTCTGGCAGCAGCCCTTCTACAAATTCGTCGATGAGCGCGGCAGCGCGCCTCTCCCGATGCTGGCGGCCGTCTTCGCCTGCGCGCTGGCGAGCTATTACATCGTCGAGAAACCGGCTCGCGGCTGGCTCAACCGCAATTGGTGAGCAGCGGTCAGGCCTTGTTGTTCTTCTGTGCGGCGAGATAGCGGCGAAGCCCGGCTTCGCCGCGCGGCGTCGTCCAGCGATGGTTCCAGGCGAAGGCGGGCCTGAGCAGCGGCGCCAGGAATTTGAGGATCGGCCTCTCGACCGTGACCTGCCAGACCAAGTCGACATGCGTGCCGCTTCCCAAAGGAGACAGTTCCGCCCGCCAGAGCCCGTCGAAATCGCCGAAGGTTTTTACCACCACCAGCCGGCCGGGTATGAGTTCGGCAGCCTCGATGATGAAGTTCAGCTCATAGGGCAGCGCGCCGCGCGCTCGTGTCCTGGCGCGGGCGCCGACAACGCCCTTGCCCTTCTTGTCGAGCGGCTCGACCTCCTTATAGGCATCGCCCCACCAGAGCGGCAGCAATTGGGCGTCCGACAGCACGTCCCACACTTCCTGGGGTGTGCCTTCAGGGATGTCCCAGCTTTCGTCGAAGCGGAAGACATTACTCGCCATGATGTCGCGCCCCCACCCAGCCGAGCTGTTATATTAGCTTCGGCTTGTTTTCCTGACCAGTAGAGCCGGGTGTTGCTCAGGCGGCGATCGGTTTTGCCCAATAGCGCACGGACTTCTTGCCGCCATGGATCACCGCATCGCCGACTTCGGCGAAGCCGAGCGCGGCGTGGAAAGCATCGGATGCTGGGTTGGGCGGATTGGCGTTGACCTCGCAGTTGACGATCGTGTGGCCGGCGCCCCGCGCCTGCTCGAACAGATCCTCATAAAGGCGGCGGGCATGGCCGCGGCCGCGGGCCGCCGCGGCGACCACCACGCGGTCGACATAGACGAAGCGCGGATAGCGCTCGCGGAACCAGAGGAAGTTCGGGCTGTCGTAGGTTGCGTCCTGGTCGAAGCACAGGATGAAGGCTTCGAGCGCGCCGATGCGGCGGGTGTAGAAAGCCTCGCAGAGCAGGAAGGAAAGCCGTTCCGGCTCGAGCCAGGACAGCTCCGCCGCATGCTCGTTGTTGAGCGCGAGGATAGCGGGCTCGTAGGCGGGCGAGACGCGTTCGATCGGCAGCAACTCCTTGGTCATCATCTTGGCCTTCAGGCTCTCGCGGCCGCGATCGTCGCCGCGACCTTGGCTTGGTCGGTCACCGTGTTGCGGTATTCGCGGTCGAGATCTGTGCCGCCCATGCCGACATTCGGGTTGCGGTAGCGCATGGCGCTGGGCACGTCCGCCAATGCCGCAAAATGCATCTCGGTCAATCCGGTCCGCTTGCGCACCTCGCCGATCGTGTCGGGTGCAAGGGCGCCGCAGCCCAGGATGATGATGCGGGAGCCAGCCTGGCGAACAAGCTCAGCCAGAAGCTCGACGCCTTCGACCGCCGTGTCGCGCTGGCCGCTGGTCAGCACGCGGCCGACCTTGCAGCGGATGAGCGCTTCGAGCGCCTCGAACGGATCGCGCGTCATATCGAATGCGCGGTGGCAGGTGACGTTGAGCGGGCCGGCGGCCTCAACCAGCGCGCCCATGCGCGGCTCGTCGATGGCGCCATCGGCAGTCAGGCAGCCGACGACGACGCCGGCGACGCTCAGCTCGCGGAGCGCTTCGACATCGGCGAGCATCGAGCGGAATTCGGCTTCGCTGTAGAGGAAATCGCCGCCGCGCGGCCGCACGATCACATGGAAGGGGATGGTCGCGCTTTCGAGCGCGGCGCGAACCGTGCCCAGGCTCGGCGTGATGCCACCCTCGATCAGGCTGGCGCAGAGCTCGACCCGGTCGGCGCCGGCGGTCTGGGCCGCGAGCAGCCCGTCAATGCCTTCGACGCAGATTTCGATCAGAGGTTTTTGCGTGTCCGCCACCGGCTTCCATCCATGCTTTCGAGACGTTGGGCAGCCCTAGCACCGGTCGCGCCGCCGCGAAAGTCCGGAACGATCCGGCCATGTGGGATTGGTGCGCTGAGATTTGATCCAGAGCAATGCAGTGCAGGGGTGATGGCCATAACAAGGCGCTATTGGGTGCAGGAAACTTGGACGTGGCGTCTTACGTAATGACCAGACACACCTTGCTGCGCACGGTTTACCCCGCTTGGTCCGCCGCGGCGAGAGGAGTTGTCGCCGCAAACTCGAACGGAGGTTCGATCATGGCCGGCTTCCGGCGCTGGGAAGCGCTTAGGGACTCGATCTCTTTCGACGTATCCGACAACAATCTGAAACGTATTTACGACGACATGTCCGGGATTGTGGAAGCAATGCTGGCGATTCCCGCCGCGACCATTCAGGAATTCGCGGCACAATACATGGTAGTCTGCAGCGGCGATGAAATCGAACACCGGAAAGCTGCCTGTACGCTGCACGCTCACGCCCAAGCCATCGTGGCCACGGCACCCCTGATTGAATGACCACCAGGTGCGCCAGCGCTCTTCAAAGAGTGGCTCAGTTCTGCAAGATCGTGTTCTTGGCGCCTTGCTTGACTTGGTCGATCACCAGAAGCTTCACCGGATCGGTGCCGGTATTGGTGGCCTGGTGCCATTGGCCGATCATCTCGACGATGAAGTCGCCGGTCTTGTAGGTGTTGGCGGCGCTCGTCTCGACATTGGTGACCTTGAGCGTTCCCTGCTCGACATAGGCGTAGCGCGGGAAGGGGTGCTTGTGGACCGGCAAGATCGCGCCCGGCGCGATCTGGTAGGACGAGACCTGCACCTCGACGTTCTTTTGCGGCAGCGTGATGGGCTGCCCTGACGCGGTGGTGGTCTTGGACGCCAGCGGCGTGACGACTACGGGTGTGTTCGAGCTGTCTAGCACGTTCGCGCTGGTGGTGAAAAATGCCACCGCCAAAAGCAGCGCCGGTGTCGTGATGTTGCGCATGAGATTCCTCCAGAGATCGCCAGCTTGGCGCGGAGAACGATAAGGCGCAAGCTCCGGACAATGGAATAGCTAACGCTTCGCTGGCGCCTGTTTGGGCGGCCGCAGCAACAAGGCAAACGGCACAAGCACTGCCGTCGCCACGGCGCAGTAGAAGAAGACGTCGACATACGCAAGCAGCGAAGCCTGGCGGCCGATCTGCTGTCCGATCCAGCCGACGGCCTGTTGCCTGGCTTCAACCAGCGGCGATCCCTCGGCGACGAAATGGTTCGTCAGCTGGCGAAGCGTCTGCTGATAGGTGTCGCTCGATTGCGCGGTGTGGCCAACGAGCACCGACTGGTGGAACTGGGCGTTCTGGGCAATCACCGTGTTGGACAGCGACACGCCGATGCTGCCGCCGATGTTGCGAGCGACATTTATCAGCGAGGATGCCTGGTCGGTCTTCTGTGGCGGCAGGCCGACATAGGCGGCGGTGGAGATCGGGATGAACAGGAACGGCAGGCCGATCATCATGTAGATGCGGGCATAGGCGAAGAAGCTGAAGCTGGCGTCGGGCGTCAGCGAGGTCGTGTGCCAGAGCGCAACCGCGATCACCGACATGCCCAACATAATGAGATAGCGCGGCTGGACGACGCCGGCCGCAAAGCCTGAGATCGGCATCAGCAGGAGCATGGCAATGCCGCCCGGCATCATCGACAGGCCGGAAAGGGTGGCGGTGTAGTCGAAGGTGGTCTGCTGCAGTTGCGGCAAAAGCTGCGTAGTGCTGAAGAGCACCGCGCCCACCGCCATCATGACGAGGAAGGACATGCCGAACTGCCGGCTGAACAGCAGGCGGATGTCGACGATCGGATCGCGCTTTGTCCACTCCCAAGGGACCAGCAGCAGGAACGACACGGCCGAGATCACGGCGAAGGTCGTGATGAAGGTCGAGGCGAACCAGTCGTTGCGCTGGCCTTCGTCGAGAAAGACTTCGAGGCAGCCGAGCGCCATCGCCACCAGGATGAAGCCGATCCAGTCGACCCTCAGCCCCTTGCTCAACCGCTCCCGGCGCTCGCGTTCGAGGATGTCGGGCTCGATCACCAGCCATTGCACGAGCGCCAGCGACATGATGCCGAACGGCACGTTGATGAAGAAGATCCAATGCCAGGAGAAGTTGTCGGTCAGCCAGCCGCCGATTGTCGGTCCGACCGTTGGTGCGACGATCACCGCGATACCGTAGAGCGCAAAGGCCTGGGACCGCTTCTCCGGCGGAAAAGTATCGGCGAGGATCGATTGCTCGCTCGGTGCCATGCCGCCGCCTCCCAGCCCCTGCAGGACGCGGAAGGCGATCAGCGTCGGCAGGTTGGGGGCCAGCCCGCACAGCAGCGATGCCAGGGTGAAGGTCGCCACGCAGATCATATAATAGCGCTTGCGGCCGATAACGCTGGTCAGCCAGCCGCTGACCGGGATGATGACTGAGTTGGCGACGAGATAGGTGGTGATCACCCATGTGCTCTCGTCCATGCCGGCGGCAAGGCTGCCGGCGATGTTGCGCAGCGCGACATTGGCGATCGAGGTGTCGAGCACCAGCATGAAGGTCGCGATCGAGACGACGATCGCGATCAGCCAGGGGTTGCGCCCGCCGGCGGCGGAACGGCTTTCGTTGCCCTGGACTGTCGCGGCATCGCTCATCGTACCTTGACCGTCGGAACCACCGACATGCCGGGACCGAGATAGACGCCGGGCGGCTGATCGAACACGATCTTGACCGGCACGCGTTGCACCACCTTGACGAAATTGCCGGTGGCGTTTTCGGCAGGCAGCAGGCTGAACGCCGTGCCGCTGCCGGCCTGGACGCTATCGACATGGCCATGGAAGGTCTTTTTCGGATAGGCGTCTATGGCGATGTCGACGGGCTGGCCCGGCCGCATCAGGTCGAGCTGCGTCTCTTTGAAATTGGCCTTCACCCAGACGTCGTTGGGCACGAACATCATCAGCACCTGGCCGGGCTGCGCATAGGTGCCTTTCGCCGCCGTGATGCTGGTTGCATGGCCGGCGGCAGGGGCCGTGATGGTCGTGCGGGTGAGGGTGGTCTTGGCCTGGTTCTCGGCGGCCTCCGCCTGCCGAAGCTTGGCCTCGGCGCTCTTGCCTTGCGCCTGCAGGACCGCCAATTGGCTTTTCGCCGCCTCGGCATTGGCGTTGGCGGCGTCCAGCGCGGCCTGATCCTGGCGCAAGGTTGACGCGGCCTGCTGCGCCTGCTGCTGCGTTGCTGTGCCCTTGGCCAGGAGCTCGCGGTTGCGCTGGTCCTCGGATTTGGCGAATTCGAGCGCCGCCTGCGCCTGGGCCACCTGCTTTTCGGCAGCATCGATCTTGGCGTTCTGCGCCTGGGTCTGCGCCTCGACGTTGGCGATCTCGGCCCGCGCCGCCACCACGCCGGCTTCCGCCTGTTTAAGCGAAGCCTGATAATCGCTGTCGTCGATGCGCAGAAGCACCGCGCCGGCCTCGACCGGCTGGTTGTCGGTGACGGCGACATCGGTGATGCGCCCGGCAATTTCCGCGCCAACCGTTACCGTGCGTGCGTCGATGAAGGCGTCGTCGGTCCATTCATAGTGGCGTGCGTTGAGCCACCAGATGACGACGGCCGCGATCACCAGCGAAATGAGGATGGCGACGATCGCGGCTATGTAGGGGTGGCGTCTGATGAGGCCCGGCTTGTTGGTGTCGGACGGACTGTCATTCGCCTGCGCGTCTTGCACGCGCCTATCGTCCGCGCGCTCGTTTTCCACCCGTTTTTCGTCGCCGGGCGGGCGCCGATCGGACCGGGGCTGAGCCCGCGTTCTCTCGGCGGGAGCGGTTTCGCGCTCTTTTCTTTCAGTTTTGGCGTCCAAGGCAACGGGTTCCAGATGTCGTCGGCCCCCTGGCAGCAGGGTCAACGGGTGGTTTCCGCAAAGGTTCCTGCCCTCGAATGGAGGCCCGGGCGGTCAGCCCGCCATCCAGCCGCCATCCACCATCAGGTTGATGCCGGTGACGTAGCTCGCCATGTCGCTGGCCAGAAACAGCGCCGCGCCCGCCACGTCGCTTGGTTGCCCGAGCCTTGGCCAGGGCGTGCGGCGGCGCGAATAGTCGAGCGCGTACGGATCGTTGGCGACGCCCGGCTTGCCGGTGATGATCTTGCCCGGCGCGATGGCGTTGCAGACGATCAAATCGTCCGCGTGGTCGACCGCGATCTGGCGCGTCATCTGGACGATGCCGCCCTTGCTCACGGAATAGGGCAGGTCACCGGGGCAGGCGATCATGCCGTGCTGCGAGGAGATGTTGATGATGCGCCCGCGCACCTCGTTGACCGGCGCCTGGGTCTGCATCTGCGTGACGGCGCGCTTGTTGCAGTAGAAGAAGCCCGTCAAATTGACGCCGATAACGCGGCTCCATTGTTCCGGCGTGGTCTCGATCAGGTTGGTGCTGGTGTAGATCGCGGCATTGTTGACCATCACGTCCAGCCGACCGAAGTGATCGACGGTTGCGCCGACAAGCGCGTCGACGGCATTCCAGTCCGAGATGTCGGTCTTCATGTAGACGGCATTGCCGCCGGCGGAGCGGATCAACTCGACTGTGCTCTCTCCGCCCTCGATCGGCTGCTCCACCGTGTCGGCGACGACGACGTTGGCGCCTTCGGCGGCGAATTTCAGCGCGATGGCGCGGCCGATGCCGGAGCTCGCTCCGGTGACGATGGCGGTTTTGTTGGCGAGCAGGGCCATGGTGTTCAGCGCTCCCGAGTGACGATCTTGCCTTGCGCCGTACCGACCAGCCGCCCGTCGCGGACGATCTCATCGCCGCGCAGGAAGACATTGGTCAGCCGCGCTTTGACGGTCCAGCCGTCGAAAGGCGTGTAGCCCGCCCGCGACACCTGATCGGCATTGGCGATGGTGCTGGATCGGCGCGGGTCTAGGATGAGCAGATCGGCGTCGGATCCGGCGGCGATGCGTCCCTTGCGCCGGCCGAGGCCGAAGCGCTCGGCCGGATTGCGCGAGCACATGCGCACCAGATCGGGCAGGGCGATGAGCCCGTCGTCGACCAGCTTCAGCATGGTCGGAAGCAGCGTCTGCAGTCCCGGCATGCCGCCCGGGATGTCGGCGAAAGCCGCGTAGCTCGCAGCCTTCTCGGCTGGTGCATGCGGGGCATGATCGGTGGCGACGATGTCGATCAGCCCTGCGCCCAGCGCGGCGCGCAGTGCGTCGACATCGTGTGCGAAGCGCAAGGGCGGCGAGGCCTTGAGGTTGGCGCCCTGCGTTTCGTAATCTTGCGCCGCGAAGAACAGATTTTGCGGTGTCGTTTCTACGCTTGCGTCTGCCATGCCCCGCAATCGGCTCCAGGTTTCGACGCCCAGTTCGGAGTTGATCTGGCGGACATGGACCTTCGCCTCGGCCGAGGCGGCGGCGACAAGGGCGCGGGCGATGCCGTTGGCTTCGGCGAGCGGCGGCCGGCTGTCCAAGAAAGCGGCGATGCTGCCCGAGCGATCGCGCGCCCTGCTGCCGGCCAGGATCGACTGGTCGCCGGGCGAGATGCCGACCAGCGTATCGGCGCCGGCGAAGGCCTGCAGCGCCTCGGCGACATCATCGAGCGTTGCGAACAGGAATCCGTCCGGCACGTCGGCGGTGAAGAGCTCGAACGAGACCGGCGCGAGGTCGAGCAGGCGAGGGATGAGCGACAGATCGCGGCTGACCACAGCCTGTAGGCCGACATCGACATGGATGCGGCCTTCCGCGATTGCCATCTTGTCGGCGAGTTGCTCGGCCGTCGCGGTCCACGGCTCGTCAGTCGGCATGTCGAGTACCGTCGTCACGCCGCCAAGCGCTGCTGCATGGGTGCCGGATGAATAATCCTCTTTATGGGTTAAACCGGGGTCGCGCAGATGCGCATGCGCGTCGACGAGGCCGGGGAGGATGAGACTGCCGGAGGCATCGATGACGGTTCTGGCTTCAGCGGCTTCCCCGGGCGCGATGACTGCGGTGACCTTGCCCGCGGCAATGCCGACATCGCCGCGGCTAAGGCCGTCGGCGTTCACCAGCATTCCACCGCGGATCAGTGTTTCGAACATCGCTCAGCCGCGCTGCTCGAAGCGGGCGTGGTTGGCGTGCCAGAAGCGGGCGATGTCCTCGCGGCGCATGAAGGCAGCGCCGTCGCTTTGCTGGACATGCTCGATCACTTCGCGCAGGCCAGACGCCCGGTTGGGCTGGCCGGTCCAGCGGGCGTGGATGCCGATGGTCAGCATGCGGCCGCCGGTCTCGTCGGCTTCGGAGAGCATATAGTCGATGGCCGAGCGGCAGTCCTCGGCGAAGTCGCGCGGATTGCTATAGCCGGGCGCCACGAGATAGCGGCTGTCGTTGAGTGCCTTGGAGTAAGGCACAACCAGGGTCTCAGTGCCGCGATGGTCGAGGAAATAAGGCAGGTCGTCGTTGCAAGGATCGGAGTGGTAGAGGAAGCCGCCTTCCTCGACCAGCAGGTCGCGCGTGTTGACGCTGGGCAGAGAGCGGCAGTTCCAGCCCAGAGGCCGCTTTCCCAGCAGTTTCTCGTAGAGCGCGATCGCCTCATGCAGATGGCGCTCTTCCTCAGTTCGCTCCATCGCCGTGTAGTCGATCCATCGCAGCCCATGTCCCATCAGGTCATGTCTGCGCGCCTTCATCCACTCGACCAAGGGCGGGTTGCGTTCGAGCGCCACGGCGCAGGCGGAAAAGGTGACCGGAATGTCGTAGCGGTCGAACAGCCTAGCCAGGCGCCAGACGCCGGCGCGGCTGCCATACTCGTAATGCGTCTCGGTGCCGAGGTCGCGCACCGGCATGCTGCCGGTGAGGTTGTATTCGCCCCAATTGTCATTGCGGCCGTCCTCCAACCAGTTGTACTCCGACCCTTCCTCGTAATTGAGCACGAGGTTGACCACGAGCTTGACGCCGCCGGGCCAGGTGACGAAGGGCGGGTGCGGGCCGTAGCCGACAAAGTCGCGCGGCTGCCGTGCTTGCTGCGGATCGGTCGACATCGGCTGGTCTCCTCTGATCTCGTTGGCTCAGCTTTCGTTGGCGGCAATCCAGTCCATGTAGGCGTGGAAAGCTTCCTTGCCGGGGCGCGGCCGCCATGCTGTGTCGCGCATGATGCGGGCGATGTCATAGGCGCCCCACATGCCGCCTTTCAGCGTTACGTCCTGGACGATGTTGGCGTCTTCGCCAGGCGTCACCTCGGCCTGCAGCCCCGGCACGCGTTCCCTTGCCCAGCCGATAATCTCGCCGATGGTTTGGCTCGACCCGGAGCCGATATTGTAGTGGCGGTAGTTGAGGCGCTGAGCATCGATCAACGCGAGGATCGCGGCGGCGACATCGGTCGAGGCGACATAATCGCCGACCGGCTCCAGGCTGTTCGGCCTGATCGTCTCGCCGGCCAAAGCCATATGCGCGACGCGGTTCGGAACATGGCGAAAGTTGCGGCTCTCGGTGGCGCGGTCCATTGGACCGTAGACGGAAGCAAGCCGCACCGAGACCGCCGAGAGGCCGAACAGGTCGGCATAGCGGTTGGTGACCATCTCGGAGGCGAATTTCGAGATGCCGTAAAGCGTCAGCGGCGCGACATAGCCGTCTTCCGGCAACGGCTCGCTCGCCCAATCGGGCCCATTGTGGCGGTAGACGGAACCGGAGCTGACATAGATGAAGCGTTTCAGGTTGGGATTCGTGCGCGCCCAGTCCAGCATGCGCACGGTGCCCATCAGGTTGACGTCGACGATGCGAGCCGGGTCTTCGGCCTCCGGCTGGCGCTTGGCCTCCTTGGCGCTGCCGCGCGAGATCGGCGTGATCGTCGCGCCATGGACGATTGCAGTGATGCCTTGCCTGTCGAGCGTCGCCGACCAGGCTTTCGGGTCAAGAATGTCGGCGGAGATCACCGTCAGCCGGTCGCGCGCCGGCGCAAAATGCTTTTCAGCGGCCGCGTCGAGACCGGACCGGTCGAGGATCACGGCGCGGGCTTGCGGATCGCGGTCCAGCCAGGCGCGCGTGACCACGCTCATGACGAAGCCGGTGCCGCCGGTGACGAGCAGGGTCATGGGAACTCCTTTGAAAAAATAACGGTTCAGCGCGTCGCATAGCCGCCGTCCACGAGCATGTCGGATCCGGTGACGAAGGAAGCGTCGGAGGAAAGCAGGAAAGCCGCCGCCGCGGCGATCTCGTCGGGCTCGGCGATGCGGCCGAGCAGATGAGCAGGTCCGAGCCCGGCATTGGCCGCCTCGAAATCGGCGAACCGGCGCAGCAGGCGGGTCGTCGCCACCGCGCCGGGCGACAGGCTGTTGACGCGGATCTTGTCGGGCGCGTGGTCGACAGCCATCGCCTTGGCGAGATGGATCAGCCCGGCCTTGGCGGCGCAATAGGCGACCGCCCTGGTGGTGGCGACGCGCCCGAATTGCGAGCCGATGAAGACGACCGAGCCGCCGCCGCTGGCCGCGACCAGTGGCACGGCGAACTTGCTCATCAAGAAGGCGCCGGTCAGGCCGACATCGATCTCGTGCCGCCAGGCGCGTTCGTCGAGATCGACAACGGTGGCGCTAGTCGAAGGCGCGGCGGCGTTGTGCACCAGCCCGTCGAGCCGGCCGTATTTTCTCTCGGCGAAGTCGACGGCTGCTTCCGCGGATTCGATCTTGGTCACGTCGCACTGGCAAGCGGCGGCGGCAGGCCCGAGCGCTTCGGCGAGCCTGGTTGCCGGCTCCAGATCGTAATCCGCGCAGACGACCTTCGCGCCTTCGGTAATGCAGCGGCGCGCGATTGCCGCGCCTATCCCGCTGGCAGCTCCGGCGATCAGGATGACGCTGCCTTCAAGGCGGTTCGTTGCTGCATCCGCCATCAGGCGCGCTCCTCGACTGCCTGCATGGCCGGCGCGATGACCGGCCGGCGCAACAGATTGTAGCAGGCCGCGAGCGTGACCAGCACGGCGCCGCCGCCCAGAAGCAGGAACATGGCCGGCGCGCCCATATGCTCCATCAGGCCGGCGGATATGCCGGGCGTCGCAACATTGCCGATCGAATAGAGCAGGAGCAGCGTGCCGGAAGCGCCGACCATGTGTCGGCTGTGCAATTGCGAGGCGCCGAACGCCATCGCCACAGGATAAACCGTCAGCGCCGTGCAGCCATAGACGAAGAACAGCACGAACAACAGCGGCACCGAGGAATTGCCGACCCAGGCGATCGTCGCGCAGAGCGCGACGGACAGAATGCCCTGGACAAGCAATATGATGCGCCGCTCAAATCGGTCCGACAGCCAGCCGACCGGGGTTTGCGCCAACATGCCAGCGATGCTGATGGTCGTGACCAGCCCGACTGTCGTCGCCGCCGACAGCCCGATCAGGGTACCGTAGATCGGCGTCAGCACGAAGATGTTCATGTTGGTGATACCGCCCTGGAAGATTGCAACGACCGTCACCGGCGCCAGCCGGAACAGCGCCAGCGGGCCAAGCCGCTTGACCGGTCTCGCTGAACCCGCGTGCTCCGGATCGGTTGCGGGCAGCGCCGGCCAGCGTCCACCAACGAATTTGGAGACCAGCGCCAGCAGCACCGTTAAGGCCGCGACCGGAAACAGATGCGGCGATTGCGGGCCGACCAGCCCGACAAGGAGTTGTCCGAGCAGCACGGCGATTGCCGTCGTCAGCATGTAGAGCGAGAACAGCACGCCGCGATTGTGCTGCTCGGCATAAAGGTTGATCCAGCTTTCGCAGACGACGAAGAGCGACGCCATCGCCATGCCGCCGAGCAGGCGAAAGCAGATCCAACTCGGCAGGAAGTCGGTGAACACGAAGCCGGACGCCGCCAGCAGCGCCAGCACCAGGATCACCACAAAAGTGCGCTCATGCCCGTATTGGGCGACCGCGGGGCGGGTGACCAGGCATCCGACGAGGAAGCCCACGGGATAAGCGGTCAGCACGATCTGCACGACCTGGGGAGAAATGCCGGGCTTTCCGAGATGCAGCGACACGGCCGTGGTCAGCATGGCGCTGCCGATGCAGGCCAGGCAGACGCCAACCATGATCGGCAGCATGGCGCGGGACCGCTCTGCATTTTGCCAGAGCCGCGCCGCGGATTGAGCGATCGACCTCATTGATGCGGCTGCAGTGGCTCCCCTGGCGTGACCGTTGACCAACGGCAGCCCAAGTAGAAGCTACACTTTGCCGTGGCTGCCACAAACGAAGATTGATGCGGCTATGGCTAGATTTTTTTTGGCCATCGCTATGAAGGAAAGCGGCATCTTGGCTTTGCTGCGGGCTTTACAGTGGTTTTGCACCCTCCTTACCATAGGCAAAAGCCAGAATCCGAGGAACAGCGGAAAGGAACGATATGACGATCGAACGCCTGGAAAACGGACAGCGCTTCTGCCGGGTGCTGCGATACAACGGCACCGTCTATGTGGCCGGCCTGACGGCGGACGATCTTTCCGGCGACACCGCCAGCCAGACCAAGGAGATCCTCGCCAAGATCGACGCGCTTCTGGCCAAGGCCGGCAGCGACAAGTCGAAGCTGCTCAGCGCGCAGATATGGCTCCGCGACATCGCCGATTTCGAGATGATGAATGCCGCCTGGGACGCCTGGATCGACCGCAGCGCCATGCCGGTGCGCGCCACGGTCGAAGCGCGGCTCGCCGGCGACCAGTACCGTGTCGAGATCATGGTGACGGCGGCTGTCGGTTGAGGACAATCCAAAACGGGCAACTGGCCAATGCATGAGCTGGTGATCAAAGGCGGGCGCGTGGCGCTCGACGACGGCTGGGCCGAATGCGACATCGGCATTGACGACGGCCGTATCGCCGCCATCGGCAAAGGCCTGTCCGGCGAGAAGTCGATCGACGCCGGTGGCCGCTGGGTGATGCCCGGCGGCATCGATGCGCATTGCCATCTCGACCAACCCGTCTGGGGCGGGGCCGGCAATGCCGACGATTTCGAATCCGGCACGATCTCCGCAGCGTTCGGGGGCACGACCTGCATCGTGCCGTTCGGCATGCCCGGACAGGATATGACGACGATCGGCGCCATCGACCGCGCGCTGGAGCGCGCGGCTGGACGCGCCGTGATTGACTATGGGCTGCATGCCGTGGTGACCATGGGCACCGGCGCCGATGTCGAGGCACAACTTGGGGCGCTTGCGGCACGCGGCATCGCCTCGGTCAAGCTGTTCATGACCTATCAGGGTTTTGCCGTCGACGACGATTTGTTCTTCAAGGTTCTCGATACGGCAAGGCGCCTGGGCTGGATCGTCATGGTCCATGCCGAGAACGATGCCGCGATCCGCCGCACGCGACAGCGGCTGATCGATCTCGGCCGCACCGACATCCGCTATCATCTGGTGGCTCACAGCGAGACGATGGAGCGCGAGGCGACGCATCGCGCTTTAGCGTTCGCCGAGATGACCGGCGCTCGCATGACCATCGTGCATGTCTCGTCCTGGCAGTCGGCCGAGGAGGTGGCGCGGGCAAAGTTGCGTGGGGTGGCCGCCATCGCCGAAACCTGCCCGCAATATCTCTTCCTGGCCTCCGCCGATCTCAATCGCTCTCCAATCGATGCGGCGCGCTTCGTCTTCTCGCCACCGCCGCGCTCGCCGCGCAGCCATGAACATCTGTGGCAAGAGCTGACCAATGGCGGTATCGACCTCTGGTCGTCGGACCATTCGCCATATTACTTCGCGGACAAGATCGGCCGCTCCGAGATGCCAGGCTTCACCACGACGCTGAGCGGCATTCCCGGTATCGAGACACGGCTGCCGCTGCTGTTTTCTGAAGGGCTGCTCACCGGTCGGCTGACGCTGGAGCGCTATCTCGACCTCACCTCGCGCAATGCCGCCTCGATCTACGGGTTTGCGGATCGCAAGGGTCGCATCGGCGTCGGGCTCGACGCGGATCTTGCGCTGTGGGATCCGACGGCGCGCTGGACGCTCGGGCACAAGGCGCTGCATTCGCGGGTCGATTTCACGCCTTATGAAGGCAGGAGTGTCACCGGTAAGCCGACCACCGTCCTGGTGCGCGGCGTGCCGGTGGTTGCGGATGGCGAATTGCATGCGTCGCCGGGCTTCGGCCGCTTCCTCACACGCAACGCCGCAGATCTCGCGCTTTCGGGAAAACCAGTCGAGGATTGGACGCCATGGCTCGATGCCTGACCATCGCCGTTTGCCAGACGGGGCCGATCCAGCGCAGCGCCACGCGCGCCGAGACGGTCGGACGGCTGGTGCATCTGCTTGAGAAGGCAGCGGCCTCCGGCGCCGAGGTCGCGGTGTTCCCGGAGATGGCGCTGACCACGTTCTTCCCACGCTGGCGCATGGACGATCAGGCCGAGATCGACGCCTTCTTCGAAGCGTCGATGCCGGGTCCAGAGACGCGCCGGCTCTATGAAGCCGCCGCGCGCCTGAAGGTCGGCTTCGCGCTGGGCTATTGTGAGCTAACGCAGGAAGAGGGCCGCACGCGTCATTTCAACACGATGGATCTGGTCGGGTCGGACGGCGCCTTCATCGGCCGCTATCGCAAGATGCATGTGCCGGGGTCCAGCGAGCCCCAGGCGGGCACGACAACGCATCTCGAACGGCGCTATTTCGAACCAGGCAATCTCGGCTTTCCGGTCTACGACTATCGCGGCGTGCGCATCGGCCTCGCCATCTGCAACGACCGCCGCTGGCCTGAGACCTATCGCATGCTCTGCCTCAACGGCGCCGAGGTGGCGCTGCTCGGCTATAACACGCCGCTGCTGCTCGACGAGGCGCCGGCGCTGGCGCATCTGAGGATGTTCCACAACCATCTGCCGATGCAGGCTGGCGCCTACCAGAACACGCTCTGGATCGGTGCCGCCGCCAAGGCCGGGCTGGAAGACGGCCAGGCGCTGATCGGCGGGTCCTGCATCATCGCGCCGACTGGCGAGATCGCGGCGCAAGCAATGTCGCTCGACGACGAGGTGATCGTGCACCGCGCCGACCTCGACCTGATCGAGATCTGTCGCAAAGTGAACTTCAACTTCGCGCTCTATCGCCGCCCGAACCAGTACAAGCGCATCTCGGATCCGGTCTGAGACAGCGATGGGCCTGATCGAGACCAGTTGCAGCAAGGCGCCGCTCGCGGCCGATCCGCTGTCGCTTGGCGAGATCGTCGAGAACGGTCTTTGCATCGGCTGCGGCCTCTGCCGGTCGATGGCTCGTCCCGGCGACGTTGAGATGGTGATGACGCCGGAAGGGCGCGAGCGGCCGGTGGCGTTGCGGGCATTGGAGAAGCAGACATTGGAGAGGATCAACGCCGTCTGCCCCGGAACGCGCATCGCCGGTCCGCCCCCCGCGCAGATAAATGACGCCGTGTCGACGGATACGGTCTGGGGACCGGTCGAGCGGCTCGTGCTCGGTTCCGCCGCAGATCCCACTGTCCGGTTTGTCGGCTCCGGCGGCGGGACACTGACGGCGCTCGGACAGTTCCTGCTCAGCTCGGGGCGCGTAAAATTCGTGCTGCATGTCGCTGCGTCGCGCTCCATGCCAATGCGCACGGAACGCAAGCTGAGCTTCGACGCCGCCTCGGTGCTCGAAGGGGCAGGCTCGCGCTACGGCCCGGCGGCGACGCTGGTGGATTTCAACGACATTCTCGATCGCGGCGAGCCGTTCGCGCTGATCGCCAAGCCCTGCGATATCACCGCCGCACGCAACCTGGCGCGGCTCGATCCGCGCGTTGACAAGCACATGCGCTATGCGCTCGCCTTCGTCTGCGGCGGCGCCTCGGACCTGACCAAGTCGGAACAGGTGCTGCAGCGTTTTGGCCTTCGCGAAGACGAGTTGTCTCTGTTCCGCTATCGCGGCCACGGCAACCCGGGCTTCAACCGGATCGAAACCAAAGACGGCCGCGCCTTCGAGATCAGCTACCGGCAGCTGTGGGAAGACGAGGACAAATGGATGATCCAGCCGCGCTGCAAGATCTGTCCTGATGCGATCGGGCAGGTGGCGGATATCGCGGTGTCGGATGCCTGGCTGAATGGCGGCCCGGCTATAGAGGATGAGCCGCTCAACGGCATCATCGTGCGAACCAAGCGCGGGCTGGAGCTGTTCGAAGCGGCTGTCGAGGCCGGCGCTCTGCAGATCAAGCGAGAGAGCGGGATCGCCGAGATCAGCGAGTTGCAGTCGCATCAGGTGCGCAAGCGGCGCGCCGTCTGGGCGCGGCTGACAGGCATGGCAATCGCCGGCAAGCCGGTGCCTTTTGTCAGCGACCTCGCGTTGCGCGACTGCGCCGCGCAGAATTCGCCGGCCGAGAATCTGGCCGAAGGGCGGGGCGCCCGTAACCGCGCCCGACGCGGCCGCCTGGGCGAGCCGCCTGCCGTGCCGCGTTGAGCATTTTGGGGGATCCATGAGCGAGCAGACGGAAGTCATTATCATCGGCGGGGGCATGGCCGGCGCGGGTGCCGCGTTCGAGATTTCACGCGACAGGAAGGTCGTGCTGCTCGAGCGTGAGAGCCATTGCGGCTATCACACCACGGGACGCTCCGCGGCGAGCTTCACCGAGAATTATGGCAACGGCGTCATCCGCCGCATCGTGCTCGCCAGTCGCGCCTTCCTGACTGAGCCGCCCACGGGTTTTTGCGATTATCCGCTGCTTAGCAAGCGCGGCATGATCACCGTGGCACGCGCCGACCAACTCGACCTTTTGCGTGAAGATCTGGCGGCTGCGCAGGCGCTGGTGCCCTCGATCGTCGCGATGACGCCGGATGAGGCGATCGCGCGCGTGCCGGCACTGCGCCGGGACTATCTCGCCGGCGCCTACATCGAACCGTATTCGATGGATATCGACGTCAACGGCCTGCATCAGGGTTTCTTGCGTGGCGCGCGGGCGCGCGGCGCGCGCATCGCCACCAGCGCCGGCGTCAAGGGTATCGGTAGGCATGGCGGCCAATGGCGGGTCGAGACGGAAGCGGGGACCTTCCTTGCGCCGCTGATCGTCAATGCGGCCGGCGCCTGGGGTGACGAGATCGCGCTGATGGCGGGTGTGCGGCCGGTCGGCCTGCAGCCGAAGCGCCGAACAGCCTTCAATATTCCGGCGCCCGCCGGCCTCGACATAACCGACTGGCCGATGGTCAACGATATCGGCGCGGAGTTCTATTTCAAGCCGGATGCCGGACAGCTGTTCGTCTCGCCGGCCGATGCCACGCCGTCGGCGCCGATGGATGCCTTTGCCGAAGACATCGATGTCGCGATCGGCGCCGAGCGTCTGGAACGTGCAACGACGATCGAAGTGCAGCGCGTGTCGCGTTCGTGGGCGGGCCTCAGGACCTTCGTGGCAGACGGGTCACCGGTTGTCGGGCCCGATGACGAATTTCAAGATTTCGCCTGGCTGGTCGGGCAGGGCGGCTACGGCATCAAGACCTCGCCAGCGTTGTCGCGGGTCTGCGCCAGCCTGATCGCCGGCGGCGGCCTGCCAGACGATGTCGCGAGGCAAGGCGTGGCACTGGATGATCTTACGCCGCATCGGCTGCGTGATGTTACACCCGAAGCCAGCAAGGTTGCTTCATGAACAGCGCCGCCCTGACGGCTGGCGGTGAATTGGCGGGGCGCATCCTGGATGTGCTCGCTGAAGCCACGACCGACGCGCCTGGCATCACCCGCGTCTCTTACGGAGCCGGTGAGCGCTTCGCCCATGACCTCGTGCGCAAGGAAGCAGAAAAGCTCGGAGCTGTTGCGCGCGTCGATGTCGCCGGCAATCTTTATCTGACGCTCAGTGGCCGCGACCCGGACCTGCCGGCTCTTGTCATCGGCTCGCATCTCGACAGCGTGGCGCATGGCGGCAATTTCGACGGCGCCGCCGGCGTCGTGGCAGGCCTGGCGGTGATGGCCGAATTGGGCGCGAGGGGCATCCGATTGCCGCGCGATCTCATCGTGCTGGCGACGCGCGCGGAGGAGGCGGTCTGGTTTCCACTGTCCTATCCGGGCAGCCAGGCGGCGCTTGGTTTGCTCGATCCTCAGGCGCTCGAAGCCAGGCGATCCGACAGCGGCCGCACGCTGGCCGAACACATGCTCGAGGAAGGGTTCGACCCCGACGCCGCGCGACGCGGCGTGCCGGGCATCGGTGCCGCACAGATCGCGGCCTTTATCGAGGTGCATATCGAGCAGGGACCGCGCCTCGTCACCGCCGAAGCGCCGATTGGCATCGTCACGGGGATTGCCGGCGGCTTCCGCTACGTCGATGCGAAGTGCCTTGGCGCCTATGCCCATTCCGGCGCGGAGCCGCGCTTTGCCCGGCATGATGCCGTGCTTGGCTTCGCCGATCTTGTCGCCGCGCTTGAGATCGAATGGGATGCGCTCGAACGGGAAGGGCATGACGCGACGATCACCTTCGGCCGGGTTCAATCCGATCCCACGCAGCATGGTGGCAGCCGCGTACTCGGCGAGCTTGGCTTCACGCTCGATGTGCGCAGCGCCGAGGCAACGGTTCTGGAACGCGTCGAGGCGCGGCTTCGGACTATTCTCGCCGAAGTCAGCGCTAGGCGGGGCGTGACGTTCGAACTCGGGCAGCGCTTCACCTGGCAGCCGGCGACGATGGCACCTGCGTTGATCGAGGGCTTGGATCGCGCCGCCACAGGATTGAAAATGCAGGCGCCGCATGTGCCGAGCGGGGCGGGTCATGACGCGGCGACCTTTGCCGGCGCCGGAATTCCGACGGGAATGCTCTTCGTACGCAATGAGAACGGCAGCCACAACCCGCATGAGGCGATGGAGATCACCGACCTCGATCAGGCGATCCGACTGCTTCTGCGTTTCGTCACCGATTTCGACAATTCCCCGGATTAGCCATGAACCTTGCCAAAACCGCCTTGCTCGTCATCGACCTGCAGAACGAATACCGCCCAGGCGGGGCTTGGCCGGTCGTCGGTTACGACGCTGTGCTCGCCAACACCGCCGCGCTGATCGATGCCGCCCGCGAGTCTGGCGTGCCCGTCCTCTACGCACAGGCCTGGGTGAAGCCGGAGGAACGCGACGGCTATGCGCGGCAGGAGGAGATCCTGACCGAGGAATTCCGCTCCGCAGTGGCGGGCAGCGAAGGCGCGGATATCTGCGCCGAGGTGGCGGCGGTGCCGGGCGACATCGTCATCCTCAAGCACTGGCCGAGCGCCTTTCGCGGTACCGATCTTGCGCAGCGGCTCATCGCGCTTGGCATTGAGAACCTCGTTGTCGCCGGGGTGCTGACCGACAGCTGCGTGACCGCGAGCGTGTTCGACGCGGTTTACCAAGGTTTTCGCGTATGGCTGGTCAAGGACGCCTGCGGCAGCATGACGGAGGCCATGCATCGCACCGGCATGCTCGACATGGCGAACCGGCTTTATGGCGGCGGCATATTGCGCCTGCCGCAGACATTGAAGGCGCTGGCCGGCCAGCCCTTCGAAGGCTGGCACTGCACGCGGCCGGTGGAGTTCGCCTACACGCTGGAGAGCGTCGACCGGATCTATGAGGCGCTGTGATCGGCGCCGCAGCCGCATCTGCCTCTGACAATCGTCTTTGAAGCATGCTCTAAGTTTCCGGATTGGCGGCAATCTCCTCGCGGCGGCGCGCGACATAGGCGTCGAGCTCCTCGCGGATCGCGGGATCCATCACCGGCTCCTCGTAATCGTGCAGCGCCTGCTGCCAGAGCTCGGTCGCCCGCTCCAGCGCGTCCTTGCCGCCGGCCTCCTGCCAGGCGCCGTAATTCTGCCAGTTGGAGAGCATCGGCTGGTAGAAGGCGGTGGTGTAGCGCGACATGGTGTGCTCGGCGCCGAAGAAATGGCCGCCGGCCGGCACCGACTTGATCGCCTCGAAGCCGAGGTCGTCTTCCTGGAACGGCAGCGGCCGCAGGAACTCCATCATGTTCTGCAGGATCTCGACGTCGAGCACGAGCTTCTCGTAGGACGCCGTCAGCCCGCCCTCCAGCCAGCCGGCGGCGTGGTAGATGAGATTGGCGCCGCCAAGCACAGCGCCCCAGGTTGCCATTTCAGTTTCGTATGCGGCCTGCAGGTCGACGACGTTGGAGGCATTCGCGTTGGAGGTGCGGTAGGGCAAATTATAGCGTCGCGCCAATTGGCCGGCGATGATGTTGGCCTTGGCGTTTTCCGGCGTGCCGAAGGCGGGCGCACCCGACTTCATGTCGACATTGGAAGTGAAGGCGCCATACATCACCGGCGTGCCGGGATTGACGAGCTGCGTCAGCGTCACGCCGAACAGCGCCTCGGCGTTCTGCTGGCAGAGCGCTGCGGCGAGTGTCACCGGCGTCATCGCGCCCATCAAAGTGAACGGCGTGACGGTCACCGGCTGACCGTGCTCGGCCATGGCGATCAGGCCCTCGGCCATCGCGTCGTCGAACAGGCGCGGCGAGTTGATCGAGATGATCGTGGTCACGCCGGGCGAAGCGCGCATCTCCTCGACCGAGATGCCGCGCGCGATCGCCATCATGTTGATGCCGTCCATCGCCCTGGCGCGGCCGATCGCGGTGCAATGGAAGGAGCGGTCGCTCAGCGTCAGATTGGCATGATAGGTATCAAGATGACGTGAATTCGCCGGCAATTCGACCGGCGCTACCACCTGGTTGCCGATAATGTGGATGGCGTTGAAGTGGTGCGCCAGCCGGATGAAGTTCTGATAGTCGGGCAGGTTGCCCGGCCTGCGGCCGTTGACGCAGTCATGTACGTTGGGCGGACCGGCGACCAGCCCGAAGACCAGCGAATTGCCGCCGAGATGGACCTGCTTGTCGGGGTTGCGGCTGGTCAGCGTGAAGGACGAGGGAACATTGCGCAGCGCCTCGTTGACGATGCTCTCGTCGATGCGGATGGTCCGCCCCTCGCGATCGACGATGGCGCCGGCCCTGGCGAATAGGTCCATCACCTTCTCGCTCATGACGCGAATGCCGAGCTCCGACAGGATGCGCATCGAGGTGTTGTGCAACTGTTCCATGCGCTCTTCGTCGAGAAGCTGCATGGGCGGGTAGGGGTTTTTCACGCTCTGCCACGGCAGTTGCGAAATGCCGCCGCCACTGCGGCCCAGCTTCGATCTGCGGCCACCGCCGCGCCTGTCCTGTGACATCGGATTATTTCCTCCCGGCTTTCAATAGCCGCGTTCCGGATTGACCACATTCTCCAGCGGCTCGCCGCGGCGGTAGCGCGCCAGATTGTCGGCGAACATGCGCACCGACTTGATGTCCCAGCCGTCATAGACGGCCGCGCAATGCGGCGTGACGACGACGTTGTCGTAGCCCCAGAGCGGATGTTCGGCCGGCAGCGGCTCGGTGGCGAAGACATCGAGTGCAGCGCCCCTGATCCGTCCATTGTCGAGCGCAGCGAGAAGAGCTTTCTCCTCGACGACGCCGCCGCGCGAAATGTCGATCAGCACGGCGGACGGCTTCATCGCGGCAAAGGCGGCCTCGCCAAGCAAGCCGCGCGTGGTCGGCAGCAGAGGCACGCAGCAGACGATGAAATCGGCGCGGCCGATCAGCGCCAGTAGCGCGTCGGGACCATGCACCTCGTCGAGCGCCGGCATCGGTTTCGGCCGCGCGCGAATGCCCAGCGCGCGCAAGCCCATCGCCTGCGCGCGGCGCGCGACGGCTTCGCCGGTCTTGCCGAGGCCGACGATGAGGACGGTCCTGCCCTCGATCGGCTCGACGCGGCCGCCGCCCCATTGGCGGGCCTGCTGCCGGCGCTCGAAGCCGCGCAGGTCGAGCGAGAAGGAAAGCATGGCGCCGAGCGCATATTCGGCTAGCATGCCGGCGGCGACGCCGGCCGAGTTCGTCACCGTGACATGCTCGGGATCCCAGCGGCCCAGATGGTCGGTACCCGAGCCGCCGATCGACACCCATTTCACCGTCGGACTCTCGACAAGGGCCTGGCGCGGATAACGCGCCGTGCCGTCGAAACGGATCGAATAGACCACCTCGGCGCTGATTTGTTCGATCAGGGCAGGGAGGCCGGCGTAGGTATCGCAGGCATGGACATCAAGGTCAGGATGCATCTCGGCGAGCACGGCAAGCGCACCGGCCGGCTTGTCGGTGTGCAGGATGATTGTTGGGCGCGCCAACATCGCGACCTCAGCTATGGCCGATATGGTCGGCGGCGCTGCCCAGCGCCGCAATCAGCGCCTGGCCCTTTTCCAGCGTCACATTCTCATGCGGCGGGCGCAGGTTCAGCCAGCGCCGGTCGCCGGACTTGACCGCAAGCACCGCCTTCATCGCCGGGATCAGCCCGGCATCCTGGATCACCTTCCTGAACGTCTTGACGGCCGCATCCGTCTCCGTGACGTCTTCGCCCTTCCTTGCCGCATCGTAGAGGCGGCGGATGGCGGCGGCGTTCAGATTGACGGTGGCCGAGATGCAGCCGGCCGCGCCGTTGGCGAGACCCTTGGTGAGTTGCGCCTCCGAGCTTGGGAACACGGAGATATCGGGCGCGGCGGCGATGACGGCTGCGGTGTTGTTCCAGTCGCCGGCGCTGTCCTTGTAGGCGACGACCGTGTCCGGAAAGGCCTTGCTCAGCCTTGCCGTCAAAGCGGGGCTGACCGGCACGCCGGAGTTCTGCGGGATGTGGTAGAGGATCATGCGCATCGAAGGCTTTGCCACCTTCTCGATCAGCTCGCCGTAATAGCGCGCCTGGCCGTTGTCGCCGGCGCCGGTGTAGAAGAAGGACGGCAGCACCATGACCGCGGCGCAGCCGAGGCCGACGGCATGCGCCGACAATTCGGCCGTCTCGGGCAGGGCGGTAACGCCGGTGCCGGGCATCAGCCGGTCGGGCGCGATGCCGGCCTCGACCAGCCATTCCAGCGCCTGCATGCGCTCCCGCAGGGACACCGACAGCGCTTCGCCCGTGGTGCCGAAGGGCGAGAGGAAATGCGCGCCCTGGCCGAGCACCCATTTGGCATGGGAAATCCAGAGATCGCGCGCGATGCGGCCGTCGTCTTCGAACGGCGTCAGGATCGGGGCGATGGTTCCTTGCGGGCGGGTCATGGCTATCCTCTGTGCTCTTCTATGTGGCCGGCCATCGCCGCGACGGCGCGGGCGAAGTAGGCCGAAGCGGTGATGTCGAAGAGTATGTCGAAACCTGTCGGGGAACGGAATGTCACGGCTTCAATATGGCCGACGCGCGTCTGCGCGATATCGTCGACGCCGAATTTCTGGGGTCTCAGGTCCAGCGCGCAAAGCCCGCTCATCGCTTTGGCTAGGTCAGGGCCGGAAAGCCGCATCCATGCCCAACCTTCCTCGCGCCATGACGAATAGCCTTTCGGCACCGTTGCGGCCTGCCACCCGGTGTTGATTTGGGCGAGAGTTTCCGCGGCGTCCTCCGCGAGAAGCAGGATGTCTTCGTTGCCGAGGCGCAGGACGCGCATGCCGCGATGGTCTCCGATGCGGTTGACGGCTGGCAGCTTGACGCCCTGCGCGGCAAGCCAGGCGGCGCTGCCGCCGCCTTTCAACCCAAAGCGCGGGCGGTCGGTAAGATCGCTCAGCACGACCGCGCCGGAAGCCAGCTTAGTGCCGTCGGCCGCGCCGCCGGGCATGAAAGGATAAATGCGAGTCGCGGTGCCGGCGGCCATCTAGATCTCCTGCCGCGCGTTGGTCGGGTCGAAGAAGGCGTGGCCGACGACCGGCGTCTCGACCAGCTCGCCGTTGCGGCACTTCACCGCCACGCGGCTGCCTTCCGCCTGGTCGTCGACATGGACATAGGCGAGCGCGATGTGGCGCCCGAGCGACGGCGAATATCCGACCGAGGTGATCTGGCCGACGGGGGCGCCACCGCGCAGCACCAGGCAGCTTTCGCCAGGGATGTTGCTGGCGCCGGCGGGGAATTGCAGCCCGACCAGCTTGCGCGTCTGCCCGAGCCTTGCGCGCATCTCGATGGAGCGCTTGCCGACGAAGAACGGCTTCTTCTTCGAGACCGCCCAGCCGAAGCCGAGCTCGTCCGGCGTGGTGATCGCATCCGTGTCCTGGCCGATCAGGATGTGGCCTTTCTCCAGGCGTAATATGCGCGACGCCTCCAGGCCGTACGGGCGCAAGCCGTGGGGCTTGCCCGCGGCCATCACGGCATCCCAAAGTGCGGGCGCCAGGCTTGAGGGGCAATGCAGCTCGTAGCTCAGCTCGCCGGTGAAGCCGATGCGCATCACCCGCACCGGGACGCCGGCGACCATGCCTTCGCGGCCGCTGAGATAAGGGAAAGCGTCGCGGCTGAAATCAATGTCGCTCTGCAGCGCTTCGAGCACCTGGCGCGCCTTGGGTCCGGTCACGTTGAGGCCGGAGAAGGCGCCAGTGAGGTTGAGCACGTCCACCTCCAGGCGCCACTCGGCATTCCAGAACAGCATGTCGGCATAGACGCGCGCGACGGCGCCGGTGGTCGCCGTCACATAGAACTGGTCCTGGGCCATCCGGTAGGCCACGCCATCGTCGATCACCGAGCCCATTTCGTTGAGCATCAGGCAATAGCGGACACGGCCCACCGGCTGGTTGGCATGCGCCATCGTGTAGAGCCGGTCGAGGAACTCGCCGGCGTCCGGGCCGCGGATCTCCAGCTTGCCGAGCGTCGAGACATCGAGCAGGCCGACGCCTTCGCGCACTGCGAGGATTTCCTCGCGGACAGCATCCTCGGCGTCGCTTGCGTCGCCGTAATAATAGGGCCGCCACCATGCGCCGACCGGCTTCATCGCGGCGTTCAGCGCGACATGCCTGGCATGCAGTGCCGTGCGGCGCTCCAGCACTTCGTGTTGGCCGGCGAGCACGCCGAGCGTTTCCGGCCCGACGGGAGGGCGCGCCGTGGTGATGCCGATCTCGCCCACCGTGCGGCCGGTCGCCTCGGCGACGATGCGGGCGGTTGCGAGAGCCGAATGGCGTCCCTGGCTCGGACCCATGCCGACGGTGGTGAAGCGCTTGACCAGCTCGATCTCGCGATAGCCCTCGTTGGTCGCGTTCTGCAGATCCTTGACCTGCAGATCCTCGTCGAAATCGACGAAGTCGCGTCCCTTGGGATCGGCGACGATCAGCTGCACATAGCGTGGCCGGGCGACTTTTGGGCTGGCCACCGGAGGCTCATCGGCAACCGCATGGCCGAGTCTCGAGAGCGCGGCCGACGCCGCGCGTCGGCCGCTGGCGATGGCATCCTCGATCTCGTCCGTGCCGGCAACGGCGCCGGCGAGATGGACGGGACCTTCCGGCAGCTTGATCGTCATCGTTTGCGTGCTGGCATCATGGCCGACCTTGCCGCCGGCCTGACACGGCAATTGCCATGCCGGGGCGCTGCCGATCGAAACCGTCAGCAGGTCGCAGGCGATCCAGTTTCCGCCGACACGGACGCGGGCGAGGTGACGATTTCTGGCCGTGCCTTCGGCCGCCTCGATAGTCGCGCCTTTGCGGATGGCGACCCCCTTGCCGCGGAGGTCGGCTTCCAGCGGACTGGCCTCATCAGCGGATCGCGGATCGACAAGCTCGACGACCGATACGCCGGTATCCAGCAGATCGAGCGCCGTCCGGTAGCCCTCGTCATTGGCGGCGAGCACAACCGCGCTCTGGCCGGGTCGCACGCCATAGTGCCGGATCAAACGCTGGGCAGCACCGCCGAGCATGATCCCCGGCAGGTCGTTGTTGCGGAAGACGGCCGGCTGCTCGATCGCGCCGGTCGCCAGGATCACTTCCCGGGCGCGCGTGCGATAGAGCCGGTTGCCCTGGATCAGCGGCAGCCAGTTGTCCTCGTACCAGCCATTGCAGACGGTGCCGGTCAGCACCTTGAGATTGGGCAGCGTGGCCAGCCGCGATGACAGGCCGGAGAGGACGGTCGGATCGTGGCGACCAAAGCTCAACGCGCCGCCGATCTCCGGATTCTCGTCGCACAGCACGACATCGACGCCGGCTTCGGCGGCGGCGACCGCGGCGCTCAATCCTGCAGGCCCGGCGCCGACGACGAGCACGTCGCAATGCAGGTGCGTCTTGTCGTAATGTCGATGCGGAGCCTTGGTGTCGACCACGCCCAGGCCGGCCTTGCGGCGGATGATCGGCTCCCAGAATTTCAGCCAGCTGTCGCGGCGCGGACCCATGAAGGTACGGTAGTAGAAGCCGACCGGCAGGAAGCGGCCGAGCTTGTCCATGATGGCGTCGCGGTCGCGCTCGAGCGAGCCGTTGACGTTCTGGGCGCTGACCCGCAGCCCTTCGCTGATCGGCGTGCGCTCGGCGGCGGCGTTCGGCTCGAACGGCAATTGCACAAGAGCGTTGGCGTCGGCCCCGGTCATCGACAGGATGCCGCGCGGGCGGTGGTATTTGAACGAGGGCGACAGCACCCATTGGCCGGACGCGGCGAGCGCGCTGGCGATGCTGTCGCCTTCATAGCCTTCAAAAGGCTTGCCCTCGAAGCTGAAGCGGATGCGGCGGCTTCGGTCGATCCGGCTTCCGAAAGGGGCGGGCAGCCGGTTCATGCGCGGTCCCGCAGTTGCGGAGCGTCGAAGGTGCGGATGATCTCGTTGCTGACGAGATCGCGCTCAGCCAGGAAGAAATAATTGCTCGGCACGTGCCGCCACCATTCGACCACTATGCCCTTACGGTTCTCGGCGCGGAACAGATGCCGCGACCAATCCCTGTCGGCGGTTGCATTCGGATCGGGCCTTGCGCGCACCGGTCCGAAGCACTGAAACTCGTCGATGTTGCGCGGGCCGTTCATGGGGCAGGTGAGCAGTTTCATCGCTTAATGGCTCGCCGCCGTTGCGCCCATTTCATTGAGCAGCCGGAAGGTTTCGAAGCGCTCCAATGCAAAGGGTTTGAGGATGTCGGGCACGCGGCCCTCGGCAATCGTCTGTGCCATGCGCTTTCCCGCGACAGGCGTCGCCTTGAAGCCCCAGGTGCCCCAGCCGCAGTCGAGCCACAGATTGGCAAGCGGGCTGGCGCCCAAGATCGGGCTGTAGTCCGGCGTCATGTCGGTGATGCCGGCCCATTGCCTCAGCAACCGCACGCCTTGCAGGAAAGGAAAGAGGTGGACGGCGCCTTCGGCGAGGTGCTCCTTCATGTCTAGCGTCGAGCGAGTCGAATAGAGCTGGTAGGGATCGGAGCCGCCGCCGATGACCACCTCGCCGCGCGAGGACTGCACGAGATAGGTGTGCAGCGAGACCGACGAGACCAGCGTGTGCAGCCAAGGCTTCAGGGGCTGGGTGACCATCGCCTGCAGGGGATAGCAGCGGATAGGAAGCTCGATGCCGGCCATCAGCGCCACGTCGTAGTTCATGCCGCCGGTGGCGATCAGCACCTGGCCGCAGGCGACGCGGCCCCTGTTCGTCGTGACGGCCTGGACGCGGTCGCCGACGACCTCGAAGCCTTGCACCTCAGTGCGCTGGTGGATCTCGACGCCGCGGC
Organism: Mesorhizobium sp.; assembly: GCA_004020875.1. GTDB lineage: Bacteria > Pseudomonadota > Alphaproteobacteria > Rhizobiales > Rhizobiaceae > Mesorhizobium. The sequence goes on from SAPZ01000028.1 coordinate 52,146, forward strand.
GCGACGCCTGGGCGGCGTAGCCCCAGGCGACGGCGTCGTGGCGCGCCGTTCCGCCGTCGGCATGCCAGAGCCCGCCGAGGATTTCGAGCGGGCCGCCATAGTCCATGTTGATGAGCGGGCAGAGCTCCTCGACGCCCTTTTGGTCGACGACCTCGGTGCGCGTGCCCATATGCTTGCCCATTTCGGCGCGCAAATGGAAGCTACGCATCGTCGCCTCGGTATGCGCCAGAGTGAGCTGGCCGCGCTGCGAGAACATGACGTTGAAGTCGAGTTCTTGGGACAGGCGCTCGAACAGCTCGACGCCTTCTTTATAGAAGGCGATGCCTTCCGGCGTGATGTAGTTGGAGCGGATGGTGGTGGTGTTGCGCGCCGTGTTGCCGCCAGCGAGGTAGCCTTTTTCCAGCACCGCGACGCTGCGTATGCCGTGGTACTTTGCAAGGTGATGCGCGCAGGACAGTCCATGTCCACCGCCGCCGATAATGACGACATCATAGGCCGGCTTCAGCTCGGGCGTGGCGGGGATGTCGCCGCTGACCGGATAGTCCCGGCTGAGACCATATTTCAGGAGCCTGAGGGGCATTGCGGCTCAGCTCGAAGCCTTGGGAGGATCGTAGATCAGCGCCGAGAGATCGGAGAAGCGGCTGTCGCGGTCGTTGAGCGAAAGCACCGCGTCGCGGATCGCCGCTGCGCGGCCGGGTCCGAGCACGGGCACAGCGAATTCCATGTATTTTGCCTCGAGGTCCTGCCTGGTCATCGGCGCTTCCGGGCCGCCGCGCGCATGCACGTCGCCCGACATCAGCACGCGTCCATCATTGGTCGTGATGACGACATCGGCCCAGCGGCCGGCCGGGAAGCGGGCGCTGTGCCGCTCTGTTTCGGTCACGGTGATGCGCGTCAGCATGTCGGCGACCGCGGCGTCCGCAAGGCCGGCGCCGGAAATATGCTCGAGCCCGATGCGCCGGTGGATGATGAAGGTCGCGACGGCGAAGCGCAGGCTGTACTGCGCCTTCGAGGTCGTGTCCGGCATGCCGTCGAACAGCGCCGCCGCATAGTGAAAGCTGTTGACCTGGACATGGGCGATGTCGGAGGCACCGAGATTGTGCGACAGGCAAAGTCCACGCACCGCGTCGATCGCGGCATGTGCCCAGCGGCAGATCGGATAAGGCTTCACATACTGGTGCAGGGACTGCCAGAAGACGCCGAGATCCTGCCAATGCGTTGCGACTTCCGGCGCCTCCACCGTGATCGCCGGCGCGCCGGTGAAGCCGCGTTCGGCAAGCACCGCCGCTGAAAGGCCAATGAGGGCGCCGGGGCCGGAGCCATCATGAAGCATGGTCGGCGTGGCGATCTCGCGCATCATCTGACTGCGGGGGCCGTGATACTCGGCAATGCCAAGCGCCTCGCGCAATTGCGTTTCGTCGAGCCGCCGCAGGCGTGCCGCTACCGCCGCCACGCCCAAGGCATTCCAGGCGCCGGAGGTGTGATAGTCGCTCACCGTCGCATGCAAGGCGATGCCGGCCCGGCCGGCGACTTCGTAACCGACGACCAGGGACGCCAGTGCCTCCGGCCCCGCAAGGTCGGGCCTTGCTTCGGCGAGCGCAGCAAGCGCCGGCACGACCGCGACGCCGATATGGCCCTTGGTCGGGCTGTAGCCGTCATGGCCGTCGAGATTGTCGGTCTGCGTGGCGACGGCATAGGCCGCGCCGGCAATGCTGGCGCGCCGCCCGTCGAACAGCATGCGGGCTGAGTATTGCGGATCGTTCGAACCATAGAGAAGCACGGCCACGTCGCGCGCGATCCGGCCTGCTTCCATCGGTCCGGCGGCGACGGCGATGCCGAGCGTGTCGAGCAGGAGGTAGCGCGCCTGTTCCAGCACCGGTTGAGGGAAGACGTAAGCGGGACGCCGCAGCACGAAATCGGCAAGGCGCGTGAGCGTATCGGAACTGACGACAGGCCCCTCACGCCGGTATGACGGCACAGCCACGCGCTTATCTCCCCTGTCTTCTCACAACATCAATAAATTGGGTCCATCGCGCAGGCACGCGATTAGTTTGGCGGCTTTGGCCAAAAATATTGATGTCATGTCGCCTGTCTGCGATTGAATGGCCGGCCGCTCATGCGATAGCTATGGACACTACGCAGTTGGAGACCGGGATGAAGCCGCCACCCCCCTTGAACTATATCCGCTCGTTCGAGAGCTCCGCCCGCCATTTGAGCTTCACCACGGCGGCCAAGGAACTGGGCTACACGCAAGCCGCGGTCAGCACGCATGTGCGCGCGCTCGAACATTATATCGGCCGGCAGCTGTTCATCCGTTATCCGCGCAGCCTGAAGCTCACCGAGATGGGGGAGGCGTTCCTGCCGACCTTGCGCCAGGCGCTCGACCAGATCGACCAGGCGACCGAGGCGATCGTCGCGTCCTCGCGCAACCGCACGGTGGTCGTCTCCTGCCCGATGAGCCTGGCGGAAAACTGGCTGGCGGGCTGCATGGCCGCGTTCCGCAAGAAGCATCCCGAGATCGAGATCGTGCTGCACGGCACGATCTGGGAAGACTTGAGCGAGCAGATCGCCGACATCACCATCTCGACCCGGCGCTTCGACGACCGACCGCCTGCGGCGACCCCGCTCTGGAACGACGAATTGGTGCTGCTCTGCGCTCCCGGCACGCTCGAGGGCGAGCATGCGCTTAAGACGCCGCAGGACATGCTCAAGGTGGATTGGATCTTCGTGCATGGCCGCCAGGAATACTGGCAGGTTGTCACCGAGGCGCTTGGCGTTGACCTGGAGGATCACGACAAGGGCCTGTCGACCAATGCCTCCAACATCGCGCTCGAGCTCGCCGCGATGGGGGCCGGCCTGGTCGCCACGCAGCGCTCGCTCGCGCATGCCTATATGCGCCGCGGGCTGCTCGTCGAGCCGTTTCCGGTGCGGCCGCCAAGCCCCTGGAATTACTATCTCACCGAGAGCCAGCTTTCGAAGGGAAACATCGCCCGCATTGTCAGGGAATGGATTCTTTCTCGGGCCAGGGAAGACGCCGCACGACCTTGAGGCTGTCCGCGCCCTTCGAAAATTTGGCGAGCCAATGGCATTGTTTTTTTAGGGCTTAAAGGCCGGTTTTCTGCGGTTCGGGAAGGGCCGAGCCCTTCCGAGATTTTTGCATCGCCCCTAACATGCGTGGTGCAAGGGGAATGCAACGGGCGGAAAGCCCTGAACCGGAGAACAACGATGACAATGTTCAAGAGCAACGGTGACCGCGTCCCGGCGGTCATCGAAAGCTACGCAGCCGAAGTCAAAAAAGGCGGGATGGACCGCCGCGAATTCCTGGCCATGGCAAGCGTGATGGGCGCTTCCACGGCGCTCGCCTATTCGATGGCGGGGATCGAGCCGGCCAAGGCCGCCGCTCCGTTGCCCGGCAAAAAGGGCGGCATCCTGAAGATGCAGATGATCATCAAGGACATGAAGGATCCGCGCGCCTGGGACTGGTCGGAGATCGCCAATGTCATGCGTCAATGCAACGACTACATGATCCGCTACACAACCGACTTCACCTTCGAGGGCCATCTGGTCGAGAGCTGGGAGGTGAGCGACGACGCCACCGAATACACGCTGCATCTGCGCAAGGGCGTGAAATGGTCGAACGGCGACGACTTCAATGCCGACGACATCGTCTACAATATCGGGCGCTGGTGCGATAAGACGGCCGAAGGCAATTCGATGGCCGGCCGCATGAGCTCGCTGATCGATCCCGCCACCAAGAAGGCCGCCGCCGGCGCCATCACCAAGGTCGACGACCATACGGTCAAGCTGAAATGCCGCCAGTCGGATGTCACCATCATTCCGGGCTTTTCCGACTATCCGGCGGTCATCGTCCATCGCGACTTCGACAAGAATGGCGCCAATATGCTTAAGACGCCCGGCACCGGCCCCTATGAGCTGATCTCCTACAAGGTCGGCGAGTCGGCTTCGGTGCGGCGGCGGAAGGACTTCACCTGGTTCGGCGGCGAGCCCTATCTCGACGGCGTCGACTGGGTCGACTACGGATCGGACGCCTCGAACCCCGCCATCGGCAGCGCCTTCGAGGCCGGCGAGATCGACTGCAACTATCAGACGGTCGGCGGCACCGTCGACCTCTATGACAGCATGGGCCTGGTCAAGGAGCAGGTCGTCACCGCCGGCACGATCGTGCTGCGCACCAACGTGACCAACAAGCCCTACGACGACAAGCGGGTGCGCAACGCCATACAGCTCGCGGTCGACAATGAGACGGTGCTGAAGCTCGGTTACAGCGGCCTCGGCCAAGTCGCCGAGAACCATCATGTCTGCCCGATCCATCCGGAATATTACGCGCTGCCCAAGGTTCCGCGCGACTTGGCCAAGGCAAAGGCGCTGATGGCTGAGGCCGGCCAGACGGATCACGAGTTCGAGCTGATCTCCTACGATGCCGACTATGTGAAGGACCCGGCCGATGTCGTCGCCGCGCAGATGCGCGACGCCGGCTTCAAGGTCAAGCGCACCATCATCCCGGGCTCGTCCTTCTGGAACGACTGGACGAAATACCCGTGGTCGACCACGGACTGGGGCATGCGGCCGCTGGGTGTGCAGGTGCTGGCGATCGCCTATCGCAGCGGCGAGGCCTGGAACGAGTCCGGCTACGCCAATCCGGATTTCGACAAGAAGCTCAACGAGGCGATGGCAATCCCCGACCCAGCCAAGCGCAAGGAACTGATGAAGGAGGTGGAGTTCATCCTGCAGGACTCCGGCATTCTCGTCCAGGCGTTCTGGCGCTCGCTCTACCGTCACCATGCCGCCTATGTGAAGAACCTCGGCATGCACCAGACCTTCGAGCTGCAACTGGACAAGGTCTGGCTGGACAAGGCCTAGACCGGAGGCTCAGGCACCGATTCAGGGGCGCATCTGCGCCCCTGAATTGACCGGCGACTGCGATCGATCAGTCAGCTAAATGAAATCCCAAAGCGCTGCCGAGGAGCGCGAAGCAAGTCGCCGAACAAAGGGAAGAAAGCTCACCATGCGCACTCATGCACAAGCCGTCGTCATTGGCGGGGGTCTGATCGGCTGTTCGATACTCTATCATCTCGCCAAGTTCGGTTGGACGGATGTCGTCCTTTTGGAACGCAGCGAGCTGACCTCCGGCTCGACCTGGCACGCGGCCGCCAACATCCACGGCTTGCATGATTCCACCAACATCAGCCGGCTTCAGCATTACACGATGGCGCTCTACAAGGAACTGGAAGCCGAGACCGGCCAGGGCTGCGGCATCTTCCAGCCGGGCTCGCTCTATCTCGCCCAGACCGAAGCGCGCGAGCATCAGCTCAGGCTGCAGGAGGCCAAGGCGCGGCGCTACAAGATGAATTTTTACGAGGTCGGCCGCGACGAGGCGGAGCGGCTGCATCCGCTGGTCGATTTCGACGGCATACGCTGCATCATGTACGAACCTGAAGGCGGCAATGTCGATCCGTCTGGCGTCACCGCTGCTTATGCCGCCGGCGCGCGCCAGCGCGGCGCCGAGATCCATCGCTTCACCCCGGTCACAGCGACCGAGGCTCAAGCGGACGGCAGCTGGATCGTGCGCACGCCGAAGGGCGACCTCCGCACGCAATGGGTGGTCAACGCCGCCGGCCTGTGGGGCAGGGAGGTCGCCGCCATGGCCGGGCTGCAACTGCCGCTGATCCCGACCGAGCATCAGTATTTCGTCACCGAGACCATTCCCGAAATCGCCTCCATGGGCCGGCGCCTGCCGTCGGTCGCCGATCGCGACGGCGAATATTACCTGCGCCAGGAGGGCCTCGGGCTGCTGATCGGTGCCTATGAGCGCAACATGAAGTTCTGGGCCGAGGAAGGCACGCCGCTGGATTTCGGCCACGAGCTGTTTCCCGACGATCTCGACCGCATCGAGGAAAACATGATGCGCGCCGTTCAGCGTGTTCCGGCGGCTGCCACCGCCGGCGTCAAGAAGGTGATCAACGGTCCGATGATCTGGTCGCCGGACAGCGCCGTGCTGTTCGGGCCGGTGCCGGAGCTCAGCAACTATTTCTGCTGCAACGGCATCATTCCCGGCTTCTCGCAGTCGGGCGGCATGGGCAAGCTCGCGGCCGAATGGATGATCGAGGGCGAGCCGACGCTCGACATGTTCGGCTGGGACATGGCGCGCTTCGGCCATTGGGCCGGCAAGGCCTTCACCAAGGCGCGCGTCCAGGACCAGTACAGCCACCGTTTCAAGATCCATTTCCCCAATGAGGAGCGCGCCGCAGGGCGTCCAGTGCGGACGCGGCCGGTTTATGACATGCAGAAGGAGATGGGCGCCGTCTTCGGCCTCAATTTCGGCTGGGAGCATCCGTTGTGGTTCGCCGCAGCAGGCGAGCCGCGCGAGGAAACGGTCGGCTTCACGCGCCAGAACTGGTGGGGCCCCGTGGGCCGCGAGGCGCGCATGCTGCGCGAGCATGCCGGCATCATCGACATCTCCAACTTCGCCAAATACGAAGTGAAGGGCCCGGGCGCGGAAGCTTGGCTGAACGCTGTCTTCGCCAACCGCATGCCGACCAAGGTCGGCAATTCCTGCCTCACGCCACTGATCGGCAAACGCGGCGGCATTGCCGGCGACTTCACCGTGACCCGGCTGGCGGAAGACGAGTTCATGGTGATCGGCTCGGGCATGGCCGAGCGCTTCCACCAGCGCTTCTTCAAATCGGTGCCGCTGCCCGAAGGCACGACTTTCCGCTCGCGCACCGAGGAGCTCGGCGGCTTCAACGTCGCCGGGCCGAAATCGCGCGAGCTGCTGCAGCGGCTTACCAATGACGACCTGTCGAACGAGGCCTTCCCCTTCATGCGCTCGCGCCAGATCACCGTGGCCGGCGTCGATGTCGTGGCGCTCAGGGTCTCCTTCACCGGCGATCTCGGCTGGGAGCTGCATTGCAAGGCGGCCGACCAGGTCGAGCTCTACAGCGCGCTGCTCAAGGCCGGCGCGGAGGTCGGCGCCGGGCCGGTCGGCTCGCGGGCGCTGATGTCGCTACGCGTCGAGAAGGGCTACGGCAGCTGGAGCCGCGAATACTCGCCGGAATACTGGCCGCAGGAGGTCAAGCTCGACAGGCTGATCAAGACGGACAAGCAATTCCTCAACCGTGATGCCTATCTCGCCGTCGCCGACAAGCCGGCGCGCGACGAACTGATCATGCTTTCCGTCTCGGCCAAGGATGCCGACGCCACGGGAGGCGAGCCGATCTTCCTGCCGGACGGCACGCCGATCGGCCAGGTGTCGTCGGGCGCCTATGGCTATTTCGTCGAGCAGTCGCTGGCGATGGGCTATGTCAAGGCGGGAACCGCCAAGGCCGGCGACAAGGTGACCGTCGCCATACTGGGCAGGCCGCATGACGCGGTGCTGCTCGCCCATCCGCCCTTCGACCCGGAAGGCAAGCGGCTGCGCTCGTAAGCCGCAAAGCCTCTCTACTGGGATCACCAGTATCGACGAGGACCTCCAACAACCAAAACAGAGGGGAATCGCATGATCAGACGACATTTGCTGGGCACGATGCTTGCCCTGATCCTTTCGTCCGCCGCGCAGGCGGCCGACGTCAAAGTGATCAACAACGATGCGTGGTTCGCTGAAGGTCCGATCTGGTATCAAGACAAGCTCTTCTACGTCGAGTATGGCCGCGGCACGGTCACTGTCTGGGACGGCAAGAAGAACGACATTTTCTGGAAAATGGATGGCTGCGGCCCGTCGGCGGTGCTGCCGACGACAACCGGCGAGTTCCTCGTCACCTGCTACGACAACAACACGATCGGCCGCATCTCGGCCGACGGCAAGACGCTGCCGGCCTATGACAGGGACACGGACGGAAAGCCGTTCAGCGGGCCGAACGATTTCGCGCCCGACAAGGACGGCGGCGTCTATTTCACCGGCTCTGGCAAGGGCGGTCCGCTGATCGACGCCTCGGCCTATTACATCGGCAAGGATGGCAGCGTGAAGAAGGTCGCCGGCGACCTGCACAATGCCAATGGGCTTGTGATGTCGAACGACGGCAAGATCCTCTTTCTGGTCGAGACCGAGGACAACAGGATTATCGAATTCGATGTTTCGTCCGACCACAGCCTGAGCAATCGCCGCGTCTTCCTGCGGCTCGACGATCTCTTCCCGAACCAGCCGCATATCTGGCCTGATGGCATCAAGATGGACAAGGCGGGCGAGATGTATATCGGCCAGAGCCCTCGCTCGCTCGATGCGCCCGGCAAGATCATCGTCGTCGACAAGGACGCCAAGCTTCTGCGCACGCTTTCGGTGCCGTCGCCATCGATGCCGAACTTCGCCTTCGGGCCCGACGAGAAGATGCTTTACGTGATGGCGCTCGACCAGATCGATGCAGCACCTTGGCACGGCAAGGTCTACGAAGTGCCGAACAAGTAGGTTGGCCGGCGGGCGGTGGAGGCTGGCCCGCCGCCTGACCAACCGCCGATGACTGGCTCAGCCGCCGAAGCGGCTCAGCCAGTGGCGGGCGAGGTCGGAGCGGCGGCAGACCCAGATTTCGGGATTGGCCGTGATCTTGTCGAGGAAGCGTTCCAGCCCGATCATGCGGCCGGGACGCGCCGCCAGCCGGCAATGCAGCGATACCGTCATCATGCGCGGGGTCTTCTGGCCTTCCTTCAGCAGCCAGTCGACGCCGTCGCTGACATAGTCGAAGAACTGGCTGCCCGTCTCCAGGCCTGAGCCGCGGGAAAAGCGGCTGTCGTTGTTGTCGAAAGAGTGCGGCACGACGAGATGGCGCTTGGCGCCGACATCAACGAAATAAGGCAGGTCGTCATTGTAGTCGTCGCAGTCGAACAGGAAGCCGCCATGCTCGGTGACCAGCCGGCGGGTGTTGAGGCTTGGCCGGCCGGTGTACCAGCCCACGGGATCGATGCCGGTGATCTTGCGCACCACATCCACCGTCATGGCGATGTGCTGGCGCTCTTCCTCTTCGCTGAGCGGCGCATAGTCGATCCAGCGCCAGCCATGGCAGACAATGTCGCTGCCGAGCGCTGCTATCGCCTTGCCGGCGGCCGGGTTTAGCTCCAGCGCGCGGCCGACGACGTAGAAAGTAGGGATGACGCCCTTGTCCTTGAAAAGCGAGATGAGCCGCCAGACCCCGACGCGCGAACCATATTCGTAGAGCGATTCCATGTTGCGGTTGCGCAAGCCCGGCGCGGCGGGCGACACGGCAAGATCGGACAGGATCGTCTCGGAAACGCCGTCGCCTTCGCCGATCGAGTACTCAGCGCCTTCCTCGTAATTGACGACGATGTTGAGCGCCAGCTTCGCGCCGCCCGGCCACTCAGCCCGCGGAGGCCGCTCGCCATAGCCGATGAAGTCGCGGGCGGGCAGGTACGGCATGTCTGACGTCACGTCTTGAAATCCCCTCGGATGAAGCCCTTACCAGCATTGCCGGCCGCGCGGGGCGGTCAGGATGCGCAGCGTGCGGTCCATAACATCCTGCGGCCCGACGGTGATGCGCAGGCAATCGGTGAGGCCGTAACCGGCGAGGCCGCGCACGATGATGTCGGCGCCGCGCAGGGCATTGTCGGCCGCCATCGCCGCGGCGGCGTCGGCAAAGCGCACCAGCACGAAATTCGTCCGGCTCTCGGGGTCCTCGTATCCGGCCGCGCGCAAGCCTTGCGCGAAGCGGTCGCGATTGTCCGACGTGCGCGCCACCGTTGCGCGCATATAGGCCTGGTCCTCGATGGCCGCGACGGCCATGGCGAGGCTCACCGTCGAGACCTGGTTGGAATTCTGCATCTTGCGCACTTCGGCGGCGACCTGGGGCGCAAACAGCCCCCAGCCGATGCGCGCGCCGGCCAGGCCGTATGCCTTGGACAGACTGCGCAGGACGACGGTGTCGCCGCGCGCGGCAAGCGCGAAGACGGTCTGCGGATCCTGGTCGTCGAATTCGCCATAGGCCTGGTCGATCATCAGGAGAACGTCGCCGGGAAGCCCCGCGCGCAGACGCAGCAGCTCCGCGTTCCTGATGCGCGTGCCGGTCGGGTTGCCCGGATTGCAGACGAAGACGATGCGCGTCGCCGGCGTGAGCGCCGCCAGGATGGCGTCGATCGAGACTTCATAGTCGCGCTCGGCCGCCTTGACATAGGTTGCCCCGACGCGCGCTGCCGCCGAGGCGGCAAAATTATAGGCGTAGCTCGTGCCGAGCACGTCCGCGCCGGGACCGGCGAAGGCCGCGATCGTGCAGGCGATCAGCTCCATCGAGCCGGCGCCGCACAGGACGAGGTCGCGCTCGACGCCATAGGCCCTGGCGATCGCATCGCGCAGCAAGGTCCAGTCCGGATCCGGGTAAAGGTGGCTGCGCGCCACGGCGTCCCGGCCGGCCTCTATGGCTTTGGGACTGGGCGGGAAGGCGCTCTCGTTCTGGGCCAGCGTCGGCCGGTCGCAACCGGCGAAATTCGCCAGCGCGAAAGCGGGCATGGCCTCGATATGGGCGGTGGCTTTCAGGGGCACGGCATTGAGATCTGGCTATCGGCCTTCGACAAGGTGTTGCGAGGGGGAGGCTAAGACATGGTGGCAGCGCCGCCAAGCGAAATTCCCCGGCACAATGGGTAAGGGAATTTGGCCCATGCGGAGGAGGGTGGGGGATGGCACGGTCTCAAGGATACCATCCGCCAGCAGCCGTAAACATTCAAGATGACTAATGTTCAGCCAGCGACGGCGTGACGACCGCTATGCCCACGCCGATTGCGAGGCCCGTGGCGAGGCTTTGAGCCAGGCGCAACGCCATTGCCGTGGTGAGCCTGCAAACGCGCTGGCGGCGGCCTCAGGGCAGCAGCAATGTCTGTGGTCAAAGGCACGGTCCATTCGAAGATTCCTAGATCGGAATTCGTCGAATGTGAATCCCCGTCACCTCGCCGTCGACTTCATTCGACCATTCCAGCAACGCAGTACAATCGATCACTTCGTGAAATTGGGCGCTTGGGTCAAACCGGAGGCCGGAGCTGTAAGACCGCAGGCATCGCAGGCCGATCATTTTTTTGAGCCTCGCCCAGCGTTCCTCTTCGCCCGTCAACGGTGGAATTGGTTTTTTGTTCTTTTCAATCAGAGACTGCATGAGCAGCCCCTCCCCAAAGTTTCGTTCGTAATTCAACAATCCTACAGCTCGGGCCTCGATGAAGCATCATCCATTTGCAGGCCAATGCCTCACCTAGCCCGTGCGCTCCGGTCGTCGGGCTTATCGTTTCAGGACTTGATGCTGCTCGCAGGCGGCTTCGGCGTGTCGTTGAACGAAAGCCGCTCCACGGTGGCAACAATCGCAACCGACAGTGCCTCTGCCTCGTCGAGCACCGTCGGGCCGAAGTGTCCGTTCACCTGCTCCTCGCTCATCAGCACGCCGGGCGGGCAATACTCCTCGATCGTGGCGCGGATCATGTGCAGCGCGGCGCGGCAAGCAAGCTCGTTTTCCATAACAAATAAACATTCAATTTTGCTAAAATGTTCCGGAATAAGATAGCGGCCCGCGCCTTGAATCGCGTTGTGTTGGGGTTGTGAGTTGCGTCTCACTTTCATCAGGCCGATGGAGCCCGAGCTGGTCGAACAGCCTCCGAAGGGCGACGGCTGGTCGCATGAGGTGAAATTCGACGGGTATAGAACCCAGCTTATCAAGGACGAGGACGGCATCCGGCTCCACACGAAGACCGGCATCGACTGGACCAAGAAATACCGGACGATCGCGAAGGAAGCCGCTGCGCTGAACGCTGATAGCTTCATCATCGAAGGCGAGATGATCGTCACCAGTGACGCCGGTTTTTCCGATTTCCATGCGCTGCGCTCGGCCATCGCGCGGCGGCCACAGGACCTCTACCTGGTGGCTTTTGATCTTCTTTACCTCAATGGCCAGGACCTTCGCGACATGCCGCTCAGCGAGCGCAGGGACGTGCTGCAGGCGCTAGTTCCGGTCGGCCGGCACATCCAATTCTCGGAAGCCCTGCCGGGCACTGGCGATGCCGTCTATCACCTTGCTTGCGAAGCAACCCTCGAGGGCATCGTCTCGAAGCGGCTGGATAGCGTCTATCGATCTGGCGCCACAATGAACTGGCGGAAGATCAAGTGCTACGTCGAAGCCGAGATGGACATCATCGGCGTACAGCGCGAAGCCGGCAAGCCGGCCATGGTGCTGATGGCGGAAAAGGACCGTTACATGGGCGGCGCCTTCGTCACGTTCAAGGCCGACAAGCGGCAAGCCCTGTGGGACCGCGTGCAGGGCAAGGTAGGCGCTCCGCCGCCGAAGGGACTGAAGAAGCAGAAGGTCGAGTGGCTGAAGCCTGGCCTCGTCGGCCGCGTCAAATTCCTTAAGGGCGAAGAGACGTTGCGTCATGCCTCTCTCAAAGGTTTTCGCGACGAGTCGGACTGAAGCGGGCATGTGTCAGGAACAAACCCCATATCGGTGCGGCGACCCTTTTCAGCACGAGGATCGTCATGGGTGAGGAATGTCCGCTCTCAGAAAGCACGCTCGACGGCAAGCTTGCGGCCGGCACAGGCCTTTCGGTCGGTTGTTTGACGTGAAAGCGCAATTCGACCCTTGACGTCGCTGAGCTGGTGCGGCGGTTCGGACCGGTTCAGCCCTGCCTTCGTTGGGATCTGTTGAAAATCACCTAACGCGACGAGTGCCGCGGCGCCGGCCGCGACGATCGGAATCTCCAATTCACAAACCAAGCGATTACGCCGGAGCAGCGCAAGCGCTGGACGCCATGTCCCCAAGCGTTGGCGGTCCGGCGTAGCTAGCGGGGTAGGCCAGCACACGCCGGACCTGACCGGCGGCGCGCGACTAGATACTCCCAGGCACCGGCTGATGTTATTTATACGAGGAATTCATAGGGTCATCGCCATCCGAACGAAGGACGAGGTGCCGAGTTGAAGGGATCATGAACTTGCGCGCGGCCCGAGCCAGACGCCGCGGCCCGAGCGGCCGACAGTTCCGCGCTCTGTCGGGGTGCGTTGGGTTGAACCGCCGGGTCTAGCCGACTCGGGGTTGGGGAATCGGCTGGAGCGGCGGTTGCATTAGCAAAGTTGCACGAATATCACGTTGGTTACGTTCCACCGGCTTTCGTTTAAACTCGCCGGGCGAGGCCCCCAACAACTGCCTCAAGCCCGACGAGCTGCCGGAGGTCAAGCCGGCAATCCTGCCTTGCAAGGCGGATGCCAGCATTCTCGTCCTACAACGGTACAGCTTGCCGATAAGCCGCGACCTGATTGGACCGCTGCTGCAGGCCGCGATAGGCGAGATAGAAGATATCCCGATCGTGCAAGCCCTCTCGCCGGTCGTATCGTACGGCGTTGGACAAGGAAAATGAGCACCGACTAGCCGACGAGCACCCGGCCAATCGCAATCCCTTGCCGATCGCGATTCCCGTTACCAGACTGTCGACCAGGCGAATCGTCCAGGCTATCGAAGTGGCGCGTGGGTCCAATCCCGGTGCCTTGCTGCAATTCGATCAGCTCGTCCAAAACGCGTTCGATGGCAGTTTCTCTCCCTCGGGCGATTCCCGTGTAAATCGGCGCCTAGCGAAGTCGAGTGGCGTACCTATACCGTACCTATCGCCAAAATCGGCGATTTTGCAGGTTGGCTAAGTGCTTGGTGCCCTTCCCGAGAGATGGGTGACAGTTCATTCCGGATAGATGGGTTACACTTT
>SAPZ01000029.1 GCA_004020875.1 Mesorhizobium sp.
GGGCTGGCGGGCGGGGCGGCGACGTCCGAGGGGCAGATCATCTGCGATCTCGGCGGGCTCAGCCGGATCGAGGAGATCGATCCGTTCGCGCGGGTGGCCATCGTGCAGGCAGGGGTGACGCTCGGGGCGCTGCAGGAGGCTTGCGCCGTCCACGGGCTCGACCCGGGCATCGATCTTGCCGCGCGCGGCAGCGCTACCGTCGGCGGCATGGTTTCCACAAATGCCGGCGGCATTATGGCCTTTCGCAACGGCACGATGCGGCACCGGGTGCTCGGCCTCGAGGCCGTGCTGCCGGACGGGCGGGTGTTTTCCGATCTCACAAGGGTGCTGAAGACTAGCGCCGGCTATGATTTGAAGCATCTCTTCATCGGCGCGGAGGGCACGCTCGGCATCGTCACCCGCGTGGCGGTGCGGCTCGATCCGGTGGCCGGGGCCGGCGCCACAGCCCTTGTCGGCGTGCCCGATGCGGCCAGCGCCCAGCGCATCGTGCGGCATTTCCTGGGCTCCACCAGCGCGCGGCTTTCCGCCGCCGAGATCCTGTGGCGCAATTTTGCTTCGCTGATGCAGCGGGGGCTGGGCTATGCGCCCGGGCAGCTGCCGCTCGATGCGCCCTGCCTTCTGGTGCTGGGGCTCGGCGCCGACAGCCTGGAGGCGGCCAGAGGCGCGCTGGAGGACGGGCTGGCGGCGATCTGGGAAGAAGCCGGCATCCTCGACGGGCTGGTCGCGAGCTCGGAGGCGCAGGCGGCCCAAATGTGGCGGCTGCGTGAGGAGACCGAGCAGATCGAGCGCGCGCACCCCATGGCGCCCTCCTTCGACGTGTCCGTGCCGGGCGGCGCGCTGGACGCCTATGTGGCGCGCATCGAGGCGGGGCTGAAGCGGATCGACGCCGCCTACGCGCCCTATGTCTACGGCCATCTCGCCGACGGCAATCTGCACATCTCGATCAATTGCGACGGGCCGGTCCCGCACGAGCGGCACACGGCGATCGAGGACGTGCTATATGACGGGCTGCGCCAGGCAGGCGGCTCGTTCTCGGCCGAGCATGGCGTCGGGCTGGAAAAGCGCGAGGCGTATGATCGGCATGCGGATCCGGTGAAGCGGGATCTGGCGCGGGCGATCAAGGCGTTGATCGATCCGGGCAATGTGATGAATCCGGGGAAGGTCGTGGGGTGAAGGCACCTGTTTCCTCGCCTGTGCTGAGCGGGACACGCTGAGAGACCATCGAGGCAGCGCGGGTGAGAAGGAACGAGGCGCTGTTCCAACCTGGCAACCGGCAGCCAGGCAACCTACCCCGCCATTCTCGCCACGCCGGGCGACACTTGCCGCATGGAGCTGGGCGCGAAGCCGTAGGTGCGGCGGGCGGTGCGGCTCAGATGCGCGGCGTCGGCGAAGTTGGCGGCATGCGCGGCATCGGTCCATGAGGTTCCGGCATAGCCGAGCTCGAGCGCCCGGTTAAGCCGCGTCCACAGAAGATAGGCGCGGAAGGAAATGCCGGTCTCGGCCACGAAAAGATGCCGGAAGCGGCCGGCCGAAAGGCCGACATGCCGCGCCACGCTTTCCAGGTCCAGCGGCTCGGCCAGCAGCCGGTCGATGAAGGCGGTGGCCCGCAGGATACGCGGATCGACCGCACCCGCCGGGGCGGTTCCGGACAGCGCGTAAAGCACTTCGAGCGCGGCGGCCTCAAGCTCCTCGTCCGGGTCGCCGGCATCGAATTTCCTGCGCAGCCCGGCGGCGAGCGGCGCGATCTCGGCCGGCGGCACGCCGACTATGCCACCTGCGCCGAAGCGGCCGATCAGGCCACGGCCGAGCGCCGATTCCGGCGCGCAGAACAGATGCGCGATCATGCGACCCGGGGCCTGGAAGGTGTGCGGCAGGTCGGGCGGGATGACGGCGCCCGCATAAGCCTGCCAGGGGGCAGCATTGTCCGTGCGGAACTCGACGCGGTCTGACAGGGCGATGGCGAGCTGGACGGCATGGTGGGCATGCATTTCGCTCGGGCCCAGAGCCTGCCCGATCCACAGGCTGCCGCCCGACCAGAAGATGATCCTGCCGATGCCCGCGATCCCCATCGCATCGGTATGCCACGAATCGCGCGGGCCGGCAGCCCCTACGTTCAATCCAGCAGGCGCGCGGGCGGCTATGTGGCGCGCCATCGCAAAACATGGAGCCGAAAAATGACCACCACGCACTTCATCGATGACCTCGCCGCCATCGACCGGCGCAGCCCCGCCGTCTCGCAGCCCGCCGGCCAGCGGGGATGCCTGCGCCTCGCCTCATCGCTCCTGCTTGCCGGGCAGATCCTTTACATCGCCGTCACGCAGCTCCACGCCGGGGGCGAGGCCAACGACCATCATGCCATCTTCGCCACCTATGCCGCGAACGCCATCTGGATGGCGGTGCATCTCGGCCAGTTTGCCGGGATGGCGATCCTTACCGCCGGCCTGGTGGCGCTGTCCCTGGCGCTCGACGCCGAGGCGGGCGCGGCGCGTTGGCTTGGCCGCCTCGGCGCCGCCTTCGCCCTGGCGGCGCTGGCGCTCTACGGCGCTTTGCAAGCGGTCGACGGCGTAGCGCTGAAGCAGGCGGTGAATGCCTGGGCGGCCGCGCCGGACGCCGAGAAGGCGGCGCGCTTCGCCACCGCCGAGGCGGTCCGCTGGCTGGAATGGGGGATGCGCGCCTACCAGGATTTCACTTTCGGCCTGGCGCTGCTCGTCTTCGCCGCGGCGCTGGCGCGCGTCGCCTGGCCGGCGCGCCCCGTCGGCTGGCTGGCCGGGCTCTGCGGCCTTGCCTACCTGGCGCAGGGCTGGGTGGCCGGCACGCAGGGTTTCACGACCGCGCAGTCGGTGGCGATCGTGCTGTCCTGGGTGCTTGGGTTGGCCTGGATGGGCTGGCTGGCGGCGCTCTCGCCGAGGCAGGCCAATTGATCATCGAAGGCGGCGGGAGCGCGAAGGAATGCGACGCGTTCCAGCTGGCCTCCCTGCGCTGCCTCAAGCCGCCAGTTGCATTTCCTTCGCTGCCGCGATCATCACACTTGCCAGCAGACCGTAGGCCGCGGTCCAGGCCACGCGCGCCTCCTGCGTGAAAGCCTCGCCGAGGCCGGCCTCGAGCGTCTGGATCAGCGCCTGGCCGACGGTCGCGTAGTGATGCTCCTCGACGCCGTAGCCGACATGGCGCCGCGCGAGGTCCTGGACGGTGGGCAGGATGGTTTCGGCGCGCGACAGCCCGTGCACGACAAAGCCCAGCGCCGCCATCAGCTTGGCGCCCTGCTTCTTCATGTCGGTCTCGCGAAACAGCGCCTTGAGGCTGTCGTCAATGGCGAACAGCTTCTCGTAGAACAAGGCCGCGGCCGCCTCCTTGATCGGAACGACCTCGCGAAAACTCTCCTGCACAAGCTTGATCTGGTCGGGTGTCATCGGCGCGTAGCTCCTGGGTTCCGGGATGCCAGAACCATCGAGCTTTAGCGTTTCGCCGGCATGCCGGTTGTAGGGAGGGTGTGTTTCAGCTTGGTCTCAGGCAAGTATCAAGGTGGCGGAGGCCAGTTCCTCGCTCAACCAGTATGGGAAAGTGGCCCGGCGAGCCGAGACGGAGCGGCGCAAGCCTCGATTTGGAAAGCAGCCACCCTACGAAGCCCCCCTCCGTCCGCTTCGCGGCCACCCTTCCGGTCCTTCGGACCCCCCGCCTCTGGCGGGGGCGAGGAAAAGCGCTGGCGCTACTCGCACTGGCGGCGCGGGCCGCCGTCGAAGGGCTGGTAGGTGTTGTCGCTCGGATCGTAGGAGCGGTAGCGACTGAAGCAATAGTCGACATGGTCGCCCGAGACCCGCCGGCCGGAGGCCTGGGTGGCCTCCGCCTCGGGCGAGATCTCCTCCGGCGGGCCGCCATAGGTGGTGGCGTAGCCGTCGCTGGACGGGGCATAGCCTTCCATCTCGGCCTGGTCGTCGGTGATCCCTGTCGTGGCGGCCTGCCGGTCGTTCGCGCCCTGATCGCTTTGGCCGGTCGAGGCGGTGCGGTCGCCGGGGTCGTAGTAGGGCGAGATGCAGGGGCGCAGCTCGCCGCTGTAGGAGCGGTAGCTGTTTTCGTCCGGGCGGTAGCTGCGATAGCGCGACGCGCACCATTGCAGATGGGCGACGGGCAGTTGCCGCTCAGCCTGCCGGTCGGCCGGCGCTGGCTGCTTGGCCACGTTGGCGTCCGGCGTGGGCTGGCTGGGCCCGGAAACATCCGGCAATGGCTGCAGCTTCGGCTGTGCTGGCGCCGCGAGCGCCGCGGTTTGGGTGGCGCCACCCGCCGTCTTGATCGGTTCACCTGGTGCCGCCACTGGCGCGGCCGCCGCCTGCTGGGCGGGAATGCGCTCAAGGTTCTGCTTTTGCGGATCGACCGGCTGCGCGTCCTTTGTCCAGAGCTCGGAAACGCCGATCGTGGGCGTTACCTGGCGCACCGGCTTGGCGGCCAGCATCCAGGTGGCGAAGGCAAGCCCGCTGGCAAACACGGCCAAGGTCAGCACGAACCCACCGGCAATTCCCAACAAAGCCTTCACACGGCGCTCCTTCAGTCCCCGCTCATAGAATGCGGGGCGTGGAATCCGGTTCCCACAGGAAGAGGGCAATGTTGCGGCCAGGGCTGTGCCGAACGGGAGAGCCCCGCATGCCCCGGGGAGAGGCAGGCGAGGCTCAATGATCGCTAGAAGGGACCTAGCCGGGGACTTTCTCAGTTGCAGACTTTGATGATCCAAAGGATCAAGCGCAGCGTCGCGCCTTTTCCGACCCGCTGCATCGTGCAAACGAAGGAACAAAAGCACGCAATCCTTCATCTATAGGGTGCAGTTTTGACAGCCTTCGACCCACGCTCGTCTCAGCCGGCGGGTGGCCACCTGCCCGTCGGCTAGGCCCGGCGGCCGGCATATTTGCCCCCAACAGGGCTGCCGGGCCGCCTTGAGCGGAGAACCCCCGCTTCAGGCCAGCACCTCGCGATATTCCCTCACCTTGCCGTCCTGGCCTCTGATCAGCCAGGTGTCGCCGTCGCGGCCCTCGATATGGCTCGCCGCCAGCGGCACCTTGCCGCCGCCGTCCGGCAGGTCGATGACATAGGTGGGGTTGCAGATGCCGGAGAGGCGCCGGCGCAGTTCCGCCACCAGCGCCTGGCCCTCGGCGATCCCGGTGCGGCGGTGCGCCATGCCGCGCGCGAGGTCGCCGTGGTGCAGGTAATAGGGTTTCACGCCGAGACGGTACATCAGCTCGCGGCAGAGCTCCTCAAGCACCTCGACATGATCGTTGACGCCTTTCAGCAATACACTCTGGTTGAGCAGCACGAAACCCGCCTGCCTCATCGTGCGGCAGGCTTGCTCCGCGGCCTGCGTGATTTCCCGCGCATGGTTGAAGTGCGTGACCACCGTCACCACCACCCGGCCCTGCAGCGCCTCGACCAGACCTGGGGTGATGCGCGACGGCAGCGCCACCGGAACGCGGGTGTGAATGCGCAGCAGCCTGAGATGCGGGATCGCCTCCAGGCGGGCGCGGATCTCGGCCAGCGCCTTGTCGGGCAGTGACAGCGGATCGCCGCCGGTCAGGATCACCTCGCGAATCTCGGGATGCCCGGCGATATAGGCCAGCGCCGGCTCCAGCGCCTCGCGCGTGTAGCCGCGGCCGATCGAGGTCAGCGACTCCTTCCTGAAGCAGAAACGGCAATAGACGGCGCATTGATAGGTGGGAAACAGCAGCACGCGGTCGGGATGGCGATGCGTGAGCCTGGGCACCGGGCTGAAGGCATGGTCGCCGATCGGATCGTCAAGCTCGCCCTCGGCGGCGACCAGCTCGTCCGGCGACGGGATCACCTGGGCGCGGATCGGATCTTCCGGGTCGCTCCAGTCGATCAGGTCGAGATAGGGTTTTGGCACGCGCACCTTGTGCGCTGCGGCGGCTTCCTGCGCGGCGGCGCGCTCGGCCGGCGAGAGCGGCAGGGATGCGAGGTCGCGGACATGGCGCACGCCGGCGCGGACATTCTCCTGCCAGGCGGCGTCGGCGGCCGGTTGTTTGAGATCGGTGGTCATCGAGGTCCCGAGACAGATTTGCGCGGGATATCGGCTGTATGGGCGGCGAGGTCAACCACCGCCGCCGCCCCGGATAGTCATACGCCTCCTTCTGTCGCGTCGGGTGGCAGCCAACTCACCGCTCGAATTTCCTGATCGCCTCCGCCGTCACGGGCATGAAGAAATTCACCAGATTGCCGTCGGGATCGCGAAACAGCAGCGAGCGGTTACCCCACGGCATCGTCGTCGGCGCCTGCACCAGCGCCTCGCCCAAGCCCTCGGCGAGCCTGCGATATTCTTCGTCGACATCGGCGACGCGGAACTCGATGATGGCGGTGCGATTTGCCGCCGGGCTTGCTACATGGTCGCCGCCGAAGAGCCGCAGCGTGCGCGTGCTGCCGATCGCCAGCGTGCCCGCTTCCGTGACGAGCTCGGCGAAATCCTCGGTGTAGAGCGTGAGCTTGATACCCGTCGCCGTTTCGTAGAAGTCGACGAGCCGCTTGACATCGGCGGTGATGATGCGGGTCGAAACGAAATTCATTGGTCTTCTCCGTCGGCTGGCCGCGAAGACGTCTTCGCGGCTGGACGCGCCCGTTCGGGCGCCCTGCCCCGGCTTGTGGACCAGGCCTGCTGCCACCATAGTGGCAACAGGAGACATGCATTGCGCCGCGCCGACAGACTGTTCCAGATCATCCAGATCCTGCGTCGCTCGAGCCGGCCGATCACGGCTGACCGCATTGCCGAGGAACTCGAGACGTCGCGCCGCTCGGTCTATCGCGACATCGCCGACCTTGTTGGACAGCGCGTGCCGATCCGGGGCGAAGCCGGTCTGGGCTACGTGCTCGACCGCGACTACGACATGCCGCCGCTGATGCTGACGCCGGACGAGCTGGAGGCGGCGGTGCTTGGCGCCCAATGGGTGGCCGACAAAGGCGACCCGGTCATTGCGGGCGCGGCGCGGGACCTGATCGCCAAGATCGCCACTGTCGTGCCCGAGCGGCTGCGCCCCTTCGTCAGCAATCCAACCGTCGGTGCGCCGCTCAGCCGCGCGAGCCTGCCGGACGGCTTGGATATCGCGAAGGCGCGGGCGTCGATCCGCCAGGGCCACAAGATCTGGATCCGCTACCGCAACCAACAGGGCGAAGAGAGCGAGCGCGTGATCTGGCCGACCATGATCGGCTATGCCGAGACAGTGCGGCTGCTTGCCGCCTGGTGCGAGCTGCGCCAGGATTTCCGCCATTTCCGCACCGACCGGATATCGGCCGCTACCTTTCTCGACGAGCGCATCGGCTGCCGGCCCGGCGAGCTGCGCAGCCGCTGGAAACGGCATATGGAAGCACAGGGGCTGCGTTTGCCCTGAGCGGTGCTCGACTTTCGCCGCAATCGACCAGCGCCTTCTTTTCATGCAATCTCCCTCGGCGGCGATCATAGGGAGATGATCCGCCGCCCGAGGGAGGACTGCCATGACCGACACGCCAGCGGGGCTGCCGCGCTATGAGGATGCCGTCAAGCGCTTCCGCGTCGAGGACGAGATCGCGCGCCTCCACGGCGACCCGGCAACCGGCATCAACGCCTATGTCGAATGTTGCGGCCGCTATACCGGCGAGAACCGGCTGGCGCTGCGCGCGATCTCGGCGGCCGGTGAATTGCGCGAATATTCCTTCGACGACCTCGCCGACCTGTCGGGCCGCGTCGGCACCTTGCTCAAAAGTCTCGGCGTCGGCCCCGGCGATGTCGTGGCCGGCATGCTGCCTCGCATTCCCGAGCTTGTGGCGCTGATCCTCGGCACGTGGCGGATCGGCGCCGTCTACCAGCCGCTGTTCACCGCCTTCGGCCCGAAGGCGGTCGAGCATCGCCTGAGCTACAGCAAGGCGAAGCTGGTGGTGACCAACCCCGCCAACCGCGGCAAGCTCGACGAGGTGGAAAACCATCCGCGCATCGCCACCATCCACGGGCCGGGCGAGACGCTGCCCGAAGGCGACATCGATTTCCGTTCCGCGCTCGCCGCCGCCTCCCCCGACTGCGAGCCGGCGATGCGCAAGGGCTCGGACCTGTTCATGATGATGTCGACCTCCGGCACCACCGGTCACCCGAAAGGCGTGCCGGTGCCGCTCAGCGCGCTTCTTGCCTTTGGCGTCTATATGCGCGACGCGATCGGACTTCGCCCCGACGACATCTTCTGGAACATCGCCGACCCCGGCTGGGCCTACGGGCTCTACTACGCCATCACAGGGCCGTTGCTGCTCGGCATCGCCACCACATTCTACGAAGGCGCCTTCAACGCCAAATCGACCTACGAGATCATCGAGCGCCTCGGCGTCACCAGCCTTGCCGGCTCGCCGACGGCCTATCGCCTGCTGATGGCCGAAGGGCCCGAGGCGGCCGCGCGCGTCAAGGGAAAACTGCGCGTGGTGAGCAGCGCCGGCGAGCCGCTCAACCCGGAAGTGATCCGCTGGTTCCACGCCCATCTCGCCGCGCCCATCCATGACCATTACGGCCAGACCGAGAATGGCATGATGGTCAACAACCATCATGGTCTCATCCACCCGGTCCGCGCCGGCTCGGCCGGCTTCGCCATGCCAGGCTACCGCATGGTGGTGCTGGACGAGGCCGGCAATGAGCTCGGCCCGAACCAGCCGGGCGTGCTGGCGGTCGATATCGCCAATTCACCGCTGCGCTGGTTCGACGGCTATCATCAGGCAGAGACGCCCGCGATTGCCGGCGGCTACTATCGCACCGGCGACACGGTCGAATACGAACCGGACGGCTCGGTCTCCTTCATCGGCCGGGCCGACGACGTCATCACCTCGTCCGGCTACCGCATCGGGCCATTCGATGTCGAAAGCGCGCTGATCGAGCATCCCGCCGTCAACGAGGCGGCGGTGGTCGGCGTGCCCGATCCGCAGCGCACCGAGATCGTCAAGGCCTTCGTCGTGCTGGCGCCCGGCTTCAAGGGCAGCGAGGCGCTCGCCGAGGAGCTCGCCCAGCATGTGAAGAAACGGCTGTCGGCGCATTCCTATCCGCGCGAGGTCGAATTCGTCGCCGAGTTGCCGAAGACGCCGAGCGGCAAGATCCAGCGGTTCCTGCTGCGCAAGGCCGAGGTGGAGAAGCGGAAAGCGGAATAAAGATTCGCTCCCACCCCGATTTCCGCCACGCAAAAGCCGCCAAGTCGGGCGATGGCTCGAATGGGCTCTTGATCGCTAAATTGGGGTTTGCAGATGCGGCTGGTCTTAACGCTTCTCTTTGCACTGGCAGGCAGCACGGCACTCGGCGCCTCGCCGGAAGACGACTATATCGCGGCGCGCGACAAGGCGATCGCCGACATCACCGCGCAGGAAAGCGCCAACACGCCAATCGAAACCATCGATGCGCAGAACGAGAAGGCGCTGGCCGACCTGCAGCAGCGGCTTGCCGCCATTCTCGGCCCGCTTTCGGTCAAGGGTTTTCCGGCGACCGGCACCAACAACGTCGAAAGCCTCAACGCTTCCGATATCGGCTACGGCATGCTCGACGGGTTGCGGTATGCCCAGAGCGACGACGGCCCGAGCATCGTCGCCTCGACGCGCGGACTGACCGAGCGCTGGCTCAAGTCCAAATCGACGGAGGCGGAAGCGGATTTCAAGCTGCCCACCGATATCGGCGCGGCGCTGAAGCTCGACAGCTTCTACACCCAGGCCATCGGCAGCGATGCCGCCTTCTCCGGCACGCTCGACTTCCCGCTGAAGAAGCCCGACGGCGCCGACGTGGTGGTGGCTCGCCTCGGCGGCTGGACGCAGGATGTCGGGCCGATCTACGAGCAGCATGTCGTGGTGGCGGTCGTCAAAGGCGACCGCGTGCTGATTGCCGAGGCGCCCGCCTCGCCCGCCGTGCCCAAGATCGCGGCCTGCGATTCAATCTGGGCAGCCGCCGACGCGGCCGCGCAGAAAGCCCAGCAGGCCGGCCAGGGCTCGGACCAGGATGAGCCGCAGGCTTCCGATCCCGCCAACGCCGCCTGGGAAAAGGGCGATGCCGACTACCGCGCCTGCATGGCCCAGCGCCTGCCCGCCGATCCGTCCTTCCCGGCGCTGCTGAAGCAGGCGCAGGACCTTGCCGACGGCATGGCGGGAAAGTAGCCCGCCAAAGCAATTCCGGGCGCGGCGGTTTTCTCAGCCAGCGGTGGCTCGCAGGTTCCGCCGCGGGACGCGCCGCGCAGCGGGGCGCGCCGCTTCCGCGATGATCCCGTTGGCCTGAGGCGCGGCATCCTTGCGCGACCTTGCGTCGGTCACCCGATGCAGCCGCTCGTAAGGCAGCAATTCCCGGATGCGGGCGTTGAGCGCTTCGACCTCGGCATGCAGGTCCTCGCATTCCTGCTTCTGGATATCGAGCTGGATCTGCTCGGACGCCTGCTGCAGCGAAAGCTGTGAGAGATTGGTGCTGACCACGGACAGGTTCTTCTTGTCGGCTTCGCTCTCTTCCCTGAGGACGGCAAGCCTTTCCTCGGCAATCTGTCGTTCGGTGACGGCATCGTTCATCTGCGCCTTGAGCCTGGTGATCTCGGCCGTGGCTTCGCCATTTTCGGCCGAGACCCGGTCCAGGCGCGACTGCAATTCCTGGATCTCGGCGCGCAGGCCGCGCATTTCGGCCTGGCTGCGCGCCAATTCGGCGGCGCTATCGCTTTCGGCGATCCGCGCCGCCTCGGCCGTTTCGGCAAGCTTGGCCTGTGTTGCCTCAAGCATCTTCTGCAGGCGGGCTTCTTCCTTTTCGTGGTTGCCGAGCTGAGCCATCAGTTCGGCAATATGAGCGGTTTCGCTGGCGTGGGTTGCCGCGAATTCGTCGAACTTATGCCGTGCCTCGGCCTCGCGCTTCTGCGCTTGCTCCAGGTCGACCGACAGGCCGACCTGCTTTTCACGCAGCAGCTTGTTCTCGGCGCCGCGCCTGTCGAGCTCCACCGTTTTTGCTGTCAGGGCCTTGACGATCTCGCCGAACTCCGTCTCGCGCCTGGCGCTCTCATTGCTCATCTCCACCAGTTCCAGGCGCACGGCCGCCAGCGCCGAGCGCAATTGCTCCCGGTCCTGGACGAGGCTCGCCTCGCGCTGGTGCCAAGCCTCAGCGGCGCCGTCGCGCTCGCGCTGCTTGCGGGCGGCATCCAGCAATTGTTCCGAGAGCGCCTTGTGTTCGGTGGTAAGAGCGAGGTTTGCCAGCTCCAGCTCGTTGGAGCGCAATACGTCGCGGTGAAAGACGTTGAGAACCTCGCGCGTCATGTGATGCGCGGTGGCGATCTCAGCCAGCTTCGCCTCGATCTCCTGCAGATGGCCCTGGCCATCCCGGAAAAGCCCGGCGACCGCCTCGAGCGCGGCGAGCCGCGTCTGGGTATGGGGCGTCAACCGCGATGAAGCTTGCTCGGCCTGCTCCGCAGACGGCGGATTCTCGTCGCTTGCCACGAGTTCCTGGCCGTCAACAATATCGTCTCCCGACGGCGGTTGTTCATCATCTTTCAGAACGTCCTCGAATGCTTCCGCCAGATCCGATTGAAGGTCCTGAAATTCCTTATCGACGTCCTCGGCCCGCTTGATCAGAGACTTAAAATTCATCACGGCACATCCCTTACTCGCGCCCCACGCGTACTTAACGAATTGCTAATCTATATCTTTACCTTCTGTTCGGGAAGCCCGTGGAAAGGAAACCAAAATTAAGGTTATCGCCGCTCCCAATCTTATGCGGATACGCGGCCAGGTGATCGTACTTCGGCTCTTAACTTATGTTAATTCTCTCTCCGCGCTCGCGCTGAAAGCCCGCGCCGCAACAGGGAAAGACAGCGCGCTGCTTGTCATCATTCACATGACCGATGCGAAGACTTTTCAACCAAAAAAAGAAGCTCCCGTCGCATGAATTTCCTCTATCCTCGGCCGAGTTCAAGCGACCGCGAAGAGTTGCGCTACGCGGCCATCGGTTCGGCGTGGTTTCTTGGATTGCGACGCGGGAGGCGCGTCGATCGCCTCCCGCGTCGATTCATCAACTCTTGATGTCGATACGCTTGACTTGCGACTGCGCTTTCTCGCTCTTCGGTAAGGTGACAGTCAGCACGCCATTCCTGAAGCGCGCCGCCACCTCGTCCTCGTTGACCTCGTAGCCGACCGGGATGCGGCGTTCGAACCGGCCATAGTAGCGCTCGGAGAACTGCCTGTCCTTGTCGTCCGTCTCGGAGCGTTTCTCGCCTCGCAGCGTCAGCACGCCGTCATCGAACAGGACTTCGATGTCTTTCTGTTCGAGGCCCGGCACCTCGGCCATCACCTTGATCTCCTTCTCGCCGTTGGAGATCTCGATGCTCGGCCAACCAGCGCCCAGGGCGGAGACACCGCCGAAAGACGGCAACCGGCTGTCGAAGCCGCGGAAAACATCGTCGAACAGGCGGTTCACCTCACGATGCAGCGACAGGAATGGATCGCGTTCGCCGTCGCGGAACAGGCTTGGTACTTGGTTGCCGTTGCTGCGGCCCCAGGGAATCAGATCACGGACGCTCATGGTTTCCTCCTTTCTGTTCATCGAACCCGAAAAGGCTTCTCGCGCCGGGCAATGCGCCCGGCGCGTTGCGCGGACGCGCTTGCAGCAAGGCCCTCAGGCGGCGTGCTTTTCGGCCTCGATCTTCTTCGTCGTGCCTTTGGGCATCGCCTTGTCGGCTGCGATCTCGATCCGGCGCGGTTTCATCTCTTCGGGAATTTCACGCTTCAGATCGATCGTCAGCAGGCCATTGACCAGGTTGGCGCCGACGACTTTGACATGGTCGGCAAGCTCGAAGCGGCGCTGGAACGCGCGGCCAGCGATGCCTCGATGCAGGTACTCGCCCTTATCTTCGCCGGCTTTCTGGCCCGAGACCATGAGCATGTTCTGCTCCTGGGTAATGTCCAGCTCGTCCTGCGCGAAGCCTGCCACCGCCATGCTGATGCGGTAGTCGTCTTCCGAGGTCTTGGCGATGTCGTAGGGTGGCCAATTGTCGACGGTTTCGATCCGGCTCGCCGTTTCGAGAGCGTTCAACATCCGATCGAAACCGATGCTCGACCGGAACAGGGGACTGAAGTCAAAGGTGGTTCTCATAGCTATATCCTCCATTGAGCAACATAGATACGAGGAGCGCCAAGGAAGCGGCGCTCCTTGACCTTGCCGGTCTCTCAAGACCCGGCAAATTCGATCTGGGAATTCAACGGCGAGACGTCAAGGGCCTAGCCCCCAAGCCGCCTTCAAGGTCGTGAAAAATCACCCTCTTCGTCAGCATGCAGGCAGAAGGCGGCCGCACAACGTGACCGCCCGAGGGAGCTGATCTTCAATGGACAGCGATGATCCCGTCGACGGTGCGCCATTCCGATGGCCTGATGCGCCGATGGGGGGCGACGCGAACAGAATGCAAGGCGACGACCAGCTCGCGTTCTCAAGCCCAGAAAACCGTCAGCGTGGGGAAATCCGGGGCCAGATCATAGTCCTGCCAGACGTAAAGCTGGAGCAGGCTGGGATGGTCGGGCAGATGATAATGGATCTCGGCAGCGGTCAGGCCATAGCCATTCATCTGCAAGCGGAATTCCCCGCTGACCGTGCTTTCCATCGCCTTGCGCCCTCACGCGCCCAGCCGGTCGACCACCTGCGGGCGGTCGTCATCGGCAGGGCCGCTGGGCGGCGGGGCAATTGCGTCGAGCCGGTGCAGCGCATCCATGATCTCGTCGAAGGAGACCGGCCGCGCGGCGCCCGGCGGCTGGCGCAGCGCCGGCATCGATTCCACGGCGCAGGCGTCGGACGCCCAGGACGAAAGGATCGCCCGCTTTTCCCATATGTCGAGCGAGCCGTCCTCCAGCACATCCCGCGGGTGCTGAAAATGGCTGGCCGGCGAAAGCAGCCGGTCGAGCGAAAGGTCTGATATTTCGGGAGCAAGGGAAGGAATGATCGGCGAGCGCGTCTGTCGGTCCATTTCTGTCCTCCGTCTCCAAAAACTCCTTGTTTCGGGTTCCAAATTTCTCAGCTGTCCCGGCGCTGCCGGGCGCCGATAATTTTGTTTAGCTCGATCGCGAATTCAAGCCTTTTCCTTCATCGCGCGAGCGGATTTATCGCATGTTTTTCAGGGCGCTAGCACTCGGCAGTCGAGAGTGCCAAAAAATTTTCGGCAGCCCCTTGAAAGTACAAGAAGGCAAAATTAGCTCGACATGCGCGCGACGCCGAAAGGGTCGCGAGCCCCGCTCCGGTCCCGCCGGTCCGGAGCGGAGGGACCTCTCGCAATCTGTTTGTCCTGAAGGAGAACGATATGACGTTCCGTCCATTGCATGACCGCGTGCTCGTCCGCCGCATCGAGGCCGAAGAGAAGACGGCCGGGGGCATCATCATCCCCGACACCGCCAAGGAAAAGCCGCAGGAAGGCGAAGTCATCGCCGTCGGCCCGGGTGCCCGCGACGAAAGCGGCAAGCTCGTGCCCCTCGACGTGAAGGTCGGCGACCGCATCCTGTTCGGCAAGTGGTCGGGCACCGAGATCAAGCTCAACGGCGAGGATCTGCTCATCATGAAGGAAAGCGACGTGATGGGCGTGATCGAGCAAGCCGCGACCCTAAAGAAAGCCGCCTGACCGGGGCTTCCATCGAACCACAACCCAGTCAATGAAAACTGCCTAAGCAAGGAGTGATCCTATGGCTGCCAAGGAAGTAAAATTCCATTCCGACGCCCGTGAGCGCATGTTGCGCGGCGTCAACATCCTCGCCGACGCGGTGAAGGTGACGCTTGGTCCCAAGGGCCGCAACGTCGTCATCGACAAGTCGTTCGGCGCCCCGCGCATCACCAAGGACGGCGTCACCGTCGCCAAGGAGATCGAGCTTGAGGACAAGTTCGAGAACATGGGCGCCCAGATGGTCCGCGAAGTCGCTTCGAAGACCAACGACCTCGCCGGCGACGGCACCACGACGGCCACCGTGCTTGCCCAAGCGATCGTCCGCGAAGGCGCCAAGGCGGTCGCCTCGGGCATGAACCCGATGGATCTGAAACGCGGCATCGACAAAGCGGTGGATGCGGTGGTCGCCGAACTCAAGACCAACGCGCGCAAGATCACCAGAAACGACGAGATCGCACAGGTCGGCACCATCTCGGCCAATGGCGATGCCGAGATCGGCCGCTTCTTGGCCGAGGCCATGGAAAAGGTCGGCAACGAAGGCGTCATCACCGTCGAGGAAGCCAAGACCGCCGAGACCGAGCTGGAAGTCGTCGAAGGCATGCAGTTCGACCGCGGTTATCTCTCACCCTACTTCATCACCAACCAGGACAAGATGCGCGTCGAGCTCGACGAGCCTTATGTGCTGATCCATGAGAAGAAGCTCGGCAACCTGCAGGCGCTGCTTCCCGTGCTCGAGGCCGTGGTCCAGTCGGGCAAGCCGCTGCTGATCATCGCCGAGGATGTCGAGGGCGAGGCTCTGGCCACGCTGGTGGTCAACAAGCTGCGCGGCGGGCTGAAGGTCGCAGCGGTCAAGGCTCCGGGCTTCGGCGACCGCCGCAAGGCCATGCTGGAGGACATCGCCATCCTGACCGGCGGCACGGCCATCAGCGAGGATCTCGGCATCAAGCTGGAGAACGTCACGCTGGAGATGCTCGGCCGCGCCAAGAAGGTGGCGATCGAGAAGGAGAACACCACCATCGTCGACGGCGCCGGCAAGAAGGAGGAGATCCAGGGCCGCGTCACGCAGATCAAGGCCCAGATCGAGGAGACCACCTCCGACTATGATCGCGAGAAGCTGCAGGAGCGGCTTGCCAAGCTCGCCGGCGGCGTCGCGGTGATCCGCGTCGGCGGCGCGACGGAAGTCGAGGTCAAGGAGAAGAAGGACCGTGTCGACGATGCGCTGCACGCCACGCGCGCCGCGGTTGAGGAAGGCATCCTGCCCGGCGGCGGCGTCGCCCTGCTCAGGGCGGCCAAGGCGCTCGACGCGGTTGCCGTCGACAATCCCGACCAGAGATATGGCGTCGATATCGTGCGGCGCGCGATCGAGGCTCCGGCGCGCCAGATTGCCGAGAATGCCGGATCGGAAGGCTCGATCATCGTCGGCAAGCTGCGCGAGAAGACCGACTTCGCCTTTGGCTGGAACGCCCAGACCGGCGAGTATGGCGACCTCTACAAGCAGGGCGTGATCGACCCCGCCAAGGTGGTGCGCACCGCGCTGCAGGACGCGGCTTCGGTCGCGGGACTGCTCGTCACCACCGAGGCGATGGTGGCCGAGAAGCCGAAGAAGGAAGCCGCCCCGGCCATGCCTGCTGGCGCCGGCATGGACTTCTGAGACGCTGACGAGAGCCCGCTTCCGGCAACGGGAGCGGGCGTTCACCAGGACGATGGGAGGCTCTCATGAACATGATGAGCGGGAATGGCTCGCTTCCCGCACCGACGCATCCGGCAAGCGAATTCCTCGCCTATGAAACCGAATGCCGAAGCGCGCTGAAGCCGCTGCTGGCAGGCCTGCTCGACGCGGCCGAAGCCGTCGGATGGAACCGGCGGACCGTCGCCTCGACGCTGATGTTCCTTGCCGCGCAGCAGGTGTCGGCCACCGAGACATCAGCGCGAAGCTGAGCGAAATCGGCCCCCGCCGCGGCGGGGGCCGACCGACTATGTCGCGATGGGATTTGGGCTAACGGAATTGCGATTGCCATGATTGCAGGACGCTTGCGGGAATGCCTGAGAAGCTTGCGATGGGAAGCCAGCGACCTGGCGCAGGAGCTTGGCTGTTCCAGGACCGATGCGACGCGCTGGATCGAGGGGCGCGCGCCTGTGCCGCTGGCGGTCGCGGCTTGGATCGAGGCCCTGACGAAGGCGCATAGCGCGCTGCCGCCGCCACGCCTGAGCCAGCAAAGTTCAGCGACGCACACCACGCCGGCGGGCTTGGTCGATGCGCGGGCCTTCACCGGCATAGGCCAATCGCGGCCGCACGGCGTCGTCCTGCAACCGCCCTACCCGCGCCGCCATGCGCTGGCCGGGGGGCTTCGCCCCGGCACCGTGGGCATCCATCCCAAAGAGGGTCCGGACCATGAACCACGACCGCTTTGAAGAGCCTGTCACGGTGCTGGTCGGCATGGGCTTGCCGGCGCGGCTGGAGACCGTGGCGGAAGCCTACGCCCTGCTGCAGGATTGGCCGGCTGCGAGCAGGAGCAGCGAGCATGCGGTCGCGCTCAACGCCTGCAAAGCCGGCATTGCCGGCGAGATCGACGCGGAGACGGTGCGGGCAACCCTTGTTGCCTTCGCCCGCCGCCACGATATTCTGGCGCCGGACATGGCTTCGCTGGCGCCCGCAGGACCGGCAGGGCACGCGTCCGCAAGCAACAATGGCTGAAGATTTGAAGCCCGGCGCGTGTCGGCGCGGCGGACAAAACGACCAACCCAGGAATTCTGAATGACGACGGACACCAAGACGGAAACCAGGACATTCGAAGCGGACGTCTCGCGGCTGCTGCACATGATGGTTCACTCGGTCTATTCGGATCGCGATGTCTTCCTGCGCGAGCTGATCTCCAACGCGGCGGACGCCTGCGAGAAGCTGCGCTTCGAGGCGGTCAGCCGGCCCGAGCTTCTGGGCGAGGATCCGAAGCCGCGCATCACCATTGCCGCCGATCCGGACAACAAAGAGCTTGTCGTCGAGGATAACGGCATCGGCATGAGCCGCGACGAGATGGCGGAAGCGCTGGGCACAATCGCCCGCTCCGGCACGCGCGCCTTCATGGAGCGCGTCGAGGCCGGCAAGGCGGCGGAGGACACGCAGCTCATCGGCCAGTTCGGCGTCGGCTTCTACTCGGCCTTTATGGTTGCCGATCGGGTCGACGTCATCAGCCGCCAGGCTGGCAGCGACCAGGCCTTCCGCTGGTCGTCCGATGGCAAGGGCACCTATGAAATCGCGCCGGCGCCCCTGGAGGCCGCGCCCAAGCGCGGCACGCGCGTGGTGCTGCATCTGATGGAAGACGCTGCCTCCTACACCGCGCCCTATCGCCTCGAGGGCCTCGCGAAGTCGCAGTCCGGCCATGTGCCGGTGCCGATCACGCTTGTCGAAAAACCCGGCGCAGAGCCGCGCGACATCGCCGACGGCACGGCGCTCTGGGTGCGGCAGAAGAGCGAGATCAAGCCCGAGGAATATACCGATTTCTACCGCAGCGTCGCCGGCCAGTATGACGAGCCGGCCTCCACCATCCATTTCCGCGCAGAGGGCCGGCAGGAATACAGCGTGCTCGCCTTCGTGCCCGGATCGCGGCCGTTCGACCTGTTCGACCAGGACCGCAAGGGCCGCATGAAGCTCTATGTGCGGCGCGTCTTCATCACCGACGATGCCGATCTCCTGCCGCGCTACTTGCGCTTCGTGCGCGGCCTGGTCGATTCAGCTGACCTCCCGCTCAACGTCTCGCGCGAGATGATCCAGGAAAGCCCGCTGCTCGCCGCTATCCGCAAGGGCGTGACCAATCGCGTGCTCGGCGACCTCGCCAAGACGGCCGAAAACGATGCCGAAACCTACACAAAGATCTGGGAGAATTTCGGCGTCGTCCTCAAGGAAGGTCTCTACGAGGATTACGAGCGGCGCGAGCAGCTTCTGAAGCTTGCCCGCTTCCACTCGACCGCCTCAGGCGAACCCTGGCGCAGCCTTGCCGACTACGTCGCCGCAATGAAGGAAGGCCAGAAGGCGATCTTCTTCATGGCCGGCGACGGCCGCGCCCGGCTGGAGGCCTCGCCGCAGCTCGAAGGTTTTCGCGCCCGAGGCATCGAGGTGCTGCTGCTCACCGATCCGGTCGACAGTTTCTGGGTGTCGATGGCACCGGAATTCGACGGCAAGCCGTTCAAGTCGGTGACGCAGGGCGCGGCAGAGCTTGCCGACATCCCCCTGCCCGACGATGCGGCCAAGCCTGATGCCGAGACGTCATCGGAGATCGCCGCCTTCCTCGCCTTCGTGAAGACGACGCTTGGCGAAGAGGTGTCGGACGTGAAGGCCTCCGACCGGCTGACCGAAAGCGCCGTCTGCCTCGTTGCGCCCGAGCATGGCCCGGACCGCCAGTTCGAGCGCCTGCTCAACGCCGCCGGCCGGCTCGACAAGGCCGCCAAGCCGATCCTCGAGATCAACCCGCGGCATGAGCGCGTGGTGGCGCTGGCCAAACTCGGCGACGAGGAGAAGGCGTTCAAGGAAGACGCCGCGCATCTGCTTTACGACGAAGCGCGCGTGCTCGACGGCGACAAGCCAGCCGACGCCAAGGCCTTCTCCACGCGCCTGGCGCGGCTGATCGATCGCGGCTTGGCGAAGGGATGATGAGGGCGCCATACCGAGATGCGCCGCCCATGAGGGGCGGCGCCGCCAAACACGATCAGATGCTGGCACATTGCCAATGACCCGCTAAGCTCTATCGTGGTTTTCGCGAAAATGAGCGGCAGGAACTCCGATGAAGCGCATCGTTCTGGTCAGGCACTCGGAGGAACCGGGCGACGATCATGTCCAGACGACGCTTGAGGCGAACGGCCATGCGGTCACTACCGCGATGCCGTTCAAGGGCGAGCAGATCGATCTCGGCTCGATCGATGGAGCCGTGATCTATGGCGGTCCGTTCAACGTCTTCGACACCGACAAGCATCCGTTCCTCGATCACGAAGCCGCGCTGATCGAGCATTGCCTGGACAACGACCTGCCGCTGCTCGGCATCTGCCAGGGCGCGCAGCAGATCGCCTGGCATCTCGGCGCCGATGTCGGGCCGGTGGATAGCGGAATCAGGGAGTTCGGCTATTTTGAGATCACGCCGACGGCCGAGGCCGGCGACTTCCTCGACCGGCCGCTCTACTTGCCGCAGAACCATTTTCACACTTTCGCTCTGCCGGCGGGTGCCGTGCACCTGGCTTCGAGCGAGATTTTTCCCAACCAGGCATTCCGCATCGGCGACAAGACCTACGCCTTGCAGTTCCACGCCGAGCAAGGCCCGGCCGGCTTCCGGCGCTGGCAGGAGCGCCAAGGCGCGCCCTACGGAACGCTCGGCGCGCAGGACCGGGACGAACAGGACCGGCTGATGGAAGCCCATCACGCGGCGCAGCTTGCCTGGTTCAGCGGCTTCGTGACCAAGCTCTTTGGCTGAGGCGCATTTGGTGAGAATCCGGGCATGACCATAGAAGGCTTCTGCGATCCGCTCTTTGCCGGCGTGCGCGATGCGTTCGCCTTGTTTTTCGATCAAGGCCTCGAGCATGGCGGCGGCGTCTCGGTCGTGGCCGACGGCAAGACCGTCGTCGACCTTTGGGGCGGCCATGCGGACGCCGCACGGACTCGGCCGTGGCGGCGTGACACGCTGGTCAATGTCTGGTCTTCAACCAAGGGCGTCGTGGCGCTGGCGATCGCCATGCTGGTGGAACGCGGCAAGCTGGACTATGCCGCGCCGGTCGCGCGCTATTGGCCGGAATTCGCGGCCTGCGGCAAGGAGAGGATCACACTC
The DNA here is from genome assembly GCA_004020875.1 of Mesorhizobium sp. Lineage (GTDB taxonomy): Bacteria > Pseudomonadota > Alphaproteobacteria > Rhizobiales > Rhizobiaceae > Mesorhizobium. Next base: position 20,441 of record SAPZ01000029.1, read on the forward strand.
GACCAGGTGATGTCGCACCAAGCCGGGCTGAACGGTCTCGCCGTGCCGATGGACGAGGCGGGCATGCTCGCCTGGACGCCCTATATCAATGCGCTTGCCGCCATGGCGCCGCTCTGGGAGCCCGGCAGCCGTTGCGTCTATCATGCGCTCAGCTACGGCCACCTTGCCGGCGAGGTGCTGCGGCGCATCGACGGGCGCAGCGTCGGGTGCTTCATCGCGGAAGAGATCGCCGGCCCGCTTGGGGCGGATTTCCATGTCGGCCTGTCGGCGCCCGAGGATGCCCGAGCAGCCGAGATGATCGAAGGTCCGAAAGCCTCGGAATGGGTCGACTTCGTGCGCGCCTCACCCTTTCCTCACGCATGCGACAACCCAACGCCCCGCGCCCTGGCGCCCAACGACCGGGCCTGGCGCGCCGCCGAGGTGCCGGGCGGCAACGGCCAGTCCACGGCGCATGCGCTGGCGCGTATCTACGGCATGATGGCGACGGGCGGGACTTTTGAAGGCAGGCGCCTGGTCGGCCGCGCGGCGATCGAAGAGGCCGCGAGGCCGCGCTTTCGCGGCATGGACGACAGCTTCGCGCTGCCGGCCGCCTTCGCCGCCGGCTTCCAGATCGAGGACCCTGTCTATGCCGGCCGCGCATCGGCCCAAAGCTTCGGCCACACCGGCTGGGGCGGCGCCATCGGCTTTGCCGATCCCGGCGCCGGCGTCGGGTTCGGCTATGTCACCAACCGCATGCTGGGGTTCGACGATGTGGACCCGCGCCGCAAGGCGCTGATCGACGCCGTCTACGACGCGCTCTGAATAAGATCCCTAGCTTCTCAGCCCCGGTGCTTCCTGGCCGGTGCGCGCGACATATTCGGTATACCCGCCGCCATAGGTGTGGATACCGTCGGGCGTCAGTTCAAGCACGCGGTTCGACAGCGCCGCCAGGAAGTGGCGATCGTGCGAGACGAAGAGCATCGTGCCTTCGTATTGCGACAGCGCCTCGATCAACATCTGCTTGGTCGTGATGTCGAGGTGGTTGGTCGGCTCGTCGAGCACCAGGAGGTTGGGCGGGTCGAACAGCATCAGCGCCATCACCAGCCTGGCCTTCTCGCCGCCCGAAAGCACACGGCACTTCTTCTCGATCTCGTCGCCGGAAAAGCCGAAACAGCCGGCAAGCGCGCGCAGCGGCGCCTGGCCGGCCTGCGGGAAATTGTCCTCCAGGGTCTGGAACACGGTGCGCTCGCCGTCGAGCAATTCCATGGCGTGCTGGGCGAAATAGCCCATCTTGACGCTCGGGCCGCGCGCGACAGAGCCTTCGTCGGGCTCGGAAGCTCCGGCGACCAGCTTCAAAAGCGTCGACTTGCCGGCGCCGTTGACGCCCATCACGCACCAGCGCTCGCGGCGGCGTATCTGGAAGTCGAGGCCCGAATAGATATTGCGGCTGCCATAGGATTTGTGGATGCCCTTCAGCGTTGCCACGTCCTCGCCGCAGCGCGGCGCCGGCTGAAACTCGAAGGCCACAGTCTGGCGGCGCTTCGGCGGCTCGACGCGGTTGATCTTGTCGAGCTTCTTCACCCGGCTCTGCACCTGCGCGGCGTGGGAAGCGCGCGCCTTGAAGCGCTCGATGAAGGCGATCTCCTTGGCCAGCATCGCCTGCTGACGCTCGAACTGCGCCTGCAACTGCTTGTCGGCCAGCGCGCGCTGCTCCTGGTAGAATTCGTAATTGCCGGAATAGGAGGTGAGCGCGCCGGCATCGATCTCGATGATCTTGTTGACGATGCGGTTCATGAACTCGCGATCGTGCGAGGTCATCAGCAGCGCGCCGTCATAGTCCTTGAGGAATTTCTCGAGCCAGATCAGGCTTTCGAGATCGAGATGGTTCGACGGCTCGTCGAGCAGCATGACGTCGGGCCGCATTAGCAGGATGCGGGCCAGTGCGACGCGCATCTTCCAGCCGCCGGAGAGTTTTGCGACGTCGCCCTCCATCATCTCTTGGCTGAAGCCGAGGCCGTCCAGCACCTCGCGGGCACGGCCGTCCAGCGCATAGCCGTCGAGCTCCTCGAAGCGGTGCTGCAATTCGCCGTAGCGCTCGATGATTACGTCCATCTCGTCGGCGCGGCCGGGATCGCCCATGGCGTGCTCGAGCTCGCGCATCTCGGCTGCCACCGCGCTCACCGGCCCGGCGCCTTCCATGACTTCGGCGACGGCGCTCATTCCGCCCATGTCGCCGACATCCTGGCTGAAATAACCGATGGTGACGCCGCGATCGACCGAGACCTGGCCTTCGTCGGGCTGCTCCTGGCCGATGATCATGCGGAAGAGCGTCGTCTTGCCGGCGCCGTTCGGGCCGACCAGCCCAACCTTCTCGCCCTTCTGCAAGGCGGCAGAGGCCTCGATGAACACGATTTGGCGACCGTTCTGCTTGCCGATATTTTCGAGACGGATCATGGGGCGGTCCGGGAAACTGCGCTGATTTGGCGGGATTTGCCCGGGCGTGTACGCGATTGAAGGTGCGAGGGGAAGAGGCAGAAGCGACGCAGATGAGACGATGGGGTTGCCGAAGGCGGCGCCGCAGCCAATCTCCCCACAAGGAGGAGCTAGGCGCCGCGCCCTACTTCGCGTCGTGGAAGATGATCCCCACCGTATGCCGCTGCCCCGAACGCAAGCGGCTGACACCGTGGCGGAGGTTCACCCGGTAATATCCTTTGGTGCCTTGCACCGGCCGGTTGTGCACGGCGAAGATCGCCGCGTCGCCGCGCTTCAGCGGCACCACCTCGGCGCGACTTTGCATGCGGGGGCGCTGTTCGGTCAGCACGAACTCCCCGCCGCTGAAATCCTCACCGGGCTCGGACAACAGGATCGCCACCTGCAGCGGAAAGGCAAGCGCGCCGTAGAGGTCCTGATGCAGGCAGTTGAAGTCGCCGGGGCCGTATTGCAAGAGAAGCGGCGTCGGCCTCGTCTGGCCCTCGTCGTGGCAGCGCTTCAGGAAAGCGGCGTGATCGGCGGGATAGCGAAGCGCTGCGCCCATCTTCTCGTTCCAGTCATTGGCGACGGCGGCAAGGCGCGGATACAGGGCTGAGCGCAGGCCCTCGATCAGATCAGGCAGCGGGTATTTGAAGTAGCGATATTCGCCCTTGCCGAAGCCGTGGCGGGCCATCACCACATGGCTGCGGAAATGCTCCTCATGCGGATAGAGGCCGGCTATATCGGCGCATTCTTCCGCTGAGAGAAGGCCGGGCATGACGGCGCTGCCATGAGCGTTGAGGTCTGACACCAGCGCGCGCCAGTCTTGCGCCGCGGCACGGGATTCGGCTGAGCGGCTGGCGCGCTTGGTGTTCAGGGAGTGGACGGTCATGAGTTCGCCTCCTTGCTTGTCCACGAAGATAGGACGAGCGGCGTGGGGAGCCACCCGATTCATGGCAAGGTGGCGAGGCGCGGGGGCGCCGATCTCCCTTGCGGGGGAGATGGCCGGCAGGCCAGAGGGGGTGTGAAGGAACGCAACCTCTCCGGGTTGCGACAAATGCCAACTTCCGAGAATTTGTCCTCAAAGAATGATAGGTCGGCGGGACAGCACCCCCTCTGCCCTGCCGGGCATCTCCCCCACAAGGGGCGAGATCAGCAGCTTCACGGCCTCCGATACCCCTCCAGCTCCGGATCGAGATCGACCTTCACCGCATTGGTGAACACGCAGGTCGCCACCATGATGCCGGCGAAGGCGGTGAGGTTGACGAGCAGCGTCTCGTCATAGCGAGATTTGAGCGCGGCCCAGGTCTCGTCCGGAACGATGTTGGAATCGGCCGCGACCGCTTTGCCGAAGCCGATGAGCAGCGCCTCGTCCGCAGTGGGCTCGATCGCTTCGGGGTCGAGCCCGCTATCGATCAGCGCGCGGCGGAAGAAAGTCACCGGAATCTCGGCGCGCATCGTCTCGGCAATCGCTTTCGAGAACAGCCAGATGGTGCGGTCATCGAGCGTGGGCTTCAGCAGGTCGCGCAGCGTGAACCATTCGGCGTAGATGCGGTGCGCGGCCGGCGAATGAAGCAGGATGCGCTTCATGTTGGTCATGCGGCCGCGCAGCTCAAGCTCGCGGTCGTGCTCGGCGCGGATGTCGTCGGAGGCGGTGGCGTAATCGATCGCGGAGAGATGCGCCATCGGCTTCACCCCAGTGTCGCATGCAGTGTCGGCGCGCCGCGCAGCGTGTTGGAAACGGTGCAGATGTTTTCAGCGTCGGCCAGGATACGCTCTTTCATCGCGGCATCGAGATCGCCGGTGATTTCCAGTTTGATGTTGAATGTCTCGAGCCGCGAGGGCTCGTCCTTCGCCTTCTCGCCGCCTACATCCGCCCTCACTTCGCCCAGCCGATCGGCGACGCCGAGACGGGTGGCGGCGATGCGGGCGCTGAGCACCATGCAGGCGGCCAGCGAGGCGTAGAGCAGATCGAGCGGATTGAACCCCGGCGCGCTGACCTGGGTGACGACATCGACCGTGCCGCCGGTCGGCGTCGTCACCGTGGGCAGGTCGCCTGGGGGCATGACCGCGAGCGCGCCAGTGTTGCGGGTTCTGATCTTCAGCTCGCTCATTGCAAAATCCTTCCGGCCGGCATGGCTGACAGATCTGTCATAGCGGGCATGAATTCAACAGGGCAATCGCCGAATGCGAAGGGCAACGCAGACGGACGTAGGCCTCTTACAACCGGGTCGCGGGCTTCCCGTCGCGCGCTCCTTATGCCAGCCCCCGCAGCACGTGCTTCTGAACCTTACCCGACGCCGTGCGCGGCAGCGTTTCCATCAGCCGGAATTCCTTGGGCACCTTATAGCGGGCGATGTGCGCGGCGCAGTGGCTGATCAGCGCCTCGGAGTCGAGCGCCCGGCCGGGCCGCAGCACGACGAAGGCGCGGCCGACCTCACCCCAGCGCGCGTCGGCGACGCCGATCACCGCCGCCTCGGTGATGTCTGGATGGGCAAGCAGCGCCGTCTCGACCTCGGCAGGGAAGACGTTCTCACCGCCGGAGATGAACATGTCCTTGCGGCGGTCGACCAAGGTCACGAAACCGTCCTCGTCGCGCCGCGCCATGTCGCCGGTGCGGAACCAACCATCCCCGCTGAACGCACTCGCCGTCTCGTCCGGCCGGTTCCAATAGCCCGGCGTGACGTTGGGGCCGGCGAGCCAGATCTCGCCCGTGTCGCCAGGCGCGACATCGTTGCCTGCGTCATCGACGATGCGCAGCGAAACCGACGGCGCCGGCAGGCCGGCGGACCCCGCCTTGCCGGCAATGCGATCCGCCTGCGGCGGCACGCAAAGCACAGTGCCGGTTTCCGTCATGCCGTAGCCATCGGCCATGAGCACGCCCTGCTGGAGCCACCAAAGCACATCCGCGGCGGGATTCGGCGCGCCGCCGGTGAAAAGGGCCTTGAGCGACGTCCAGAGCGCGGGCGCGAAGCTTGCATGCTCGCGCAGCATCTTCGCCATCTGCGGTACGCAGAAATAATGGGTGACGCCGAGATTGGGGTCGGCCAGCCGGCGATTGGTGACGCCGGCATCGAAGCCGGAGGAGATCAGAACCGTGCCGCCCTTTAGCAGGACAGGGCGAAGATTGGTGATCAGGCCGATGACATGAAACATCGGAGCGTCGCAAAGGACGATGCTGTCATGGCTGACGCGGCCGACGACACCGAAATTGACGGCCGTGGCGAAAGCGTTGGCCTCCGTCACGATGACGCCCTTGGGCCGGCCCGACGTGCCTGAAGTGTAAAGGATGATCGAAGGCCGGTCGGCTTCCGGCAAGGGACGGCGCGGCGCGGGCGCCGCTGCTTCCACCGCCGCCGCGAAGCGCGCGACCGCAACAGGCGCGCAACCGGGCGGCGCCGCGATGTCCAGGTCGGCGTCGTGCACCAGCAGCGAGGGGCCGCAATCGGCCAGGATCACCTGCCGTTCAACCGCCGCGAGCCGCCAGTTGACCGGCACGAAAATAGCGCCAAGACGCATCGCGGCCTGTTGCAGGATGACGAGGTCGGCGCTGTTGCGGGCGAGCGAGGCGATCCGCTGCCCCTGCCCTATGCCATGGCTTTCGAGCACAGCGACCGCGCGCTGGATGGCGTCGTCGAGCGCCGCGTAGGTCCAGCGCCGGCCGGACGCGAGATCGACGCAGGCGAGTCGGCCTGGCTGCGCCCGGGCATGCAGGGCGACGGGGTCGGGTGTCGTCCAGGCCGGCATTTGCGTTCTCCTCCCGTGTCGCGCGCCGTATCGGTTGCCGGCCGGCATCAGTGCCGTCACGGCGTCAGGTCATTCCGGATCATCTCGCCTTGTCGTAGGCACCGAGGCCAGGCTTGTAGCTCTTTTCGTCGATGAACTGGCGGATGCCTTCCTTGCGGCCTTCATTGTCGAAGGAATTCGCCGCCTCCTGCGCGCGCACCAGATAGTCCTCGGCATTGTCGTAAGTCATCTCGGCAACGCGGCGGATCGCGTCCTTGGTGGCCTTGAGCGCGACCGGGTTCTTCTTCAACAGGACTTCGGCCACTTCGGTGACGCGCGCCTTGAGCCCGCTGAGCGGCACGCTCTCGTTGACCAGCTTCCAGGCCGCCGCCTTGCGGCCGTCGATAAGCTCGCCGGTCAGCGCGTGGTACATGGCATCGCGCATGGACAGCAGCTCGACCACCACCTTGGTGGCGCCGCCGCCAGGCAGGATACCCCAGTTGATCTCGGAAAGCGCGAACTGCGCCTCGTCGGCGGCGAAGGCGAGGTCGCAGGCAAACAGCGGGCCATAGCCGCCGCCGAAGCACCAGCCATTGACCATGGCGATGGTCGGCACCCGGTACCATCGCAGCCGCCGCCACCAGCCATAGGCTTCGGATTGCGCCCTGCGCACCGCGCCCAGGCCGTTCGCCTCGGTCTCGCGAAAATATTCCTTGAGGTCCATGCCGGCCGACCAGGCTGCGCCCTCACCTGACAACACCAGAACGCAAACATCGTCCCGGAATTCGAGCTCGTCGAGAACCTGCATCATGCGCCGGTTGAGCGTCGGGCTCATCGAGTTGCGTTTGGCCGGCCGGTTGAAGCGGACCCAGGCGATGCCGCCCTCGACATCGAAGGCAACCGAGTCTTCGGTTTCACTCGTCTTCTCGGTCATGCCGGTCTCCTCCTCCGATTGCTATGCTACATAGCGTTATCTTTGCTATGTCGCATAGTATTTTTGCCTTGACAAGGGGATGGATCACGGCGATCGATCGGACATGGATGAGACCAGAGTTCGCGATGTCCCCAGCGAGGACGCGCTCGACGCACAGATCGGCTACAATTTGCGGCGCGCATCGGCGCTGGCGCTCAACGATTTTTCCGTGGAGATGGCGGAGGCGTCACTGCGGCCGGTGACCTATGCCATGCTGGCGCTGATCGACGAGCGGCCGGGCATCCGCGCCGCCGAGCTTTGCCGGCTGCTCGGCATGAAGAGCGCCAACATGGCGCCGCTGCTCGCCGAACTGGAGGAGCGCGGCCTGATCGAGCGCGACGATCATGCAGAGGACAAGCGCGTGCGGAAACTCAGCCTGACCGGGGCGGCCAAGGCGGCAATGCCCGCTTGGCGCCTCAAGGTGCGCCGACACGAAAACCGTTTCCTGGAGCGTCTCAGCAGGAAGGAACGGGCGACACTGCTGCGGCTGCTGCGCCTGATCTGGGTGGATGAGGCGGAGTGAGCGCGGCGCGCTCCCACTCTAGCAAAACAATCCGATAGCAGCGCATTCTGCCGGGTTGATTCAATCTACTGCGCAGAGGGAACATCGGAGAGGCTGGCGGGACAGCACCCCTCTGCCCGGCAGGACAGAGGGGTGTGAAGGACCGCGGCGTAACGGGCTTCTTTCACGCCCTCACCGCGTCAGATCGAGCGCCGCCGTCAGGTCGCCCATCGGCGCCTGGTCGTTGTTGCGCAGCGCCTTGTCGCGGGCGACGATGCCTTGCAGCACCGGCAGGTCGTAGCGGTTGGTGATGAAGCGCAGGATCGAGGTGGTGTCGTACTGCGTGTGATCGACAATGCCCATCTTCGCGTAGGGCGAGATGATGAAGGCCGGGACGCGGTTGCCCGGGCCCCAGCGGTCGGCCTTTGGCGGGGCGACATGATCCCAGAAGCCGCCATTCTCGTCATAGGTGACGACCACCAGCATATGCGCCCATTGCGGGCTCTTCTCCAGATGCGAAACGATATCGGCCAGATGCTGGTCGCCCGAGGTCACGTCGGCATAGCCGGCATGTTCGTTGAGGTTGCCCTGCGGCTTGTAGAAGGAGACCTGCGGCAGCTTGCCGTCGTCGATCGCCTTGATGAACGCTTCGCCGCCGAGGCCGCCGTCCTTGATATGCTCGGCGCGCGCGGCGGTGCCCGGCGCGTAAGCCGCGAAATAGTTGAAGGGCTGGTGGTGGAACTGGAAGTTCGGCACCGGTGTCGCGTTCTTGCCGTCGAGCGCGGCCTGCCAGGCGCCTGAATACCAGGCCCAGGAGATGCCCTTGAGCGACAGGAGATCACCGATGGTGATCTCGTGCTGCGGCGGCAGCGTGGTCGGCTGCGCCGGGTCGGCGAGTGCCTTGTCGCCGCCCTCGGCCGGCTTGTTGGCGCTCGGCTGGTAGGGCGGCTGCATGGTGTTGACGGCGTAGAAGTCGGGCGTGATGGCGCCGTCATTGGCGAATTTCGGTACGCCGGCCAGCGCCGAGGCGGGCGAATTGTCAGCCGGCTTCAGCGTCACGCCATCCGGTTCGACGATAGCGATCTGGCCCTTCACCGGGCTGGTGTCGGCATTGGGATAATAAGGCACGCAGGCGCAGGCGAGCATGAAATGGTTGAGGAAGGAGCCGCCGAAGGCTCCCTGGAAGAAATTGTCCGCCAGAACGTATTTCTTGGCAATGCTCCACATTGGCAGATTGGATCCGTCGTAATGGCCCATCACCAGCGAGCCGGAATCGGCCCAGGCGACGAACTTGTCGTTCCGGCCGCCGTCGATCTGCATCTGCTCCTGGTAGAAGCGGTGCCACAGGTCGTGCGTGACGACGTTGGTGCCCTCGTTGAAGCCCTTGGGGTCGTCGATGGCAAAGACGGCGTTGGGAAGATGCGCGCTCTGCGCCTCCGTCACCGCCGGCGTGACGCCCTTGCCGGTCAGCCCGCCCCAGACCGGGGGCAATTCGGAGAGCGGCTTGCCGTCGCGGTCGAGCTGGCGCGCTTGGTCGGGCGACACATTGGCGAGGCCATTGGCGCCGGGGAAGCCACCATAGAGATTATCGAAGCTGCGGTTCTCGGCGTAGATGACGACCACGGTGTCGATCTTGTCGTAGCCGGGAGGAGCCGCATGGGCAGCGGCGGAGAGCGATGCCAGCCCCGTGGAGGCGAGGCAAAAGGTGAGAAGGGACCGGGTCATTGAAGGATGCCTCGTGGCTTGGGAATGGCTGGAGGACGGCAATGCAGGAACGCAACTGCATCAATGCCCAGCTACTTCGACGCCTTGTCACCTATGTGACAGTTCTGCGAGGTTCGAACACGGTTTCGTGAGCGAGAAAGCCGGTCATCAATCCGTTGCACTTGAACCTTACGTCGCGAACGAAATCAGGTGAAGGGAAATCAGGGATATCGCCGCAGACGATGGGACGGAAAGGTCACGCGATCGCCCTTGTGGCGGCTTCGATCGTCGGCTTGACCGCGCCTGCCAACACCGCGGAGCCGTCGGGCGTCCATCCCGGCCCGATGTCGCGCCAGGAAGCCTATGCGCGCGCCGAGGCGCTGACGGCGCTCGGGCGGCAGATGTTCTTCGACCCTTCGCTCTCTGCTTCCGGCAAGCAGGCCTGCTCATCCTGCCACGATCCCAACCACGCTTTCGGACCGGCCTCGGCTTCGCCGGTCGAGATGGGCGGAGCCAAGCTCGACCAGCCCGGCGTTCGCGCCGTGCCGTCGCTGCGCTATTTGCAGGCGACGCCCGCCTTCACCGAGCATTTTCACGACTCCGAGGACGAAGGCGACGAGAGCGTCGACAATGGCCCGACCGGGGGGCTCACCTGGGACGGCCGGGCCGACCACGGCAAGGACCAGGCGAGAATCCCGCTGCTCTCTCCCTTCGAGATGGGCAACAAGGATGAGGCCCAGGTGGCCGCCCGCCTCCGCAAGGCGCCCTATGCAAAGGCGTTCGAGGCTGCCTTTGGCGCCGATGTCTTCGACCATCCGCGGGACGCCTTCGATGCCGCGGTGGAAGCACTCGGCACATTCGAGCAGAGCAGTGCCGATTTCTACCCCTATTCCAGCCGCTACGACGCCTTTCTCGCAGGCAAGGCACAGCTCTCCGCGCAGGAATTGCGCGGCCGCATGCTGTTCGAGGACGAGGCGAAGGGTAATTGCGCGAGCTGCCATTTGAGCGAGCCGGCCAATGACGGCGAGCCGCCGCAGTTCACCGACTACGGCCTCATCGCGATCGCCGTGCCGCGCAATCCGTCGCTCCCCGCCAATGCCGATCCCGATTATTTCGACCTCGGCCTGTGCGGCCCGCTGCGCACCGATTTCAAGGGACGCGCCGAATTTTGCGGCCTGTTCAAGACGCCGACACTGCGCAACGTGGCCTTGCGCAAGAGCTTCTTCCATAATGGCTATTTCCACACGCTTCGCGAGGCGGTGGCCTTCTACGCCAGCCGCGACACGGATCCCGGCCGCTGGTATCCGAAGCGGGCCGACGGCACGGTGAACAAATTCGACGACCTGCCAAAAGTCTACTGGCCGAACCTCAACACCGACCCGCCCTTCAACGGCAGAAAGCCCGGCGACAAGCCTGCGCTGACCGACCCCGAGATCGACGACATCGTCGCCTTCCTCGGTACGCTGACCGACGCCGACCAAGCGGGGCAGTGAGGCTGGGGGCCAGTTAGGAAGGCCTGCTGCGAGATTGGTTCAAGGCGGCGCGGCCTCGGTTGCCGCCTCTCATTGCCCCGGTGCGTAGCGGCTCACCACCATGCCGCAGGCATAGGACTTCGAGCCGAGGAGCGTCAGCCCGGCGAACCCGCCTTTGTCGAAGATGCGGCGGCCGCTGCCCAGAACCGCCGGATTGATGAACAGCTGGAACTCGTCCACCAGGCCGGCGGCGATCAACGCCGAGGCGAAGCCGGCGCCGCCGAACACGGTGATGTCGCCGCCCTCTCCCCGCTTCAGCGCGTCGATCTCAGGCGGCAGGTCGCCGCTCACGACCCGCGTGCGCTCCCAACGCGATGCTTCGAGCCTGTCGCTCGCCACCACCTTCTCAGCCTCGATGATGCGCTGCGCGAAAGCATAGAAGCGATCCTTCGGATATTTCTTCGCCGCATTGCCCCAATGGGCAAGGTAGCCCTGCTCCGCCATCTTGCGGCTCAACAGGATGGTGTCGACGGTGGTGAGGACGGCGTTGAAATCCTGTTTGAGCTCCTCGTCCCAGGCGCTGTCGTCGCCCCATTCCCACAGCTGCCAGCGCCGATCCTCATCGGAGCCGACAAAGCCGTCCACCGACATTTGCATCTGAAGGATCAGCTTCTTCATGTTCGATCTCCTCACCATCGATTTACTTTTGGAACCGTTTGACGCAACGCAACAACGGTGTCAATAGTAAATTGATTTACAAATGGAATCATATTGATGACATCCAAGGGACGATCTGGCTGCCCGATCAGCCTTTCGCTCGAATTGCTGGGCGACCGCTGGACGCTGCTCATCATCCGCGACCTGGCCTTCGCCGGGAAACGGCATTTTCGCGAATTCCTGCTGTCCGATGAAGGCATCTCGTCACGCACGCTGGCCGAGCGGTTGCGGACGCTGCAGGAGGAAGGCATCCTCACCCGCAGCGACGACCCTAGCCATGGCCTGAAGGCGATCTACCGGCTGACCGAGGCCGGCATCGACCTATTGCCGGTGCTGGCGACGCTAGGCGCCTGGGGCAGCAAACACCGCAAGGCCGACGACAAGCTTGCCCAAATCGCCGATGACCTCGCGGCCGGCGGCGAGCGGGCGCTCGAGCGGATGAAGGAGAAGCTTAGGGTGGAGCATTTGGGATAGCGAAGGCGGAATACTGCACTCTGCCGGCGACCTGCGCGAGCGGCGTTTTGCCCAAACACTGGGTCAGCGGCCTGCCTTGCGTGGCGTGTTGAGCGCGTCGAGGCGCTCCTGCAGATGGCCGTTCAGCACGATCATCTCTTTCAGAGCCTTCACCGCATCGCCGTTGTGCTGGGCAATGAAGCTCTCGGCGACCCCCTGAAGCGCGGCTTCCTGGCGGCTGTCCAGCCTTATGATGTGACTCATGACGGTTGCTCCCAGCGGCTTGTATTAGAAAGTGAACAAAAAGGGAACAAATATGTCAAGCGCGAATTGACTCGACGAGGAATGCGTTCCTATTTTGGTCAGTAGGTGGGGCGGTTGCTCGATACTAGGGAGAGCCGCGTTGGGCAGACGGAAAAGCCGCTATGACAGATTGTTCCATTCAGAGGCGGAGGCGATCATTCGCGATGCGCTGAAGCTGCGCGAGACGGTGCTCGCAGCGCAACTCAACCTAAAAGCGAATGGTGAAATGTACTGGCGGCTCAATGGTCTGGTCGACCGGCTGCATGAGGTGATGGGCGCGGTAGCTGGCCGGGAGCCGGATTTCCGGACCGCCCTTCTCGGTCTTTTGCCGCTGCCCAAGGATTATTGCGACCGGGCATGACGGATGGCCGGCCCCATGGACAGCGTCGGCCGCGCGGCCAAGGCCAACATGCTGCTCGTCGTCGAATGCCGCCATTGCTATCACGCCGGCCGCTTCAAGGCGAACGACGTGGCCAAGGTGGTGGGCTGGAACAAGCCGCTGGAAGCCGTCCGCTTCCGCTGCAAACGCTGCGGCCGCAAGGACACGGTGGTGAAGACCCAATTCATCGACCAGGACCATCCGCCGAAAGGATATATCTGGGTGCTGCAGAAGGCGCGAGGATAGAGTGCCAAGCGCCCTCGCCATTAAAGCAACGATCCCTGCGCCGGCGGCCCAATCGGAAACTTGATCTGCGTCGCAGGCTTTTCCACGATCACCAGCGCGTCGTCCGGCGCCGGCCGCTGCAGCTTCCTTGCCTCCGGCCACGGCGCGGTCAACCACAGCTCGGTCTGTTCCTGCGTGGTCAGGATCACCGGCATTGCCTTCTCGTGTATCGGCGCGATCAGCGCGTTGGGCCTCGTGGTCAGAAAGCCGTAAAGCTCGTGATCGCCCGGACCTTCCTTCACCTTGCGCACGCCATGCCAAGGTGTCCAAAGGCCGGCGAAGAAGAACAGCGACCGCTCTTCGTTGATCGCGAACCAGAAGTTCTTCTGCACGCCGGTTTCCGGGTCCTTGTCGCCCGGGGTCGGCGACGGTTCGGCGAAGCTCGTGACCGGCACGACACAGCGGTTCTCGACCCCCAGATAGGGAAGCCAGTGCGCGTATTGAGGATTGCGGATGTTGGTGGTCCCGGAATCGGCGTTGCCGCGCACCCGCTCGGCCGGCGTCGGCATGCCCCAGCGCAGCCTGGCGAGTTCGCGGCTGCCGTCGACGGCATTGCGCACGACCGGCGCCGGCTGGTTGGGATAGATGTCGACCGACGGTTCCAGATTGCCGGTTATGTCACGCAACGCCCGCGTCCACTGGCGGATCGCTTCCTGGCTGGTGGTAATGTTGTAAAGATTGCACATCGGCAGCGTTTCCCCGTCCGCCGATAGTTCCCGCATTTTGAGACAAAGCGCAAACCACACGAAAGCAGGCAGCGCCTTTTGTGGGCTTTGAGCGTCGACGATCTCAACCAGCCTGTCCGCTCTGCGGCGGGCCGGCCGACTCCTCGGCCGGTGGTTCCCCGGGGAGCCCTAATCGCAGCCGCTCCTCCTCGGCGAAGCTCTCAGCCTGCTCGTGAATATCGAACACTTGCTGCGTCAGCCTGCCGCCGTCCACGACGCGCACGATCCATTGGCCGTTGACGGTTTTTACACGGACACTGTCTGGCTCACTTGTTATCATGTATGGCCCCTGCCCTTCGACCCAAGTATTCGGTTCCTAGATCCGATACGATCTAGAGCGGCTGAAGTTGCTGAAAAGCGGAGCTGCTCGACCTTTAGTGCAAAGGCACTCGCGGAAATTCAATAGATTTGTGATATCCGACGGACAAAAGCGATTATGGCGCCCACGTCGCCTCATCCCGAGCAAAGACTACATAAACTCGCGGAGCGATGGGCGGCCCGGCAGCCTTGGGGGGTGATACTGGGTTCGGCGGCCGGGCCTGACCGGAGTTTGCGAGGCCGCCGGCTACAGGAAAGGATGCGCTTGCGCCCATGCGAGGGCAAGAACGACCTAGGCCCTAGGACCAAAGCTGCAAGCGCAGGGCCGAGACGGACCAATCACGATCAGACTGGAAAACCACCTGAAGCCGGCCGCGCATCAAAGGCCGAAATAATGCCGGCCGACGAGATAGCCGAGCGCCGCGACCACCAGGGGAAACAGCGCCGGCGCCGCCCGGCTGAACAGCGAGGCGCTTATCTCCTTGGCTGGAGCGCTGGGCTTGGCATTGCCGAGGTTTTTGGTCATGGGCTCGCTACCGGTTGGGGCTAGTGCCGGCGGAGCCATAAATTAGAAGTCGCTTATTAAGTTTCCGGCAAGCCCAATGCTACAATTCGCGGCAATTTATTCCGATTGCTGGGTGCGCTCGGCAAGCGCGAAAGCCTGGAGGTTGCGCGATTTGCCGGGGTCCTGGTCGGCGTTGGCGATGATGGCGTGGAAGGCGGCGCGGGCGATGTCCTTCTTCCTGGCGCCGGGATGCTCCCTGCGGACCGCCTTGACCAGATCCTTCGGCGTCATGCTGGGGGTGACGAGGCGCATCAGCGTGTCGCCTACGGCCTGCAATTCGCTGGCATCCATAACGATGACCCTGTTTCGACGACATAAGCGTAGCATATAGCATATAGGGGGGCGATCGCGTCACTTTTGTGATAGCGCCGGTCAGAATCGGAGCTGGGCGACGGTCTCCACGACCCACGCCGTTCGGGATTCGAAATGGCCAAGGCGAACTGACGGACGGGCAATGCTTGGTGACCTTGCCGCCTTCGGCGGACTTTTCCTGACCGCCTTCGCCGCCGCGACCATCCTGCCGCTGCAATCGGAAGCAGTGCTGGTCGGCCTGCTGCTGGCCGGGACCCATTCGCCGGCCGCGCTGGTTCTCGTCGCGACGATCGGGAACGTGCTTGGTTCGGTGGTCAACTGGCTGCTGGGCCGCGGCATCGATCGCTTCCGCGACCACAAATGGTTTCCGGCAAAGCCTGCCGCCCTCGACCGCGCGGCGGCGCGCTATCACCGTTGGGGACGATGGAGCCTGCTGCTGAGCTGGGCTCCGTTTATCGGCGATCCGTTGACGGTGATGGCCGGCGTGCTGCGCGAGCCCCTGTGGAGCTTTATCGCGATCGTCACCCTCGCCAAGGCCGGCCGGTACCTGGCGGTGGCGGCCGCAACCCTTGGCCTCTAGAGCAATTCCAGGAAAGTGTGAGTAGTTTTCCGTCAGGAATTGCGTCAAAATAAAGAGATAGAGCGGTTCGCCGTTTTCGTGAAACGGTGAAACGCTCTAGCCTAAAGGATCCTCGTGGCGAAGGCATCCAGCCGTGAATTCTCGCGATAGCAAAGCCGCACCGCGAGGGCGGCCGCGACCCCGGTGACCGCGCCTCCGGCGACGTCGCCCGCATAGTGGATACCGACATGAAGCCGCGACCAGCAGATCAGCACGGCCATAACGAGCAAGGCAAGCGTGCGGCGCGGCAGCGCCTGCATGGCGAAGGCCGCTACGATGGCCATGCTGGCGGTGGCATGATCGGACGGGAACGACCAGTCGGCGCTAGGTGTGATCAAAAGATGCGTGACACCTGCGTCGTAGGGCCTGATCCGGTGGACGAACAAGAGGATCGCCTGATTGACCGCCAGCCCGACCAGGAAGGCAAGCCCGGCGGACAGGCAGGCATGGCGCACATGGGCGCGATCGGTCCTCGACCACCATTGCAGGGCGACCGCGATCACCATCAGCGGCACGCCGATTTGTGAGATCGTGATCATTGTCCTATCAAGAAGCGGGCTGATGCCGGCGGCAGAGTTGATCCAGTGCGTGAGAGAAGCGTCCATTTTTGTCTGATTTCCCTGGTCGACCATGGGGTCGATCGTTGAAGCCCGCCGGCGAGCATCGCATTCACCAGCTCTTTGAGGTCAGCGTATGGCTGAAAGGTGCCCATGCCTTGATCGAGTGCGTCGGCGGCATCCTGCTTTACCTCGTCACCACGCAAACCATCGCCTCCTGGGTCAACATGCTCACCCAGGAGGAGCTGATCGAGGATCCCAACGACTTCATAGCCGGCCATTTGTCGCGGATAGCCGCCGGGTTCTCGATCGCGAGCAAGGAATTCTACGCCTTCTACCTGCTCAGCCACGGGCTGATTAAGCTCCTGCTGGTCATCGGCCTGCTGCGCGGCAAGCTGTGGTCCTACCCTGCCTCGCTGGTCGCGCTCGGCGCCTTCATGGCTTACCAGGTGTATCGCTACTCCTACACGCATTCGCCCGGCCTGCTCGTGCTGACCGTCTTCGATGCCATCGTCATGTGGCTGATCTGGCAGGAGTGGAAGACGGTGCGCCGCCATATCACTCCCTGATCGCCCGGCCTCACTCGACTTCGCGCCGGAAAGGCGTCGGCGCAGTCATGCAAACGAGCAATGGAACATTCCACTCGTCGCGGGGTTTCTTGTTCTCTGTCGCGGCTCGCCGGCTCCGGTGATGAGGGTCGGTAGGCCGGCCAGCGTGGAGGCGACATCATGACCCACTTTCCGCGCAGCACGGCAAGCATCGGCGGCCACCCGATCCATCCGATGCTCATTCCCTTTCCCATCGCGTTTTTTGTTGCAGCTCTCTTTTGCGACCTGATCTTCTGGCGAACGGGCAATCCCGGCTGGGTGACCGGCACGGTATGGCTTCTCGGAGCCGGCTTGATCATGGCTGCCCTCGCCGCTGTTGCCGGGCTGACCGATGTCTTGGGCGACGACCAGGTCCGCAATCTTCGGGACGCATGGCTTCACGCCGGCGGCAACGTGCTTGCCGTCATGATTGAGCTCTACAACTGGTATTCGCGCTATGCCCACGGCGATGCGGCGGTCATCCCAGTCGGTCTCACACTTTCCTTGCTCGTGGTCCTCATCCTTCTGTTCACAGGATGGAAAGGCTGGGAAATGGTCTATCGTCACCACGTGGGCGTCGCCGACAGCCTCGAAAGGCCGCGCTGACGTTTGTGGGTTTTGTCGCTTCAGGGGCCGCAGCCCCGCCATCAGGCGGGCGACTTTTTTGGGGGCGATCCTCGCGACACAGAATCTATCTCCCACACCCAAGAACCCGCCTCGACTGGCCCAAAGCTTTCGTGACTGGCTTATTCCGCACTTGGCCGGGTCGTCGCATTTTAACCCAAATCGCCCTCTAGCCGGCTGAAGATGTTGTGGTTCCGTTGTTCACGGTTTCTTGACAGAGGCCGGAAAAACGGGCAGCAAAGCGGGTGAGGGAGAGCATTTTTACCGTGGCGAAGACCATGGAGGGCTCTTTTTTCGTATGGACCGTCGCCAAATCGGCGATTGGTGGAGGGATTGGTTAACCATCTTTGTCCATCTTTTGAATCAATCGGCAACAGACGCGTGAAGGTGCAGGGGGCACCAGCGAACTGTGATCGTGACGGGTGCCAGGTGCGAAAACCGGCATGCCGATTGAGAGTGGTCGTATGGCGTTTTTGCGTTTGAAAAACCGGGGTGACGCTCCTCATGGGGAGGTAACTTCGAAAAAGTCTAGTCATCGTTGGGTCCTGGTGCCTGCTGTCGGCGCCGCCCTCGCCCTATGGTCCTTCGCCACCTTGGCGGGGCTTTATTCGGTGAGCACCTCGCTGACCGCCGCTTCCAACGGATTGCCGCAAGGCCTGCTTTCGTCCAACACGATCGCGCTTGGCGACCAGCGCCGGCAGATCGCCAATGCCTGGGCACCGCATCTTGGCGTCAATGGCGGCTATAGGGCGGCTTCGCTCACCGGCGGCTGCGATGCCGGCTGCTTCAGCCTTGCGACAAGCTTCAGGCATGACGGCCAAGCCCCTGAAAAACTGAAGAATAACGGCCATGACGGCAAGATGGCGCGGCTCAAGCTGCCCGCGCCCGATGGCGTGGCGCATGAAAAAGTCGTGGTGGTGGCTTCGGCCGCCGGAGCCGCCGACCGCTTCGATAGCGTGGTGAAGCGCGCGGCGCTTTCGCCGCAGAAGCTCGCCGATGCCTTTGCCCGCGCCGAGAACGCGCCGTTCCTGCTGGCCAGCCTGCCTTCGGCAAGCCGCTTCGGCGACGCGCAGCCGGACGCGCCGATCGAGGCCCGCTTCGGCTCGAAGCCGGCCGAAGTTCCTGGCGCTTCCGAGCTGGCGCTGGCGCTTGCCAACGTCGCGCCTGAAGATACGGCGGATGTACCGACCGCTGTCGCGCTGCAGAACAGCGATGCGCCCGATGTCGCCGACAATACCGCCAATAATGGCAAGGACGGCGAATACCAGGTCGCCTCGCTGCCGCCGCAGGACGATCTGCCCGATAGCATTGCCGTGCCCGGCCTTCGCCCGCGCACCACGCTCGAGCGGGCGGCCCAGGCGCCTGAACAGAACGCTGCCAAGCCGCAGAAGCCGGAGGCCGTGAAGCCGCCGACCGCCAAGGCCAAGCCGCAGCCCGTCGAATCCGACACCGCGCAAAGCGCGCCGACGACGGCCTCGCCGAGAAGCGGCGATCAGGCCTTGCCGGGCGTGCCGAATTCGAAGCAGATGGTGGCGGATTCCAAACCCGGCAAGCGCAAGGCGCAGGCGTCGGAAATGCTCGCCTATGCCAAGCCGGACACGCCGGAGCGCGGCGGGCTGGGCAGTGCCTTCCGTAGCCTGTTCAACGGCCCGTCGATGGGCAATGGCGTGGCGGTCTACGATATTTCGGCGAGGACCGTTTACATGCCCGACGGCTCAAGGCTCGAGGCGCATTCGGGACTGGGCTCGATGGTCGACCAGCCGCGCTTCGTCAACCGCAAGAATGTCGGTCCGACGCCGCCCGACACCTACAACCTTTCGCTGCGTGAATCACGTTTCCATGGCGTCGAGGCAATCAGGCTCACGCCGACCAGCGGCAGCAACAAATATGGCCGCAACGGCCTGCTTGCCCATACCTACATGCTGCGCGGCGGCCGTGCGGAATCCAATGGTTGCGTCGTCTTCAAGGACTATCGCCGCTTCCTTGCTGCCTACAAAAGCGGCAAGATCAAGCGCCTTGTCGTGGTCCCACGCCTGACAAGCTCCCCCACCCGGGTCGCCCAGGAGGGCCGCCAGGGTTAAGCCTGCCCTTGCCGGCGAACGTGTCGCCGGCATTTGTTAATCCCCACTTGCTGATCCGAAGGGCCTCGCGCCAAAATGCGCCCGGGCCACCGCCCTGCCGTCGCGCCCTCCAGCCGTCACGACAACCGCGTGGGAAAGCGATAACGACCCTTCCCAGAAAACAGATATGGCGCAGCCTGGGCTTGCGGCAAGCCCCCGGGCATGGCGTATCAACGCTGCTCCGAAAAACGACAACGGAGCACGGAATGCGGATCTTGTTATCGACTTACGGCTCGCGCGGCGACGTGGAGCCTTTGGCGGCGCTGGGCGCGGCCTTGCAGGCGAATGGCCTGGAGGCGCGGGTGAGCGCGCCGGGCGACGCCGAGTTTGCAGCGCTTCTCACCCGCGCCGGTGTGCCGCTGGCGCCGGCCTTCGCGCCAGTGCGCGAATGGGCGAAGGAGATGGTCAACCGGTCGCGATCGGCCTCGCCCGAGGACCTAGCCAAGCTCATCTCCGGCCAAGCGGCCGAGATCGTCGCCAGGCAGTATGAGGCGCTGAGCGGGGCCGCCGAAGGCTGCGATGCGGTGGTGGCGTTCGGCCTCTTCCCGTCCTGCGCCGCCGCGCGGCTGGTCGCGGAACAACGCGGCATGCGCTACATGCTCGGCACGTTCTGCCCCATCTGGCTGCCGTCGCAGCACAACCGGCCGCATGAATATCCTGGACATCCGCTGCCAGACGGCATGGCCGACAACCGGCTGCTGTGGGAAACAGACATCCGGACCAAGAACGCGCTCTTCGGCGAGGCGGTCAACGGCCAGCGCGCATCGCTCCGACTGCCTCCCGTGCAAAATGTCCGGGATTATGTCTACGGCAACCCCGTCCTGCTCGCCTGCGATCCGACGCTCGGCCCGTGGCCCGACTCGGACCTGATAGGCGCTGTCCAGACCGGCGCCTTCATCCTGCCGGACGAACGGCCCCTCCCCGATCGGCTCAACGCGTTCCTCGATGCCGGTCCGCCGCCGGTCTATGTCGGCTTCGGCTCGATATCGGTTGCGAGCGAAACCGGCAGCGCCGCTATCGAAGCGATTCGCGCCAGGGGCCTTCGCGCGGTTGTCGCGCAGGGATGGGCCGGGCTCGACCTCGTCGACGATCGTGACGATTGTTTCGCCATCGGCGAGGTCAACCAGCAGGCGCTGTTCGGCCGCGTCGCCGCGGTCGTCCATCATGGTGGCGCCGGCACCACGGTCGCCGCCGCGCGGGCGGGAGCGCCGCAGCTGATCGTGCCGCAGATCGGCGACCAGCCCTATTGGGCCAGGCGTGCTGCCGAGCTAGGCATCGGCGCCGCGCATGACGGCCCGATGCCGACGGGGCAGTCGTTGTCCGCGGCGCTGGAGGTGGTGCTGGCGCCGAAGGTCTTGGCGCGCGCCCGTGCCTTTGCCGGCAAGGTTCGCACGAATGGAGCCGACGCTGCGGCGAAATGGCTGGCGGACAGGATGAGGTGAAAGATCTGAGGGTGATCGTATGATGTTGGTTGAGAGTGGAGATCGGGCGGAATTGAAGAGGCCGATCAGCATCGTCATGTATGGACGGCCCTATATGAACGAGGCCGAAAGGCCGCCACCGAAAAGCACCTTCCAATACAGTGTGAAGCCTTTATGTTTGATCTCCGGGGCGGCTCCCAATCATCACGAGGCTATTCATGACAATTCGCGCTGTCGTCTGGGGCGAGAACATCCATGAGCGAACCAATGAGGTGGTCGCCGGCATTTACCCCGAAGGCATGCACGCGGCCATCGCCAAGGCGCTGAACGCCGACAAGGCGATCTCCGCCTCGACCGCTACGCTGGAGCAGCCGGAGCACGGCCTGCCGGAGGCCCGCCTCGCCGAGACCGATGTGCTTGTCTGGTGGGGCCACAAGGACCATGGCGCTGTCGCCGACGAGGTGGTCGAGCGTGTGGCGAAGCGCGTCTGGGAAGGCATGGGGCTGATCGTGCTCCATTCCGGCCATTTCTCGAAGATCTTCAAGCGGTTGATGGGCACCCCCTGCACGCTTAAATGGCGCGAGGCGGGCGAGCGCGAGCGGCTCTGGGTGACGAGCCCCAGCCATCCGATCGCCGAAGGCGTCGGCGAGTTCTTCGAGTTGGAGAACGAAGAGATGTATGGCGAGCAGTTCGCCGTGCCGGAGCCGCTGGAAACCGTCTTCATCTCGTGGTTCCAGGGTGGGGAGGTGTTCCGCTCGGGCCTGACCTACCGGCGCGGCGCCGGCAATGTCTTCTACTTCCGGCCCGGGCACGAGACCTATCCGACGTATCACGATGCCACCGTGCAGAAGGTGCTGCGCAACGCGGTGAAATGGGCGCATAACCCTCAAGGGTCCAAACCCGCCATCCTCGATGCGCCGAACGTGCCGGTCGAGAAGGCGCTGGAGCCGATCGAGGAGCGCGGGCCCAAGCTGCACGGACATGGCGAGGCCGGCTTCCGCTAAAAAAGCGCTTTCTCTTTACTTTGGATTGCGCAGAGACAGCGCCTGGGTCACATTCGCCTGGCGTTATTGAATCGAACCAATCGCTCGGAGGAGCAGAAAATGCGGCTTTTGATACTCGGAACCGGCTGGATGGCGCAGGAACATGCCCGCCGCTTCGGTGCCATCGAGGGCGTCGACATCGTCGGCGCGGTTGACGTCGATGCGGCCCGCGTCGGCGAATATGCCGATGCCTACAAGATTCCGAAACGCTTCACCTCGCTGGAGGCGGCGCTCGACTGGGGCGATTTCGACGCGGTCGCCAATGTCACGCCCGACCGCATCCACCATCCGACCACCATGGCGCTGGTCGCCGCCGGCAAGCCGGTATTGTGCGAGAAGCCGCTGGCGGAAAATTTCGGCAAGGCCAACGAGATGGCCGATGCGGCGGAGGCCGCCGGCATCGTCAACATGGTCAACCTCACCTACCGCAACGTGGCCGCGCTGCAGAAGGCGCGCCGGATGGTGCAGGCGGGCGAGATCGGCACGGTGCGCCATGTCGAAGCGTCCTATCTGCAGAGCTGGCTGGTCTCGAAATTCTGGGGCGACTGGCGCACCGATCCGAAATGGCTGTGGCGGCTGTCGCGCGGCCACGGCTCGAACGGTGTGCTGGGCGATGTCGGCATCCATATCCTCGATTTCGCCAGCTATGGCGCCGCGCTCGACATCGACCATGTCTTCTGCCGGCTGCGCGCCTTCGACAAGGCGCCGGGCAACCGCATCGGCAAATACCAACTCGACGCCAATGACAGCTTCGCCATGACGCTCGACTTTTCCAACGGCGCCTTCGGCGTGGTGCATGCCAGCCGCTGGGCCACCGGCCACATCAACGAATTGCGCCTGCGCATCTTTGGCGACAAGGGCGCCGTCGAGGTCGTGCACAATCTCGACGGCTCGGAGCTGAAGGCTTGTATCGGCGGCAATGTCGAGAACGCCAAATGGGAAGAACTCGACGCAGGCACCGTGCCGACCAACTACCAGCGCTTCGTCGAGGCGGTGAAGAGCGGCGCCCAGACAGAGCCGACCTTCCGCCACGCGGCGGGCCTGCAGAAGGTTCTGGACCTCGCCGGGGTGTCGGACGAGAAGCGGGCGGAGTTGAGGGCCAACGCGGACACGCAGTAAGGTTTCGCGGGACGCAGGGAAACGTTGCGCTCTACGGCGCCCCCCTCTGTCCTGCCGGACATCTCCCCCACAAGGAGGGAGATCGGCTGACGCGACCGCTTTCGCCAATCTCCAGCGTTGAAGGGAAAGCGCCTTCGGCGCAGCTGCCAATCTCCCCCCAAGTGGGGGAGATGGCCGGCAGACCAGAGGGGGGCGCTGTCCCGCCGGCCTTTCCAAGTGGGCGAACTCCCAAAGTCATATTGCCCGAAACGCTTCCCGCGCTGCCCACACACAACTCCTTCAAGCATTTCTTGAAATGCGGTCCGGCCATTTCGTGGTTTGATGGCGCCCGCGAACACGGGAGGTGTATGTATTTGACAGATTACGTCGCGTTGCCGAAGGCCGAAGTGCATATCCACATCGAGGGCTGCTTCGAGTCCGACGACGTGATCCGGAATTGCGAGGAGGCAGGCATTCCGTTGCGCGCGCCGCGCGACAGGCTCTTCGAGGCAAACGACCTGAAGAGCTTCCTCGAAATGCTTGACTGGCTCTGCGGTACTTTCCGCACGCGTGAGCAACTGGCCGTCGCCGCCTATAAATTTTCGCGGCGTATGGCCAGAAGCGGCGTGCGCTACGCGGATGTCATCGTCAACCCGACCCACTGGCCGCACTGGCGCGGCAACATCCACGGGATGATCGACGCTTTCGATGCGGGGTTCGCGGCCGCCGAACAGGATGGGTTCCCGCCGGTCGGGCTTTGCGTCAGCCTCTTGCGCACCCAGTCGTCCGAGGCAGCCATCGAGCTGGTGGAGTTGCTGGGCAGGATCAGGCACCCACGCGTCGTCGCCCTGTCGATCGATGGAAACGAAGCGGCCGCCGGCCGCACCGGCCCGCGCTTTGCCGAGGCGTTCCGCCGCGCCGCGACGGCCGGATTGCGGCGGACCGTGCACGCCGGCGAGTCGAGTGGTCCCGAGGGTGTGCGCGACGCCATCGAATTGCTTGGCGCCGACCGCATCGACCATGGGGTGCGGGCGATTGAGGAGCCGGCTCTGGTCGACCTGCTTGCGCAAAGGCGGATCCCTCTTGGCATCTGCCCGATCTCCAACATCGCGCTCGGCGTCTATCCATCGCTTGCCGAACATCCGATCGACGCGCTGCGCAAGGCCGGTGTTCCTGTCTCGATCAACACAGACGATCCAACGCTGCTCGACACGACGCTCGAAGCCTCCTACGCCGCCTGCGCGGACACCTTCGGCTGGGACCGTGAAACCATCCGCCAACTCGCAGCGACATCGGTGCATGCAAGCTATGCCGACACCGCGGTGAAGGCGCGGATCCTGGCGGATCTGCCGGCCTGGCAGGGGTAGGAGGCGAGGCGGCCGGCATGTGCTTTCGCCGCGCCGCCCAACTGCGTAAGGTGCTGGATCCGTTGATCGAAAGGAGCCAGCATGGTCACGCGACGCGCCGAATGTTCCTGCGGTCAGCTTTCGGCCACGTGCACGGGCGAACCGGTGCGCATCTCGATATGTCATTGCCTCGACTGCAAGCGGCGCACGGGCAGCGCCTTCAGCTACAATGTGCGCTTTGCCGAGGCCGATGTGGCGATAGCCGGGCGCGCCTCACAGTTCACGCGCATCGGCGAGCAGGGTGGACGGGTCATTTACAGCTTCTGTCCGGATTGCGGGACCACCGTCCACTATCGCATCGACACGCAGCCCGGCCTTACCGCCATTCCAGTCGGCGCCTTCGCGGACCAATCTTTTCCGCCGCCCTTCCAGTCCTTCTATCACGACAGCCGCCGCTGCGACTGGGTCGAGATAACGGCCGAGCCGCTGACGAAGTTTGGGTGAAGACGCTGACCACGGCCGACCGCCAGAGCAGGCTATGCAGGCCGGTTCCTATGCCGCAATTTCAAGGATGGCTGGCTTGAACGAAGCGGTGTTGTTGCCTGCCATCGAGCGCTCCAGCGCAGATGGTTGATCTTCGGCTGCGCATCGCAAGTCTGCTGATCACCTGGAAGTGGTTTGGCAGCAATGCTGAGTGCAGCTAGAAGTCGAACGGAGTAAGCGAGCGACTACAGTACTTGACCGAAATCGAGCGGGGACTCTCGGATGAGCAGAGGCGAGTTGATCGCGCTGGCCAAGAAGTGGCGCTGGCCGATCAGACTGGTTGTTGTTGTCGTCGGTTTGTTGATCGCAAGGTTTTTGTCGGCTGATCCGAACTATGCCGATTGCATCGGCCATACCGCCAACACAGACCAGCAGATGGCGGCCTGTACGCAAGTCATAGAACACGACGCTGCCGACCGGCGCAGCGTCGCTTTCGTCACGCGCGGCAATGGCTGGGAGTCAAAGGCGGACTACGGCCGGGCCATTGCCGACTATGACCAGGCGATTGAGCTCGATCCAAAAAACGGCAAGGTATTCTACGACCGAGGCATGGCCTGGCAGCACAAAGGCGACAATGATCGCGCGATGGCCGATTACGACCAGGCGGTCAGCCTCGATCCGAAAATTGTCGATGCCTACAACAATCGAGGCCTGGTGTGGTTTGCCAGGGGTGACGATGATCGCGCGATCGCTGAGTACGACCAGGCGCTCAGCCTCGATCCCAAACATGCGATTTCCTACTACAACCGTGGCATGGCATGGGCAAACAAGACCAACTATGACCATGCCATCGCCGACTACAATCAGGCAACCGACCTCGATCCGAAATACGCAGCCGCCTACAACAATCGAGGCCTGGCGTGGGTTGCTAAGGGCGATAGTGATCGCGCAATGGCCGATTACGACCACGCCATCAGCCTCGATCCCCAAATAGTCGATGCGTACAGCAATCGAGGCAATGTGTGGGCAGCCAGGGGTGACGAAGACCGAGCCATCGCCGAGTATGATCAGGCGATCCGCGTCGATCCGAAACATGCGATTTCCTACTACAATCGAGGCACTGCATGGAATAGCAAAGGTGACAAAGACCGAGCCATCGCCGATTACGACCAGGCGATCAGCCTCGATCCGAAATTTGCCGCCGCTTACAGCAACCGAGGCTTGTTGTGGGTTGCCAAGGGCGACTATGACCGCGGCATCGCCGACTACAGCCAGGCGCTCAACCTCGACCCGAAACACGCCATCTTTTATTACAACCGAGGCATCGCTTGGGGAAGGAAGGGCGACAATGACCGTGCGATCTCAGACTATAATCAGGCGATCACCCTCGATCCGAAAGACACGCTCTCTTATCTCAACCGAGGCGTGGCATGGGCCCGCAAAGGCGGCGTCGATCGCGCGATGGCAGACTACGATAAGGTAATCAGCCTCGATCCAAAAAATGCCGATGCCTACAACAATCGAGGCCTGTTGTGGGTTGCCAGGGGTGACTACGAGCGCGGCATCGCCGACTACGACCAGGCGATCAGCCTGAACCCTAAACCTGCAATCTTTTATTTCAACCGTGGCATCGCATGGGGAAAGAAGGGCGACAATGACCATGCCATTGCCGACTTGGACAAGGCGATCAACCTCGATCCGAAAAAAGCCGATGCCTACAACATTCGAGGCCTGTTGTGGGTCGCCAAGGGTGACTATGAGCGCGGCATCGCCGATTACAGCCAGGCGCTCGGCCTCGACCCGAAACATGCCGTCTCTTACTACTACCGAGCCATCGCGTTGGGAAAAAAGGGCGACAATGATCGCGCGATGGCAGACTACAGCCTGGCGATCAGCCTCGATGCGAAAATAACTGATGCCTACAACAATCGA
This sequence comes from Mesorhizobium sp., assembly GCA_004020875.1. GTDB lineage: Bacteria > Pseudomonadota > Alphaproteobacteria > Rhizobiales > Rhizobiaceae > Mesorhizobium. Next base: position 47,153 of record SAPZ01000029.1, read on the forward strand.
GGCCTGCTGTTTGTTGCCAAGGGCGACTACGACCGCGGCATATCAGACTACAACCAGGCGCTTAGCCTGGACCCGAAACATGCCGTCTCTTATTACAACCGAGGCCTCGCATGGGACAGGAAAGGCGACAATGATCGTGCGGTCGCAGACTACAACGAAGCAATCAGCCTCGATCCAAACAATGTCGAATTTGCCGCAGCATACGCCGGTCGTGGGATGGCATCGGCCGACAAGGGTGACAATGCGCGAGCACTAGCCGACTTCGACAAAGGGATTTCACTCGATCCGAAAAACGCCGACGCCTATTTTGACCGCGGGATTGTCTCGTTCTACTCCGGCGCGCTGGCCGAAGCGCGGGCCGATTTCGAACAGGCGGCCACGCTCAAGCCCGACTTTGCCTATTCCGCGATATGGCTGGATTTGGCCAATCGGCGCGCTGGCCTGGGGAGTCATTTGCAGGGCTGGATCGGCAAGGTCGACATGACGAAATGGCCGGCGCCGGTTGCTCGGATGTTGCTTGGCAAGCAGACACCGGCTGATACGCTCAAGGCCGCCGACGATCCGGATGCGACCACGAAAACCGGGCAGGTCTGCGAGGCCAATTTCTATACGGCCGAACTCAGCCGGCTGCAGGGCCAAAACGATGAAGCGTTGCAGCTTTACCGGGCCGCCGTCAGCGGTTGTCCCAAAGGCTTCTACGAATACCAAGCAGCCAAGGCCGCACTGCGCGAATTGGGCGTATCGCTGTAGTCAACGCATTATCGCCGAGTTCAATGCCTGAGAGTCTTGCTCAGAAACGCCCGACTGCGGTCTGTCTTTGGGTGCGGAGAATTCGTCGGGCGTGCCACCTTCGACGATGGCGCTGGCGTCCGCGAACACCCACGTGCTCGGCCGCGAAGCGGACGGAGAGGGGGTCTTCGTAGGGCGCTCCCCTCTCCGTCTCGGCTTCGCCGAGCCACCTCTCCCCACTTCGTGGGGCGAGGAACCAAGGGTCACCTTCCGCGATAAATCCCCACCGCTGCCGCAACCAGCGCCGCATTGCCGTCCGCGACATTACCGTCCGGCAACTCCTTGCCATCCTCCAGCCCGACCCGCGTCGAAAACTTCCGCGCCGCTGCCCTTTCCACGAAGGGCCAGACCGTCGCGTTCTCGCCATGCAGCAGAATCGAGCGCCTGATACCGGCGCTCTTCAGCACCTTCTCGATGCCGTCGGCGACGGCAAAAGCCTCGTCCAGCGCCTGTTCGGAAATCTCGATCAGCACGCGCAGCACCCGGCCGCCGTGGTCGAGACCGGCCAGGCGCTCGGCGTCGGCAATGGAGGCCAGCCCAGCTTCGATGCCGATGCCGCGCTGGCGCAGGCTCTCCATGACGACCGGTGCGGCCGTCTCGCCGAGATTGACCGAGGCGTAGTCGGGCAATTCGCGCCAGCCGGAGATCGCGACCTGCGTGCGCAGATCGTCCTTCTCGATCCAGGCGCCGGTGGAGACGCCGATCAGAGTGCCCGGGCAGGCACGGCGGAGCGCCGCAACCGTCCTGTCCATCCCTTCCGGCGCAAGGCTCTCGCGGCCATCGGCGCCGCGTGCGTGGACATGCAGCTCGGCCGCGCCCGCCGCGACCGAGGCTGCGGCGTCACGCGCCATTGCCTCAGGATCGAGCGGCAATGCGGGATGGAAGTCAGCGGGACGAGCGCCGTTGATGCAGGCCTGGACGATCATCTTTGCGGCAATCCTGTTTGGCTGGCGGAGCCTAGCGCAGGGCCAGGATGATCGGAACGTGAAAAGGCGAAGTCTACTGACACGCCAAGGCAACTGGCAGCAGTCCCCTTGGCCCGCGGGCCAAAGGGATGAGCCTCATTGTGCGATTGCCGAGGTGGGTAGAGCCTGTTTTCAGTCCGGCACGCGCTTCAGGGCCTGCGCCATGCAGTGGATGCCGCCGCCGGTCTTGGATATCTCACTCATATCGACGGCCGCGACCTCGAAACCCCGCGCCTTCAGCTGGCCGATCAGCGTCTTGCTGGAGGTCGGCGCGATCACCCTGTCCTTGCCGAGCGACATGAAGTTGCAGCCGAGCGCCATCGTGTCCTGGAAGGGCACGTCGATGATCTCGTGGCCCTTGCCCTTAAGCCAGTCGACGATGCCGGGCTCGGTGCAGGCGAGGCAGACGGCGGTGAGCTTCTCGGCGATCGGCACCACCATCAAATCGATATGGACGTAGTACTCGTCGATGAAGGCGAGACGCGTCTCCCAGCCTTCCTTGTCGAACCATTCCTTCACTTGGCGGGCGCCCTCTTCCTGGGTGCGGGCGCCGCCGCAGCCGATCAGAACCACGCCCTCCTCGATGACGTTGAAGTCGCCGCCCTCGAATGTGCCGGCCGTCACCATGTCGTAGATCGGGATGCCGAGCTTTTCATAGGTGCGGATGGCGGCGTAGTTCTCGCCGCGCCGCCACCAATTGGCCATGGCGGTGATGAAGGCGCCGTAGGGCGTCATGACGCTGGAGTCGCGCGAATAGACCTGCATCGGCAATTCAGGTGTCGGCTCGTGCCAGTGGATGTTGACGCCGAAATGCTCGTAGGCCGCGACGAGGTCCTTGTGCTGCGCCTGCGCGATCTGGATGTTGCAGGGCGCCTCGCGCAGATGCTTTCGCGAAAGCGAGCTGGTCGACAGATGGCGCAGGAAGTTCGGCGAGCCGAGCAGCACGTCGGTCAGCACATCGGTCTCGTTGGCGAAGCCCCAGGCGGTCAGCGGCTTGGTGCCTCCATTGGGGTTGCGGCGCTGCAGTGAGAACGGTTCGGCGACAATGCGGTCATGGACGGTCATGGAGCTCTCCTCTGGACTGTTCTGTTGATCGGTCATGCGGTGGAACCGGCCGGAATCCACCAGTCGCGCCCGCGCGGGGTTGTGACATATTCCGGCCAGCGGAAATGGATGGGGGGTTCGTAGTCGCAGAGCGGCGCGATCCAGTTCGAGCCGCCGACGCCGCCGCCGGTCCGCCTGACGAACTCGTCCATCGCAGCATCGCGCGCGGCCTTGTCCTCCAGCAGGCGCAGCGCCGTCAGCGCGACGGTCTTGGCAGCGCAGGTGACCATCGGGTCGATGGTGGTGGAAATGCCGCCGAGCGCGTTCATCACCCAGGCCGGATAGGTATGGCCGCCGGACGGGCGCAGCGCCGGACGGGCGACATAGAAACGTGACGTCGGCGCGTGCCAGCTCATATCGGTGTAATCGTCCGAAGTGGAATTCACCTGCGACGGCGGCAGATCGCGGCGCAGGATCGCCTCGGCCTCCTGCGGCGAGATCAGCCGTTCCAGCTCGTCGATGAACGGATTCTCGGTCGCCGCGCCACCGGCATTGACCTGAACCTCGCGGGCAATGGCCCTCGCCTCTTCGTTCCAGCGCGGCGGGCCGACGGTGGACAGCGCCTGATAGGTGATCTCGGCCATGGCGTGGTTGGCCAGCCCCGGCCGCGACTTCGACACCCAGTGGCGTTCGTGGCGGCAGCCGCTCATCGCAGCCGCTGCTTCCGCGTTACGGTCGAGCACGGCCGTCACCTGCTCGGCCATGGCAATGGTCGGCACGCGGATCATGTACTGGATCTCGGCAAGGCCGGCCGGCAGGTTGTCCGCAGTCGCCTGCCCTGCGGTGAGGATCGCCTCGCTGATGGACCAGCCGCCTTGATGGGTGAGCATGGAATCACGCAGCGCCTTGGAGGCCATGTACATCATCATCAGCGCGTCATTGGCGCCGGGCGCCCGCACCGCGGAATGCGCCTGCGGGATGGGTGCTGTGTCGCTTGCCGCGCGGCCCCAATTCTCGGGCTCGTCGCAGACGAAGCGGTAGATCATCGAATAGCCGGCGCCGCAATGCGTGTCCCAGCGCGCGGTGTTGCAGAGCGGCAGCATGTAGAAGGGATGGAAGGAGATCATACCGGCAAGGCCGTCATAATAGCCCTTCGCGGCATGGATCGGCTTCGAACCCCTCACCTTCTCCGCCGGCTCTCCGGTGAAGCGAAGCGTGCCCTTGATACCGTGCTCCAGCATCGCCGCCTTGGTGGCGAGCAACCCGCCAAGGCTGCCGATGCCAAGGCCCGAATGCGGATCGGTGTGGCCTCCGGCTTCGGCACCGAGGCCCGGCCGCGGCTGCTTTACCGTCGCGGCGTCCTGGCAGTTGCCGGGCACGGCGTCGTACTCGCCATACATGCCGATCACCGGGCCGTCGCCATTCGTCCAATGGGCGCAGAAGGCCGTCGGCATGCCGCCCGAGCCTTCCTCGACCGAGAAGCCCTCACGCTTCAGCCGATCGACATACCAGGCCGCTGATTGGTACTCGCGCCAGGCTGTCTCGCCGAAGTCGAAGATGGTGCGCGTCCAGGCCGACAGCAGCGGCTGGATGCCGTCGATGCAGGCGAGCGCGGTTTCTTGCGCCGAAGTCGTGACCGGTTTGTCCATGGTCCAAGAAAAGCAGTGAAGCGGCTCATCAAAAAGTGATATGTTTTCCCGGCTCGTGCAAATTCGGTTCACCTGAGGCCCTTTGCGAATACCATCCACGCAGGCGCTGCGCGCCCTAGACAGTTTTGCCCGTCACGGTAGCGTATGGCGCGCCGCCGACGAGCTTCACCTCACCCGAAGCGCCGTCTCGCATCAGCTTCGCCTGCTCGAGCGCGACCTCGGCTTCGATTTGTTGCAGCGCATCGGCAAGGGCGTGGCGCTGACGCCGCGCGGCCAGCGCTATGCGGCCGATGTCCGAAAGGCGCTGACCGTGCTCGGCGACGCGAGGACGCAAAATAGCAGCGCTGGCGTCGGCGGCTCCTTCGCCATCTCCTGCCCGCCGGGCTTTGCCTCGATGTTCCTGTGCACCCATATCGGCGAGTTCCAGCAGATGTACCCGGACGTGACGCTCTCGGTGCTCACGCCGCGGCGCCTCGACGATGTCAGCAATCCGGACGCCGATGCCTTCATCTCCTTCGGCGTCGGCAACTGGCCCAACCGGGCCGTGGAGCTGCTCTGCGAAGTCTCCTTCACGCCGCTCTGCAGCCCGAGACTGCTCAACAAGGTCGGCGGTTTCTCCAAACCAGCCGACGTGCTGCGCGCCAGCCTGCTCCATCTCAGCGACACGGAGGACTGGGCGCGGTGGCTGGCGCTGTCCAAGGTGGAAAATCCCGATACCGAAGGCGGCATCTTCTTCTCCGACATGAACCTCGTCTTCTCGGCGGCGATCGCCGGCCAGGGCATTGCGCTCGGTGACGAACTGACCGGCCGCCAGGCGCTGAGCGAAGGCCGACTGGTCAAGCCTTTCGAGGCGACCGTCCCTTCGCCGCGCTCCTATTTCCTCGTCTTCGAGCACGCCAAGGCGGGGCACCCGGTGCTCAACGCCTTCGGCGACTGGCTGAGGGCGAAGCTGTCGGAGAGCAGGCTTTAGGCAGATTGAGATTGCCGCTTCGCATCGCCGCTCCGCACCACCCGTGAATCAAATTTGCCGATCAGGCGAAAACTATTCGGTTGCGGTGAGCCGCAGCCATGCCTACGATTTCGTCGGGAACTGAGGAAAGAGCGAGGATGCAGCAACCCGGCCGGGCCGCAGAGATCAAGGCGAACGGGATCGGCAAGAGCTTCGGCTCGTTCCGGGCGCTCGACAATCTGTCGCTCGATATCGGCCGCGGCGAGTTCCTGACGCTGCTGGGGCCCTCCGGCTCCGGCAAGACCACTTTCCTGATGATCCTGGCCGGCTTCGTGCAGCCAAGCGAAGGCAGGCTTTTCAGCGACGGCGTCGACATCACCGATCGTCCGGCCGAGCAGCGCGCCGCCGGGATGGTGTTCCAGGGCTATGCGCTCTTTCCACATATGAGCGTGGAACAGAACATCGCCTTCCCGCTCAAGGTGCGCAAGAAGTCCGCCGCCGAGATCAAGAGCCGCGTCGGCGAGATGATCGAGCGCGTCGGCTTGAAGGGTCATGAGAAGAAATTGCCGGCACAGCTTTCCGGCGGCCAGCAGCAGCGCGTGGCGCTCGCCCGCGCGCTGGTGTTCGAACCGGGGGTGCTGCTTCTCGACGAGCCGTTCTCGGCGCTCGACAAGAGCCTGCGCGGCCAGATGCAGGCCGAGATGAAGCGGCTGCACCAGGAGACCGGCACCACCTTCGTCTTCGTCACCCATGACCAGAGCGAGGCGCTGGCGCTGTCGTCGCGCGTCGCCATCTTCAATCACGGCAAGCTGTTGCAGGTGGGCAGGCCGGACGAGGTCTACGACCGGCCGGCCAACCGCTTCGTCGCCGAGTTCCTGGGCGAGATCAACATGCTGCCGGTGAAGGGCGTTCGCCCCGCCGACCATGGCGCCACCGGGCTCTGCGAAGACCGCGCAGTCAACATGCGCTGCAGGGCGGAGGCGATCAAAGGCGACGCCATCCTTGCGATCCGTCCCGAGGACATGTCGATCGCGCCGGAGGCGTCGGTCAACGAGAACGGCATCGCCGCGACCGCTGTCGCCTCGACCTATCTGGGCGCCGCGACCAAGCTCGACCTCACCACGCGCCAGGGCGCCAAGGTCACCGTTTCGGTGCCGAACGAGGTCGCGGCCGCGGCCTTGAGCAAAGGCAATTCCGTCTGGCTGACCTGGCCGGCGGAGAAGGGTTTCCTCCTTCCGGACGGAGGATAGTAGAGAGCGCTGATGCGGCATGGAAATCGCCGCATCGGCTTCCGGTTCAAATCAACGACAACAAGGGGAACTGACATGAGCGATACAAAGAAACAGACAATCGAATCCCTCGCCGAAAGGACAAAGCGCGGCGAGATCTCGCGCCGGCAATTCGCGCAGCTTGCCGGCCTCGTGCTCGCCGGCACGCCGCTGCTGTTGCGCTCGACCGGCGCTCAAGCCGAAACCAAAGGGCTGGTGCTGGTGAACTGGGGCGGCGATGCCATCACGGCTTACGACGCCGCTTACGGCCAGGCCTTCACCAAGGACACCGGCATTCCGGTCAAGATGGACGGCTCGGGCCCGACCGAAGGCGCGATCGCCGCGCAGTACAAGAGCGGCGCGCCGACCTGGGACCTGGTCGACGTCGACCCGTTCTCGGCCATCACGCTGGGCGGCCAGGGCATGCTGGAGCCGATCGACTACAAGATCGTCGACAAGAGCAAGATGCGGCCGGGCTTCGGCTGGGAATATGCGGCGTCCACCTATTTCTTCTCCTATGTGATCGCCTATGACTCGAAGAAATTCGGCTCCAACGCACCGACCGGCATGGCCGACTTCTTCGACGTCAAGAAATTCCCGGGCAAGCGCTCGCTCTACAAATGGGGCGTGTCGAGCTGGGAAGCAGCGCTGCTGGCCGACGGCGTGGCGCCAGCATCGCTCTATCCGCTCGATCTGAAGCGCGCGCATGACAAGATCGCCGCTTTCAAGGAAAACGTCGTCTCGTATTGGGGCGGCGGCGCCGAGAGCCAGAGCGTGCTGCTCAACGGCGAAGCCTCGATGGCGATCGTGTGGTCGACGCGCGCCTCGCTGATCGAGCAGGACTCGGGCGGCCAGATCAAGTTCATCTGGGACCAGGGCCTGATCTCGCCCGGCGCGCTGGCGGTGCTCAAGAACAACCCCGGCGGCAAGGACGCGGCGATGAAGTTCATCGCCAGCACCCAGGATCCGCAGAAGGAACTTGTGATGTTCGAAAAGCTCGGACAGGGCCCGGCCAATCCAGCGACCGACGCGCTGATCCCTGCCGACAAGAAGCGCATCAACCCGGTCGATCCGGCGAACATGGCGAAGCAGATCCCGCTCGACATGGATTGGTACGCCAAGAACTACGGCGCAGCACTCGACGAATATACCAAGATCATCTCCGCCTGACCGGGCGGAGACTTTCTCACCGATGAGAGGCACCCTCTCCGACAGGTCGGGCGCGGCGCTGCTGATGGCGCCGCTGCTCATCTTCCTGGTCCTTGCCTATGCCTGGCCGTTCCTCGGCGTGGTGAAGTGGAGCTTCACGCTTCCCACGCCCGGCCTCGGCCAGTACCACGCTTTGCTCACCGACGATTTGGTGCAGTCGGTGTTCATCCGCACGCTGCGCATCGCGGCGATCGTCACCCTGGTCTCTGTCACTGCCGCCTACGCCATCACCGTGGTGTGGGTGCGCGGCTCAACCGTGCAGCGCGTGTTGGCCGAATTCTGCATCCTGGTGCCGTTCTGGATCTCGGTGCTGACGCGCGCGTTCGGCTGGGTGGCGCTGCTCTCCAACCGCGGCCTGATCAACACCTGGCTGCAATCGATCGGCTTCATTTCCGAACCGCTGACCCTGGTGCGCAACGAATTCGGCGTCATCGTCGGCATGTCGCATTTTTTGATCCCGTTCGCGGTGTTCCCGCTGGCGTCGGCCATGCGCAGCCTGGATGAACGCGTGCTGCTCGCGGCGCGCGGGCTTGGCTCCAGCCGTATGCGCACCTTCTGGACTGTGTTCGTGCCGATGACGCGCTCCGGCATCATCGGCTCGGCCATGATCACCTTCGTCTTCTCGCTGGGCTTCTTCGTCACGCCGGCAATCCTCGGCGGCGGCCGCAGCGTGATGATCGCGGAGCTGATCTATCTGCGCATCTTCCAGAGCCCGGACTGGGGGCTGGGCGCGGCGATCAGCGTCGTGCTGGTGGTGTTCGTCGGCGCGCTGATGGCGCTGCTTTTCCGCTACGTCAAACCGAAGCAGTTGGTGTAGCGCGATGCCCACCTACCGTCCCGGCCCCGTCTCGCTGATCCTCGCCGCGCTGGTGGCGCTGTTCCTTTTGATGCCGCTGCTTGCCGTCATCCCGGTGTCGCTGACACCGAGCCGTATGCTGACCATGCCGACGGGTGAATTGTCGCTGCGCCATTACCGCTCGCTGATCGAGGATCCGCGCTGGCTGGACTCCATCCTGCTGTCGATCCGGATCGGCGTGGCGAGCAGCGCGCTTTCCACAGTGCTGGCACTCACCTTCAGCCTCGGCGTCTGGATGTTTCAGCCGCGCTTCACCGCAGCCCTTGTCGGCTTCGTGCTGCTGCCGATGGTGGTGCCCCCGGTGGTCTCGGCCGTGACGCTCTATTTCCTGCTCACCTCGGTCTCCGGCCTCACCTCGTTCTTCGGCTATGACACGTGGCTGGGTGTCGCCATGGCGCATTCGGTGATGACTGTGCCATTCGCCACGGTGCTCATCCTGGTCTCGCTCAGCCAGCTCGACCGGCGCATCGACCTTGCCGCGCGCGGCCTCGGCGCCAGCGTGTGGGAGCGCGCGACGCGCGTCATCATGCCAAACATCAAGTTCGGCATCGTCACCGCGGCGCTGCTTTCCTTCGTGCTTTCCTGGGAAGAAATCGGCGTGACGCTGTTCATCACCTCAGTCAACGCCATCACCCTGCCGCGACTGATGTGGATGGGCCTGCGCGACAACATCGATCCGGCGATCGCCGCGCTCTCGGTGATCCTGATCGTCATCACCGTGCTGGTGCTGGCGGTAAGGAGCGTGATCACCAGGCAAAAGGCGTCGCCGTAGAGCAGTTTGCCGTTTCACGAACGGGCCGACCGTCCTCTCTTTTGACATGGTCCGCACGGGAAGCTGCCCACCACCTCCCTGGAATCGCCCGATCCAGAAACGAAAGAGGCCCGCCGGGACCGGCGAGCCTCTTACGGAGCCGAAGTGGAAGCTCGGCACCGTCATGATCCGGGGGTGTGGATCGACTCGAAATTTAGCCAAGAGCGCTCAGCCAGGCGACTTACAAATCCGTAAGTTTCGGTGGCCCGTACTCCAACCGCGCAACAAAACGCTGTTCTGTCAGCACGTTGCGACGAGCATCCGACATCGAGACAGCGCCTGTCAAAGAAACGTGATGAACCGTCTGCCCGGCCAGCGGGAGGGCGGAGCGGCTTGAAGATGCAGGAAAACCGGGCGGCGTCGCGACGCGGCCCGCTTCAATGCAGCCTGCGCCATCAACGCGCCGCGCCGGGCGAAGGCCCCCCGGCCTCGTCCGTGTGCGTGGCAGGCGGCTCAGGCGGCCTGCGGCCGCCGCATCCTCTCGACAAACGCCTGCCTTGCCGGTCCGGCAAGAGGCTTGTCCGTGGCCAGCAGGCCGTCGAGCAGCGCCAGAAGTTCGCGCGCCGCCGAAGACTTGCAGGAATAATAGACCATCTGACGATCGCGACGGGTTTCGACCAGGCCAAACCTGCGCAATTTGGCCAGGTGTTGCGACAGCGCCGATTGGCTGAGCTCGACCTTGTCGGCGAGCACGCCGACGGAGAGTTCGCCCTCAGCCAGGTAGTTCATGATGAGCAGACGCTTCTCGTTGCCCATCACCGCAAGAAAGGCTGCCGCGCTTTCTGCGTTGGCGGTAAGTTTCTTCGTAACCATCGATTTCCCCATGGTTCATGCTCTTCCGAAGGCCATGGGGGCAAATGGCTTCAGAGTTCCAGAGCGTTGGTGGGCATGCCCCGATTTTGACACGGGACCTGCCCTGCTTCTTTTGCGACCAGAACCCCTACGTAACCCGGTTGCCACCACGTCGGGGTTGTTGGTCTCGGACAGAATGCGCGGAGCTTTTTCCTGGTGCAAGTCAATGCAGACTCGGAAAAATTCCGCGCTGCTAATGCGTATCAGCGCAGCGCTCGTTCGGCAAGAATATAACGAGGCCGGCAAAACAGCGGCCAGCCGCAGGCAAGAACGGCGTCAGCCGAAATGCATGCAAGCTCACCTTCGCCGCGGCTCACGCTTAACCTTGAAGCATGGTAATATTGGCCGGGCAAAAAGGAGCCCGGCTCAAGGAGGAAGCCATGTCCATTGCGTCCAATGCCCGAAACACATTCACTCCGGACGAGACGGCCATGCTTGGCCGTGTCTATGAGAATGGCAACATAGAGGGCGAGACCACCGAGCAGAAGGAAGCGCGCGCCTCGCGCATCATCGCCAATTACATGGCCGGCATAACCGACGAGGCGGAACTGATCGAGCTTTCGCGCAGGCCGCTTGGAAGATGAGCAACGTGCTCCGCCCGCGCGAGGCTGCTTCACGGTAAGTTGACGTTCCAGCAGGGAACTCCACGCTAAAAAATCGTGTTCCGAGATAATTTCGGGAGGTTTCGCGATGATGCAGGGATGGTTTTCCAGGCCGGTCGAAGTCGCCGTAGGCGTTTCCGGCTCGATCCGCCACATATCCAACGCCGAACAAGCCGCCGAGCTGCTGGCCGGCCAATGGCGCGATGCTGGCAGCGCGCTGCATGGCGAGGCGCTGCGGGCCTGCCGCCGGGCGATCCGCGGCGACGTCACGGCCGACAGCGCCAGAGAGGCCTTCATCGTTGCCGCGCGCGAAGCGCATGTGCTGGTTGAATAGGACATGGCGGCGGCGTGTTGCACGCGCCGGCTATCGATAGAAAAGCCATCGAGGAGGCATGAGGGGTCTCCATCAATAGGGTCCCCAGTGCCGGGTGGGCATGACTTTGGCCATGCGATTTCAGCCATACAAACCCGCGTATCGGCCAGTTCACGAGGTCGTTCGAACGGGTCCCTGGCGGCCATGAAAATCTTCGGAACCTAACGCACGATGGTTGGTTAATGCGCGGGTCCGCAATCGTGGAGCCGCATCGGGCGCCGTCCGGCGCCGATTGCTTGCTCAAAAGACGATCATAACAACGGAGGAAGTGATGAACGATGTCTGGTTTTCCGAACCAGTCGTGATCGATTTACAGCCAAACGGCCAGCGCAAGGTATCGACCTGCTTCGAGGCGATGGAATGCCTCGACCAACGTTGGCCGGGACAGGCGCGCGACGGCGCCTGGCGCTCGGCGAGCCGCGTCTGCCGAGACGCGCTTGACGGCCTGCGCAGTCCGGTGGAAGCCCGCAAGACGCTGCGTAAGGCGGCCAAGATCGCCGGACTGCTGGCGTAGCCTCGATTTCCCCATGCCCGTCGCGGTTTCCCATTGCCGCGGCGGGCTTGGCGTCTTCTCCATACAGGCGAAGTTACGGCCGGCGCATACTGCGGAAGGCGTTCAAGCACGCATCCCGTGGGGTACATGAAAACGCCGGCCGCTGGGCTTAGGGGCTGCCTGACGGGTTCAGGCCCTTCCATTTCGGCGAGTCGGGCGTCGGGCCGCAACGCGAGCACGGAGACGTGGTAAACGGGCGGTTATTATCCACAGGCCATGATCAGTCGGCCAAGCAGGCAGACGGCCTGGTCAGGCGAATCCGCCAAGCACTTCCGGAAACTGGACCGCCATCGCGCCTTCGTCCGCCTGCCTGGCATAGAGCGCGTGCATCCTGCTGCCGTCATATCTGGCCCTGCGGCGCTGCAAGTCCTTGCCGAACAGCCCGGCAACCGCGTCGAAGCGCCGGAAGAAGCGCTTCATCACGCCGCGCTCGAAGGGTATGCGCTGCTCGAAAGGCCTGCCCCAGGGCGTGTCCCTTGCCAGATCCCGCCAGATGCGCAGCGCCTCGAGTTCGACCCCGACCTGATTGCCCCACGGCTTGCCGCCCGCGAAATGCCTGGCCCAGGCCTGCGAGAAGCGGAATTCTCCGAGCGACTGCAGGTTCCAGTTTGGATGCATCGTCTGCCATTTGCCTTCGAAGGCGACGTTCAGGGCATTTTGATCATTCATGCTTCCGTCAATGGCGGTCTTTCGCGTGCGCTCCAGCAGGGCGTTCTCCCGGACAGCGTTCATATCGAAGACGACGACGCCGGAATTGAAATATGGCGCGCCGGGCGCCAGCTTGAGCTTCTGCCGGTAAGAGGGCCGAAAATACATGTAGTCGTCGTGAGCGGCGAGCAGCGGAGCGCGCAGCCGCTGCCCGGCAAGGTCATTGACGTCCCGGTTGAAGAGAACATCGCAGTCCGTATAGGCAATGCGGTCGTACGGCTCGAAAACCGGAATCCGATCGGCGAAAAGCCGAACGTAAGCAGCAATGCTGTAGGTTCCGAAGCGAAAGCCGAAATTCGTCATGAAGTCGGCGACATCGACCAGCTCGACCTTGCCTTTCAGCAGATGCCGGGCGACCTCAAGATCCGCTTGGCTCGCGCCGGTGTAGAGCAGAAAGCCGTCGATCGGGGTGGAGACATCCAGTATCCGGCGCGCCGTCAGGCAGGCATATGGAAAGTAGCCGGCATCCGTCGCCAGGAAGAAACACGACTTCATCGTTCCGCTAACCGCTGCCCGTCATTTCGTTGCCGTGCCTGCCACGGAATGCCTCTCGATAAAAGTCTCGATCGGGCCGGTAAGCGCGGCCGCCTCGCGTTTGATCTTCTCGTCGTCCCAACGCCACCATTGGATGGCGAGCAGTTGCAAGATGACGTCCTCCGAAAAGCGGTATCTGATCAATCTTGCCGGGGAACCGCCGACGACGGCGTAAGGCGGCACGTTTTTCGTGACCACCGCCCCTGCCCCGACGACAGCGCCGTCGCCGATCTCGACGCCCGGCAAAATCATGGCGCCGTTGCCGATCCAGACGTCATTGCCGACGGTGATGCCAGCCGGCTTGCCGCCATTGGCGACAGGCTCAGGCTGCTTCAGCAATCGGCTGTAGATGGGGAATGACGTCGCGCTGTCGGTCGGATGCTGGCCCGAGCACATGAAACGTACCTGGCCGGCGATGGAGCAGAAGGCTCCGATCTTCAGCGGAGCGTCCTTCGAGGGAAACATGACCTTCTGCCATTTCACCCCGTAGGTGTGGCGGCCAACCGTCACATGCTCCGGCAATTTGGAGCGGACATCCTTCAGCCAATTGGATAGCGCTGACATCCAGTTACCTCTCCGACGCTCCCGCCGACATAGCCCCGGATCGGCCGGGCCATCAACCAAGAACTTCGGGCGGGCTCAAGAGACTGATCGGCCAAGTACTCCGCAGCCGCGGCGCCGGCATAGGAGGAACTTTTGGGTGGATCGCGGATGCGTGTGTTGATAGGGGAAGGGTCCTGGACACTTCTCCCCTTTCGATCGAATGAACGACGTTTTTGGCTATATCGCGTATGGCGATAACGAGGTCTATCACCTTGGCGCGCTGCTCAGCGCGCTTAAGCTTTTGCACAATTGCCCTGGCGCCAAAATAATTGTCGCAACCGACAGGCCCGAGCTTTTTCGCCGATACCCGGTCGAGACGATGGCCATCACCGCCGACCAGAAGGAGCTGATGTCTTTCGGCCGGCGCTATCATTTCGGCATCAAGGCCGCGTGCCTGATCGAGATCCTGACGCGAGCCGACCGCCTCATCTTCATGGACTCGGACCATTATCCTTATGTCGATCCATCCAGAGGGTTCCGACAAATTTCGCCGACCCATTCGTTCATGCGCAAGTGTGAGGGCGAGCATCGGTTTTACCCGGTTCTCACAGGCAAAGGCGTCCAAATCGGAGACTATACCCTGACCGGCCACGAACCGATGTGGCAAAGCGGAATCCTTGGCATTCATCGAGCCAATATCGGTGCATTGACCGAAGCGTATTCCGCGATGCTGGCCGTACGCGAATTGACCAACACAGACGCACCGGAGCAGTTTTGCATCGGTGTCGCGCTTTCTCGAAATGGCTTGGCCCTCAGCCGGCACCACCTTCCGGTCAGCGACTACAACACGCGAGGCAAGAAGGCTTTCGCCAGCCCGCGGGTCCTGCGGTTCTTCAAGATGTATGGTGACGTTCCAATTGCCGAGCAAATAAGGAGAGCCGCCTGGTACCGCCTATGGCGAACTCCGATGGACCTATGGCACCAGCGGGACAGGTGGTCGCTTTAAGCCGGCTGTGAGAACTCACGGCAGAAGAAGAATGTCTCTCTGATCGAGCACGTCACGAATATCTATTTCCTTTTCGGATTTGCCACTGAAGACAATGGATCGTCCGTAATGATTGGAGAGATATTCGGCCATTTCCCCAGTTTTTTGCGGTCCATACCGCCAAGGGCCGTATTCCATGAGAATGGGCACTCGAAGCCGCACCAGCTCGGCCATAGACTTCAGCGCTTCCGGCTCGGCACCTTCGATATCCATCCATACCAAACCTACATCCTCAGGGCTGACCTTGGCCTCGGCGAGGATGCGCTCAACACGACGAAGCGGCACCCGAACCGATCGTGAGCTGCCATTTGGCCTGATCACACTGCTCGCACCAAAATTGTCATCGCCGAAGTAGAGGTCGATCGAACCTTCATTGTCGCCAGCCGCGCATTCAAAGACAGTCACAGCGCTGGAAAGTTCGTTGAGGGACAAATTATGCTTCAGTAGCTTGAGATTGCGCGGATCCGGTTCGACCGAGACGGCTCGATCGAATTTGCCGCTGCGCATCAGATAGACGGTGTGCGTGCCTATGTTCGCGCCGAGTTCCAACAATACCTTCCCCTTCGGAACTCCGACAAGGTCAAGAACCCGATTGGCCAAATCGCGCTGGTAGTGCCCCTTCCGGAACAGGTCCTTGCCGATGGTTTCTCGAGGCGAGAATGTCAGAATGTGATCGTCAAACTGTTTTGTAACGAGAATGACGTCGTCCTGCAGAGCCAGTAGGCTGACAGTCTGAAACCAGTCGAAAGATCTGAGTTTTGCGAACAACCCGTCACGCAAGTGACGAATCGCTTCTTCCGCTGGAACGAAAATCTTCATGCAGCCGCTTATTGGCTGCAATTCACCTGTTTGCAAGCGTTCATGGGAATACGGCTATGCTCAAGCCTTCCGCTACCCGACGGGCGGGTTTTCACCTCCGGCCAATCTTTCAACGGAGACTGACTGGCGGGCTTCGTATCGAAAGCTCTGATTTGGTTTACTCAACAGAGTCACGATTCGGGGCCATTCTGACTCGTATTCGGTGAAGCGCAACTGTCTTGGCCGATTGCGATAAAAGATTTCGGTTAGCAGAAAATTTGATTTTGTGTCATCGATCGAGCGATTTCAACCGTTCTTTGCCACTGCAATTTTCTGCGCGGACGGACCACAAATGGCCTGGGTTGGCGATCTCAAGAGATATCAAGACGACCGCGACACGCTCATTAAACTTCGGCACCAGCGTGATCGCCACCTTGAGTCGCTGAACGAAACCACCGCCGGGCTCAAGCGGAACTCGGAAGAATATCAGATCGCCGTGAGCGATTACTTTAGCAGCGTCGACCTGATCGACGCTGAGATTGCTGAGATAGAAACAGCTCAGATGCTTAGGCGGGCTGAGCAATGGCGCATCCCTACCCCGCAGCGGCCGTACAAAGAGGCCGAAGATACCGATTTCTGGGAGTGGCACGCCGTCCACGGTCGCTACTATCTCACTGAGGAGGCGACGCGCAGGATCCGGCGCGACGTTTATAATGAGCGCGAGATGTTGATGAAACCTTGGCTGACGTAGTTGGCCGTTTTGATCAGCGTCATCAGCTTGGTGGTTTCCGTACTCAAACCGTGAGAGGGCTGATGAGAAAATACTACGAGGTCAGCACCGACGGCATTTACACCAACCTTCAGCTGTATACGTTGGTGCAAGCGCAGCGCTATTGGAATGCCCTTGTTGCCGATCATCTCGAGCAAAAGGATGCCACTGAAGACCTAGTTGAGAGATGCGTTTTTATCGTTGCGATTCTGGGCCTCAGCGTGTCGCAGTTGCTTGGACAGAATGATCCGACGCCCAAGGAGCGAAAAATCGCCTCTCCGAAAGATATTTGGAGGCGTTTCGCCAGTCACCACAATGTGATGGAAGTAAGTACGATCGAATTTGATCAATTCATCGACGTCTACGACGCCTGCCGACACTTCGGCGTCTCACCCGATGGGTTTGCGCACGCGAGGCTAGAGCCTCTAGACATTGAGGCTACTCGTCGATGGTACGAGGTTGCCCATCGCGTATGGATGGCTGTCATGAAGGCCCTTCGTTCAGATCTACAGAACGTCATCGAACAGCTCGACCTCGACAGTCTAAAAGGCTTGTCATCTTGGTACGCATTGCGAGGGTGATGCAAATGGCCCTTCCCGAGAGATGGGTGACAGTTCATTCCGGATAGATGGGTTACACTTTTG
>SAPZ01000002.1 GCA_004020875.1 Mesorhizobium sp.
AAACTGTCACCCATCTAATCGGTCCATTCTGTTACCTATCTATCCGGTTCGGACAGATTAGCTCATTTCTCCCCGTTCAAGGGGAGAAATGCCCGGCAGGGCAATGAGGGGCAGCGCCAACGTTTGAAAACGGAAAGATCGGCGAGATCAGCCCACAAACTGCCGCGCGATGATCAGCACCGCCGCTCCCGCCAGGAACATCGACATCAACCCGCCGCGCAGCGACACCAAGGCAGTGACCACCAGCGCTGCCCATTCGGCGGGCCCGGCGCCAAGGACTGCCGGCGCGACCAGCGTCGTCAAAACCGCGGCCGGCACGGCGTTCAGCCCCGCCTCGACGCGGGGATGAATATTCTCGAAGCGCGAGATGACGAGGTGGCCGCCGACACGGGTCAGATAGGTGGCGATCGCGCCGGCGATGATGATCCAGAAAGTCGTGCTCACTGCCGCTCTCCTATTCCGCTGTGATGCGGAGGCAGGACCACCGCCAGCAGCACCCCGGCGATCGCGCCGATCGAGACATGCCAGGGAGAGCCGACCGTCTTGTAGGCGATGATCGATGCGGCCGCGCTAGCGGCGACCACCGGCAGCCAGAGCGGCCGCTTGCGGAAACCAAGGACAAGGCCGAGGAAATAGATCGGCAGCAGGAAATCGATCCCCAGCGCATGGGTATCCGGAACGAGCTTGCCGAACACCGCGCCCAGCCCGCTTTCGATTACCCAGAACACGTAGACCGGCAAGCCAAGTCCAAGATACCAGACGAACCCGACCGGCTTGCCCGACACGGCCCTCGCCTCGGCCACGGCAAATTGCGGGTCGGTCAGGATGAAATAGCCCAGCGCCTGCTGCAGCAGCGGCCAATGCGCGATGCGCCGGCCGATGCCGGCCGAGTAGAGCACATGGCGGAAATTCACCGCGAAGATCGACAGCACGATCAGCCATGGCGCGACATGCTGGCCAAACAGCTCGATGCCGACCATTTGGCTCGCGCCGCCATAGATCATGGCGCTCATCAGGAACGCCTCCAGCACCGAAAAACCATTGTCGGCGGCGATCGCGCCGAACAGGATGGCGAACGGCGCCGAGGCGACCACGACCGGCATCGACAATCGCACGCCATCCCAGAAATCGCCGCCAGCCCTGCTCTCAGAGATTGCTTCCGCCGTCATCAAGCCGCTCCTAACGCATGTCGCCCAGAAGTGCGCAGCGGTTCTGGGACAGCGGCATGCATCAACAAACAGACTTGAAGCGCGTCGCCTGAATCCGTTCAGCGCGACGCGCTTCAAGTGCGGCTTGATTTAGGGAGCGTCGCCCTCAATGTCACACCAATTCGCTTGACCCAGCGATCAGCGGAACTGATCGCGACCGTCAGGACTTGACTGCCGTCCCCTGGATCGCCCTGCCCCAGTCGAGCAGCGGCTTTGCGCAAAGCGCGAAGTCGACGAGACCGTCGACGAGCGCCGGCGAATGGATCGTCGCCGGATCGATGTCATGCCGGACCACGAAATGCCGGTTCCGCACCGCCTGGGCGAGATCCTCGTCACTGACGTCCTCGAAGCCGCGCGGCGCCCGCTTCAGGCGACCTTCCGCATCGAGTTCCAGCCCGGCTTTGGTGAGCGACGAGACCATGGCGCGGAACGCGGCCGGCTTGGTCACGATCGCTTTGCGCATCGCCTGCAGCAGTTCGGGCGCCGGCTGCCACCAGGCAACGCCGGCAAAGCAGCGCTCGAGCCCGATATGTAGGTAGAAGACGCCCTGCTCCATCTTGGTGCCGTCCGGCGAGAGGATCGCCGACAGATGCCGGTTGTAGGGTCGCTTGTCCTTTGAGAAGCGCACGTCGCGATTGATCCGGAACAGCGACCTCTTTCGGTCGCCGCGCAAGCCGAGCTTCGCCACCTCGAAACGCGTGGTAAGCGTCTCGACCAGATCGCAGAACGGCTCGTGCAGCTCGCTTTCGTAGAGGTCCCGGTTCTCCTGGAACCATTCGCGGCTCTGGTGGAAGTCGAGCGCCTTCAGGAACGGGATGGCCTTCTGCCCAAATCCCTTGAACGCGCCTGTCATCAGCCGGCCCTGCCGATGCGCTGCAGCCAGGTGTCCTCGTCGATCACCTCGATGCCGAGCTCGCTTGCAACTTTCAGCTTTGAGCCGGCGCCGGGCCCCGCCACCACCAGGTCGGTCTTGGCCGAAACCGAGCCAGCGACCTTGGCGCCGAGCCGCTCCGCCATCGCCTTGGCTTCCGAACGCGTCATCTTTTCCAGCGTGCCGGTGAACACCACCGTCTTGCCGGAGACTTCGCTGCCAGCCGAGATTTCCATGACATAGGGTTTGGGGTGGACTTGCGCGAGCAGGGCATCCAGCACGTCATCGTTGCGCTCATTGCCGAAAAAGTCGCGCAGCGCGTTGATCACCGTGTCGCCGATGCCGTTGATCGATGGGAAGACGCTGTGCGGATCCTCCGCCTTTGCCGTCTCCTTGCCCACGCGGATCAGCTCTTCGATGGTCGAGAACTGGCGGGCAAGCACGGCCGCCGTCGTCTCGCCGATATGGCGGATGCCGAGCGCGAAGATGAACCGGTCGAGCTCGGGCTCGCGCCGAGCGTCGATCGCCGCGAACAGTTTGTCGAGCCCCTCATAGTTGCGCTCCTCAACGCTGCGCACATTCTTGCGTGTCTTGCCTGACGCTTGCTCGCGCAGCCGCGCCTGCTCCTCACGCCGCTCGGCCAGCGCCTTGGTGACGGCCGGGCGGCGATCCTTCAGTGTGAAGATGTCGGCGGCGGTCTTGACCAGCCCGGAGTTGAAGAAGAGGTCGATGTTCTCGGCGCCCAGGCCCTCGATATCCATCGCGCCACGCGACACGAAATGGCGCAACCCCTCCACGGCCTGGGCGGCGCAGATCAGCTCGCCGGTGCAGCGCCGGCGCGAATCCTCCTTGCCGGTCTTCTCGTTGATCTCGCGCGTCGCCGGCGAGCCGCAGACCGGGCAGGTATGCGGAAATTGGTAAGGAACCGCGCCTGCAGGCCGCTTGTCGATGACGACGCTGACGATCTGCGGGATGACGTCCCCTGCCCGCTGGATGACCACCGTGTCGCCGATGCGCACGTCGATGCCGTCGCGGATCGGCTGGCCGTTGCTGTCGAAACCCTTGATGTAGTCCTCATTGTGCAGCGTGACGTTCTCGACCACCACGCCGCCGACCGTTACCGGCGCCAGCCGCGCCACGGGCGCCAGCGTGCCGGTGCGGCCGACCTGGATGTCGATCTTCTCGACCGTGGTCATCGCCTGCTCGGCCGGGAATTTGTGCGCGACCGCCCAGCGCGGCTCGCCGGTGACGAAACCCCAGCGGCGCTGCAGCTCGAGCTGGTCGACCTTGTAGACGACGCCGTCTATGTCGTAGCCGAGCGAGGAACGGAGCTCCTCGATCCGATGATACTGCGCGATGAGCTCCTCGATCGATTTCGCCCGCACCATCAGCGGGCTGACCTTGAAGCCCCACTCCCTGAATTTCTGAACCGAATCATACTGGGTCGGGGCAGGATCCGCCGTCGTATAGCCCCAGGCATAAGCGAAGAATTTGAGATTGCGGCTTGCGGTGACCGACGGATCCTTCTGGCGCAGCGATCCGGCCGCCGTGTTACGCGGATTGACGTAATCCTGGCCACCGACCGCCGCCGAGCGCTGCTTCAGCGCCTCGAATTCGGCATAGGTCATATAGACTTCGCCGCGGATTTCGATGACCTCCGGCCAGCCCGAGCCCTGCAGCTCCTTCGGGATGTCGGCAATGGTCTTGAGATTGGCGGTAATGTCCTCGCCGACCGCGCCGTCGCCGCGCGTCGCGCCCTGCACGAACAGGCCGTTCTCGTAGCGCAGCGAGGCCGACAGCCCGTCGATCTTCGGTTCGGCGGTGAAAGCGATGTCGAGGTCTTTGTCGCGGTCGAAGAAGCGCCTTCCGCGTTCGATGAAATCGGCGACGTCCTGGTCGGTATAGGCCTTGGCGAGGCTGAGCATCGGCACCGCGTGCCGCACCTTGGCAAAGCCCTCGGCCGGTGGCGCGCCGACCCGGCGGGACGGCGAATCCTCGCGCACGAGATCCGGGAAGCGCTCCTCGATCGCGAGGTTGCGCCGCGCCAGCGCGTCATATTCGGCATCCGAGATCGTCGGCGCGTCCTCGGTGTGATAGCGCCGGTCGTGCTCGGCAATCTCCGCCGCGAGCCGCTTCAGCTCCCTCGCGGCCTCCCCTTCGCTCAGCGATTCGACTGGTTTTTCCGACATGAAACGCGGTCCTCGAACAATGCATGTCGCCCAAAAGTGTCGTGCGGTTTTGGGATAACGACATGCATAAAACAACAACCGCCGAGCGCGGCGCGCTTGGCGGCGGGCCACTATAAATCAGGATTCGCCGGCATGAAGTCGCCTTGCGCAAAAATCATTGCTGAACAGCGGGATGCAGCCATCTGCTGACTCAAGCTGCAGGCTGGGAGAACCAAGCTCCAAGGATCTGTTGAGATTCGGTCAGGCCGAGTCGAGAAGGATGGTTTTCCCGAGAACCGGCGCGGAGCGTACTCGAGGCAGGTGAGCACCGGAAGCGCAGGAAACCACCGTTCGCAGACCGGCCTCACCCGAATATCAGCACATCTTAGGCGGCGGCCGTGTTCTCGCGCAGCAACCTGTCGGCAGCGGCGCGCGCTTCGTCGGTGATGATGGCGCCGGCCAGCATGCGCGCGATCTCTTCCTGACGCGCGGCGCGGTCCATTTCAGCGATGCCGGTGGCGACACGGTCCTTGCCGCCGGATTTGGAGATAAGGAAATGCGTCGCGGCGCGTGCCGCAACCTGTGGCGCGTGCGTCACCGAAAGCACCTGCACACGCTTCGACAGCCGCGCCAGCCGCTGGCCGATGGCGTCAGCAACCGCGCCGCCGACGCCGGTGTCGATTTCGTCGAAAACCAGGGTCGGCGCCGAGCCGCGATCGGCCAGCGCCATCTTCAAAGCCAGCAGGAAGCGTGACAGCTCGCCGCCGGAGGCGACCTTCATCATCGGCCCCGGTCTGGTGCCCGGATTGGTCCGCACCCAGAATTCGACCTGGTCGATGCCCTCTTCCATGCGCTTTTCAGCGTCGCTTCCCATGTCGACGATGAACTCGGCCCGTTCGAGCTTCAGCGCCGGCAATTCGCCCATCACCGCTTTGGTCAAGCCCGATGCCGCCGCCTGGCGCAGCGAGGAAAGCTGGGCCGCGGAAATATCGTAGGCCTCGCGCGCCGCGGCGGCCTGCCTTTCCAGCGCATCCAGCCGCTCCTCACCGGCATCGAGATCGGCAAGATCGGCCACCATCGTATCGCGCAGCTGTGCCAGATCGTCGACCGCGACACTATGCTTGCGCGAAGCGGCGCGCAGCGCAAACAGGCGCTCCTCCGCCTTCTCCAGGCGCTGCGGATCATATTCGGTGGCGCGAAGCGCAGCTTCCACGCCGGACTGTGCCGCATCGAGCGAGATCATCGCCTCGTCGAGCGATTTCACCACATCGTCGAGCAGGCCCGGTGCTTCGCCCGACTTGCGCTGCAGCCGGCGCAACAGGCTGGCAAGCTGCGGCAAGGGCGACGAAGGCCCCGACAGGACATCCTGCGCGTCGTGGATCTCGGCGGCGATCTTTTCGACCCGCATCATCTGCGCGCGCAGTTCCGCAAGTTCCGTCTCCTCGCCCGGCTGCGGATCGAGTTTCGCGAGCTCGGCGACGGAAGCGCGCAGGTAATCGGCCTCGCGCGCTGCCGCCTCGACCTTGGCGCGATGGCGGGAAAGCTCCTGCTCGCAGTTTCGCCAGTAGCGCCAGGCTTCGCCCGTGCCGCGCACGGCGCCCAGATGGCCGCCGAAATTGTCCAGCAATTCGCGATGCGCGCCGGGATCGACCAGAGCGCGCTCGTCATGCTGGCCGTGGATCTCGACCAGCGCGCGGCCGACATCGCGCATCAGGGTAACGCTGGAGGGCTGGTCGTTGACGAAGACGCGGGTGCGACCGTCACCGGTCTGCACACGGCGCAGGATGATGTCGCCATCGTCCTCGATGTCGTTTTCGGCAAGTAGCGCACGGGCCGGGTGGTTGCGCGGAACGTCGAACACGGCGATGACCTGACCTTGCGCGGCGCCATGGCGCACGAGCGAAGCATCGCCGCGCGCGCCGAGCGCCAGCGACAAGGCATCCAGCAGGATGGATTTGCCGGCGCCGGTTTCGCCGGTCAGCACCGAAAGCCCAGGCAGGAAGTCGATGTCCAGCTTCTCGATCAGGACGATATCGCGGATCGACAGTCTGGACAGCATCGCAAGCTTCAGGCGCCGGTGATCAGCTTCCCGGCCTTGGAGATCCACGATCCGGCATTCTCGCGCGGCTGAAGCCCGTTGCTCTGCAGGAGCTTGTAGGAATCCTTGTACCACTGGCTGTCCGGATAATTGGTGCCGAGCACCGCCGCGGCCGTCTGCGCTTCCGAGGTCAGGCCCATGGCATAATAGGACTCGGTCAGGCGCGCGAGCGCCTCCTCGACATGGCGGGTGTTGGAATAATTCTCGACCACGGTGCGGAAGCGCTTCACGGCGGCGATGTATTCGCGGCGCTCGAGATAGTAGCGGCCGACCTGCATCTCCTTGCCGGCGAGTTGGTCAGTGGCGAAGCGGATCTTGTCCTTGGCGTCGCCGACATATTCGGAGTTCGGCCAACGCGTCACCAGATCCTGCATGGTCTGGATGGTCTGGCGCGCCTCCTTCTGGTCCTGGGTGACGTCCTTGATCTGGCGGTAGTAGCTCAGGCCGATGATGTATTGGGCGTAAGCGGCATCGTCGGTGGACGGATAGAGCGTCAGGTAGCGCTTCGCGGTGCCGATCGCCTCGTCATAATTGCCTGCGCGGTAATCGGCGAAAGCCCCCATCACCATCGATTTGCGGGCGAATTCCGAATAGGGATGCTGGCGGTCGACGGCGTCGAACTTCTTGCTCGCCTCGTCGAGGCGGCCGGCATTCATGTTGGCGAGGCCCTGGTTGTAGAGGACGTCGGCCGGCTCGGTCTGATCGACATAGGTCGCCAGGTTGATGTCCTTCTTGTCGGACGTGCAGGATGACACAACGAGCGCGGGAGCAACCACAGACAGCGCTAGCAGAACACCCCGACGCGGCGCTACCGATTGACCAACTCGCGAAAAAAACATGTTTGGATTCCGCCCCTTCGGCGTCGTTTCGGTCCGGGCCGAAGCCATAAACCATTATCCCCTTGCCCGGCAACGCTATGTCCGGCCAATCGCACATTTTTGTGGCGGCCTGTCGCTGCGACCGAGGTTGTGCAATTTCAGCGATTCGTGATGCAATCGGGCAACACAAGCCTGACTACAAAGCCAGAAAACGGTTAAGAATCAGATCACCCAAGGTGCGTAGACCGGCCGGCTGACGGCGATCATCTCGGCGACGCGGCCGCGCTCGCGGCGCCGGGTCTCGACGATCTCGAAGGCCGTGTGGTCGGAAAGCAGCCGGCGCAACGCGGACGCGTTCATCCGGTGGCCGCCGCGATAGGAACGGAAGCAGCCGATGAAGCGCGCACCGGCCAGCGCCAGATCGCCCATCGCATCGAGCGTCTTGTGGCGGGCGAACTCGTTGGGGTAGCGCAACCCGCCGACATTGATGACGCGGTTGTCGTCGCCTATGACCAGCGAGTTTTCGAGCGACGAGCCGAGCGCGTAGCCGGCGGCCCAAAGCCTCTCGACGTCCTTCATGAAGCCAAAGGTCCGCGCCCGCGCTATGTCGCGGCGGAAGATATCGGGGTTGATGTCTGAAGCGAATTGCTGGCGGCCGATCGCCGGGCTCTCGAAATCGATCTCGACCTCGAACCGCGTGCCGTCATAGGGACGGAATTCAGCCCAGGATGCGCCGGCTTCCACGCGCACCGGCTTGACGACGCGGATATAGCGACGCTTCACCGCCAGCGTCTCGATGCCCGCCTGGTCGAAAGCTTCGACGAACGCCATGGCGCTGCCGTCGAGAATGGGGACTTCCGAGCCGTCGATCTCGATGATGAGATTGTCGATGCCGAGGCCGAACACCGTGGCCATCAGATGCTCGACGGTGCCGATATGCGCGCCGGCCGGATCGCCGAGCATGGTGCAAAGATCGGTGGCGCCCACTTCCGCTACCAGGGCGCGGAGTTCGCGGGTTTCGCCGCCGTTCGAAAGATGGAAGACAATACCCGTATCGGCGTCGGCGGGCAGGAAATGAACGGTGACGGTCTTGCCGCTATGGACGCCGACGCCGTCCAGCGTCGCGCGCGATTTCACTGTCGTCTGATAATCGTGCAAGAGTAACCCCATACGCCCAAATGCCTGCGTCCGCTTCATCGGCCTTGGGTATCTTGCAGCCAGGTGATCCCCTGACGCTCGCATGGAATGCGGCAAAATAAGCAAGAGCATGCGGCTCTGTATGATCGGCAGGCAGGGCTACTCCCCGAATCCCGGCAAACCGACTTTAGTCCGTGGCGAAGATAATGGCCCACCCTAGAGACTCCAAATCACGGTTTCTTACCCCTTGTAACCGCGACAGTGCGTCAGAAACAGATCATAAGCCGTTGTTTTAATGATTTTTGCAAAAACAACAGGCAGACGATTTCTCGTCTGCCTGTTAACAACCGTTATATATCGTTAACGAACAGCGCTCGCTGTATAACGATCGGCGGTTCGCCGTGTTGCTCAGTTGGCCTGGCGGCGCAGGAAGGCCGGGATTTCCAGCTGGTCGTCTTCCTGGACCGTGCGGGGCTGCGGCGTCAGCCGGCCTTGGTCGTCGAGCTGCCCGCGGCGCGGCGCGTAGAGCGCAGGATCCTGGCTGGCGAGGCGGCGCATCTCGGGCGCAGCCTGGCGCAGCTTTGGTTCGCGCGGCTGCGCCGGCTGGAGCCGGGCCGGCTCTTCCTCGCG
Source organism: Mesorhizobium sp. (assembly GCA_004020875.1). GTDB lineage: Bacteria > Pseudomonadota > Alphaproteobacteria > Rhizobiales > Rhizobiaceae > Mesorhizobium. The sequence goes on from SAPZ01000002.1 coordinate 8,931, forward strand.
GCGGGTGAGGCCGTTGGTCAGCCGCTTGATCAGCCCCATCGGACCGCTGTTCTCATGGTCCGCCGGGCGGGCCTTGGCTTCGACCTCAGCCCTTACCACCGGGGGGAAATCCTCCACGCGCGGCATGCGCTGCGGAGCGGCAGCCACCGGCTGCGGCATCTCGCGCTGCGGCGCAGTCTGCTGCATGACCTGAGGCTGCATCAAGGGCTGCGGCTGCGGTTGCGGCTGTGCCGGCGGGGCCTGGAAGATCTTGCTCTGTGGCCGGAAGTCGTCGACCGGCGCGGGGCGCGGCTGCGCCATGGCGGCTGCGTTTGCCTCGGCAAGCTGGATCGCCTCGGCGACCGGGTCGGCCGCACGCGGCTCATAGGCCTGCGGCTGAACCGGAGCGGGGCGGATTTCGGCGACCGGAGCCGCCGCCGGGCGGGCGGCCGGCTTCTGCGGCGCGCGGATCGAGATCGGCGCCGCGGCGATTTCGGCGGCCGACTTGTCGATGCCGGTGGCGACGACCGACACGCGGATCACGCCCTCCAGTTCCTCGTCGAAGGTAGCGCCCAGGATGATGTTGGCGTCCTGGTCGACCTCCTCGCGGATGCGGGTCGCTGCCTCGTCCACCTCGAACAGCGTGAGGTCGCGGCCGCCGGTGATCGAGATCAGCAGGCCCTTGGCGCCCTTCATCGAGGTCTCGTCGAGCAGCGGGTTGGCGATCGCGGCCTCGGCGGCGGCCATCGCGCGCCCCTCGCCCGAAGCTTCGCCGGTGCCCATCATCGCCTTGCCCATCTCGCGCATCACCGAGCGCACGTCGGCAAAGTCGAGATTGATCAGGCCTTCCTTGACCATCAGGTCGGTGATGCAGGCGACACCCGAGTAAAGCACCTGGTCGGCCATGGCGAAGGCATCGGCGAAGGTGGTCTTGTCATTGGCCAGCCGGAACAGGTTCTGGTTGGGGATGACGATCAGCGTGTCGACGCATTTCTGCAGTTCCTCGATGCCCATGTCGGCCGTCTTCATGCGGCGCTGGCCCTCAAAATGGAACGGCTTGGTGACGACGCCGACCGTGAGGATGCCCTTCTCGCGTGCCGCGCGGGCAACGACCGGAGCGGCACCCGTGCCGGTGCCGCCGCCCATGCCGGCGGTGACGAAGCACATATGGGTGTTGGACAGATGATCGATGATCTCGTCGATGCACTCTTCCGCCGCCGCGCGGCCAACTTCCGGCTGCGAGCCGGCGCCCAGGCCTTCGGTGACATGCGCGCCAAGCTGGATCAGCCGCTCGGCCTTCGACATCGTCAGCGCCTGAGCGTCCGTATTGGCCACCACGAACTCGACGCCGCGCAGCCCGGCTGTGATCATGTTGTTGACCGCATTGCCGCCGCCGCCGCCGACACCGAAGACGGTGATGCGTGGCTTAAGCTCGGTGATGTCCGGCTTTTGCAGATTGATGGTCATTGTCTCCGTCCTTTGCCTTTCCCGCCGCTTCGCCGCTGCGGCCGCCTATGGGGCTGTCCCCGTCAAATTAAAAACTGTCTCTCAACCACTGACTCATGCGATGCAGTCTTCCGCCCGTTCCGGTCATCCTGAAACCGGAAAGTCCTTTCGCCGAATGGCTTTCGAAGCTCGCCATCTGCGGGTAGATCATCAATCCGACCGGCGTCGAGAACGCTGGTCCCTTGGCCGCTTCCGGCAGACCGGCCACGCCCAGCGGACGGCCGATGCGCACATTGCGCCCAAGAATGCGGCGCGCCGCTTCCGGCAGACCGGCGAGCTGGCTGGCGCCTCCGGTGAGCACGACGCGCTTGCCGACGGCATTGCCGTAGCCGGATTTGTTCAGTCGGTCGCGCAAAAGCTCGAGCGTCTCGTCGATGCGCGCACGAATGATGCGCGTCATCACCGAGCGCGGGATCTGCAGCGGCACATCGCCTTCCTCGCCGATCGGCTGGATCGAGACGAGGTCGCGGTCGTCGGCGCTTCCAGGCAGCGCCGAGCCATGCATCACCTTCAGCCGCTCCGCGGCATCGAGCGAGGTCGACAGGCCCTTGGCCATGTCGAGCGTAACGTGGTTGCCGCCGATGGCGATGGCGTCGCCATGGATGAACTTGCCTTCCGAGAAGACCGAGATGGTCGTCGTGCCGCCGCCCATGTCGATGCAGGCGGCGCCCATTTCGAGTTCGTCGTCCACCAGCGAGGCAAGCCCGCTGGCATAGGGCGTCGCCACCATGCGCTCGACCGACAGATGCGAGCGGTTGATGCAAAGCTCGAGATTGCGCATCGGCGCGGCGTCGCCCGTCAGCACATGCATGTCGACGCCGAGCGCATCACCCACCATGCCGCGCGGGTCGCGCATGCCGCGCTCGCCGTCGAGCGAGAAGCCGACCGGCAGGGAATGGATCACCTCGCGCTCGGCCCTGAGCGCCTGCTTGGCGCCAGCGGCGAGCACCCGCTTGATATCGACTTCCTCGACCTGATGACCACCGAGGTTGATGGTCGCTGAAAAGGCTTCGCTCTTCAGCCGGCCCGCCGTCATGTTGACGATGAGGGAATCGACCGTGAGCCCAGCCATACGCTCAGCCGCGTCGACGGCAAGCCGGATGGCATGCTCAGCGCGATCGAGATCGACCACGACGCCGGACTTCACGCCCTGCGACTTCTGGTGGCCGATGCCGATCACCTGGATACGATGCGAACGTCCGCGCAGAAGCTTGCCGTCCTCGTTGGGCTTCAGCTTCGCCACAACGCAGCAAACCTTGCTGGAGCCGACATCGAGCACCGTGAGCGTGCCCGACCGGCGCGAGGATTGATCACCGCTGCCGCCAAGCCAGCTCATATCTTCGTCCCCGTCTTGCGCTTGGCCAGGCTCTTTGGCTTGTCGCTGAGCGCGGCTTCGCGCTGCGTGGCCGCCTCCGGCGAGAGTTCCACGACCAGCCGGTCGGGGAGCCGCATATCGACGGCCGCGATGTCGCGCGTCAAAAGCCCATTGTTGTGGTCGATCTTGACGAGCTCGGCGATCGCCTGGTCCTCGTCGTCTTCCGGGAGCTTGATCGTGATACCATTCTCAAGCCTCAGGTCCCAGCGGCGCTCGCCGACACGGATATACCCTTTGACCCGCGCCGCAAGCTCTGGATAGCGCTTGATCTTGTCGAGGAAGGCCGGCGCCATGGCCGGCGCGCCGCTACCGATGATCAGCGGGAGTAGCGCCTGCTTGCCGCCCGAGAACGGCGCGATCACCTCGCCGGACCGCTCGATCACTGAAACCGAAGTGCCCTGCTGCCAGAGCGCGAAGGGCTCGCGCTCCTCGATGCGCACTTCCAGCGTGTGAGGGTAGATTTTGCGCACGGCCGCACCCTCGACCCAGGGCAGCGTCGCGATGCGCTCGCGCGCAGCCTCGGCATCGAAGCCGATCAGTGACGTCCAGCCGTCGAGACCGAGCCGGTCGAGCACATCGATCTCGGACGTCTGACGGTTACCGACCACCTTGATCTGATCGACGGCAAAGCCGGTGCGGGCCGTGATGCCCTGCACGACAGTGTCGGAGTAGCCGCCAAGAAAGGCGCCATAGGCACTGCTCGAAGCGATGAGCGCAGCGGAAAGGATCGCCGCCGAAAAGCGCGGCGCCTCATACTCGCCGCCACAGAGGCGCGCCAGCACACGCACCGGCCGGCGAAGCTGACGCGGCAAGACGAAACGGTCGAACGACAGCGGCACGCCGAACAGCGCGGGACCAGCCGCGTTGCCGCCATTATCCTGTCCCCACCTCAACGCAGACACGAAGCGTCCTCCACCATCCAACTCAACAAATCGCCGAACGAGTGTCCCGCTTGCGCGGCGATTTCGGGCACCAGAGACGTCGGCGTCATGCCCGGCTGAGTGTTGACCTCGAGCCAGACAATCTCGCCGTTTTCGGAATGACGGTCGTCGTAACGGAAGTCCGATCGGGAGACGCCCCGGCAACCAATGGCAAGATGAGCCTTGAGGGCCAGTGTCTGTATTTTTTGGTAAATATTCGGTGAAATTTTAGCAGGGATTTCGTGTTTTGATCCGCCGGGCACGTATTTTGAATCGTAATCGTAGAAGGAATGCCCGGTCGGAATGATCTCGCAGACGCCGAGCGCCACATCACCCATCACCGCGCAAGTCAATTCGCGCCCATGGATGTAGCGCTCGACCATGACGGTCTCGCCATATTGCCACTCGGTCGAGCCGATCACCTGTGGCGGATGCGACTGCCCCTCATGCACGATGACGACGCCGAAGCTCGACCCCTCGTTGACCGGCTTGACCACATAAGGCGGCTTCATCGGATGCACATCCTTGACGGCGAAGCGATTGACCACCTTGGATTCGGCGACCGGAATGCCCGCCGCCTTGGCAACTTTCTTGGCTTGCTCCTTGTTCATGGCCAGAGCCGAAGCGAGCACGCCCGAATGGGTGTACGGAATTGCGAGATATTCGAGAATTCCCTGGATGGTGCCGTCCTCGCCGAACGGGCCATGCAGCGCGTTGAAGGCAACGTCAGGCTTGAGCTCGGCAAGCAAAGACCCGACATCGCGCGAAACATCGACACGGGTGACCTGATAGCCTTCAGTCTCGAGCGCATCCGCACACGCCTTCCCCGAGGACAGAGACACGGGCCGCTCCGAGGAGAATCCACCGAGGAGAACAGCCACATGCTTCTTCTTCATTTCCCGTCATCCCCTCTCACGCCGGGCCTGCAACCGATATTCCCGCACCGCATTCCCGAGCATTGAGTCCGAGTCTTCCGGCAGGTTGCCCCCCAGACGGAAAACGCGGCTGAACGCGTCGAACGACTCAAATCAGGAAACGCTTCAGGGCAGAGAATCAGAGAGTTGATTCGCTGGCAAGTGCCTATGATTCCGAGAGATTCACTTTCCGCGAAAACAGCCGAGAAAAGTGTGTTGTTGAGTCTTTGCAGCAACGGTTGGCGCCGCCGCGCGGCGCGGGAAGTTCAAGCATCACATGAACTTCAACAGCGTTAAAGGAGCTGCCCGAGAAACTCCTGCACCTCATGACCGGGCCGGAAATTGCCAAGGCGTTTGATCTCCCAGTGCAGCCGGATGCCGGAATTCTCGAGCACACGCGCGCGCACCGTCTCGCCAAGATATTCGAGGTCATAGCCGGTGGCCGTGCCGGTGTTGATCATGAAGTTGCAATGCATCGGCGACATCTGCGCGCCGCCGATCATCAGGCCGCGGCAGCCGGCCTTGTCGATTTCCTTCCAGGCCGAGGTGCCTTCCGGATTCTTGAAGGTCGAGCCGCCGGTTTTCTCGCGGATCGGCTGCACCGTCTCGCGATGGTTCTGCACGGCATCCATCGCCGCCTTGATCGTCGCCTTGTCTTCCGGAAACCCTTCGAAGATGGCTGAGGTGAAGATCAGCCCGGAAGGCGCGGATGAATGACGATAGGCATAGCCCATATCATCGGTGAGCAACGTGTGGAGATTACCCTTGCGGTCCAGCGCCGTCACTTCGACCACGCGCTCCCGCGTCTCCACGCCGTTGGCGCCGGCATTCATCCTGAGTGCGCCGCCAACGGAGCCGGGGATGCCGTGATAGAAATGGAATCCGCCGATCCCAGCCTCATAGGCCACCGCTGCGAGGCGCTTGTCGGGCGTAGCAGCGCCCGCCTTGATACCGATTGACGAAACAACTTCGGCCTCACCAAAACCCTTGGCCGAGAGCCTGACGACGAAACCGGGAATGCCGCCGTCGCGCACCAGGAGGTTCGAGCCGACGCCGACGACCGTGATCGGCACCTCCTCCGGCACTGCGCGCAGAAAGGCCGCTAGGTCTTCCTCATCGGCCGGCTGGAACAGCGCCTCCGCCAGGCCGCCGGCCCGGAACCAGGTGATCTTGTCCATTTCGGCGTTCGGCGTGATGCGGCCGCGCAGGCCCGAAAGCTTGTCGCCGAGCTTGTTGATGAGATCCTGGCCGCGCATCATGAGGGCGTCCCGCCAAGTTCCTTGGGCAGCGCGTAAGCCCATTGCGTGATGTTGCCGGCGCCAAGGAAGACGATGAAATCGCCGGGCTTGGCAAGCTCGCGAATGGCGGGCGCGATCGCCGCCGGACCGTCGATATAGCGGGCGTCCCGATGGCCGCCGGAGCGGATGCGCGCAACCAGCGCATCGGAGGTCACGCCGTCGATAGGCTCCTCGCCGGCCGCATAGACTGGCGCCACCATCACCGTATCCGCGTCGTTGAAGCAGACGGAGAATTCGTTGAACAGATCGTGCAGCCGGGTGAAGCGATGCGGTTGCGCTATGGCAATCACGCGCCCTTTGGTGGCGCTGCGCGCGGCCTTCAGCACCGCCGCGATCTCCACCGGGTGGTGGCCGTAGTCGTCAAACACCTCGACGCCGTTCCACGAGCCGGTGTGAGTGAAGCGTCGCTTGACGCCGGCGAAGGACGACAGGCCCTTCTTAATGGCGTCATCCGACAGGCCGAGTTCGTGCGCGACCGCGATCGCCGCGGTCGCGTTGGAGACGTTATGCTTGCCGGGCATCGGCAGGCGCAGGCCGGCTATCGTCGCGGTGCCGCGCCCCTTGCGGTCGCGGATCACCACGTCGAATTCCGAGGTCGCGCCCAGCATGCGATGGTTGGTGAAGCGAACATCGGCCTGCGCGTTCTCGCCATAAGTGATGACGCGCCGGTCCTCGATGCGGCCGACCAGCGCCTGCACCTCCGGATGATCCGTGCACATCACGCCGAAGCCGTAGAATGGAACGTTCTCCACGAACTGGCGGAAGGCCTCGCGCACATTGTCGAAGCTGCCATAGTGGTCGAGATGTTCGGGATCGATATTGGTAACGACGGCAATGTCGGCCGGCAGTTTCAGGAACGTGCCGTCGCTCTCGTCGGCTTCGACCACCATCCACTCGCCGTCACCCATCCGCGCGTTGGTGCCATAGGCGTTGATGATGCCGCCATTGATGACAGTCGGATCGAGCCCGCCAGCCTCGAGCAGCGTCGCCACCATCGAAGTGGTCGTCGTCTTGCCATGCGTGCCGCCGATTGCGACCGCCTGGCGAAAGCGCATCAGTTCGGCCAGCATCTCGGCCCGGCGCACGATCGGCAAAAGCTTCTCGCGCGCGGCCTTGAGTTCAGGATTGGATTTCTTGATCGCGGTCGAAACGACGACGACTTCGGCGTCGCCGAGATTCTCGGCCTTGTGGCCGACGAAGCATTCGATACCCTTGTCGCGCAGCCGCTGCACATTGGCGCCGTCGGCCTGGTCAGACCCCTGCACCTTGTAGCCGAGATTGTGCAGCACCTCGGCGATGCCGCTCATGCCGATGCCGCCGATGCCGATGAAATGTACAAGGCCGATCGTCTGCGGCATCTTCATGCGCGCGTCCTCCTGTATTCCGAAACAGTTTTGCCGGACGCAATAGCCTCTGTCAGATCGGCGAGCAACCGCGCCGCGTTCGGTTTTCCGGCCGAACGGGCGGCGGAGGCCATGGCCACCAGCCGGTCCGGGTCCTGCATCAGTGCGCCGACCAGTTGCGCAATCCGTTCGGCCGACAGCGTCGACTGCAGATGGAGCTCGGCGCCGCCGGCGGCGGCAAGTGCCGCAGCATTCGCCGCCTGATCGTGGTCGAGCGCGTGCGGATAAGGAACCAGCAGCGCCGGCCGACCGATGACCGCGATCTCCGAAACCGTGGAGGCGCCGGAACGCGACATCACCAGATGCGCCTCCGCCATACGCCCCGCCATGTCGGTAAAGAAGGGCGAGACCTGGACGCCGACGCCGAGTTCGGCATAAGCGGCCTTCACCCTGGCCACATCCTCCGCTCGGGCCTGCTGGGTGATCACCAAGCGCTTGCGAAGGTCTTGCGGCAACAGCGCGACCGCCGCCGGAACCGCATCGGAAAAGAACTGCGCGCCCTGGCTGCCGCCGAAGACCAGCAGGCGGAACGGCCCGCCATCATTCGATCCCGTATAGGGCGTCTTCGCTGCCTCGAGCACCTGCGGCCTGACTGGATTGCCGGTGGTCACCGTCTTTGCGCCGTCGGCGCTCTCGCTCTCCGGCAGGAAGCCGCCGGCAATCGCGTCGACGCGGCCGGCAAGCGCCTTGTTGGCGCGACCCATGACGGCGTTCTGCTCGTGGATCAGCGTCGGCACCTTGCGCCTTGTCGCCGCATAGAGCGGCGGCAACGTCGGATAGCCGCCGAAGCCGACGACCGCCTCCGGCTTGATCCGGGCGATGATCCGGCCCGCTTCGCGCACCCCCTGCCAGATTTTCCAGAAAGCCGAGATCACGGCGACCGGATTTTTCGAACCCAGCGTCGCCGACGGGATCGCGTGAATGTCGGCGGCGGGAAACTGTCCGGAATAGCGCTCGGCGCGGCGGTCGGTGGCAAGATGCACCTTCCAACCGCGTTCGATCAGCTCATGCGCGAGCGCCTCGGCCGGAAACAGGTGCCCGCCCGTTCCGCCGGCTGCAAGCAGGATGACACCCTTCGCCATCCCGCCTCATTCCGCCGGGATTGCGCGCTGCGCGAGGACGAAGCCCATCTGCTTGCGCTTTTCCGGACGCTTGCGCGTCAACGCCAGCACCATGCCCATCGAGACCGCGATGGCGATCTGGGAGGAGCCGCCATAGGAGATGAAGGGCAGCGTCATGCCCTTGGCGGGCATCAGCTGCAGGTTCACGCACATGTTGATGGCCGACTGCAAGCCGAAGATGGTGACGAGACCGCCCACCGCGTACCGGGTGAAATCGTCATGCTCCTTGAGCGCGATGCTCAAGCCGCGCAGCACGATGAAGGCGAAGATCGACATGATGAAGAAGCACATGATCAGGCCGAACTCCTCGCCCGCGACCGAGAAGACAAAGTCGGTATGAGCGTCCGGAACAATGCGCTTGACGGTACCCTCACCCGGCCCAACGCCGAACCAACTGCCGTTGATCAGCGCCTCGCGCCCCATATCGACCTGAAACGTATCACCCTCACCGGTCAGGAACTTGTTGATGCGCAAGGCAACGTGCGGGAACACCGTATAGGCGGCGAACAGGCCAGTCGCACCAGTGACGCCGAGGGCCATGATCCACAACCACGGCAAGCCGGCCATGAAGAACATGACGCCCCAGGTGCCGGTGACCAGCATGGTCTGGCCAAGATCGGGCTGAGCGACCAGAAGAGAAACCACCAGGACCAGAAGCAGGAGGGCGAACAGATTACCGGGGATGTCGAGCTGGCGCTTATGCTCGGCAAACAGCCACGCGCAGATGATGACGAAAGCCGGCTTCAGGAACTCGGAAGGCTGGATGGACAGGCCGGCAAGCGACACCCAGCGCCTCGCGCCCTTCACCTCGACGCCGATATAGAGCACCGCCACCATCAGCACCAGCATGACACAGATCAGCACCAGCGACATGCGCCTTATCTGCCTCGCCTGCAGGAAGGATACCGCCAGCATCACGACAAGCGCCGGGATGGTGAAGATGATCTGCCTGGTGGCGAAGTGAAAGCTGCTGAGGCCGATGCGTTCGGCCACCGCCGGGCTGGCGGCGAAGGACAACACGATGCCCAGTCCCATCAGCGACAGGAACGCCGCCAGGAACCAGCGATCAATGGTCCACCACCAGGTGGCGACGGGACTCTTGTCGAGACGGCTTTGCATCAACGTGGCCCTCCGATGGGTTTCACACCATCAATAGCAGTCGCAGCTTGCCTGAAAGCTTCGCCGCGAACTTCGAAATTCTTGAACTGGTCGAAACTGGCGCAGGCCGGCGAAAGCAGCACCACGGCCTCGCCGCCGGTGTCGTTTGCCGCGTCATGGGCGGCATGCTCGACCGCCGCCGCCAGCGTTCCTGATATCTCGTAGGGCACGGCCTCGCCGAGTGTCGCCGAAAAGGCGGGCGCCGCCTCGCCGATCAGATAGGCTTTGGCGACGCGCGGGAAGAAGCCGCGCAACGGCTCGATGCCGCCTTCCTTGGGCAGGCCGCCGGCGATCCAGTAGATGCGGTTGGGGAAGCTCGACAGCGCGGGAGCTGCGGCATCTGCATTGGTCGCCTTGGAATCGTTGACGAACAGCACATGGTCCTTGCGGCCGACCTGTTCCATGCGGTGCGCCAGCCCGGGGAAGCTTTCGAGCCCTGCCTGGATCTCGCCGAGCTCGAGCCCGACCTTGAAGCAGGCGACCACAGCGGCCAGCGCGTTCTGGGCATTGTGCTGGCCACGAAGCGAGCCGATGCCCTCGAGGAAGGCGACGCGGCTGTAGCGGCCATGCACGGCTTCCATCAGATTGGTGCCGTCGGCGAAATAGCCGTCGGTCAGCGGCAGGCGCTTGGAAATGCGGATGACCTGCCGCCCTGCCCGCTCGAGCCGGTCGGCGATCTGGGCGCCCCAGGAATCGTCGACGCCGACGATCGCGGTGTCTGAGCCGGCAACCAGCCTTTCCTTGATCGAGGCGTAATGCGCCATCGTGCCGTGCCGGTCGAGATGGTCGGGCGTCAGATTGAGCAGGATGCCAGCGGTCGGGTTGATCGAGGGCGCCAGGTCGATCTGGTAGGACGAGCACTCCACCACATAGTGCCGCTTCGGTTCGGGCGGATCTAGCGTCATGATGGCGCGGCCGATATTGCCGCCCATCTGCGTGTCGCGCCCCGCCGACTTCAATATATGCGCTGTCAGCGCCGTGGTCGTCGACTTGCCGTTGGTACCGGTGATAGCGATGAACGGTGCTGCCGGCGCGTGGCTCATGCGCTCGCGGCAGAACAGCTCGATATCGCCGATCACCTCTACGCCGGCGCCGCGTGCGAGCTCCACCGTCCAATGCGGCTTCGGATGCGTCAGCGGCACCCCTGGCGACAGCACGAAGGCGGCGAAGCGCGGCCAGTCGGCGGCGCGCAGATCGCCTGTCGCGATGCCGGCGGCCGCCGCCCTGGCGACGCTTTCAGGATTGTCGTCCCAGGCCAGCACCTCGGCGCCGCCCGCGATCAGCGCATGCGCGGTGGCGATTCCGGAGCCGCCAAGCCCGAAGAGCGAAACGCGTTTGCCTGAAAAGGAAGCGGCGGGGATCAAGCGGGCTGGCCCTATCTGAGCTTGAGGGTGGAGAGGCCGACCAGCGCCAGGATGACGGCAATGATCCAGAAGCGGATCACCACCTGGCTTTCGGTCCAGCCGAGCTTTTCGAAATGGTGATGGATCGGCGCCATCAGGAAGACGCGCTTGCCGGTCATCTTGAAATAGCCGACCTGGATGATGACCGAGAAAATCTCGACCACGAACAGGCCGCCGACGATGACCAGCACGATCTCGTGCTTGGTTGCGACGGCGATGGTGCCGATCAGCCCGCCCATCGCCAGCGAGCCGGTGTCGCCCATGAAGATTGCGGCCGGCGGGGCGTTGAACCAGAGGAAGCCGAGGCCGGCGCCGATCACCGCGCCGAGCACGACTGCAAGCTCACCGGTGCCCGGAACGAAATGGATCTGCAGATATTCGGCGAAGACCGCGTTGCCCGAGAGATAGGCGATGACGCCGAAAGACGCCGCCGCGATCATGATCGGCACGATCGCAAGGCCGTCGAGACCGTCGGTCAGGTTCACAGCATTGCCGGCGCCGACGATGACGAAGCAGGAGAACGGGACGAAGAACCAGCCGAGGTTGATCAGGAACTCCTTGGCGAAAGGGAAGGTCAGCGACGACGAGAACGGCGCCTGGCCGTTATGCATGATCACCCACGCGGCGATTGCCGCGACGATGAATTCGATCGCCAGCCTCGCCTTGCCGGAGAAGCCCAGATGCGACTGCTTGGTGACCTTGAGATAGTCGTCGTAGAAACCGATCGAGCCGAAGCCGACGGTGACCAGCAGCACAACCCACACATAGATCGAAGAAAGATTTGCCCACAAAAGCGACGAACCGATGATGCCGCAAAGGATCATCAGCCCGCCCATGGTCGGCGTTCCAGCCTTCTTGAAATGCGTCTGCGGGCCGTCGGCGCGGATCGGCTGGCCCTTGCCTTGCCGCAGTCGCAGCGAATTGATGATCGTCGGCCCGAAGATGAAGACTATCAGCGCCGAGGTGATCAGCGCGCCGCCGGTGCGGAAAGTGATGTAGCGGAAGACGTTGAAGATCGAGATCTTGTCCGCGAAATCGACGAGCAGTGTGAACATGGTCCTTCGGTCCCCCGGAGCCGACCTCAAGTCGGTTCAATGTTTGTGGCTTCGGCCGGAAATTTGCCGAGCAATGCCTCGACCAGCTTTGAAAACCCAATGCCCTTCGACGATTTGACCATCACCACGTCGCCGGGCTTCAGCGAGGAGATCACGATCGGCTTCAGTTCCTCGACGCCTGCCCGGTACTCGGTCTGGACATCGGCAGGCAAAACCTCGGCCAGCGCCTGCATTTCCGGCCCGCCGAGAAAGACATTGCGCGTGCCGGTGCCGACGATCAGTTCGGCCAGTGCCGCATGAAGCTTCGCCGAATGGCTGCCAAGCTCCAGCATATCTCCCAGCACCGCGACGCGCCGGCCCTCGCCCGATACCGGCGTGGCATTGAGCAGCGCCATAGCCGCCGCCATCGATGCGGGGTTTGCGTTGTAGCTCTCGTCGATCAGCGTGATCGGCCCGTTTGGATGGTGGAGGACATGGCGCCGGCCACGCCCGCGCTCGGCCGACAGGTCGGCAAGCGCCGCCGCAACCTTGTCGAGGTCGGCGCCGACCAGTTGCGCGGCGCCGAGCACCGCCAGAACGTTCTGCACGATATGGCGGCCGGGCGCCCCGACACGGGCCGACAGGTCCCTCTTGCCGACCTTGACAGCAATGTCGGAATGGTCGGCATGAAGCTCGCAGGCGACAAGGCGGAAGGCCGAGCGGGCATTTTCGCCGAAGCCGAAGACATGCTCGACGCCGGCCTCTTTCGCCATTTTCCCGAGCAGCTTCCAGCGTGGGTCGTCGCGGTTGAGCAGCGCGGCGCCGCCGGGCTCGATCCCTTCGAAAATCTCGGCCTTGGCCATGGCGATCTCGTCGAGATTCTTGAAGAAGCCGAGATGGGCAGCAGCAATCATCGTCACGATAGCGACATGCGGCCTGACCATCTTGACCAGCGGTCTGATCTCGCCCGGATGGTTCATGCCGATTTCGAAGACCGCGTAGTCGCAGTCCTGCGGCATGCGCGCGAGTGTCAGCGGCACACCCCAATGATTGTTGAACGACTGCGCCGAGGCGTGCACCTTGCCGACCGCCGACAACACATGGCGCAGCGCTTCCTTGGTGGTCGTCTTGCCGGCCGAGCCGGTGATCGCGATGATCTTGGCCTTCGAGCGCGCGCGTGCAGCAACGCCGAGCTTCTCCAGGGCCGCAAGCACATCCTGCACGACGATCATCGGCGCCGTCAGCCGGCCGAGTGACGGCAGCTTGCCCTCGGCGACCACCAGCACGGCCGCACCTGCTTTCACGGCGGCGGTCGCGAAATCGTGGCCGTCCATCGCCTCACCCTTGATGGCGAAGAAGGCGTTTCCCGGTTCCAGGCTGCGGCTGTCAATCGAAATACCGGTGATGCCTTGCGGCAGCGAGCCGATGGGCCTGCCGCCCATGGCTTCGACCAGCGCTTCCGACGTCCAGAGCAGGCTCATGCGGCGCGCTCCTTGAGTGCATCGCGCACTTCCTCGTGGTCGGAGAAGTGAAAGGTCTGGGCCCCGATGGTCTGGCCTTCCTCATGCCCCTTGCCGGCGACGATCAGCGTATCGCCGGCGAGCAGCATCGCGACTGCCTCATGGATCGCCTTGCGGCGGTCGCCGATCTCGATGGCGCCGGGCGCGGAGGCGAGGATGGCCGCGCGGATGGTCTCGGGCACTTCCGTGCGCGGATTGTCGTCCGTGACGATGACGATATCGGCGAGCCGCGTCGCGATCTCGCCCATGATCGGCCTCTTTCCCCGATCGCGATCACCACCGCAGCCGAACACCACGATGACGCGGCCCGTGGTGAAAGGCCTGACCGAGGTCAGCACGTTTTCCAGCGCGTCGGGCTTGTGCGCGTAGTCGACATAAACGGGAGCACCAGCGGCGGTGGCGCCGACGAGGTCGAGACGTCCCGGCGCGCCTTTCAATTTCTCCAATGCCGCTAGGGCTTTGCCTGCCGGCGTTCCAGTCGCGATGGCAAGGCCGGCCGACACCAGCGCGTTGGCGATCTGGAAGTCTCCGGCCAAGGGCAGATCAATCTCGTGCAGCACGCCGTCGGCCTCGACCTCGGCGCGCTGCCGATGGCGCTCATGCTCGACCCGTTTCAGCGTCAGGAAGTCGCCATGGCGGCCGACGGTCAGGACCTTGAGGCCCGCCGCCTTTGCAGCATCAACCGTCGGTTCCGACCATGGATCGTCGGCAAAGACGATCGCCGCCGCGCCCTTCGGCAACAGCGTGTCGAACAGGCGCAACTTGGCGCGGTGATAGTCCTCGATGGTCGGATGATAATCCATGTGATCGCGGCCGAGATTTGTGAAGGCGCCTGCCGCGAGCTTCACGCCGTCGAGGCGGCGCTGGTCGAGGCCGTGGCTCGAGGCTTCCATCGAGGCGTGGGTCACGCCCGCGTCGGCAAGTTCCTTGAGCAACCGGTGCAGCGCCACCGGATCTGGCGTCGTCAGTGAGCCATATTCGTTGCGGCCGGGCGCCACCACGCCCGTCGTGCCGATCGAGGCGGCGGCAAATCCCGCCTGCTCCCAGATCTGGCGGGTGAACGCGGCGACGGATGTCTTGCCGGCAGTGCCGGTGACGGCGACCATGGTCTCAGGCTGGCGGCCGAAGAAGCGTGCGGCCGCGAGGGCCAGCGCATGGCGCGGATCATCAACAGCAAGAACCGGGATCGACAGGCCGGAAACCGCTGCGCCCTTGCCTGTGACGATTGCAGCGGCACCCCGGCCGGCGGCCTCGGCGGCATAGGCCGAGCCATCGGCCTTGCTGCCGGCGAGCGCGAAGAAGACCACGCCCGGTCCTACCTGACGGGAATCGGAGGAAAGTCCGGTAACCTCCAGATCGCGGGAAGCTGTTCCCTCGACAGGGAGGACACCGGCTAGATCTTTTAGATGCATTGAGTCCCGCTCACCGCAACAAAATAGCGCGCAGTTGCCGGCGCGCCCCAGAATCACTGATAGGAAACCAGCGTTGCACCATTTTCATGGCTGAAATCTGGCTTCACGCCAAGCATGGCCGCCGACCGCCTGATGATGTTGCCGGCGATAACTCCCGCATTGGCGGCGGCGACGTCCGTCATGCCGGGCTTTTCCGGATGCGGGGCGTCGGCGATTGTGAACACCAGAAATTGCGGATCGTCCATCGGGAAGGCGGCGACGAAGGTGTTGAAATTCAACTCTTTGGAGTAACGGCCGTTGATGACCTTTTCGGCCGTTCCGGTCTTGCCGCCGACCCTATAGCCGGGGACTCTGGCGTTTCTGGCCGAACCCTTCTCTGCGTTGAGCATATAGAGATAGCGCATGCCTTCGACCGTCTTGTCGCTCACCACCCTCTTGGCCGCCGCCATGGCGTCCTGCTCGCCGCGGACCAGGAATGTCGGCTCGATCAGATAGCCTTGCATCAGCGCCGCGCAACCGACGGCGGCCTGCAACGGCGTCGTCGACACGCCGTGGCCGAAGGCAATGGTGAACGAATTGACCTGTTTCCAGACCTTTGGCTCGGTCGGGCGCGCGACCTCCGGCAGTTCGGTCTGCATCCTGTCAAGAATGCCAAGGCGATGCAGGAATTCGCGGTGTCCCTCGATGCCGACGAGCTCCGCCTCCCTGGCTGAGCCGATGTTGGATGAATAGAGGAACACCTCTGGCAGCGACAGCACGCGGTTCTTGCCGTGGAAATCGTGAATGGCCTGATGGCCGACCCGGATCGGATGCGACGCGTCGAAGCGGCTGTTCATCGTCGCCTTGCCGGAATCGAGCGCCATCGCCGAGGTGAAGCTCTTGAAGGTCGAGCCCATCTCATAGAGGCCCGCCGACATGCGGTTCAGCCGGTCCTTGTCCTGGGCATTGTAGGGGTTGTTCGGATCGAAGTCCGGCACCGAGGCCATCGCCACCACTTCGCCCGTCTTGATGTTCAGCACGACGGCGCCGGCGCCCACGGCGCGATAACGCTCCAGGCCGGCGGCGATCTCGTCACGCACCACATGCTGGACGCGCAGATCGATCGAAAGCCTGACAGGCTTGAGGTCCTTGGCGACGGCAAGCCCCGACGCCTGCAGGTCGCTCAGCCCCTGCTCGTCGATATACTTCTCCATGCCGGAGATGCCTTGGTTGTCGATATTGGTCAGGCCGACGATATAGGACGAGGTCTCGCCGCTCGGATAGAAGCGGCGCTTCTCAGTGCGGAAGCCGAGGCCGGGGACGCCCAGCGCCATGATGTCGGCCTGCTGCTTCGGCGTCAGTTGGCGCTGCAGCCAGACGAAGCCGGCGCCGCTCTTGAGCTTGCGATAGGTCTGCTCGTAGTCGATCTCCGGCAGCACGGTCGACAATTTCTCGATCGCTTCGTCGGCATCGACGATGCGCCGCGGCTCGGCGAACAGCGACGCAGTCTTGATGTCGGTCGCCAGCACTTCGCCGTTGCGGTCGACGATATCGGGACGCGATGCGGTAACCCTGCTCTGCGGACCGTCCGACAGGTCCGGATCCTGCAGGCCGAGATAGACAAGCCGGCCGGCAATCGTCGAATAGAGGGTGAAGAACACAGCCATCGTCATGACGATGCGGGTCCTGGCCTTGCCGCCAGTCGCCTTGCGCGCCGCATCGACGACGATCGAGCCATCCTCGGCGGTCTTCTTCCGACGCTTCGACAGGTCGCCGATCCTAGGAAGCCTGCTGATCATTGCACCGTGCTCCCCGTGACGACCGGATCCTTATCGTCCGCAGGTCCATTGCCGGAATTGTCGGCCATGCCGCCCAGCCGCTGCGAGGAGAGATCCTCGATGGTCACCGGCTTCACGGGGATGTCGTCAAGGCCGCCGATCTGGCGGGCGCCGACCGGTTCGAGCCCGAGTTGGCTCTTGTAGACGTCAGCAAGCTTCTGCAGCCGCGATGGCTGGGTAAGCAGGCTCCAATCCGCCTTGAGGAGATCGATCGTGTCTTCCTCGTAGCGGATCTGCGCCTGGATCTTCTGCACGGCCGCCAGTTGCTCCTCGGCCTCGCGCTTGGTCTTGTAGGTCAGGGCCGCGGCCGAGACCATGACGGCGATCAGGACTATGTCGCTGGTACGAAACACGTGCTCACCTCTCTCCCGGCCGTTCGACCGCGGGAAGCTTTGGAAGGCCGAAAATCGAAAAATCACCTGCGCGCGCCGGCGCTTCGGTCCGCGTCGCAGCGCGCAGCCTGGCGGAGCGCGCTCGCGGGTTGGCTGCAATCTCGGCCTGCCCCGGCGTCACGCCGCCGCCGGCCTTGCGGAAGGTCGCGGCGCGCTGGGGCGCGTCTGGCATGTGTCGCGAGCCGCTGGCGGCTTCGGAACGGTCGGCGATGAAGCGCTTGACGATGCGGTCTTCCAGGGAGTGGAAGGTCACAACGGCAAGCCGACCACCGGGCTTCAGCACCCGCTCGGCTGCGAACAGCGCCCTTGCAAGCTCGCCAAGCTCGTCATTGACGAAAATGCGCAACGCCTGGAAGACACGCGTGGCCGGATGGATCTTGTCCTTGGGTCCGCGTCCGATATGTGTTTCGATGGCGTCGGCGAGATCGAGCGTGCGCTCGAAAGGTCTCTTCTCGCGCCGGCTTTCGATCATGCGCGCTATGCGGCCGGCATGGCGCTCCTCGCCGAGAAAGCCGAAGATGCGGGCAAGGTCACCGGCCTTGAACGTGTTGACGACGTCGGCGGCAGAAAGCCCCGACTGCGCCATGCGCATGTCGAGCGGCCCATCGGCGCGAAAAGAAAAGCCGCGCTCCGCCTGGTCGAGTTGCATGGAGGAAACGCCGATGTCGAGCACCACGCCGTCGGCGCCTTCGACATGCTCGTCCAGCGTCGAGAATGGCGCCTGGACAAGCCTCAGCCGGCCGCCGGCCTGTTCTTCGAGCGCCCTGCCCGCCGCGATTGCGTCCGGGTCGCGGTCGATGGCAACGACGGAAGCGCCACGACCGAGGATCGCGCTGGTGTAGCCGCCGGCGCCGAACGTCCCGTCGACGATCGTCTCGCCAGCGTTCGGCGCAAGCGCGTCGAGCACCTCGGCAAGGAGGACCGGAATGTGGCGGGCCGGTCCGCCAACGGCGTGAGGATCATCGCCGTGGCCAGCCATCATTCCGATCGCTCCCCGGGCTTCGTCCCCTGCCGAAGCTGCAAAAGCCTGGCGCGCGCCTGTGCCCCATAGGCGGAAAGCCGTCCCGGCTCCCAGATCTGAAAGAAGTTGCCGCGACCGACAAAGGCCACCTCGTTCGAGATGCCCGTATGCTCGCGGATGAAGTCGGTCATGGTGATGCGGCCGTCCTGGTCGAGCCTCAGGAACGTCCCGTCGCCATGGCAGAAGAACGACATGTCGTCCGCCGTCTGCAGAAAGGGATCCTCCAGCGCGATCCGCTGCTCGTAGCGGTCGAGCAGGTCGAGCCCGCCGACATCCATAGCCGGCAGGTCCAGGCAGCGCAGCGCGTAAAGCTCCGAATAGCCGCGTTTCTGGACCACCGCGCGGAAATGCGCCGGAACGGAGACCCGCCCCTTCGCATCGATCCTGTTCACCGCATTTGACAGAAATCGGTCCAATGAACGCTACAGCCGCTTCCGCCGCCGCACCCCTTCCCATGTTGTTCTCCGCGCCCTCGCCGCACTCGCGGCAAATCGCTTCATTCACCGGGGTGAAAACCGGCAAACGCACAGCCGCCGCGGCTGCCCGATAGGCGTACGCTTCACCCTGACGCGGAACGAAAGCTTGATGATGTAAATGGGATATCATGGGGTACTATGGGCGTCAACGGGAACAGGCATCACAAACATGCGGACCACAACCGGAAAGCGCAGGCTGAAGGCACGTCTCGTCTTTATCCTCCATTAAGCCTAACGAAGCGTTTAGAGCCCTCTGGCCCAAAAGGACGCTGCTTGCCGGGAACAGCCGGCACGCATAGCGTCACGGGCAATTGCTTATTCAGCCGGAGGGATGAAGCCTGATGTCCGAAACAGCGAAGTCCCGCGCCGCGGCGCTTGCCCATTTGCGCAGCCGCGATTTCGCCAAGGGGGATCCGATCCCTCTGCCGCTGACCATGGCATCGATCTTCCACGCGCCGGGCGACGCGACGGGCTTCGATCAATATGGCCGCTTCAGCAACCCGACCTGGCATGCGGTCGAGCACGCGCTTGGCCATCTGGAAGATGCGCAATGCATCATCTTTCCATCGGGCATGGCGGCGA
This sequence comes from Mesorhizobium sp., assembly GCA_004020875.1. Classification (GTDB taxonomy): domain Bacteria; phylum Pseudomonadota; class Alphaproteobacteria; order Rhizobiales; family Rhizobiaceae; genus Mesorhizobium. The sequence goes on from SAPZ01000002.1 coordinate 28,262, forward strand.
TTTCCGCAGCTCTCTTCGCGCTCGTCAAATCGGGCGACCGTATCCTCTTGCCGTCGGACGGCTATCACACGACGCGTGCGCTGGCCGAGCGTTTCCTGAAACCGCTCGGCATCGCCTACGAGGTGCGGCCGACGGCAAGCATGCTCGACGGCGGTTTCGCCGGCTACCGGGCGGTTTTTGTCGAAAGTCCGTCGAACCCGCGGCTGGACATCTGCGACATCACCGCCGTAGCCAAGGCCGTCCATGGGCAAGGAGGTATCTTGATTGTCGACAACACGACGATGACTCCCTTCGGCCAGCGCCCGCTTGATTTAGGCGCAGACATCGTGGTCTCGGCCGATACCAAAGCCATCAACGGCCATTCCGACGTTCTTTTCGGCCATGTCGCCAGCCGAGATCCCGACATAATCGCCAGGGTGAAGGATTGGCGCGAGACGGCCGGCGGCATCCCCGGCCCGTTCGAGGCATGGCTGGTCCACCGCGGCCTCGAGACGTTGGAAGTGCGGTTCGACCGCATGTGCTCGTCGGCCGAAACGATCGCGCGGCGCCTGAAAGACCATCGTGCGGTCAGCGGCCTGCGCTTTCCCGGGCTTGAAGGCGATGTCTCGCACAATCTGGCGCGCGCCCAGATGGAACGCTTCGGCTTCCTGATTTCCTTCGAGCTTGCCTCGGAAGAAGAGGCAGAGGCATTCATCGACAACTGCACGCTGATTGAATCGGCAACGTCCTTCGGAGGAGTGCATACATCGGCCGAGCGACGCTCGAAACGCGGCGACGCCGTGCCGCCGGGCTTCGTTCGCCTGGCGATCGGCTGCGAACCGGTCGAGGAACTTTGGAAGGCAATCGAGACGTCGCTGGACAAGGTCGCTGGTTGAGCAATCCTCCGCCCACGCCAGATGCCTCTCACCTTGAATCAGAGGACCCGCCTGTCAGCGTAACCTCCTGATCCCGTTCAGCTATTGTGACGAGAAAAATGCCAGCTGGCCTGTAAGCCGGGTTCTGTATGGCCCTCACCTTGCGGCGAGAACGTGGCGGCCATTCATCTTGGGCGCATGTTGCCACGCGCCTCACGCAACCTACCCGGACGGTGGGCCGGAAACAGCCCTCGAAGGTTTCCCCTCGCACCGCCCCTATTCGGTTTTGCTCCCGGTGGGGTTTGCCGTGCCGCTCCTGTTGCCAGTCGCGCGGTGGGCTCTTACCCCACCCTTTCACCCTTGCCGCGGCAATGCCGCGGCGGTTTGCTTTCTGTGGCACTTTCCCTGGGGTCGCCCCCGCCGGCCGTTAGCCGGCACCGTGTCTCCATGGAGCCCGGACTTTCCTCACCCGCAACCTTTCGGTTCTCGCGAGCGCGACCGCCCGGCCAGCTGGCAAGCGCGTATAAAGGGAATCCCGCCTGAAAACGCAAACGAAAAAGCGCATAGTGCCAAATGCGCGGCGGTTTGGAGCAACGAACTGCACAAAGCGCGCGCGTTGCCCAAATCCACCGCGATGAGTGAGCTCAGGCCGGCGAGCCCAGCGCCACCATCTGCACCTTGACCTTGCTGCAATAGGCGGCCGAAACAGGATTCATCCGCGTCGCGCCATGACCCGCATTGTATTTGAGGATCGTGCCGCAGGTGGTGCCGCCGCCGAGGTCCCGCGCCATGGCGAGGTACTTCATGCCGTATTTTATGTTGGTGTCGGGATCGAACAATCCTTTGGCCGAACCGGCATAACCCATCATGCGGGCCGTCGCCGGCTTGATCTGCATCAGGCCGATCTCGCCGGCGCCGCCGACCATGTTCGGCCGATAATTGCTCTCGATCTTGATGACGGCCTTGGCCAGGGACACCGGCACGCCATAGCTGGCGGCATAGCCGGCAATGATCGCCGAATACTGGCCGTCGCCGGCTGCAGGGGTTACCTCAGCGATCTTGGTAGGCTGGATCGAGGCCGTTGTGGTGAGATCGACAGCCTTCCTGCCGCGCGTGGCGCGTTTGGCCGTCGATTTTGTCACCCGGGCTGCGGCGGCCTTCTGGACCCTTGCCGGAGCAGCCCGGGCGGGTTTTGCTGTTTTGGCGCTGGAGACTGCTTTTGGCGCGACGGCTGCGAAGCCATTGTCCGCCCTGGGGCTCAGCGGGGCACTGTCGGCCTGGTTGAAGGCAAAACTTATCACTCCGGCAGCAACAGCTGCCGCCACAACGGTCAATCTTTGCATGTAGTCCTGTTCTGTTAGAACCGCGCGAAGAACTTCACACGGCTGCGCCAATTCAACATCGGATCATCCAGGGGATAGACACCCGACGACTTGCGGGAGAGGCATTTGGCGGCGGAATTGGCGGCAATGAAGGCGGCGCAATTCAATTTGAGTGACAGATTGTAATTTAAGGATCCCGGCGCGATTATTTGACGGGAGCTTCCTGTACGGAAGCCAGGAGCCTCTGCAGTGTGTAGATCGTCGAACTGTCCGCCACGCCGTCAACCAGCCGTCGGCGAAAATGCCGCTGGAAGGCCGCCACGACGATTTCCGTCTGCCGATCATAGACGCCCGATATCTCGACACCATAGCCATAGAGCGCCAGCATCGATTGCAGCGCCTCGACATCGGGGCCGGCATCGCCGGCCTTCAGCGCAGCGCCCGCCTTTATAGGCGCCGCGGGCACGAGGTGACCGACACCGGCTGCGAACAGCGCCTTCCAGGGGAATTTCTCGCCCGGATCGACCTTGCGGCCCGGCGCCACGTCCGAATGGGCGAGCACCCTTGGCGCGGGAATGGAATGGCGCCCCGCAATACCCGCGCACAACTCGATCACGGCGCCGATCTGCCGTCGCGGGAAGGCCCTGTAGCCCAGCGTGTGCCCGGGATTGACGATCTCTATGCCGACCGAGCAGGAGTTGATGTCGGTTCGCCCGAGCCAGGAACTCTTGCCGGCATGCCAGGCGCGATCGCTCTCGCGCACCATTTGCACGACACGGCCATCCTCATGAACAAGGTAGTGCGATGACACCTCGCTTGACGGATCGCACAGCCACGCCTCGGCGCCGGCGCCGCTCGCCATGCCGGTATAGTGCAGCACGATCATGTCGGGTCGAAGCGTGTCGCGGCGCGGGCCGAAATTGGGCGAGACCCGGACCTCGGCGCCCGGCTGGTCGGGCAGAAAACCGCTCATGCGTGCCTGAGGCCCCGCTCGATCATCTCATAGGCGGCATTGATCGCGGCGACCCTGGTCGTGGCGATCTTGATGAATTCCTGCGGCAGCCCGCGCGCGATCAGCCGGTCCGGATGATTGTCCGAGATCAGCTTGCGATAGCGTTTCCTGATTTCCTCGAACGGCTTGCCCCGCTCGATCCCCAGAACGACGTAGGGATCGGCGGCGCCAAGATCGACATGTCGCGACAGGATCGCCTCGTAGTGCACCTCGTCGATCCGAAAAATCTCCGCGATCCGATGCAGGAATTGCCCCTCCTGCTCATGGATGAGGCCATCCGCCTTGGCGATGTGGAACAAGCCGTCCAGGATGTCTTCCAGCATCATGCAGTTTGCATGGCCGGAGCCGCAGAGCTGCGCCATGCGCTGGGCATAGATCTCGAACCCCGCTACATCCTGCTTGGCGATGTCGTAAAGCCGCGCCACATTGCGTGTCTCGCTCGGCGGCACCTCGAAGATTTCCTGGAAGGCGCGCACTTCGTCCTGCGTAACGATGCCGTCGGCCTTGGCCATCTTGGCGGAGAGCGCAATCATGGCCACTGAGAAGGCTACGCGCCGGCGCAGGTCCGGGTCTCCAGAAAACACGGTGCGCACAGCTTCCACGACATCCGCGACACCCGAGGACGCCGACGACGAAACACGAGCGATGAAGTCGCCAAGGCGGTCCCAAATCGACATGCCGGCTTCATAGAGCGAACCGGGCGGTTCTATCAAGCCTGGACAATGCCGCAGGTGATCGGCGAGCTTCGGGATCGATGGTGCAAGAAGAAGGCCGGCAGTGCCGGCCTCAGGCCGGTGACAAACCTCCAGCGGGGCAAAATGGCCTCAGATTCCCGGAATGTCACAGATTCACATCGTGAACCGATCGGAATCAAAACCCCTCGATTTTGACCGCTGCCAAAGATCGAGGGGTTTGTAATCAATCTGGAAGGCCAGCAGTGCCGGCCTTCCTTGAACCTATTGGTCGGCTCTTACTGCGCTGGCGCGGCAGGAGCCGGTTTTGTTGCCGGAGCCGGTTCAGCGGGCTTCGAGGCGTCGGGCGAAGCAGGCTTCATCGGCTGCTCGCTGGCCGGCGGATTGGTGCTCTGGGTGGTGGTCTTATCGGTGCCACTGTCGCTGCAAGCCGCGACCCCCAGCAGGGCGAGCGCCGAAACAGACGCCAAGATGAGCTTCTTCATGGTATCTCTCCTTCAACAGAACGCTCACGTTTCGGTGAGCGGTCGCACGGGAAATGCATCAGCAGGCTCGCCGGTTTCGTAACGTTGCATTTCGATGTGTAACATCAACTTGCAATTGCTGGCGCCGAAATCCCGAACTAACAGAACATACGCTCGAAGACATGATGGGTAGAGAGAATGCCGGCAGCCGCGGAAACTCAGAAATGGGATTTTTGGATCGACCGCGGCGGCACCTTCACCGACATCATCGGCCGTGATCCGCAAGGCCGCCTACATCCTCGAAAACTCCTGTCCGAGAATCCCGAGGCTTATGCGGACGCCGCCATCCAGGGCATCCGCGACCTGCTGGGTTTGAAGGCTGGCGCTGCCATTTCCGCCGACGCGATCGGCGACGTCAAAATGGGCACGACCGTTGCTACCAACGCGCTGCTCGAGCGCAAGGGCGACCGTGTGCTGCTGCTCATCAGCAAGGGTTTTCGCGACGCGTTGCGCATCGCATACCAGGCGAGGCCGGACATCTTCGCCAAGGAAATCATCCTGCCTGAGCAACTCTATGAGCGGGTGATCGAGGTCGATGAACGCGTGCGCGCCGACGGCTGCGTCGAGCGGTTGCTCGACATTGCCGCCTGCCGCCCGGCGATCGAACAGGCGAAGGCCGACGGCATCGAAGCGGTCGCCATCGTCTTCATGCATGCCTGGAAGTATCCCGACCACGAAAAAGCCGTGGCAAAAGTCTGCCGCAAGATCGGTTTCGGCCAGATATCGGTCTCCCACGAGGTGTCGCCGCTGATCAAGCTGGTCGGCCGCGGCGACACCACCGTGGTGGACGCTTATCTGTCGCCGATCCTGTCGCGCTATGTGCGTCGGGTGGCCGGCGAACTGGGCGCTGGTCCACGTCTGATGTTCATGATGTCGTCGGGCGGCCTCACCGCCGCCGACATGTTCCAGGGCAAGGACGCGCTGCTGTCCGGCCCGGCCGGCGGCGTCGTCGGTATGGTCGAGACGGCGAAGCTGGCCGGCTTCAACAAGGTCATCGGCTTCGATATGGGCGGCACCTCGACCGACGTCGCCCATTATGATGGCGAATATGAGCGCGCCTTCGACACCGAGGTCGCCGGCGTGCGCATCCGAGCGCCCATGATGCGCATCCACACCGTCGCCGCTGGCGGCGGCTCGATCCTGCATTATGAAGCCGGCCGCTTCCGCGTCGGCCCGGATTCCGCCGGCGCCAGTCCAGGCCCCGCCGCTTACCGGCGCAGCGGTCCGCTCGCCGTTACCGATGCCAACGTCATGCTGGGCAAATTACAGCCCGATTTCTTCCCGGCGATTTTCGGCGCAGGCCAGGACCAGCCGCTGGACGTCGGCACGGTTCGCGAGAAATTCACCGCACTTGCCGCCCAGATCGGCGACGGCCGGACACCCGAGGCGGTCGCCGAAGGCTTCGTCACCATCGCCGTCGAGAACATGGCCAACGCCATCAAGAAGATCTCGGTGCAGCGCGGCTACGATGTCACCGAATATCTGCTCAACTGTTTCGGCGGTGCCGGCGGCCAGCATGCCTGCCTCGTCGCCGACGCGCTCGGTATGGAGGCCGTGCTCATCCATCCTTTCTCCGGGCTGCTTTCGGCTTACGGCATCGGCCTCTCGTCGGTCTTCGCCTCGCGCCAACAGGGTCTGCTGCAGCCGCTCGCCGAGGAATCCCGCCCGGCGATCGAGGCACTCATTGCGGCTTTGCGCGGCGACGTCATCGCCGAGCTCGGCGAGCAAGGCATCGCCGAGGACGTGGTTTCGACCAGACCCGTGCTGCATATCCGCTATGACGGTACCGATACGGCTCTGCCGGTCAATTTCGAGCATGGCTCGATCTTCCGCGCCAGAAGCGACTTCGAGGCAGCGCACAAGGCGCAGTTCGGATTCGTCTATGACGACAAGCTGATCATCGTCGAGACCGTCGCCGTCGAAGGCATGGAAGCCGCCCGACAGGACAAGGCTGAAGCCTCCGCCCCTGCCGGACTGGCAGGAGTCGAGCCGAAGCCTTCGGAAAGCCGGCGCATCTATACCGAGGGCCGCTGGCACGAGGCCGGCGTCTACCGGCGTGAAAACTTGCGGTCGTCCGACACGGTCGCTGGACCTGCGCTGATCATCGAGCCGAACCAGACCATCGTCGTCGAGCCTGGCTGGCGCGCCGAAATCACCGGTCTCAATCACGTCGTGATCCGCCGCACGGAACGGAAAGCACGTGCCGCGGCACTCGGCACCGAGGCCGATCCAGTGATGCTGGAGGTGTTCAACAACCTCTTCATGTCGATCGCCGAGCAGATGGGCGTGACGCTGCAGAACACCGCGTATTCAGTGAACATCAAGGAACGGCTCGATTTCTCCTGCGCCGTGTTCGACCGCCATGGCGCGCTGGTCGCCAATGCGCCGCACATGCCGGTGCATCTGGGCTCCATGGACCGTTCCGTCGAGACCGTCATCCGCCTGAATTCCGGCGACATCCATCCGGGCGACGTCTTCGCGCTCAACGCGCCCTATAATGGCGGCACGCATCTGCCCGACATCACGGTGGTGACGCCTGTCTTCGACGATGCGCAGAACGAGATCTTGTTCTGGGCGGCCTCGCGCGGCCATCACGCCGATGTCGGCGGCACTGCGCCCGGCTCGATGACGCCGCTGGCGGCAACGGTCGATGAGGAAGGCGTGCTGTTCGACAATTTTCGCATCGTCGATCGCGGCCGCTTCCGCGACAAGGAGCTGGAGACGCTCCTTACCGATCATCCCTACCCTGCCCGCAATCCCGCCCAGAACATTGCCGATCTCAAGGCGCAGATCGCCGCCAACGAGAAGGGTGTGGCGGAACTGCGCAAGATGGTCGCGCATTTCGGCCTCGATGTCGTGGAAGCCTATATGGGCCATGTCCAGGACAATGCCGCCGAGAGCGTGCGGCGCGTGATCGAGCGGCTCCCCGACAGCGCGGCTTACGAATACCCGACCGACACCGGCCAGGTGATCAAAGTGAAGATCAGCGTCGACCGGCAAAAGCGCGAGGCAAGCGTCGATTTCACCGGCACCTCGCCCGTTATGAAGAACAATTTCAACGCGCCGGAGCCGGTCGCCCGCGCCGCCGTGCTCTATGCCTTCCGCGTCATGGTCGAGGACATGATCCCGATGAATGCCGGGTGCCTCAGGCCGATCAACATCGTCATCCCCGACGGCTCGATGCTGAAGCCAGCCTACCCTGCCGCTGTCGTCGCCGGCAATGTCGAGACCTCGCAGCATGTCACCAATGCGCTGTTCGGCGCGATGGGCGCCATGGCCAACGCGCAAGGCACGATGAACAACCTCACCTTCGGCAACAGGAAATACCAGTATTACGAGACGATCTGCTCCGGCTCGCCGGCCGGCCGGATGAATTCGGGCCGCGGCTTCGCCGGCACCTCCGGAGTCCACACCCACATGACCAACTCGCGCCTCACCGACCCCGAGGTGCTGGAACTGCGCTTCCCCGTCGTGCTGGAAGATTTCCACATCCGCGAGGGCTCCGGCGGCAAGGGCAAGTGGAATGCCGGCGACGGCACCAGGCGCACCATCCGTTTTCTCGAGAAGATGGAATGCGCGATCCTGTCCTCGCACCGCAACCGGCCGCCCCAGGGTCTCGAAGGCGGCGGCGACGGCGAGGCCGGCTCGACCAAGGTCAGGCGCAATGACGGCTCGATTGACGTCCTGAAGGCCTGCGACCAGACCACGCTCGACGCCGGCGAAGCCGTCATCGTCACCACGCCGACGCCCGGAGCATTCGGAAAGGCGTGAGTCGCCGTCAACAGCCTGTCACCTGCCTGTCATGACGCTGCGCTACCCGCTTGCGCCAACGCAAACGGGGAATCACCTTTCCATGTCGGACGTATCCGGAGAACTCGTTTATCGTCGAGGCAAGGAAGTCGGAAAGGCCGTCTATCAGAACCGGGCATTGTCGAAGGACGGCATTTCCGAGCGGCTCTTCGCCTTCCTGTTCTCCGGCCTGGTCTATCCGCAGATCTGGGAGGACCCGGATGTCGACATGGAGGCCATGCAGTTGGGCTCTGGTCACCGCGTCGTCACGATCGCCTCGGGGGGCTGCAACATCCTGGCCTACCTGACCCGCTCGCCGGCCCGGATCGATGCCGTCGATCTCAACGCCGCGCACATCGCGCTGAACAGGATGAAGCTGGAGGCGGTGCGCCACCTGCCGTCGCAGGGTGACCTCTTCCGCTTCTTCGGCGCCACCGACACCAGTCACAATTCCGATGCATACGACCGCTTCATCGCGCCGCATCTCGATCCGGTCAGCCGCCATTACTGGGAGCGCCGCAACTGGCGCGGCCGCCGCCGCATCTCGGTCTTCGACCGCAACTTCTACCAGACCGGCCTGCTCGGCCTCTTCATCGCCATGGGCCATCGCGTCGGCAAACTATTTGGCGTCGACCCGGCCGGCATCATGAAGGCTCAGAACATCGGCGAGCAGCGCCGCTTCTTCAACGAGGAACTGGCCCCCGTCTTCGACAAGAAGCTCTTGCGCTGGGCGACTTCGCGCAAGGCTTCTCTGTTCGGCCTCGGCATCCCGCCAGCGCAATACGACTCGCTCATCACCTCCGGCGACGGCTCGATGGCAAGCGTGCTCAAGGCGCGGCTGGAAAAGCTCGCTTGCGACTTCCCGCTGAGGAACAATTATTTCGCCTGGCAAGCCTTCGCCCGCCGCTATCCGCAGCCTGGCGAGGCGGCGCTGCCTGCCTATCTGGAACAGCACAATTACAAGACGATCCGCGACAACATCGATCGTGTCGCCATCCACCACGCCAACCTGATCAAGTTCCTGGGCGCCAAGGGCGCCGGCAGCGTCGACCGTTTCGTCTTGCTCGATGCGCAGGACTGGATGACCGACGACCTGCTCAACGCGCTGTGGACCGAGATCACGCGCACGGCTTCCGTGGGCGCTCGCGTTATCTTCCGCACCGCGGCCGAGCCCACCCTGTTGCCCGGCCGCGTTTCCAGCTCGCTGCTCGACCAGTGGACGTATGAGGCCGACGCCTCGCGCGAATTCTCCGCAAAGGACCGCTCGGCGATCTATGGCGGCTTCCACCTCTACGTGAAGCGCGCCGCATGAGCACGACGGAGCTGCCGGCCAGCCATGCCGAACTGATGGACGGCGTCTACCGCTGGCAGCGCCACATCTACGACCTGACCCGAAAATACTACCTTCTCGGCCGCGACCGGCTGATCGACGGGCTGGATGTGCCGCAGGGCGGCACCGTGCTGGAGCTCGGCTGCGGAACTGGCCGCAACATCGTGCTTGCCGTCCGCCACTATCCCAACGCTCACTTCTTCGGCCTCGATATCTCGGCCGAGATGTTGGAGACGGCCAATGCCGTCATCGCTCGCGAAGGTCTCTCCGGCAAGGTCAAACTGGCGCGCGGCGACGCCACCGATTTCGACGCCAAGGCATTGTTCGGCGTCGAGCATTTCGACCGCGTCTTCGTGTCCTATTCGCTGTCGATGATCCCCGGCTGGGAAAAGACTGTATCGGCGGCGCTGGCCGCGCTTGCGCCGGGCGGCTCGCTGCACGTCGTCGATTTCGGCCAGCAGGAGGGACTGCCGCGCTGGTTCCGCGCGCTCTTGCGCGGCTGGCTTGGGAAATTCCATGTCACACCGCGCGCCTTGATGCGCGACGTGCTTGAATCGGAATCCGAGCGCGCCGGCGCGACTTTTCGGTTCAGAACGCTTTATCGCGGCTATGCATATCTGGGCGTGATCGGATCCTGCAAATAGCAAGCGCTACTAATGCAGCACCTTCACCAACGCGCCGACCATCGCTTGCGGACGGTAGCCGAGCTTGGCTGGGGTCAACCCAAGCCGGACCACCACCAGCTGCTCCGAGGGAACGATCGCCACTGTCTGGCCGTCATGGCCCTCCATCCAGTAGGTGTCCTTGGGCAGGCCCGCGGCGGCGCCCGCCCCAGGCCTTTCCTCATCGCCCGGCCCCTCGATCCAGAGCTGGCCTCTGCCATACACCTTCGAGGCAGGTGCCGGCTCGCGCATCCAGTCGACGAAACCGGTGGGCAGGATCTGGTTGCCATTCCAGGTCCCGCCCTGCAGCAGGAACTGGCCGAAGCGCGCCCAGTCATGCGCCGTGGCATAGAGATAGGATGAGCCGACGAAGGTGCCCTTCTCGTCGGTCTCGAGCACCGCGCTATGCATGCCGAGCGGCTCGAACAGCGCCGTGCGCGGCCAAGCCAGTGCTTTGGTCTTGTCGCCGATCGCATCCTGCCACAGGCGCGACAGCATCACCGCCGTGCCGCTCGAATAGGAAAACACCTTTCCGACCTCGCCGGCCAGCGGTTGAGCCTCGGCGAAACCAGCCATGTCCGGCTCGAGATAGAGCATGCGCGTCACGTCGGCGACATCGCCGTAATCCTCGTTGAACCGAAGTCCGCTCGACATCGCCATCATATCGCCAAGGCTGATGGCGGCGCGGCCATCGGCCTTCCACGGCGTGAAAAGGCGCTTGTTGTCGATCGCCATTTTGCCGTCCTTGATCAGCGTGCCGACGATCGCCGTAGTCACCGTCTTGGTCATCGACCAGCCGAGCAGCGGCGTCTTGGCCGAGAAGCCGTCGCCATAACGCTCGGCGACGACGCGGCCGTTTTTCACCACCACGATCGCGCGCATGCCGGTGCCGGCCATAGCGGCATCGTCGACGATCTTTGCGACCTCGGGATTCTGCGAAGCATCCACCCGCTCGCCCTCGGGCCAGAGCGTATCAGGTTGCGCCGCCGCTGCCGACGGCGCCGAGCGCAGCGACGTCTGCCGCGCCTTGCCGGTGTTGCCATCGGGAACCGAGGCGCAACCGACGCCGTCGCGCTCGACCGCGACACTCTTGCCCAGCACCCAGAGCAGGCCGGCCGAAACCAGCCCCCGCTCCTTGTCGACGGAAACCTTCATCAGCTTGAGCAGCGGATGGCCGGGCGCTTGCACGTCGACCGCCAGCACTTGGTTCGGGTCCCGGCCGGCGATGAAGACGTTCGAGCAGACGATCTTGGCCGAATAGCCGGAGCCGACGCGGATCAGTTCCGGCGGCGCGAAATAGAGCCAGGCGAAGAGCGCAACCACCGCCAGGATCACAAGACCAAGCAGCCACTTGATGAACCTCACGACAGCCCGCATCTTTCCCCCCGCCTTTTTGGATTCGCCGGCTCGATTTATGTCATCGATTTGCCGCCATTGCTTCCGCAAAATCACTGGTGTCATCGAGCGCCGTCAATGGATTATCAACCATGTTCGGCGATCAATTGAAGAACCAGGACGGTCCTGTGGGGCGACCGTCCGGAGGGGGCCTGCGTAAGCGCCACCATAAGTAAAGGACCCATCAGCGGCCGGCTGAACCCGGCTCGGGGAATATCATGCGCCGTCTTGCGGCCATCCTGATGCTGACGCTGCTCTGCGCCTGCTCGACCGTCGACGACCTTTCGCCCTTGTCGCCGTCCTCGCAGACGGTCGCCGTGCGCGCGCCCAAATTCGAGGATTCCAAGCCGCATGTATGGGAAAGCGGCGCGCCGTGGACCTACGCCATCCATGGCACGGATGTTTCCAAATACCAGACCTCGGTCGACTGGCCGACGGCGAGAGCCAACGGCATCTCCTTCGCCTTCATCAAGGCGACCGAAGGCGGCGACCGCTTCGACGAAAATTTCAACGAGCACTGGGCACGTACCAGGGCGGCTGGAATTCCACGCGCAGCCTATCATTTCTTCTATTTCTGCACGCCGGCGGAAGCCCAGGCGCGCTGGTTCATCGCCAATGTCCCCAATGACCCGTCGGCCATGCCGCCGGTGCTCGACATGGAATGGAATCCGAAATCGCCGACCTGCAGGCTGCGCCCCGATCCGGCCAACGTGCGCAGCGAAATGAGCGTTTTCCTGCAGATGGTCGAGCGCCATTACGGCAAGAAGCCGATCATCTACACCTCGGTCGACTTCTTCGACGACAATCAGCTCGCGACCTTCCGCGGCTACCCCTATTGGTTGCGTTCGGTCGCAGGGCACCCTCGCGAGAAATACGGCAGCCATCCCTTCACCTTCTGGCAGTATACCGGAACCGGCATCGTGCCCGGCATGACTGGCAAGTCCGATATCAACGTCTTCAACGGCTCGGAAGCCGCCTGGAAGAAGTGGCTTCGGCAGAACACCCGTTGACATCGGCCCTTCCGCCTGCTTTTCGACACGGCGGGCGGCGAAACATGCAACCGCTGGTAATCTGGAGCGGCGCATTCGCGCGAGTGCCTGGCGCGGCTCCTGAGCTTTGAAATCCTCGCATGCGCCTGTGCGGTCCCAATCCGGGATCACGATCAGGTCATGCGCCGGTCTCGAAAGGAAAGCGATGCGATTGCGCGTTGAAATCCTGGCGGCGCTCTTTGTTGGCACGTTTGCACTTCCCGCGGCAGCGCAGGAATGCGGCGGCGATTTCGAGACTTGGAAACAGGGTGTGGCGGCCGAAGCCAAGGCGGCCGGCGTCGGCGAAACCGGGCTCGACGCGCTGGAAGACGCCACCATCGACCAACGGGCACTGGCGCGCGACCGCGCCCAAGGCGTCTTCACCCAGACCTTCACCGAATTCGCCAACCGCATGATCTCGGCCTACCGCCTGAAGCAGGGCGCAGCCAATCTGAAGAAGTATGCCGAAATCTTTGACCGCGCCGACAAACAGTTCGGCGTCCAGCCGGCCATCATCGCTGCCTTCTGGGGGTTGGAGACCGATTTCGGCGCCGTGCAGGGCGACTTCCATACGCTGAATGCGCTGGTCACACTTTCGCATGATTGCCGCCGGCCTCAGCTCTTCCGGCAGCAGCTGGTGCCGCTGCTCACCTTGATCGATCGCGGCGTCCTGCCGGCCGACGTCAAGGGCGCCTGGGCCGGCGAGATCGGCCAGACGCAGATCCTGCCGACCGATTATCTGGCGCACGGTGTCGACGGCGACGGCGACGGCAAGGTCGACCTCAGGAACAGCGTGCCGGACGTCATCATGACAACGGCCAGCAAGATCCAGTCGCGCGGATGGAAGCGCGACCAGCCATGGGTCGAGGAAGTGCGCGTCCCCGACGACATGCCATGGGACCAGACCGGCCGCACCAACAAGCTGCCGCTGTCGCAGTGGGCTGAGTGGGGCGTCACCGAGCCCAATGGCAACCCGCTCATCGACAATGGTCTGAAAGCCGGCCTGGCCCTGCCGATGGGCCGCAAGGGGCCCGCCTTCCTGACCTACGACAATTTCGACGTTTATCTGGAATGGAACCAGTCCTTCACCTATGCGCTGACCGCAGCCGTGATGGCGACGCGGTTTGCCGGCGCGCCGCCATTCGACCCGCGCACGCCCGAGCAGGGCTTGAGCAGCGACCAGATGAAGGCGCTGCAGACCAAGCTCGAAGCCAAGGGCTACGACGTCGGCACGGTCGACGGCATCCTCGGCACCAACACGCGCGAAGCGATCCGCAAGGAGCAGATGCGGCTTGGTCTACCGGTGGACGGCTGGCCAACGCCGGAGCTTTTGGCGAAATTGTAGGCAACTGGTTTGGTCGCAAGTGGCTGGCCGGCAAGGGCTCTACATTTTCCCTACTGCCTACCGCCTAATCCGCCATAGTCTCCAAGCTCGCAAATCCCTGCGGCGCGTCGCCTTCGTCGAACGGCGTCGTCACCTCGACGAATGTGTCGGGGTAAAAGCCGTTGAAGCGCGTCCTGAGCGACAGCGAGTAGGCGCCGATATGGCCGATCTCGATCCAGTCTCCGGTGTCGACCGTTTCCGGCAGCCAGAATGGCCTGGACAGGATGTCGACCGAATCGCAGGTTGCGCCGCAGACCTTGAACGGCACGACGTTTCTCTCGTCGCCGTTGCGCGTGCGGATCGCCGGATCGGGGATGAAGCGGGCCGGCAGCGTGATCTTGCCCGTCCATGAATCCGAAAGCGACGCCCAGATGCCGTCATTGATGTAGAGCCGCTTGCCCTTGCGCAAGAGCACCCGCACGATCAGCGACAGACACCGCGCCACGATCACGCGGCCGGGCTCCGCCACCAGCGGCATCCGGTCGAACTGATACTCCTTCAGGTCGCCGGCGAGCCGCGACATCAGCTGGCCGAGCGAAGGCATCTCGACCTGCTTGCGGTTCGGATCGTGTCCGTATTCGGCGGGGAAGCCGCCGCCGACATCGAGCCCAGCAATGTCGAAGGTGAGCCGGTTGCGAACCCAGTCGGCCGAGGCCAGCGCCCGCTCATAGGTGTCGGGATCCTCGATCTGGCTGCCGACATGGAAGCAGAGCCCCACCTTGTAGCCGGTGCGGTTCAGCCGCTCCGCAAGCTCGACTGCGTTGGCCGGCCCGGCGCCGAATTTCTTCGACAATTCGTAAGCGGCATGGCCCTTGGTCTGGATACGCACGAAGACGGTGATGGCGCCTGGGTCGATATCGAGCGCCCGCACCACGCGCGTCAGCTTTGTGATCTCGTCCTCATGGTCAAGCGAGATCACCCGGATGCCGTATTTCTCCAGCGCTAGCTTAATGTCCGACTGCGCCTTGACGGGGTGCATGTAGAGCATCTCGGCATCTGCCGAGACTGCCCGCACGGCGGCGAACTCTCCCGGCGAGGCGACGTCGAAAGTGCTGACGCCGGCTTCCACCAGGGTCTTCAGCACGATCTGCTCGCCATTGGTCTTCACCGCATAGGCGGTCTTGCCGGGAAACATGCCCATGAACTGCAGGGCATCCGCCTTCAGAACCTGCGGGCGGAAACAATAGACCGGATCGTCGGGACGAAGCGCCAGTGCCGCATCGCGGGCATTTTCGAATCGCTGCATGGACGAATCCTCAGGCTGGGGCGCGCACAATTAATCCTAGCTAGCCGCCAAAGAAAACAGTTCTGTGTCTGGCGACCCGGCGCGGCTGGCTGCACATTTTGCCAACGTTAAAGCACCAGTCAGGTTTCGGGTGGCCCTTGCCTGCGAACGCATGATCGGTTGGTGAGATGTGAAGGCTGAGATTGCGATCGGCCTGGGGAGACAGCATGTCCATTACGGCCGCCGCCGCGCCGACGCGCGGACCGATGACGCTCAGGGATTGGGGGCAGCTTCTCTTGCTCGGCGCGATCTGGGGCGGCTCATTCTTCTTTGCCCGTATTGCGGTGTCCGAGATTCACCCGCTCGCCCTGGTGCTGTTTCGCGTCGCCATCGCCGCGACCGCGCTCCAGCTCTATCTGGCGATCCGCGGCCCCTCGTTCCGGCTCGCCTTCCCGCAGGCCGGCCTGCTCTTCCTGCTGGCGCTCACCAACAATGTCGTGCCCTTCTCGCTGATCTTCGCCGGCCAGACCAAGCTCGGCGCCGGCGTCGCCTCGGTGCTCAACGCCACGACGCCGTTCTGGACGCTGGTGCTCGCCAATGCGCTCACCACCGATGAGAAGCTGTCCTGGAACAAGCTGGCCGGCATCGCGCTCGGGGTCGCCGGCACCGCGGTGATGATCGGCCCGGGCCTTATTGCCGGCCTCGGCGGGCCGGTCTGGGCCAAGTTCGCGCTGATCGGCGCTTCAATATCTTATGCGATCGCCTTGATGATCGCGGGCCGCTTCAAGGGCGTGCCCTCGCCGGTCATCGCCACCGGGCAACTGACCGCATCGACCATCATCATGATCCCTATCGTGCTCATTGCCTGTGGTCCGACGGGCTTGTTCTCGGCCTCGCCTTCGGTCTGGGCCGCGGTGCTGGGATTGGCGCTTTTGTCCACCGCCTTCGCCTATATCCTCTATTTCAACCTCGTCGCCTCCGCCGGGGCCACCAATGCCTCGCTGGTCACCTTGATCGTCCCGGTCAGCGCGGTTCTGCTCGGCTTCCTCTTCCTCGGCGAGCGGCTGGCGCTGTTCGAGATCGGCGGCATGACGCTGATCGGATTGGGCCTCATCACCATCGACGGTCGACTGTTCGGCAAATGGTAGCGGTGTCATGCCGCACCGCCGCCACAATTTATTCACAACGGCGAAGCCGGTTTTTGCCGAAGAGTTTCAATGCCTAACGGCAAATCCCGGGTCGCAAATTTCACAATCATGTCGCATTGCAGCACGTTTTCCGCTTGCCTGTGGCCCAAATGCCCCTAGACTCCTGCCATAGCTCTGAAGAGGAGGCTATGGCATGGGACTGACGAGGCCGATCAACGCTTTGATGATTTGTGCCGCATTCGCATTCATCGGTGCCCTGATCATAGGTGTTCTTCCCTGACCCGCCAAAGCCGGGAAGACCAAGCACCGAGAATAGTCCACCAGTTCGAAAAGGCCGGGTTTCCACCCGGCCTTTTCCATTGCTGACCCTGACTTCCGTTACAGCTTTAGGTCAGGCTGCGGCAGACCCGGCCGCCTCCGCTTCATGCGACCGGATGCCGATCATGTGGCAGACGGCAAAGACGAGGTCCGCACGGTTCATCGTGTAGAAATGGAAGTCGCCGACGCCGCGTTCGACGAGGTCGAGCACCTGCTCGGCCGCCACGGCCGAGGCCACCAGCGCGTGCGTCTGCGGGTCGTTTTCCAGCCCTTCGAAACGCTCGGCGAGCCACGCCGGCACCAGCGCGCCGCAGCGCGACGAGAAATTGGCGACCTGTGTGAAATTATGCACCGGCAGGATGCCCGGCACGATCGGAATATAGATGCCGGCGCGGCGCGCCCGCTCGACATAGCGCTCGTAGAGGTCGTTGTCGAAGAAGAACTGGGTGATCGCCCGCGTCGCGCCATTGTCGACCTTGCGCTTCAGCATGTCGATGTCGGTGGCGAAATCCGGGCTTTCCGGGTGCTTCTCCGGATAGGCCGAGACGGAAATGTCGAAATCGCCGGCACTCTTCAGCGCGCCGACCAGTTCGGCGCCGTTGGCGTAGCCGTTGGGATGCGGACGGTAGCTCGTCCCGACGCCGGCCGCCGGATCGCCGCGCAATGCCACGAAGCGCTTGACACCCATGTCGGCGAACTCGCGGATGACGGTGTCGACCTGATCACGCGCGGCGTCGACGCAGGTCATATGCGCCGCCGGCGTCAGCGTCGTGTCGTTGAGGATGCGCTTGACCGTGCGCGCCGTGCGCTCGCGGGTCGAGCCGCCGGCGCCATAGGTCACCGAGACGAATTTCGGCTTGAGCGGCTCCAGCCTGGTGACCGTGTCCCACAGCCTTGCTTCCATCTCGTCATTCTTCGGCGGGAAAAATTCGAACGAGACCCTGACCTTGTCGCCGATGTCGGGGCGGCGGGAAAAGCGGAACTGGTTCATCAGGCTGTTTCCCTCACTGGCAAGGAATCGTTGGACGGATCGGCGATCAGCAGGCGGCGGTCGCGGCCAAGCCAGAGCTTGACGGTAAGCCTCGCCTCGTTGCCGCCGCGCGGCTCGAACTCCTGGCTTTCCTCGAGGTCGAGTCCGGCCTCCGCGAACCAGTCGGACATTTGCCGATCGGAGAAGCCGAGCCGCATATGGGCGTGCTGGTCGCGCAGGAATTCGAGATTATGCGGCGCGAAGTCGACGACGATCAGCCTGCCTGATGGCCTGAGCAGCCTTGCCGCTTCGGCGATGGCGCGGGCCGGGTCGTCGAGATAATGCAGTACCTGGTGGATCGTGACGAGATCGAAGGCGTTGCGCTCGACCGGTGGCGAGAAAATGTCGCCCTGGCGAACCTGGGCGTTGGAGATGCCGGCCTTGTCGAGATTGGCGCGCGCCACCGTCAGCATCTCGCGCGACATGTCGATGCCGACCCCGCGCCGGTAGAGCGGCGCAAAGATTTCGAGCAGCCTGCCCGTGCCGGTGCCGAGGTCGAGCATCGATTGGAACGGCCGCTTGCCGACGAGCTTGATGAGCGCCGTCTCCACCGCGCGGTCCGGCACATGCAGCGAGCGGATGTGATCCCAGCTTGCAGCGTTCTCGGAGAAATATTCGGCGGCCCGGTCCTGCCTTTTGCGCTTCACCGCCGCCAGTCGCTCGAGATCGCGCACCACCTGCGGATCGGCCTCGCTGATGCCGGAGACCAAGCGCTGCACGAAATCGCGTGAATTATCCGTGTCGGTTAGCCGGAAGAAGGCCCAGGATCCTTCCTGGTAGCGGCCGATCAGCCCGGCATCGAGCAGCAGCTTCAGATGGCGCGAGACGCGCGGCTGCGACTGGCCGAGGATCTCGGTGAGGTCGGACACAGTGAGATCGCCACGCGAAAGCAGCACCAAGATGCGCAGCCGGCTGGATTCAGCCGCCGCCTTCAATGTATCTACCATTGTGTCGAGCGAGACATGCATGAGCGGGCTCTCGTTGAAAGATATAAAGATATGTTTATGTCGATTTTGAAACCCTGGCAAGCGCTATGTCGCTTCCGGACAAGAAAATGGCGCAGCCGTGATCCGCGCCTGCCAGACCCCTCTTGCGCGGAGTGAAGAGCATGTTCGAGACGCGCGAAGGTGAAACGCTTCTTGCTGCCGATCCGGCAGAGCTGCGGCCGGACGGCCATGTCGTCTTTGTCGGACGCATCGTCTCGCCCTGGTCGAGGCGCGAGAACTGCCCCAAGAACATGCGGGCCGCCCGCGAATCCGGGCGAGCCGCAACAGTCCTGATCGACGGACCTTATCGCCCAGGGCTGCGAAACCTGGAACGCGCCAGCCACATCGTCATTCTGTCTTGGCTCCATCACGCACCGCGAAATCTGATTGTGCAGAAACCCCGTCATGCGGCTGAACCGAAAGGCGTTTTCTCGCTGCGCTCCCCTGCGCGGCCGAACCCTGTCGGCCTGCACGTGGCGAAGCTCGTCGCGCTCGACATCGAGGCCGGACGGATCGAGATCGACGCCATCGACGTGCTCGACGGCACACCGGTCATCGACGTCAAGCCTTACTACGCCTCGACCGACGCCTTCCCCGAGGCGACCATTGCCGGACGCGACGACAAATGAGCGCGCCCACCGGCCGCCGCCGCGCCATCGCCAAGGCGCTGACAGCGCTGTTGCCGCTGGCTCCTTACGCCGACCTGGAAAAGATCCGCGCCGATGCCGGTTCGGTGCACATGAAGACTCTGCCGCCGACGATCGCGGTCTGGCTGGCAACCATCGCCCATGTCCGTCATGCCCATACCGACTACGAGAAGCTCCTCGCCGAAGGCTACGACCGGGATAGCGCGCGCTTCTTTGTGATTGATGAGACCAATGCCGTGCTCACTCGCTGGCGCGCGACAAGGTTGCTGGAGGAAGACGACGAGGACGAGTGAGGCCAAGCGGCGCCTTCTGCCTGGCTCTACTGGATCCACAACTGGGCGCTAGCCTGCCTCGCCGAACGCCCGAGGAGGAATGAAATGAGCCAGGCCGCCACCACGCCAGCCACGTCGTTCCCTTTTCTTTCCGAGCGCCATCTCGACCCGCATGCCTATCCCGATGGCGTTGCTTTCCTCGACGGGCAGTATCTGCCGATGTCGCAGGCCAAGATCTCGGTCCTGGACTGGGGCTTTCTGCATTCCGACGCTACCTACGACACAGTCCATGTCTGGGACGGCCGCTTCTTTCGCCTCAACCTGCATCTCGACCGCTTCTTCGGCGGGCTGGAGAAGCTGCGCATGACGATCCCGTTCGATCGCGGCGGCGTCGCGGAGATTCTCCACAACTGCGTCGCGCTGTCGGGCCATCGCGCGGCTTATGTCGAAATGCTGTGCACGCGCGGCGCCTCGCCGACCTTCAGCCGCGACCCGCGCCAGGCGATCAACCGCTTCATGGCTTTTGCAGTCCCCTTCGGCTCGGTCGCCAATGCCGAGCAATTGCGCAGCGGCCTCCATGTCGCGATCAGCGACAAGGTGCGCATTCCGCCGGCCTCGATCGACCCCTCGATCAAGAACTACCACTGGCTCGATCTCGTTCGCGGCCTTTACGATGCCTATGACCGTGGCGCCGACACCGCACTGATCCTCGACTTCAACGGCAATGTTGCCGAAGGCCCGGGCTTCAACGTCTTCTGCGTCAAGGACGGCAAGCTATCGACGCCCGCCGCCGGCGTTCTGCCCGGCATCACGCGCCGCACCGTGTTTGATCTTTGTGCCGAGGCGAGCCTTTCGGCGGTCGCGACCGAAGTCAGCGTGGCCTCGCTGAAAGAGGCGGACGAGGTTTTCATCACCTCGACAGCCGGGGGCCTCATGCCGGTCACCATGATCGACGGTGCGCCCGTCGCCGCCGGCAACGTCGGTCCGATCACTGAGCGCCTGATGGGGCTCTATTGGAAAAGGCATGAGGATCCGGACTGGTCGAGCGCCGTGCGCTATCCCTGACCTGCCAGCCGGATAAGACGCTGCCGCTTCCGGCGACGTCGTCCATCAGCGGTAAATCCACTGCTCCGGCACTCGCACGGAAATCTGCTCGCCAGCCCTGATGATGCCCGGCTTCTCGACCCAGGCGACAAGGCCGCGCAGCCGTTTCGCCTCCTTGGGAAACAGCAGCGCGGTGGCATTGATATCCGCGGCGGCGACATGCTCGGCGATCGACTGTCCGGCAATGCGGCAGGGCTTGTTCTGGCCGTCGACCTTGAGCGTCACGCCGCCCTTGAAGAACATCAGCGAGCCGGCGGGCAGCATCGACAGATGCGGCACGCCTTCGATCACAAGATTGGCGCCTATCCACTCCGGCTTGATGTCCTCGAGCCCCATGCGTCGGGCAACGACGGCAAGCTCATCCGCGGCGACAAGCGACAACTGCCGCTCGTTGCGCATCTCGGTGCCGCGCGGGTACCAAGGCTCGCGCCCGCCCGAACGCCGCGTCGCCCCGCCATGGAAGTCGCCGGCGATACCGTCGAAGCCAAGATGCAGTTCCTCGACCGCCCTCGTCTCGAAATGATCGTGCGGAGCCGCAAGGAGCGCCGCCGCCCTGGCCGTCAGCTTGCGGCCGGGCACGATATCGACCGCCGGTTCCACCATGGGAAAAAGTTCCAGGTTCGTGTCCTGCATGCCGCTGGTCTAAAGGCGCCGAAGAATGCGGTCCAGTCGAAAGCACTGATGATCCGATCACGCCGCTTGATGACGATCACGATCTTCTTAGCGAAAATCCCTTTCGTCGGCCGCAGCAGCCGCATTGCCGCCGCGACGCCGGCATAAGCGATGGCGCACAATCGGGAGGAGGCTCGATCATGCAGGTTGGACACGCAATCGCAGCGCTGTGGCTGTTCTGGGTGGTATCCTGGGTCCTTGCCGCTGCCTGGGCGGATCCCGCGCAAAAGCGCGCCGATCTAAAGTCTGAGGCGCGCTATC
This sequence comes from Mesorhizobium sp., assembly GCA_004020875.1. GTDB lineage: Bacteria > Pseudomonadota > Alphaproteobacteria > Rhizobiales > Rhizobiaceae > Mesorhizobium. Next base: position 49,917 of record SAPZ01000002.1, read on the forward strand.
GTGTCCTTTGGCTTGCCGGCACCGTGCTGATGTTCGTGCCGGTGCACGGCTATGTCGGCAGGCTGCGGCTCTGGACGCCGACGCTCATCGAGGCCTGGACCTGCGTTGCCCTGATCGCCATAGGGATCGCCTTCGCCTGGTGGGCGCGCCTCCATCTTGGCCGGCTGTGGTCGGCCAACGTCACCGCCAAGGCCGATCATCGCGTGGTCGATACCGGCCCCTATGGCCTGGTCCGCCACCCGATCTACACCGGACTACTGCTGTCGGTCCTGGCCACAGCGGCCGTCAAAGGCACAGTCTGGGGCGTCGCCGGCGCTGCCCTGCTGCTCGTCGGCGTCGTCGTCAAGGCGAGGCTGGAAGAACGCTTCCTGCGCAGCGAACTCGGTCCGGCCTATGACGACTACGCTAGGCGCGTGCCGATGCTGGTGCCGTTCGCGCCGGCGTGAAGCCGCATCCTCAAAGCATGCGCAGCAGCGCGCCGCCGATCGAATAGCCGGCGCCGAAGGCGCAGATCAGGCCAAAATCGCCGGCCTTCATGTCGGCATGGTTCTCCGATAGCGCCACGATCGCGCCGGCGCCGGCGGTGTTGCCGATCCGCTCAAGCACCATGGGCGCGCGGTCATGGTCGACGTCGTGGCCGAAGGACAATTTCAGGATCATCGCATTCATGCGCGCATTGGCCTGGTGCAGCCAGAAGCGGCGGATCCCCTGCGGCGTCAGCCCGTGCTCGGCCAGGAACTCGACGATGAACTTCTGCCCGGCGACAGTGACTTCCTTGAACACCTTGTTGCCGACCTGCTTGATGAGGTTCCCTTCCAGGTTGATCATGTAGGGATCCTCCTGGGCGGTGCGCGTGTAATAGCCGAGATTGGTGCGGATGTTGTTCGACATCTGCGTCCAGGTGCGCGTGTCGAGCACCTCGAACCGCCCCGGCCGCTTTTCGCCTTGCGCCAGTCCCTCGACGACCATGGCGACCGAAGCATCGCCGAAGATGAAATGCGTCTGCCGGTCGCGGAAATTGAGATGGCCGGTGATGATTTCCGGTGTCGACACCAGGACGCGCTTGTGCGCCCCGGCCCTCACCAGATTGACGGCGACATGCAGCGCCGCCGCGGCGGAAGAGCAGCCAAGCCCCATGTCGAAGCCGGCGCCTTTGGTGCCCAGCGCCTCCTGCATCTCGATGGCGATCGCCGGATAGGGCCGCTGATGATGCGAGGCCGAGCAGATCACCAGGTCGATGTCCGCCCCATCGACGCCTGCATGGGCCAGCGCCTTCCTGGCGGAAGCGATGCCGAACTCCGCCTCCAATGACAGCACATCGTCCGGTCGTGCCGGAATGCGCGGCGACATGCGCGTCGGATCGAGGATGCCCTCGCGCTCGATGACATGGCGGCTCTTGACTCCCGAGGCATGCACGATGAAATCGCTGTCCGACTTCTGCAGAAGCAGTTCGCCGGTGTCGGCGCGGCGCGCATTCTCGGTGTCGACCCAACTGTTGAAGCTTGCGACCAGCTCCTCATTGGTGATGACGGGTTCAGGGATTTCGGCGCCGATGCCGCTGATGATGACGCGATGCATGTCCAATCCGTCCGAGGGGAGGCAAGTGGTGCCGGGGCGAGGCGCTACACTTGTCGCATTTGCCCGGTTTATTCCAGCTTAATTCGACAACCAGCGCTGGCATTCAGGTGGTGGATGCTTAAGCGCGCTTGGCGACGATGAATATCCGCGGGAAGCGCAGCAGCACCTTGCCGTTTGCCGTCTTCGGATAGGCCTCAGCGATCTTGGCGGTATAGCTGTCAAGGAACAGCTTCTTCTCATCCGCGTCGAGCGGATCGAGGAAGGGCTTCAGCCCAGTCGACTTGACCCATTCGACGATCGCCTCGGCGTCGGCAAGTGGGTGGTTGTAGATGGTGTGCCAGATATCGAGCCGGTCGGCGAGCGGCGACAGAAGATCGTAGTAGAAGGACACCGGCGGCAGCGGCTCGCGCGCGGCGCCCATGAGCTTGGCCGCGAACGGCACTTCCGCGGCGGTTTCGCGCATCAGGTGGTGAGAGGCTTCGCCGAGATTGTCCGGCATCTGGACGGCGAGAGCGCCGCCCGGCGCCAGCAATCCCATCAGCCGCAGGAACACCGCCGGGTGTTCCGGCAGCCACTGGAAGACGGCGTTGGCGAAGATGACGTCGACTGGATGCTCGGGCTGCCATTTGGCGGCATCGGCCAGTTCGAAATTGACATTGAGCAGCCGCGCCCGCGCCTTCTCGATCATGTCGGGAGAGGTGTCGAAGCCGCTGACCTTTGCATCAGGCCAGCGCTCGACCAGAAGCTCGGTCGAGTTGCCCGGGCCGCAGCCGATATCGACGACGCGGCGCGGAAAATCGACCGGCACCTGCGCGACGAGGTCACGCGCGGGACGGGTGCGCTCATCCTCGAATTTCAGATATTGGGCGGCGGACCAGTCAGCCATATGAGAACCTCGATCTGTTCGCCGCCCCTCGGGACCGATCTTACCGCGTCAGCCGCTTGTGAGTCATGCGGTGCGGGGTTGCCGCTTCAGCGCCGAGGCGACGCAGCTTGTCTTTCTCATATTCCTCGAAATTGCCCTCGAACCATTCGACATGCGCGTCGCCCTCGAAGGCGAGCATATGGGTGGCCATACGGTCGAGGAACATGCGGTCGTGGCTGATGATGACGGCGCAGCCGGCATAGGCTTCCAGCGCATCTTCCAGCGCGGCCAGCGTTTCGGTGTCGAGGTCGTTGGTCGGCTCGTCGAGCAGCAGCACATTGCCGCCGCCCTTCAGCATCTTGGCTAGATGCACGCGGTTGCGCTGGCCGCCCGAAAGGTTGCCGACCTTCTGCTGCTGGTCGCCGCCGCGGAAGTTGAAGGACGAGCAGTAGGCGCGGCTGTTGACCTCGTGCTTGCCGAGCTTGATGACCTCGGCGCCGCCCGAAATCTCTTCCCACACCGTCTTGTTCGGTTCGAGCGCGTCGCGGCTTTGGTCGACATAGCCGAGCTTGACCGTCTCGCCGATGCGGATCGAGCCGGCATCCGGCTTTTCCTGCCCTGTGATCATCTTGAACAGCGTCGTCTTGCCGGCGCCGTTCGGGCCGATCACGCCAACGATACCGCCCGGCGGCAGCTTGAACGACAGGTTCTCGATCAGGAGCTCGTCGCCAAAGCCCTTGTTGAGCCCTTCGACCTCGATGACGACGTTGCCGAGGCGCTCGCTCGCCGGGATGACGATCTGCGTGTCGGTCGGTTTGCGGTTCTGCGACTGCTCGACCAATTCCTCATAGGCCTTGATGCGCGCCTTCGACTTGGTCTGGCGCGCCTTGGGCGAGGACTGGATCCACTCGCGCTCGCGCCAGATCGACTTCTGACGGGCATCGTCCTCGCGCCCTTCCTGGATCAGGCGCTTGGCCTTGGCGTCGAGATATTTGGTGTAATTGCCCTCATAGGGGATGCCGCGGCCCCGATCGAGCTCGAGGATCCAGCCTGTGACATTGTCGAGGAAGTAGCGGTCGTGGGTGATGATCAGCACCGAGCCCGGATAGTCGCGCAGATGCTTTTCCAGCCACTGCGTGGTCTCGGCGTCGAGATGGTTGGTCGGTTCGTCGAGCAGCAGCAGGTCGGGCTGTTCAAGCAGCAGCCGGCAGAGCGCGACGCGGCGACGCTCACCACCCGACAGGTTCGTCACCTCGGAATCCGGAGGCGGGCACTGCAGCGCATCCATCGCCATCTCGACCTGCTGTTCGAGGTCCCAAAGATTGAGGCGGTCCATTTCGTCCTGGAGCTTGGCCGACTCGTCGGCCGTCTCGTCGGAATAGTTCATCATCAGCTCATTGTAGCGCTCGATGATGGCGGTCTTCCTGGCGACGCCGTCCATGACGTTTTCACGCACAGTCTTGGTGTTGTCGAGCTGCGGCTCCTGCGCCAGGTAGCCGACGGTCGCGCCTTCTGCCAGCCAGGCCTCGCCCTGGAACTCCTTGTCGAGCCCGGCCATGATGCGCAGGATCGTCGACTTGCCCGAGCCGTTGGGGCCAAGGATGCCGATCTTGGCGTCCGGATAGAAGGACAGATGAACATTATCGAGCACCTTCTTGGTGCCATAGGCCTTCGACAGGCCTGACATGTGATAGATGAATTGGCGAGCCACGCGCGCTTTCCCTGGAAACTGAAGTGTCAGAGTGAATGGGGGTTGCGCGCTATGTAGGCGATGAAGCGCCGCACGGCAATCGCTTTCGGCGCGCCGACGGCCAATCCGCACGCAGTCGGCCGTTTGCGCCCCCTAACCTCGCCCACATCTTTTCGCTGCCGCCCGCGACAAAAATCAGTGGTTAACCATTCGCCTTCAAAACGCTAATAGGTTGGGCGGCCCTGCCGTGCTTGCGAGGAAAGATCGACGACGTGTTGAACGGTGCCCTGCTCCTTGCCGAAGCGGTTCTCTATTTCGGCGCCATGGTCACGCTCTTCCGCTTCCGGCGCCGCATCGGGCTTGGCGTGTTCATCTGCGCGCTCGGCGTCATGCATTTCCTGGAAACCTATCTCGCCAGCGTCTTTTATGTCGCGCTGCCGTTCGGGCTGGTGTCGCCGGGCTCCGCCGTGCTCTTCTCGGGCAAGCTGGTGATGATCCTCCTGCTCTACATGAAGGAGGATGCCGCGACCGTACGCCAACCGATCTATGGCCTTTTGCTTGGCAACGCGCTGATGATTGGCCTGGTGCTGATCCTGCGGCTGCACGCCGTTTCGCCGCTTCCCGACGGCAGGATGCCCAACATCGCCTTCATCGACGAGATGGGCTGGCTGATGGTGTGGGGCACCTCACTGCTCTTTATCGACGCCATCCTGATCATCCTGCTCTACGAGAAGCTCGGCGCCTATCTGCGTGCGAGGCCGTTCATGCGCATCATCGCATCGGTCGCCTGTGTGCTCACCTTTGATCAGGCAGGCTTCTTCACCGCGCTGCATTTCGTCGCCGGGGCGCCGGTCGAGGTCTTCTTCGGCGGCTGGTTCGCCAAGATGGGCGCGGCACTCGCCTATAGCGGCATGCTCGTCGCCTATCTCAAATGGGTCGAGGACAATGATGTCGCCGTGCCGCGCGGCCTCTCCGACATCTTCGACACCCTCACTTATCGCGAACGCTATGAGGCCCTGGTCAAATATGTCGGCCGCGATGGTCTGACCGGCCTGCTGCATCGCGGCAGCTTTGATGCCGACGGCGAATCCGCGGTCACGGCCGCCATCAGGATGGGCAAGCCGCTAAGCCTTCTTATCGTCGACGTCGACCATTTCAAGTCGATCAATGACCGCTTCGGCCACGCCGAGGGTGACAAGGTGTTGAAAGCGATGGCCATGCTGCTGGCCGAGACGATCGGCGGCAACGATCAGGTGTTCCGGATCGGCGGCGAGGAATTCGCCATACTGACACAACAGTCGCACGCGCCTGCCAGGCTGCTCGGCGAGACCATCAGAAACGCCACCAAGACCTCGGCGCACACCGCTCGCTTCAACATTACGGTGAGCGTCGGCGTCTCCACCGTCAGCGACACGACGCGCTCCCTGGCCGACATTTTCGCGCTGGCCGACCAGCGTCTCTACAAGGCCAAATCGAGCGGCCGCGACCGCGTGATCGGCGAGCCAGGCAGCGAGCCGATCATCATCCAGGCGACGCCCAGATCGGCCTGATCAAACACGGCTCGCCTATTGGAATCCGATCGGGTCGACCGTGCCCTTCGGGCAGCCGGCCTTGGTCGTCGGCGCCGAAGCCATCAGGAGATCGGCAAGCTTGCTGTCCGGACCGATCGGGCCGGACAGGCCGAGCGTCAATTCGCCGATCAGGCGGCGGCCGCTCGACGGGTCGACAAGGCAGGATACGCGCACGCGGTCGCCGGCGCCCGCGCCGAAGGCCGTGTTGAAGGCACCGCGGATTTCGTCCGAGGTCAGTTGCTTGCCGATGTTCTTGGTGAAGAGATCGCGCACCGCCGAGGCGTTCACCGCCCGCATCAGATTGAGGGCGTCGGAGAAATACTCTTGCTGGCTCTTGCCGTAGCAGGTCCCGTGCTTGATCCATTCGTGCCGGTCCAGCTTGGAGGCGGTGCCCGGCATCACCTGGTCGAGCTCGGCGCGTGTGTTGGCATCGAGATTTACCGGCGGAAGATCTCCCCAATGCGCCGGTTTGTCATTGGCTTTGTCGGCCGCCGACACCTGGCAATAGAAATTGCTGCTCGGCTGTGGCCACAGCCCGTGCAGCGTAAAGTGAGAGGCGTCGAACTCGCTGGGGTTCTGTGCCTTGCATTCGGGCTTACTCGCTTGGGTCTCGCAGAATGCCGGCTGCCAGCTTATGGCAAAGACATATTCGGGTTTCCCGGAGGCAGACGACGGCTTGGACTGGCCGGAAGGCGCCGGGGTCGCCGCGCCGCCGCCGGTAACGTGGCCGCAGCCGATCTTCACCCAGCGCCGCTCGGGATCGGCGCCCGGCACCTGGATGAGATAATGGGTGGGATCGTCCTTGTTGCCGGCAAGAAGCTCATAGCCCTTCCCGGCCTCGGTGGAGATGTTGCCGGGATTCTTGCCGTTCCTGATTGCCTGCGTCGCTGGACAGGCGCTGTCGGCAACGAACGTTCCGCTCATCTTCACGTCCGCATGCGCCGCGCCGGCATCGGCCAGAGCCAGCACCATCGAACCCCACAATGCCCAAACCCGCATTCCCGCTCTCCCGGCGATCCTTGTACCGTATTGGATTCGTCACACTAGAACAGGCGACGTGTCAGAATTGCGATCTTTTTCACCGCGCGAGCAACAATCCCCAACTGAGCGCTCCATCGGCGTGTTCGCAAGCGCGCTCATCCACTTGACGCCGGCAAAGCCCTCGCCCAACAGTCGCCGAGGGAGCGAGACATGCCATTTGACAAGCAGGCCGGGCTGGCCTCACCGACCGGAGCCGAGCTCAACCTTTATGTGAAGGAAGCCGCGGGACATCCGCGCGCGGTGGTCCAAATCAACCATGGCCTGGCCGAGCATGCTGCGCGCTATGCCGGATTTGCCGATTGCCTCGCGCCGCGCGGTTTCCACGTCTACGCCCACGACCATCGCGGTCATGGCGCGACGAAGGCGCCCGACGCGCCGCTCGGCAAGTTTGCCGATAGCGACGGCATCGCCAAGGTGATCGCCGATGTCGACGCGGTCCACGACCTGATCGCGGCCAATCATCCGGGCTTGCCGGTGATCGTTTTTGGACATTCTCTGGGCGCCTCGATCGCGCTGAACTTTGTGCTACGCCATTCCGGACGGATCCATGCGGCGGCGATCTGGAACGGCAATTTCTCGCAAGGCCTTCTCGGCCGATTGGCACTGCTCATCCTAGGCTGGGAGCGCATGCGGCTGGGCTCCGACGTGCCGTCGCGCCTTCTGCCCAAGCTCACTTTCCAGGCTTGGGGGAAGGCGGTGCCCCAACATCGCACCCTGTTCGACTGGCTGTCGCGCGACCCTGCCGAGGTCGACAAATATATCGCCGATCCGCTCTGCGGCTGGGACGCCTCGATCTCGATGTGGCGCGATGTCGTCAACATGGCACAGTCCGCCGGCAAGGACTCCTGCTTCGCCGGAGTTCGGCGCAACCTCTTCGTCAATCTTGTCGGTGGCGAGAAGGATCCGGCATCGGATTACGGCAAGGCTGTCAATCACCTGGCAAAGCGCATGCGGGCAATGGGTTTTTCGAATCTGGTTTCAAAGGTTTACGCCGAGACCCGCCATGAAAGCCTGAACGAGATCAACCGCGACACCGTCATGAACGATTTTGCCGCCTGGGCCGACAGCGTCCTGAAGTCCTGATCCGGCGTGGCCCATCGCATGGGCCGTGACACGGCCGATGCAGGTTGCTAGAGGCTGCGCTTAGTTAGGGCAATTCCAGGCAAAGAATGAGCGGTTTTCCGTCCGGAATTGCGTCAAAAGATAAAATAGAGCGCGTCGCCGTTTCTGCGAAACCGTGAAACGCTCTAGAACACGGTGATCCATGGCAGAACCTCCGCTGAAAGGCATCCGCGTTATCGAACTCGCCCGCATCTTGGCCGGTCCCTGGGCCGGGCAATTGCTGGCCGATCTCGGCGCCGATGTCATCAAGGTCGAGAGCCCGGACGGCGGCGACGATACGCGCAAATGGGGTCCGCCCTTCGTCATGAGCCATGACGGCGAGAACCTTTCGGCCGCCTATTACCACTCCTGCAATCGGGGCAAGCGTTCCATCGCCGTCGACTTCTCCAAGCCCGAGGGCGCCGAGACGCTGCGCAAGCTGGTCGCCACCGCCGATGTGCTGATCGAGAACTTCAAGCTCGGCGGCCTCAAGAAATACGGCCTCGACTATGAAAGCCTGAAGGCGATCAACCCGCGCCTCGTCTATTGCTCGATCACCGGATTCGGCCAGGACGGTCCTTATGCGCCGCGCGCGGGCTACGATTTCATCATCCAGGCCATGGCTGGCATGATGTCGATCACCGGCGAGCCGGGCCGCGAGCCGCAGAAGGCCGGCGTCGCCATCTCCGATCTCTTCACCGGGCTTTATTCCGTGATCGCCATCCAGGCAGCACTTCGCCATGCCGAAAAGGCCGGCGAGGGCCAGCATATCGACATGGCCCTCTACGACAGCCAGATCTCGGCGCTCGGTAACCAGAACCTCAACTATCTGGTCTCCGGCAAGTCGCCGGTACAGATGGGCAATGCGCATATGAACATCGCCCCTTATGAGGTGATGCCGGTCAGGGACGGCCATATCATCCTGGCCGTCGGCAATGACGGCCAGTTCGGCAAGTTCTGCGCAGTGGTCGGCCTCGCCGATCTGCCCGCCAATCCGGATTTCGCCACCAACCCCGCGCGGGTCGCCAATCGCGCGAAGCTGCGCGAACGGATCATCGAGACCCTCGCTGCTTGGGATCGCGATCCGCTTCTGGCGAAGCTGGAGGCGGCGGGCGTGCCGGCGAGTCCGATCAACACGATCGGCCAGATGTTCGCCGATCCGCAGACGATCGCGCGCGGCATGCGGCTTGACCTCGACGACGGCCATGGCAACCGCCTGCCCTCGGTGCGCGCGCCGATGGTGATGTCGGGCACGCCGCTCGTCTATGAGCGCCCCTCGCCGCGCCTTGGCGAGCACACGCAACAAATCCTTGCCGAACTGGAGAGATCAAGATGAAGACGGGCGGACAACTGATCGTCGAGGCGCTCGAGGCGAACGGCACCGACCGCATCTTCTGCGTTCCGGGCGAATCCTATCTAGCGGTGCTTGACGCGCTGCATGACTCCTCGATCCGCACCATCGTCTGCCGTCAGGAGGGCGGCGCCGCGATGATGGCCGACTGCCAGGGCCGGCTGACCGGCAAGCCCGGCATCTGCTTCGTCACCCGCGGCCCCGGCGCCACCAACGCCTCGGCCGGCATCCATATCGCGATGCAGGATTCGGTGCCGATGATTCTATTCATCGGCCAGGTCGCCAGTCACGCCAAGGAACGTGAGGCCTTCCAGGAGGTCGACTACAAGCGTTTCTTTGGCGACATCGCCAAATGGGTGGTCGAAATCGACGATGCCGCACGCATCCCGGAATTCGTCACCCGCGCCTTTGCGGTGGCCACTTCGGGCCGCCCCGGGCCGGTGGTCATCTCGCTGCCCGAGGACATGCTGACCAGCGAAGTCGAGGCGCCGGCAGCCCTTCCCCACACGCCGGTCGAGACGAGCCCCGGCGAAGCCGAGCTCGATGCGCTGCAGATGCTGCTTGGCAATGCAAAGCGGCCGTTCGTCATCCTCGGCGGCACGCGCTGGGACGAGGAAGCCGTGGCACGAATCCGCGCGATTGCCGAGGCGTGGTCGCTGCCCGTCGGCTGCTCCTTCCGCCGCCAGATGCTGTTCGACCATCTCCATCAGAACTATGCCGGCGATGTCGGTATCGGCATCAATCCGAAGCTCGCGGAGCGGATCAAGCAGGCCGACGTCGTGCTTTTGATCGGCGGACGCCTGGGCGAGATGCCGTCTTCCGACTACACGCTGCTGAAGAGCCCCTACCCGGACCAGGCGCTGGTGCATGTCCATGCCGACGCCGGCGAGCTCGGCCGCGTCTACCGGCCGACGATAGCCATCAATGCCTCGCCCGCCGCCTTTGTGAAGGCCTTCGCCAAACGCAAGCCCGCCGTTCGCCCTTCCTGGGCGGCCGAGGCGGAAAAGGCGCATGCCGCTTATCTCGAATGGTCGACGCCGCCGCAGACCGGCCCGGGCGCCGTGCAGATGGGCCCGATCATCGAGCATCTGGGAAAAGTCCTGCCGGAGGACGCCATCCTCACCAACGGCGCCGGCAACTACGCCACCTGGGTGCATCGCTTCTACCGCAACCGCCGCTTCGGCACGCAAGCGGCGCCCACCTCTGGCTCGATGGGCTACGGCACGCCGGCCGCGGTCGCCGCGAAATCATTGTTCCCGGATCGCACCGTGGTCGCCTTCGCTGGCGACGGCTGCTTCCTGATGAACGGCCAGGAGTTCGCGACGGCGGTCCAGTATGACCTGCCGATCATCGTGATCGTCGTCAACAACGGCATTTACGGCACCATCCGCATGCATCAGGAGCGGGAATATCCGAGCCGCGTCGTCGCCACCGAATTGAAGAACCCGGACTTTGCCGCACTTGCTCGCGCCTATGGCGGCCATGGCGAGACGGTCGAGAAAACCGCCGACTTCGCGCCGGCCTTCGAACGCGCCCGCACCAGCGGCAAGCCGGCGATCGTCGAGATCAAGCTCGATCCCGAGGCGATCACGCCGACCCGCACGCTGACGCAGATCCGTAACAAGAGCTGAGGAAAAGGGCGGCTCACCGCCCCTTTTGTCGAAAGAAAGGGCGCTTGACGCCCCCCTTTCCTCGTCTACATCGCCTTCTCGATCTGGCCGCGGATCTCGCCGTCCTTGTTCTTGGCCGTGTGGATGTTGACGTAATATTTACCAGCTTCAAGGTCGGCCGCCTGCGCGTCGGTCAGCGTCGCCGATCCCTTGATCGGGCTCTTCAGCTTCTTGAACGGGATGACCGGGTCCGCATTCGCGCCCATATCGGCCGGGCCGTGGATGTGAGCTCCTACGGCAGGCCCACTGAGGCCGGAATATTTCACGTTCCAACTGAGCTTCTTGCTAGTGGTGTCGAAAGTGAGTGTAGCGGTTCCCTTGCCCTTGGTGGTCACGGGCGGGCTTTGCTGGCTGCCATCGAGCGTCGCCTTGAATTTCATCGTCTCGGCCATGGCAGGCGATGCGATGAGGAAGGCGGTCGAAACGGCCAAAGCCGAAAGCATTGGCACGGATAGGATGCGCATGAAGAACCTCCGTTGGTTGCAGCATCCTTCGCGGCTCCCCGACGCGCGGATGCGCCAATCAACGATTGGGTGGCCGGATGTATCCCGGCACACGATTATTTTACCGCAAACACGAAAAAGGGGCGGTCGCCCGCCCCTTTCCACCTTCCGCGTTGAGAGCGGGGCCTACTTGATCGCCTTGTCGGTGATCGCGGTGGTGTAGGCGCCGCTTGCCTCCTTGCTGATGATCTTCTGGTCGAGCAGCGCCTTGGCGGTGCGCTCGTAAGCGGCGGGGATCAGCTTGCCGTCGGCATTGTCGATCAGCTTGGCCACTTCCTTCATCATGAACTTCTGGTGGTTCTCGTCCTGGCCGCCGGCGTCGACGACGATCTCCGCCGCCTCGTCGGTGTTCTCGGTGGCGTATTTCCAGCCCTTCATCGAGGCGCGCACGAAGCGCACCATCTTGTCCTCGAAGGCCGGGTCCTTGAGCTTGTTCTCGAGCGTGTAGAGCCCGTCTTCCAGAAGGTCGTTGCCCATGGCCGAGTAGTTGAAGACGATCAGGTCTTCCGGCTTGTAGCCGGCATCCAGCACCTGGCCGTATTCATTATAGGTCATGACCGAGATGCAGTCGGCCTGCTTCTGGATCAGCGGCTGTACGTCAAAGCTCTGCTTGAGCACGGTGACGCCGTCCGGGCCGCCATCGGTCTTGAGACCGATCTTGTTCATCCAGGCGTAGAAGGGATATTCGTTGCCGAAGAACCAGACGCCGAGCGTATGGCCCTTGAAGTCGGCTTCCGTCTTGATCGGCCCGGCCTTGGGGCAGACCAACTCCATGCCGGCCTTCTTGAACGGCTGGGCGATGTTGACGAGCCCCACGCCCTTGTCTCGGGCGGCGAGCGCGCCACCCATCCAGTCGACGATGACATCGGCGCCGCCGCCTGCGATCACCTGCTCGGGCGCTATATCCGGGCCGCCCGGCTTGATGTCGACGTCGAGGCCTTCGGCGTCATAGAAGCCCTTGGCCTTGGCGACATAATAGCCGGCGAACTGGGCCTGCGTGACCCATTTCAATTGCAATGTCACCTTGTCGGCGGCCATCGCCTGGAAGGCGGCCAGCGACATGGCGCCGGCCAAAGCAGAAATCAGCAGTCTTTTCATGTTGTTACCCTCTGAAGTTAGTGCCCAAACCCACCGCCCCTATCCACCTCGGACAGAGGGATGCCAAAACGTGACGGCTCTCTCGATGAGAGCGACCACGCCATAAAAGACCGAACCCGCCAGTGCTGCAACTGCGATTTCGGCCCACACCATGTCGATGTTCATCCGCCCGACTTCCGTCGAGATGCGGAATCCCATGCCGACCACTGGCGTGCCGAAGAACTCCGCGACGATGGCGCCGATCAGCGCCAGCGTCGAGTTGATCTTCAGCGCATTGAAGATGAACGGCATTGCCGCCGGCAGCCTGAGCTTGAGCAGCGTCGGCCAATAGCCCGACGCATAAGTGCGCATCAGGTCGCGCTCCATATGCCCGGAGGCCGCCAGTCCCGCGACCGTGTTCACCAGCATAGGAAAGAAGGTCATGATGATGACCACAGCCGCCTTGGACGGCCAGTCGAAGCCGAACCACATCACCATGATCGGTGCCACGCCGATGATCGGCAGCGCCGAGACCATGTTGCCGATCGGCAGCAGCCCGCGTCGCAGGAAAGGCACGCGGTCGGCGAGGATTGCGACGACGAAGCCGGCGAGGTTGCCGACGACATAGCCGATCAGCACCGCCTTGAAGATCGTCTGCCGCACATCCGAGCCCAGGATCGGCAGCGAGTTGGCGATCCGCGCGCCGATGGCGCTTGGCGGTGGCAGAAGAATAAAGGGAATGCCGGCGCCGCGCGTCACCGCTTCCCAGATGATCAGGATCCAGGCGCCGAAGATCGCCGGGATGATCAGCCGCAAGGCGTTCCTTGCGGCGCTCTCGCTCGGACGCAATGAGGAGAGCAAGGCTACGCAGCGCCAGGCAAGCAGCCAGGCCGTGGCAAGCAGCAGGAAATACGGCGCCAGCGCCGTTCCTTCGAAACCGGCTATGCCCTTGATCAGCAGCCAGGCCGCGGCATGGGCGCCGACGAACAGGACGATGGCTTCAACAATCGGGGTGAGCTTCACCATCGAGACCAGGGCAGCGATCAGCAGCAGCCCGATGATCAGGCCTTTCGCGCCCATATAGGGATAGGCAATTGCCGCCGTCGGCTGCGCCAAAGCCGCGGCTTCGGGTTTCGACATCGCGCCGAGCGCAAAGGCGGTGAGGCAAAGCAGGATTGCCAGCACGGCTTGCCAGGACGGTTTCATCCAGGTCATGCCCGCCTCCCGCCCATGGCGCGGTCGACGAGGCGTCCGGCGATTCCGACCGCCATCACCAGCAGCGCCGCGACGATTGAGCCTGCGACCAAAGCCGACCAGATATCGATCGTCTGGCTGTAATAGGCGCCGGCGAGCAGCTTCGCGCCGATGCCGGCGACGGCGCCCGTCGGCAGCTCGCCCACGATGGCGCCGACCAGGCTTGCCGCCACCGCCACCTTCATCGAGGTGAACAGAAACGGCACCGAGGCCGGCACGCGCAGTTTCCAGAAGGTCTGCGAGGCGCTGGCATTGTAGGTATGCATCAGGTCGAGATGCATGAGCTCGGGCGAACGCAGGCCTTTCACCATGCCCACGGCGACTGGGAAGAACGACAGATAAGTCGAGATGAGCGCCTTGGGGATCAGGCCGGTGATGCCGATCGCCGCCAGCACCACTATGATCATCGGCGCCACCGCCAGGATCGGAATGGTCTGCGAGGCGATGATCCAGGGCATCAGGCTGCGGTCGAGCGTCGCCACATGCACGATGCCGACGGCAATGACGATGCCGAGCCCGGTGCCGAAGGCAAAGCCGAGCAGCGTCGAGGAGAGCGTCACCCAGGCGTTGTAGACCAGACTGCGGCTTGAAGTGACGGACCGCAAAAAAGTGTTCTCGAAGAAATTCACCGCCACCTGGTGCGGCGCCGGCAGCGTCGGCTTCGGCTGCGACAGCGTCTTGCCGATGAACTCAACGGTGCCCGGCGTCTCATTGCCTCGTTGATCAAGATCGCGCTGGAACGGCGCGTTGAGGATGACGGCAAAGACGTACCAGAGCACCACCACGCCGGCGAGGATGGTGGTGGCGGGGATGATTTTCGAGCGGAAGGAGTCCATTAGCGCGGCTCCCCTCCTCTCCCCCACGGGGAGAGGGTGGCCGGAGCGAAGCGAAGGCCGGGCAGCTTGGACTGGGGTGCCGTGACGTACCCGATCTTCGTCATCCTAGGGCGGAGCAAGGAGCGAAGCGACGCAGCGCAGACCCTAGGATCCATGCCATTACCTGGACGCTCCGCATCGGTCCAGAATAAGACTCCTTGCGTTCTGCGGCGGTTAGCGACCATTCTGCACCGTTTGGACCCTTCGGCCGACGTCACGGCATGGATCCTAGGGTTTGCGCTCCGCTTCGCCTCGCTCCGCCCTAGGATGACGAAGGCGTGGCGGCCTCGTCCGCACTCATTCGCCCTCCCCTCAGTCATCATAGCTGTGCCCAGCCCTCAGGCCGTCGCGCACACGCGCGGCGATCGCCAGGAATTCCGGCGTCTCGCGGATGTCGAGCGGCCGCTCCTTCGGCAGCGTCGATTCGATGATGTCGGTGACGCGGCCCGGCCGCGGCGACATCACCACGATGCGCGTCGACAGATACACCGCCTCGGGAATCGAATGGGTGACGAAGCAGATCGTCTTGTTGGTCCGCGCCCAAAGGTCGAGAAGCTGCTCGTTCAGATGGTCGCGCACGATCTCGTCCAGCGCGCCGAACGGCTCGTCCATCAACAAAAGGTCCGCGTCGAATGCCAAGGCGCGCGCGATCGAGGCGCGCTGCTGCATGCCGCCGGAAAGCTGCCAGGGATATTTCTTCTCGAAGCCCGAGAGGTTGACCAGCGCCAGCGTGCGCTTGATGCGCTCAACCTGCTCGGCCTGGGATAGGCCGATGATCTCCAGCGGCAATCCGACATTGCGCTCGATGGTGCGCCAGGGAAACAGGGCCGCCGCCTGGAAGACATAGCCGTAGGCGCGCTTCTCGCGCGCCTGCTCGGGTGTCATGCCGTTGATGGAGATCGTTCCGGATGTCGCTCTTTCCAGATCGGCGATGACGCGCAGCAAAGTCGTCTTGCCGCAGCCGGACGGGCCGATGAAGGAGACGAACTCGCCCTTGCCGATGGTAAGATCGACATTGGACAGCGCCTGCACGGGACCGTCATTGGTCTGGAAGGTGAGGCCGAGCTTGCTTGCCGAAACGACGGCTGGCGGCTGTTCGCTCATTGGCTGCTACCTGCCTTTCGCAGCCGCTGCCGCACCGTCCGAAATCCGGTTGATTTTGTAATAGTCTTGCTTTCCACTCGTCCTGTCCCACTCGATCGACGCCGCCCGGAGCCTTGCCGATGTCGCCTAAACCC
This sequence comes from Mesorhizobium sp., assembly GCA_004020875.1. Taxonomy (GTDB): domain Bacteria; phylum Pseudomonadota; class Alphaproteobacteria; order Rhizobiales; family Rhizobiaceae; genus Mesorhizobium. The sequence continues at coordinate 65,731 of SAPZ01000002.1, forward strand.
ACCTGTCATCTCGTTCGCCCCGAAAGCACCTACCAGGGCAAGCAGGGGCTGAGCTATTTCGCCGGCATCGCTGCCGAGACCGTCGGCTCTTCCGGCATCTGCATGCATCTTCTCACCATGCCGCCCGGCGCCCGCGCCAAGGCGCACATGCATGAAAGCCACGAGACGGCCATCTACGTGCTCTCGGGCGAAGTCCACACCTGGTATGGCGACCGGCTCGAACACCACATCATCGTCAAGGCCGGCGACCTCTTCTACATTCCAGCCGGCGTGCCGCATCTGCCGGCCAATCTGAGCGGGGCGCCGTCTTCCGCGGTCATCGCCCGCACCGATCCCAACGAACAGGAAAGCGTCGTCCTGCTGCCGGAACTGGATGGACTTGTCGCGTGACCCTGACGGGATGGCCGTCATTTGCATCGCGCGACTTCGCCCATCAGATTGCCGTCCTCGTCGGCCACCACCAGCTTCTTCGCATTCTTCGCGCTGCGCTTGATGGCGAACTTGGTCGGCGCCTGTCCCTCTTCGCCCTCCGCCTCGCATTTTGCCGTCACCACCAGCGATCCGTCGGCCTGGGCCTGCTTGTCGCTGAAGGTGCAGGCACTGGCCGCCGTGATCAGTTCCTTGTCGGTGAGGAGCAGCATCTTGTCGGCGGCCACTTGCTGACCGTTCCGGTTGATGCAGCCATATTTGTCGCCGTACGGCTTGGAGAGGTCGATGCCGGCGGCGAGCGTCTGGCCGGCAGACAGCATCGCGGCCGCCGCGATCGCAAGGTGAAGCGCCCGCATGATCAGACCCCGGTTGCCGGGATGCCGGTGCGCTCCACCTTGCGCGGCGCGGAAATTTCCTTCCAGGTTGACAGCGCCCGGTTGACCGCGGCGTTCGGCTCACGGGCGACGAACTCGCCATGGCCGGCCTTGGCCTTGACGTCCGCTTCCTCGATCGAGAGTTCGCCGCGCGAGAAGACGAAGCGCGGCAGCCCGGTCACCTCGAAACCTTCGAAGACGTTGTAGTCGATCACCGACTGCTGCTTCTTGGCCGAGATCGTCTTTTTGCGCTTCGGATCCCACACGATAATGTCGGCGTCGGCGCCTTCGACGATCGCGCCCTTCTTCGGATACATGTTGAGGATCTTGGCGATGTTGGTCGAGGTCACCGCGACGAACTCGTTCATCGTCAGGCGGCCGGTGTTGACGCCAGTGGTCCACAGAACCGGCAAGCGGTCCTCGAGCCCTCCGGTGCCGTTCGGGATCTTGGTGAAGTCGCCGATGCCGTTGCGTTTCTGCTTGGTGGTGAAGGAGCAGTGGTCGGTCGCCACCACCTGCAGCGAGCCGGCCTGCAGACCTGCCCAGAGCGAATCCTGATGCCACTTGCTGCGGAAGGGCGGGCTCATAACGCGGCGCGCAGCATGGTCCCAGTCCTTGTTGAAATATTCGGTCTCGTCGAGCGTCAGGTGCTGGATCAGCGGCTCACCGAACACGCGCATGCCCTTCTGCCGGGCGCGGCGGATCGCCTCGTGGCTTTGCTCGCAGGAGACATGCACGACATAGAGCGGCACGCCGGCCATGTCGGCGATCATGATGGCCCGGTTTGTCGCCTCGCCTTCCACCTCGGGCGGGCGCGAATAGGCGTGCCCCTCAGGGCCGTTGTTGCCGGCGGCCAGAAGCTTTTGCGAAAGCGCGGCCACCACATCGCCGTTCTCGGCATGAACGAGCGGCAACGCGCCGAGGTCGGCGCAGCGCTGGAACGACGCATACATCTCGTCGTCGTCCACCATCAGCGCGCCCTTATAGGCCATGAAGTGCTTGAACGAGGTGATGCCCCTGTCGACCACCGTCGCCATCTCGTCGAACACCGGCTTGCCCCACCAGGTGATCGCCATGTGGAAGGAATAGTCGCACGACGCCTTCGAGGTCTTGTTGTCCCACATCTGCAGCGCTTCCAAGAGCGACTGCTGCGGCGCCGGGAGGCAGAAATCGACCACCATCGTCGTGCCGCCCGACAGCGCGGCGCGCGTGCCTGATTCGAAATCGTCGGCCGAATAGGTGCCCATGAAAGGCATTTCGAGATGGGTGTGCGGGTCGATGCCGCCCGGCATGACATAGCAGCCGGTGGCGTCGAACTCGTGGTCGCCATGCAGATTGGAGCCGATGGCGACGATCTTGCCGTGCTGCATCAGCACGTCCGCCTTCCACGTGCGGTCGGCCGTCACGACGGTGCCGTTTCGGATGACTTTGGTCATATCTGTTCCCCTGTTCTTTCGCGCTTCTTTGCGAGCGGCGTTGCGAGGTGATTTGGTCTAGTCGGTCACTCGACGATCCCCGCCGTTTCGACCACCGCGTGGAACAGCACGTCGGCGCCCGCCGCGGCCCATTCCTTGGAGATTTCCTCGGCCTCGTTGTGGCTGAGACCGCCCACGCAGGGGCACATCACCATGGTCGCGGGCGCGACCTTGGCCGCCCAGCAGGCATCGTGGCCGGCGCCCGAGATGATGTTCATGTGGCTGTAGCCCAGCTTTTCGGCGGCTGTGCGCACGCGGCCGACCAGCGTCGGATCGAAGGTTATCGGATCGAAATGGCCGACCGCCTCGACCGAGCACTTGACTCCGAGCGCCTCGCAGATCTTCGGCGCTTCCTTCTCGATGCGCGCGCGCATGCCGTCGAGCTTCGCCTGATCCGGCGAGCGGATGTCGACGGTGAAGACGACGGTGCCCGGCAAAACGTTGCGCGAATTGGGCGAAAACTTCACCTGCCCGACGCCGCCGACGGCGCCAGGCTGGTTTTCCATGGCCACCGTCTGCACCATCTCCAGGATGCGGGCCATGGCGAGGCCGGCATTGACGCGCATGTTCATCGGCGTCGAGCCGGTATGCGCCTCCTTACCCGTCAGCGTGAATTCCAGCCACCACAGGCCCTGGCAGTGCGTCACCACGCCGATCTGCTTGTTCTCGGCCTCCAGGATCGGCCCCTGCTCGATGTGGTACTCGAAATAGGCATGCATCTTGCGCGCGCCGACCTTCTCGTCGCCAACCCAGCCGATCCGCTTCAGCTCGTCGCCGAAGGTCAGGCCGTCCAAATCCTTGCGGGCATAGGCATAGTCCTGCGTATGCACGCCGGCGAACACGCCGGAGGCAAGCATGGCCGGCGCGAAACGCGCGCCCTCCTCATTCGTCCAGTTGGTGACGACGATCGGATGTTTCGTCTTGATGCCGAGATCGTTGAGCGAACGCACAACCTCGAGGCCCGAGAGCACGCCAAGCACGCCGTCATACTTGCCGCCGGTAGGCTGCGTATCGAGATGGGAGCCGACATAGACCGGCAGCGCGTCCGGATCGGTGCCTGGGCGCGTCATGAACATGGTGCCCATCTGGTCGACACCCATCGAGAGCCCGGCCGCATCGCACCAGGACTTGAAAAGCGCGCGCCCCTCCTTGTCGGAATCGGTGAGCGTCTGGCGATTGTTGCCGCCGGCGATGCCGGGGCCGATCTTCGCCATCTCCATCAGGGAGTCCCACAAGCGGTCTGAATTGATTCGCAGATTCTCGCCGGGCGCGGCCATTTGCGGTTCCCATTTACATCCGGGGTCTTGTCGCCCCTTGAGTGGTTTGCATCCTGACCGTATGGTCAGCTTTCAGACTACACAAGCTGACCAAGCGGTCAACGAGAATCTTGGGGGAGACATGACCGAATCCACCCGTCCGATGCGGCGCCAGGACATAAGGCGGGAGAATGAAAAGGCCATTCTGCTCGCCGCCGAAAAGGTGTTTGCGGAGGCCGGATTCGGCGGCGCCACGATGCAGCTGATCGCCGATCTGGCGGGGCTGCCAAAGGCAAATCTCCACTATTATTTCGCCACCAAGGAAGAGCTCTACCGGTCCGTCGTCCAGAACATTTTCGAGATCTGGCTGCAGGCGGCCAATTGCTTCGACGCCGCGCGCGGGCCGATAGACGGTATCAGCGCCTATATCGACGCCAAGATGGAAATATCGCGCCGCCACCCCGACGGATCCAAAGTCTGGGCCTCGGAAGTGATGCACGGCGCGCCGGTGCTGCAGGACTATATGGAATCGATCCTGCGCGAATGGACCGACGGCCGCGTCGAGATCATCAGGCGCTGGATCGAGGAAGGCAAGATGGACCCGGTGGATCCGCGGCATCTGCTCTACATGCTTTGGGCCACGACCCAGCATTACGCCGATTTCGGCCACCAGATCGAGACGCTGAACGGCGGCAAGCCGCTCTCGGACCGGCAATGGCGGGAAGCCAAGGAGAACATCAAGCGGGTGATCCTGACCGGCATCGGCGCGCAGCCTGCCTGAATTGCACCGCTGTCGAGGCCGGCGCATCTCCGCCGACCTCGCCCAGCCCGCTTCACGGACACCCTCCCCTCGACGGAAAGGATGTCCGCGCCGGCCTGTCAGTCGATCGACCTCAGCACATCGCGAACGTGGTCGATCAGCTCGTTGATCTGGCCCTTGGTGATGATCAGCGGCGGTGACAGCGCGATGATGTCGCCGGTGGTGCGGATCAGCGCGCCGCGCTCGAAGGCCTTCACGAAGGCCGAGAACGCACGCTTGGTCGGGCTGCCGGCGATCGGCGCCAGCTCGATCGCGCCGATCAGGCCGATGTTGCGGATGTCGATGACATGTGGCTCGCCCTTGAGCGAATGCAGCGCGTCTTCCCAGTAAGGCGCCAGCTCCTCGCCGCGGGTCAGAAGGCCCTCTTCCTTGTAGGTGTCCAGCGTGCCGAGCGCGGCGGCGCAGGCGATCGGATTGCCCGAATAGGTATAGCCGTGGAAGAACTCGATCATGTGCTCCGGGCCGGTCATGAAGGCGTCGTGAATTTCCTTCTTCACGAACACCGCGCCCATCGGGATGACGCCGTTGGAGACGCCCTTGGCGGTGGTCATGATGTCAGGGGTGACGCCGAAATAGTCCGCCGCGAACGGCGCACCGAGGCGGCCGAAGCCGGTGATCACTTCATCGAAAATCAACAAAATGCCGTGCTTCGTGCAGATTTCCCGAAGCTTCTGCAGATAGCCCTTTGGCGGCAGGATGACACCGGTGGAGCCGGCGACCGGCTCGACGATGACGGCCGCGATGGTCGAAGCGTCATGTAGCGCAATCAGCCGCTCGAGATCGTTCGCTAATTCCGCGCCATGCTCCGGCACGCCCTTCGAGAAGGCGTTCTTCTCCGGCAGGTGCGTGTGCGGCAGATGGTCGACGCCGCCGAGCAGCGTGCCGAACATCTTGCGGTTGGAGACGATGCCGCCGACCGAGATGCCGCCGAAATTGACGCCGTGGTAGCCGCGCTCGCGACCGATCAGCCGGGTGCGCGAGCCCTCGCCCCTGACACGGTGGTAGGCGATCGCCATCTTGAGCGCGGTCTCGACCGATTCCGAACCGGAATTGGTGAAGAAGACATGGTCCATGCCTTTCGGCGCGATGTCGACCAGCCGGTTCGCCAGTTCGAACACGATCGGGTGGCCCATCTGGAAGGCCGGCGCATAATCGAGCTCGGCGGCCTGGGTCTGGATCGCCTCGGTGATCTTCGGCCGGCAATGGCCGGCGTTCACGCACCACAGGCCAGCGGTGCCGTCGAGCACCTTGCGGCCGTCGCTGGTCGTGTAATGCATGTCCTTGGCGGACACGAACATGCGCGGCGCCTGCTTGAACTGCCGGTTTGCCGTGAACGGCATCCAGAATGCGCTGAGATCGTTCGGCGTGACTTTCAGCCGGTTGGACATGACCAAGACTTCCCCTTGTAACCTGTTTCGATTCGGCCAACGCTTGGTCTTCGCTGCATTTTCGTGCTACGCAAATTTTGACCGGTTGGACAAACGTTAGCGCCGCCCGTCGGCGGTCAGGAGATTACTAGCGGAAATGCGGCATCAAAGGCGCGCTCCACAGCCCAAGGAAAAACTGGTCCAGACAATTGGTCCAGATGGTGACCGAAGCGGACTGCGAGGATGACCGACACAATGGAAGGCTCCGCTCCCCGCCGCACCCGCATCCAACAGGAAAAGCGCGAACTGATCCTCGAAGCCGCGCTTGAAGTCTTCTCCGCCAATGGTTTTCGCGGCTCGACCATCGACCAGATCGCCGAAGCCGCCGGCATGTCGAAGCCCAATCTTCTCTATTACTTCCGCCGCAAGGAGGACATCCACGAGACGTTGATGCAGCGCTTGCTCGACACCTGGCTGGCGCCGTTGCGTGAGCTTGACGACATTGGCGACCCGCTGACGGAGCTCAGGAGCTATATTCGCAGGAAGCTGGAGATGGCGCGAGACTTCCCGCGCGAAAGCCGGCTCTTCGCCAACGAGATCCTGCAAGGCGCGCCGCGTATGAAGCCAATGCTGGAGGGCGAGCTGAAGACGCTGGTCGACGAGAAGGCCGCCGTCATCAAAGGCTGGATGCGCGCCGGCAAGATCGCCCGCACCGATCCCTGGCACCTGATCTTCTCGATCTGGGCGACGACGCAGCACTATGCCGATTTCGACGTCCAGGTGCGCGCCGTGCTCGGCGCCGACCGCGGCGGCGACGGCCGCTTCGAGGACGCGGCAAGGTTTCTGGAGCAGCTGTTTCTCGATGGGCTGAAGCCGAAGGGCTGACCCGGCCCTGATCGCTCACGCGCTGCGCCGCTCGGTCGGAAGCCCCTCGAGCAGCTTCCGCAATTTCGCAACCGAGTTCTGCTCGGCGAGCGGCGTGTAGACGATCAATCGCATGTCGGAGCCATCGTCGATCGACAGACTCATATGCTCGAACGTCATCGCGCCGGCGATCGGATGGCGCAGATGCTTGAGGCCGGAAAGCCGGTGCACGACGTCGCGCTGCGGCCACCATTCGCGGAACTCCGGACTTGAGCGCATCATCAGCCCGATCAGCCTCTCGAAATCCGGATCGCCGGTGTATTTCGCACTCTCGGCGCGGAACGCGGCAAGTGTTGCGCGCGCCAACTGCTCCCAGTCCACCAAAAGGTGCCGCCGGTGCGGATCGGTGAAGACGCCGTGGAGGATGTTGCGAGCGTCGCCCTCCAACAGGCCGTAATCGCCGAAAATGGCGACGGCCGCGTCGTTCCAGGCCAGCACATCCCAGCGCGGCCCCACGACATAGGCGGGCTGCAGCACCAAGCTGTGCAACATATGCAGCAAGGGCCCTTCGACCTTTGTCTGCACGATGCGCCGCCGCTCGGGCTGCTGGCGGCCAGCGAGCGTGAACAGATGCCGCTGCTCGGCGGCGTCGAGCCGCAGGGCCTGGCATAGCGCCGACAGCACCTCGACCGAGGGCCGCACGTCCCTGCCCTGCTCAAGCCAGGTGTACCAGGTCGTGCCGACGCCGGCGATCATAGCCACTTCCTCGCGCCTTAAGCCCGGCGTGCGCCGCCGCGCGCCGCAAGCGATGCCGGCGGCATCAGGCGAAAGCCGCTCGCGGCGCGAACGCAGGAAGGCGCCGAGCTCGCGCCGGCGGTGATCTTCAGGGGAATGGGCGATGGCATCCATACGCCTATTATAGCAGTACTGATACCAGGATAAAGTTTGAACTGTTTGAGATACGCGCAGTGTCCCATCTTTGCGTTCAGAGCAGCGCAAGGAGGCTCTGAACATGGAACTCAAGGACAAGACAATTCTCGTCACCGGCTCGACCGACGGCGTCGGCCGTGTGGTCGCCGAAAGGCTCGGCGCCGCCGGCGCCCGCGTGCTGGTGCACGGCCGCGACGAAGGCCGCGGCAAGGTGACAGTCGCCGCCATCGAGGCCAAGGGCGGCAAGGCGGAATTCCTCGCCGCCGACCTCGCTTCGCTGGCCGATGTGCGCCGGCTCGCCGAAGCCGTACGGACAAGGACCGACCGGCTCGACATCCTGATCAACAACGCCGGCATCGGCACCGGCGGCCAAAGCGCCAAACGGCAAGTGAGCGCAGACGGCTATGAGCTGCGTTTCGCCGTCAACTATCTCGCCGGCTTCCTGCTGACGTCAGAGCTCTTGCCTTTGCTCAAGGCAAGCGCGCCGGCGCGCATCGTCAACGTCGCCTCGGCAGGCCAGCAGGCGATCGATTTCGATGATGTCATGCTGACGCATGGCTACAGCGGCGTGCGCGCCTATTGCCAGAGCAAGCTGGCGCAGATCCTGTTCACCGTCGATCTGGCAGAACAGCTCGAAGGCACCGGCATCACCGTCAACGCCCTGCATCCAGCAAGCTACATGGACACCACCATGGTCCGGCAGGCCGGTGTGACGCCATGGAGCTCGGTCGAGACCGGCGCCGACGCCATTCTCAACCTCGCGGTCTCCCCCGCTCTCGAAGGGCGCAGCGGCCGCTATTTCGACGGCCAGCGAGAATCGCGCGCCGATGCCCAGGCCTATGACGAAAAGGCCCGCCGCCGATTGCGGGCGCTGAGCCTCGAATTGACCGGACAATCTTCTGCAACATCCCTGGAACAGCACTTATGAGTGAGATCATCGAACACTGCGTCATCATCGGCGGCTCATCCGGTATTGGCCTTGCCACGGCCAAAAAGCTGGTCAGCCCGGGCATGAAAGTGACGATCACCGGCCGCAACGAGGAAAAACTTAAGGCTGCGTGGAAGAGCTTGGGCGGCTCAGCCGACAAGGCAGCGTTCGACGCCGGCAATCCTGATGAAGTACAGCGGTTTTTCAAAGACCTCGGGCCGTTCGATCACCTGGTTCTCGCCGCAAGCGGCGGCAAGGGGTTGGGACCATTCGCGACGCTCGACCTCGCTGATATCGGCAGCGGCGTCGACGAGAAGATCCGGCCGCAATTGTCCTGTCTGCAGGCGGCCCTGCCGACCCTGAACAAGGCCGGATCGGTCACTTTCATCTCGGCCGTCTCGGCGCAGATCGCGACGCCCGGCATCGCCGGCATCGGCGCCATCAACGGCATGCTCTTGACCGTCGCGCCGATCCTTGCGGTCGAGCTGAAGCCGTTGCGCGTCAACGTCGTGGCGCCCGGCGTCATCGACACGCCTTGGTGGGATTTCTTGCCGGGCGACCAGCGGCAGGCGGTGTTTGCCGAATATGCCGGCAAGACGCCGGTCGGCCGCATCGGCCGCGCCGAGGATGTCGCCGAGGCGATCGCCTTCCTGGTCTCCAACGGCTTCATGACCGGCCAGGTGCTGACCTGCGACGGCGGGCTGCGGTTCGCGGCCTAGCCCGGACGCTCCCGGCCGCAGCAGCGCAGCCGCTCACAGCATCTTCGCAATTAGCGGCAGGAAGCCTCGACCCAGCGTCATTGAACGAAAAAGCGTGGGCCCGTCACAGGCCCACGCTGCCGCTGGATAAATCAGGCGGCCTTGGCGGCCGGCATTGGATGAATGGCATGGAACGGAACGCACAGCCGGTTCCAGGTGTTGATCATGCCGAGCGCGACAGAGAGCTTGACCAACTCCTCTTCCGAGAAATGCTCGAGAGTGCTGGCATAGAGTTCGTCCGACACGCCGTTGTCGGCGATCAGCGTGACGGCCTCGGTCCATGCGAGGGCGGCGCGCTCACGCTCTGAAAACAGCGGCGATTCCTTCCAGGCGGCGACGAGATAGAGCCGGGTTTCTGTCTCTCCGTCGCGCCTCGCTTCGCGGCTGTGCATCTCGACGCAATATGAGCAGCCATTGATCTGAGAAGCCCTGAGCTTGATCAGGTGCAGCAGGCTGACCTCAAGCCCGCACTCGTCGACGGCCTTATTGAGCGCCGACACCGCCTTCATGATCTCGGGCGCCTTGGCAAAGAACTGCAATCTCTGTTTCATCGTCTTTCCTTCCAGTGTTTTTGGCGGGTTAGGGGTCTAGATCTGCTTGGATGAAGCGGATTTCTGTTGCCGCTGGTGTCGCTCAACGAAGGCGCAGCTCGCGGCATAGGATCGCGGATCGCCTTCAGCCGCGTATTCCGCCACGATGTCGGACAGCTTCACTTCGGCGAGCGCCGCCCGATAGGCGCGCTCCGCCTTGAGCATCGCGGCATTGATGCCGCAGGGTTTGACATAGGCCGAGGCATCGATCTTGACCGGGCCACGCTGGCGGATTTCGCCGCAGCGGAAGGCAGGCTCCCTGCCCTCGACGGCCAGCACGATATCGAGCAGCGTGATACGTTCCGCCGCCCGCGCCAGCCTGTAACCGCCCGCCGGCCCCGGCACCGATTCCAGGACGCGCGCCGCCGTGAGCTGGTTGAGATGCTTCAACAGATAGCTCGGCGACAGCCCGAAACACTCCGCCAGCGCCGCACCCGGCATGGTGCTGTTGCCGTCCACGCTGGCCAGCGTCGCCGCGCAGTGAATGGCCGCCTCAACGCCATCGCCCAGTTTCATGCTGATCTCCAATTCATGGATACCTCTTATCGTGGATAATTTTTATCTGCAATAGGAGAATGCAAATTGCCCGCGAATTCTCAATAACAGAGTGAGAGAATGGGCGCCTCGCAGGACCTGGGGTTCCTCGTACCCCGCAAAGCGGGGGGAGAGGTGGCCCGGCGAAGCCGGGACGGAGAGGGGGACACCCTCTGCGAAGTCAGAGCCGGTCAAGGAAGAGGCGCAGGGAACAAGCAATCAGGCCCTCCGCGGCGTCCAGCCGAAGGCCCCTCTCCGTCCCGGCTTCGCCGGGCCGCCTCTCCCCATTGTCGTGGGGCGAGGAACCTAAATCCTGCGAAGGCAACCCTACTCCGCAGCCACCTTGGCCATCGGATTGTTGGGGTGCGTCGTCCAGTTGGCATAGATCGGCGACACCGGCTTGCCGGTGCGCTGATCCAGCACGCCGGCGGCCAGCGGCTCCATGGTGATGCAGCCCTCGACCGGGCAGACATTGACGCACAGATTGCAGCCGACGCATTCGGCCTCGATAACCTCGAAATGCCTCACGCCGTCGACCATGCTGGTGATCGCCTGGTGCGAGGTGTCCTCGCAGGCGATGTGGCAGCGGCCGCATTTTATGCAGGCGTCCTGGTCGATATGCGCCTTGGCGACATAGTTGAGGTTGAGATACTGCCAGTCGGTGACGTTGGGTGTGGCGCGGCCGATGATGTCGGAGAGCGAGACGTGGCCCTTCTCGTCCATCCAGTTCTCCAGGCCGGCGATCATCTCCTGCACGATCTTGAAGCCGTAGGTCATCGCCGCCGTGCAGACCTGCACATTGCCGGCGCCGAGCGCCATGAACTCGGCGGCATCCCGCCAGGTGGTGATGCCGCCGATGCCGGAGATCGGCAGGCCGTGCGTCTCCGGATCGCGCGCGATCTCGGCCACCATGTTCATCGCGATAGGCTTCACCGCCGGGCCGCAATAGCCGCCATGCGAGCCCTTGCCGTCGATGGTCGGCTGCGGCGCGAAGCTATCGAGATCGACGCCGGTGATCGAGTTGATCGTGTTGATCAGCGATACCGCGTCGGTGCCGCCGGCATGCGCGGCTCGCGCGGGCTTGCGGATGTCGGTGATGTTGGGCGTCAGCTTGGTGATGACGGGCATGCGCGTGTACTGCTTGCACCAGCGCACCACCATCTCGATATATTCTGGCACCTGGCCGACCGCCGAGCCCATGCCGCGCTCGCTCATTCCGTGCGGGCAGCCGAAATTGAGCTCGATGCCGTCGGCGCCAGTCTCCTCCACCAGCGGCAGGATCGCCTTCCAGCTCTCCTCCACGCAAGGCACCATGATCGAAGCGATGAGCGCCCGGTCCGGCCAATTCATCTTGACCTGCTTCATCTCGCGCAGGTTGGTCTGCAGGTCGCGGTCGGTGATCAGCTCGATGTTGTTCAGACCGAGCAGGCGGCGATCGGCGCCCCAGATCGCGCCGTAGCGCGGACCGTTGACGTTGACGACCGGCGGGCCCTCTTCACCAAGCGTCTTCCACACCACGCCGCCCCAGCCCGCCTTGAAGGCGCGCTCGACATTATAGGCCTTGTCCGTCGGCGGCGCAGACGCCAGCCAGAACGGATTGGGCGACTTGATGCCTATGAAATTGTTGCGGATGTCTGCCATGCTCATGCCCTCCCGTTAGAGGCCAGTGCCCGGTGGATGCTCTCGGCAGCATCGCGCCCTTGCGCCACCGCCGATACGGTCAAATCGTCGCCGCCGAAGATACAGTCGCCGCCGGCCCAGACTTTTGCCAGCGAGGTGCGCCCTTCCGCATCGACCTTGACACGGCCGCCTTCGAGTTCGATCGCCTCCGCGCTGCCGTTGAGATGCGCCGGCACGAAGCTCTGGCCGATCGCCTTGAACACCTGATCGGCATTGAGCCGCAGCGTTTCTCCGGTGCCGGCAAGCTTGTCGCCATTCATCGCCGTGTATTCGAGTTCGATTGCCGAGACCTTGCCGTTCTCGGCAATGACGCGCTTCGGCTGCAGCCAGTGGCGGATGGTGACGCCGTTGGCGGCGGCCAGATCCTGCTCGAACTCCGAAGCATTCATGTGCTCTTGGCCGCGCCGGTAGCAGATCGTCACCTCTTCGGCGCCGAGCAGCTTCGATTGCACGGCGGCATCGATCGCCGTCATGCCACCGCCGATGACAACGACGCGCCGGCCGACCGGCAGGCTGGAGAGGTCGCTTGCCTGGCGAAGCTCGGCGATGAACTCGACCGCATTGGCAACGCCGTCGGCGTCCTCGCCCTCGGCGCGCAACGCATTGACGCCGCCAAGCCCCATGCCGAGGAACACCGCGTCATAGTTGCGCATCAGATCGCCAAGCTGGAAGTCGCGGCCGAGCGCCTTGCCGTTCTGGATGTCGATGCCGCCGATCGAAGTCACGTAGTCCACTTCAGCCTGGGCGAAATCATCGACGCTCTTATAGGCAGCGATGCCATATTCATTGAGGCCGCCGGCCTTCGGCCGCGCCTCCAGGATCGTCACGTCATGGCCATGGCGGGCAAGACGATGCGCTGCCGCAAGCCCCGCCGGCCCGGCGCCGACCACGGCGACTGTCTTCCCGGTCGGCTCGGCGCGCTTGTAGAACTGCTTGCCCTCGCTCATGGCGACATCGGTGGCGTATCGCTGCAGCCGTCCGATCTGCACCGGCTTGCCTTCCGCCACCTCGCGCACGCAGACCTCTTCGCACAGCGTCTCGGTCGGGCAGACGCGGGCGCACATGCCGCCAAGGATGTTCTGGTCGAAGATCGTCTTAGCCGAGCCCAGCGGATTGCCGGTGGCAATCTGACGGATGAACAGCGGGATGTCGATCGACGTCGGGCACGCGTTCATGCACGGCGCGTCATAGCAGAAATAGCAGCGGTCGGATTCGACCAGCGCCTCGTGGTGATCGAGCGGCGGGTGCAGGTCGGAAAAATTGTCGGTATATTGCTCGGAAGACAGCCGGCCGCCGGCAATGCCTTCGATGAAATGACCATTCGCCATTCCAGTTCCCCTTGTTGTCGTTTTGGGGAAGGCTAGCACGTTTTATTTTTTTATCAATTGGTCAATTTTCGGCCAAGCCACTGTAATGATTGAGCAAAACATGACAAATGTAGTCATATTATAACCGCCTCGATATTCTCTGCTGCGTCACGATTTGCGATCCTGTGGCTATGGATCGACCGGATCTCGTCCGCCACCAGTTGCTGCAGGCGCCACAGGTTGCGGTCATGGATGCCGAAGGTCTCGAGGTGGCAGACGGTGTTGTAGAGATATTCCGCGCCCGAACCGACATGGCCGCACGCGCGCGCCAGCACCCAAGCCACCTTCTCCAGCGGCTGTCCTAGCGACGTCCCCCTGCCTGTCACGCCGACCCAGAAGCCCAGCGCCCGCAGCCGGCCCTGCGCCGCGCGCACCGGAACCCACCTGACGGAGACAACGGCTTCGTGATCGTCGATCTCGCGTCGCAGCAGTCTCTCGATCTGGGCCGGCTTTTCGCCCTCCGGTAGGCGGTAGATGACGCCGTCGCAACGCCCGCCGCGTTCTAGAGCCATCATCAGCCCCGGCTGCGCGGCGCTGCCTCTCCAGCGCACGAGATCCAGGCAGAACGATCGATGCCAGCCATGCGCCGAAGCGCGCTGCTGCTCGACGGACTCGAAGGCCGGTTTCCAGATCAGCGAGCCATAGGCGAACACCCAGAGTGGCCCCTCATCGGCTTCGCCGGCAAGACGCGTGGCGAGCGCGCCGAAATCATCGTCGCCGAGCTGCGTCCACTCCCCGCTCGGACCGGGATCGATCTCCTCGCGATGGCAAAGAGCGACAAGCTCGGGCGTGAGCGACATCTGGCGCATGGAAAACGCGACCCCCTCTTTGACGGCAGCAAAGTCGAAAAGAGTGGGCTATGCAAGATCAGGAGCGAAGCGCCTTGCCGACCGGGATTTTCGGCCCATGTCGGATTTCTGTCGCGAGGATCGTCCTACGACGGATCGAACCGCGATCGCTGCCTGAACCGGTGAGGAGACCGACCATGCCGAAATCCCCACAACCTTTCTTCTGGTACGAACTGATGACCACCGACCTCGACGCCGCCGAGGCTTTTTACGCGGCCGTGGTCGGCTGGAAGGCCGAGCCCTTCGACAAGGCGCCTGGCATGCCCCGCTACATCGTCGTGAACTCCGCCGTGCGCGGCGTCGGCGGACTGATGACGATGCCGGAAGAACCCGCCAAGATGGGCATGCCGCCGGCCTGGATGGGCTACATCTACACCAAGGATGTCGACGCCTCGACGCAGGCGCTCAAGGACGCCGGCGGTAATGTGCACCGAGCGCCCGACGATATTCCGGGCGTCGGCCGCTTCGCCGTCGTTGCCGACCCGCAGGGGGCTGCCTTCATGTTCTTGCAGCCCAACCAGCCTGAACAGCCGCCGGTGCCGGCGACCACGCTAGGCCATGTCGGCTGGCATGAGCTCTATACGTCGGACTGGAAAGCCGCCTTCGATTTCTATTCCAGCCAGTTCGGCTGGGAGAGCGCCGGCGAGTTCGACATGGGCGAGATGGGTACCTACAAAACCTTCAGCGCCGGCGCCGAATCCGGCGGCGGCATCATGAACAAGCCGCCGCAGATCCCGATTCCCGTCTGGCAGTTCTATTTCAACGTCGACGCCATAGATGCCGCGGCCACGCGCGTCACCGACAATGGGGGCAAGATCATCATGGGGCCGATGGACGTGCCGAGCGGCCAGTGGATCATCCAGTGCCAGGACCCGCAAGGCGCGTATTTCGCCCTGCTGGCGCCGGTGCGGTAGCATCAGTTACCGGCTGGCTGGCGCCGGATCATTCCGGCGTCAGCACCGCCACCTTCAGGTCAGGCTTCTTCGCGCCGCTGAACTGCAACGTGGCCGGACCGGCGGTCAGCTTGAAGCGCACGCTTTTGCGGATGCCTGGGCAGGTTTTGACGCCGCTCACGCCCGCCGATTTCACGGAACGGCCGTCCTGCACGACATCGATCCAGGCCTCGTCGGATACGGTGACCTGGAGCTCCGCATCTTGCGGCACGGTCACACTGGCCCGTCGCGCCGAAGGTGCCGGCTGCCGGTGCGCGTTGCGGCGGAACTTCAAAGCTGACCATGTCGGCAGCTTCAAGCGAGAAATCCACGGCTTGCCCGATAGTCAGCTCAACGCCGGATTGGGCTGCCGGCGCCTCTGGGAACAAGGCCTGCTCGCGAGCAACCGGCCATCTGAAGGCTTCGCAGCCTCCGTCCGCGGCTACGGCGAAGCTATTCCCGGCAAGGATTGCGACCAGGCTGATGACGACTTTTCTCATGGCAATGAAGCTCGCGTGGGTTGATAACGTCCGCCAACTAATACAACCATAAGAATAATAATTCAACCATGACGGGAATCATTCTGAGAGGTGAAACCATTTGCACTCACAGATTGTTGAAAGACAGCCAAGGGGAAGTGAGTGGCTCATCGGCGGGCGATGATCTATGGCCGGCCTGGGCAGGTGGAATGGAGTTTTAGATGAAGCTTTTCGAAACCCTTGCTCAGTACCGTCCCCAAGCGCTGGGCGTGTTGCGCATCATGACCGCCCTGCAGTTCGTCGAACATGGCTCGCAGAAGCTGTTCAACTTCCCGGTAAGCGCCCAGCCGCACGCCCTCACCGGCCTGACGACGGCTGCAGGTATCCTCGAATTCGCCGGCGGCATCCTTTTGGCGCTCGGTCTGTTCACCCGCCCGGTCGCCTTCCTGCTCGCCGGCGAAATGGCGATCGCCTATTTCATGGCGCACTTCCCGCGCGACTTCTTCCCGGCCAACAACGGCGGCGACGCAGCCATCCTGTTCTGCTTCGTCTTCCTCTATCTGTTCTTTGCCGGTTCGGGCGCCTTCGCCCTGGACAATCGCGACAGCGCCGAGGCCTGATGGCAGGCTGAGCGCCAGGAGGCTTTTTTGTTCTGACGCAATTCCGGACGGAAAACCGCTTCGCACTTTTCCTGGAATTGCTCTAGCCGCGCATCCGCTCGAAATTGGCGTCGAATAGCGGCGCCGCCTGGATGCGTGCCCCATGGCGCTTCCCGAGGATCTCGATCTCGAAACCGTCCGGCCTGTCGGCGATCTCCTTCGGCACATAGCCCATCGCGACCGATTTCTTCGCATGATGCGCATAGCCGCCCGACGTGACCCAGCCGCGCACGACGCCGCCATGCCAGATCGCCTCGTCGCCGATCACGTCGGCATCGGTGGCGTCGACAATGAAGCTGCGCAGCCGAAGCTTGCCGCCCTCGCTGCGCTCCGCAAGTGCTGCCTGCTTGCCGATGAAATCGGCATCCTTGCCATAGGCGACGAAGCGGTCGAGCCCGGCCTCGACCGGTCCGTAAATCGGCCGGTACTCGCGCGCCCATGAGCCGTAGTTCTTCTCGAGCCTCAGCGCGTTGAGCGCGCGTGAGCCGAACAGGCTGATGCCGAACTCTTCGCCCGCTTGGACCAGCGCCTGGTAGGCGGCGCGCTGGTATTCCGGCGCCACCCAGATCTCGTAGCCAAGATCGCCGGTGTAGCTGACGCGGCCGACAAGACATGGCGCCATGCCGATATCCATGCGCGCAACCGCCATGAAGGGGAACGCCGCGTTGGAAACATCGGCGCGGGTCACCTTGGCCAGCACCTCCCTCGCCTTAGGACCGGCAATCGCAAGGCCGGTGAGCCTCTGCCCCAGCGCCTCGATCCGTACCGAGCCATCCTTGGGCAGATGTGCCTCGAACCAGCGCATGTGATATTGCTCGGCAATGCCGGATCCGGCGATGAACCACTCACGGTCATCGACATTGGCCAAAGTGAAATCGCCGATCAGCTTGCCGTCGTCCTTCAGCATAGGCGCAAGCGTCATGCGGTCGCGCTTGGGCAACTTGCAGGCGAATATGCGGTCGAGCCATCGAGCCGCGCCTGCGCCCGCCACCTTGTATTTGGCGAAGTTCGAAATTTCAGAAAGACCGACGCCGCTGCGCACCGCCGCGACTTCCCGGCCGACATGCTCGAAGTCAGTCGAACGCCGCCAGGAAAACTCGTCCCTGACGCCGTCCGGTGCATACCAGAGCGGTACCTCGAGCCCGTAGGACACGCCCCATTGCGCGCCCCTGACGGCAAGCACGTCGTAGAGAGGCGTCGTCTTGAGTGGACGCCCCGCCGGCAGTTCCTCATTGGGAAAGCGGATCGAGAAGCGGCGCGAATAATTCTCCCGCACCTTGGCGTTGGTATAGGCCATCGTCGCCCAGTCGCCATAGCGAGCCACGTCCATGGCCCAGATGTCGGCGCCGGGGTCCCCCTCGATCATCCAGTTGGAGAGCGCCAGACCGACGCCGCCGCCCTGGCTGAATCCGGCCATGACGCCGCAGGCGACCCAGAAGCCCGGCAGGCCGCGCACCGGTCCGACCAGCGGATTGCCGTCCGGCGCGAAGGTGAAGGGACCGTTGATGATCTGCTTGATGCCGGTCTTCTGGAAGGCCGGGAAATGGCGGAAGCCGACTTCCAGCGACGGCGCGATGCGGTCGATGTCCGGCTCCAGCAGCTCATGGCCGAAATTCCAGGGCGTCTGGAATTCCGACCAGACCTTGTTGGCCTTCTCATACGTGCCCATCAGCATGCCGCCCCGCTCCTGGCGCAGATAGAGCTCGCCGTCGAAGTCGACCGCGTGGATGATCTCGGTGCCAGTGTTCCTGTTCCAGTCGGCGACCTCCGGCATGTCCTCGGTGATCAGGTACATGTGCTCCATGGCGAGCACCGGCAGTTCCAGCCCGACCATGCGGCCGACCTCGCGCGCCCAGAGCCCGCCGGCATTGACGACATGTTCGGCGATGATATCGCCGTTGTTGGTGATGACGCGCCACAGTCCGTCCGGCCGGCGCACGATGTCCTCGACCTTGGTGAAGCGTTCCACTTCCGCACCCAGTTTCCGCGCGGCCTTGGCATAGGCATGCGTCACGCCGGACGGATCGAGATGGCCGTCCTCCTTGTTGCGCACCGCGCCGACGAACTGGCTGGGATCGATGAGCGGCATCAATTCCGCCGCTTCCTTGGCCGAGATCACCTCGAGGTCGATGCCGAGATAGCGGCCCTTCGACACCACGCCGCGCAGCCAGTCCATTCGTGCCTCGGTGGCCGCCAAAAGCACGCCGCCGGTCAGATGCACGCCGGTCGCCTGTCCCGAGAGTTCCTCGATCTCCTTGTAGAGCGAAATCGTGTATTTCTGCAGCTTGGCGACGTTGGGATCGCCATTGATCGTGTGCATGCCGCCGGCCGCATGCCATGTCGAACCGGAAGTCAGCTCGTCGCGCTCCAGAAGCACGACATCGGTCCAGCCGTGGCGTGCAAGATGAAACAGCACGGAGCATCCGACGACACCGCCGCCGATGACCACGACCTTTGCATGCGACTTCATGGGTTTTCTCGTTGGTTCAGTGAGTTGAGAGATTGAAATGATTGAGGTTGGTAAGCCGTTCCCTCACGGCTCCCCTTGCCCGATCGCTTCCTTGCGGCGGGCCATATAGGCTTCGAGCGCCTCGCGCACGGCAGGGTCCATGGCCGGCTGGACATATTCCTCCAGCGCCTTCTTCCAAAGCCTGGTCGCGCGTGCCGTCGTGTCGAGCGCACCGGCTTCCTGCCAGGCCTCGTAATTCTGCCAGTTGGAAAGCATCGGCTGGTAGAAGGCGGTGGCGTAGCGCTCCAGCGTGTGCGGCTCGCCGAAGAAATGGCCCCCTGTCGGCACCGCGCCCAGCGCCTCGACCGCAAGCTCCGCCTCGTCGACGACGATCGGCCGCAGGAATTCCATCATGTGCTGGATCATCTCGACATCGATGATGAGCTTTTCGAACGAGGCCGTCAGTCCGCCCTCCTGCCAGCCGGCGGCATGGTAGATGAGATTGCCGTGGCCGAGCACCGCGCCCCACAGCGCCATCATCGTCTCATAGGCGCCCTGCGCATCGGCGGCATTGGAGGCCGAGCCCGGCGTGGTGCGATAGGGTAGATTATAGCGCCGCGCCAACTGCCCGGAAGCGATGTTGGCCTTGGTGTTCTCCGGCGTGCCGAAGGCCGGCGCGCCCGACTTCATGTCGACATTGGAGGTGAAGGCGCCATACATCACCGGCGCGCCGGGACGCACCAACTGCGTCAGCATGATGCCAAACAGCGCCTCGGCGTTCTGCTGCGCCAAAGCACCTGCGAGCGTTACCGGACTCATCGCGCCCATCAGCGTGAACGGCGTCACCGCCACCGACTGGCCGCATTCGGCCATGGTCATCAGCCCCTCCGCCATCATCTCGTCGAAGCGGCGCGGCGAGTTGACCGAAATGATGGTGGTGACGCCGGGGTCCCGCGCCATCTCATCCAGCGTCAGTCCGCGCGCGATCGCCATCATCTCGATGCCGTCCAGCGCCCTGCCCCGCCCGATCGCCGAGACATGGAAGCATTTGTCGGTCAGCGTCAGATTGGCGAAATAGGTGTCCATGTGCCTAGTGTTCGCCGGCAGCTCGATCGGCGCACAGACCTGATTTCCGAGCATGTGGATACAGTTGAAATGCTGCGCCAGCCGCACGAGATCCTGATAGTCCGGCATGTTGCCGGCGCGGCGGCCTCGCTCCATGTCATGCACATTGGGCGGTCCGGCCACCAGCGTAAAGTTGATCGTGCTGCCGCCGAGATGGATGGCTCGAGCCGGATTGCGCGGGATAAGTGCGTAGCTGCTGCGCGTCGACGTCAACGCCTCTTCGACCATGCCTCGGTCGATGCGCACATTCATCGACCCGTGGTCGACCCTGGCGCCGGCGCGCTCGAACAGCGACAGCGCTCGAGGGCTCATCACCTCGATGCCGAAATTCTCCAGGATATGCATCGATGCGTGGTGGATCGCCTCGATCTGGTCGGCCGAGAGCATCGCCATCGGCGGATAGGGATTCTCCACCCGCCGCAGCGGCAGTTGCGGGATGGCGGCCGGCCCGCGGTTGCTGGTGCGCTCGGCGCCGCGCTTGCGTCTTGGTTCGCTCATGCGCGCATCAGAGCGCCGGCTTATCGCATGAGCTATCATGAATTCGCCATTTGCCGGCGTGATTTTAGCCTAGGCGGCATTTTTGAAAATCGATGGAAAGGATAGCGACGTACATAGTCGGAATATCGATACTCGACTCTTCGCGCTGCCCGCGTCCTCGTTAAGGAACCGCGCAAGACTCCTTTTATGATTTCGGCCTATTCGTCTTCCAATGCGTAGGTCGAGTTTTAGTAAAATTGTCGCTGTTTCCGTGCTGCTGGCGCTTTCGGCCTGCGCGACGGCCCCCAGCCATATCAACAATGTCTGCGCCGTCTTCGACCAGAATGACGGCTGGTTCGACAACTGGCAGTCCGCCGCCGAGCGGACCGAGCAGAAATACGGCATTCCCGTTCCCGTGCTGATGGCCACAGTTCGCAAGGAATCCGGGTTCAAGAGCAATGCCCGCCCGCCGCGCACCAAGCTGCTCGGCTTCATCCCGTGGACACACGTCTCGAGCGCCACCGGCTACTCGCAGGCGCTCGACGGCACCTGGTCGCAATATCAAAGTGAGACCGGCAACTGGGCGGCGCGCCGAACGCGCTTTGCCGACGCCATCGATTTCGTCGGCTGGTACCACTCCAAGACCGCCGACACTTTCGGTGTCGCGCGCAACGACACCTACAATCTCTATCTGGCCTATTATCTCGGCTGGACCGCCTATGGCCGCGGTAATCGCGGTGATGCCGGCGTCCAAAGCTACGCACGCGCCACCGACCAGATGGCCCGCGACTACGCAGCGCAGCTACGGCAGTGCGGCACCTGATCCTTCGCCTTGTCTAGTGCCGCCTTGTCGTGTCCTTCGGTCTTGCGACACCGGTTTCCGAATCCTCGTCGCGCACTTCGTGGCGGCGGGCCTTGAGCACGGCGTCGTTATCCTCGACGCCCTCTCCGGTCGCGTCGGCTTCCGCACTGGCGTTTTTGCCATCCGGTCGCTGCGGCGGCGAACCGGCAAAGCCCGGCCCCTCGCCATGCGACGCATCGTCCGGCACGCCCTCACGCGCCGCATGCTCCTTGTCGAACTTGATGACCGGCTCCATCTTGGCCAGCACGTCGTCCGAAAGCCAGCACAGGCTCGTATGGCCGCCGCCGAGATTCTTCACCGGCGGCACCTTGGTCTCGCACAGATTGTCCGGCACCAGCTTCTTGTAGCCGCAGCGCGTCTGGAACGGGCAGCCGGTCGGCGGGTTCATCGCCGAGGGAATGTCGCCTTCGAGCACGATGTGTTTCTTGACCACGCTGGTGTCGGCGATCGGAATCGCCGACAGCAGCGCCTCGGTATAGGGATGGTAAGGCGGCGAGAATATCTGGTCGGTCGTGCCCTGCTCGACGATATAGCCGAGATACATGACGACAACGCGGTCGGCGATGTAGCGCACCACCGACAGGTCGTGGCTGATGAACAGCATCGTCGTCTTGTTCTTGCGCTGGATGTCCATCAGCAGCTCGGTCACCGCCGCCTGCACCGAGACGTCGAGCGCCGAGACCGGCTCGTCGGCCACCACCACCTTGGCGTCGCCGGCGAAAGCGCGGGCCACGCCGATGCGCTGCTTCTGGCCGCCCGAAAGCTGGCGCGGCTTGCGGGTTTCGAAGGCTCTGGGCAGCTTCACCAGGTCGAGCAGCTCCAGCATGCGCTGGCGCCGCTCGGCGACATTCTTGCCGACTTTGAACTTTTCCAGCGTGCGGATGATCTGCGAGCCGACCGTGTGGCTCGGGTTCAGCGTGTCGAACGGGTTCTGGAACACCATCTGGATCGACGACACGGTGTCGACGCCGCGGCTCTCGATGCCCGTCGACTGGATTTCCTTGTTGGCCAAAGTCACGGTGCCGGAGCTGGCGGTCTCGAGGCCCAGCAGCACCTTGGCCAGCGTCGACTTCCCGCAGCCGGACTCGCCGACGATCGCCACCGTCTCGGATTCGCGCGCTGTGAACGAGATCGTCTCATTGGCCTTGACGACGCGGCCTTCGCTCGAGCCGAACACGTCGCTGCCGCCGACCTTGTAGTATTTCTTGAGATCCTGGATCTTCAGCACCGGCGCGCCGGGCTCGACCTTCTCGTTGACCTTCTTGGCACCGGGCGGCAGCGCCTCCCAGTCGATCTCGTTGAAGCGCACGCAGCGCGAGAAATGCCCCTCATGGCCCTCGACCGGGACCATCGGGATTTCCGCCGCGTTGCAGACGCCCTCGACGAAATGGTGGCAGCGGGGCCCGAAATTGCAGCCCTTCGGACGTTCATGCGGCAGCGGCAACTGTCCGGGAATGGAGATCAGCGGCCTCGAGTTCTTGTCGGCGCCGGGCAGCGGGATGGAGCGGAACAACCCTTGCGTATAGGGATGGCGCATCCGGTCGAACACGTCCTCGATCTTGCCGGTCTCGACGGCCTCGCCGGAATACATCACCGTGATGCGGTCGCAGGTCTCCAGGATCAGGCCGAGATTGTGCGACACGAAGATCATCGAGGTGCCGAACTTCTCGCCGAGACCCTTGACCAGTTCGACGATGCCGGCCTCGACAGTGACATCGAGCGCGGTGGTCGGCTCGTCGAGCAGAAGCAGCGCCGGTCTCGACAGCAGCGCCATGGCAATCACGATGCGCTGCTGCTGGCCGCCGGAAAGCTGGTGCGGATAGGAGCGCATCATGCGCTCCGGATCGGGCAGCTTCACCGCCCGCACCATCTCCAATGCGCGGCTATGCGCCTCTTCCTTCGACACCTTGTCGTGGATCAGCGGCACTTCCATCAGCTGCTGTCCGATCTTCATCGCCGGATTGAGGCTCGCCATCGGCTCCTGATAGATCATGGCGATCTTGTTGCCGCGGATGGCGCGAAGCTCCTCGTTGGACATCTCGCCCATGTCCCTGCCCTGGAACTTGATACGCCCACCTACGATCTTCCCGATGTTGGAGAGGTCGCGCATGATGCCGAGCGACACGGTCGACTTGCCGCAGCCGGACTCGCCGACGATGCCCATCGCCTCGCCGGGCATGACCGTGCAGGAGAAATCCATCACCGCCGGTATCTCGCCCTTGCGGGTGAAGAAGGAGATCGAGAGGTTCTCGATCTCGATGATAGGTTGAGCCGGATCTCGAACTGCCTCGTTCATGGGTCGCTCCAATCCTAAATTGTTCCAGCAGGTAGGGCCTGAGCCCTCGCCATCAATCCTTCATCGACTGTTCGCGCAGCGAGTCCGCCAGAAGGTTCAGCCCCAGCACGAACGACATCAGGGCGATCGTCGGCGGCAGCGCCGGATGGATGAAGGAACGCAAGAGCCGGCTGGCGTCCTTGATCGCGGTGCCCCAGTCGGGGCTTTCCGGCGCCAGGCCCAGGCCGAAATAGCCGAGCGTTCCGAGCAGGATCGTCGTGTAGCCGATGCGCAGGCAGGCATCGACGATCAGCGGACCGCGCGCATTGGGCAGGATCTCCCACAGCATGATGTACCAGGGCGATTCACCGCGCGTCTGGGCCGCCGCCACATAGTCGCGCGTCTTGATGTCCATGGTCAGGCCGCGCACGATGCGGAACACGCCGGGGCTTGAGGCGAACACCACCGCCACGAAGATGTTGAGCTGGTTTGGATCAATATGGACGATATGCAGCGGATCCCTGTCGAAGACCAGGCCTGCATAGATCCAGCCACCGACCACCAAAGTGATGCCGAGCAGGATATAGAGCCGGTCCGGACGGTTCTTGTAGCGGGTCCAGAACAGCACGCAGAAGAAGATGATCGGGAACAGAAAGAACAACCCCGCCATCGCATAGGGGATCGGCGTGTCCATGATGCCCGGCGTCACCAGCAGATAGAACAGAAGGATCACCGGGAAGGCCAGCACCAGATTGGCGAGGAAGGACAACAGCGTGTCGATCTTTCCGCCATAGTAGCCGGCCGGCAGGCCAAGCGTGATGCCGACCATCAGCGCGAAGCCGGTGGCGGCCGGCGCGATGATCAGCACGATTTGGCTGCCATAAACCATGCGCGAGAACACGTCGCGGGCGAGCTTGTCGCCACCGAAATAATAGACGAGCTTCGAGGCCGGCTCGACTGCGCCGGGCAGCGTGTCCTTCATCACCGAAACCTGCGCCAGTGGGTCGAAGGGCGAGATGGTCGAGGCGAAGATCGCCGTGAACAGCCAGAACAGGCAGATGAAGACGCCGGCAATGCCGACGCCGCTGTCGAAGAGCTGGCCATAGAGGCCGAGCCGCTTCTTGTAGGTAAAGCTGGTGCCCATCACCAGGATGAGTGCCACCCACACCGGCCAGAACCGCCAGAGCACGCCGATGACGACGTCGAAGGCGCTGATATATTCCGTTTGCATCGGCCCTGCCCCTACTGAACCCTGATACGCGGATTGAGAAACGCGTAGCCGACATCGGAAATGAGTTGCGTGATCAGCACGATGAACACCGAGACCAGCGAGCAGCCTAGCAGCAGATCGATGTCGTTGTTGCCGGCGGCTTCGACCAGCGTGTAGCCAAACCCCTGGTAGCGGAACATCACCTCTACGATGACGACCCCGGTGAGCAACCACGGGAACTGCAGCATGATGACGGTGAAGGGCGCGATCAGCGCGTTGCGCAAGGCATGTTTGATGACCACGCTGCTGAAGGACAGACCCTTCAGCCGGGCGGTGCGGATATATTGCTGCGTCATCACCTCGACCATCGAGGCGCGTGTCATCCGAGCGATATAGCCTATGCCGTAGATCGCCAGCGTGATCACCGGCAGCGTGAAATTGTAGAAGGTGATGCCCTGGCTAGCGGACGCGGCCGAACCGTTCAGCCAGCCGAGCCAGGATGCGAAGATGACGGTGAAGATGACGCCCGAGACATATTCGGGTGTTGCCGTCGAGGCGATCGAGGCGACGGACAATGTCCGGTCCGTGCGCGACCCTTCGCGCATGCCGGCAAGAATGCCGATGAGCAGCGAGATCGGCACCATCACCGCCAGAACCCAGAACATCAACAAGCCTGTGGCGCCGAGCGCTGGAAAGAGCTTCGCCGCGACGGTCGTCTTGAATTTGGTCGAGCAGCCGAAGTCCCCCTGCAACACGCCGGAGAATTTCGGCTCCGTCGGATCGTTGCAGAAGGAAAAGCGCTGCGTCGTCTTGCCGGTCGCCGGATCGGTGATCGGATGCTTGGGGAGGACGCCCAGCCACTGGCCATAGCGCAGGAAGAAGTTCTGGCGGTAGCCGTGATTGACCAACCAGCTTTCCAGTTGGTCGGCGGGCGTGTGCATCTCGGTCTGACTGATCGCGAGCTTCTTCAGATTGGGCTCGAGATTGACGAGGAAGAAGACGACCAGCGTCAAGCACAGCATCGTGAGAAGTATCGTGCCGATGCGTCTGGCAATGAATGAGAACACTTATGCCCCCCTGCCGGCCGGGTTGGGGTCAGATACGTTCAACCCTGTTTCGAAAAGCCGATGACGCCCCGCCACCGTTGCAGAATATGCAACGGCGACGAAGCTGCAAATACGAGGGGCTGTCGCCCCTCGCATTCATCGCACCATGGATCACGCCTTATCGAGCCAGACCTTGCCGAAGTCGTGCTCGTAGGTGGGGTGCATCGAGTGGTTCTTCACCTCGGGCTTGATGTTGATGTAGAGCTTGCGCCAGTAAGGCTGGATGATGATGCCGGAATCCTGCAGCGTCTGCTCGATATCCTTCATCACGACCTTGCGCTTCTCCGCATCGGCGATGCCGAGCGCCTCGTTCACCTTCTTGTCGAAGTCCGGGTTGGAGTAAGCCGTCTCGTTCCAGGCCTCGCCGGTGCGGTATGCGATGGCGATCACCTGGATGCCAAGCGGACGCATGTTCCAGTTGGTTTCCGAGAACGGGTACTTGGTCCAGTCGTTCCAGAAGGTCGAGCTCGGCAGCACGGTGCGCTTCACCTTGATGCCGGCTTCGCGCAGCTGGGCCGCGATCGCGTCCGTGGTGTTCTTGTGGTAGTCCTCGTCGTTGCTGATCAGCTCATGCTCGAAATCGATCACGCCGGCTTCCGTCAGCATCTGCTTGGCCTTGGCGATGTCGCGCTTGATCTCGGGCAGCTTGACGTACTCCGGATGGATCGGCGCGACATGGTGGTTTTCCGCCGGCGTGCCGGCATTGCCGTAGCCCAGCTGCAGCACGGTGGCGTTGTCGACGGCCAGCAACATCGCCTGACGAACCTTCTGGTTGTCATAGGGCTTCTTGGTGACGTTGAAGCGCGACACCACGGTGGCCGCCGTCACCACTTCCGATGCCGGAGCGCCGACATCGGCAATGATCTTGATGTAGTCGGCGGTCGTTTCGTGGTTGGTCTGGACTTCGCCGGACTCGAAAGCCGAGACGGTCGCGGCCGGGTCGGTGCCGTAGTCGATGAACTCGACTCCGTCGAGGAAGGCCTCGCCCTGCCACCACTTGCCGGTCGTGCGGCGCTTGTAGACCACCTTCTGGCCCACATCGTAGGAGACCAGTTCGAACGGACCGGTGCCGATCGGGCAGTTCTTGAAGTTGGCGCCCTTCTCGTCGAACGTCTTGTGCACGACCAGCGCCGGATAGTCGCACAGGTTCGGGATGATCGCGATGTCGGGCTTGGTCAGCTTGAGCTTGACGGTCATGTCGTCGACCTTGACGACCGAGCCTTCGCGCAGCTTCTTGGTGGTGTCGTCGACGAGGCTGCCGAGACGGCCAGGCATTGAGTTGCCTTCCACCGACTTGTCGGCCCAGCGGGTGAAATTGTGGATTACGTCGTCGGCGGTGAACTTGTCGCCATTGTTCCATTCGACGCCCGGCCGCACATGCAGCGTGTATTCGGTGGCGTCGTCATTGATGTCCCAGCTCGCCAGGAGGTAAGGCGCGAAGGTATATTCCTTCGTGTACTTCACCAGCGGCTCGAGCGCCTGGCGCTCCGCGTTGGAGATTTCGGACCAGTCGGCGGTGCGCGGATCCTTCGGATCCTTAATCGACATCGCGACCTTGATCACGCCGCCCTTCTTGCCCTGCACGTCCTCGGCTCTGGCCGGGGTCGGATCGGCGAGGCCAAGCATACCGTAGGCCATTGCCGTCGATGCGCCGAAGACGCTGGCCAAGGCCAGGAATTCGCGGCGGTCGACGCCGCCCGTTTTGGCTTCTTCGGCCATTTTCAGGATGTGATCCGGAACGCGATCACCGTTGCTTGTATAGATTGCCATGACTTACTCCCATTGTTGGCTTTCCGCCTTGTAACATTCCGCATCCAGACCGTGATGTCAAAACACGGTGTGGAGTGGGAACATGTTAGGGAATGTGCATCTTTGAGTGCAACCCGGTTCGCGCGATAGCGACAGTCTTGACGCAAATTTGTTAGCGCCACACGCATTTCCAAAAAAATCGCCGGGGGCGATTAAATCAATACATTTTATAAGGATAGGAGTCCCGTGCCGGCGGTCGACTCCTGGTTCGCCTGGCCCATGCGGCGCGGCACAACCTCAATATTCGCGTTCGTAAAAGACGCCGCCCTTGGCTTCGCCGGCGTCGTTGGCTTCTCCGCGCAGCTTAACGCCGCGACCGACATTGAGGTCGATCGTCGCCTTGCCGGAACCTGGTTTGTCGCCCTTCTGTATGGTCACATAGGTGCGGTCATTGAGGTACTTGCCGGCAGAAACAGCGGTGCCGCCCTTCTCATCCGTCGTCACGTCGAGATCATCGATGCCAATGGCGTTGCGCAAATTGTCAAGCAGCGAGGTCGTGCCGCCAGCGCCTGCCAATTGCGCGGCAGCATCGGCGAGCTGGGCAATCTGCAGCGGCGAAAGGTTAGACATCGAGCGGCCGAAGATAAGCTGTGCCAGCACCTCATCCTCCGGCAGCGCCGGAACAGAGGAGAAGTTGAATTTCGGATTGGTCGCCTCGCCGGACACCACGATTGTCACGGTGGCGCTGCTTGTCGTCGTCGTCGCTGTGAGATTGAGGTAAGGCACCAGCGATCCCTGGAACCCGACCGTACCCTCCGTGAATGTCAGCCGCTTGGCGAGAATCGTTAGCCGCCCACGCTGCAAGGTGAACGTGCCTACGGCCTGCGGCGACGACGCCGGGCCGGTCAGCTTGAGCGATCCGCCCAGTTCGGCATCGACGCCCCGGCCCTGGATGAAAATCTGGTTCGGCGCATTGACCGTCACGTCGAGCGTCAGGCCGCTGCCGCCCTTGCTGCTGCCGCTGGACGTCGCCGGGCGCAGCGCCTTGTCCTGCGCCCGCACGGACGCCGGCGCGTTCTTGTGTTTCACATCCAACGCCGAAAGCGACCCCGGCAGCCGTTCCGGCACGGTGATGACCGTCCTCGCCAGGCTGATCGTGCCGGCAATCACCGGCGCCGAGACGAGCGGCCCTTTGACGGTCAGGTCGCCGCCGAGATTGGCGGTCACCACCCGGCCGTCGGTATAGCGGCCGTCGGTGAGCTTGATCGACAGGTCGGCCGGGAAGCCCTGCGCCGGCGTGATGCCCACGGTGCCGCTCGCCGACAGCTTGCCGCGCGTCGACAGCGTGCCGGTCAGGCTGTTGATCCTGCCCACCCCGCCGCCGATCGAAACGTCGGCGGCGATGTCGTTCACCGCCAGGCCGGAGCGCGCATCGATAAGGCGCGCGCCGGATGTCGTGACTTTGCCGCTGATAACAGGCGCAGACGCAGGACCACGCACCTGCACATCGACATTGGCGGTGCCGTTGAGCGCCAGCCCTTGCGCGGCGAGCTTTGCGGCCAGGAAGGAGAACGGCACCTTGCCGTTGAAGTCGAGCGCCAAGGTCGGCGTGCCGGCCGTCGTCACCGAGCCGCCGCCCTTGAGGCCGAGGCCGGCGCCGTCGCTGATGTTGGCGTCGAAAGCAAGTTTGTTGCCGGCAAAAGTGCCCGACGACGACACATTCATGCCGCCGAGCCCGGCGCCACGCGTCTGCGAGGTCTGCACGCCGGCGGCATCGATCTTGAAGGCGACCGAGGGGGTCGAAGGCTGGCCGGTCACCTTGACCGTGCCCGAGATCGAGCCGGCCGCGTCGAGACCCGGCGAGAAACTGTTGGCGAGCGAGATCGGCACCCGAGCCAGGTTGGCGTTGATGTCGAGCGCCTGCGCGACTTTGCCCGTCACCGTCGCCGTGCCGCCGCCGAGGTTGAGCACCAGCCGGTCGAGCGTCGTCACGCCATTGGCGATGGTCACCGTCGAGGCCTGCGCGATCGCCGCCTTGACGCCCTGCACCGTCGCCTGGCCGGAGGCGAGCTCGATTGTCGTCGTGCCGTTCGCCACTTTCACCCGGCCGGCCGCCTTGGCCGGGATGTTCTTGACGGTGGCCCCGCCCGAAAAACCGGTCCAGTCGCCGTCGCGCTTGAGATCGACATCGATGCCTGTAATGGCGGTGCCGCCGGAAGTCACGCTCTCCGCCCGCACCGTGCCGGCGATCACCGGTGCTGCCATATAGTTCGCGATCTGCGCGTCGATTGCGACATTCCTGGCGGAAAGATCGCCGCGCTTGATCTCCGAGGTGTCCGCTTTGACCGCGACATTCGGCCCGTTGGCCGCCTTGGTAAAGGCGATCGTGCCGCGCACATTGCCTTCGGCCTTTTCCAAGGCCAGCGCGGCGAGCGGCCCGATATCTGGCAGGTCGAGCGAAACGGTGCCGACCGGCACGAAAGCATCGTCGAGCACGAGATCGCCGGAAATCTTGTTCGGTCCGAGCGACAGCAGAAGCCCGTTGATCGCGCGGCTGCCATTGGTCGTGGCGAGCACGGCGCTGCCTTGCAAATTCTGCCCGGCGACAATGCCGGTGAGCTGCACATTGGCTGCCGGATTGGCTGCATCGGCCTTGCCGGTGGCCGTCAGCTTCAGTCCGGTGATCTCGCGCGACGCCACGAGGAGCCGGTCGCTGTCCACCGTCATCGACAGGTCGGGCGCGGTGACCGGGCCTTGCACGTTGAGGGCGAAAGCGATGGCGCCCTTGGCGTCCTTCGAGAGCCCCGAAACATCGCTCAACGCGCCCCTGATGCCGGCGGCCAGCTTGCCGTCGGCAAGGCTCGCCTGCCCATCGGCGCTGAGCGCGCCAGAATTGAGCTTCAGGCCGTCAATATTGACATTGCCATTGGCATCGCGCTTCAGCGCACCGCTCAACTGCGCGGTCTCGCCAAGCATGCCGCGCACCGCCGCCGGCAAGGCCGAAGACGCGACATCGGCCTTCATATTGAGGTCGATGGCGCCGTCGCCCAGCGATATCCGGCCGGCGACCTGGCTGTTGAGCGCATCGCTCGTCAAGGAGCTGCTGTTGACGGAGACGGAATCGGGTGCCAGCCGGCCGTAGACCTTGGCGATCACCTTGCCGGCGATCAGCGGCGCGATCAACGGATTGTCGAGGCCGATCCTGTCCACCGAGACCGTGCCGGAAACCGGGCCTGCCCGTCCCTTGAGGTCGAAGGCATCCGAATGCAGCGCAAGGGTGAGACCGTCCACCTTCGCTTGGCTGGCAACGATGGACGGCAGGATCGCGGACACATCCAGCCGCGCTTGCGCGCTTTCGCCCGCCATCTTCGCCGACAACGACTGGACTTCGACCTTGACCGGGCTTTCCGCGCTGCCGACCGTCAACGGCAAGCTGAGCCCCGATGATAAAAGGTCGAGGGAGAAGTCGCTGGCGCCATTGGGATTGAGGGTGCCGGCGGCCTTGCCTGAAATCTTGTCGCCCGAAAGCGTGGCGTGGTCCAGCGCGACGCCGCCCGCCAGCGTATAGCGGCCGGCGGCATCGAGATCGAGCGGCCCGAGCCCTGCCTGCCGGGTCTGGCTGGTCTCGGCGCCCGCCACCTTGGCGTTGAACTGAATGTCGGGGTTGGACGATGGACCCGTGACGTGTGCGGTGCCCTCAAGCGTTCCGGCCCCGTCGAGGCCGGGCACGAAATCATTGCCGAGCGCCAGCGGCAGGTTGGCGAGATTCGTCGTCAGGTCCAGCGTCTGGCCGGCGCTGCCGGAAACCGTCGCCGAGCCGCCGCCGAGGTTGAGCGCGAGCTTCTCGATGGTCGTCACGCCATCGGCAATGGAGAGGCTGGAGGGCTCGGCGATGGCCGCCTTGATGCCGCGCACCGTCGCTTCGCCGGAAGCGATCTCCACGCTTGTCGTGCCGTTGGCGATCTTTACCCGCCCGGTGGCAGTGGCCGGAATCCCGGACGCGGTGGCGCCGCCGGTAAAGTTGGTCCAGTCACCGTCGCTCTTCAGATCGATACCGATGTCGCTGATTACCGTGCTGCCGGAGGTCACATTGTCGGCCTTGATCGTGCCCGAGATCGCCGGCCCCTTGAGATAGTTTGCGATCAGCGCGTTGACGGTGATGGCCTTTGCCGCCAGTTCGCCGCGCGCGATCGAGGCGCTGGCCGCCTTGATGGTGACGGTCGGCGCCTCGCCCTCCTTGGCGAAGGCGATCGTGCCGTTGATGTCGCCGGTTGCGGCCTGGTTTGCGAGCGCCGCGAGCGGTCCGATGTCGGGTACGGCAAGCGTCAGCGTGCCGAGCGGCAGGAACTTGTCGTCGAGCGCGAGATCGCCTGAAACCTTGTTGTCGCCGAGCGCCAGGCTGAGCCCTTTGATCGAGCGCTTGCCGTCGGCGGTCACCAGCGAAGCCTCTATGTCGAGCGCCTGCCCCTCGACGTTGCCGGTCAGCGAGACGTCGGCGGTCGGATTGGCGACATCGGCCTTGCCCTTGGCCGAGAGCTTGATGTCCTTCACCGTACGGCCGGCCGCCGTCAGGCTGGCGCTGTCGGCGGACACCGTGAAATCCGGCGCAAGGCGCGGACCGCTTGCGCTCAGCGCGAAATTGACCCCGCCCGCGAGCGGCGTGCCGGCGAGCGACGACAGCGGCGAGACATCGCCCAGCGTGCCCTTGACGCTGGCCTGGAGGTCCGATCCCTGCATGCTGCCGGTGCCGCTGGCGCTGAGCGAGCCGGAGCTGATCTCCAGCGAGTTGGCGGCAAACGCGCCTTGCGGATCGCGCGTGGCGGTGGCCGAGAATTTCACCCGCTCGCCGAGCAGCGAGCTGATCTGCGGCGGTAGGGCCTTCGAGGCGGCGTCGGCATTCATCTTCAGCGTCATCGACAGGTCGGCCAGCGCCACATTTGCCGTCAGCCCGGCATTGAGCGCATCGCTGCGCAAGCTGCCTTTGTCGATGGTCACGGTATCGCGACTGATCGTGCCGGAAAGATCCGCGGAGAGCTTGCCGGTCACCAGCGGCGCCAGCGTCGCTACATCGGTCTTCAGCCCGGCGGCGGCGAGCTGGATGCTCACCGGTCCGCTGCGGTTTTCGATGTCGAAGCCGTCGGAATGGATCGCGCCTGTAATATTGTTGAGCTGCGTGCCGCCAACGGCGACCGATGTGAGCGACGTGCCGATATCGACCGTCGGCGCCTTGCCGTCGCCGAAGGCGCGCACCGTGGCCTTCTGCACGGCGACCAGGATGGGCACCGCGCTGTTGCCGACATCGACGGTGACCGGCTTGTCCTTGGCGGCAAGCTCGACGGCCAGGTCGCTGGCGCCCTTCGGATCGACATTGCCGGTTGCGGTGCCGTGCACCGTATCGCTCTCTATGGTGGCGCGCTCGATATCGACCCCGCCCGCTGTGGTCGCCGTCCCGGCGACGTCGAAGCTCGTCTTGCCGGCAAAGAGCGACTTTATCTTGTCCGGGAGGAACCCTTCGAACTGGCCGTCGCCCTGGGCCTCGATGCGGTGGCCCTTGTCGGTGAGTTGATGCCGGCCGGTCAGTTGGCTGATGATCCGGCCGTCGACCATGAAAGTGCCGACGCCGCTCCAGTTGGCCAAAGGCCCGCTTCCGGAGACGACGATGTTGACCGGCGGCGCATCCGGCAGCTTGAGCAGATTGGCGATGATGCCGCCAGCCGGCTCGGACGCCTTGAGATCGAGGTCGAGCTTGTTGTCGGCCGGCGCGAAGTGGATCTTGGCGTCGACATTGCCTTGCTTGCCGTCATGGCGGGAGACGTTCAGCACGCTTTCGATCGCCAGAGGCGACGGATCGGCCTTGAGCGAGCCTTTCGCGGCCAGCTCGGCGATGCCACTGCCGGCAAGCTCCTGTCCAAGCGCGATCTCCGGCAGGTCTATCTGCCTCACGTCGATCGAAACCGGCAGGCTGGACGAGCCGCCTTGCGATGGCTGCTGGCTCGGCTGCGGCAGCCGCGCCAGTTCGATCCGCTCGGCGGCGAAGCGGTCGGCGTTGAAATTCCAGGAGAGCAGCGCCGTCGGCGACCAGTCCAGCGCCACCTTACGTGCCACCATCCAGGGGCCCGCACGATCTTCGAGCACGACATGATCGACCCTGAGCGCGCCCGACCAGATGCCTTCGATACCGGCGACGGTGACCTTACGATCCTCGTTCGAAGCCATCTTGGAAATCAGGCCGGCGAGGTTCTGGCGTCCCCCTTCGGTGCCGGTCAGGACGACGAGAGCGCCGATCGCCACCACCAGCAGCAGAAACAGCGTGTAGATAAAGATGCGGAGGATGCGCCAAAAGATCTTCATCGTCAGAACGCCTGGCCGATGCCGGCATAGATCCCGAAATGCGGATCGCCCGGATCGCGGTTGAGCGGTACGGCTGCGTCGATGCGCAGCGGCCCGAACGGCGTGATGTAGCGCAGGCCGACGCCGGCGCCGACCTTCACATTCGAGAAATCCGGGAAGGATTTGGTCGAGACGGTGCCAGCATCGACGAACGGAACTATGCCGATCGTGTCGGTGACGCCGATGCGCATCTCCACCGAGGTTTCGAAGAATGAAAGACCGCCGATCGGCTGGCCGTTGATGTCCTTCGGGCCGATGCCCTGATAGGAATAGCCGCGCACCGAGCCGCCGCCGCCGGAATAGAAGCGCCGGTCGGCGGGCACGTTCTGCAACCCGGTGCCGACGATCGAGCCAAGCGTCGCGCGTTCGGCGAGCACGAACCGGCTCGCTGTGTCGAGCGACTGGTAGGTGTACCCCTCGCCCTTCAGCTTCAGGAATGTCGCGCCGTTCAATATGTCATAACTCGGTTCAGCATAGGCGAGGAAGCGGAACCCCCTGGTCGGGTTGAGCTTGTTGTCGCGGCTGTCATAGACATATTGCAGCGGCACGCTGGCGATCAGATAGGAATGCTTGCCGAAGGCGTCGGTGATCCTCGAATAATCAAGGTCGAATTCGGCCGAGACCCTCTGCTTCTTGTCGAGGTCGTAGGAAACGCCCACGTCGCCCTTTACAGAGAAATGGTCGTAGGCGTCCGGATGTTCGAACACCGTCTTGACGCCGGTGAAGAATTTCGACGTCGGCCCGAGTACGCCCGGCTTCTCGAACATGACGCCGGCATTGTAATTGAGCGCCGAAATGCTGTTGCTGCCGATGCCGCTGATCGACCCGTCGATACGCAGCTTCTCGGCCTGGCCGAACAGGTTGCGGTGTCCCCAATAGCCTTCGAGCCCCAGGCCTTCGGTATTCGAAAACGTGCCGCCCAGGCCAAAGAAGCGCGGCTTGCGCTCGCTGACCTGGACATCGATCGGGATATTGCCGTTGGCGTCGAGGCTGTCGCCTTCCTTGATGGTCACGCTGTTGAAGACCTCGAGGCCGAGCAGCCGGTCGCGGGCATCGTCGATTTCCTGCGGCGAATATTGCTGGCCCCGCTTCAGACCTGTCATGTATTCGGTGAAGTCGCGATCGACCTTTTCCGTGCCCTCGACCGTCGTGTCGCCATAACCGGCGATTGGACCGGCCGCAACCGTCAGCGTCACGTCCAGCGTCGAGCTGGAGTGCTCGGCGACGATCTCGCGGTCCGTGACCTTGGCGAGCGGCCTGCCCTCTTCCTTCAGTGCCCGCACGACCAGCGCTTCGGCCTTGAGCACCGCGCCGGATCCGGCATCTCCGCCGGCGATCAGGCCGAAATCGGCCGCCGCCAACCCCGCCGCATCGCCCTTCAGCCGGATGTTGCCAAGTGTGAATTTCGCCCCGGGAGCAACCGTAATGACCACAGGAATGGGCTGCGGCCCCTTGAATTCGGCATCTGGCGGCAACTCGTCGATCGACTTGCCCTCGATCGTGATGGTGACCACGCCCTCGTAGCGGGCATCGGCATAAAGGGCGGCGACAAGCTGTTCGCGGTCGCCGCGCGCCTTGGCCATCAGGCCGAGCGATCCCGACACCGGATGGTCCTCGTCACTCTTCAGCGCCGAGGCGTTTTCGAGCCTCTTGACGAGATCCTTGTCGGCGTCAGGCGCATTTATCGTCACCGAATAGCGCAGCGGGTCGACAATGTCGGCGTCCTCGTCCTTGGACGAGCCCCAAAGCTTGATGCCGAAAATCTCGAAAGCCGCCGCCTGCCGTACCTCCCCGGCCAGCATTGTGGCGCAAAAAAGCGCGAAAAGCAGGGCGCGCGGAAGCCCGCGCCCTGGCGCGACGACCCCTCCTGACATCTGCGTTTCATGCGCCGGCATTAAGACAACCTAGTCGACAAAACTAAAATTGGAATGAAGTTCCGCAACGTTCGTAAAGGGGCCACAATCCAATTGTCTGAAATGGACCGGGCTTGGAATTCACACCTTTTGCATTTTCGCAAGAAAGTGTGATCCGTCTCACAGAGGTTCTGTCGGAATACCGGCCTTTGGCCGGCATGGAAACCGTTCGCGGGTGAATAACCTGCGGCGCTCCGGCGTTGACAAGCCTGCATGAAGCTTGATCATGCCCGGACGCTGGCGATGTCTGGAGGGTGGTATGGCAATGCGCGCGGCTCGTGGTCTCTCTTTCCTTCTTCTCATCTTCTTCGCCCTGGGCGGGGCGGCATTTGCGGCCGAAGCCCGGCGAATCGTCACAACCGACAATTCCGACTATTTCGGTTTCGACCTCAGGTCGGAGCAGAATGTCAGCCTCGACCAATGCAAGACCGCATGCCTTGGCGACACCGCCTGCCGCGCCTTCACCTACAACACCAAGGCCAAATGGTGCTTTCTCAAATCCGACTATAACCAGTTGAAATCCTTCACCGGCGCTGTCGCCGGCAAGGTCGCCAATGTCGATGGCGACCCCGATATCGGCGCTCCGCCGGCCCTGGCGTTTTTCCCGAACTGGATGGCCGACCAGGCCCAGCAGTTCCGCAACAAGCTGACCGACCCGGCCTATGACAAGCCGACCGAAGGCTTTGCTGCGCTGCAGGCTGCCGCCGAGCAGGCCTCGCTCACCGGCGACCATCGCCTTGCCATGCAGAAATACCAGGCCGCAATCTCGGTCCTGCCCGATGACGGTGCGCTCTGGCTGGCCCTGGCGCGCGAGGTACTCGCCGTGGAGCCGGCGTCGAACACCACCGAACCCGCGACGTTCCCGATGAACGCCACATCGGCGGCCTACAACGCCTACAAGCTGGTGCGCACGGCAAAGACCCGCGCCCAGGCGCTGGCGCAGCTTGCCGCCGGCCTCGACAAGCGCGACCTCTACCGGCCGTCGCTTCAGGCCTATGAGGCGAGCCTTGCGCTGGTTAACTCGCCGGCGGTCCAGGCCGACTATGCCGATCTCAAGGCGCGCAAAGGTTTCCGGGTCGTCGAGCACACTGTCGATGCCGATTCCTCCTCGCCGCGCATCTGCGCCCAATTTTCCGAGGAACTGGTCAAGACCGGCATCGACTATGCGCAGTTCGTGACCGTCGACAACGCCGCGCCCAAGGCCGTCGAGGCCAAGGACAAGCAGATTTGCGTCGAGGGCCTGGAACACGGCCAGCATTATGACGTGACCTTCCGCGCCGGCTTGCCGGCGGCGATCGGCGAAACGATCGCCGCGCCCGTCGTGCTGTCGATCTACGTCCAGGACCGTGCTCCGTCCGCCCGGTTCACCGGCGACAGCTTCGTGCTGCCGGCAGGCGTCCGTCGCGGCATTCCGGTCGTCACCGTCAACATGAATGCCGCCAAGATGACGCTCTATCGCATTGGCGACCGTTCGCTGGCGCAGCTTTTGTCCGGCTATCAGTTCCTGCATCAGCTCGACGGCTACGACATCTCCACCATTTCGGACCAGATGGGCGCCCCCGTCTGGTCGGGCACGCTCGATATCGCCAATGATCTCAATAAGGAGGTTACCACTTCGTTCCCGGTGGATGAGGCGATCCCGCAACGCAAGCCGGGCGTCTATGTGCTAACCGCGCAGCCTGTCGACGACAAGAGCGACGACTATGGTTCACGCGCCACGCAGTGGTTCGTGGTCTCCGATATCGGCCTCTCCACCTATACCGGCCAGGACGGCCTCAACGTCTTTGCCCGTTCGCTGGGCTCCGCCAAGCCGATTTCCGGCGCCGAACTGACATTGCTTGCCAGGAACAACGAAATCCTTGGCACGGCGACCACCGATGCCGAGGGCCACGCTGTCTTCAATCCGGGCCTCACCCGAGGCGAAAACGGCATGGTGCCGGCCGTGCTGATGGCCAGGCAGGGCGACAACGATTTCGTCTTCCTCGATATGGGCAAAGCCGGCTTCGACCTGTCGGATCGCGGCGTCGAGGGACGTGCCTCGCCGGGCGCGCTCGACGTCTATGCCTGGACGGAGCGCGGCATCTACCGCGCCGGCGAGGATGTTCACGTCGCGGCTCTCGCCCGTGACGGCGCCGCCAAGGCGGTCGAGAAGCTGCCGCTGACCTTCATCTTCACCCGGCCCGACGGCGTCGAGAACCGCCGCATCGTCAGCAACGGCGAGTCCGCCGGCGGCCATGCCGTAGACCTGCCGCTCGAGACCAACGCCATGCGCGGCACCTGGACGGTGTCGATCTACACCGATCCCAAGCAGTCGCCGGTCGCCAGGCAGATGTTCCTGGTGGAAGACTTCGTGGCGGATCGCATCGAGTTCGACCTGACCGCCGACAAGAAGGAGATCGCCCAGGGCGAAACCGCCAACGCCACGGTCGACGGCCGCTTCCTCTACGGCGCGCCGGCCGCGGGCCTGGCGCTCGAAGGCGAGATGACTTTGTCGACCACGAGCAGCTGGGACAACTTCAAGGACTTCACATTCGGCCTCGCCGACGAGCAGTCGAGCGAGCCGACCGTGACGCCCCTCGCCAATCTTCCCGTCGTCGGCAACGATGGCAAGGCGACCTTCCCGATCACCATCGACAAGCTGCCATCGACCACCAAGCTGGTCAACGCCAAGGTCACGGTGCGCATGCGCGAGGCGGGCGGTCGTGCCGTCGAGCGCTCGCTCGACATCGGCGTTCGCCCGCAGCGCGACGTCATCGGCATCCGCCCGGATTTCGAAGGCGATGAGGTGCCGCAGGGCGGCACGGCCAAGTTTAGCATCATCGCCGTCGATCCGAACGGCAAGCGCGAGGACCTGAAAGGTGCCCAGTGGTCGCTGGTCAAGGTCGAGCGCAACTATCAGTGGTACCGCTCCAACAATTCCTGGAACTACGAGGCAGTGAACCTCACCAAGGCTGTCGCCAATGGCGCGCTCGATCTCAAGGCCGATGGCGAGGCGACCGTGTCCCTGCCCGTCGACTGGGGCCGCTACCGGCTCGAGGTCGAGACGGCCGACCCGGAGGGGCCGGCGACCAGCTATGAGTTCGATGCCGGCTGGTATGTCGCCTCGACCACGACCGAGACCCCCGACGGCCTGGAGATCGCCCTCGACAAGGATACTTACGCCGCCGGCGATGTCGCCAAGCTGAAGGTCTCGCCGCATTTTGCCGGCGAACTTCTGGTCACCATCGGTGCCGAGAAGCTGTTGAAGACCATCACCGCTTCGGTGCCGGCCGGCGGCAGCACGGTCGACATCCCGGTCGGCGACGACTGGGGCGCCGGCGCCTATGTCACGGCGACCCTGTTCCGGCCCGGCGATGCGCAGGAATCGCGGATGCCGGCCCGCGCCATCGGCGTCAAATGGCTAGCTGTGGATCCGGGCTCGAAGAAGCTGGCGGTCACGCTGACGCCGCCCGAAAAGACGATGCCGCGCCAGCAACTGTCGATCCCCGTTGCTGTGAACGGCGCCCGGGCCGGCGCCAACGCCTATGTGATGGTGGCGGCCGTCGATGTCGGCATCCTCAACCTCACCAATTACAAGGCGCCCGATCCGGAGGACTGGTTCTTCGGCCAACGCATGCTGGGGCTTGAGATCCGCGATCTCTACGGACGCCTGATCGACGGCTCGCTCGGCACCATGGGCAAGATACGGACCGGCGGCGACGGGGCGAACATGCAGGCGCAAGGCAGCCCGCCGACCGAAAAGCTGATCGCCTTCTTCTCCGGCCCGGTCGAGCTCGACGCCAA
This sequence comes from Mesorhizobium sp., assembly GCA_004020875.1. GTDB lineage: Bacteria > Pseudomonadota > Alphaproteobacteria > Rhizobiales > Rhizobiaceae > Mesorhizobium. The sequence continues at coordinate 105,360 of SAPZ01000002.1, forward strand.
CGGCAAGGCGCGCGTCGATTTCGACATCCCGCAGTTCAACGGCACCGTTCGCGTCATGGCGGTCGCCTGGACCAAGGACGCCGTCGGCCATGCCCAGACCGACGTCATCGTGCGCGATCCGGTGGTGATCACCGCCGGCCTGCCGCGCTTCCTGGCCCCGGGCGATGCGGCGACCATGCGCCTCGATATCGCAGACACTGACGGTCCGGCCGGCGACTATGCGCTGTCGGTCACCACCACCGGCGATCTTTCGACAGGCGACAAGCCTTTGCCCGAGAAGCTGACGCTCGCTCAGGGCAAACGCCAGTCGCTCACTTTCCCGCTGGTCGCCAAGATCGCCGGCGATGCCTCCGTCACCGTCAAGCTGGCGCATGCTGATGGCACCCAGGTCGAGCAGACGCTCTATCTGCCGGTGCGACCGGCGCAGCTTCCGGTCACCAACCGCATGGTTGTCGACCTGAAGCCTCATGGCGGCTCGCTGCGGGTCGACAAGGAACTCCTTTCCGCCAGCGTGCTCGACGGCGCTTCGGTCAGTGTCGGCGTGTCGCAATCGTCCGCGCTCGACGTGCCGTCACTTCTGATGTCGCTCGACCGATATCCCTACGGTTGCGCCGAGCAGACCACCAGCCGCGCGATGCCGTTGCTCTATGTCAACGACATGGCCAAGAGCATCGGCATGGAGAGCGACCCTGACCTGCATCAACGCATCCAGGACGCCATCTACAAGGTGCTCTCCTACCAGTCGTCAAGCGGCAGCTTCGGTCTGTGGGGGCCGGGCTCCGGCGATCTGTGGCTCGACGCCTATGTCAGCGAGTTCCTGACACGTGCTCGCGAGGAGAAGTATGATGTTCCCGCGTTGGCGATGAACCAGGCGCTGAACAACCTGCACAACTCGCTCGGCTACGACCAGGACGTCCAGGACAAGGGCAGCGAGATCGCCTATGCGCTCTACGTGCTTGCTCGCAACAAAAAGGCCTCGATTGGCGATCTGCGCTACTACGCCGACACGCAGCTCGAAGCCTTCTCCAGCCCGATGGCGGTCGCACAACTGGCGGCAAGCCTAGCGCTCTATGGCGACACGCAACGCTCGGAATCGACCTTCCAGACGGCGCTCCGGCTGGCGCAGTCGGAAACCGACTACGACTGGTATCGCTCGGACTACGGTTCGCGGTTGCGTGACGGCGCGGCGATGCTGGCGCTGGCGGCGGAATCGAAGCCGGTGCCGAGCATCATGCCGCCGTTGATCAAGCTGGTCGGCGTTGCGCGCGCCGATGCCCGCTGGACAAGCACGCAGGACGAATCCTGGATGCTGCTGGCCGCACGGGCGCTGAAGGAAGGCAATGATTCCATCACGCTTTCCGTCAATGGCGCGCCGCATTCGGGCGGCTACTCCGACCAGGTCGCCGGGAGCGATCTCGTCGACAGCCCGCTCACCATCGCCAACACCGGCGCGACGCCGCTGCAGGCGGTGGTCACGGCGGTCGCCGCGCCAGTCGATCCGCAGCCCGCCGGCGGCGACGGCTTCACCATCGATCGCACCTACTACAAGCTCGACGGCACCGAGGCTAACGTCACCGAAGCCAGGCAGAACGAACGCTACGTGGTCGTACTCAAGATCTATGAGCAGAACAAATGGCCGTCGCGGCTCCTGATCACCGATCTGTTGCCGGCCGGCTTCGAGATCGACAATCCGAGCCTGGTGTCCAGCGCGCAATTGTCCAACTTCTCCTGGCTGGCGCAGACCGACGCCGCGCATCTGGAGTTCCGCGACGACCGTTTCGTTGCCGCCTTCAACCCGACCGAAGGCGACGGCGACCGCAACATCACGCTGGCCTATGTCGTGCGCGCCGTGACGCCAGGCACCTACGCCCATCCGGCGGCAACGGTGGAGGACATGTACCGGCCGCAATACTCGGCCCGCACCGCCACCGGCGTCATGGAGGTGAAGGCGGAATAGCAAAGTCGCCCTTCTCCCCGTCATTGTACGGGGAGAAGGTGCCGGCAGGTGGATGAGGGGCAGCACGATGCTCTCCAAGAAATTCTTCAGATGCACCGCGATCGCGGGCGCATGCCTTGCCGGCTTCGCAGCCGCATCTTTAGCCGCGCTCTGGGAGCTCGACCGAGCCTTCCCGCCGCCGCTGCCAGCAAAGCTGACGGTCTCGACCGAAGTGCAGGACCGCGACGGCCAGTTGCTGCGCGCCTTCGCGACGCCGGACGGCTACTGGCGGCTCGAGACCAGGCTCGACCAGGTCGACAAGCAATTCGTCGACATGCTGGTGACTTATGAAGACAAGCGCTTCTGGGACCACCGCGGCGTCGACATCCTGGCGCTTTGCCGCGCCGCCGGCCAGCTCGTCACCCGCGGCCACATCGTGTCGGGGGGCTCGACGCTCTCGATGCAGCTTGCCCGGCTGATCGAGCCGCGGGACAGCCGCAGCCTCGGCTCCAAGCTCAAGCAGATGCTGCGCGCCATCCAAATCGAGCGGCGGCTCACCAAGCAGGAAATCCTAGAACGCTATCTGACGCTGGCGCCCTATGGCGGCAATCTCGAAGGCGTTCGCGCCGCATCGCTTGCCTATTTTGGCAAGGAGCCGAAGCGGCTGACCGTTTCGGAAGCCGCCCTTCTCGTGGCCCTGCCGCAATTGCCGGAAAAGCGCCGGCCAGACCGCAATCTCGACATCGCGCACGCTGCTCGCGACCGCGTGCTGACCCGCATGGTTTCGGCCGGCCTGCTCGGCGAGCGCGAAGCGCAGCGCGCGGCACTGGACGACGTCTCCGGCCTGCGCAGAAAGCTTCCGGCGCTGGCCGCGCACGCGTCCTACGCCATGCTGCCAAAGGCCGCGCCCGGCAAGCCGCTTCAGCTCACCATCCGCAAGAGCGTGCAGCAGGGGCTGGAACAGGTGGCGAGAGATGCCGCCAGGAACCTGGGTCCGAAACTTTCCATCGCCATGGTGATGGCCGACGCGCGCACCGGCGATATTCTCGGCGAGGTGGGCTCGGCCGACTTCTTCGACGCCAGCCGCTCCGGCTGGATCGACATGACCAAGGTGGTTCGCTCGCCTGGCTCGACGCTGAAGCCGTTCATCTACGGGCTTGCCTTCGAGCAGGGGCTGGTGGCGCAGGAAACGATCATTCAGGACAGCCCGGCCGATTTCGGCGGCTACCGGCCGAAGAATTTCGACATGGGCTACCAGGGCGACGTCTCGATTCGCCAGGCACTCCAATTGTCACTCAACGTGCCGGCGATCCGCGTGCTTGACGCCGTCGGTCCGGCGCGGCTGACGGCTCGCTTCCGCCAGGCCGGCGTCAACCCGATCCTGCCGATCAACGAAGCGCCGGGCCTTGCGATCGGGCTTGGCGGCGTCGGCGTGACCTTGCGCGATCTGGTGCAGCTCTATACGGGGCTCGCCAATGGCGGCAAGATGCATACGCTGCATGATGGCACCGAGCCGGCCAATGCCGAACGCACAACAGCCACCATCCTCGACGACCAGGCGGCTTGGCAGATCAACGATATCCTGTCCGGCGTGAAGCCGCCGGAAGGCGCCGTGCAGCGCGGCATCGCCTACAAGACCGGCACCTCCTACGGCTATCGCGATGCATGGTCCGTCGGCTTCGACGGCCGCTATGTGCTGGGTGTCTGGGTCGGCCGCGCCGACGCGAGCCCTGTCCCCGGCCTGTCCGGCTATGTTTCCGCCGCTCCGATCCTTTTCGAGGGTTTTGTCCGTTCCGGCCTTGGCAGCGTGCCGCTGCCCGGCCGGCCGCCGGGCGTCTTCAACCCCAAACGCGAGGAACTGCCGGTGACGCTTGCTCGCTTCGGCGCCGGGCCCGACGGGCTGGTGCAGGCCACCGCCACCGAGCCGGCGCCTACCATCATCTTCCCGCCCAATGGCGCCCGTGTCGACCTCGGCACCAATTCCGCCGACGCCACCCCACTGGTGCTGAAGCTGCAGGGAGGCCGCGCGCCGTTCCGCTGGCTCGCCAACGGCAAGCCGCTCGCCGGCATCGACCGCCGCCGCACGGCGACCTGGCAACCCGACGGCACCGGCTATTCGACGCTAACCGTGATCGATGCCGCCGGCCGCGCGGCGAGCGTGAAGGTTTTCGTTGAGTAGAGTGCGGCAAGCTATTCAGGGGATTGCGTTTTGCGCATTGCTTTCGATCGCCGGCACCCTTGCAGCCAGCGCCGACCCCCTGCCCGCCGGCTTCGTCAGGCTCACCGATGTCGATCCGACCATCCGCCAGGACATCCGCTACGCCGGCCACGAAAACTTCCTGCGCCGCAAGGTCGACGGCTATGGCGCCCCGGCCTGCATCCTGACCGCGCAGGCGGCGAAGGCATTGTCCAGCGTCCAGAAAATCATGACGGACAAAGGCCTGACGCTCGTCGTCTTCGACTGCTACCGACCCGCCCGGGCCGTCGCCGACATGAGCAAATGGACGCGAGAAGGCGGCCCGCCGGATCTGCAATGGTATCCGACGGTCGAACGCGGCGATCTTATCGCCAAGGGCTATGTCGGCGAGTTGTCCGTTCATTCGCGCGGCTCGACCGTCGACCTCGCTATCGCCGACCTGGGCAAGCGAAGCGATATTCATCCGGCCTGCGGCGCTCCTGACGTCAGGACACTCGACTTCGGCACCGGGTTTGATTGCTTCGATCCAATGAGTGAGAGCGCGCACCGCCCTCTTCCCGCCGAAGCGGCGGCGAACCGCAAGATGCTGCTTGCCGCCATGCGTGCCGCCGGCTTCCGCAACTATGCGCGCGAATGGTGGCACTTCACCCTCGCCAAAGAGCCTTTTCCAAAACAGCGTTTCGATTTTCCGGTCACGGCCAATTAGTACGCCGGGATTGCCCTAACCCTGACCAATTCTAATTCGGCTGACTGATGCCGAGCCGAGCCAAAGCGGAAGAGGAAGATATTTCTTCAAAGAGCCCAATCACGGCGAAAAATTGCTTCGGGGAGAAGAAAAAGGCAACAATCAATGCATCTAATTTCTATAAACTTGATAGAGTTCGCAGCAGTTCAACGGAGGCGGGAATGACCAAACCTCATTTCAGGAAACTGCTTGGCGCGCTGGTCGCCACATCTGTCCAGTTCGGCACGCTCGGTTTCGCGTTTGCCGATACGACCATCCTCAACGTTTCCTATGACCCGACACGTGAGCTCTACAAGGCCTATGACGAAGCCTTCGCGGCACACTGGAAAGCCGACACCGGCGAGACGGTCACCATCCGGCAGTCTCATGGCGGATCGGGCGCCCAGGCCCGTGCGGTGATCGACGGTCTCGACGCCGATGTCGTCACCCTGGCGCTCGAAGGCGACATCAACGCCATCGTCTCTAAGTCGAAGAAGATCAATCCGGACTGGCGCAAGAAATTCGAAAACAATTCAGCGCCTTACACCTCGACCATCATCTTCCTGGTGCGCAAGGGCAACCCCAAGGGCATCCATGACTGGAGCGATCTGGTGAAGGACGGCGTGCAGGTGATCACGCCGAATCCGAAGACCTCCGGCGGCGCGCGCTGGAACTACCTGGCGGCCTGGGCCTATGCCAATGCGCATGACGGCAATGACGAAGCCAAGACCAAGGAATTCGTCGCCAAGCTCTATGCCAACGCGCCAGTGCTCGACAGTGGCGCGCGCGGTTCGACCGTCACCTTTGCGCAGAAGGGCCTGGGCGACGTCCTGATCGGTTGGGAGAACGACGCTTATCTGGCGCTCGACGAATTTGGCGCGGACAATTTCGATATCGTATATCCGCCGACCTCGATCCTGGCCGAGCCGCCGGTCGCCGTCGTCGACGCCAATGTCGACGCCAAGGGCACGCGCAAGGTGGCCGAAGCCTATCTTTCCTATCTCTATTCGAAGGAAGGCCAGACCATTATCGCCAAGAACCATTATCGCCCGGCCAAGCCCGAACTGGTTCCGGCCGAGGATCTCGCCAAGCTGCCGCAGATCAAGCTGGTCACCATCGACGACCCGCAATTCGGCGGCTGGAAGAAGGCGCAGCCTTACCATTTCGGCGACGGTGGTATATTCGACCAGATCTACAAGCCGGCCCAGTGAGAGGCCGAGCCTCAAAAACTGGCGACTGCAATCTGGTTGAGTAAGAAGGGACGATCCAGAACAGCATGACCACAGCACCCGCTCATGCGGGGTGGCGATTCAGACAGCCGAGTGTCATTCCGGGTTTCGGACTGACGCTCGGCTTCTCGCTTGCCTACCTCACGCTCGTAATCCTCATCCCGCTCTCGGGGCTGATCTGGCGTTCGGCCGCTCTCGGCTGGACCGATTTTTGGGTCTTGGCGACCGACCGGCGCACCCTCAAGGCGCTCGAAATCAGCTTCGGCACGGCCCTCATCGCTGCGGCAGTCAACGTCGTCTTCGGCACGCTCGTCGCCTGGGTGCTGGTCCGCTATCGCTTCCCCGGCCGCCGCGTCGTCGACGCGATGGTCGACCTGCCTTTCGCGCTGCCCACCGCGGTCGCCGGCATTGCGCTGACCACGCTCTATGCCCCGACCGGCTGGCTCGGCAAATTGCTGATGCCGCTCGGCCTGAAGGTCGCCTATACCCCGCTCGGCATCATCGTGGCGCTGGTCTTCATCGGCCTTCCCTTCGTCGTGCGCACCGTCCAGCCGATCATGGAAGAGCTCGACAAGGAGGTAGAGGAGGCCGCCGCCACGCTCGGCGCCAGCCGCTTCCAGATCATCACGCGTGTGCTTCTGCCCAGCCTGGCGCCGGCCATCATCACCGGCTTCTCGCTCGCCTTCGCGCGTGGCGTCGGCGAATACGGCTCGGTCATCTTCATCGCCGGCAACCTGCCCTACAAATCCGAGATCGCCCCGCTTCTGATCGTCATCCGGCTGGAGGAGTACAATTATCCCGCCGCAACCGCGATAGCCGCGATCATGCTGGCGCTGTCCTTCGCGATGTTGCTCGTCATCAACCTCGTGCAGACGTGGAGCCGCAAGCGCTATGGCTGATCCCGAGATCAAATCCTACGAGCCGCTCCACGAGAGCCGCTCGGCCGCGGTCACGGAAAGCCGCCCGGTCCGCATTACGCTGACGACCGTCACGCTGGTCTTTCTCGGCATCTTCCTGCTGTTGCCGCTGATCATCGTGTTCAAGGAGGCTTTCGCCAAGGGCGTCGGCGCCTATTTCCAATCCTTGGGCGATGCCGACACCCGCTCCGCCATCCGGCTGACATTGCTGGTGGCGGCGATCTCGGTGCCGCTCAATCTCGTCTTCGGCCTTTCGGCCGCCTGGGCCATCGCCAAGTTCGAGTTCAAGGGGAAGGCGTTCCTGACCACGCTCATCGACTTGCCCTTCTCGGTGTCGCCGGTCATTTCCGGCCTGGTCTATGTGCTGCTCTTCGGCGCTCAAGGTTTGCTCGGCGAATGGCTGAAGGCGCATGGCATCCAGATCCTGTTCGCCGTGCCAGGCATTGTTCTGGCGACCGTCTTCGTGACCTTCCCCTTCGTCGCGCGCGAGCTCATCCCGCTGATGCAGGAACAGGGCAATGGCGACGAGGAGGCAGCGCTCTCGCTCGGCGCCAGCGGTTGGCAGGCCTTCTGGTATGTGACGCTGCCCAACGTCAAATGGGGGCTGCTCTATGGCGTTCTGCTCTGCAATGCGCGCGCCATGGGCGAGTTCGGCGCGGTCTCGGTGGTGTCCGGCCACATACGCGGCCTCACCAACACCATGCCGTTGCATGTCGAGATCCTCTACAATGAGTACAATGCCGTCGGCGCCTTTGCAGTCGCTTCGCTGCTCGCCGGTCTGGCGCTGGTGACGCTGGTCTTGAAAACACTTCTCGAGATGCGCTACGGCGCCGAGATCGCCGCGACACGCGGACACTGACAGAGGTCGATATATGGAAGTTCGCGTCGTCAACGTGCGCAAGGAGTTTGAGCGGTTTCCGGCGCTCCATGACGTGTCGCTCGACATCAAATCGGGCGAGCTCATAGCCCTGCTCGGCCCGTCGGGCTCCGGCAAGACGACGCTGCTGCGGCTGATCGCCGGCCTGGAGCGGCCGACCAAGGGGGCGATCTTCTTCGGCGACGAGGACGCCTCGCAAAAGTCGATCCAGGAGCGCAATGTCGGCTTCGTCTTCCAGCATTACGCGCTGTTCCGCCACATGACGGTTGCCGACAATATCGGCTTCGGCCTGAAGGTACGGCACGGCGGCGCCAGGCCGTCGGGCCAGGAAATCCGCCGCCGGGCGCTGGAACTGCTCGACCTTGTCCAACTGTCAGGCCTGGAAAAGCGCTATCCCGCGCAGCTCTCCGGCGGCCAGCGCCAGCGCGTGGCGTTGGCCCGCGCCATGGCGATTGAGCCCAAGGTGCTTCTGCTCGATGAACCCTTCGGGGCGCTCGATGCCCAGGTGCGCCGCGAATTGCGCCGCTGGCTGCGCGAGATCCACGACCGGACCGGCCACACGACCGTCTTCGTCACGCATGACCAGGAGGAAGCGCTGGAGCTGGCCGACCGCGTCGTCGTCATGAGCCAAGGCCGCATTGAGCAGGTCGGCACCGCCGACGATATCTATGACACGCCGAACTCGCCCTTCGTCTACTCCTTCATCGGCGAGTCGAGCTCGCTGCCGGTCAAGGTCGAGAATGGCGAGGTCTGGATCGCTGACCGGCCGATCGGCCTGCAGGCGCCGCATGCGCCGCCCGGCGAAGCGGTTCTCCACTTCCGCCCTCATGACGTCGACCTGCTCGACGGCTGCAGCGGCTGCATCGCCGGCACGGTCGCCGCCAGCCGCCGTGTCGCCGGCACCAGGCGCGTCGAACTCGAGATCGGCGGCGAGCGCCGGCGCGTCGAGATCGAGCTACCGGTCGACCATCCTGCGGCGCAGAAAAGCAGGGTGGCCTTCAGGCCGCGGCGCTGGAAGCTCTTTCCCCAGTCCTGAATTACCTTCACATCCTCCAGCGCCGCAGCTTGGCGTCATTCATGAATCAGCTTGGAAGAAAATCCTAGCAAAGAGGTGCTTCGGCGAGATATTTTCCCGACCCTCGCCCGCCTCTCGGAGTGCGTGCCTCGTCGCTTCAGGCATTCCTGACTATGGTCGCGCTATAGCTTCGATCCATTTTCCCAGGGAGCCTGTTTTCATGAAGCGTCTATTGCTCGGCATCGCGGCTGTTGCCGGTCTCGTCCTCGCGTCCTCCCAAGCCTGGTCGGCCGACAGGCTGTTGAACGCATCCTATGACGTCGGTCGCGAGTTGTTCGTCGACATCAACAAGGCCTTTATCGCCAAGCATCCCGGCGTCACGATCGATCAGTCGCATGCCGGCACCTCGGCGCAGGCGCGCGCCATCGCCGAAGGTCTCGCCGCCGATGTCGTCACCTTCAACCAGGTCACGGACGTCGACTTCCTGGTCAAGAAGGGCCTCGTCTCCACCGATTGGCAAAAGGATTTTCCGGACAACGCCTCGCCCTTCTATTCCCTGCCGTCCTTCCTGGTGCGCGCGGGAAATCCCAAGCACATCAAGGACTGGAACGATTTGGTGCGTGACGACGTGCAGGTGATCTTCCCGAACCCGAAGACATCGGGCAATGCGCGCTATACCTATCTCGCCGCCATCGCCTACGCCAAGGAGGTCTTCAAGGGCGACGATGCCAAGGTGAAGGAGTTCATCACCAAGCTCTTCAACAACGTTCCGATCTTCGACACCGGCGGCCGCGCCGCCACCACCACCTTCGTCCAGCGTGAGATCGGCGACGTGCTGATCACCTTCGAGTCTGAGACGCGCGGCATCCGCAAGGAATATGGCGACGACAAGTTCGAGCAAGTCACCCCTTCGGTCAGTCTGCTGGCCGAATTCCCGGTGGCGATCGTCGACAAGGTTGCTGGCGAACATGGCAGCCGCGATCTCGCCAAGTCCTATCTCGACTTCCTCTACACGCCGGATGGCCAGGAGATTGCCGCCGAGAACGGCTTGCGGGTTCGCGACGCGGCGGTCGTCGCCAAGCACAAGGCCGACTTCCCGGACGTCCGCCTGCTTACGGTGGAGGTATTCGGTGGTTGGGACAAGGTTCAGAAAGAGCATTTCGCCGCGGGCGGGCTGCTCGATCAGGCCTATGGCACCCGCTGAAAGGGCTCCACAATCAGGAAGCGCAAGGAGGCCGGCCTTGCCGGCTTTCTTTTTGTAAGCGGGGCTGCATGAGTTCGCAGGGGAGATCCCGGCCCCAACGTGAAAAACGTTACGAAGAATCAACGCGTTTGTGCCTAAGCTGCACCGGCAAATTGTTGGCCAGAGGGCGTTCGACGGTCAAACTGTCATGATTTGCACACAAACAACCGCCAGATGCAGGCGCATTGGGGTTTGATGAACTGAATCGGGCATGCTGACAAAAAAAGGCAAATACGGCCTCAAGGCCCTCGTGCATCTTGCCAGCCTGCCGGCTGGCCAGCTTGCATTCGTCAACGACATTGCGGTCGCCAACAACATCCCGAAGAAATTCCTGGATGCCATTCTGGGCGAACTGCGCAATGCGGGCTTCGTCCAGAGCCGCAAGGGCAAGGAAGGCGGTTACCGCCTCGCCCGGCCCGCCTCCGAGATCAAGATCGGCCACGTCGTGCGCGTGCTCGACGGCCCGCTGGCGCCGATCCCTTGCGCCAGCCGCACGCAATACCAGCGCTGCGAGGATTGCGACGAGGCAACATGCCAGGTCCGTCACATGATGCTGGAAGTGCGCCAGGCGATCGCCGAGGTGCTGGACAACCGCAGCCTCGCCGCCATGCGCGACGCCGACAACGACGATTTCCCGGCAGAACTCACTTCGCAAATCTGAAGCGGGTCGCCCTCGACGGAGGCCCCTTGTTGCTTGTCTGCTTTCGACGCAGTAAAGCGGCTGAAGATGAAACGGGGCTGACGCATGAGGCTTCCTTGGCTTGGCAATTCCCGCAAGGCCAGCCGGCAGCCAACGTCGAGTGACATCTACCACACCGAAATCATTGCCGATGTGCCGGTGCCAAGCCGCGATGAGTCGGTTCGCTTCTTCAGCCGCAGGGTAATCCGCCCCGGAAAACTGCGCCGCTTCACCAATCAGGACCTGCGCGAGAGCCTGCTGTCCTGTTTCTATCTCGGCGTCGCGGCGGTTCTGCCGGTCTCTCGGTGGGAACCCATCTGCGGCTGGGTGGCCGGACTCAGGCGCAAGCGCCACTTTCGCAAGGAGTTCGACCGTTACGAGGTCGCGGTGAAAGCGGTGCTCGGCGATGCCGCCGACACACGCGGCATGTTCGAAGCGCAGCTTGCCGCCGTCCACCGCCGACGACTGACGCTTGCGGCGCATCTCGCCGCCGGGTGGCGCTGGTCGCCGGCGATCCGGCTGGAGGGCCTCGAAGGACTGCAGCAAGCCATGCGCAACGGGTGCGGCGTCATCATATGGTGCGACCAGTTCACGGCGCAGACGATCATGGGCAAGCGCGCCCTGCATGAGGCAGGCGTCCAAGCGCATCAGGTGAGCGCGCAACATCATGGTTTTTCGCCAAGCAAATTCGGCTTCCGCGTCATCAATCCGCCGCTGGTCAAGATCGAGAACCGTTTCCTGAAAAGCCGGATCGTCTTCGAGCGCACCGACGCCTATCAAGTCACAACGCGCATCCAGAAGACCCTGCGAGCAAATGGCGTGGTGCTGATGACCAACACAATCTATGCCGGCTCCGCCTTCGCCGAGGCCGCCATGGGCGAACGTGGCTGGACCCACCTCGCCTCGGCGCCGGCAAACTTCGCCGCGCGCGCGGGTACTGCGCTGTTTCACATGGCGACCATCGAGACAATCCCTTTCCGCCAGTACCGGGCTATCGTCACCCAGCTAAGCGCAGGCCCGCAAGTCCCCATGTTGCCGGCGGGGGACAAAGCGGCGAAGAACCTTGCCGTCCAGGCGGGATACATTCTGTCGAAGCGCGATCACATGCTGGAAACGCTCATACTCTGTCCGGAGCAGATGATGGCCTGGTCGAGCGCCACGCGGCTGACCGAGCGGCAAACCGAGGCCGGGATCGGCAACGACGGTGCATGAATACCAACTGATATACCAGTGCAGTTCCAGGAAAAGTGTGAGCGGGTTTCCGTCAGGAATTGCGCCAAAAACAAGGAGATAGATGCGTTTCACCGTTCCGTGACCATAGTACACGACGCAAGGGTGAGGACCGCTTGAAGTGATTGAATAGAGGATTCTTCGCCAAAAGGATCCTCCCATGCAGGCCGACGCGAGAGTCATGGTTCCGCACCGGCCTCGACGCGATCAGGGCATGGATCACCTTCGCACCCCAAAACGCCATCCGCGCCTGGCAAGACGAATTCCCAAAACGCATCAAAAACCTATGAGTCGTGTACTCTGGTTCCGTGAAACGGTGAAACGCTCTAGCGGATGATCTCTTTCAGCGTCCCGGCAACGCTTCGCGTTCCATCGACCGTCACCGCCCGTTCGTCCGCGGCAGGCTCTTCCAGCGTAGCGAACTGGCTGTCGACCAGGCTTGCGGGCATGAAGTGGCCTTTGCGGTTGGCGACCCGCCGCCAGGCGGTCTCGCGATCGATCTTCAGATAGAGGAAGACCGTGCCGGGACAGAAGCGGCTCAGCCGGTCACGGTAGCTGCGCTTCAGCGCCGAGCACGCCGCCACCACCTTTCGTCCATCGGCGACCGAGGCCGCGATACACTCGCCTATGGCGTCGAGCCAGCCCGCGCGCAGCGCATCCGTCAGCGGCTCGCCGCGCGCCATGCGCGCCACATTCTCCGGCGGATGCAGCCGGTCTCCTTCGATGAAGTCGGCGCCGAGGGCCTCGGCAACCGCCTCGCCGACAGCCGTCTTGCCGCAGCCGGCAACGCCCATCACGACGATGGCCTGCGCTGTCCGAAGATCGGTCATGCGAAGCTGCGGTCTTGCACCTGCACTATCCACGGTCAGCGGCTTGCCGGCGCGCGCCCGTAGAGCAGAAGCATGGCGACGATGACGACGCCATAGATGATCTGCCGCCCCGCCTCGGGCATCTGCATGACCGAGAGGATGGATTGCAGGAGCGTGATCAGGATCACGCCCGCAACCGTGCCGAGATAGGAGCCGCGCCCGCCGAGGATCGACGTGCCGCCCAGCACGACGGCGGCGATCGACGGCAGCAGATAGGCGTCACCCATCGACTGCGCCGCCTTGGACGCATAGCCAGCCAAAAGCACGCCGCCAAAAGCCGACAGGCCGCCGGAGACGGCGAAGGCGATCAGCACGATGCGGCGCGTGTCGATGCCGGAAAGATAGGCGGCGCGCTCACGATTGCCGATGCCGTAGACGGCGCGGCCGAAGCTGGTGCGGGTGAGCACGAACACCGTCGCGGCGCCGATCAGCGCCCAGATGATGACGGCGTTGGGAACGCCCGGAATGGTGAACCCGGTTGCCAGATAGCGCATCGCCGACGTCGCTGAATCCTGTGGCGAGAAACCGCCCGTATAGACCACCATCAGCCCTTGCGCCACGGCATTGGTGGCCAAAGTGATGATCATCGAGGGAATGCGCAGATAGGCGACGCCGATGCCGTTGACGAGGCCGATCGCGACACCGCACAAGACCCCGAAAGGAATGGCCAAAGCGACGCCGACCGATCCATAGGCCGCGGCCGCGCAGGCCATCATCGCGCCTGTAGCCACGGACCACGGCACTGACAAATCGATCTGGCCGAGCAGGATGACCAGCATCATGCCGGTGGCGATGACGCCGAGGAAGGACGCGACCTTCAATTGCTGCAACAGATATTCCGGCGACAGGAAGCTGCGCGAATAGAGGCTGCCGAGCAGAAGCAGGATCACGATGCAGGCAAAGGCAGTGATAACAGCCGGATCGGCGCGTCGCAGAAACTTGGGCATGCGGCCTGCGATGCCGCCGAGTGTCGTCTCGCTCACAGGAACCACTCCAGCCGGTTGCGGACCCGAAACAGCGCGAAAGCGCCGAGGCTGACCGCGATCAACAGGATAACGCCCTGGAACAGCGGCTGCCAGAGCGGATCGAAGTCGAAGACGAACAGCAGGTCGCCGATGGTGCGGAAGGCGAGCGCGCCGAAGATCGCGCCGATGGCGCTCCCCTTGCCGCCGAACAGCGAAACGCCGCCAAGCACGACGGCGGCGATCGAAAACAACGTGTAGGCGTTGCCGCTCGCATAGGCCGCCTCGCCCGTATAGGTGAAAAAGGTCACGAACAGGCCACCGATGGCCGCAAGCAGGCCGGCAAGCGTATATGCCAGGAACTTACCCCTGCGGATCGGCACGCCCGACATGTAAGCCGCCGTCTCGGATGAACCGGCCGCATAAGCGGCGCGCCCGAATTCGGAGCGACTGAACGGCACCCACACGACGAGCACGATGACGAGCAGCGCCACAAAGCTCGCCGGCACCACGCCGAAGAAACGCCCGGTCAGGAAATCCGCAAGGTCCTCATTGACCGAACCGCCGGGAACCGGTCGCAAAAGCAGCGCCAGGCCGAAGAAGACGGCGCCCGTGGCTATGGTGGCGACGATCGGCTGCAGCCGACCGTAGATGACTATGGCGCCGTTAACCGCACCGCAGAGGAGCCCTGTGCCAAGCACCACCAGCACGCCAAACGCCGTCTCCAGGCCGGTGCCGATCACCAGCCATGAAGCCATGCAGTTGGTGAGCGTAAAGATCATGCCGACCGACAGGTCGATGCCGGCGGTGATCACCACCAATGTCTGCGCCATGGCGACGAAGGCCAGCAGCACGCCCTTGTTGGCGGCCGTCTGCACGACATTGGCGGTGAAGCCGGCCGGATGGTTCGCGCTGTAGATGGCGAACATGACGATGAAGATGCCGAAGGCCAGAAGCGTCCCGCGCTGCTCGGCCAGCCAGTAGCGCCAGTCCTTCACGCCTTCCCTCCTAGCTCGATGCGCGAAGCATCGCCATGGATGTTGAGCGCGCTGGCGATCAGCGCGTGCTCGGTGATCCCGTCGCCGACCAGCTCGCGCTTGACCGCGCCGTCATACAGCACCAGAACGCGGTCGCAGCAGCCGATCAGCTCGTCATAGTCGGTCGAATAGAACAGGATCGCGGCGCCCGCATCGGCCAGCTTGCGCATCAACTGATAGATCTCCTGCTTCGTGCCGACGTCGATGCCGCGCGTGGGATCGTTGAGCAGGATGATGCGCGGCTGCCGCATCAGCCATTTGGCGATCACCACCTTCTGCTGGTTGCCGCCGGAGAGCGCGCCGACAGGAATGTCGAGACCCGCCGTCTTGATGGCCAAGAGCCCGACCATGTCGTCGATCAGCCGCTGCTCGGCGACGCGATCGATGATGCCGGCTTTCGACAGCCTGTCGAGCGCCGCGAAGGACAGGTTCTCGCGCACCGTCATCGGCAGCATCAGCCCCTCGGTCTTGCGATCCTCGGGGATCAGCGCCATCCCGATGCGGCCGTGGCTGGCTTCGGTCGGGCTGGCGATCGAAACGGGCTTCCCGTCGATCAGGATCTCGCCTGAAAGGCCGCGCAGCACGCCAAAAAAGGCAAGCAGCAATTCGCGCTGCCCCTGCCCGTCGAGACCGCCGAGGCCCACGACTTCCCCTGCCCTGACGCTCAACGATATATTGTCCAGCCGGTCGGCCCAGGAGAGGTTGCGCGCTTCGAGAACCGTCGTCGCGGCGGCGGTTGGACCGGGTTTCGGCGGGAAGATATGGCTGTATTCGCGGCCGATCATCAGCTCGACCACTTCATTGTCGCTCTTCGAGCCCGCGGGGTAGCTGGCGACATTGCGACCATTGCGGAACACCGTGCAGTGGTCGGCGAGCTCGGCGATCTCGTTCATGCGGTGCGAGATGTAGAGCAACGCCAGCCCTTCCGAGCGCAGCCGCTTCAACACTTCGAAGACCTTGGCGACATCCGCCGCCGTCAGCGCCGAGGTTGCCTCGTCGAGGATCAGGATCCGCGGCTTGCGAGCCAATGCCTTGGCGATCTCCACCATCTGCCGGCGCGACAGCGGCAGATCCTTGACCAGGGCACGGGGATGAATATCTGAAGCCCCTGCACGCGCCAGTGCTTCCTCCGCGATGCGCCGCTGCGCCTTGCGGTCGATCATCCCGAAGCGTTTCGGCGGATCGGAAATGACGATGTTGTCGGCGACGCTCAGTTCCGGGATGAGCGACAGTTCCTGGAAGATGCAGACGATGCCGGCCTGGTTGGCGGCCGCCGGTGAGGCGAAGCTCACCTCGTGGCCGTCGAGCGTCATCGTGCCTTCGTCGGGCGCCACGACGCCCGCCATGATCTTGATCAGCGTCGATTTGCCAGCGCCGTTCTCGCCCAGAATGGCGTGGATGCCGCCGGCGGTGACCGTCAGGTCGGCCTTCTCCAAGGCCCGCACGCCGCCATAGCGCTTGGAGATGCCTTCCATGCGGAAGAGCGGAGCCGCGCCGTCCATCAGCCCTCCCTGGCCGTTTCGAGTTGAGAACAGGAGGACAGTGCCGCGGGCTCGCCGCGGCACTGTCCGGTCAGACTATTTGTTTTCCTTGGTCTGGCCCATGATTTCCTGCGCGGTGAAATTGATGCCGCAGGTCGGGAAGGAATTGCCGACGAAGAAATTGTCGGACTGGTCCGGGAAGAAGTCCTGACCAGCCTTGAAATTCGGATCCTCGACAATGGCCAGGGGAAGCTTGACCGACTGCGGCACGACATTGCCTTCGAGCGCGGAGATCGCGGTCTTGATGGCAACCGCCACCTGTGCGGGGCCGGTGCCGGCGGACGAGCATTTCAGTCCATCAGCGGCGTGCGCGGCGCAGAACTTGCGGAAGCCGTTCTCCGTCTCGCCACCGAAGGGCACGAAGGGATGCTTGGCGTCGATCATCGCCTGCACGATGCCGGTGTCGCCGCCTTGCCCGGTAACGCCGTCGAACGGCCCGCTGGTGGCGATCGCGTCGGCCGTGGCCTTTTGCGCCACGCCGTCATCCCACTTGCCGACGACCTCGGTGACGTTCCACTTCTTGCCGGAAGCATCCAGCACCTCGTGGATGCCGTTGTGTCGATCGGTGTCGACCGAGGTGCCGGCAACGCCGCGCACTTCGAGCACCTTGCCGCCGTTCGGGACATGTGAGACCAGCCACTTGCCCCAGAGCTCGCCAAGGCCCTTCTGATCGACATTGACGTTGATGGCATCCTTGGTGTCGAGGATGTTGTCGAAGGCGACGAGCACGACGCCGGCCTCCTTGGCACGCTTGATGACTGGCCCGAAGGCGGTCGGATTCTGTGCGTTGACGACAATGGCGTCAAAGCCGGAATCGATGAAGTTGTTGATCGCCGAAATCTGCGCCGGCACATCCTCGCCGGTCGACACGACCTTGAATTCCTTGAGCTTCTTGGCGACATCCGGCTGTGCCGCATAGGCCTTGGCCGTCTGGATCATCTGGATGCGCCAGGTGTTGGCGATATAGCCGTTGGCAAGCGCGATGCGGTAGGGACCCTCTTTCTTCGGATATTTGAAAAACTGCGTGTCGGCTGCCCAGGGGGCAAAACAGTCCGGCTCTGCCGCGGGTCCCTTGACCACTTCGGGTCCGGCGATCGCCGACGAACCCAGCATGACGAATGCAGTGGCGGCAATGACGCCGCCAACGAGTGACTTGATCATCGATATTCCTCCCAGTTGCAGTTCTGCTTGTGATGAATCTGGCGCTCACGGTCGGCACCCTCTGCCCTCCGAACACGCCCACAGGGACGACCACGTCGCCCTGATCCTCCTCTCCCCCTCAGCGTTCCTGGCAATTTAGAAAACTATCATATTATACATAATAAACAAGCTCAGACTGTTGCTTATGTATAATAAACAGCCTCACGATCTTGCCGAATGTTGATTTTACAGACAAATGGTAGCGCTACCATCCCTATGTGTAAAGCGCCGCCGTCGACATTTTTCCGGACTTTTCAACGCGCTGTGCTCTCCCGCCGCACGAGCTCGAAACCGAGATCGACGATGCGCTGTTCCGGTGGGTTACCGGCAATCGCCGCAAGCGCCATGCCGACGGATCGGGTGCCGATCTCATAGCGGTGCGTGCGCACGCTGGTGATCGAGGGAAACGACACCTGCATCATGTCGAGGTCGTTGAAGCCGACAATGCCGATCTGCTTCGGCACGTCCAGGGAAGCGCGATGGCATTCGAACAGAACCCCGAGCGCGATATCGTCATTGTTGCAGAACACGCCGTCCAGTACCGGCATCTTGGCCAGCGCGTCACGGAACAGCTCGCGCCCAAGGCTCACGCTCGACGGCACCGGCGTCGTGGTGATGAGCCGCGGATCGAACAGCCCGGCAGCCTCCATGGCGGCGCGGTAGCCGGCAAGGCGCCGCTGCGAACGCGGATCCATCCTGGCACCGATGAAGCCGATCTTGCGGTAGCCGGCCTGCAGAAGGTGCTCGGTGGCCGTCCTGCCGCCGTCGAGATGCGAGAAGCCGACCATCATGTCGACCGGATCGGGCCCGGTCTCCATCACCTGCACGACCGGGCAGCCGGCATTCTCCAGCAGTCGTCGCGCGCCGGGCGTCTGGTCGATGCCGGCCACGATCAGCGCTGCCGGGCGTTGCGATCCGAAGACCTGTAGCAGCCGCTCTTCCTCCAGTCCCGAATAATGCGTGTTGCCGATCTGGATGCGGAACGGGCTATCTGAAAGACTGTCGTAGATGCCGCGCACCACCTCGGCGAAGACGTTGTTGGTGAGCGAAGGCACCAGCACGCCGAACACTTCGGCCCGCGCCGAGGCGAGCGCGCGGGCGTTCGGGTCGGGCACGTAGCCGAGTTCGTCGACCGCGGCCTGTATCTGCCGGCGAAGGTCTTCCGACACCCGTCCGGGCTCGCGCAGCGCACGCGAGACGGTGATCGCGCCGACGCCTGCCTTGCGCGCCACATCGGCAATCGTCGGACGGCCGCCGCCGCGACGGGAGCGCGGCTTGGTCAAGGGCGAGCCTCGCGCAGCAAATCCCGCCCGCTGCGCGCCCGCAATGCCATTGACCCTGGTGTCGCCATCTCGCAGGCCTGTACCGCGTTCATCGGCCCTGGCGTCGCGCAGCCGCGATTTGTTGTCAAGCCGAAGCGTCTTCCTGGAAAAGCGCCGGCACGAACCCGTCAGGCCACGACGACGACGCTGCGTCTTGCCTTCCAGAACACCAGAAGCATCACCAGGATGTTGAGCAGGTTCCAGGCAATCCCGTTCAGAAAGGCGGCCGAATAGGAACCGGTGAGGTCGTAGATCCAACCCGACATCCAGCCACCGATAGCCATGCCGAAAATGGTCGCCATGATGACGATGCCCACCCGTTGGCCAGCTTCCTTGGCGGGCATGTATTCACGCACGATGATCGCATAGCAAGGCACGATGCCGCCTTGCGACAGGCCAAACACCAGCGAGACGACGTAGAGCGAGGCGAGCCCGTCGAAGGGAATGTAGAAGAACAGCGACAGGCATTGCAGAACCGAACCGATCAGCAAGGTCCTCACCCCGCCGATCCGATCGGCGACGAAACCGGAAGCGAGGCGGCTGACGACGCCGGCTGCCATCATGATCGAAAGCATGTCGGCGCCATGCGCGACGCCATAGCCGAGGTCCATGCAATAGGCGACGATATGCACCTGCGGCATCGACATCGCCACACAGCAGCCCAGACCAGCTATCACCAGCAGCACCTGAAGTGCCGCCGGCGACAATGCAATCGGCTGGACCAGGCGCGTGCCTGGCGAGCCTGCCACAACCACCGGAGCACGCCGGCGCAGCATCAGAACCAGCGGCACCATCGTCACCAGGCACGCGATGCCGATTGCCAGATAGGTGAAGCGCCAGCCCTCCGCCCTCATCAGCGGCGGTATGATCGCCGGCCAGACCGTTCCGGCGAGATAGCTGCCGGACGCAGCCGCAGCCACCGCAACTCCGCGCCGACGATTGAACCAGTGCGAGATGTCGGCGATCAGCGGTCCAAAAATCGCCGATGTCCCCAACCCTATCAGAAAGCCTTGAGCGAAGGTGAACTGCAGGATCGAACTGGAGAGCGACGCCAGCAGGAAGCCGGCAGCCAGCGCCGTTGAGGAAACAAGCGCCGGGATCCAGTAACCGATACGATCGATGGCGCGCCCGACCAGCACATTGCCGGCCGCAAAACCAACCATGGTCGCGGTGTAAGGCATGGAGGCCGCGGCGCGATCGACGCCGAACTCGGCCTGGACCGCCGGAAGAACGACGACCACCGCCCACATGCCGACGCCCCCTATGGTCGCCAGCAACACCGAAATGGCCAGCCTCGTCCAGGCATAAGCGCTGTCTGTGCCCGGGGGCGCTGCATTGCTGGCGATCGTCGTCAAGGCGTTCCTGTCCGCTGTTCTCGAAGTCGGCTGTTCGGCCTCCACTATCGGCGCATTTGCCGGACCGAGCAGCGCCACGACCGGCGAATCCGTGGCACCAGAACCGGGAACCCGCCGCATTTCCTGGAGTTTTGCCTCGAGAAAGGAGTCTCGCCATGACAGCAAAGAAGAAATGGTCGGCTGACGTGACCGAGCACAGCGATGCGCTGGATCTCGAGGAGCATGTCTTCGAATCCGACGACGCCAGGAAGATCGCCGCCTCTCTGAAACGCTCGGCCGAGCACAGCGATCGTCGCAAGGCCGAGCCGTTTCAATCCGCCATGTCGATGCTGAATTTCTACATCAATCGCGCCGGCAAGAACCTGCCCGAAGAGCGCAGAAAAGTGCTGGAAAAGGCAAAGGACGAGCTGCGCGTCGCCTTCGGCCGCGAGAAGCAGAATCAGCATTAGATCTGCCAGGCCTTGACCGACCCTAACGCGATTGAATGACTTCGTCGGTGTTGGCCAACAACTTGCGGACCGCGTTGCGCGCCGCATCCGGCCTTTTCAGGCGGATATTTCTCTCGATCGCCTCATGCAGCTTCTGGACATGCTGCAGATCGTCCAGCTCGCGCGTCGTGTATGTGAAGAGGTGGTCGAAAGCGGATTCGATCAGCACGCCCAACGGCACCAAGAGGTCGTTCCCCGAAGCCCTGAGGATCGCGAGATGGAAGCGCGTGTCGGCGCGGGTGCGCTCCTGCAGGTTAGTGGCCTCGCCCATCTCGCGGCAGGCCTGGCTGATCTCGGCCATCTGCTCGTCGGTGCGTCGCATCGCCGCGAAGGCCGCCGCCTCCGGCTCGATGATGTGGCGGAATTCCTGCACCGTCTTCAGGAAAACCTCGCGATCCGGCGACGTCGCGTACCAGGACAGCACGTCGCGGTCGAGAAGGTTCCAGCGTTCCTTCGGTTCGACCCAGCTGCCGATCTTCGGCCGCGACGCCAGGAGGCTCTTCGCCATCAGCATCTTGATCGCCTCGCGCACCGCCGAGCGGCTGACGTCGAAGGTCTCCGACCATTTCGCTTCATTGGGCAGGATGGTGCCCGGCGGATAATCGCCGCGCACGATGCGAAGCCCGATTTCGCTGGCCAGCGACGTGTGCACGCTGGCGCCGGGGATGCGTGGCGCGTCGGCCCGACGGAAGCCGGCCGTACGCTCCGCGGCCGCCGTCTTCATCGGCTTTTTTTCATTATTCGGCTTCGCGTACCGCATAGGTCCACCAAATCCCGTTTTCAGAGCCTGTCAAGCATGGCAGGCCCGCTTTGGCGCAACCTGCGCAGATGTGCACAGATCAGCCGGCATTTGGCCTCGCCTCAGGCGGTTTTAACGTATTTGCGCCAGCTGTGCTCAGGCCGGAAGCCGAGCACGCCGCGCGCCTTGCGGTTCGAAAGCAGCGTCTCATATTCGCCGAGTTCGGCCTTGACCGGCACGCCCGGATAGAAACGCTTCAACAGTTCCGCCGTCGGCAGGTCCGACGAGGTATCGTCGTTGGCCGCGTTGAACACCTGGTAGCCCAGACCATCCTTCTCGATGGCGCGCAAGGTGATCTGGCCGAGATCGCGCGCATCGATGTAGCTCCAGGCGATACGCTTGCGGAAGCCGGGATCGGCGAACCATTTCGGGAACAGAGTGTATTCGTGCGGCTCGATGACGTTGCCGATCCGCAGCGCATAGATATCGGCGCCGCTGCGCAGCGCGAAGGCGCGCGCCGTCTTCTCGTTGACGATCTTGGACAGCGCGTAAGAGTCCATCGGGTCGACGTCGTAGTCCTCGTCAAGCGGAAAATGCGTGGGATTGCGCGGCTCGTTGGCGAAGACCAGCCCGTAGGTCGTCTCCGAAGAGGCGATGATGACCTTGCGGATGCCGAGCTTCACCGCCGCTTCGATGACATTGTAGGTGCCCATCGCGTTGATGCGGAACACCTCGTTGTCCGGCGTGATCATGATGCGCGGGATCGCCGCGAAATGCACCACCGCATCGACCGGTTGGGCTCTCAGCGACGGATCGAATTCGTGCAGGCCCATATAGCTCGACAGTGCGTTGAACACCTGCCCGCTGTCGGTGATGTCGGTGATCAGCGTGCGTACCTTCGGATTGTCGAGCGGCCTGTTGTCGATGTTGAGCACCTGGCAGCCATGTTCGACCAGATACTGAACGACATGCCGGCCGGCCTTGCCGCTGCCGCCGGTGAACATGATCCGCTTCGTCATTTTGCTCTCCACAAGGCTCAGGGATTATGTGTATTGTCAGACAATAGGGTATTCCGCAATCGCTTGCCAACCGCGATCCGCGGAAACCTTCTCAAATGCCCGCCGCGCGGGCGCCCGTCACCACGAAACAGGGAAGAGACGACATGAGCACCACCGCTGCCCGCGAGAACATCGGTTTCATCGGCCTAGGCCTGATGGGGCACGGCATCGCCAAGAACATCGTCGACAAGGGCTATCGGCTGACCTTTCTTGGCCGCAAGAACCGCAAGCCAGCGGAAGACCTCTTGGGACGCGGCGCCAGGGAAGCGGGTACGTCACGGGAGGTGGCGGCGGCTTCCGACATCGTCTTCATCTGCGTCACCGGCTCGCGTGAGGTGGAGGCGATCGTCCGCGGTCCCGGCGGACTGAAGGAAGGTCTCAGGAAGGGTTCGGTGGTCGTCGACTGCTCGACCTCCGACCCTGTCTCGACCGTGGCCCTGGCCGCCGAACTCAAGGCCCTCGGCGTCGACTATGTCGACGCGCCGCTCAGCCGCACGCCGAAGGAAGCCTGGGAAGGCACGCTTGACGCCATGGTCGGCGCGCCGGACGCGGTGTTCGCTAGGCTGAAGCCTGTGATCGAGACCTGGGCCGGCCGCATCGTCCATATCGGCGACACCGGCGACGGCCATCGCATGAAGCTGCTCAACAACTTCGTCTCGCTGGGCTATGCGGCGATCTATTCGGAGGCCCTGGCGCTGGCGCAGAAGGTCGGCATCTCGCCGGCGCGCTTCGACAGCGTCATCCGCAACGGCCGCATGGACTGCGGCTTCTACCAGACCTTCATGCGCTGGACTTTGGACGGCGACCGCGCCGCGCATAAATTCACCATTGCCAATGCCTTCAAGGACCTGACCTATCTGGAATCGATGGCGGGCGCCGCCGGCATCGCCAACCCGCTCGGCAACGCCACCAAGAATTCGTTCGCGACGGCCCATGCCGCCGGTCCCGCAGAGCAATATGTGCCGATGCTCGCCACCCATATCGGCAAGCTCAACGGCGTCGACCTGATGCCTTCGAAGGACGGCGTGAAGCAGAAGATCTGACTGCAATTCCAGGAAAAGCGCGGGGGCGCCTTGTGGGCGCCCCCGCGCTTTTCCGATGGTTCCGGACGCAGCCTGCGCCTACTTCTGGATGCAGGTGTCGACCGTTTCCTTGGTGCATTCGTCGAGGCCGGTGAAGACCGGATCGTCGACCTTCTTGCCGCCGATGAGGTCGAGCATCACCGAAGGCGCCTTGTAGCCCATTTCGAACGGCCGCTGGCCTACCAGCGCGGTCACCAGGCCTTCCTTGGCGATTGCCACCTCGTCGCCGATCGTGTCGGCGGCACCGATGACGAACTCGTTCTTGGCGATCTTGTCGGCCATCGGCTTGAACAGATCGCGATAGGGCTGCGGGGCGCCGAACAGCGGCCAGCCGCCCATGATGCCAAAGGCGTCGAGCTTCGGATTGGCGGCAAGGATGTCGGTCATAGCCTGCACGCCCTTGGCGCCGTCGTCGTTGGTGAACACCGGGCAGCCGGGGGCTTCGGTCCAGCCGCCTTCGCCGGCAAGTGCCGCGAGGCCTTCCTTGCCCGTCAGCGCGTCGCGCATGCCCTGCGCGCGGCGCAGGATGTTGTCGGCCGCCGGGTTGCCCTCGATGGTGCAGATCGTGCCGCCCTTCGGCTTGGCCTTCTTGATGTACTCGCCGATCTTCTTGCCCATCAGGTAGTTGTCGGTGCCGAGATAGGTCTTGCGAAGGGCGGCGTCTTCCTTGGTAAGGTCGGCGTCGACCGTCATGATCGGGATCGAGGGATTGGCGCTCTTGATCGTCTGCGCGATCAGCGGCGCGTTGGACGGCGAGATCGCCATCGCGGCCGTGTCGGGCTTGCTCAGCATGTCCTGCACGATCTGCGCTTCACCCGCCTCGTCCGAGGTCGATGCCGGACCGGTGTAGAAGCATTCATATTCCGCGCTGGCGTTCTCCTTGTTCCACTTCTCGCAGCCCTGATGAATGGCTTCGAAGAACGGATTGTCGAGACCTTTCACGACGATGACGAGCTGTTTCTTGGCCAAAGCCGGCCCTGCGCCCAACGCCATGGCGGCGACGGCGGCAAGCAAAAGTGTTTTCCTCATATCATTCCTCCCTTGAAACAAACGGACACCGCGTGCCCGCCACACCGATCAGACCCGATGCGCAAGAACGATGGCGAGCATTTTCGCAATGCTCGTGTCCCGGGCCGGGCTGATAAGCATTTGCCGATCCGTTTGCCCCAATACTGGCGCAGCCGAATCCTTGATCGTCAAGCCATTTGCCCCGTTCCACCCTATGCGCGGCTCGATGGGCAAATTGTTCCTCCGAGCCTAGCTAATATCGGCTTTTCGCCAACGGTCAATTCCTATTTGTCCTACAAAACCGATTTTTTGTCGAGTCTCGAAATTAATCGTCTGACAATTGATTGACGGCTTTGCCGGCTTTTGCCTTAATGCATGTATCGCGCCGTTCGTGAGGAGATGGACGGGCGGAACGCAAGCGGCGCCGGCGAGCCCGGCGAAAGGCTGCGTCAACAAATGGGGAGGCTTAAGGCTGGTGTCGGTTCTCGAACTCGCCAACATCTCGAAACATTTCGGCGCCATCCAGGCGGTCAACGACGTCTCGTTCTCGCTGGAGGCTGGCGAGGTCGTCGGCCTGATGGGCGATAACGGCGCCGGCAAGTCGACGCTGGTGAAGATGATCGCCGGCAATTTCCGCCCGAGCCACGGCACCATGCGTCTGGAGGGCAAGGAGATTGTCATGCATAAGCCGGCCGAGGCCCGCCAGCACGGCATCGAGATCGTCCACCAGGACCTTGCACTGTGCAACAATCTGACGGCCGCGGCAAACGTCTATCTCGGCCGCGAGCTGCGCCGCGGCATCGGCCCGTTCCGCATCCTCGACTACGCCGCGATGTACAAACGCGCGGGCCAGCTCTTTGCCGAGCTGAAATCCGAAACGCGGCCGCGCGACCTGGTCAAGCAGATGTCGGGCGGCCAGCGCCAGGCCGTTGCGATCGCCCGCACCATGCTGTCGCAGGCCAAAATCGTGCTGATGGACGAGCCGACGGCTGCGATCTCGGTCAGACAGGTGGCCGAGGTGCTCAACCTCATCCGCCACCTGCGCGACCAGGGCATCGCCGTCGTGCTGATCAGCCACCGCATGCCCGACGTGTTCGATGTCGCCGACCGCGTCATCGTCATGCGGCGCGGCCGCAAAGTCGCCGACAAGAAGATCGCCTTGAGCTCGCCCGAGGAAGTCACCGGGCTGATCACCGGCGCCATCGAACAGGTTGCGTGATCGCGTGGATCGAGCGTCATACCTTCAGGAAAGGTCGATAATGGCAGTTACCCTTGACCAGACGATCGCCCAGAAGCAGCACACCTTCCTGTCGCGACTCCTTGCCAACCAGACATTCTGGGTGGTGATAGCGGTCATTCTCGCCTGCCTGTTCCTCTCCTTCGCGACCGATTCCTTCGCCACGTCGAAGAACCTCTTCAACATCACCCGCAACGTCACCTTCGTCGCCATCGTCGCGCTGGGCATGACCTTCGTCATCATCACCGGCGGCATCGACCTGTCCGTCGGCTCGGTGCTCTGCCTGTGCTCCATGGTGCTCGCCGTCACCATGCATGCCGGCTATTCGATCGAGATCGGCATCCTCGCCACGATCGTCACCGCG
Organism: Mesorhizobium sp.; assembly: GCA_004020875.1. Taxonomy (GTDB): domain Bacteria; phylum Pseudomonadota; class Alphaproteobacteria; order Rhizobiales; family Rhizobiaceae; genus Mesorhizobium. The sequence continues at coordinate 131,669 of SAPZ01000002.1, forward strand.
CTCGCCATCGGCGCCTTCAACGGGGTGCTCATCGCCTATGTCGGCTTCCCGCCTTTCGTGGTGACGCTCGGCATGCTCTCGGTCGCGCGCAGCCTTGCGATGGTCGCCTCGAACAACACCGTGGTCTTCCAGTTCGGTCCGGATCACCAGAAGCTTCTGGCACTGGGCGGCGGCGCCTGGCTCTTCGGCATCGCCAACCCGGTCCTTTATATGATCATCCTGGCGCTGATCACCGGCTTCATCCTGCGCTGGACCAAGTTCGGCCGGCACATCTTCGCCATCGGCGGCAACGAGCACGCGGCGACGCTGACCGGCGTGCCGGTCAAGCAGATCAAGGTCGCCGTCTACATGATCTCGGCGCTGTCGGCCGGGCTTGCCGGCATCATCCAGACCGGCTGGCTGGGTGCGGTCACCACCAATCTCGGCACCGGCATGGAGCTGCAGGTCATCGCAGCCACCGTCATCGGCGGCGCCAATCTTGCCGGCGGCGTCGGCACCGCGCTCGGCGCCATCGTCGGCGCGGCCTTGATCGAGGTGATCCGCAACAGCCTAGGCCTGCTTGGCATCAACGCGTTCTGGCAAGGCACCTTCATCGGCGGCGCGATCATCCTGGCGGTGCTGTTCGACCGCATCCGCAACTTCAGGCGCAGCGACTAGCTCCTATCGCCCAGTCTGAAAATCGGTCCGGATGGGCGATGCGAGACGGCCATCATTCCTGCCCGCCTTGACGCAACCGCAAACTCAGCCGCACTATCCTCCGGCAGGCGAAGGGAGGCCAGTCGCCTGCGGGAGGAACGATACCCATGACGGACGCGATCAGGCTCTATTGGGGCCGGTTCGGACATGTTTCCGTGCTGAATGTCGCCAACGACTTCGTCACCCATGCCCATGGCGAGGCACATCTCATCATCTGGTTGGAAGGCACCGCAGGCGAAATGACCATCGGCCGCGAAACGGTCCGGCTTGGGCTTGGCACCGCAGCCGGCATCAATTCGTTCCAGCCGCACAGCCACGCCCTTTCCCGCGATGGCAAGCCCGGCCTCTTCCTGGCCTTTTACATTGATCCCGATTGGGCGCGCCGACGCCGCGACCTGCCCTCCTCGGCGCCGCTGTTCACGCAGGCCGCAATCACGCTGGAGCCCTGGCTGCACCAGGCGGCGGCCAACCTGCTCGATCATCTGACCGACAATGAGAGCATCGGCGACGTCGCCAATTACGAGATCGAGCGTTTCATCGACAGCGTGCTCGACGCGGCGGATGCCTCGTCGCCGCGGATAGCCCGCGAACGTATCAACACGATGCTCGACTTCCGAGTCCGCAAGGCGATCCAGTTGATGAAGGCCAATGTCTGCGAGCGCATCTCGTTCGACGACGTGGCTCGTTCGGTCGGCCTGTCCCGGCCGCACTTCTTCGCGCTGTTCAAGGAACAGACCAACCTGACGCCGAACGTCTACTGGAACACGCTGCGCATGGAGGAAGCCGTGCGGCAGCTGCAGTGGTCGCAGGAACCGCTGATCTCGGTCGCCTGCAATCTCGGCTTCACCACCCAGGGCAATTTCTCGCGCTTCTTCCGCGACCATGTCGGCGTGCCGCCAACGCTCTATCGTGAGGCTGCAAGAGTCACTGCCTAAGGCGTCTGTTTTTCCGACTGGTTGATACGCAGCCGAGACGCATTGATAAGCGCCGGCTCGACGGTCGCCCTAGCCTGTTCCCGATCGTTGCAAGGGAACCATTCTATGGCGAAAGTAACCATTTCAAGCGTCATCGACGCGCCGGTCGAGCAGGTCTGGGCGCGCATCCGCGACTTCAACGGTCTCCCGGGCTGGCACCCGCGTATGGTGGGAAGCCATATCGAGGACGGCAAGGACGCCACCACGATCGGCTGCGTGCGTAATTTCAAACTGGTGAGCGGCGCTACGCTTCGTGAAAAGCTGCTCGAGTTCTCCGACGAGAATTTCCTGGTCAGCTATTCCATCCTCGAAACGCCGCAGCCGCTCACCAATCACAAGGCAACGTTGCAATTGCGCCGCGTCACCGACGGCGACCGCACCTATGCGGAATGGACGGCGAGCTTCGACGCAGCACCGGAGGACGCCGACAAGCTGGCTGACGGAATGGGTGCCAATGTCTTCCAGGGTGGCTTCAACGCTCTGAAGGCCCATTTCGCTGCCCAAAGCTGACGGGAGCGCGCCATGCCGCTTGCGCTGCAGACCTTCCCAACCGTGAAAGACGCCAATGCGACCTTGCAGGCCGCCGGCACGCGTTATCTCGGCGGCGGCACGCTGGTGATCCGCGCCGCCAATGAAGGCGATGTGTCCACATCCAGCCTGGTCCGCGTCACCGATCCTGGCCTTTCGCAAATCGCTGTTGCCGGCGGCAAGGTCCGGCTGGGCGCCTCCGTCACCATGGCCGCGATTGCCAGCCATCCCGAGCTTGCCGCGATCGCGCCAGCCGCGCGCGCCGTCGGCGGGCCGGCGATCCGCAATATGGCAACCGTCGGCGGCAATCTGTTCGCCCCTGCCCCTTACGGCGATTTCGCGGTAGCGCTGCTGGCGCTGGACGCGACCGTCGTCACCGAAGACGGCGAGACGCCGGTAGAGACTTTCCTGGCCGTCCGCGACACCAGCCGCGCTATCGTCACCGCTGTCGGCTTTTCATTGCCCACGGCGGAGAGCTTCCGCTTCCTGAAAGTGTCGCGCGTCAAGCCAAAGGGTGTGTCGGTGCTGAGCATCGCCGCGCTTCTGGAAATGGCGGCCGACGGCACGGTGGCCTCGGTGCGGATAGCGATGGGTTGCATGGCCGATCGGCCGATTCGCGCTTTGGCCGCGGAGAAGGGGCTGCTCGGCCGCAAGCTCACGCCGCAGGGAATCGCGCCGGCGCTTGCCGCCGCGGCCGAAGGCACCGCGCCCATCACCGATCCGATCGCCAGCGCCTGGTATCGCGCCGAGGTGCTGCCGGTCTATCTCGGGCGGCTGTTGTTGAATTAGTCCGTGAGGACGCGCGTCTGTTCGGTTCGTCCGGGCAGGCGCGCAAGGAGGAAAAATGGCGAAAGTCCCGGTTGAATTCACGCTCAACGGCTCTGAAAAGGCCGAGTTCATCGAGAGCGGCACGACGCTGCTCCACGCGCTCAGGGACAAGATCGGCGACACCTCGCCGAAAGGTGGCTGTCACCAGGGCACCTGCGGCGCCTGCTCCGTCATCATCGATGGTGAACTGAGGCTATCCTGCCTGACGCTGGCCGAGACCTGCAACGGCGCCGATATCAAGACCACCGCCGGCCTTGCCAAAGGCGGCGTGCTGCATCCGTTGCAGCGCGCCTTCCTAGATGCTTTTGCCACGCAATGCGGCTTCTGCACGCCGGGCATGATGATGGCGGCAAAGGTGCTGCTCGACCGCACGCCGAACCCGAGCCGCGACGATGTCGTCGAGGCGCTATCGGGCAACATCTGCCGCTGCACCGGCTACGAGCCGATCATCCAGGCAGTTTTGCTTACGGCGCGCGCCAACTCGCAGAACGCCGCCTGAGGGAACGAGCCATGGAAATGCGCAAGGACTACTTCGCCGATGTGCGCCAGGACGGCCTGCACGAGATCGGCCAGGCTCGCCCACGGCTCGATTCGCCGGGACATGTCACCGGCAAGACTGCCTATTTCGCCGACCGGAATTTTCCTGGCATGCTGCATCTGAAGATGGTGCGCAGCCCGCACCACCATGCCCGCATCCGCTCGATCGATACGTCGGAAGCGGATAAGCATCCGGGCGTGGTGCGCGTGCTGACCGCCAAGGACGTGCCGCACAATGTCTACACCATCCTGATCCTGATCCAGGTCGGTCCCGAGGACGAGACAGTGCTCGCCGACGGCAAGGTGCGCTGGAAGGGCGAGGCCGTGGTGGCGGTGCTGGCCGAGACCGAGCGCGCCGCGCAGGAAGGTGCCGCTAAGGTCAAGGTCGACTATGAGTTTCTGCCGGCGGTCTTCGACATGGAGGAGGCGCTGAAGCCCGGCGCGCCCTTGGTCAACGAATATCACGGCCAGAACTATTATCTCTACGACAGCGGCGAATGCCGCAAGGTGCGCTTCGGCGATGTCGACGCGGGCTTTGCCCAGGCCGACCATATCCTCGAGCAATCCTACCAGTCCTCGCCGATCGAGCACGCGCCGACGGAGACGACCGGCTGCGTGGTAGCGCCCGAAGGCAATGACCGCTTCACCTGCTACACCAACACGCAGGCGATGTTCTTCACCCTCGACAACACCTCGATCATCCTGCAGATGCCGGGCTCCAAGCTGCATTTCGTCGGCGGCACGGTCGGCGGCGGCTTCGGCGGCAAGGTCGACGTCATCGTCGAGCCGATCGCCATCCTCGGCGCCAAGCTCACCGGACGCCCTGTCTCCTTCGTCTACACCCGCGAGGAGGAGATGCAGATCTCTTCGCCGCGCGCGGCCGAAATGGTCGTCATCAAGGACGGCGTGATGAAGGATGGCCGCATCGTCGCGCGCAAGGTGACAGGCTACACTGACGCAGGCGCCTATTCGCGCCACTCGCCCTATGGCACGCAGAAGGGTGCCGCGCACTATCCAGGGCCCTACACGATCCCGAACGTCTGGATCGACACCTATTGCGTCTACACCAACCGGACGCCCTCCTCGGCCATGCGCGGCTTTGGCGTCACCATCGGCGACTTCGCGCTGGAGGTGCAGATGGACAAGCTGGCGCGGCTGATCGGCATGGACCCGCTCGAGTTCCGTTTCATCAACGCCTATCGCGACGGCGACATGAAAGCGCATCGCCAGCCGACCGAGGGGGCGGCGCTGATCGAATGCATGCAGGAAGCCTCGCGCGTCGCCAATTGGCCGGTGGCGGGAAAATACATGGCGATGTCCTCCTACAAGAAGGGAGCCTGAGATGGCGATCCGGCGTGGACGCGGCGTCGCCGCGATCAACTATCCGACCGGCATGAACCTCGGCGGCGACCCGACCCAGGCGCTGGTGCATTCGACGCCGACCGGCAATTTCATGGTCACGCTTTCCAGCGTCGATCTCGGCCAGGGCATGAAGCAGATCATGGCGCAGATCTGTGCCGAGACGATCGGCGTGCCGACCGACCGCGTCATCATCGACACCGCCGACACCGACACCGGCCCGCACTGCATGGGCACCTTCGCCTCGCGCGGCACCCACCGCGCCGGCAACGCCGTCATCCAGGCGGCCAAGGAGGCCCGCCAGGTGATGCTGGAAGTGGCGGCCGAAGAGCTGGAGGTGAACGCCTCCGACCTCGAGACCGACGGTCAGGGGAACATCCAGGTGAAAGGCGCGCCGCAGAAATCGATCTCGATCTTCGATGTCGCGCTGTCGGCGCATTTCAAGCGCGGCCGCTCGATCTCGGGTCGCGGCATGTTCCTGATCCCGCGCTCCTATCCGGAAAAGGAGACCGGGGCGATGAAGCCATCGACCTGCTATGCTCATGCCTGCACCGTGGCCGAGGTCGAGGTCGACGACGAGACCGGCGAAGTGAGGGTGCTTAAGGTGAAGAACGTCTTCGAGATCGGCCGCGCGCTCAACCCGAAGATGGTCGAGCAGCAGCTTGTCGGCGGCTCCTGGATGGGCATCAGCCATGCGCTCTACGAGACGACCGAGCCTTATTATCCGAACCGCGACCATGGCGGCACCGACTTCAACCAGTATCTGATGCCGGGTCCCGGCGATTTGGCGCAGACCGAGATCATCGTGCTGGAGCGCCCCTCCGCTGATGGGCCGTTCGGCGCCAAGGGCCCGGGCGAGATGTGCGCCAACCCGCAGATCCCAGCCCTCGCCAATGCGGTGTTCGACGCGGTTGGTGTGCGCATCGATGCGTTGCCGATCACGCCGGAACGCGTCCTGCGCGCGCTGAAGGCGCAGGCCGCGGGCTGAGGGGACGATGGCAAACGCCGACGCTGTTGCGGTCGCGGCTTCACCAGAGGAGATAGCCGCGCGGCTTGCCGCCTCGCGCTATCTGGCCGACGACAGCCTTGCGACCGCGATCTTCCTGGCGATCCGCCTGCGCAAGCCGCTGCTCCTCGAAGGCGCGCCGGGCGTCGGCAAGACCGAGGCCGCCAAGGCGGTCGCCGAACTGCTCGGCCGCGAGCTGGTGCGCCTTCAATGCTATGAAGGCATCGATGCCGGGCATGCGCTTTACGAGTGGAACTATCAGCGCCAGTTGCTCGCCATCCGCCATGCCGGCGAGCATGAGATCGACATCTATGACGACCGCTTCTTGATCGCCCGGCCTCTGCTGCAGGTGCTGCGGGCGCCGGACGAGCGCGTGCTCCTGGTCGACGAGATCGACCGTTCGGACCACGAGTTCGAAGCGCTGCTGCTCGAATTCCTCTCCGACTTCCAGATCAGCATTCCCGAGCGTGGCACGATCCGCGCGGCAACGCAGCCCATCGTCATCCTGACCTCCAACCGTACCCGCGAGTTGGCCGAGGCGCTGCGCCGGCGCTGCGTCTACCACTGGATCGGCTATCCCGACGCCCAGCGCGAGGCCGAGATCATCATGCTACGCTCGGGTGATGTCGCCGAGGCGACGGCAAAAGCGGTGGCGAACGCAGTGCAGGAGATCCGCGCACGGCCATTGGCCAAGCCGCCGGGGATAGCCGAAGCAGTCGAATGGGCGAACGCCGCGACCATCCTTGAAAAAGGCGGCAGTCTGTGGCCGGAAGCCTTCCGGCGGGCCATCGGAGTGCTGATCAAGGACGAGGAGGATTTGTCCGCGATCGCACCGGAGCTTGAGAGGATTGTCGAGGAGGCGCTGGCGTGATGGGCAATCGCAATGTGCTAGCGCAAAGCCCTAGGGTTAATGTACGCCGCCGGCAGTACAGAGGGAGCGCGAAGGAATGAGGCGCCCGCGAAGTCTGCGCCCTGCCGCCGCGCCTTTCCTCGGCTTCGCGCGTTTGCTCCGTGATCACGCCTTCCCCATCGCACCAGAACAGACCATCAGCTTCATGCAGGCGGTAACCCTGCTCGGCCCCCGCTCGATGGACGATATCTACGAGGCGGCGCTTGCCACGCTTGCCCCCTCGCTCGATCGCCGCGACGAATTCGAGGCGCATTTCCGCAGCTATTTCTACGGCGACGCCAAGCCCTCGATCGAGGGCCAGGAGGACGACGAAACCCGGATCAAGGACGACCGCGGCGCGCGCGAAGAAGAAAAACAAACCATCCGCCAGGAGAAAGGCGGCGAACTGTCCTCGGCGCTTGAACAATTAAGCAGCCGCGATTTCCAGCGCGATACCGATGGCCTCGGCCAGTTCCGCCGCAAGCTCGCCACCGCCGTGCCCGCGCGCCGTTCCTTCCGCACCGAGCGCACCCGCTCACGCGGCACGCTCGACCTCAGACGTTCGCTCAGTGAAGTCGTGAGCGCCGACGGCGACATCCCCTCGCCGCTGCTGCGTCGCCGCCAGACCATATCGCGGAAACTGCTCCTGCTTATCGACGTTTCCGGCTCGATGAAGCAGCACACCGCCGACTACCTCAAGCTCGCGCATGCGGCGGTGCAAGGCGCGCACCGCGCGGAAATCTTCACCTTCGGCACGCGGCTCACCCGCATCACCTCGGCCCTGCGCATCCGTGATCGCGAGCAGGCGCTCGCCCGCGCCGCGGCCTTGGTCGACGACTGGGACGGCGGCACCCGCATGGGCCCGACGCTGCTCGCCTTCCTGTCTGTGCCACGCTTTTCCGCCTTCGCGCGCGGGGCCTGCGTCGTCGTCCTGTCGGATGCGCTGGAGCGTGGCGACCATTGCGACCTCGAAACCGCGATGCGGCGGCTCAGCGCCCGCGCCTTCCGTCTATCGCTGGCGAGCCCGCTCGCCGGCGATCCGCGCTTTCGCCCGGAAACTGCGGCGCTGCGGGCAATCCTGCCGGTCCTCGACGATCTCGTCGACGGCTCGTCGGTCGGGAGTCTCACCGACTTCATCCTGTCGCTCGCCAGCTCTGCCCCGGCGGCCGAGACCATATGGAAAAGGGTATCGTGATGCAGAAAGCCATCGACGCACATTTTCACATCTGGCGCCAAAAGGACCAGCCCTGGCTGGTCGGGCCAATGGTGCCGCGCATCTTCGGCCCCTATGAGCCGATCCGCCGCGACTATCCAATCACCGAGTTCCTCGAAGACCAGAAAGGCTCGGGCGTCGAGAAGGCCGTCTATGTCCAGACAAACTGGGCCAAGGAGGATTTCGAGAAAGAGGTCGCCTTCCTGCAGAAGACCGCGGACGAAACCGGCTGGCCCCACGCCGTCGTCGGCTATGCCGACATGACTGTCGACGATGTCCGCCCGCAAATCGACCGGTTGATGAAATACAAGCTGCTGCGCGGCGTGCGCATGCAGCTGCATTGGCACGAGACGCCTGCCTTCCGCTTTGCCGCCTCGGCCGACCAGGTGATCGATCCGAACGTGCGGAAGAACGTGGCGCTGCTGAAGGACTACGGACTGACCTTCGACCTGCAGCTTTTCCCGGCGCAGATGAAGGACGGCCTGACGCTGGTCGGCGAGAACCCGGAGACGAATTTCATCCTCACTCATGCAGGCATGCTGACCGGCATGGAGCCGGAAACCACCGAAGCGTGGAAGGCCGGTCTCCGTACGCTTTCGGCAGCGCCCAATGTCTACGCCAAGCTGTCGGGGCTCGGCACGTTCGAGCACCGCAACGACCCGAAGCTCATCGCCTACATCGTCGACAACGCGGTCGAGATTCTCGGCAGCAACCGGCTGATGTACGGCTCGAACTTTCCGATCGAAAAACTCTGGACCAGCCATGCCGAGCTGATCAAGGCGCACCGCGCTGCGGTGGGCAGGCACGGCGCCAAGGCCGAGGCGGACATCTTCTGGAACACGGCGGAGAAAGTGTATCGGCCGGTTTAGGGCGGGCTCACTTAACCTCAAATTGCGGGTCGAGCGGGATCTGCATGGCTGTCACCAGATGGTTGGTCTGCCCCGCTAGCCCGATGATCGACACAAGCTCGCCATGCTGCGCGTCGGTCATGCCCTTGGCGCGGGCAGCGGCCGTGTGCGAGTGGATGCAGTAGGAGCAGCCATTGGCGGTCGAGACCGCGATGTAGATCATTTCCTTGGTCAACGGATCGATGACGCTGTCGGCGACCATCACCGCCTTGAGCTGCTCCCAGACCCGCTTTAGCGCCGCCGGATCGTTGGCGAGACCGCGCCAGAAATTGTTGACGAAGTCGGATTTCCGCGTCGCGCGGATATCGTCGAACACGGCCTTCACTGCCGGGATCTTTTCGACCTCGGCATCGCTGAGCAGTTTTGTGGTGGCCATGGTGTTTTCCCTTTCAGTTTTTGATGCCAGAGGATTGAATCAGATGCTTAATAGCCTCTGATAATCCACTCACTTGATTGGCATTTTCACTTTCTGCGTGGCTAGGCGCCGCCGCCGAGGTGTGTCGAGATTCAGGTCAGGCCGACTCGAAAATGGTGGGCTCCGAGAACCGGAGTGGAACGTACTTTTCGTACGTGAGCACCGGAAGCGCAGGAACCCGCCATTTGCAGGCCGGCCTCACCTGAATATCGCCACACCCTAATGCACCGCCGCATACATAATCTTCTCCTCCGTCGCCTCCGCCGGCGAGAACTCCTCCACGATACGGCCCTGGCGGCAGACGAGGATGCGGTCCGACAGGTTCATGATCTCCGGCAGGTAGGACGAGATGACGACGACAGCGAGACCGTCGTCGGCCAGCCGGTTGATGATCTGGTGGATCTCGGCGATCGCGCCGACGTCGACGCCGCGCGTCGGCTCGTCGAAGATGACGATGCGCGGCTGCTGCACCAGCCCTTTGCCGATCACCACTTTCTGTTGATTGCCCCCGGAGAGCTCGACGACGCGCGCATTGTCATTGATCGCCTTGATGTTGAGCGTCTTGGTCCACTCGGCCGAGAGCTGCCGCATCTCCTGCTGGTTGATCACCCAGGCCTTTTCTCGGCCGGCGGCGAGCAGCCCGCCGAACAGGTTCTCGGCGATGCCCATCGTCTCGAAGATGCCTTCGCTCTTGCGATCCTCGGTGACGTAGACGATGCCGTCGGCCACCGCCTCGCTCGGCACCAGATAGCGTACCGGCTTGTCGTCGAGTTCGATCGCGCCGCCGCGCAGGAAATCGCGCTTGTAGATGCCAGACACGATCTTGAACGTCTCGGTGCGGCCGGATCCGATCAGCCCGAACACACCGGTGATCTGGCCCTCGAAGATCGAGAAGGAATTGTTGCGCACGATGTTGCTCATCGAGATGTCCTGCACCGAGAGCACTTTCTTGCCGGCCTTGCGCAGTTTCGCCTCGTCGCGCTGCCGGTAGATCTGCCCCGACAGCGAGCGGCCCACCATGGCGGCGACGATCCTGTCGCGGTCGAAGGCCGATGTCTCGTCGGTGATCACCAGTTCGCCGTCGCGCAGGATAGTGATGCGGTCGGCGATCATCAGCGCTTCTTCCAGCGCGTGGCTGATGAAGACGATGGATACGCCGCGCGCCTTCAGCCGGCGGATCAGCGCGAAGAAATGTCGCTTCTCCTCAGGGGTCAGCGTCGCCGTCGGCTCGTCGAAGATAATGATCTCCGCATTGTGGTGGACAGCGCGCGCGATCTCGACCATCTGCCGCTTGGCGGCGCCAAGCGTCGCCACCATGGCACTGGGATCGACCGGAAAATTCAGCGACTGAAGGAATTGCTGCGCCGAGATATAGGTGCCGCGCAGCCGGTTGAGGAATTTTTCCGTGCCGAGATAGAGGTTCTGCGCGACCGTCATCGACGGCACCAGGCTGGTCTCCTGAAACACCATGGCGATGCCGGCTTCAAGTGCTGCATGCGGCGAGGCGTAAGCCGTCTCGACGCCCTTGTGAAACATCTTGCCCGAACTGGCGTCGACGACGCCGGCGATGATCTTGGTCAGCGTCGACTTGCCGGCGCCGTTCTCGCCGAGCAGTGCGTGGATCTCGCCTTTCCGCAAATCGAACGTGACGTTCTTCACCGCCGGCACGCCGCGATAGGTCTTGGTGACGTTTTCCAGACGGACGATCGGTTCCATCAGAAACCTCCCGCGATTGCGTCGAGCGCCAGCACGCAATCGCCGCCTTTCGAGGAGACGAACAGGCGGCCGTCCCGTTCGGCCACGCTGCAGATGCCGTGGCGCGTGCCGTTGGCGCGGCTGTGCAGGCTGAATTGCGGCTGCAGAGTCCGGTCGAGCTTCACCACGAGGCCGTAGGAGCGGCTGGGTGACCACGGCTTGTGGATGCCCATGGTGCGGATGCCGCCGCATTGCAGCGGTTCGAGGAAGCTGCGGTTGGAGGCCAGCGCCGGCGCGATCCAGTAGGCCGGCGGCACTTGGTCGATCATGTCCTGGCGATAATGCGTTTCCTGCAGCACGAATTCGATCAGCCGGTTGCGCGGCGCAAACAGCGTCAGCCACGCTCCGCCGTCGCCAGCCGGCGAGAGCCGCGCGGGATAGCCGGGCAAATGCGTGAGCACTGTCGAACGGTTTCCGTTCGCGCCGTCGAAGCGGACAAGTTGATGGCGCCAGCTTTCGCTCACCAGCACGTCGCCTCCGTTCGGATGGAGCCCATAGGGAAAGGCAATGTCGCCGGCGATCCTTTGAAAACCGATCCCCCCTGCCCCGCAGCGCCACAGCGACCCGGACGTGCCCTTCTTCATCAGGTCGGCCGCCCATTGCGAAGGCGCATGCTCGGCTGACCCGTTGGCCAGCCACAGCGTGCCGTCATCGGCATAGGCAAGCGCGGTGATGCACCCTAATTCGGCCGGCAGCGAAACCTCCTTGCCGGCGATCAGCAGCTTGCCGCTTTCCAGCCCAACGGTCAGCTCGCCCGATGGCGACAGCGCCACCGCGGTGACGGGCGACTGAAAGGTCTCGACCACGACAGGCCCGGAACCGGCCGCGATCGCCAGGACGGCGTTGCCGCTGGATACGAGCAGCCGGCCATCGGCCGTCAGCAAATTATCCGGCTCGTTCAATTCGGCAAAGGCAGGCGCGTCGTCCAGCCGCCTGTTGGGACGGAAGGCACCATCGAGCGGCGGGATGGTGACCGCCTTGCCGCGAAAGACGTCCAGGATCGGATCGAGGATCATGGTTTTGCTCCCCAATAGGAAGTGGGGCCCGTCCAGTTCGGATCGGCGCCGGCGATCTTGTAGCGCCCGATGCGGTTGTTGAGGATGCCGCCGACGAAGAGATAGCCCTTGTGCTCGCGCATCGAGGTCACCATCGGATGCGCATTGCCGGAAAGATCGCCGAGCGTCTCGACGATGCCGCCCTTCTCGTTGAACTTCACCACGCCGCCGGTGTTGATGTTGGGGAACAGCCATTCGTCCTGCGGCAGGCGGCGCGTCATGCGCTTGCGCATGTCAGGATGGCGCAGCGACAGGTCGAAGCTCGGCGTGCGCATGCCGAGCCAGGCCATCCAGTAATTGCCGTCGGACGCGCGGTTGATGTTGTCGGGATAGCCCGGCATGTCGCGGATGACGCACTCGGCCCTTCCCGCCCTCGGCCCTTCCAACCAGTAGCGATGCACGCGGCAGGCCCAGCTCTCGGCGAAGAACAGCGACTTGCCGTCATGCGCCATGCAGACCCCGTTGGTGTAGCGATAGCCGTCGAGCAGCGTCTTGGTCGAACCGTCCTTCGGGTCGTAGACCAGGAGGCGCCCCGTGGCACGGTTCTCGATCGAGTCCAGCGCCCAGTCGTGGGCATCATAGCGCTTGGTCGAGTCTGTGAAATAGATACGGCCATCGGGCGCGATGTCGCAATCGTTCGGGTCGCGCAGCCTTGCGTCATCGACGATCGACGTCCAGGAGCGCGACGTTTCGGCCGACAGGCGCTTCACCTCCCGCTCCGGCGAGACCGAATAAAGCCCCATTGCGCCGACGCAGCTGATCAGATTGCCTTCCTTGTCGAAGGCGAGCCCCAGCGGAAAGCCGCCGATATGGGCAAACACTTCCGATTTCACATAGTCCGGCGCGAAGAAGCGGACGATCTCGCCATGGCGCGTGCCGCAATAAAGATGATCGTCGCGGTCGAGGATGACGTCTTCCGGCCCTTCCAACTCGCCGAGCCCGATATGGTCCGCGGCCGACAGCCGATTGTCGAGCTCGTAGGACGTTCCGGAGCCGGGCGCGGCCGATTGGGTCTCACCCATCTTGAGATAGACCGGCGCGACATAGACCTCGTTCAGCACCTTGTGGCGGTTCTTCAGCCAGCGGATGTCGATGGTGACGGCGACCGCGAGCAGAATGCCGAGCACCATCTGATTGGTGCCGGTGCCGTAGCCGAGCCGGATCAGCCCGTTGGTCATGGTGAGGACGATGATGGCGCCCATCAGTCCCTTGACCACCGAGCCGCGTCCGCCTCCGAGGCTGACGCCGCCCACCACCGCCGCCGTCAGCGCCATGATTTCCAGGTTGAGGCCGGTGCCCGGGCCTGCCCCGCTCAGCCGGCAGGCGATGAGGAAACCGCCGATCGATGAGCAGAAGCCGGAAAAGACATAGGTCATGAAGACGGTGCGGCGCACCCGGATGCCGGCATTATGCGCCGAGCGACGCGAACCACCAACCGCCAGCACATGCCAGCCCAGGCGCGAGCGCGTCAGCGCTATATGAGTGACGATCGCGAGGATGGTCGCCAGCCAGACCGAGACCGACAGGCCCCAGAACGTGCCGTCGCCGATGAAGTCGAGCACCTCGGACGAGGCTTGGGAAAGCTGGATATCGGCGGCATAGGAGCTGACCAGTATGTCGAACAACGCCCGCCCGAAGATGAAGGTGACCAGGGTGGTGAGAAAGGCGCGCAGCCTCAGATATCCGACGAGGTAACCGTTGATGGCGCCGAAAACGAGCCCGGTGGCGAGCGCCGCGGCCAGCGCCAGCCATATCGACTGCTCCAGAATGAAGAAGACATAGACGGCGGAAAAGCAGGACAGCGCGAAGATCGAGCCGACCGAGAGGTCGATGCCGCCGCCCAGCATCACCACCGTCATGCCGATGACGACCAGCGAAAACTCGCCGAGTTGGCGTGTCGATTCCTGCAGCGAGGTGAGCTTGAAGAAACCCGGAATGATCGAGCCGAAGACGCCGAGCGTCGCCACCAGCGCCAGGAACGGTATGGCATTGTCGGTCCAGCGCTTGGTCAGGATCTCCCCGACCAGATGGTCGGGCACGAGATTGTAGCGCCAGGCCTGGAGGCGTTCACGAAAAGTCATCGGCGGCTGCTGTCATTCAAACGGGAAAAGAGGTGGCCAGAACGATCTAGCCACCTCGTGGAATGCGTTCTGGCTGGGGGGCTTATTTCGCCGCGGCTTCAGCCTGCAGCGCCTTCAGGTCCCAGCAGCTGTCGGGCTTGAGATCGGCCTTGGTCGTCGCCTTCTCCAGCGTGTAGATGTAGGTGTGCGAGGTGCCGGCCGGCTGGCCGCTCTGCAGCAGGAACTTGATGATGGCGTTCATGTCGCCGGACTGGCGGGCAAGGTCGGTCATCACCACGGCGCCATAGGTGCCGTCGTTCAGCTTGTCGCAGTCGGCCGCCTTCTCGCCGCCGCCGGTGGTGACCAGGAACACCTTGCCGTCGAGCTTGGCGTCTCGGATCGCGGCGGATGCCCCGGTCGCGTCGCCATCCCAGAAGTCGATGATCGAGCAGATGTCGGGATGCTGCTGCAGCATCGTCGTCGTCACGTTGCGCGAGGTGGTCGCATCCCAATTGGAATCCGGCTTGGCGACAACCTGGAAGTCGGGATGCTTCTCCAGCACCTTCATGATGCCGGCATACTGGTAAAGGCTGGACGAGTTGGCCTGGTCGCCCTGGACCAGCCCGATCTTTTTCGACGAGTTCTCGCCGCAGCCCTTGATCGCCGCTTCAGCCTCGAGCTGGCCGAGCTTGTCCCAGTCGCTGCCGACGAACGCGTCGGCCGGGAAGTTTGCCGGATTGTCGACCAGCAGCACATAGGTGCCGGCGGCCTGCGCCTTCTTCATCAGCTTCGAATAGGAGTTCAGGTCGGGCGCGTGGATGATCAGAACATCCGGCCTGGTGTCGGAAGCGATGGCGTCGGTGATCGCCTGCGCGCCGGCATCGACAACCCAGTTCGGATCACGGGTCTCGAACGTGCCGCCCCAGGCCTCGACTTCCTTCTTCAGGTAATGCGCCCAGCCTTGCGCCAGGTCGAAGCCCATCGCCAGGGGCACCAGCATGACGCGCTTGCCATTGAGCGCCTTGGCATAGGCGGCCGGGCCTGGATCGTCTGCGGCAAAGCTCGGCGCAGCGAAGGCGGTCACGGCGAGCGCCGTGGCGGCTGCGATCAATGCTCTGAGTAGTCTCATGTCACACCTCTGTTCGGTTTTCGTTGCCGGGCGATCGTCACGATCGATCCGGGTACCCCAGAGCAAATGGGCTGGCCAATCTGCTCTAAATGTCGCCCTGTTGCGCGGTCTGCTCGTCGCGCGGATTGATGATGCCGTCGACGATGATGGCTCCGAGCAGGATCGCCGCCTTGATCAGGTTCTGGTAGAGTAGCGGAATGTCGATGATGGTCATGGCGTTGAGCAGGATGCCGATCAGCGCCGCTCCCACCAGCACGTTGCGCACCCCGCCCCTGCCGCCGGACAGCCCGATGCCGCCGATCACCGCCACCAGCACGATGTCGTAGAGCAGCGTCGAATTGACGACGCGCGTGTTGATCGAATGCAGGCTGGCCGCCGTCAGCAGTCCGGCGATCAGCGCCACCACGGCCGAAAGCGCGTAGCGCAGCACCAGCATGGGGCGCACCGGAATGCCTATGTTGCGCGCCGCGACCGGGTTGTCGCCGGCGAAATAGATGAAGCGGCCCCACTTGGTATAGCGCAGGAACAGGAAGACCAGGAACGCCAGTCCGGCGAAGACGAAGACCTCGATGGGGATGTCGAGGAAGCGCACGCCGCCGAGCAGCTCCACCCAGTGGCCCTGCGGCACCGGAACGGCATCCTGCGTGATCAGTTGCGAGCGCACATAGCCGAAGACGAAGGAGCCGGTCGCCAAAGTAACGAAGATCGCCGGAACGTCGGCATAGGCGACCAGAAAGCCGTTGAGCAGGCCAATGGCTAGAACGCCGGCAATCACATAGGCAAAGGCCAGTCCGTCCGAGGTGCCGGTGTTGAGCAGCTGCAGATACCAGGCAACCGACATCGCCATGATCGCCACCGCCGACAGGTCGATGCCGCGGCCGATGATGACGACCGCCATGCCGAGCGCCAGGATGCCCAGCACGGACACCGAGCGGACGATGGCAACCAGATTGTCGGCGGTCAGGAACCCGGGCAGGCCCAGCGCAGCGGCGGCGAACAAAAGGATGGCGATGGCAAAGACAATGCCCTCCTGATTGAGGCGCCTCCAGTTCGGCCGGCCGGTCGCATTCATTGCTTATGTCTTTCGCCCCGATGGCAAGGCCCTGTACGCCGCCATCCCGCACGAAAGCTAATCGGCTCAACAGCGGCTCGTCAAATGAATCCGCGTTCAAGAACCGCGCCTCTCCGACTATTTTCCGAGTGGACGCATCGATTGGCGTAACTGGCGCAATAGGCGGAAACTCTTAGCCTTTTGGCGGTTAGGTGCCGCGATCGTCCGGCTGACAGAAGAGCCTGTTCGAAGGTAGCGCGGCCGGCGCAATTTGAGTCCGCAAAATGCGCCCGGCGCGACGTCAATTGTTCGTCGGATGCCCGGAAACCTCGGTGCCGGCATTGGCCGGCAGCACCAGGAAGCGCATCGCCGCCGCGAACCCCAGCAGGCCGATCGTGACAAAGGTGATTCTGAAGTCGACGAGCTCGGGCAAAGCTTCGCCTCTGACGATCTGCGACAGATTGAGGATCGCCGCCGCGATCGCCACGCCGAACAGCATCGATATCTGCTGCAGCATGCTGGAGAGCGTCGCCGCCGAGCTCCGCTGCGGCGCGTCGATATCGGCGAAGGCGAGCGTGTTGAGCGCCGTGAACTGCATCGAGCGCGTGAGACCAGCCACCAGCATCAGCGCGACCACCAGCACCTGCGGCGTCTGCGGCGAGATCGCGCCGCAGGCCATGACCGCCAGCGATGCGATCGCCCCGTTCACCACCATTACGGAGCGGAAGCCGTGTCGCCTGAGCGTCGGTGTCGTCATCGTTTTCATGCCGAGATTGCCGAGGAAATAGGCCAGAACCAACAGGCCGGCATCGACCGGACGCAGACCAAACCCGACCTGGAATAGCAGCGGCAGCAGGAAGGGCGTGGCGTTGATGGCGACGCGGAAAACCGTGCCCGCGGCAAGCGTCGAGATCGCGAAGGTCAGCACCTTGAAGGCCGAAAGGTCGAGCAGCGGATGCCGAGCCTGCACAAGGTGGCGAACGGCGAACCAGCCGATCACGATGCCAATGCCGATGGAACCAATCGTCGGCAGCAAGCCGTCCTCGGGATGTGCCAGGCGTTCGAGCCCGTAAAGCATCACCGCAAGGCCGAGCGAGGTGAGGAAAAAGCCCGGCCAGTCGAATGGCTTCGCCCCGGAATCGCGGTCGCCCGGCACGAACCGGGCGACCAGCGCAAGCCCGGTCAGTCCCAGCGGCGCGTTGATGAAGAAGTTCCAATGCCAGGAGAGATAGGTGGTGATGAAGCCGCCAAGCACCGGCCCGACCACCGGGGCGAACAGCGCTGGCCAGGTGATCAGCGCTGTCGCGGCGATCAACTCGGACTTCTCGGCGTTACGCAACACCAGGATGCGGCCCACCGGCGTCATCAGCGCGCTGCCCAGGCCCTGCACGATGCGGGCGGCGACGAACTCGGCCAGGCTCTGTGAAAAGCCGCAGGCAACCGACGCCAGCGTGAACAGCGCGATCGCGACGAGGAAAATGTTGCGCGCGCCGAACCGATCGACAAGCCAGGCCGACAGCGGCACGAACACCGCCATGGTCAGCATATAGGCGGTGATGCCGATGCTCATCGCCACCGCAGACACGCCGAAGGACTGGCCCATCTGGGGCAGCGACGTCGAGATGATCGTCGAATCGAGCAGCTGCATGAAGAAGGCGACCGCCACGATCAGCGCGACACGACGCGCCTGACGCGAGGAATTTGCGGGCGGGGACACGGCTGCGTTGTCGGGAATGCTGGTCATGACGCGGTGGTTGAACAGCATAAGCCCGGTGCAGTCCAGAACTTATCCAACAAACTTCCGTGTCCCTGTTTGGCCTGTTATGGATGAGCCGCGGGGGTGGCCGAGGAAACCGCATGAAGCCCATCTATATCGATTACCTCAATGCTCTCGACATCGAAGCCCTTGCGATGACCGACGCCGAGATCATCGGCGCCGTCGAAGCCGGGCTGGTGGCGCAGGGCAACGGTCGGACGGTGATCGAGCCGCGCGTCCATCTCGAGCCCGATCCCTCCTTCCATGGCCACTTCAACGTGCTGCGCGGCTATGTGGCGCCGCTCGACGCCGCCGGCGTGAAGATCGTCGGCGACTATGTCGACAACTACAAGCACGGCCTGCCTTCGGAATTCGGCATTCTCAATCTTTTCGATCCGCGCACCGGCACGCCACGCGCCATCCTCGACGCCACCGTTATCACCGACATGCGCACCGGCGCGATCACAGCCATCGGCGCCAGGCATCTGGCGAAGAAGTCGTCGAAGGTGCTCGGCCACATCGGCGCGCGCGGAACCGCCTATTGGAATGTCCGCCTGCTCGATCATCTGTTCGATTTCGACGAGATCCGCGTCCATTCGCGCCGGCCTGAAAGCCGTGACTCCTTTGCCACGAAGCTCGCCGCCGATCTCGGCAAGCCGGTCCTGGCCGTTTCCGACTGGAAAAGCTGCATCGAAGGCGCGGACATCGTCGTCGAGGCCTCGCGGCTGCCGGAGCCGCAGCCGCTACTCAAGACCGAATGGATCAAGCGCGGCGCGCTGGTGGTGCCTTACGGCACGATGAGCGCGGTCGAGCTGTCGCTGACCGACATCATGCAGAAGATCGTCGTCGACGACTGGGGCCAGTGCAAGGGCGGCAAGTTCGGCTCGCTGCGCGCCC
This sequence comes from Mesorhizobium sp., assembly GCA_004020875.1. Lineage (GTDB taxonomy): Bacteria > Pseudomonadota > Alphaproteobacteria > Rhizobiales > Rhizobiaceae > Mesorhizobium. Next base: position 150,725 of record SAPZ01000002.1, read on the forward strand.
ATGTCGAGACCGGACGGCTGAGCGAGGCAACCTTGCATGCCGAATTGGGTCAGATCGCCGCCGGCCTCAAGGCCGGCCGGCAAAGCGATGGCGAGACGATACTGTTCTGGCATCGCGGGCTCTCGCTGTCCGACATCGCGCTCGGCCAGGCCATGCTCGCCAAGGCCGGCGCAAACGGCATCGGCCAGAGGCTGCGCTTCGCATGAGCCCGCTCGTTCTCACCGGCGCCGGCGTCAGCATCGAGGATGTGGTTGCCGCCGCGCGGAACGCCTGCAAGGTCGAGGTCACGCCCTCCGTCCTCGAAAAGCTCAGCAAGGCGCGCCAAGTCCTTGATGCCGCTGCGGCCGGCGGCCAGCAGATCTACGGGCTGAACACCGGGCTCGGCGCCAATCTTGTCACCGCGGTCGAAGGAGACGCGAGCGCCTTCCAGCGCCAGTTGATCGAAGGCCGCAGCGCCGCGGTCGGGGAGGCCCTGCCGATGCCGGCGGTGCGGGCGGCGATGTTCGCCCGAGTCGCCATGCTCGCCGCCGGCGGCTCGGGCCTGTCGCCGCGTGTGTTCACGGCGCTGGTCGAGGCGCTCAATGCCGGCGTGCATCCGGTGATGGGGTCGCTAGGCTCGATCGGCGCCGGCGACCTTCTGCTGATGACGGCGATCGCCCGCGTGCTGGTCGGCGATGGCGAAGCCGAATACCAGGGCCGGCGCATGCCTGCCGCCAAGGCGCTGATGATGGCGCGGCTTGCGCCCGTCACGCTCTCGCCGAAGGACGGTCTCTCCCTGATCAACGCCTCGGCGGTTTCGACCGGTACGGGGGCGCTGGCGCTGACCGATGCGCTGTCGGCGCTCGACCAGCAGCAGCAGGCCGGCGCGCTGACGATGGAAGGCATCGGCGCCAACCGCTCCATCCTCGATCCGCGCCAGCATCAGGCCCGCCCGGGCGCCTGCCAGCAGCTTGCGGCCAAGGCGCTGCGCGACCTGCTGGCGCGCGACGAGGCGCCGGCGCCGACCACCATCCAGGATCCGCTGTCGATCCGCTGCATGCCCTCGATCCATGGCGCGCTGATCCAGGCGATCGACCATGCCAGGCTGGCGGTCGAGATCGAGCTCAATGCCGCCGCCGACAATCCGCTGGTGCTTGCCGAGGATGAGGTGGTCATGTCGACCGGCAATTTCCACACCGCCTCGCTCGCGCTCGCCTTCGAGACGCTTGGCCTGGCGATCGCGCAATGCGCAGCGGCGTCGGCCGCCCGCTTCATCCAGCTAACCGGCTCGACCCGCCACGGCCTGCCGAAATACCTCTCGCCGGTCGGCGGCGCTTCCGCCGGCTTCGTCCCGCTGCAGAAAACGGTGACGGCGATCCTGGCCGCGATCCGCCACAAGGCCAATCCGGTGATGCTCGACTTCCTGCCCGTGTCTGAGGGCGTCGAGGATCACGCCACGCAGACGCCGCTCGCCGTCGCAAAATGCGCCGAGATGATCGTGCTGTGGCGGCGGCTGATCGCCTTCGAGCTGATGGCTGCCGCGCAGGCCGTCGATTTGCGCCAGGGCGCAAAACTCGCGCAGGCCACCGGCGCAATCCACGCGGCCGTGCGCGCGCATGTGGCGACGCTCAAGGAAGACCGGCCGCTCGGCATCGACGCTGAAGCGCTTTATGCCGCTCTTGCCAGCGGAATCTGGCAAGGCCCTCCAGCAACGGGCTGACGCTTTTCAAACCTTGCTTCATGGCTCCGGCGGCCGCATCACCGCGATCTCGGCGTCACGGCCGACGATGATGGTGTCGGTGTGATGGCGCGCATGGCTCCAGCGCCTGCGCATGGGCGGCGAGATGGCATTCGGCCATGATCATGCCGGCGCCGATGCAGCCGATCCGGTAGTCCTTGACCCGGACCTTCACATCCGGCTCGAAACCCATGCTCGCCATCCATTCCTCCTCGAGGACTGGATAATAACGCGATCGTCCAGGCTACAGCCAAGCCGCGCGCCATCATTTTCCATCAGCGATATCAGGCGATAAGCACAGTGCTGTCCGGCGACCAGCTGAGCACGACAGACTGACCTTCCGCCAGGCGTTCGGCGCCGGTGTTCTGGACGATCACCTTCAGCGTCTGGCCGTCCCGCTCGACGAAATAGGTGCTGTTGTTGCCGGCAAAGATGCGCTTTGAGACCTGTCCAGTGAGCGTGTTGGCATCGGCAGGATCCGGCTTTGCCGCGCTGGTCGAAATCCGGATGCGCTCCGGCCGGACCGCGCAGCTTGCCTTGACGCCGGCCGGCACCGACGCGCCTGTCGAAGCTGCGATCGTCGTGCCGTCGGGCAGCCTGATCCCTGTGCCGGTGGCATTGCCGCGAAAGATGTTGGCATCGCCGAGGAAAGTGGCGGCGAACTCGCTTTGCGGCCGGTCATAGATCTCCTCCGGCGGCCCTTCCTGCACCAGCCGGCCGTCGCGCAATATGCCGATGCGGTCGCTCATCGTCAGCGCCTCTTCCTGGTCGTGCGTGACGAAGATGGTGGTGATGCCGATCTCGCGCTGGATGCGCTTCAGCTCGATCTGCATGTCGACGCGCAGCGCCTTGTCGAGCGCGCCGAGCGGCTCATCGAGCAACAGCACGCGCGGCTTGGTGACGATGGCCCGCGCCAGCGCCACGCGCTGGCGCTGGCCACCGGAAAGCTGATGCGGCTTGCGCCCGCCGAGCTTGCCGAGCTGCACGAGATCGAGCGCGCGCTGCACCTCCGTGGCGATCGTGGCCTTCGCCTCGCCGCGCACCGAAAGACCGAAGGCGACATTGTCGGCGACGCTCATATTGGGGAACAGCGCATAGTTCTGGAACACCATGCCGATGCGCCGCTTCTCGACGGGCACGCGCTCGACGCTTTCACCGCCGATGGCGATGCGCCCGGCATCGGGGAAATCGAAGCCGGCGATCTGGCGCAGCAGCGTGGTCTTGCCGCTGCCGGACGGCCCGAGCAGCGCATAGAAGCCGCCATCGGCGAAATCGATCGAAACGTTATCCAACGCCTTGTGCGCGCCAAAGCTGCGGGAGACGTTCGCGACCTGGACGCCAGCCATTATTTCTCTCCGCCGAATTTGAAGAAGCGCGCCGTGAGCAGCATCAGCGCCATCGACACCACAATGATAATTGTCGAGACCGCGTTGATCTCGGGCGTAAAACCCTTGCGGATCGCGGCATAGATTTCGACCGGTAGCGTCGTCTGGCCAGGCGTCGACAGGAAATACGAAACCACGAACTGGTCGAACGACACGGCGAAGGCGAACAGCCCGCCGGCGATCACGCCGGGCATGATCCACGGCAAGGTCACGCGCATGGTCACCTGCCACTGATTGGCGCCGAGCGAGCGCGCCGCCTCCTCCAGCTCCGGCGCGAAGGTCTGCAGCCGCGCCGATACGACGACGATGACGTAAGGCAGCGCCAGCGCGACATGGCCAAGCAGGATGGCGATGAGCCCGCGACCGATACCGACGCCGAAGAAGAAGATCAGCATCGCCGTGCCGGTGATCAGCCACGGAATGGCGATCGGTGGGAAGAGCAGCGCCTGCAGGAATTTCTTGCCGCGGAACTCGTAGCGATAGAGCGCGAGCGAAGCCATCGAGCCGAGCGCGGTCGAGATCAAGGTGGTGATGATCGCGATCTCGATGCTGTTCCAGGTCGCCGCGATCAGCTGATCGTTCTGCCAGAGCGAGATGTACCAGTCCGTCGTCCATTCGAACGGCAATTGGTAGAAGGGCGAGGCGTTGAAGGACATCGCCGCCATGATGACGATCGGCAGATAGAGGAAGCCGAGCAAAAGCACGATGTAGAAGCGCCCGAGCCATTCGAGCACGCGCGTTGTCGCCATCACGCGGCCCTCCGCAGGACGGGCGCGGCCAGCGCCAGGATGATCAGCACCACGGCGAGCAGGATGAAGGAAAGGGCTGCGCCCAGCGGCCAGTTGAAGACCGCGACGAACTGGTCCTCGATGACGGTGCCGTAGAAAGTGCCGGTGCGGCCGCCGAGGATGCGCGGCTCCATGAAGGAGCCAACCACCGGCACGAAGATCAGCGCGGCACCGGCGATCAGGCCCGGCATAGATAGCGGGATGATCACCCGCCACAGCACCTGCCGCCGCGAGGCCCCGAGCGAGCGGCCCGCCTCGATCAACGAGTCGTCGATGGCCTGCAGCGTGAGATAACAGGTGAGCACCATATAGGGCACATAGGAGTGCACCAGGCCGATGATGACCGCAGGGTAGGAATACATGAGATCGATGTTGATCTTGAACGGCAGCACCGCGTTGAGCGCCGTGTCGAGGATGCCGCCTTCGCGCAGCACCATCGCCCAGGAGAAGATGCGCACCAGCCCGTTCGACCAGAAGGGCAAGATGACGAGCAGGAAGATCGCCTCTCGGCTGCGCCCCTTGAGCACCTTGGCCAGCACATAGGCCGCCGGATAGCCGATGACGATGCACCACAGCGTCACTTCAAGCCCGAGTCGCAGCGAGGCGAACAGCAGCGTCGAGTAGAGGCTTTGCGAGAAGAAGGCCGCGTAATTGCCGAGCGTGAAGGCCCACTCTTTGCCTGCCAGCGGCAGGTCGGTCATGAAGGAGAAAAAGACCATGGCCGACAGCGGCAGGAAGATCGCCACCGTCAGCCACAGATAGGCGGGAAGGAGAAGCGGCAGGGCAGGCCTCAGTCCGCGGCGCGAGCCGATCGCACGCTGGTCAGCCATTCTGCCTCTCCCTCCCGAAAGCCCACGATTACTTCACGTTGACCTTCAGCTCCTGCCACAGCGCCAGATACTTCTCGCGCTGCTCGTCGGTGACCGGCGCCTGGAACTGGATGCGCTTGGCGACATCCGGGCTGCCCATGACCTTGCGGTTGAAGGCATCCTCGGGCAGCGCCTCGACCGCCTTGGTATTGGCCGAAACCGGCGCGCCAACCTTGGTGACCCATTCGACATAAAATTTCGGGTCGATCATGTAGTTGATGAAGGCCTCGGCGCCCGCGACGTTCTTGGAACCGACGGGGATTGAGAAGGCATCCAGCCAGGCGACGGCACCTTCCTGCGGGATGACCAGCGAGACCGGCAGCTTGAAATGCGTCTTGGCGCGGTCGGCCGAGCCGCTCCAATAGGTGCCGATGTCGATCTGGTTGGAGGCGACCATCTGGTTCCAGTCGTTCTCCGAGCTCCAGAAGGTCTTGATCTGCGGCATCAGCGAGGTGAGCTTCGCCTTGACTGCGTCCATATCCTTGATGTCGTTGATGTTCTGCCCCGAAGCGATCGCGCCGAACTGCACCGCCTCGACCGCGTCGTCACGGATGATGACCCGGCCCTTATGCGCCGGGTCCCACATCTCGGCGATCGACGTCGGCGGCTTGTCGAAGGACTTGTCGTTGATGGCCAAAGCGGTCAGGCCCCACACCCACGGCACGCCGTAGACCTTGCCGTCATGGTTGAGCATCGGCGACCCGGCCTTGTCCTTGGCGATGTCGGCATAGTTGGAGAGCTTCGAAACGTCGATCGGCTGGATCAGCTTGCCGGCCATCGCCTGGTCGTTGAAGGCGGCGTTGATCATGACGACGTCGTAGAGGCCGGGATTGGTCCGGATCTTGGTCAGCATCTCCTGTTCGGAGTTGAAGAAGTCATTGACCACCTTGAAGCCGGTCGCCTTCTCGAAATTGGCGACCGCCCACGGCTCGTCGGCGCCATAGCCTTTCCAGTTGAGCACATGCACTTCCTCGGCGGCTTGCGCTGCAAGTGTGAAGGCGGAGACGAAGACGGCGGTCGCCGTCAGGAAAGCGGTCAGTCTGGGCATGCGCATGTTCTTTTCCTCTCATTATTTGCCCGGTTGGCGGGCTTGTTAAGTTGCAGTCGCTTCCGCCCGGCCAAGTGCGGTCGTCGCTTCGCCGCGCTCAGTCAGGAATTCCTGGATTTCCGAGTCTGTCGGCGCCGAGGACCCGCCATGGCGGGTGACCGAAAGCGCCGCGGCCGCATTCGCGTAGCGTGCCGCCTCACAAGGGGACATGCCGCGCGAAAGGCCACTGACGAAGGCGCCGATATGCGTGTCACCGGCCCCGTTGGTATCGACGGCTTGCACCTGGAAACCCGGCACCGCGCGGGTGCCGCCATCGGCCATGCGCACGAGGCAGCCATGCGCGCCGGCGCGGATGACGACGCCTTCGGCGCTGGGGCAATGCTCGGCGAGCAACCGGATGGCGACGGTCTGGGCGTCGCCGGCTCCCGCTATTTCGGCGGCCTCATTGGTGTTGCAGCTCAGCCAGGTCGTGCGCGCCAGAACCCTGTCCAGGATCGGTCGCGGAATGTCGGCGATCACCGGCGTCGGATCGAAGACAAAAGGGATGCCGGCCGGCAACGCCTCGATCCAGTCCGCCAACGCATCGCGGCTGCCGGGATAGCTCAGCGTATAGCCCGAGGTGAAAACCCAATCGCCTGGAACGACTTGGACCGGCTTCATCATGTCCGCCGTGAGCCGGCTCTCGGCGCCCGGCCAGGAGACGAAAGTGCGTTCGGCGTCGCTGCTGATCATGGCGACGCAATTGCCGCTGTCCATCAAGGGCGATGGCGGCGTCAGCGTTTGGATGTCTTCGGCGGCGAAAGCGGCGCGCAGGAAGTCTCCGTCCGGCCCGCTGCCGAGCTGGCCGCCGAACACCACCTTCATGCCGGTGCGGCTTGCCGCGACCATCATGTTGAAGCCGCCGCCGGCGACGCGGGCGTAAGCCGACGCGGTCTTTTCCGTGCCGGCTGCCGGCAACGCGTCGATGCGGTAGACGTAATCCACCACCGCGCTGCCGACATGGACGAGACGCCCGCTCACGTCGCGTCCTCCTTGCCTGGACCGGTCTTGGCTGTCCGGGCCGCGACCAGATCTTCCGCCAGCGCGCGGACCTCCGCGATGTCAATGCCTTTCAGCTCGGCGATGCGGTGCTGCGGCAGGTTCGACAGGCCGGCGCAGGCGCCTGCCATGCCGGCGGCAATCGCTCCGATCGTGTCGGTGTCGCCGCCGAGATTGGCCGCGATGACGGCAGCCTGCCAGGCATCGCCCCGCGCGACCTCCAACACTGCGAAGGCCGCCGGCACCGATTCCTGGCTGGCGACGCCGGTACCGATCAGGTCGACGATCAGCTTGATGGCTTCCTTCTCGACCTTGCCGCGGACGAGCTCCTGCGCCCAGACAATGCGCGCGGCGATGTCGCCGCCGGTGACCCAATGGCCAAGATTGGCGCCAAGTCTTGCCGCCGCGACCGCATGGCCAGAAGCGGCGCGCCAGTCACCCCCCGAGATGCCGAGACTGACAGCGGCGGCAACGGCGCTTGCGGAAGCTATCGCGATGGATGTGTTGTGCGTGGCCCGGCAGGTTTCAGCCACCTTGGCTACCAGGGCGTCGAGCGGCTCAGGCGGCATCATGATGCCGACCGGCGCGATGCGCATCGCAGCGCCATTGGTGTCGCCGCCGCGCCCCGCCTCTTCGGCCGGCACACCGCTGTTGATGGCATCGATGGCACGCTTGGTCGATGGTCCAAGCAGATCGTAGCTGCCGCGCGCCTTGACGTCGCGCTCCCAGTCGAGCAGCGCGCTGACCCAGCGCGCATGGTCGAAACGCTCACCGGAGTCGACGAGGATGCGGCCAAGCAGCAACGCTTGCTCGGTGTCGTCGGTGATCGCACCGGCCGGCAGCCCTTTCGACACCGGGTGATCGGCTGAGGGCGCGACGAAGTCCTCGACATGGCCGTAGAGATCGGCGATGCGGGCCGGGGGCAGAAGCTGCGTCGGCATGCCCAGCGCATCGCCCAGCGCCCCGCCGACCAGCGCGCCCATTGCCCGATCCATCTCCTCCCCCGCCATGCTCAAAACTCCAGATGCAGCGCGAAATGCGCGGGGTTGAGCAGGCTGGTGACGAATTCGATGGCGCGACCGTCGGCGGCGCGCGTCAGACGGCGCGTGCGCAGGAACGGGGTGCCGGGCGCGCAGGCGAGGATCGCGGCGTCGGTGGCGCTCAGCATCTCGATATCGACCCATTCCTCGCCGTGGTCGGGCACCAGCCCTGCCCCGCGCAGCGTCTGGTGCAGCGTGCCTTCGCGCAGGCCGCGCAGGGGCATGTCTTCCAGTTCGGGCGACAGCGGCAGGCGGCTGCGCTCGATCGAGATGGCGTGGCCGTCATCGGCATTGGTGCGAGCGCGGTCGACGGCGATGAAGGATGGGCTCTCGACGCCGAGCCTTGCCGCCAGTTCGGCGTCCTCGATGATCTCGAGCCGGAGGGTTCGGGTCTCGGCATTGGCGCCGGCATTGGCAAGCGCGCGCGACCAGCCGATCGCGTCGTCGACCGGCATGCCGTCGAAGGTCACGAAGGAGCCGATGCCGACCTTGGTGGTGATGAGCCCCCGGCTGGAAAGTTCTTCCAGCCCTTTGCGCACCGTATTGCGGCTGACGGAGAAGCGCTGGACCAGTTCGTTTTCACTCTGCAGGCGATCGCCGAAGCCAAGCACGCCGGAGCGTATCTCATGCTCCAGAACCGTCGCGATCTGCTCGGGTTTGCCCGTGCCGGGTGAGATCTGCATGGGGCGACGGGCCATATCAATACCTGTTCAATGAACCTGTATAATCCTGTTCAATACGGTAATTGAATGGTGGCGTCAATCGGGAAATGGGTCCCGCAAGGGATGCCGAACTTTCAGCAGTTCGGCCCGTTCTCGTCAGCGTTCCTCCGGAGGTTTCAGGCTCCGGAATTGTGCCAGCAGCAGGAGATCGTAGACGATCTTCAGTGTACCGCAGATCAGTAGCGGCCATGCCCGGAATGACGCAGCAAAGAGTGCTCCGGCCAAGACAGGGCTGATCGAGGCGGCCAGGCTGCGCGGCACCGACGTGAAGCTCGCAGCGGCCGCCCGTTCCGCCTTAGTAACGACGGCCATGACATAGGACGAGCGCGTCGGCACATCCATCTGCGACAGCGCCGCCCGGATCAGCAGGAAGAAAAGCGCTAGGGGCAGCGTCGGCGCCAGCGCAGCCAGCATCAGGGCGACACTGGACGGAATGTGCGTGAACACCATCGTGTTGACCAGACCGATGCGGCGCGACAGCCGGGCGGCCACCGGAAACGAGAATGCCGACAGCATCCCCGACCAGAAGAAGAAAGCCCCCGCCTGCGAAAGCGAGAGGTTGAATTGCTCGAACAGCCAAAGGGCGACCAGCGATTGGACGACGAATCCCCCTGCAAAGGCATCGAGGCTGAACAGGACCGCAAGCTTGAGAACGACACGGCGCGAAGGGCCAAGCGCAGCGGCAGTTCCGGCGGCCGGCACCGGGCGGCGCGGGATCAACGCGTAGAGCAAGCCCCCCAACAGACCGAGAAGCGCATAAAGGACGAACATGGCCTGGATGCCGGCAAGCCGGTCCAGGCCAACCGGGGCCAAATGGTCAGGCATCGCGGAAGCAAGTCCACCCGCGGCGGCCGCAAGCGCGCCCGCGAGGCTGTAGCGCGCGAACATCCCGGTGCGCTCACGCTCCGTGACCTCGCGCGCGAGCACCGCGTGCTCCAGTGGCACGAACACACTGACACTGCCGGCCGAAGGGTTGATCGTGCCGGCAAGCGCAACGACCAGAAGCAGCGCATAGTCATGGCCCACGGCGAAGGCCACACCCGTGGCAATCATCAAGCCGGCGCCAGCCAGCAGGAGCTGGCGACGATCGTGCCGGGCGCCGAGAAACCCGACACCGATTGTCAGCAGCGCGGAACCGAGCAGCGACGCTGTCGCGATGACGCCGACCTGCAGGGGAGTGAATCCGAGGGCAAGCAGGTAAACCGGCAGCAACACGGCAACGAAGCCGTCGCCGAAGTCTCGCAAGGCGCGGGCGGCAAAGAGAAAAATCGCTGGATGAATCCGCTGCACCGGTCTCGTCCTTCGACAATTGCACCCAGCAGCGCGACGGCTTCGCAGCCGGCTCTTGGCTGGAGTTAAGATATCATGCCGGAGTGCGAACGAACGAGATTGGCTTTCACTAAACGAAGAAGAACTCCTCCACCCGCTGCTTGGCCTGCCGCAGCACCGGCAGGATGTCGCGCTCCATCGCCTCGACCGAGAAACGCGCCGACTGCGTCGAGACGTTAATGGCGGCGACTGTGCGGCCAGCGCGGTCGACGATCGGCACCGCGATCGAGCGCAGGCCGAGCTCCAGCTCCTGGTCGACGATGGCGAAGCCTTCCGCCCTCGCCTTGTCTATGGCCTTATCAAGCGCGGCGCGGCCGGTGATCGTCTTCGGCGTGCGCCGCTCGAGGGTCGCTTGCGTCAGGAAGGTCTTCAAATCATCCACCGCCAGACCGGAAAGCAGCACCCGCCCCATCGACGTGCAATAGGCCGGCAGCCTGGTGCCGACATCGAGCGCGACGCTCAAGATTCGCCGCCCGGGAATGCGCGCGACATAGACGACGTCCTCGCCTGACAGCACCGCCGCATTGCAGGCTTCGTCGAATTTTCCCGCTACCTCGCGCATGATGGGCGCCGCGAAGGTCCAGAGCGATGCACCGCCGAGCCAGGTCCGTGCGACCATCAAAAGGCGTGGCGACAGCGAGAACAGCCGTCCGGATTGCGACGCATAGCCCGTGGCGACCAATGTCAGCAGGAAGCGGCGAGCTCCCGCGCGGGTGAGGTCAGCCTCTTCGGCCATCTCGGTCAGCGTCATGCCGGCCGGATGGCGCGCGAGGATTTCCATCACCGTAAGGCCTCTTTCCAGCGAGCCGACATGGTCGCGCGAAATGGATTCCTCTTCCAGGGACGCCTCCAGGCCGACGTTGACTCAATCGACAGGTTGGAGCTAGAAGTATCTCATACAAAACATTTGTTCGCAATGCGAACTTCTTTTGCGTCGATGGAGCCTCGAGATGGTCAAGTTCCTGCCGCTGAAGGAGGCGGTCGCGGAAAACCTGCATGACGGCGACACAGTCGCCTTCGAGGGCTTCACCCATCTTATTCCCACCGCCGCCGCGCATGAAGCGATCCGCCAGGGCTTTCACGACCTTACTCTCATCCGCATGACGCCGGACCTGATCTACGACCAGATGATCGGCATGGGCATGGCGAGGAAGGTCGTCTTCTCCTATGTCGGCAATCCGGGTGTCGGCCTGCTGCGACGCGCCCGCGACGCCATCGAGAACGGCTTTCCGCGCGCCATTGAGGTCGAGGAGCACAGCCATGCCGGCATGGCCAACGCCTATGAGGCGGGCGCCGCTGGCCTGCCCTGCGCGGTGTTCCGCGGCTATCGCGGCGCCGGTCTGGCGTCGGTCAATCCGAACATCAAATCGGTCAGCTGCCCTTTCACCGGCGAGGTGCTGGCCGCCGTCCCGGCGATAAGGCCGGACGTCACCTTCATCCACGCGCAGAAGGCGGATCGGAAAGGCAATGTGCTGGTCGAAGGCATCATCGGCATCCAGAAGGAAGCTGTTCTTGCCGCAAAGCGTGCCGTGGTGACGGTCGAGGAAGTGGTCGACAATTTCGACGACCTCCACCCCAATCTCACCGTGCTGCCGAACTGGACGATCGCTGCGATTTCCGTCGTGCCCGGTGGCTCGCATCCCTCCTACACGCATGGCTATTACGAGCGCGACAACGCAGCCTATCTCGAATGGGACGAGATCGCCGCCGACCGCGACCGTTTCCAGGCGTGGATGCACAAGAACGTTATCGAGAGCAGCGCCGAGGACTTTGCCGGCCGCGTCGAGCATCTGAGGAAAGCCGCATGAGCGACGCTGATAAGCTGGGCTTCACCCCCAACGAGATGATGACGATCGCCGCCAGCCGCGCCTTGAAAAGCGACGATGTCTGCTTCGTCGGCATCGGCGCGCCATCGGCGGCCTGCAACGTCGCGCGGCTGACGCACGCGCCCGACATCACGCTGATCTATGAGAGCGGCACCATCGGCACCGCGCCTGACGTCTTGCCGCTGTCGATCGGCGACGGCGAATTGTGCGAGACGGCGGTCACCACCGTCGCGGTGCCGGAGATGTTCCGCTACTGGCTGCAAGGCGGCCGCATCTCGATCGGCTTCCTAGGCGCCGCCCAGCTCGACAAGTTCGGCAACATCAACACCACCGTCATCGGCGACTATGCGCGTCCCAAGACCCGCCTGCCCGGCGGCGGGGGCGCGCCGGAGATCGCCACCTCATCGAGGCAAGTCTACATCACCATGGCGCAATCGAAGCGCGGCATGGTCGAGAAGATCGATTTCTTCACCTCCTTCGGCCATGGCGAAGGTGGCGACCACCGCAAGCGGCTCGGCATCGACACCGCCGGGCCGACGCTTCTGATCACCGACCTCGCCATCTGGAAACCGGACCCGGTGACCAAGGAATTCACCGTGGTGTCGTTGCATCCCGGCGTCAGCCGCGAGCAGGTGCAGGAGACTTGTGGCTGGGTCGTAAAATTCGCCGAGGCCCTTGACGAGACGCCGGCGCCGACGGAACTCGAGCTGAAGACATTGCGCGACCTGCAGGCCCGCACCAAGGCGACGCATCAAGGGACCGCCAAAGGGAAAGCTGCATAAATGGCTGAAGCCTTCATCTGCGATTACATCCGCACGCCCATCGGCCGCTTCGCCGGTTCGTTGTCCTCCGTGCGCGCCGACGATCTAGCCGCCATCCCGTTGCGGGCGCTCGGTGAGCGCAATAAGGGTCTCGACTGGACCGCCATCGACGACGTCATCTATGGCTGCGCCAACCAGGCGGGCGAGGACAACCGCAACGTCGCGCGCATGGCGCTGCTGCTTGCCGGCCTCCCGCAGGACATTCCCGGTTCGACGGTCAACCGCCTGTGCGGTTCGGGCATGGATGCCGTCACCATCGCCGCGCGCGCCATCAAATCAGGCGAGGCCGAGCTGATGATTGCCGGCGGAGTGGAATCGATGAGCCGCGCGCCCTTCGTCATGCCGAAGGCGGACACCGCGTTCTCGCGCAATGCCGAGATCTACGACACCACCATCGGCTGGCGCTTCGTCAATCCGCTGATGAAGAAGCAATATGGCGTCGATTCCATGCCGGAGACCGGCGAGAATGTCGCCGAGGATTTTTCCGTCTCCCGAGCCGATCAGGACGCTTTCGCCGTGCGCAGCCAGGACAAGGCGGTGGCCGCGCAAGAGAATGGCCGGCTGGCGAAGGAGATCACGCCGGTGACCATCCCGCAGAGGAAAGGCGACGCGATCGTCGTTTCCAAGGACGAGCATCCACGCGCCGGCACCACCATCGAAACGCTGGCCAAATTGCCGACGCCGTTCCGCCAGGGCGGCACGGTCACCGCCGGCAACGCATCCGGCGTCAATGACGGCGCGGCTGCCCTCATCATCGCCTCCGAAGCGGCGGCAAGGAAGCATGGGCTGACCCCGATCGCCCGTATCCTCGGCGGCGCCGTCGCCGGCGTTGCGCCGCGTATCATGGGCATCGGACCGGCGCCGGCCACCAAGAAGCTTTGCGCCCGCCTCGGCCTGACGCCCGAACAGTTCGACGTCATCGAATTGAACGAGGCCTTCGCCTCCCAAGGCATTGCCGCGCTCCGCCAACTCGGAATTTCCGAGACGGCGGAGCATGTGAACCCCAATGGCGGCGCGATCGCACTCGGTCATCCGCTCGGCATGTCGGGCGCGCGCATCACCGGCACGGCGGCGCTGGAGCTCAGCGAGCGCAGCGGCAGGCTGGCCCTGGCCACCATGTGCATTGGCGTCGGCCAGGGGATTGCCATCGCGCTAGAGCGGGTCTGACCGCCCAGGCTAATCAATAAGGCAGACCGACATAGTTTTCGGCCAATGCCGTGCATGCGGCTTTCGAATGTACGAGATAGTCGAGCTCGGCTTCCTGTATGCGTTGGCCGAACTCGCCCGTCTCAGGAAAGCGGTGCAGCATCGTCGTCATCCACCAGGAAAAGCGTACAGCTTTCCACACGCGCGCTAAAGCCTTGGCTGAATAGGCGTCGAGCCCGGCCTCTGACTTCCCGCCGTAGAATTCGCGAAGTCCGGCAAAGAGATAGCGCACGTCGCTGGCAGCGAGGTTGAGGCCTTTGGCGCCGGTCGGCGGCACGATATGGGCGGCATCGCCGACCAGGAACAGCCGGCCGAAGCGCATCGGCTCGGCGACGAAGGAGCGAAGCGGCGCGATCGACTTCTCGAAGGACGGCCCGGTGGTGACGGCGGCCGCTATCTGCGGCGGCAGGCGGCTGTGCAGCTCGTCCCAGAACCGGTCGTCCGACCATGCCTCGACCCGCTCGTCGGCCGGAACCTGGACATAGTAGCGGCTGCGCTGCGGCGAGCGCATCGAGCAGAGCGCGAAGCCGCGCTCGTGATTGGCATAGACCAGCTCGCGATCGGCCGGCGGCACCTCGGCCAGCACGCCCAGCCAGCCGAACGGATACTGCCGCTCGAACGTCTTCAGCGCGCCCTCCGGCACCGATTTGCGGCTGACGCCGTGATAGCCGTCGCAGCCGGCGATGAAGTCGCAATCGATGCGGTGCGTGACGCCATCCCTGTCGTAGCTGACGGAAGGCGAAGCGCCGTCGAAATCATGCAGAGCGACATTCGAGGTTTCGAAGACGGTTACGAGCCCCGCCGCCTCGCGCTTCTGCATCAGGTCGAGCGTCACCTCGGTCTGGCCATAGACGGTAACGTGCTTGCCGCCGGTGAGCGCGCTCATGTCGATGCGATGCGCGCGGCCGCCGAAGGCGAGCGAGATGCCTTCATGCGGCAGGCCCTGGGCGTGCAGCCTGTCTGCAGCGCCCGCTTCGCCGAGCAGGTCGACGGTGCCCTGTTCGAGCACGCCGGCGCGCACACGTCCGAGCACATGCTCGCGGCTGGAACGCTCGAGGATGATCGTCTCGACGCCTATGCCGGCGAGCAACTGGCCGAGCAGCAGGCCGGATGGTCCCGACCCGATGATGGCGACCCGCGTGCGCATCAATGACCGAGGCTCTCGATCTGGGCGGCAAGCCCGGCGGCAAGCCTCAGCGCGGCCGCGGTCGCCGCGACCATCTGCGGCAGGATGAGCCATTCCAGCATCCAGGCCGCACCCGAGCGCTCCTGCTCATGCACCAGCGCCTGATGCATGCCGGAAAGCTGTGTGGCGTTGAAGCGCGCCAGCGCCACCAGCGCTTCCGCCTTCACCGGATTCTGCTTATGCGGCATGGCCGACGAACCACCGCCACCGGACAGTTTTATGTCGGCGCCCGCTTGCGCCATCAGCGCGACATCCTGCCCGAACTTGCCGAGGCTGCCGGTGACGAGCGACAGCCAGGATGCGAACTCGGCCAGTGCATCCCGCCGGCTGTGCCATTGCGGCGCGTCGGCAAGACCGAGTTTGGCGGCCAGCGCGGCACGCACGGCGGAGGCCTTGTCGCCGAGCTTTTCCAGCGTGCCGGCGGCGCCGCCGAACTGCACCAGCAGGAGCCTGCCGGAAAGCTCTTTCAAGCGTAGCTGGTGAGGTTGGAGCGGCATCCGCCAGGAAGCGACCCGGTGGGCCGCCGCGATCGGTATCGCCGGCTGCATGCGCGTCATCGCCGTCAGCGCCATGACCCCGAACTCCTGTTCGAGGCTGACAAGGCGGACGATATTCTCGCTCAGCAGCAGGCCGATATGCTCGACCGCTCGGCGCAGCCTGAGCACCAGCGAGGTGTCGATGACATCCTGGCTGGTCGCGCCGAAATGCACATATGCATCGTGCGGCACCCCGACCGCAGCTTTGATCTGACGCACCAGTTCCGGCACCACGACGCCATCGCTGGCGACGCCTGCCCTCAGCTTGCCCGTGTCCGGCCGGAACGCGGCCAGCGCTTTCACGATTGCCGCCTCGGCATCACGCGGAATGATACCGCATTCGGCTTCCGCCTCGGCCAGCGCCCGCTCGAAATCGAGCATCGCGCCGATATCAGCTTCGACGGAAAAATGCCTGGCCGCCTCCTCGTCGCCGAGCAGGCCGGAAAGCAGCGGATGATCGAAGGGCGAAACGGTCATGGCGGCCACGGTCAGCTGTCGAAGAAGACCGTCTCCTTTTCGCCCTGCAAATGGACATCGAAGACGTAGGTATCGCCCTGGCGCTCGGCGATCAGCGTCGGCACGCGAACGCGATGTTCGATGCGGGCAAGGATCGGATCCTCGGCATTGGCCTTCTCCTCGTCGGAGAAATAGAGTCTGGTGTTGAGGCCGATATTGATGCCGCGCGCCACGATCCACAGCGTGATATGCGGCGCCATCAGCCGGCCATCGCGGAACGGCACGCGACCTGGCTTGATCGTCTGAAACCGGCAGACGCCCGTTTCCATGTCGCTCGGCTGCCGGCCCCATCCCAAAAAGTTGGGATCGGCCGGGCCGCGCATCTCCGCCGGCGAATTGTAGAGCCCGCTGGCATCCGCTTGCCAGATCTCGATCAGCGCATCCTTGAGCGGCGTGCCGGTGCCGTCGAGCACGCGGATGCGCAACTCGATGCGCTCGCCCCTGGTCTCGCTGTTGACCATCGTCGAGCCGAGGTCGCTCTGATAGACGCCGTCGATGCCGCAGAAATTCGGTGTCAGCCCGATATGCACGTAAGGGCCTGCGGTCTGCGAAGGGCTCTCCTTCAGCCGGTCGAGCGACTGCGCCATCAATTGCCCTCCGGCCTGTTCTCGAACAGCGTCGAGCGGCGCCCGCGCAGCACGATGTCGAACTTGTAGGCGAGCGCATCCATCGGGATCGTCGACTGCATATCGAGCGCGGCGATCAGCGCCGCGATAGCTGCCTTGTTGGAAATGCCGCCGACGATCGGACAGCGCCAGATCAGCGGATCTCCCTCGAAATACATCTGCGTGATCAGCCGCTGTGCGAAGCCGTGGCCGAACACGGAAAAATGGATATGCGCCGGCCGCCAGTCATTCGGACCGTTCGGCCACGGATAGGGCCCAGGCCTCACCGTGCGAAAGGCGTAGCCGCCATCCTCGCCGGTGATGGTGCGGCCGCAGCCGCCGAAATTCGGATCGAGCGGTGCGAGATAGCCGTCCTTCTTGTGACGGTAGCGGCCGCCGGCATTGGCCTGCCAGAATTCGAGCAGCGCGCCGGGCACGCCCTTGCCGCGCTCGTCGAGCACGCGTCCATGGACGATGATGCGCTCCCCGATGGCGCTATCGCCGGCCTTGGCGAAATTGTGTATCAGATCGTTGTCGAGCTCACCCAACATCGCGTGCCCGAATACCGGGCCGGTCAGTTCCGACAGCGTGTTATCGAACGACAACAACGCTTTCTGCGGCGAGCGCAGCACCGAGCTCTTGTAGTCCGGCGTGAAGGCCGCCGGATGCCACTGGCGGTCGCGCTGGAAGAATGCGCCGATTTCCGGCGCGCGGTTTGAGCCGGACTCAGCCATGGGCGGTCTTTGCTCCGTCCATCTGAACGAACACCTCCTTGGCGATCTTGAAGGCGCGGTTCGCGGCCGGCACGCCGGCGTAGATCGCGACATGCAGGAAAACCTCGCAGATGTCGTCGCGCGTTGCGCCTGTATTGGCGGTGGCGCGCACATGCATGGCGACTTCCTCGTCATGGCCGAGTGCCGCAAGCAGCGCCAATGTCACGATCGACCGCTCGCGTTTCGACCAGCCGGGCCGTGCCCACACCGTCCCCCAGGCGGCTTCGGTGATCAGCTGCTGGAACGGCCGGTCGAAATCGGTGGCGGTATCCTCGGCACGGTCGACATGTGGATCGCCGAGCACGGAGCGACGGACCTCGAGACCGGTCCGGTAGCGGTTCTTCGTGACATCATCCATGAGCAGGCCTTCCCTCGGGCAACGAGGCGACGAAATCGCGGATCAAACTGACGAGCGCTTCGGGCTGCTCGATGCACGGGATGTGCCCGGCATCGCGGATCACCTCGAAACGCGCGCCGGGGATCAGTCCGGCCAGCGAGCGGACAAGGTCCGGCGGCGTCGAACCGTCCTGGTCGCCCACGACGCACAGCGTCGGCACCGCGATGCGCCGCGCGCTGTCTGTGAAATCGGCATCGCGCACCGCCATGCAGGTGCCGGTGTAGCCGGGCACAGCCTGCCTCGTCAGCATGTTGCGGCAGCCGGCCAGATCGGCCGGGCGCGCGGCGTGGAAACCCGGCGTGAACCACACTTTCATGATGCCGTCGGCAATCACGTCAATGCCGTCGCGCTCGACGGTCGCGATGCGCGTGTTCCAGCTCTCTGCGGTGCCAATTTTGTGCGCTGTGTCGCTGAGGATCAGCGCCTCGACACATTTGGGATGGCGCGTATAGAGGCGCTGCGCGATCAGGCCACCTACCGACAGGCCGTAGAGCACCACCTTGTCAAAATCGAAATGATCGATGAGGCCCAGCAGATCGTCGACATGGTCGTCGATCGAGCGCACGCCGCTCCCGATATCGGAAAGCCCGTGGCCGCGTTTGTCATAAACGAGCATCGGGATTTCGCCGCTCAGCTTCGCGACGACCTCATCCCAGATCCGGAAATCGGTGCCGAGCGAATTGATGAAGATGATCGGACGCGACGTGCCGGTCGCCCCGATGAAGCGGTGATGCAGCGTCACGCCGCCTATGCTGACGAATGGCACGATTTCGATCCTCCAAAGCCACATTGCATCAGCAATTTGGTTCGGTAAAATGATATTTTGCGGCGTTTCATTAACTTCGGGGTTATCGAACCATGGCCGAAAGCCGGATCCGCTTCCGCCACCTGCAGGCGTTTCTCGAAGTCGCGCGACAAGGCAGCGTCGCGCGCGCGGCCGACTTCCTGCATGTCAGCGCGCCGGCCGTGACCAAGACCTTGCGTGAGCTGGAAGAAGCGCTCGGCGTCGCCGTGGTCGAGCGCGACGGGCGTGGCATCCGTGTCACGCGTCTCGGCGAGATCTTCCTCGGACATGCGGGCTCGGCGATTTCGGCGTTGAGGCGCGGCGTCGATTCCGTCCGCCAGGACGGCGCCCTCAACCGCGACCCGATCCGCATCGGCGCGCTGCCGACCGTCTCGGCGCGCGTGATGCCGCTCGCCATGAATCTGTTTCTCGAGGAAGACACCGGCGCCGCGCTCAAGATCGTCACCGGCGAAAACGCAGTGCTTCTCGAGCAATTGCGTGTCGGCGCGCTCGATCTCGTCGTCGGCCGGCTCGCTGCGCCGGAGCATATGACCGGCTTCTTCTTCGAACATCTCTATTCGGAGCAGGTGCTGTTCGTGGTGCGGGCCGGGCATCCCCTGTCGGAATCCGGGACAGACATCTTCGCGCGGCTCGACGACTTCCCCGTCCTGATGCCAACGCGGGAATCCGTTATCCGGCCTTTCGTCGACCGGCTCTTCATCACCAACGGCATGACCGCGCCAGCGACCGAAATCGAAACCGTATCCGACTCCTTCGGCCGTTCCTTCATGCGCCAGAGCAATGCGGTGTGGATCATCTCGGCCGGCGTCGTCGCCAACGAGATCGCGAGCGGCGCCTTCGTTGCCTTACCGGTGGACACGGAAGAGACCAAAGGGCCGGTGGGCTTGACGATGCGCACCGACACCGCGCCCTCGCCCGCCTTCACCATCCTCTTGCAGACGATCCGCGAGGCAGCGCGGCACCACGCGTGATGATCGGCCCTGGCAGTTCGAATTCACTAACCCAGGGGTTAATAAAACACCGTAAAATATCATTTTACCGAACCAAACCGCTAGTGCAATGTGACCTCGGAGGATCGAAAGCCGTGCTGTCCGGCCGCAAACGGAAGACCCGTTTGCCGTCATGTCGAACGGCCACTGAGGGAGGAGCAAATGTCTCGCATTATCGGCAGCAAGCCCGCCATATCGAGTATTTCACGACGCCGGTTCATCGCCACGTCGATGGCCGGCGGCGCAGCACTGGCATTCGGCCGCGGCAAGGCCTTCGCGCAAAGTGCCGACACGCTCAAGGTGGGCTTCGTCAGCCCGCGCACCGGCCCGCTCGCGGGCTTCGGCGAGACCGACGGCTATGTGCTCGACCTCGCCCGCAAGGCCTTGGCCAACGGCATCGAGCTCGGCGGCAAGAAATACAGCGTCGAGATCCTCGACCAGGACACCCAATCCGACCCGTCACGTGCCGGCCAGCTGGCAAAAGACCTGATCAACAACCAAGCCGTTGACCTGATGCTCGCCGTCTCCACGCCGGAGGTCATCAATCCGGTGGCGGATGCCTGCGAAGCGGCCGGCGTGCCCTGCCTTTCCACCGTCATGCCATGGGAGGCCTGGTATTTCGGCCGCGGCGCCAAACCGGGCGCCCCCTCGCCTTTCAAATGGACCTATCATTTCGGCTTCGGCGTCGGCGAATTCTTCAAGACCTACATTTCGCAGTGGAACCTGATCGAGACCAACAAGAAGGTTGGTGTCATGTATCCGAACGACGCGGACGGCAACGCCATCCGCGCCAACCTTGCGCCGCTGCTGGCCAAGCAGGGCTTCACCATCGTCGATCCCGGCGCCTACGAGACCGGCACCACCGACTATTCCTCGCAGATCGCGCTGTTCAAGCAGGAAGGCGTCGAGATTTTCAACTCCTTC
This sequence comes from Mesorhizobium sp., assembly GCA_004020875.1. Lineage (GTDB taxonomy): Bacteria > Pseudomonadota > Alphaproteobacteria > Rhizobiales > Rhizobiaceae > Mesorhizobium. Next base: position 171,245 of record SAPZ01000002.1, read on the forward strand.
CCGATCCCGCCCGATTTCGCCGCGTTCTGGCGCCAGGCAGCACAGCAGGGTTTGACAAGGCAGATCAAGATCGCCCAGGTCGCCAAGACAGGCTTGTTCCCCTCCGACATCGAGGCGCTGGGCGACCTCGGCATGAAGATTGCGAGCGCCGCCTATTGGCACAAGGCCTTCCCCTACAAGTCGCCGCTGACCGGCGTCTCGGGAACGGAACTGGCCGATGGCTACGAGGCGGCGAGCGGCAAGCAGTGGACGCAGCAGCTCGGCGCCTCGATGTCGCTGCTCGACGCCGGCTTCGAAGCCCTGAAGGCGAGCGCCAACGCCAAGGATAAGGCCGCTGTTGCAAAGGCGCTGAGCACGCTCAAGACCGAGACGATGATCGGCAAGGTCGACTTCACCAGCGGCCCGGTCGCCAACGTCTCGCCCGGCCCGATCATCGGCACACAGTGGGTCCCCGCCAAGGAAGGCTCGAAGTTCCCGCTCGATTATGTCGTGACCGAGAACGCCACCGATCCGAAGGTTCCGGTCGAGGCCAAGCTCCAGCCGTATAACGGCTGATTAAGTCGAGGGCCGCATCGTGAACGCCACGCCCAACGGTGCGATCCTCAGCGCCGCCGGCATCCACAAGCGCTTCGGCGCGCTTGTGGTGCTCGACGACATCGACTTCGTCATGGGTGCCGAAGAGGCGGTCGGCATCGTCGGCCCCAATGGCGCCGGCAAGACGACGCTGCTCAGCGTGCTTTCCGGCGCCTATCCACCAAGCGCCGGAACGATTGCCTTCAAGGGCAGCGACGTGACGGCGCTGCCAGCCACGCAGCGCTGCCGGCTGGGTCTGGTCAGCACCCATCAGGTACCGAAACCCTTCGGCGGCATGACCGCTTTCGAGAATGTCTTCGTCGCCGCTTCGCATGGCGCCGGCCTCGGCCGCGACGAGGCCTATGAGGAAGCACTCGGCTCGCTGAAGCTCTGCGGCATGCTGGGCGTCGCTAACCGGCGCGCCGAGACGCTTGGCCTGCTCGACCGCAAGCGACTGGAGCTGGCGCGTGCGCTGGCGGCGAAGCCGTCGCTGCTTCTGCTCGACGAGATCGGTGGCGGCCTGACTGACGGCGAGGCCGGCGAGCTCGTCGAGACCATCCGCGAATTGCGCCGCCGCAGGATCGGCATTGTCTGGATCGAGCACATCGTCCACATCCTGCTGCAGGTGGCCGAGCGACTGATCTGCATGGATGCGGGAAAGATCATCGCCGACGGCGACCCGCAAGCGGTAATGGCCGACCCGCTGGTGATCAGCGCCTATCTCGGCGGAGGCCCGAAATGAGCCTGCTGTCGGTCGAGGATCTGGTTGTCCGGCACGGCCTGCTGCAGGCGGTGCGCGGCGTGACCTTCAGCATCGAGCGCGGCGAGACCTTGGCGCTGGTCGGCGCCAATGGCGCGGGAAAGACGACGTTGCTGCGGGCGATCGCCGGCGCCCACCAGGCCACTTCGGGCCGCGTGGTCTTCGACGGCGCCGACCTTTCCGGCGTGCCTTCGCATGAACGCGTCCGCAAGGGCGTGGCGCTGGTGCCCGAAGGCCGGCGGCTGTTCGTGCAGATGACGGTCGAGGAAAACCTTCTGCTTGGCCGCACCGCCGGCCGCCCCGGCGACTGGAGCGTCGAGCGCGTGCTGGAAACCTTCCCCAACCTCAAGCCGCGCCGCCACGCCAAGGCCGGGCATCTCTCCGGCGGTGAGCAGCAGGCGACGGCAATCGGCCGCGCGCTGATGAGCAATCCCGACCTGCTCCTGCTCGACGAGGTCTCGCTCGGCCTGTCGCCGCTGGTCGTCGATCGCGTCTATGCCTCCCTTCAGGGTCTGATCAGCTCCGGCACCACGATCGTCCTCGTCGAGCAGGATCTCAACCGTGCCCTCTCGGTCTCCAACAAGGTCATCTGCATGCTGGAGGGCCGGGTCGCGCTTGCAGGCGACAGCAAGAACGTCTCGCGCGACGAGGTGACCAAAGCCTATTTCGGCCTGCACCGCAAAGCCGCCGGAGGCGTGCCGGCATGACCAACCAGATCGTGCAGGGCATCCTGCTTGGCGGCTATTACGCGCTGATCGCCTGCGGCCTCTCCTTCATGTTCTCGGTGATGCGCATCATCAATCTCGCGCATGGCAGCCTGGCAATACTCTCGGCCTTCGCGCTGTGGCTGCTCGCCTCGCGCTTCCACATCTCGCCTTTCCTCGGCCTCGCCATCGTGTTGCCGCTGATGGCCGTGATCGGTTGGGCTTTGCAGCGCTTCCTGCTCGAGCGCAGCGCCCGCGGCGGCGCGCTCCTACCGATCCTCACCACCTTCGGTCTGGCCATCGTCATCGACAATGTGCTGTTCGAGCAGTTCGGCGCCGACACGCGCTCGCTGGCGCCCTTTATCGGCAGCCTGTCCTACGATTCCTGGGAATGGCCGGGCAGCATCTATGTCGGCAAGCTCGCGGTGATCATCTTCGTCACCGCCGTCGTCCTGCTCGGCGGACTGCAGCTCTTCCTTACCCGTACCGGGCTCGGCCGCTCGATCCGCGCCACTTCGGAAGACCCCGATACCGCCGGCCTCGTCGGCGTCGATGCGCGCCGCGCTAACGCCTTGGCCGCCGCCATCGCCATGGTCACGGTCGGTCTCGCCGGCGCCTTCCTCGGCATGCGCGCCACCTTCGATCCCTACGCCGGCGCGACGCAATTGCTGTTCGCCTTCGAGGCCGCCGTCATCGGCGGCGCCGGTTCGCTCTGGGGCACGCTGGTCGGCGGCATCGTGCTGGCGCTCGCCCAGACGCTTGGCGCCAAGATCCACCCGCAAGGTTTTCTCATCGGCGGCCATGTCGCCTTCCTGATCGTGCTGTTCATCCGGCTCTCCACCTCCGGCATCGGCCTGCGCGGCTTGCTGCATCTCCCCACGGGGAAGACGCCATGAGCGCCGCCTCCCCCGTCATCGAACGCGGCACCGCCGCATCGCGCATCGCCGGCATCGGCGTCATTGCGATCATCTTGCTGCTCGCCCTTGCGCCGCAGTTCCTTTCCGCAGGCGCGGTCGATCGCATGACCGCTTTGTTCATCTATGTGATCCTCGCCGCGATGTGGAATGCGCTCGCTGGGTTCGGCGGTCTAGTCTCCGTCGGCCAGCAGGTGTTCTTCGGCCTCGGCGCCTACTTCGCCGTCCGTCTCGCCAATGCCGGGCTCAATCCGTTCGTCTCGCTGTTCGTGTCGGCGGTCGTCGTCGGCGCCGTATCCTGGCCGATCTCGCTGTTCATGCTGCGCTTGAGGAACGGCGAGTTCGCTATCGGCATGTGGGTCATAGCGGCACTCACCCACCTTCTCGTCAATCTCGACCGGCTGATCCAGGGCGAGACCGGCACTTCGCTGATCTCGCTCAATGTCTACGACGCGTCAACACGCAGGCTGATCATTTACTGGCTGGCGCTGGCCTCGATGACGGCGCTGCTCGCGATCCTGTTCGGCTTGCTGCGCGGCAGCACGGGCGCTGCGATCCGCGCCATCCGCGACAATGAGGACGCGGCAGCCTCCATCGGCGTGCGCGTCACCGGCACCAAGCGGCTGCTCTTCGTGCTCGCCGCTTTCGGCATCGGCGTCGCCGGCGCGCTGTGGCTGGCGACCGCGATCACCTTCCAGCCGAAAACCTATTTCAGCGTGCAGTGGACGGCCTACATGATCTTCATGGTGCTGGTCGGCGGCATCGGCACCTTCGAGGGCGCCATCCTCGGCGCGCTGCTGTTCTTTCTCATCGAGACGTGGTTCGGCGGCACCGGCGTCTGGTACCTCATCGGCCTCGGCGCCACGGCGCTGGTCTTCTCGCTGCTCTTGCCGCGCGGTCTGTGGGGCACGCTCGAAGAACGCTTCGGCTGGCGCCTGTTGTCGGTCGGCTACCGTGTCAGGCTTCCTATCAACGCAAGCGACACTGCCGGTGGGACCGCTTCGCCGGGACAGGTATCAACATCTCGGGAGAAAGCGTGAGCATGCTGTTCGGCAAGACGATCCTCATCACCGGCGTCGCCTCGGGCATCGGCGCCCGCACGGCGGAACTGGCGGGCCAACTTGGCGCCGATGTGATCGGCGTCGACATGCGCGAGCCAGCCGATCATCAGGGCACCTTCGTCAAGGCCGACATCTCGACCAAGGCCGGCGTCGATGATCTCGTCGCGCGGCTGCCGCAGCGTCTGGACGCGTTGTGCAACGTCGCCGGCCTCTCCGGCAACACCGGTGCCGCGGCGACGCTTGCTGTCAACTTCTATGGCCTGCGCGCGCTTTCGGAAGCGCTGGTGCCAAAACTTCGCGAGGGCGGCGCCATCCTCAACGTCGCCTCGATTGCCGGCTTCGGGTGGCGCGCCAACTTGAACCGCGCCGCCTCGATGGTCAGCGTCGAAGGTTTTCCCGATGTCGCCAAGGTGATTGCCGACCACGCGGTTAAGAACGAGGAAGGCTATCCGGTCTCGAAGGAGCTCTTGCTCCTGTGGACGTTCCGCGCCGCGCATCAGGACCTGTTCAAGAGCCGCGGCATCCGCGTCAACGCGGTCAGCCCAGGTCCGGTCGAGACGCCGATCCTGAAACAGTTCCGCACCGTGTTGGGCGACGCCCGCGTCGACAGCGATATCGCTCGGGTCGGCCGCGCAGGGACATCGGGCGATATCGCGCCCGTGGTGCTGTTCCTGTGCTCGGATGGCGCACGCTGGATCAACGGCGCCAATGTGCCCGTCGACGGCGGCCTCGAAGCCTCTATCAACGCCGAAGTGCTCGGCTTCTGATTTTGCGACGCTCCATCGGGAGCGAGGGAGAGAACAATGGATATCGGACTTCTGATCGACGGCGACGAGCGGGCGGCCACCGGCAAGGCCTCCTACGAACGCCTGGACCCGTTCACCGGCAAGCTGGCGACGCGCGCCGCGGCGGCCAGCATCGCCGACGCCAATGCCGCCGCCGAGGCGGCAGCCGCTGCTTTCGATGCCTGGTCGAAGACCGGCCCGGGCGAGCGCCGCGCTTTGCTTTCCAAAGCTGCCGACGTCATGGCTTCCAAAGTCGGCGAGTTCACGCGGTTGATGATGGAAGAGACCGGCGCCACCGGCCCCTGGGCCGGCTTCAACGTCATGCTGGCGTCCAACATGCTGCGCGAGGCGGCGGCGATGACGACGCAGATTTCCGGCGAGGTTATTCCATCCGACAAGCCCGGCACGCTCGCTATGGCGATCCGTCAGCCGGCCGGCGTCTGCCTCGGCATCGCGCCGTGGAACGCGCCGGTCATCCTCGGCACGCGCGCGCTTGCCATGCCGCTCGCCTGCGGCAACACGGTGGTGCTGAAGGCGTCCGAAATGTGCCCCGGCACGCACCGCCTGATCGGCCAGGTGCTGGTGGAGGCCGGCCTACCCAAGGGCGTCGTTAACGTCGTCACCAACGACCCGAAGGACGCGGCGGCAATCGTCGAGGCGCTGATAGCGCATCCGGCGGTGAAGCGCGTCAACTTCACCGGTTCGACCAAGGTCGGCCGTATCATTGCCGAGATCTCGGGCCGGCACCTCAAGCCCGCTTTGCTCGAGCTCGGCGGCAAGGCGCCGCTGGTCGTGCTCGACGACGCCGATATCGACGCAGCGGTGAATGCCGCAGTTTTCGGCGCCTTCATGCATCAGGGCCAGATCTGCATGTCGACAGAGCGACTGATCGTGGATGAGAAGATCGCCGACGAATTCGTCGCCAAGCTCGCTGCACGTGCATCGAGACTTCCGGCCGGCGACCCGCGCGGCCATGTCGTGCTCGGCTCGCTGATCAGCAGCCAGGCCGCCGACAAGATGGAGGAGCTGATCGCCGACGCAACTGCGAAGAGCGCGACGCTCGCAGCTGGCGGCAAGCGCACCGGCACGGTCGTGGAAGCCACGCTCCTCGATCACGTGACGCCCGCAATGCGCGTCTACGCGGAAGAATCCTTCGGCCCGGTGAAGCCGGTCATTCGCGTGAAAGGCGAGGACGAAGCGGTACGCGTCGCCAACGACACCGAATACGGCCTGTCGTCCGCCGTCTTCAGCCGCGACATCCGCCGCGCTATGGCTGTCGCCGCGCGCATCCAGGCCGGCATCTGCCACATCAACGGCCCGACGGTCGGCGACGAGGCGCAGATGCCGTTCGGCGGCGTCAAGGGTTCGGGCTATGGCCGCTTCGGCGGCAAGGCCTCGATCGCCGAGTTCACCGACCTGCGCTGGGTGACGATCGAGGACCCGGGCCAGCACTACCCGTTCTGATTCTTCCTTCCCCTTGCGGGAGAAGGAAAGAACCCTCACCCCAGCGTCAGCCCCGCCTTCCTCGCTTCCTCGCGCAGGAACGGCAGCCCGACCTCGATGACGTCCCTTGGATCCTCGGCCACCGGCCGCCACACCGCCAGCCCGCCGGCAATGTCGACATCGACATGGTTCATGCTTTCGAGCGTGATCGCGCCCTGATAGCCGATGTCGGCGATCGCCTTCATGCAGGCGGCCCAGTTGAGCATACCGCGCCCCGGCACGCCGCGATTGGCTTCCGACACATGGACGTAGCCGAGATAGGGCGCCGCCGCCTCAAAGCCGGCGGCAAAACTCTCTTCCTCGATATGCATGTGGTAGGTGTCGAGATGGATGAAGATGTTTTCGGCACCCACCCGCTCGACGATCCGTGCTGCATCGACGCCGCGATTGATCAGATGCGTCTCATAGCGATTGCAGGGCTCGATGCCGACTTTGAGGCTGCGGGACTTCGCCGATTTCGCCGCGCGTTCGAGGAAGCGGCACATGCCGTCGATCTCGCGCTGCGTCGGTGCCCGCCCGGTGGTCTTGCCGATGGTGCCATAGGTGACGCCGCCCAGCGCCTCGGCGCCGATCTCGTTGCAGATCTTGAAGGCAGGTTGCAGGAAGTCGAGCGCCTCGTCGGGCCGTTCGACAACGTCGAGAGCGCGCGGCAGGCCGAGCGACGGGATCAGCTCAACGCCATAATGATTTGCGAAACCTCGCGTGCGCTTGGTGTCGATCTCCTCCGGTCGCAACAGCGGGATCTCCATCAGGCCGATGCCAAGTTCCTTCAGCCGGTCCATCTGCGGCTCGATGCGGGCGAGATCCCAGACCGGCGCGATGGCGAAAGTGTGCAGTCCGAACGTGTTCATATCAGCCTCGCTGTTCATGCGCCGCCGCGGCGGCAATGTCGCCGCCGCCGACGATGCGGCTGACGACTTCGTTCATGTTGGTCCTGGCGGTGACGAGATCGGCATCCGCCCTGCCGTGGCGCAGCACGACGATGCGGTCGGTGACCGACAACACGTCGTTCAGCCGGTGCGAGATTAGGATGACGGCGATGCCTTCAGACTTCAGCCGCCTGATGAGATCGAGCACGCTCTGCACCTCACGCACGGCAAGGGCTGCCGTCGGCTCATCCATGATGACGAGCTTCGGGTTGAAGGTGAGCGCCCGCGCAATCGCCACCGTCTGCTGCTGGCCGCCGGAAAACGACCCGACGGAGCGGTTGATCGACGGCAGATGCGCGCCGAGCCGCTCGATCATTTTTGCGGCCTGGCGGTCCATCTCGCCTTTGTCGACGAAGCCGGGGAACAGGCCGAACAGCCGCTTCGTCGGTTCGCGCCCTAGGAAGATGTTCGACGCCACGTCCTGCTGCTTGGCCAGCGAAAGATCCTGGTAGATCATTTCGATGCCAAGCTGGCGGCGCTGGCCGGGGTCGAGCGCAAGGATGTCCTTGCCGTCGAACTCGATCGAGCCCGAGTCGGCGCGGTAGATGCCGGTGATGGTCTTCATCAGCGTCGACTTGCCGGCCCCATTGTCGCCGACCAGCCCGACCACCTCCCCGGCCGCGACTGACAGATCGACGCCATGCAGCACGTCAACAGCGCCGAAGCTTTTGCGGATGCCGCGAAGCGAAAGGAGGGTCATACGCGCGACTCCTTCCGCACCTGGTACTGGTCGATGAAGACCGCGAGGATCAGCACCGCGCCGATCGCCATCTGCTGATAGTAGGATTGCACCGCAAGCAGCGTCAGCCCGTTCTGCAAGACGCCCATAATCAGCGCGCCGATCATCGTGCCGAGGATAGAGGCGCGGCCGCCAAACAGATTGGTACCGCCGATGATCGCCGCCGTGATCGCGGTAAGCTCGTAATTAATGCCGGCCGTCGGGTCGCCTGCGTTGACGCGGGCGGTGAAGAGGAGACCCGCAAGTCCGGCGAGCGCGCCGGAGAGCGTGTAGATGATGCGGCGGTGATGCTCGACGCGGATGCCGGCCGCACGCGCCGCGCCTTCGCTGTCGCCCAGCGCCAGTGTGTGGCGACCGAAGCGTGTGTAGGCCAGCACCGCATGCGCGACGATCGCCGTCAGCACGAAGATGATGACCGGCATCGGAATGCCGAACGTCCTGCCTTGGCCGATATAGACGATTTCGGGCGGCAGGCCGTAGATCGCCCTGCCCTGCGAGATGACAAGCGCCAGACCGCGCGCGAGGCCCAGCATGCCGAGCGTGACGATGAAAGCCGGCACGAAGGCACGAGTGACGAGCTGGCCGTTGATGTAGCCGGCGAGCGCGCCGGCGAGGATACAGGCGAGCACCGCGAGAACCGACGGCCAGCCGAGATTGACGGCCACGAAGGCGCCCGCGACGCCGGCAAGACCCATCACCGAGCCGAGCGAAAGATCAAGCCCGCCCGAGCCGATGACGAAGGTGGCGGCGATCGCCAGCACGCCGATCGTCGATGTCGCCAGCAGAATGTTGAGGAAATTGCTGAGCGAAAGGAAATAGGGCGACAGCAGCGCCATTACCGTGCTCAACGCCAGAAGCACCACCAGCGACTCCAGCCTGATGTGGAGCCTTTCGACGGATGCGCGCTGCACCCGAGCCCAGAAGCCGGGCTGCGCCATTTCGGGAGCCATATCGCCTCTCTGTTGCAAAGAAAGTTGGCTGGCGCAGCGTAAACCCGCGCCAGCCAGTCCGGGAGGACTATTTCACATATTGCAGCATCGGCTCCTTGCCGGCGTCGATCACGTCCTTGGTCAGCACCAAGGTCGGCACGGCGATGCTGTCCTGGACCTTCTCACCAGCTAGAGCCTTCTTGACGTTCTCCACGGCCTGCTTGCCAACCAGGTAAGGAAGCTGCGCCACCGAGGCGTTGAGGCGGCCTTCTTTGATCGACTTCACCGCGTCCGAATTGCCGTCGACACCAATGATCGTTACCTGCGAACCCTTGCCGGCGGAGTAGACCGATTCCACGGCGCCCAGCGCCATGCCGTCATTGGCGCAGAATATCGCGACGAGATCGGGATGCGCGGTTAGCGTGTCGGTAGCGATGGATGCGGCCTTGCCGCGGTCCCAGTCGCCCGGCAGCGAAGCAACGATCTGCAACCCAGGCGCGAGTTCCTTCAGCTTGTCGGCAAAGCCCTTGGCGCGCTTCTCGCCTGTGATGTTGCCGGATAGGCCTTCGATGACCAGCACCGGACCCTTGGCATCCTTGCCGAGCTTGTGGGCGAGGTATTCGGCGCCCTGGGCGCCGGCGGCGATGTTGTCGGAGCCGATATGGAACGTCACCTTGACGCCTTCCTTGTCGAGCACGGCCTGGTCGAGATTGTTGTCGAGATCGACAATCTTGATGCCGGCATCCTGAGCCGACTTCAAGCAAGGCAGAAGATTGGTCGAGTTGATAGCGGCGGTGACCATCGCCACCGGTTTGCGCTCGAGCATCGTGTTGCACAGATTAAGCTGCGGCTCGGCCGCCTGGTCGCTCTCCGCAGCCTGCTGGAAATACTTCACCCCGGCTTCCTTGGCGCCGTCCGCGACGCCCTGTGCCATCGCACCCCAGAACGGGTTGGCCAGCGTCTTCATCAGCACGCCATATTCACCGTCTTCCGCCTTGGCGGCGCCGATGGCGGAAAACGCAAGCGCGACGCCGATGGCAAGGGTAAATCGATTTATCTTCAGGAAATGCGATGCCATTTGATCCTCCGTTCGATCCTTGGCGCCGGATGCCTTGGCCAGGGCCGGCGCATGCTTCCGTTCACGACAATGGGGGCTGTTGTCGGTCTCCTCCCCCGGAATGCGGGCCGCTTCCTGGCGAGCCAACGGATTCCCGCATCAACACCTGGCAGGGTTCGAGCCGCGCCGTGGGTGGTCCCACCGCGCCATCGATCCTGCGAAACAAGAGGTTCATCGCCTCGCTAGCGATCTGGCGCACCGGTTGCACCACGGCGGCGATCGCCGGCCATGTCACCTGCATCCATTCGGCGTCGTCGAAGCCGACCAGCGAGATATCGTTCGGGCAATGCCAGCCGCGCCGACGGAATTCGGACAGCGCGACAAGCGTGCCCTTCAAAAGCAGCGAATAGACCGCGGTCGGCCGCTCGCCCCGCCCGAAATAATCGCGCAGCGACGATCGCAATGGCTCGACGCTTACTTCCGAGGTGATCACGTCGATGCGGATGGACGGGTCGAGCGTCAGCGCCTGGGCGCGAAAACCCTCCAGACGAGCACGCACGGTTGCCGCGCCTTCGGCAAGACCGATGATCAGGATGTGCTTGTGGCCCTTGCCGACCAGCATCCGCGCCACCTCGGCGCTGGCGGCGGCGCTGTCGGCCGAAACGGTATCGAAAGCATCGTCGGACAAGACGCGGTCGATCAGCACGCCGGTCATGCCGTTGGCTTTCATGAAGGCAGCCGCCGGCCCGTGCTCGTTGCGCACCGGCGCCAGCACCACGCCGGCGACGCGCCAGTCATGCATGCGGGCAAGGATCTCCTTCTCGCGCGCTTCCGATTCACGGCTCGATGCCGCGACCAGCGTATAGCCGCGCTGCTCGGCAAGGCCTTCCAGTTCGGTGACCATCTGCCCAAAGAACTCGCTTTCGAATTCCGGCATGATGGCGCCGATGATGCGGCGCTTGGCCCGGCGCATATCGGAAGCCAAAGGATCGACGCGATAGCCCAGGCGCTCCACGGCATCGAAGACGCGCTGCGCATTTTCCGGCTTCACCGTGGTGACACCGGCCAGCACCTTGGAGACGGTGGCCGCGGACACGCCGGCATGGCTTGCCACGTCGTGGATAGACGGACGCCGCTGCCGGGCTTCCTGTTGCACCATTGACCTCCTCCCGAGGGCAGACAGTCGATTTCGCTGCCTTACCAGCTAATCGATAAATCGATTTTTCGTTCTTGTAAATCGTTTCATCGTGGGTAAGACTTGAAGATGTGATTGATGCGGTCCAATCGTGTCCCGGGAGGTAACCATGTCCGACAACACCTTGCCGCTGGTGATCAGCGCGCCCGAACCGCGAACGCTCGACCTGATCTTCACGCCGCCACAGCTTGCGCGCCTGCGCAGCCATTATCGCATTGTCGAGACCACGCCGGAAGGCGTTTCCGCCCTACCCGCCGAAACGCTGGCCGAGGCGCGCTACATCATCGGCCAACCGCCGATTTCGGCAGAGACGCTGGGAAAACTTAAGGCGCTTCGCTGCATTTTCAATGTCGAGACCAACCTCCTTAACAACATGCCCTATGAGGTGCTGTTCGCGCGCGGAATCCATGTCGTCACCACGGGCCTTGTCTTTGCCGAACCGGTGGCCGAGCTCGGCCTGGCCATGGCGCTCAATTTGGCCCGCAACATCGTCGACGCCGACCTCGCTTTCCGGCAGGGCGAGGAATTGTGGGGCGGCGACGGCAACCAGACCGCGCGGCTTCTCTCCGGCGCCGATGTCGGCATCATCGGCTTCGGCGACCTCGGCCGCGCCCTCAACCGCCTGCTGACCGGCTTTCGCACTCGCACCAAGGTCTACGATCCGTGGCTGCCGCCATCGATCCTGGCCGACAATGGCGTCGAGCCGGCGTCGCTGGATGCTGTGCTGTCGCAAAGCGATTTCGTCTTCGTCGTCGCTTCGGTCACCAGCGAGAACCAGGGTTTTCTTGGCGCCGACTCTTTTGCCAAAATGCGCAAGGGCGCAGCCTTCATCCTGCTCAGCCGCGCCGGCGTCGTCGACTTCCCGGCGCTGATGCAATCGGTAAAGAGCGGCCACATCGTCGCCGCCAGCGACGTCTTCCCGGAAGAGCCGCTGGCCAAGGACCATCCCGTCCGCACCCTCCCCGGCTTCCTGCGTTCAGCCCATCGCGCCGGCGCGCTCGATGTCGCCTTCAAGCGCATGGGTGACATGGTGCTGGAGGATATGGACCTCGTCGACCGCGGCCTGCCGCCGCTGCGCTCAAAGCGCGCCGAACGCGAGACGGTTTCGCGCATGCGCTCGAAGCCGGTCGACAGGAACTGAGTTCGATCAACCCGTCTGCACGGTGCCCAGCCGAAGCGCGTCGCGCGCGATTTGCCAGGCCGACTCGACATGCCGCCGGGCTGCAGCCTCCGCGGCCTCCGGCTTGCGCGAGCGGATCGCATCCATGATCGCGTGCATTTCGGCGATCGCCGGCTCGCGGCGGTTCTGCGACAGGATCGTCATGGAGCGCAACTGGTTGATGCGGACGTTGAGACCGGTGACGATCTCCCAAGCGATGCGCTTGTCAGCAGCTTCGAACAGGACCTCGTAGAAGCTCGCCGTGGCGCGCATTACCTCGGCCGGCACGCCCGATGCCCAAGCCTCGAGCAGCTTCGCCAGCGCCGTATCGAGCTGAGCGATCTGATCGTCGGTGGCCGATGTGGCGCAGGCCTTCGCCGCTATTCCTTCCAGCAGCGCGCGCAACTCGTAGATCTCATCGGTCCGGCCGAGATCGGGCTTCGCCACGGCCGGCCCATGCCCGGGAATCATCTGCACCAGCCCTTCGGCCTCCAGTTGCCGCAACACCTCGCGCACCACCGAGCGGCTAACCCCGAGCTGATCGCATAATGGCCGTTCGACCAGCCTCTCGCCGGGCTGGAAATGGAAATCCATGATCGCCTCGCGCATGCGCTCCAGCGCCAGCGTCCTCAGCGTCTTGGCGGAGCGGTCGATGCGAAGCGTGTCGTCAGCCATTTTCCTCAGATCCCTAGCCTCGTCACAAAAACAGATTCCACGACCGGTTGACAAGGTCATCTGCATTCCATAGCATGGTATACCATAAGACGATATAGAAATCGATGCGGCCCAGAGCGGCTCACCCTGAGGAATTCCATGCAGCCGGACATCCGCAAGATCGTGACCTATACCGAGACCACGCTGACCGAAGGCGGTAAGGCAGCGCCGCGTCCGCTGCGCATGATCGGCGTCGCCGCGGTGCTGACCAATCCGTGGGCTGGCCGCGGCTTCACCGAGGATCTTTCACCCGAAATCCGAGCTTTCGCGCCCGTGCTTGGCGAAAAACTGACCGCGGAGGTCATCAGTGCGGCAGGTTCGGGCGAGGCGATCGAGGGGTACGGGAAGGCCGCAATCTGCGGCACGTCGGGCGAGATCGAGCATGCATCGGCATTGATCCACACGCTCCATTTCGGCAACCATTACCGCCGCGCCATCGGCGCCAAGACCTATCTCGCCTTCACCAATCTACGCGGCGGTCCCAACACGCCGATCATGATCCCGCTGATGGACAAGAACGACGAAGGTCGGCGCTCCCATTATCTTACAGTGCATTTCCAGATCGGCGACGCACCTGCCCCGGACGAACTGGTGGTGGCGCTGGGCGCGTCGATCGGCGGCCGTCCGCACCATCGCATCGGCGACCGCTACCAGGACCTCAAGGAGCTGGGAGATCTGCATGGCTGACGCCACGATGGTCCGCAGCAGCGCTCCCGACGGGACCGGCTTCATCCGAGCCGGTTCAGGGACGCCGGTCCTGCTGATCCACGGCGTCGGCATGGATGCGGCCATCTGGCGGCCGCAGATCGTTGTGATGCAGGACCGGTTCGACGTCGTCGCCATGGATATGCTCGGTCATGGCACCTCGCCGCTGCCCCCCGAGACCGCAGGCCTCTCCGACTTTGCCGATCAGGCGATCCGACTGCTCGATCATCTCGACCTCGACCGCGTGGCCGTTGTCGGCCATTCCATGGGGGCGCTGGTCGCGCAGGAGATCGCATTTCGCGCGCCGTCACGCATCGCCTCGCTCGTCTGCCTCAACGCCGTGTTCCGTCGCCCGCCCGAATTGGCACATGCGGTGCGCGAAAGGGCGGCAGCGCTCGGCGGCCCTCACGATCCCTTGGCAATCGCGGCGACAATCGCTCGCTGGTTCGGCGATCCGATCCCGCCGATTTTGCTGGACGCTGCCGCAACGGCCCGCTCGGCACTCGAGAATGTCAATGCCGACGGCTATGCCCGCACCTACCGCCTCTTTGCCCGCGCCGATACCGCGCACGCCGACCGTCTCGGCGACTTGGCAGCGCCCGCGCTGTTCATGACGGGCTCGGAAGACCGTAACTCGACGCCCGCCATGTCGGCTGCGATGGCGCGGCTCGCACCAGCTGGGCAATGTGCTGTGCTCAGCGGCGAAAGGCACATGATGACAATCGCGTCGCCGCAAAAAGTGACTCAGCGCATCATGGCCTTTCTTGACCAGGCATCGAATGCTTCGACGAACGCCGAGGCCGGACCTCCATTCGACGCCATGGAGTTCCGGCGCGCGCTGGGCTCCTTCCTGACAGGAGTCACCATCGTGACCACAATCGACGATGCTGGCGATCCACGCGGCTTCACCGCCAACTCCTTCACCTCCGTCTCGCTCGATCCGCCGCTGGTGCTGGTTTGCATCGCCAAGCGGGCACTGGGGCACCAAGCCTTCTCGACTTCAAGAGGCTTTGCCGTAAACATCCTGGCGGAAGACCAGAAGGCCGCCTCTGGAATCTTCGCCTCGAAAGCCGCGGACAAGTTCGCGTCCGTGGCGTGGCAGCCAGGGCAAACCGGCAATCCGCTGATCGGGGGATCGGTCGCGGTTTTCGATTGCGACCTGGAGCAGTTGGTCGATGCCGGCGATCATTCCATCCTCATCGGCCGGGTTCATGACTTCACCCACAACGGCGCACAGCCGCTCGGCTACTGCCGCGGCGCTTATGTCACGCCAGGCTTGAGCCAGGAGGCGCTTGCGGCTGCCGCTCCACCCGGCACCGAAGTCGGCGTCATTCTCGAGAACGAAGGCCGCGTGCTCTTCTTCGAGACCGCCGAGGGATCGTACCAGTTGCCTGCCGGGCGTGGCCTGGGTTCCGCCAACGAGCCGCGTAGCCTCAAAGGAAAGCTTGCGGCCAAGGCGATCGATGCCGAGCTCGGCTTCCTCTACGCGGTGTGGGACGACGCGGCAGACGCCTCGCGCACCCATGTCTACTATCGCGGCACAGTGGATGCGCCAGTCTCTGGCGACGGCCAGATCCGCTTCATCGATATCGACCGCATCGCGGAGCTGAAGATCGCCGACCCGGCCGTCCGCTCGATGCTCGCCCGCTACGCGCGCGAGCGTGCCGAAGACATGTTCGGGGTCTATGTCGGCAACGAAGTCGAAGGCGAGGTCCGGCCGCTCGCCAAGCCGGAGCCGTCCGCGCCTATCCATTCCGGCCCAATTCATTCCGGCCAACGGTGAGACCGATGAAGTTTTCCCTTTTCGTCCATATGGAGCGCTCGGATCTCGCCAAGCCGCATTCCGAATTGCTGGCGGAATTGGAAGAACTGGTCGTCATGGCGGAGCAGGCTGGTTTCGAGACGGCTTGGATAGGCGAGCATCACGGGATGGAATTCACCATCTCGCCGAACCCGTTCATCAATATCGCCCATCTGGCGGCCAAAACGAAAACCATCCGCCTTGGCACCGGCACCATCATCGCTCCCTTCTGGCATCCGATCAAACTCGCCGGCGAAGCGGCGATGACCGATGTCGTAACCGGCGGCAGGCTGGACCTCGGCATCGCGCGCGGTGCCTACAGCTACGAGTACCAGCGCGTCTTCCCCGGACTGGACGCTTGGGGAGCCGGCCAGCGCATGCGTGAGATGATACCGGCGATACGGGGCCTTTGGGATGGCGATTACGAGCATGCCGGCGAGTTCTGGCAGTTCCCCCCGACCACCTCCTCGCCCAAGCCCGTGCAACAGCCATATCCGCCGATCTGGGTGGCCGCGCGCGACCCGAATTCGCATGACTTCGCAGTGGCCAACAAATGCCAGGTACAGGTGACGCCGCTCGCCTCCGGCGATGGCGAGGTCGCGAGTCTGATGGAGCGGTTCAATGCCGCCTGCCAGGCGCATCCCGATATAGCGCGGCCGCAGATCATGCTTCTGATGCACACTTTCGTGGCCGAGGACGCGGCTGATGCCGATCGCCTGACCCGTGACCTGTCGCAATTCTACTGTCAGTTCGGCGCCTGGTTTCAGAACAAGAAGCCTGTCCGCCAAGGCGTCCTGGAGCCGTTGACCGAGGATGAGATCGGGGCCATGCCGCAATACGCGCCGGACAAGATCCGGCAGAACCTGGTCATCGGCGAGGCCGACGAGGTGATCGGAAGGCTGAAGACCTATGAGGCGCAGGGTTACGACCAATACTCGATCTGGATCGACAGCGGCCTCACGCACGAGCGGAAGAAAAAATCGCTCCAGCTGTTCATTGATAAGGTGATGCCGGCTTTCCAGGAGGCGGGGGTGCGATGAGCTACGCCTTCAAGAACTACATCGATGGCCGGTTCACCGAGCCCAGCTCCACTTTCGACAGCATCGATCCGTCCACAGGCTTGGCTTGGGCGACGATGCCCGCGGCTACCATTACCGATGTCGACCGCGCCGTGGAGGCCGCGCACCGGGCGCTGCGCTCCGGCCCATGGGCGGCCATGACCGCGACTGCGCGTGGAAAGTTGCTGGTGAAGCTCGGCGATCTCGTCGCCGCCAATGCCGGCCGGCTGGCCGAGTTGGAAACGCGCGACACCGGCAAGATCATCCGCGAGACTCGCGCCCAGATCGCTTATGTCGGCGACTACTATCGCTATTATGGCGGGCTGGCCGATAAGAACGAGGGCGCCTTCATCCCGATCGACAAGGCCGATATGGAGGTGACAGTGCGGCCGGAGCCGATCGGCGTCGTCGCTGCCGTCGTGCCGTGGAACTCGCAGCTCTTCCTGTCGGCAGTGAAGCTCGGCCCTGCGCTCGCCGCCGGCTGCACCGTCGTGCTCAAGGCCTCCGAGGATGGCCCGGCCCCGTTGCTCGCTTTCGCCGAGCTTGTCCACGAGGCCGGCTTTCCGGCCGGCAGCGTCAACATCCTCACCGGCTTCGGCCATGATTGCGGGCAGCGCCTGACCAGTCATCCGCTCGTCGCTCGCGTCGCCTTCACCGGCGGCCCTTCGACCGCACGACGGATCGTCGCCAACACCGCCGAGAACCTCGCCTACACAACGCTCGAGCTCGGCGGCAAAAGCCCTGTCGTCGTGTTCGCCGATGCCGATCTCGACAGCGCCGCCAACGCGGTTGTCGCCGGCATATTCGCGGCCACCGGCCAAAGCTGCGTCGCAGGGTCACGACTGCTGGTCGAACGTTCCATCAAGGACGATTTCCTTGGGCGGCTGAAGGGCAAGGCCGAGGCCATCGTCATCGGCGATCCACAGGATCCCGCCACCGAGATGGGACCGCTGGCGACCTCGCGTCAGCGCGAAAAGATCGAGGCGATCGTCGCGGAAAGCGTGGCGTCGGGCGGGCGGCTGGTCGCCGGCGGCGCACGGCCGAAAGACATGACTGACGGGTACTACTACGCACCGACCATCATCGAGGCGCAGGACCAATCCCTCGCTTGTGTGCGCGAGGAATTGTTCGGACCGGTGCTGAGCGTGCTTGCCTTCGACAGCGAGGCTGAAGCACTCGCCTTGGCAAATGATACTCCCTTCGGGCTCGCTTCCGGCGTCTTCACGAGCAATCTCGCCAAGGCGCATCGCATGGCGCGCGGCATCCATGCCGGCGTCGTCTGGATCAACACCTACCGCGCCGTGTCGCCGCTGGTGCCCTTCGGCGGCTACGGCCTTTCCGGTCTCGGCCGCGAGGGCGGCCTCGATGCCATCCGCGATTACACGCGCTCGAAATCGGTGTGGATCCGCACCTCGGACGACCCGATCCCCGATCCCTTCGTCATGCGCTGAAACGGCGTGACGAAGGTTGGACTGAAAAGAACAAGAAACGGCACAACCAATCAGAGGAGAACGACATGAAACTGATTTTCGCCGGCATCCTTGCCGGGTTGATGGCGACCACCGCCGCGAAGGCCGACGAGATGGTGTTCACCAGCTGGGGCGGGACGACCCAGGAAGCACAGACCAAGTCCTGGGCTGAGCCGTTCTCCGCCTCGTCGAGCATCAAGGTTCTGCAGGATGGGCCGACCGACTACGGCAAGCTGAAGGCCATGGTCGACGCCAAGAACGTCACCTGGGACGTCGTGGATGTCGAGATGGACTTCGCCATCAAGGCAGCCAAGGACGGCCTGCTCGAGCCGATCGACTTTGCCGTAGTGCCGAAGGATGATCTCGACCCGCGCTTCTCGAACGAGAATGCCGTCGGCAGCTTCTACTATTCCTTCGTGCTGGCGTGGAACAAAGGCGCCGTCTCCGGCGAGCCGGCAAGCTGGGCGGACATGTTCGACACCAAGAAGTTTCCTGGCAAGCGCACCTTTTACAAATGGTCGGCTCCGGGCGTGATCGAGATCGCACTCCTCGCCGACGGGGTGCCGGCCGACAAGCTCTACCCGCTCGACCTCGACCGCGCCTTCAAGAAGCTCGACACAATCAAGTCGGACATCGTCTGGTGGGGCGGCGGCGCGGAATCACAGCAGTTGATCGCATCCGGCGAAGCCGCTTTCGGCCAGCTCTGGAACGGCCGCGTGTTCGCGCTGGAGAAAGACGGTGCTGATGTCGGCATCTCCTGGAACCAGAACCTCACCGCCGCCGACGTGCTTGTCGTGCCCAAGGGCGCAAAGAACAAGGACGCGGCGATGAAGTTCCTCGCGGCCGCGACCAGCCCGACCGGCCAAGCGAAATTCGCCGAGGCGAGCGGCTATGCGCCCATAAACACCAAAGCCAAGACTGAGATGCCCACGGACGTAGTCAAGGGCCTGCCCGACGCCCACGTGGACGGCCAGATCAATCTCGACATGAACTATTGGGCCGAGCATCGCGACGAGATCGCCAAGCGCTGGTACGCGTGGCAGGCGAAGTGACGCTTGTAATTCGATGAAACAGATCGGGACGGCCGCGTCCGTCCCGATCGGCAATCCGGGACAACCCCCAATGCCGGTGCAAGCACAGCAAGGAATCGCAAGCCCGCGAACATCGGCAGGCCTGGGCGGCTTGGCTCCAGCGCTGATCCTGATCGGGCTCTTCTTCGTTGTGCCGGTGTTGGCGCTTTTGCTGCGCAGCGTCACCGACCCCGTCGCGGGCCTGCAGAACTATGCGGCTCTTCTCGGCGACGGCACCTATGCGCGAGTGTTCTTCAATACTTTCCTCGTCGCCTTCGTCGTGACCATCGTTACAGTGCTCGTCGCTTTCCCGGTCGCCTGGATGCTGGCAATCATGCCGCCCGCCCTCGCCTCGCTGCTCTTCAGCATCATCATCCTATCCATGTGGACAAACCTCTTGACCCGCACCTACGCGTGGATGGTGCTGTTGCAGCGCACGGGCGTCATCAACCGGGCGCTGATGAGCGTCGGCATCATCGATCAGCCATTGCCTCTCATCAACAATCTCACCGGCGTCACCATCGGCATGGTCTACATCATGCTGCCTTTCATGATCCTGCCGCTGGTCGGCACCTTGCGCGCCATCGATCCGATGACACTGCGCGCTGCAGCGCTTTGCGGCGCAAGCCCTTTCGCAGCCTTCCTACGCATTCTTCTGCCCTTGTCGCTGCCGGGCATCGCTGCCGGCGGCCTGATGGTCTTCGTGATGTCGCTCGGCTATTTCGTCACCCCGGCGTTGCTCGGCGGCACGTCGAACATGATGCTGGCCGAAATGATCGCGCAGATGATCCAGTCCCTGCTCAACTGGGGCCTCGGCAGCGCTGCCGCCTTCATCCTGCTCGTCGTCACAATGGCGCTCTATGCGCTGCAGTTGCGCCTTGTCGGGAACAGCCGCGCTACGGGAGCCGCTTGATGCTGCTCGACTATGACCGCCTCGGCTGGCTGAAGGTCGCGCTGCTTGGCTTCACCACGCTGGTGGCGGCATTCCTGCTCCTGCCGGTGGTCTTCATCGTGCTGCTTTCTTTCGGCTCGTCGCGCTGGCTGGCCTTTCCGCCGCCCGGCTGGACGCTCAAATGGTATGAAGAACTGTTTGCCGATCCCTCGTGGATCGAAGCGGCACTCACGAGCGCCCGCATCGCCACGATGACTGCTATCCTCGCCGTCGCCATCGGCGTGCTGGCCTCCTTCGCGCTGGTTCGCGGTGACTTCCGCGGCCGCGCGATCCTGCGCGGGCTGCTCTTGACGCCGATGGTGCTGCCGGTCGTCGTCTTCGCCATCGCGGTCTATGCCTTCTTCCTGCGGCTTGGCCTGGGCGGCACCACGGCCGGCTTCGTTTTGGCCCACACCGTGCTTGCGCTCCCTTTCGCCATCATCCCGATCGCGACAGCGCTGGAAGGCTTCGACAAATCGATCGAGGACGCGGCCATCGTCTGTGGAGCCAGTCCGTTTCAGGCCAAGCTCCGCATCACTTTGCCGTCGATCCGCATCGGCATCTTCTCCGCCGCGATCTTTTCCTTCCTGGCCTCCTGGGATGAGGTGGTCGTGGCAATCTTCATGGCAAGCCCCACCTTGCAGACCTTGCCGGTCAAGATTTGGGGCAGCCTCCGGTCCGACCTCACGCCCGTCATCGCCGCAGCCTCCAGCCTGCTGGTCGCCCTCACTGTTGGCCTCATGGTCGTGACGGCTCTCCTTCGTCGAAAGTTACAGACATGACCGAACCCTTCCTGTCCATCCGCAAACTGCGCAAGGCATTCGGCGCCTTCACGGCCGTTCGTGACGTGACGCTTGACATCCCCAAGGGCGAGTTCCTGACCTTTCTCGGTCCGTCGGGCTCGGGCAAATCGACGACGCTCTATGCAATCGCGGGCTTCCAGGATCCGACCTCAGGCGATGTGCTGCTCGAGGGCAAGTCGCTGCTGTCGGTACCATCGCACAAGCGCAACATCGGCATGGTCTTCCAGCGCTATACGCTGTTCCCGCATCTGACCGTCGCCGAAAACACCGCCTTCCCGCTTCGGGTCCGCGGTCGGCCGGAGGCTGAAATCAAGCGCAAGGTCGCCGACATGCTATCGCTGGTGCGGCTGGAGAGCTTCGCCCAGCGTCTGCCTGCCGCACTTTCCGGTGGTCAGCAGCAGCGCGTCGCGCTTGCCCGCGCTCTGGCCTACGACCCTCCGATCCTCTTGATGGACGAGCCGCTCTCGGCGCTCGACAAGAAACTGCGTGAGGAAATCCAGGCTGAGATCCGCCGCATCCATCGCGAGACCGGCGTCACCATCCTCTACGTCACCCATGATCAGGAAGAAGCGCTGCATCTATCGGACCGCATCGCTCTCTTTCACAATGGTCGCATCGAGCAGATCGGCACCGGCGAGGACCTTTATCTCAGGCCTGCCACCGACTTCGTCGCGGGCTTCATCGGCAACTCAAATTTCCTTGCCGCCGAGCACTTGGAAACCGCGGCGGGGGCTTCCACGATCCGCCTTGCCGACGGCTCGCTCATCTCCGGCATAAGAGCGAATGGCAGCTTCCAGCATGGACAGAAGACCAGGCTGATGATCAGGCCGGAAGCGTTTGGCCTGGAGCGCAAACCGAAGCACGCGGAACTCTCCGTCGACATTGTCGATGTCGCCTTCTACGGGGAACGCCGGCGTATCGTCGCGCGAACACGCGCGGGACAGGAAATCGACATCAGGCCGACATCGTCGGCAGTGGCTGCCAGCGATGCCTCTCCAGGCAAGCGGCAGGTTTTCTTCGACCCGGCCACGGCATTCCTGTTTCCGGCCTGAGGCCGGCAGTCAATTGCCAGCGCCCACCATTTGCCGCACGCTGCCGGCCTGCTCGTTAGGCTCGCTGAAATTGGCCTTGAGCCATGCGATGGCGCCGGCCACGTCTTCGATGGCGAAGCGGGCAGCCGTCTCGCCCTGCGGCTTCACGCGGATCGAGATTCCCCCCGCCGCATTGACCATGTCGAACCCATTCTCATCGGAAGTGTCATCGCCGAGGAACACCGGACGTCTGCCGGTGAAAGGATCGAGCCGCATGAAGCGCCGGATCGCGGCACCCTTGGCGGCTTCGAGCGGCATCAGCTCGACGCCGGCATTGCCGGCGATCACGCGGTAGCCCTTCGGCAGGCGCTCAAGCGCCGCCTCGACCAGTTCCGTCGCCCGCGCCAGAAGCTGCGGCGCGGCTCTCGTATGGATGGCGAGCACCGGCCCCTTGCGTTCGACATAAACGGCTTGGCTTGCCAGCTCCAGTTCGATCTCGTCGGCGAGTGCCGCCATATCCGCCGGTTCGTCGGCGGTCTCGATCGGTCCCTCCGGGAGAAGCCTGTGCTCCAGCCCGTAGAGGCCGGCGATCCGCAGTTTCAACGGGTTGAACAGATGGTCGACAGCCGCTATCGAGCGCCCCGTTATGAAGGCGAGCGCACCGTCCAACCGACGCTCGATCATCTGCAGAAGAACGCGCAACTCTTCGCTGACCGAGACGGCGTCGGGATGCGCCGCATGCTCCAGCAAGGTGCCGTCGATGTCGAGAAAAAGCGCCCACCGGCCTTCTGGAAGCGGCGGGGTGAGATCTGCCTGGATGTTCATCGGAATCCGACTGCCTGTTTGCGTTCGAACATGGAGACGACATTGTCGCCGGTGGGGCCTGCCGGCCGCTCGTATAAGGCCGTGACTCGATCCAAGTCGCCGCGCTTCCTCAGCCGCGCCGCGTCGAGCAACATGCTGCCTGCCCAGCGATAGACATTGTTGTCGCGCACGATCTCGCGCATGCGCCGCATGCGCTCGCGCTGCTCGTCCGGCCCCATGGTCAGCGCCTGCAGCATCGCCTCGCTCATCATCGCCGCGTCGTAAGGATTGACGATCAGAGCCTCCAGCAGCTCGCGCGAGGCGCCGGCGAAGGTGCTGAGCAGCAGCACGCCCTGTTCGTCGTCGCGCGACGCGACGAACTCCTTGGCGACGAGGTTCATGCCGTCATGCAGGCTGGTGACAAGGCAGATGTCGGCGGCGCGATAGAGTTCATAGACCGCCGCCTGCGAATGATGCTCAGCCACCATGACGACCGGCCGGTAGGTTTCGCTACCGTAGCGCTGGTTAAGCTCCTCGGCGCAGCGCAGGCATTCGTCATGCAGCTGTTTGTAGGCCGGCAACGTACCCCTGCTCGGCGCCGCCACCTGCAGGAACACGACTTGACCCACCATTTCAGGATGGCGAATGAACAGCTCCTCGAGCGCATGGAAACGATCGAGGATGCCCTTGGTGTAATCGAGACGCTCGACGCCCACGCAAAGCTTGGCATCCGCTGGAATTCTGAACCGCTTGCGAATGCGCGCGCGGCACTCCTCGACTCTGGGCAGGGCTTCCAGGAGATCGACGGGCCACTCGATCGAGATCGGATAGGCATGGACCAGCGTCACCTGGCCGCCATAGGAAATGGCGGCATCAGCTCGCTCGATGCGGCTTTCCATGAAGCGGTCGACGCTCTCGGTGAAGTTATTGGCATGGAACTGGGTGTGGAAACCTACGATCGAGCTGCCGAGCAGTCCGTCCAGGATGCGCTCGCGCCACGGGCAGATGCTGAACACTTCAGAATTCGGCCAGGGGATATGCCAGAAGGTGATGACGATCGCCTCCGGCAGCCGCTCGCGGATCATGCGCGGCAAAAGCGCGAAGTGATAATCCTGGACGAGCACGATCGGCCGCTCGTTGCGAGCCTCGGCAACCACCGTGTCCGCGAATTTGCGGTTGACAGCTTCATAGGCCTGCCAGTCCGACTCTCGAAAAATCGGCCGCGTGAAGGCAATGTGGCAGAGCGGCCACAGGCCTTCATTGGCGAAGCCGAGATAATAACCTTGATACTCGTCGTCGCTCAGCCAAACCCGGCGCAGCGTGTAGGAGGGATGGTCAGGCGGCACTTGCACGCGGTCGTTCCTGTCGACCACCGTCCGGTCGGCGGTGCCGCCGCCATAGGCGATCCAGGTGCCGGCGCAGGCGCGTGTGATCGGCTCCAGCGCAGAGACCAGCCCGCTCGCCGGCACGACGAGCTCGACGCCGCCATCCTGGGTCTCGTTGTGGATATACGGCTCGCGGTTGGAGACGACGATGACCTGCGCATCCGGCAGGTCCTCGGCAAGGATCTTGCGCAGAGTTTCCGGCGACCAGCTCACGAGAGCCGCGTCGACCGACTGCCCATTCTTCTCGAATTCGCGCAGCACCTTCCGTGCCGCCTCGGGGGCGGAATCGTCCCCGGGGCCCGGCATGACCGATGCGCTCTGGTGATTGCGGCGGTGCCGGGATATCGAAATGAAAATCGCTAGTGCGGAAAGTCCAAGGCTTGCGAGAATAAGGGCCAGTAACAGGTCGACGCCGTATTGTGTCATTGAAATGCCAGGTTGCCTCCGGCCGTCCGTTCATTGTTTTCGTTCTTGCCGGCCGCGGACGGGCAGACCGGCTTAGGTCTGCAACGCGCGAACCAGCGATCAGTTCCGACATTTTTCGATGGTTGGACGCGGGGTTGTGGCGCTTTGTTTACGTTCGAACGATGAGCGGAACCTGGCCTTCATGCCGGTCGGACAGAAAGGCGGCGACACGGTCGCCGACCCGTTGGAAGGTGAGATCGATCGCTTTGTCGCCGACCGTCAGGTGCCTGATCATGAGCGTGTCGATGCCAATCGGCAGCCTCGGACGTGTGACGTGCAATTCACCTTGCCAGCCATCGATCTCCAGCCCCAGGCATGCCTGCATCAGCATGAAGGTCGAGCCGGCCGACCAGGCCTGCGGCAGGCAGGCCACGGGATAGGCGATGGGCGCCTCGCCCGGAGCCCGGGCGAAGCCGCAGAACAGTTCCGGGAGCCGCATGTTGAAATGCACTGCCGATTCGAATGTACCGCTCATCAACCGCACCACGCTGTCGCGTTCGCCAAAGCGCGCCATGCCCACGGCGCAAAGCGCCGTATCATGCGGCCAGATCGAGCCGTTGTGATAGGACATCGGGTTGAAGAATACCGCGTCGTCGGCAAGCGTCCGCAACCCCCAGCCCGAATGGAAGGAGGCCGACAGCAACTGGTCTACGACCAGCTTTGCGCGCTCCGGTTGCGGCAATCCGACGAACAGCAGGTGCCCGGCATTTGATGTACGCACCTTGCATGGCTGGCCCTCGCCATCGATGGCCAAGGCATAGAAGTTCATGTCGTCGACCCAGAAGTCGCGTTCTACGGCGACCCGCATCTCCTCGGCACGGCCCTCCCAGTGCTCGGCGTCCGCAAATTCACCGCGGCGGCGTGCCAGCGCCGCCATTCCGCGGAAGGCGGCGAAGACATAGCCCTGCACCTCAACCAGCGCGATCGGTCCCTTGGGGATGCGGCCGTCGGCATGGAAGACCGAATCGAAACTGTCCTTCCATCCCTGGTTGGCGAGGCCTGATTCGGCGGCGCGCTGATAGGTCACGAAGCCGGTGGCGCGGCTCGCCTCCTCCGTCCATTCGGCGGCAGCCTTCAGCGAAGGCCACAATCTGTCAATGAAAGCCATGTCGCCGGTGCGGTCGGCATAGGCGGAAGCCAGATGGATATAAAGCGGCGTGGTGTCGACGCCGCCATAATAACGCCCGAAGGGAAGCTCGCGCAGTGCCGCCATCTCGCCCTTGCGCGTCTCATGCATGATCTTGCCCGGCTGGGAATCCGAAAAAGGCGACGTTTCGGTCGCCTGGTGCTCGGCCAGAAAAGCCAGCACGCCCCGCGCCAGCCCGGGATTGAGCCAGAGCATCTGCAGGCTCGAGATCACGCCGTCGCGGCCGAATGCCGTCGAGAACCAGGGAATGCCGGCATAGGGATAGGGCCCGGTCGGAAGCTCGGTGGTGAGCAGTGCCACATCGGCGCGGGCACGCTCGACCCAATCGTTGAAGACGCGGCCCGAACTGTGCACCGTGGCGCCATGACGCCGCTTGGCACGCATGCCGAAGCGGGCTCGTGCCGCCGCGGCGCGGAAACGGTCGCGATTGGGAGCCTCGGAAGCTTCCGGTCCGACTTCGACATACAGCACTTTCTGGCTGCGCTTGGTCACCGCGATCAGGAAGTCGGCGCGGTTGTCGCTTAATTTGTCGGGAGCCTGCGAAAAGGAGATCGCCGACAGGCGCGGCAGCCCGTCGAGGCCGTCATAGCCGAGCATGACGGACTCCTTGTCGGTCTTCGCCAGATGCGTCGTGCCACGCTTCACCCGCGTCGAGCCGCGCACCTCGAACATGTCGCGAAAATCAGCGGCGAAATGCAGCGAGACCGTTATGGTGGAATGCTCGCGGCTGTAGTTGGAAAGCGTGATCCGCTCGAACAGCCGGTCCTGCCAGATCAGCCTCACGCGTTCGATATGGATCGCGCCTTGCGGGATGTCGCGGCCAACGGCGCTTTGGATCGGCAGGTTGGTCAGATTGGACGTGAACAGCACATTGTCCTGGCTGAGCGAAGCGCCGAGCAGCGACATCGGCCTGCCGCCGATGGTCAACCGGAATTCGGACAGCACGCGCGTGTCGTCGCGGAAGAACCCGTCGCCCGCCCCTCTGATGTCGCCATAGGCGTCCGCGACGGCGAAGCAGTCGCCCTGCTTGAGGGCAAAAAGCCGGTGCGGTTCGCGCGGCGCCGTTTCGTCGAGTGAAGAAAGGGCTACGGCAGGATCGAGCTTGCGCTCGTCGAGCTCCGTCATTCGTCACCTCTTCGTTTGCCCCGCCCTAGAGCATGATGCCGACAAGTGTGAAGCGGCTTTCGGACGACATTATGCTCTATCCCTTTGATCTAGAGCCGGATTGAGATTTCAAGTCGAACAGACCTGAAATCGTCCGGCTCCGGGGATGAAGGTCAGGAGGCCCTGGCCTCCGGTATGCCGGCCAGGCGCATATACGCAGCAAGATAGTCGCTTGCCATTCTTGTCGCCGAGAACCTTTGCTCGAATACCGCCCTCACCTGCCGCCGCTCGAGATCGAGAAGCGCCGGCATCGACGCAACCGCAGCGTCCACACTGTCCACGACGAAGCCGGTGACGCTGTCGTCGACGATTTCCGGCAAGGCGCCTTGGTTCCAGGCGATCACCGGCGTGCCGCAAGCCATGGCCTCAATTGCGACGAGGCCGAACGGCTCCGGCCAATCGATTGGGAACAGCAGGCCTGCCGCATTCCCGAGGAAACCGGCTTTCTCGTCCTCGGTGATCTCGCCGACATACTCGATGCGGTCGCCATCGATGAGGGCCTCGACATTGTCGCGGAAATAGGCGCGGTCATCGTCGCCGATCTTGGCCGCCAGCTTCAGCTTCAACCCGGACCGTCGCGCGATCTCGATGGCGCGGTCCGGCCGCTTGTCGCGCGACAGGCGGCCGAGGAAGGCGAGATATGGTTCTTCCGCCTGCGGCTCATACGTCGGTCGGTAGGCATCGAGCGGCAATCCGTGATGGATCGTGGCGAGCCAGTTCGCGTCGGGCAGACCGCGCTTCTGGCTGTGCGAAATCGAGATCATCGGGAAACGCGGGAAGCGCTTATAGGCCGGCGCCAGGTCGACATAGTCGAGCCGGCCGTGCGGCGTCGTCACCGTGCGCCCCGCCATCTCTTCAAAGAATGGAAAATGCAGGAAGTGGCTGAGATGGAAATGGATGACGTCGAACTCCTCGGCGCGTGCACGCACATCGGCGAGCATGGCTAGGTGCGCAGCGATCTCCGATTTCTTCGGCCGAGGGTCAAGGCGTATCGCCTGATCGCGGCTGGATACCAGCCTGGCCGACGTCTCGCTGTCGCCACTCGCGAACAAGGTCACGTCGTGGCCGAGTTCGACCAACGCCTCGGTGATGTAGAACACGATCCGCTCGGTCCCGCCATAGAGTTTCGGCGGCACGGATTCGTAGAGCGGCGCGACATGGGCAATGCGCATCGGGTCCCTCGGTTGTTGACGCGAAGCAAAATGCGTCAGCCGCCAGATCGTTCCTGCCCAATTGGTCGAGGTGCCGTTAGCCGAAGATTTTGCCGCGCCGCGCTTTGCCCCTGGTCCGCGGGATCCACTGTTTCCGGCCGGATTATCGCGCTTCTACGGCACACCGTTCAATTGGTCGGCCAGGCCGGGCGGGAGTAACCGAAGGATGTCGTTCCTCACGAGGATCCCGGCGCCGTTGCCGTCACCCTCCACACCGTGTTGCCGACATCGTCGGCAATCAGCAGCGCGCCGGATTTATCGACGGCAACGCCGACCGGACGGCCCCTCGCCTCGCCCTTGTCGTTGAGGAAGCCGGTGACGACGTCCCGCGCCATGCCGTTCGGGTGCCCGCCGCTGAACGGCACGAAAACCACCTTGTAGCCATTGAACTGGGAGCGATCCCAGCTGCCATGCTCACCGACAAAGGCGCCGCCGCGATAAGTTTGCGGCAGGTTGCTTGCGGTATAGAAGGCTAGCCCGAGCGGAGCGACATGCGAGCTCAGCGCATAGTCCGGCGGGATGGCCTTGGCCACCATGTCCGGCCGCTGCGGCATCACGCGCGGATCGACATGCTGGCCATAGTAGCTGTAGGGCCAGCCATAGAAGGCGCCGTCCTTCACCGACGTCATGTAATCCGGCACAAGGTTCGGTCCAAGCTCGTCGCGCTCGTTGACCACCGTCCACAGCGCCTTGCTCTCAGGCTCGAACGACAGGCCATTGGGGTTGCGCAGCCCGCTGGCGAAAATTCGCGAGCGGCCGGTGGCGCGATCGACCTCCCAGATCGCGGCGCGATCTTTTTCGGCCTGGATGCCGTTCTCGGTGATGTTGCTGTTCGAGCCGACACCGACATAGAGCAATGAGCCGTCCGGGCTCGCTACGAGGCTCTTCGTCCAGTGGTGATCGATCGGACCGCCCGGCAGTTCCGTCAGCACCTTGCCGGGTGCCGTGATCTTGGTATCGCCTGGATTGTACGGGTAGCGCACGATTGCATCGGTGTCGGCGACATAGAGGTCGTTGCCGACTAGCGCCACGCCGAAGGGTGAGTTGAGGTGGTCTAGGAACACGCCCTGGTAATCCGGCTTGCCGTCGCCATTGGTGTCGCGCAGCAGCGTGATGCGGTTGCTCGGCCCGGTGTCGCCGCCAGAGGTCACCCAGCTTTCGACCAATCCCATGATGATGTCTTTCGGCCGCTTGACCGATGCTTCGTTTGGCGCCTTGGATTCCACCACCAGGATGTCGCCATTGGGCAGCACGTAAAGCGAACGCGGATGCTGAAGTCCCTTGGCCAGCGCCTCGATCTGCAGGCCTTGCGCGACGGCCGGCTTCTCATCGTTTTTCCAGCCGACCACCGAGGCCAGATGCATCGGCGGGAACAGATATTGGTTTATCTCCGGCAGTTTCGGATTCGGGCCGATCTGCGCGCTCGGATCGGTGTTGTCGTCGCTGCAGCCGGCAAGACCCAAAGCCATTGCGCAGCAAAGCGCCGCGATCGGCCATCTGATTGCGCTGTCAAACCGTCTCATCGGCCACTCCTACATGATGGCGATAGACCAACCCCCAGCCGAGCCAGCCGGTAAAGAGCAGGATGATTACCACCAGCGCCGACACGATCAGCCCGGTCGGCACGACGGACGTCCAGGCATCGCGCGTATGGATCAGCATGTTGAAGAACGACAGAACGAGCGCGACGAGATTACCCGCCATGTGCAGCCAGGCCGTCGGCTGAGCGCGTATCCTACGGCCGCCAAGAAAGTCGATAAGCCCCGCTATGGCGGCCAGAATACCGACGATGACACCAACGGTCAGAAGCCAGGTCGAGAAGTTGGCCCAGGTCATTTCGGCCGTCCGCCAATAGGCGATGTCCGTAAGCAAGGTCCCGACGAAACATGCGATCGGGATGGTGACGAGCATGGGATGGATGGGGTGGCCGGCTATGCTTGCCGTGGATCGCGGATTGTCCATGCGCAAGCTCCTTTCCGCGCTGCTGCTTGGATTTAACAGCGCGAAAAGGGGAATGTTCCACGGGACATTTCGCGCTCACCGGAAGGTGAACGCCGAAATCTCTTCAGCCACGGCTGACTCGGAATAGACCCTTCGATTGCGGCGGGGCAGGCATACTGCGGACGGTGTCACTCAAGACGGCAGGCATGCCACTTCAGATGATCGTCCATGAAGGTCGAGATGAAATTGTAGGAATGGTCGTAGTCTTCCTGCATGCGCAGGGTCAGATCGATGCCTGCCTTCTTGCAGGCTTCTTCCAGCAGCCATGGCCGAAGACCGTCCTGCAGAAAACCATCCGCCGTGCCTTGGTCGACGAGTAATTCGGGGAAGCGCTTCTCATCCTCGATCAGAAGCGTCGCGTCATAGGCACGCCAGCTCTTTTCGTCCGCTCCGAGATATTTTTCGAAGGCCGGCCGCGACCATCCGGCTGTCGAGGGCTGCACGATCGGCGCGAAGGCAGAGCAGCTCCGGTAGCGCTCCGGATTCTTCAGCGCGATCGTCAGCGCGCCGTGCCCGCCCATCGAATGGCCGAAGATCGCCTGGCGCGACATGTCGACCGGAAAATTGGCGGCAACGAGCGCCGGCAGTTCCTCGGTGATGTAGGAATACATCCGGTAGTTCTTCGCATAAGGCTCTTGCGTCGCATCGAGGTAGAAGCCGGCGCCGCAGCCGAATTGCCAATTGTCCTTCTCGTCGGGAACGTCAGGCCCACGCGGGCTGGTGTCGGGACACACGATGACGAGCCCAAGCTCGGATGCCAGGCGCCGGTATTCACCCTTGTCCATGACGTTTGCGTGCGTGCAGGTGAGACCCGACAGATACCACAGGACCGCGAGCGGCCCGTCCTTGGCTTGCTGCGGCACGAACACCGCAAAGGTCATGTCACAGGCGCAGACTTCGGAAGGGTGCGAATAGACGCCCTGGACGCCGCCATGCGATTTGGAGGTGGAAACGACCTTCATCGGTTCTGCCTTTCATCAGGAAATTCTGACCCGGCATAACCATCGGCCGGAGCTCGCGCAACCTTGCGCCTCGCAAAACCGGGCTGGCGCAATGAAACAGGGCAGACGTGGTTACCCCGCCGGAGCAATCAGGTCCGGGCCGAACTGGTGAAACCCCGGCACACCGCAAAGCTTCAGACCCGTTGCGATTTCGTCGAGCAAAACATCCAGGACCCGCTCGACGCCAGCCTGTCCTGCCACCGCGCCGAACAGGGCGGCGCGGCCGATTGCCGAGGCGGCGGCGCCGCGAGCTCTCGCCTTGATCACGTCCATGCCCGTGCGGATGCCGGAATCGATCAGAACCGGAGTCCGGCCGCCAATGGCCGCATGCACGGCCCCGGTCGCATCGATGCTCGCGACTGCTCCGTCGAGCTGTCGGCCGCCGTGGTTGGACACCCAGATCCCGTCCGCGCCCTCCGCGATCAAACGCGCGGCATCGTCCGGGTGCAGGACGCCCTTGACGATCAGCGGGCCCTTCCACCAGCCGCGGATCGTGCGAAAGTCGTTCCAATCGAAACCCGCATGGAGGTTGCGGCCGACGCGCGCCGCGATCGTCAGCCCCGCGCTGGTGTCGCCGAGATAGCCGCGAACATTCTCGAATTGCGGGAAGCCGCCCCGAAGCAGGCGAAACGACCAGGCCGGATGCACGACCCCTTCGATCATGTGCCGCAGCGAAGGACGCAGCGGAATCGATATCCCGTTCCTCAGATCCTTCTCGCGCTTGCCGCCCGTCTGGAGATCGACGGTCACGACCAGCGCCGAATAGCCGAAGTCTTCTGCCTGTCGCACCAGCCGGCGATTGAAGTCGAAATCCTTCAGCACATAGAGCTGGAACCAGAGCGGGCCCTCGACCGCCCTCGCCATCTGTTCGATGCCGGTCGTCGCCATGGTCGAAAGCGTGTAGGGAATGCCACGCGCCGCCGCTGCTGTGGCAATAGCAATGTCGGCGCCAGGGCGCACGAGCGCGCAGGATCCCATCGGGCTGATCACCAGCGGCGTCGGATAGGTGCGGGACCACAAGGTGGTGGTCAAATCCGGCCGGGACACATCGGTCAGAACACGCGGCAGCAGCCGGATGCGTTCGAATCCGACACGGTTGTCGCGCAAGGTCAGTTCCTGGCCTGCCCCGCCATCGACGAACTCGAAAACCGATTTCGGCAGCCGGCGGCGCGCCAGCTGGCGAAAATCCTCCACCGATACGCAGCGATCGAGCCGCCCCATCGCCTCAGGCCGCGAGCCGGTCGCAGACGTTCCCGGTGATTTCGGCGGTCGATGATTTTCCCTTCAGATCCGCGCTGAGCAGTCCGCCTGCCAGGCACGCTTCCGTCACGCGGCGGATTTGCTCAGCGGCTCGGAGCAACCTTTCGTCGCCATGTCCGCGGCCGAGCCAGTCGAGCATGGCCGCCGCCGACAGGATCGTACCGTAGGGATTGGCGATCCCCTTGCCGGCAATGTCCGGCGCGGAGCCGTGCGCCGCCTGGAAGAAGCCATTTGCGTCGCCGACCTCCGCCGACGGCGCCATGCCCATTCCGCCTACGGTCGCCGCCGCCAGGTCCGAGAGGATGTCGCCGAACATGTTCTCGCTGACGATGACGTTGAAATGGCCGGGCTTCAGAACGAGATGCATGGCCATGGCGTCGACCAGCGCATGTTCCGTTTCGATGTCGGGATAGTCCTTCGCCACCTCGTCGAAGACGGAGCGGAAAAAGGCGTAGCTGCGCAGCACATTGGCCTTGTCGCAGCATGTCACCCGGCGAACGCCGTCGCGCGGCGCGCCGTTCGACTGGCGCGCCAGCTCGAAGGCCTTGCGCACGATCCGCTCGATGCCGGCGCGCGTCTGGACGAGCGTGTCGACCGCCACTTCGCCGCGCAGCAGCGCCCCCGCACCGCGCGCAGCGTAAAGCCCTTCGCTGTTCTCGCGCAGGATGACATAGTCGATATCGCCGGCCTTTACCCCGGTGAGCGGGCTCGTCACCCCTTCGAAGAGCCTGATCGGGCGGATATTGGCGTAGAGGTCGAGCTCGAAACGGAGCCTCAGCGTGAAATCGAGCCCCGCTTCCGTGCCGTCCGGATAGATCACGCCCGGCAGGCCGCCGGCGCCGTGCAGGATCGCGTCCGCCGCCCGGCACGCCTCGAAGGTCGGCTGGGGAAAGCTCTGCCCTGTCTTCAGAAAATGCTCGGCGCCGGCCGGATATTCGGTGAAGCGCAAAGGGCAGCCCGGCCCGAGCGCTGCCTTCACCACCTCGACGGCCGCGGCGCAGACCTCGGGGCCGATGCCGTCGCCATGCACGACCGCGATCTGGTAAACATCCTTCATCGCCAATCCCTCAGGAGCCGCAGATATTCAGATGCATTTGCCGCCGTCGACATTGAGGTCGACGCCGGTGATCATGCTGGCTTCGTCGGAGCACAGGAACGCCGCGGCGTTGCCCATGTCCTGCGGCGTCGACAGCCGGCCGATCGGGATGGTGGCGACCACGCGGGCGCGGTTTTCCTCGCCGGAACCGATGAAGGTGGACAGAAGCGGCGTGTCGCCAGCGACCGGATTGATCGCGTTGACGCGGATGCCGAAGGGCGCGAGCTCCACCGCCATCGCCCGGGTGGCGGCGATCGCCCAGCCCTTTGAAGCGTTGTACCAGGTGAGGTTCGGCCGCGGCGAGACGCCGCCCGTCGAGGCGACATTGAGGATGGCGCCCGACTTGATCGATTTGAAATGCGGCACCACCGCGCGGGCGCCATTGTAGATCGAGCGCATATTGACGTTGGCGATGCGGTCGAACAGGCCTTCGTCCATCGTCTCTAGCGGCAGCGGCGGCTGCGCCACGCCGGCATTGTTGACGAGTATGTCGAGCCCGCCGAAGGCAGCGCGCGCCAGGTCGGCGGCCGCGACAAAACTCTCCAGCGTCGAGACGTCGCCCGCAATCGGCCGCACCTTGCCGCCGGCTTTACGAGCGACGCGGGAAGCCGCGGCATCGTCACGGTCCATCAGCACGACGGACGCGCCTTCCTCGACGAATTTTTTGACGATGCCTTCGCCAAACCCCGACCCGCCACCGGTGACGATGGCGACCTTGCCAGCAAGTCTCATATCTGTTCCTCCGTTGCCGGCAACATCGGGGAAGACGCGCGCGTTGCACAGTCCAATTATCTGAACGCCCTTTTAGCTTTCCTTGTTTGAGGTCGCCCGAAGCGGGAGTAATAGTCGCCTCGGAATTCGCGAGGAGGAGACGATGACGCTGAACTTCGACCCGAGGGCGAAGGCCACGACGCTCTACCACGGCGAATTCCGGCCGATGTTCATAGGCGGCAAGTGGGTCGCGGCGCAGTCCGGCGAGGTCATGCAGGCGCTGAACCCGGCGACGGGCGAGGTGCTGGCGACGGTGCCGCGCGGCGGAGCCGCGGATCTCGACGCGGCGCTGGCCGCCGCGCGGGGCGCGTTCGAGGGGCCCTGGTCCAAGTTCTCGCCCTACGAGCGGCAATGCGTGCTGCTGCGGATCGCCGACCTCTTCGAGAAACATTGGGAAGAGCTCAGCGTGTCAGACACGCTCGACATGGGACTGCCGATCACCCGCACGCTGGCCAACCGGCGCCGGGTCATCGGCATGCTGCGATTCTATGGCGGCATGGCGACAGCGCTGCATGGCGAAGCGATCGACAATTCGATCCCCGGCGAGATCGTCACCTTCACCCGGCGCGAGCCGGTCGGCGTCGTCGGCGCGATCATTCCCTGGAATGCGCCCACCGCCGCCTCGGTCTGGAAGATCGCGCCGGCTCTCGCCGCCGGCTGCACCATCGTGCTGAAGCCTTCGGAGGACGCATCGCTGACGCCGCTCCTGATCGCGAAGCTGATGCAGGAAGCCGGCGTGCCCGACGGTGTTGTCAACATTGTCACCGGGACCGGCGCCGAGGCCGGAGCGCGGCTCGCCGAGCACCCGGACGTCAACAAGATCGTTTTCACCGGCTCGACGCTGACCGGCCAGGCGATTGCCCGGGCTGGCGTGACCAACCTCAAGCGCGTCTCGCTGGAGCTCGGCGGCAAGTCGCCGATCATCGTCTGCCGCGACGCCGACATTGAAAAGGCCGTGCCGGTCGCGGCGATGGCGGTGTTCGTGCATTCGGGCCAGATCTGCATTGCAGGCTCGCGGCTGTTCGTGGCGCGCGAGATCCATGACGAGTTCGTGCGCCGGGTCGCCGAGTTCGCCGGCAAGCTGCGCATCGGCCACGGCATCGAGGCGGAGACCGAGATCGGCCCGCTGATCAACGCCAGGCAGGCCGGCAAGGTCGAAGGCTACATCAAGGCCGGCAGCGACGAAGGCGCCAGGCTGGTCGCCGGCGGCTCAAGGCTGACGGGCGAGCTCTATGACGGCGGCAACTTCATCGCCCCAACTGTCTTCGGCGCGGTCTCGGACAAGATGACGATCGCTCGGGAAGAGATCTTCGGTCCAGTCATTTCGGCGATGCCTTTTGACACGCTGGACGAGGCCGTCGCGCGTGCCAACGCGACGCCCTACGGCCTGGCGGCCGGTATCTTCACCACCAATCTCGGCACCGCGCACAAGCTCGCGCGCCGCGTCAAGGCCGGCTCGGTCTGGGTCAACATGTATCATGCCATCGACCCAGCCGTTCCCTTCGGCGGCATGAAGATGTCCGGCTACGGCCGCGAGGGCGGCGTCGAGCACCTGCATGAATATCTGGAGACGAAAGCGGTCTGGATTCAGACGGATTGATATTCAGGTGAGGCCGGCCTGCAAATGGCGTTACCAGTGGCTTTCTGCACTAATCCTTAAAGCCCCGTGCTCAGTGCGCCAACTCGCGCAGATTGGTACGGATCAGGTTCATCAGCTGTTCGGAGAAGGAGTGGTGCACATAGCCGCGCGCGGTGATGATGCCGACGGAGCGGTGGGCGTCGCGATGGTCGATCGGCACCACCCGCATGCGTTCGTCATTGCGTGAGATGGCGATGCCCGGTACCACGCAGACGCCCAGCCCCGACGACACCAGCGCCACCGCCGTCTGCGCGCTTTCGACTTCATATTGCGGCTTGAGTTCGATGCCTTCCGCGGCCGTCAGCCGGTCGAGAAGGCCGCGCACCGCCGTCTTTCGGTTGAGCAGGATCAGCGGGAAGCGCTTGAGGTCGGACAGATTGAGCTTCTTCTCGCCGCCATAGATCTCGGTCGGGATGCAGGCCATCAGCGGATCGTCCAGGATCGACTCGAATTCGAAGTCGTTGAGGTTCGGCAGTTCCGGGCCGAGATAGAACTCGACCTCCTGCTGCTGCAACAGCGCAAGCGCCGCCTGCGGCGGCGTCTCGATGACCTCGACGATCGAGCGCGGATAGCGCAATTTGAACGTCGCCAATATGTCGCCCAGCCGGCTCGCCGCCAGCGTCGGGGCGCAGGCGATCTGCACCTTGCCCTTGCGTCGCGCGGCGATCTCGATCAGCCGGTCGAGACTGGTCTGCACCTGCGACATCGCATTGGCGATCTCCTCGAACAGAACCTGGCCTTCCGGCGTCAGGCTGGCGCGCTGTGCCGTGCGGATGAAGAGCGAGATGCCGATCTGTTCCTCGAGGTCACGTATCTGCATGGAGACGGCCGACGGCGAGCGGTTGCTTTCTTCGGCCGCGCGCCGGAAGCTGCCGTTTTCAGCAGCAAGCAGGAACGTCTGCAGAAGTTTGAGGTTGATGCTGGACATGTCCGCTCGGGCAGGTGATCTGGCCTCCTGACCTATTCAGACGCGGAAGCGTTTGCAAGGCAATAGGGCCGTTCCGGGCGTTAGCCAGCAAATCTGCTGCTGTTCAATGGACCGCGGCGAACATGACACGTTCTTCGGTTGCGTCCGACAGCATCATCTCCTCGACCACGCGGCCACGCTTCACGACCAGTATGCGGTCGGAAACCGCAAGGATTTCCGGCAGATAGGACGAGATGACGACGACTGCCATGCCTTGATCGGCAAGATCGCTGATGAGTTGGTGGATCTCGACGATGGCGCCGACGTCGACGCCGCGCGTCGGCTCGTCGAAGATCACCAGCTTGGGCTGTTGGATCAGCGATTTGGCGATCACGACCTTTTGCTGGTTGCCGCCGGAAAGCTCGATCATCCGGGCGCGCTCGCTGATCTGCTTCAGCCTGAGCCTCTCGCCCCATTGCTTGGCGAGCTCCCTGGCGCGCGCCAGGGACACGATCGAGACCGGGTTGGATTTATCGGTCAGTTCGCCGATCTGCAGGTTCTCGCCGGCCGTCATCGTCTCGAAGAACCCGTCGAACTTGCGGTCCTCCGTCACATAGACGATGCCGTCGCGCACCGCCGGCCGCGGCACGCGATAGCGCACCGACTTGCCAAGCAGGCGGATTTCGCCGCCATGGAAGATATTGCGCTTCAACAACCCGGCGACGACCTTGGCCATCTCCGTGCGGCCGGCGCCGACCAATCCGAACATGCCGGTGACTTGGCCCGAAAAAACGGAGAAGGACGAGTTGCGCACCAGACCGGCGCAGGAGAGGTTCTCGACCGAGAGCACCTTGTCACCATAGGGGCGCGCGGTGCGCTTGACCTCGCCATGCAGCGTTTCGGTGAGCGTGCGGCCGACCATCGCCTGCACGATCGAGGCGCGGGTGAAGCCCTTGGCCTCGCCCGAAGCCACGATCTCGCCGTCGCGCATGACGGTAATGCGGTCGGCGACGGCGAGCGCCTCTTCGAGCGCATGGGTGATGAAGATGATGGCGATGCCTTCCTTCACCAGCCGCTGCAGCAGGTTGAAGAAATGGCGCTTCTCTTCCGGCGTCAGTGTCGCGGTCGGCTCGTCGAAGATGATGACGCGCGCCTTGTGGTGGACGGCGCGCGCGATCTCCACCATCTGCTTGTGCGCGGCGCCCAGCGTGCTCACCTGCGCGGTGGGGTCGACCTGGAAACCCATGCCGGCGAGGAACTGGCGCGCTTGGATGTAGAGGCCGCGCAGCCGGTTGAACATCTTCTCTTCGCCGAGATAGAGGTTCTGCGCCACCGTCATGGCCGGCACCAGGTTGGTCTCCTGGAACACCATGGCAATGCCGGCGCGCAGCGCTTCGGCGGGGGTCGCGAAGGACACCTCCTTGCCGTCGAAGAACAGCTTCCCCTCGGTCAGCTTGAACACGCCGGCCATGACCTTGGTCAGCGTCGATTTGCCGGCGCCGTTTTCGCCGAGCAGCGCATGAATCTCGCCCTTGCGCAGGTCGAAATTGACGTTCTTGAAAGCCGGGATGCGCGAGAACGCCTTGGTCGCGTCCTTGAGCTCGATGATGTTATCCGACATCGCTTAACCCCGCTTGCCGCTGGCGGCCCTGGCCACGCGCACGATCCTCGACCCGCCGCGCGAGGCGACGAGCAGGTCGTCGTCAACCTCGCAGGCGCTGATCGTGCCATGCACGGTGCCGTCGGCGCGCGAATGGAAGCTCGACAGCGGTTTCATGTTGTGGTCGCAATGGACCACCAGCCCGTAGGACCTGGTGACCGCGTAGGGCTTCAGCACGTTCATCTGCTTGAGCTGGCTGCCCTGCATCGGCTCGCGGTAGTCGCGCCATGAGCCGAGCGACGGCGCCATCCAGTAGGCTTCCGGTATTTCGGCCAGCATGCGCTTGCGGTAGGTCTCCTCGCGCAGGATGAACTCCACCAGCTGGTTGCGCACCGAATAGAAGGTCAGCCAGTAGCCGGCGTTGAAAGCGGGTGCGATACGCGCCGGATAGGCCGGCAGATGTTCCAGCACCGGCACTGTCGCTTTGCTGGCAAGGTCGATGGCCAGCACGCGATGGCGCCAGGCCTCAGTGACGTAGACGCGGTTTGACCCGGTCGTGGCGATGCCGGCGGGCCAGGCGAGCCCGTCGCGGATCAGCTCCAGCCGGCCGCTTTTCAAGTCGAGGCGCCAGACCGAACCGGAAGCGTTTTTCTGCATCAGATCGCGGCGCCAGGCGCTCGCCGGCAGCGAGGCCGAGCCGTTGGCCACCAGCAAGGTATTGCTGTCGAGGAAGGTGAGAGCAGTGACGCAGGACAGCCTGCGGGCCTCGTCGCCCGTCGCCTCGCGCCCGTCATGCAGGCCGCCGCGGATGATGACGCCCTTGCCGTCAATGGCCAGAGCGGTCATGCCACGGGCATGGGCGAGCGCGGTGATCTCGCCTGGGGACTCCTGCAGAACCTCGGGCTTGCCGTCGGCATCGAACCGCATCAGCAGGTTCGCGCTACTCGCCAGCATGCCCTTTTCGGTCCGCACCAGATTGTCCGCCTCAGCAAGGCCTGCGAAGAGCCCCGCCTCCTCAAGGTCCTGGTTGGGCAGCAAGGGCCCGTCGAGCGTCGGAACGGTCACCGCCCAGTCGCCACGGCCAAGGAAGCGATCGAAAAGCCGACTCACGGCGCTCATGGCTTTTTGCCCCAGTAGGAATCCGAGCTGAACCAGTTGGGGTCGGCCCCCTTCAGCGGCAGCGTCCCCATGCGGTTGTTGAAGATGCCGCAGAGATAGAGGATGCCCTTGTGCTCGCGCATCGAGGTGATCATCGGATGCTTCTCTCCGGCCTGGTCCCAAAGGCTCTCGAGGATTTGGCCCTTCTCGTCGAAGCGCAGCACGCAGCCGGTGTTGAGGTTGGGCATCAGCCAGGCATCCTCGGACACGCGCCGCGCCATGCGGC
Organism: Mesorhizobium sp.; assembly: GCA_004020875.1. Taxonomy (GTDB): domain Bacteria; phylum Pseudomonadota; class Alphaproteobacteria; order Rhizobiales; family Rhizobiaceae; genus Mesorhizobium. Next base: position 210,970 of record SAPZ01000002.1, read on the forward strand.
GGCGGAAGCCGGGCATTTCCAGCGACAGGTCGAGCGCCGGCGTGCGCATGCCCATCAGCGCCAGCCAGTAGGTTCCGTCGGAGGCGCGGTTGATGTTGTCGGGATAGCCGGGCAATCCCTCGATGACCCGCTCGATCCTGCCCTTCTTCGGCCCGTCGAAATAGTAACGGCTGATGCGGCAGGCCCAGCTCTCCGCGAACAGCACCGACTGGCCGTCGAAGGCGGTGCAGATGCCATTGGGGAAGACAAGGTTCGATAAGAGCGTGCGGGTCGAACCGGATTTGGGATCGTGGACGATGATGCGCCCGTTGCCGCGGCTCTCCAGCGCGTCCGCATACCAGTCGTGCATCTCGAAACGGACAGTGGCCTCGGAAAACACGATGCGGCCATCGGGAAGGATGTCACAGTCGTCGGCAAGCTTCATGGTCGAGTCGTCGACCACCGATGTCAGCGAGCGGTTGGTCTCGGCGGTGAGCAGCTTCACCTCGCCTGTCGGCGAGACCTGGTAGAGGCCCATGCCGGCGACGCAGATGACTAGGTTATCGTCGCGGTCGAACGCCATGCCGAGCGGCGAGCCGCCGATGTGGGCGAACACTTCGCTGTCGGTGTAGTGCGGCGGCTGGAAGCGCAATATGTCGCCCTGGCGGCTGCCGGTATAGAGCCGGTCCTGCCGGTCGAAGATAACGTCCTCGGCGCCGTCGAGGAAGCCGAGGCCGATGACGCCGACATCCTTCAGTCGGTCGTTCACCGCCATTGGCTCGCCGGGCGCGGTCGAGATCGCCTGCGGCATCTTGGCGAAGGTCGGCGAGATATAGACGCTGCGCAGGATCTTGTGACGGTTCTTCACCCAGCGCACGTCGAGCATGACCGAGAGCAGCAGGACGAGGCCGAGGATCAGATAGTTGACCGGGCCAGGCACGGCGAGCGCAAGCAGGCTGTTCGATAGGACGAGCACGAAGATCGTTCCCATCAAAGCTTTGGCGACCGAACCGCGTCCGCCGCCGAGCGAGATGCCCCCGAGCACGGTCGCGGTCAGCACCTGCAGCTCGAGGCCGGTGCCGATATCGGACGCAGCACTTCCGATGCGGGCCGAGAAGAAGAAGCCGGAGAGCGCCACCAGAACCGAGCAGAGCACGTAGGCGCTGAACAGGGTGAAGCGCACGTTGATGCCGGCATTGTAGGCGGAACGGCGCGCGCCGCCGACCGCGAACAGCCGCCAGCCATAGCGGGCTCGCGACAGCACCAGGTGGATCACGATCGCAATGATCACGAACACCGCGAAGGACGTCGGAACGCCCCAGACCGTGCCGAAGCCCAGAAAATCATAGGTCGGCGAATCCGGGCCACTCGTGACGATCGCTGTCGAGACATGCGGGAAGACGATGTCGAAGGTGGATCGGTAGATGATGAGCGTGACCAGCGTGGTCAGGAACGCCCGCATGCGCAGGAAGCCAACGAGAAAGCCATTGATGGCGCCACAGACGACGCCGAGACCGAGGCAGGCCAACAGGCCGGTCCCAAAACTCCACTGCTCGACATTCATGCCGTAGAGCGTGACCAGCACGGCGAGCGCGAAGGTCGAGCCGACCGAGAGATCGATGCCGCCGGACACCATCACGATGGTCATGCCGAGCACGACAAGGCCGAGCTCGGCGGTCTGGCCGCTGAGATTGGTCAGTGTCGTCATGTCGAAGAAGCCCGGCACGATCGCGCCGAAGATCGCACACAGGATCACCAGCGCCGTGAAGGGGATGACGCTGTCGATCCATTTCTTGGTCAGGATCTCCCCGACCACGTGGTCGGGGAGCAGACGGTAGCGCCAGCGCACAAGGCTTTCGGCCATGCTCATCGGAAAGTCCGTTTACTTGATGTCTTCTGGCTTCCAGCAGTTCCGGCCGGTCGCGTTGGTCTTGTCGACGCGGGTGATCGGGCCGAAGAAGATGGTCTTCTCGCTGCCGGCCTTGCGGTCAGGGTGCTGCAACAGCTCGGAGATCTGTTGGGCGGCGATCTCGCCCTGGATCGGCGCGTTGAAGTTGAAGATCACGTCGAGCAGCCCGTTCTTGATGCTCTCGCAGCCGGTGGCAGCGCCAGCGCCGTTGGTGACGATGGTGACCTGATCCTGCTTGCCTGCAGCCGCCACCGCCGCGCCCGCGCCTACTTCGGCATTGTCCCAGATGCCCATGATGCCGCAGAGATCGGGATGCTGCTGCAGCACCGTCTCGGTGATCTGGCGGGCCTTTTCGCTGATGTAGTCGGCCGGCTGGTCGGAGACGAGCTGCAGCTCTGGATTGGCCTTCAGCACCTCGTCGATGCCGGTGCGCATATAGATGTTGGCGGCGCCCGTCTGGACGCCGGCGAGCCACACCACCTTGTGCGAAACGGCGTTCGGCCCGGTGCAATGCTTGGCCAACTCGCCCATTTCCAGGCGGCCCATCTCGATCCAGTCATTGCCGACATAGCTATCGGTCTGGGTCGCCGACTGCATGTTGACCTGCAGCACCTTGATGCCTGCGGCCTGCGCCTGCTTCAAGAGGCGCGCATAGGTCTGCACGTCCGGGTTCTGCACGATGATCAGGTCGGGCTTCTCGGCGATGGCACCCTGCATGGCGCGGATGCCGGCATTGGTGTCGCCGTTCGGATCGCGCACCTCAAGGGTGAAGCCGTAGCGGGCGGCGTGGCGCTGCCACACCATCACCCAGGCCTGGTTGAGGTCCATGCCCTGCGAGATCGGCACGAAGATGACCTTCTTGCCCTTGACGCCGTCGAGATAGGCGGCTCGTCCCACCTGATCGGTTTCCTGGGCACTTGCGACCTGCGCGACGCCTAGCAGCGCGAGCGCGGCCATGCCCGCCAACAGGCATTTCTTGAGTATCTTCATAGGTTTCCTCCCTGATTTGATGGTTCGAGTTCTTGTTTCAGATGTCGCCGCTCTGCGAGGTCTGCTCGTCGCGCGGATTGATGATGGCGTCGATGGCAAGGGCGCCGAGCAGGATCACGCTCTTGATCAGGTTCTGGCTGGTGTAGCTGAAGTTAAGGATCGTCATGCCGTTGGTCAGGATGCCAACCAGGATCGTGCCGGCGATCACGTTGCGCACGCCGCCCTGCCCGCCCGACAGGCCGATGCCGCCCAGCACGACCACCAGCAGCACGTCATAGATCAGGCTCGAATTGTAAAGGCGGGTGTCGATGCCGGTGACGAGACCCGTCATGATTATGCCGGCGGTGAACGCGATAAGCGCGCTGATGACATATTGCGTCACGATGATCGGTCGCGTCGGCAGCCCGGTGGTGCGCGCCGCGTTCGGATTGTCGCCGGTCGCATAGACCAGCCGGCCGAAGCGTGTCTTCCTCAGGAACAGACCCATCAGAGCGGCCACCGCTCCGAAGATGACGACGGACATCGGTATGCCGAGCACGCTGCCATTGCCGACGAATTTCAGCCAGGCGATGTCCGGCGGGGCATAGAGCACGTCCGAGGCAAAGACGATGCGACCCGAGCCGTAGACCGAGGAGGCGATGGCCAAAGTGGCGAAGATCGGCGGCACTTCCGCGATCGCCACCATGACGCCGGTGAACAGGCCGATGGCCGCGACCAGGATGGCGCCGCAGATCACGGCAAGCGTGAAATCGATGCCCCAGCTGGAAATCCAGATGCTGAAGGCGACGCCGACGACCATCACCGCCACCATGGTGAGGTCGATGCCGCGGCCGACGACGATGAAGCCCATGCCGACGGCAAGGGTGCCGAGGATCGACACGTTCTTGAGGATGGCGATTATGTTGCCCTGGCTCAGGAAATTGTTGAGCGTCACCGAGAAGACGACGAACAGCATGACCGAGATCGCGACGACGACGACTTCCTGCGACGCCTTGAAGCCAAGGCGCCTGTCGTCCGATTTGCCCGAACCAGGCATTTTCCTCCTCCCAGGCAGCCGATATTCAGCGCCTTCCTCAGCGACCAGCCGCTCCGGAATCCTCCCAAGACACCGAGCCGTTCGCCTGGTTCGGACAATTACGGCTGGAGCGTCGGCGGACAATTTCGTTTTTCTGATACGCTGTGCAGTTTGCCCCGAGGTCTCAGGCCTGCGGCGGCTCGCCGGCATAGGCACGCGCGAGAAGGGCCCGGATCGGTTCCCGCTCCAGCGCGCGCGGGTTCCAGTAGGGATTGGCCAGCGCAGGGTCGGTCGCGATGTCGATACCGTCTGGCGGCATGCCGATTTCGGACAGAGCCCGTTTTGCGCCGATCCGGCCCGCAAGATTATAGAGGGCCATGGCAGGATCATCCGTCTTCAGCACGGCCCGCAGGGTTTCCATGGCGCTCGGAACAGCGGGGGCGTTGTAGGCCAGCGCATGCGGCAGCACGATCGTATGGGTGTCCGCATGCGGCAGGTCGAAACTGCCGCCGAGCGCGTGGCAAAGCTTGTGGTGCAGCGCCATGCCGACCGAGCCGAGGCAGATGCCGCAGAGCCAGGCGCCGTAAAGCGCCTCGGAGCGCGCGTCGCGGTCATGCGGGTTCCCGGCAATGACCGGCAGGGCGCTCACCAATGCGCCGATGGCTTCGGTCGCCATCATATTTACCACCGGGTTGCTTTCCCTGGCATAAAGCGCCTCGACCGCATGGGCGATGGCGTTCATGCCGCTTGTTCCCGACAAGGAGGCGGGTAGCGTCATCGTCAGGTCAACGTCGTAGATCACCACCTCCGGCAGCACCCTCGGGCTCGATTGGGTGACCTTCACGCCATCCTTCGTCTCGCCGAGGATCGGCGTCATTTCCGAGCCGGCATAGGTCGTCGGCATGACGATCTGCGGCAGGTCGGTGCGCAACGCGATCGCCTTGGCAAGGCCGGTCGTGGAACCGCCGCCAACGGCGACCAGCCCGTCGGCCTTGAGTTCCGCCACGACCCGCAGCGCGTCCTCGGTCACCGACACCGGCGTATGCATCGTCGCCCCGGCATAGACGCCGGCTGCCCTGTCGCCGAGGGACTCGGCATGGCGCCGGGCATCGGCCTCCCGCGGCGGCGTGGCCAGCACGAGCACGCGTTTCAGCCCCAGACGGTCGATCTCTCCCGGCAACCTTGCGATCGTGCCCGATCCGAAGACAACGCGTGCCGGCTGGGCGTTATAGACGAAGCTTCTCATGTGAGCCTCTCCCGTCAGCCGCGACTGTATGCCGTGGCATGAAATTTGGCGACGAAGAGGCGCGCGCGTAAGTGCACTAGCCGTCGAATCTGGCTGCCAAGGATTTGTTCGCCGTCGGAAGCTGGCATCAGCCGATTGCGCCGCGCCATCGGCGCGGTCGAGGATCGCGGTGGTTTAGGCGATCCTCTGCTCGAACTGCATCACGCTCGCGCTCTTGCGCAGTCCCGTCGCGACGACCGACACGCGGAACTTGCCCGCCAATGCCTGGTCGAAGATGGCGCCGACGATAATGTCGGCATCGGCGTCGACTTCTTCGCGTATCCTTGTCGCGGCCTCATCGACCTCGAACAGCGTCATGTCCATGCCGCCGCTGATCGACACAAGCAGCCCCCTGGCGCCCGTCATGGACGCTTCGTCGAGCAGCGGATTGGCGATCGCCGCCTCGGCCGCCGTCCTTGCACGTCCTTCCCCCGAGGCCTCGCCGGTTCCCATCATTGCCGGGCCCATGTCCCGCATCACCGACTTCACGTCCGCGAAATCGAGATTGATCAGGCCCTCCTTGACGATCAGGTCCGTGATGCAGCCGACACCGGCATAGAGGACTCGATCGGCCATGGCGAAGGCGTCGGCGAAAGTGGTCTTGGCATCGGCGACCCTGAAAAGGTTCTGGTTCGGGATGACGATCACGGTGTCGGCGCTCTCGCGCAGGCGTTCTATTCCTTCCTCGGCTGCCTGGGTCCTGCGCTTGCCTTCGAAGACGAAAGGCTTGGTGACGACGGCCACCGTCAAAATTCCGGCATCGCGCGCGGCCCGCGCAATCACGGGCGCCGCACCAGTCCCGGTGCCGCCCCCCATGCCGGCGGTGATGAAACACATATGCGTTCCCGCCAGATGATCCATGATCTCATCGATGGATTCCTCCGCGGCCGCACTTCCGACCTGGGGCAGCGATCCGGCGCCCAGACCCTCCGTCACATGCGCGCCCAATTGGATCAGCCGGGACGACTTCGACATGGTGAGCGCCTGAGCGTCGGTGTTGGCGACGACGAACTCGACGCCCTGCAAGCCTTCGGCGATCATGTTGTTGACGGCGTTGCCGCCAGCGCCGCCGACCCCTACAACGGTGATCTTGGGTCTCATCTCCAGGATTTCCGGCTTGGCGGTCATTTCTTCATCTTTCTACGAAAGCGCCTGCTGCTCCGCCACACAGCGATGCGAAACCGAAGCAACGAGCACACGAATCAGGTGATCCCCACCAAGTGCAGGGAATCAGAGCGGGCGCCTCCCTGCAAGGTCCGCCGAGCATATGCAAGCGCGATGCCCCTGCGTTTGAACAAAAAGGTTCCGGGTGCCCGAGTGCTCCAAGGCGACCCGTTGCAAGAAATTCTATTGCTTCACCGAGGTCGAGGTGCCCCAGGTGTCCGACAGCACATAGCCTTGGGGATAGGGATCCGTCGGATCGAGATAGTAGTTGTGCTCGCCCGTGATCCAGGCTCGGCCGGTGATCTCGGGAACGATCGCCTTGCGTCCGGCAATTTCGGTCAGGTCCACAATTCTGCCGGTGAAGCGCGAGCCGATGATCGATTCATGGATCAGGACGTCGCCGACGCGCATCAGGCCGCGCGCCTGCAGCACGGCCATGCGGGCCGAGGTGCCGGTCCCCGTCGGGCTGCGGTCGGAACGGCCGGGCGAGACGATGCAGGTGTTGCGCGTGACCTTGCCTGGTCCCTGGAATGGCATGGCGAACTGCACGATCGACACGCCGCGTACGTTGTCGAATTCAGGATGCACGACATCGAGCTGTTCGCGCGCGGCGCGGCGGACCTTCTCGCCGGCCACAGCAATTTCCCGGGCCTCGTTGGGCGTGACCGAGAAGCCGAGCGCGGCCGCGTCGACAATTGCATAGAACATCCCGCCATAGGCGATATCGACCTTCAGAGTTCCCAGCCCCTCGACCTCGATATTCGCGTCGAGGCGTTCGGCGAAGGCGGGTGCGTTGCGAAAGGTGATCGACAGGCATTTGCCGTCGCGGCATTCGGCGCGAACCTCGATGACGCCGCCTGGCATATCCAGCTTGAAGCGCGTCTCCGGCTCCTGCATCGGCACCATTCCAGTCTCGAGCAGCACGGTGGCGATGCAGATCGTGTTGGAGCCCGACATCGGCGGGTACTCCGTCGGCTCCATGATGATGGCCCCGGCGGCGCAATCCTCGCGCGTCGAGGGCACCAGGAGATTGACATGCCTGGCGACGCTGCCGCGGGGCTCGCAGATCAGCATGCGCCTGATGTGATCGTGGTCGCGCTCCATCGCGATCATCTTTTCCATCATCGTGCGGCCTGCCGGCGGCAGCACGCCGCCGACGATGACGTCGCCGATCTCACCCTCGGCATGGCAGCCGACGACGCGGATGCTGGTCCTGGTACGCATTGTTCTTTTCTCCCTGTCTGCCGCCAATATCGGCTTGGCAAGCGGTGCTGCTTCGGGACAAACTGATCAATCTGCGTGCCAGCCTCAAGGAGAATCCCAGATGACCGCCAACGTTTTTTCCGGCTGCATGCCGGCGCTGATGACACCCTGCACCAATGACCGGCTTCCCGACTTCGACGCCCTGGTGCGCAAGGGGGGCGAATTGATCGCGGCCGGCATGTCTGCGGTGGTCTATTGCGGCTCGATGGGCGACTGGCCGCTGCTGAGCGACGAGCAGCGCATGCAAGGCGTCGAGCGCCTGGTGAAGGCCGGCGTGCCGGTGATCGTCGGCACCGGCGCCGTCAACACGGCCAGCGCCGTGGCGCATGCGGCGCATGCCCAGAAGGTCGGCGCGCGAGGCCTGATGGTGATCCCACGCGTCTTGTCGCGCGGTCCTTCGGTCACCGCACAGCGCCACCACTTCAAGGCAATCCTTGCCGCCGCCCCCAACCTGCCCGCTGTTATCTACAACAGCCCCTATTACGGCTTCGCCACGCGCGCCGACCTCTTCTTCGCGTTGCGCGCCGAACATCCGAACCTTGTCGGCTTCAAGGAGTTCGGCGGCCCGTCGGATCTGCGCTACGCGGCGGAAAACATCACCAGCCGCGACGATGAGGTCGCGCTGATGATCGGCGTCGACACCGCCGTCTTTCACGGCTTCGTCAATTGCGGAGCCTCCGGCGCGATCACCGGCATCGGCAACGTGCTGCCCAAGGAAGTTCTGCACCTGGCGAGCCTCAGCCAGGCCGCGGCGAAGGGCGATGCCGAAGCCCGCCGGCTTGCGCAGGAACTGGACGCCGCGTTCGCGGTCCTGTCCTCCTTCGACGAGGGCCCCGACCTGGTGCTCTATTTCAAGCACATGATGGTGCTGAAGGGTAACCCCGAATACAGGCTGCATTTCAACCCGACGGATGCGCTGAGTGACAGCCAGCGCGGCTTTGCTGAAGCACAGCTCAAGCTGTTCGACACCTGGTACGCCCAGTGGTCGAGGCAGCCCGCAATGGCACGTTACGCGGCCTGAGCGGACCTGAGGCCGCGCGACCTCGCCTTCGCCGGATCAAAGGCCGCTTCGGCGGGTCCACCACGCGATAGCGAAAGCTATGTTTTGGTTTGATCAGCAGGCAGAAGCTTCTCTCCTGCTCGCCGAAAGCGTTGTATTTCTTTGCTTTACGCCCTTGAAAATGGCGCAGGTGGCGTGGGACGATGCAAACGCTACAGCAGCTTTCGAAAGTTTATCTTTTCTTTTTGCTGGTTTTCTTGGTTTCGCGGCGCTGGCCCGCGCCGCACACTGAAATCCAGGCAAATGGGAAGCCGCAAATGAGGAAGCCCAAGTGACGACAGCCTTCATCACCGGGGCAACGAGCGGCATAGGACGGGCCATGGCGATCGCGCTGAGCGACGCCGGCTACAACGTTTATGCCGTTGGCCGCAGCCAGGCCGCGCTCAGGGAGTTGCAGGCCGAGCGTCCGGGTATCGTGCCGATTGCCGTCGACGTCACCGACCGCGAGGCGCTGGAATCGGTGCTGGCGGATATCACCATCGATGTGCTGATCAACAATGCCGGCATCATGCCGCCGCTCGGCAATTTCGCCGACATGAAGATCGCCGACATCGACGCAACGCTGGAGGTGAACCTCAGCGCCGCGATCCTGCTCACCCGCCTCGTCGTGCCGCAGATGCGCGAGCGGCAGTCGGGCCATATCCTGTTCACCGGCTCCGTCGCGGGCCACGCGGCATTTTCCAACATCGCCGTCTACGCAGCCACCAAGGCGGCGATCTCCGGCTTTGCCGGCGCGCTGCGCGCCGACCTCTCCCCGTCCGGTGTGCGCGTCACCGAGATCGTCGCCGGCCGCGTCGAGACGCAGCTCTACCAGGACATCCTCGACGCCAAGGCGCGCGCCGCCATGTACGCCAGCAAGGTGGTGCAGCCCGATGACGTGGCCAGAATGGTCGTCGCCGTGCTCGCGCTGCCGGCATGGGCCGACGTCACCCGTTTCGACATCATGCCGACATGGCCGACCTCGCCGAGCGGCACCAAGTAAGGGATAGTGGATTGAAGGATCTTTCCGTTCTGATCGTTGGCGGCGGCGCCGGCCTTGGCGCCCTCCTGGCCAGGATGGCTGTCGAGGCCGGGGCGGCAAAGATCGGCATCATCGACATCAACCAGCAAGCGGCGGAGAGCGCGCTCGAACCGGCGAAGGCCAAGGGCCTGCCGGTCGCCGCCGCGACTTGCGACATCCAGGTTGGCTCCCAATGCCATGCCGCTTTCGAGGCCATCGTGGCCAAGCTCGGGCGCATCGACACGCTGATCAATTGTGCCGCCATCTATCCGCGCCGCCCGCTCCTCGAAATCACCGACGCCGACTGGGACGCCTCGAACGGCGTCAATATCAAGGGCACCTACCACATGATGGTGGCGGCCGTTCGGCATATGCGGGCACAGGAACCGAAAGCCCATGTGCGGGGTCGGATCGTGAACCTAACCTCGGTCGACGCCTTCAAGGCGCATCCCCAGAACGCCCATTATGCCGCGACCAAGGCAGCAGTCGTCAGCCTGACCCGGTCCTTCGCGCATGACGTGGCGAAGGATGGCATCCTGGTGAACTCCGTCGCGCCGGCCGGCATGGCCACGGAGAAGGCAAAGGCCCTCGGCTTCCTGGAAGAACTGGCCAAGGCAAGCCCGCTCGGGCGCGGCGCCGAGCCGACCGAGATTGCCGAATGGGTGCTGATGACCGGCGGCCCGAAGAACACCTACATGACCGGCGAAAACGTAATTGTTTCAGGTGGTTACATTTATGCCTAGAATCGTTTCGGCAGCCAGCGGCTGTTGAGGTTTGGCGGTGTATGATCAACGGGTTCTCGAACGGAAGGAGGCGGACTCACGATGAGCGGCAAGCTTCGCCTTCCTTCACTCAATGCGCTTCGCGTCTTCCACGCCGTCGCGCAGCACAAGAGCTTTAGGCAGGCGGCCGACGAGCTTCTGGTCACGCCGCAGGCCGTGGGCCAGCAGATCAAGCTGTTGGAAGACACGCTGCAGGTGACGCTGTTCGAGCGCAAGGGCCGCTCGATCGAACTGACCGAATCGGCGATCCTTCTTTCGCATTACGTCAAAGCCGGCTTCGACGAATTTTCCGAAGGCGTTCGCCGCGTCACCAAGTCGAACTACCGGGACCGGATCAACCTCAACGCCAGTCCGTACTTCGCCACGCATTATCTGCTGCCAAGACTGTCGCTGTTCCGCGAGATACTGCCGGGCGCCGACCTGCGCCTGACGACAATGGTCGACCTGCCCGACTTCGGCCGCGACGACATCGACATGACAGTGCAGTGGGGCTACGGCAACTGGCCGGACTATGATGTGACGCTCCTGGTGCCGGACCCGAAGATCATCTGCTGCACGCCGGCGATCGGCGAGAAGATCAAATCGGCGCAGGACCTGACGAAGTTCACGTTGCTCGACACAGTCAAGTCGAAGCGACTGTGGCCGGACATATTGCGGCACCTGGGTGTGGCGCTGACCGACAGCGACCGCAGCGTCAGCTTCGACGACGCGGCGACGATGCGCCGTGCGACCCTGCAAGGCATCGGTGTGGGTCTGGTCTCCGTGATCGACGCCGACGAGGACGTCCGCTCCGGCGCCCTGGTCGCGCCGATCGGCCGCGACGCCATTGCCGGTATGCGGCCGGAGGAAGTCCCTGGCTTCCACCTTGTGGTCCCGCGCGGGCATCTGCGCGTCAAGGCGGTGGCTGCGCTTCATCGATGGCTGGCTCAACAAGACTGGCGAAGCGACCTCAAGATTTCCCTGCCGAAACCGACCCCGTTCTCCGACTGAGAAGCGACTTCGAGACAAGCGTTCTGGCGCGGGAGATAATAAAGAGAAACTTTCGATTGAGCCGCATTTCTTGATTTCGCATCGGCCCGCTGGAATGCAGGTATAAGCCGAAACGCAAGTCCAGTTCGCTTGCCGCTAAGTGCGCTACGCAGCATTCTCTCCCCTGAAGGCCAAGGCATGACCTCCATATCAGACGACATCCGCCTCGGCGCGGACATCGGCGGCACCTTCACCGACATCGCGCTCGATGTCAGAGGAACGCTGTTCTCGACCAAGGTGCTGACCAATTATGCCGCGCCCGAGCAGGCGATCCTCGACGGCATCGACGCAGTCATCCGCGATGCCGGCATTTCGGCGGCGGAGATCGGCATCATCATCCACGGCACGACGCTTGCCACCAACGCGCTGATCGAGCGGCGCGGGGCGAAAACCGCTCTGATCACGACCGAGGGCTTTCGCGATGTGATCGAGATGCGGACGGAAAACCGCTTCGAGCAATATGATCTCAACCTGCAACTGCCGACGCCGCTGATCCCGCGCGAGGACCGTTTTACCGTCAAGGGGCGCATTGGCGCCGAGGGCCAAGAACTGCAGCCGCTCGACGAAGCTGCCCTAGAGGAGATTGCCGACAATATCGCGGCCAACAATTTCGGCTCGGTCGCGATTGGTTTCATCCATGCCTACGCCAATCCCACCCACGAGCGTCGTGCCCGCGGAATCCTCGGTCGCAAGCTCAGCATCCCGATTTCGATCAGCGCCGAAGTCTCGCCGCAGATGCGCGAGTTCGAGCGCTTCAACACCGTTTCAGCCAACGCCTATGTGCGGCCGCAGATGGCCGATTATCTTGCGCGCCTGCAGACACGCTTGAAGGACATGGGCGCCGAGTGCCCGGTCTTCATGATCCATTCGGGCGGTGGCCTGATCTCGGTGGAGACCGCTTCGGAATTCCCGGTACGGCTGGTCGAGTCCGGCCCGGCGGGTGGCGCCATCTTCGCCGCCGACATCGCCCGTCGCTTCGGCCTGGAAAAGGTCGTCTCCTACGACATGGGCGGCACCACCGCAAAAATCTGCCTCATCGAGGATTTTGTGCCGCGCACGGCGCGGACCTTCGAGGTGGCGCGCACCTATCGCTTCTCGAAAGGCTCGGGCATGCCGATCTCCATCCCGGTGATCGAGATGATCGAGATCGGCGCCGGCGGCGGCTCCATCGCCTGGGTCGATGCCATGGGCCGCATACAGACCGGACCGGAAAGCGCCGGCTCGGAACCCGGCCCGGCCTGCTATGGCCGCGGCGGCAAACGCCCGGCAATCACCGACGCCGATCTCGTGCTCGGCAAGCTCGACCCCGACAAGTTCGCCGGCGGCGCGATCAAGCTCGATGCGGCCGCGTCCGAGCAGGCGATCATGCGCGACATCGGCGAGCGCCTGTCGCTCAACGCCATGTCGACCGCCTTCGGCATCTGCGAGGTGGTGGACGAGAACATGGCGAACGCCGCCCGCGTCCACGCCGTCGAGAACGGCAAGAACATTTCCGACAATCTGATGATCGCCTTTGGCGGCGCGGCACCGCTGCACGCGGCAAGGCTCTGCGAAAAGCTCGGCATTGAGCATTGCATCGTTCCGCGCGGCGCCGGCGTGGGTTCCGCGATCGGCTTCCTGAAAGCGCCGTTCGGCTACGAGGCGCTAGCGTCCAAGCTGACACGCCTATCGCGCTTTGAGCCGGCCGAAGTCAATGCCCTGCTCGCCGACCTCAAAGCCTCCGCCGAGGGATTTGTACGCACAGGCGCAAGCGGCAGGATCGTCTGCGAGATCACCGCCTTCATGCGCTATGCCGGCCAGGGCTGGGAAATCCCTGTGCCGCTGGCGCACGAGCCGTTCGGCGAGGATGCCGTTAGCAAGCTCAAGGACCTCTTCGAGACCAGCTATCAACGCTTCTTCGGCCGCGCCATCGAAGGTTTGGAAGGGCTAGAGATCGAGATCGTCACCTGGTCGGTCAAGGCGACCGATATTCGACCCGCCGTTGCGAGGCACGAGCTGACCAAGGGCAAGAAGACAAGCGAGCCGACAACGACGCGCGAGGTCTTTGACCCTATCAGCGGCGCCTCGCGAACCTATGGCATCATCGAGCGCGATACGCTTTGCGCCGGCGACCGCGTCGCGGGTCCGGCCGTCATCGTCGAGCGCGAGACATCGACCGTCGTCACCACCAGCTTCGATGCCGTCATGCAGAGCGACGGCGCCATCCTTCTGATCCGCAAAGGCAGCCAAGCATGAGCGACATCAGCGAAATCCGCATGCAGGTCATGTGGAACCGGTTGATCTCGGTGGTCGAGGAGCAGGCGCTGACCTTGCTGCGCACCGCCTTCTCGACCTCGGTGCGGGAAGCCGGCGACCTATCGGCCGGCGTGTTCGATCCGCGCGGCCAGATGCTGGCGCAGGCGGTGACCGGCACGCCAGGCCACGTCAACACCATGGCCGAGGCCGTGCTGCACTTCATGGACGCAATCCCGCGCGAGCAGATGTTCGAGGGCGACACCTATCTCACTAACGATCCGTGGCTCGGCACCGGTCACCTGCACGACATCACCATGGTCTCGCCGTCCTTCCTGAACGGGGAGCTCGTCGCGTTCTTCGCCTGCACGGCGCATGTCGTCGATGTCGGCGGGCGCGGCTTCGGGGCCGACGGCAAGTCGGTCTATGAGGAAGGCATCCAGATCCCGATCATGAAGTTCGCGGAAAAGGGCAAGGTCAATCTCGACCTTGTCCGCATCCTGCGCGCCAATGTCCGCGAGCCGAACCAGGTCGTCGGCGATTTCTACTCGCTCGCATCCTGCAACGAGGTCGGCCATCGCCGCCTCGTCGACATGATGAACGAGACCGGCTTTGCCTCGCTGGACGGGCTCGGCGACTTCATCTTCTCGCGCACCCGGGACGCCATGCTCGAACGCATCGAGGCGCTGCCCAAGGGAAGCTGGCCGAACGAGCTGGTGACCGATGGCTATGACGCGCCGGTAAGGCTTGCGGCAACGGTCTCGGTCCGCGACGACCATGTCGAGGTCGACTTCACCGGCACCGATCCGATGAGCCGCTGGGGCATCAACTGCCCGATCATCTACAGCAAGGCCTATGCCTGCTACGCACTGAAATGCGTGGTCGCCCCGGATATTCCGAACAATGCCGCCTCGCTCGCCTTCTTCACGGTGTCCTCTCCGGTCAACATCCTCAACGCGGTGCGGCCGGCGCCGGTGGCGCTGAGGCACATCTTCGGCCACCTGGTTCCGGACCTCGTGCTCGGCGCGATCTCTCAAGCCCTGCCCGGCAAGATCCTTGCGGAAGGCGCCGGCGCCCTATGGAACATCCACATCTCGGCGCGCCCGGTCGCCGGCGCATCCGGCCGTCGCGCCGAAGTGCTGATGTTCAACTCCGGCGGCATGGGAGCCCGTCCCGAGCTCGACGGGCTGTCGGCGACGGCCTTCCCGTCCGGCGTGCACACGATGCCGATCGAGGCGACCGAGCATACCGGGCCGATCGTCATCTGGCGAAAGGAACTGCGCCCGGATTCCGGCGGCGACGGCGAGTTCCGCGGCGGCCTGGGACAGATCATCGAGATCGCCGCCACCGACGGCCATGAGTTCGACTTCTCGGCGATGTTCGACCGCGTCAATCATCCGGCGCACGGCCGCGAAGGCGGCAAGCCTGGCGTCGCCGGCGTCGTCAAGCTCGACGACGGCACGAAAATGCGCCCCAAGGGCTGGCAGCATGTGCCGGCCGGGCGACGGCTGATCCTGGAACTGCCGGGCGGCGGCGGCTTTGGCGATCCGGCCAGGCGCGGCGCGGCCGCGCGGGCCAATGACCGGTCCAAGGGTTACATCACGGAGAACGACCGATGAGCCATGTTGCCTCGCGCCTGTCGGTGGTGAAGCCCTCCGAATCGATAGCGGGTGGCGTCGGTGCCCGGTGTCGCCTATGGACTGTCACCCTATTTCCGCATCTCGACCGCGACCAGTGAAGAGGTGCTGACCGAGGCGATCGCGCGGCTCATCGCCGCCGTCGCGGAAGTGGAGTAAAGCATGCCGCAATACGAACGTATCCTGATCACGGGCGCCGCCGGCCGGCTCGGCTCACAGCTGCGCAAGGGGCTGGTGCCGCTCGCCAAAACGATCCGCCTGGCGGGCCGCGAGCCCTTCGGCGATCTCGCGCCTCATGAAGAGGAAGCAGTCTTCGATCTCGCCGACATGGAAGCCACGATCGCGGCTACCAAGGATTGCGATGCGATCGTGCATTTCGGTGGCGCGCCGCTCGAATGTGAATGGCAGACCATCTTGGATTCCAGCATCCGCGGCTCCTACCACATCTATGAAGGCGCCCGGAAACACGGGGTGAAGCGCGT
This sequence comes from Mesorhizobium sp., assembly GCA_004020875.1. Classification (GTDB taxonomy): domain Bacteria; phylum Pseudomonadota; class Alphaproteobacteria; order Rhizobiales; family Rhizobiaceae; genus Mesorhizobium. The sequence goes on from SAPZ01000002.1 coordinate 226,797, forward strand.
CATCTACGCCTCGTCCGTGCACGCGATCGGCTATCACGAGATCGAGGCGCATATCGGCGTCGACGCGCCGGTGCGTCCCGACAGTCTCTATGGCGTGTCGAAGAATTTCGTCGAGAGCCTGAGCCGGCTCTATTGGGACAAGTTCGGCATCGAGACCGCGTGCCTGCGCATCTTCTCGTCTTTCCCCGAGCCGGCCGATCGCCGCATGCTGTGGTCTTATCTCTCCTTCGCCGACTGCGTGCGCTTGGTCGAAGCATCATTGACGGCTCCGCGTGTCGGCCACACGATCTCCTTCGGCATATCGGACAACAAGCTGAAGATGGTCGACAACAGCGGCGCCGACCATCTCGGCTTCATCCCCCAGGACAGCGCCGAGCCGTACCGCGCCACCATCGAAGCGAAAACCCCTGTTCCCGATCCGAAGAGGCCCTCGGTGAAATTTCTCGGCGGCTGGTTCTGCGAGCTTGGCCACCCGGACGACAAGCCGGCCGAATAGCGCGGCACTCAGCCAGCGGAAGGCATGCTGTCCCGGATGAAGCGATGCCAGGCGCCGCCGAGCACAAGGGATGTTCCCATCTCGTCGAAGCCCGCAGCGAGCAAGCCCTCCGAAAGCCCTGGGAAATCGAGGTTCGATCCGAACCAAGCCGGCTGAGCCGGGAAGCTTGCAGTGGCTTGGACCTCGCGGGTCCAGCGGCCCTCGCGCATCCAGCGCACGGCGCTGTCGGGCTGATGCTGGCAGAGATCCGAGCCGATGCCGAGATGCTCCGGCCCCATGATTTCAGCCGCTTCCCTGGCCATGTTGCCAAATTGATCGAGCGTCGTGTCCGAGCCGTTCGGAAGATGCAGCGGATAAAGCGAGAGGCCGAGCAGCCCTTGCTTTTCGCGCAATGCCCGCAAAACGTCCTTGGACACATTGCGATTGCTGTCGCGGAGCCAGCGCGGGTTGGCGTGGCTGATAACCACCGGACGTCGAGAGAGGGCGATGGTTTCGAGCGCCGTCCGCTCGCCCGCATGCGACAGATCGATGATCATGCCGAGCCGGTTCATCTCGGCGATCGCCTCGCGCCCCATCCGCGTCACGCCGCTGTCCTCCTTTTCCATCCAGCCGCAGCCGAGCAAGGACTGGTTGTTGTAGGTGAGCTGCATGAAACGGATGCCGAGATCAAACAACATCTCGATCAGGCCGATGTCGTCTTCGATCGGCATCGGGTTTTGCAGCCCGAGGAAAATAGCCGTTCGGTTCGTGGCGCTGGCACACTCGATGTCACCGCTGTCGCGCGCCAGAAGGATCAGGTCCTCATTATCGCGGAAGCGTATGCGCCAATCGACGAGATGGCGCACCGTCTCGCGAAAGCCCTCATGGTAGCCGACGGTGGCGTGAACCGCGGTCAACCCGCCCTCGCGCATCTGTTGAAAGATCTCGCGCGACCAGTTGCAATATTGCAGCCCGTCGATGAGCACTTGCGGCGCGGCGCTGGTCATTCGGGCGCGCCTGCGTGGATGTAGGACGTCTTGACCTGGGTGTAGAACTCGACCGCCGAGCGGCCTTGCTCACGCGGGCCGTAGCTCGAGGCACGAACGCCGCCGAACGGCACGTGATAGTCGGTGCCGGCGGTCGCCAGGTTGACCATGACGCAGCCCGAGCGCGAGGCGTGGCGGAATTTCGTCGCGCGCGCCAACGAGCGGGTGGCGATGCCGGCCGTCAGCCCATAGGGCGTGTCGTTGGCAAGGAAGATCGCCTCGTCGAGATCGTCGGCCGGAATGACGCAGGTGATCGGCGCGAACATCTCCTCCTGGTTGATGCGCATGCGCGAACGTCCGTTGAGGAACACGGCCGGCGCCATGTAGTACCCGTTATGTGCCAGGTCGAGCGCCTCGCCGCCGGTCACAAGCTCGGCGCCTTCGCTGATGCCCAGCGTCACATAATCGAGATTGGCCGAGAGCTGCTCTGCGCTGACGACCGGTCCCATCTGGACGCCGGCCTCAAGCGCATGGCCGACCTTCAGGGCCCTGGTTTTCGCTAGCAATTTCTCGACGAAGGCGGCATGGATCGGCCGATGCACGATCAGGCGCGACGAGGCCGTGCATTTCTGACCGGTGCCGCCGAAGGCGCCGTTCACGGCCAGGTCGACGGCGCGATCGAGGTCGGCATCGTCCATAACGACAAACGGATTCTTCGATCCCATTTCGAGTTGGAGTTTCACGAACCGCGCGGCGGCGAGCGCCGCTATGCCTGAGCCGACTGCGCCCGAACCGGTGAAGCTCAGGCCCTGGATATCGGCGTTGGCGGCAAGCTCGCGCCCGACCGTCGATCCTGATCCCATCACCAGGTTGAACAGGCCTTTCGGGATCGGCTGCCGGCTGATGATCTCGGTCAGTGCCCAGGCGCTCGCGGGCGTAATGTTGGCCGGTTTCCAAACCACCGCATTGCCAAAGGCCAGCGCTGGCGCAATCTTCCAGGATGCGGTGGCGACAGGGAAATTCCAGGGCGAAATGATCGCGACGACGCCCAGCGGCTCGCGCTCGATCAGGACATCCACGCCGGCCCGAACCGAATCGGCCGAGGCGCCGAGATTGCGCAAGGCCTCGGCGGCGAAATAGGTGAAGAACTGTCCGGCGCGATAGACCTCGCCGACACCCTCGGGAAGAGTTTTGCCCTCTTCGCGCGAGAGCATTTCGCCAAGCTCTTTCGAGCGCGCCATCAACTCGCGCCCGATTGCGTCCAGAACGGCGGCCCGCGCCTCCAGCCCCGCCGCCGCCCACTCCCGTTGCGCGCCTTGCGCCGCCGCAGCGGCGTCGTGGACGTCGGAAGGCCGCGCCTGAGCAAAGCGCCCGACGACATCGGTCACGTCCGAGGGATTGATGTCCTCGACCCAGTCGGCGCCGTCGCGCCATTCGCCTGCAACAAAATTCCGACCGTTCAGCATCGTGTTCGACCTGCATCAATTCGGTTGACAAGGACCTAACCAATGCTGTGAACTTCAATCAAGCTCAATTTTTGGCACGATTGTTCAGGCAAGCTTAACAGTGACCAAAACCATCAGCCTGACCGGCATGCGCAGCTTCGTCGCGGTTTGCGAGACCGGCGGCGTGCGCGCCGCCGCCGATCAGATCGGCCGCACGCCGTCGGCCGTGTCGATGACCCTGAAGCAACTGGAAGACGACATCGGCGCGCCGCTGTTCGAGAGTGAGCGCAGGGGGGCGCTCTCGCCGGTCGGCCGCATCGTGCTCGATGAGGCGCGCGCCATGATAGCCCATTACGATCGCGCCTGTCTGGCGATGACCAGCTACGCCGCGGACCTGCAGGGACGCTGCGACGTGGCCAGTGTACCTTCGGTCGCGGTCACCTTGCTGCCGCGCGCGATCGCCCAACTCCGCGCCGAAGGCAGCCGGTTCGACATCCACGTCCGCGACAGCGATTCCAACGCGATCGTCGAGGTGGTCGAAAACGGCATGGTGGAGGTGGGCCTCTGCGTGCTTGCCAGCAAGCGGCCGCAGCTCAGTTTCGAGCCTCTGTTCCAAGAGCCGCTCGATTTCGTCTGTCCGGTCGATCATCCTTTGGCGAAATCGAAGCGCCCGTTGAAATGGGCGCAGCTGGAAGGCGAGAGCTTCATCCGCAATGGCGCAGCGGCAGCGCTCGGGCTTGCCGAGACCGAGGCGCTTGCCGCCGGCTCGAAACTCACCGCGACCAATGTGAGCTCCAACCTGGCGATGGTGGAGGCCGGGCTCGGTGTCACCATCCTGCCCCGGCTCTGCCGCTGGAAGTGCAGCCATGCCGTGCGCTTCGTTCCGCTCGCCGATCCGCGCTCGAGCCGGACGGTCGGCTGGATCGCCAAGGAAGGCCGCAACCTGCAGCCCGCGTCGCTGCGCTTCATCGAATGCATTCGCCAGCAGACCCAGGCGAGCGAGGGAGAGTTCGGCTATGCCTCGGCATGATTGGTGGTGACCGGATGACACGCCTGACGCAAGCCCGCATCGAAACGCTCGCCCGAGAAGCGCTGACGCGGCACGGCGCAAGCGAGCGGCAGGCGGAGGCACTGGCCGCCGGCATTGCGGCGGCGGAACGCGACGGCCTGAAGTCGCACGGGCTGATGTATCTGCCCACCTATTGCGAGCATTTGACCTGCGGCAAGGTGCTGGGACTGGCCGAGCCGCGCCTGACGCGGCCTGCCCCGGCGGTTCTCGCCGTCGATGCCGGCAATGGCTTTGCCCATGCGGCAATCGCCCTCGGCCTGCCGCCGCTGATCGAAGCGGCGCGCTCCCAAGGTGTCGCCGCGCTCGCCATCCGCAATTCATACAATTGCGGCGCGTTGGGCTATCACACCGAACGCATCGCGCGAGCCGGCCTGGTCGGGCTGGGTTTCACCAACGCGCCGGCCTCGATCGCGCCCTGGGGCGGCCGCAAGGCGGCAGTAGGCACCAATCCCTGGTCGCTTGCGGTCCCCGATGGACAGGGCGGCGCGCGCTTCGTCATCGATCAGAGCGCTAGCGTCGTCGCGAAGAGCGAGGTCATCAAGCGCGCCCGCGCCGGGGAGCCCATCCCTTCCGGCTGGGCCTTCGACGCGCGCGGTGAAACAACGACCGACGCCTCCGAAGCCTTGAAAGGCACGATGGCGCCCGCTGGCGGCTATAAGGGCGTGGGATCCGCCCTTTTGGTTGAGATCTTCGCCGCCTGCCTGACGGGAGCGAACCCCGGACTTGTCGCCAGCCCCTTCTCAGGCACGGCCGGAGGCCCGCCGGGAACCGGTCAGTTCTTCCTGGCGGTATCGCCCGAGGCCACCTCGGGTGGGCTGTTTACGAGCAATCTGGAAACCGTCGCCAGCGCCTTCGTTGGCGACGCGAGGCTTCCGGGCACAAGGCGCTTCGGCGCGCGTGAACACAACACCAGAGATGGCATCGAGGTGGCGGCGGAAACGCTTGCCACCCTAGAAAAACTCGCCGGGATTGCCGCATGACGGCGATCGCGCTGCGTCCGCCAGAGGTCGTCATGCGGCTGCAGCGGCTTGGCGCGGCGCATCCGACGCGGCTCAGCTTCCTGCGCCAGCTGATCCGCCGCGCCACCAGGGAGAAATGGCGTGTCCGCAAGCACCTGTTCGACCTGGACGACAATGGGTTCGGGCGCGCGGTCTATGCGGTCGAGACGCCGGCAAGGATCTACAGCCTAGTCGCCTTCTCCACGCCGCTCGCCGATGAGAACCGCTCGGACCGGGTGATCGCGCAGGCCTGGGACACGAGCTACGTGCTTTACGACGGATTGCCGGACGCCGCCGAAATCGCCCGGCTGGAGGCAAATGCGCCGCGACAGGAGGCGGGCCGCTACACCAGCCGCGAACTGGTGCTGGCGCGCGCGAACAAGAGTGTCAGGCTTTTTGAGGAAGTCGCCACGGCACTGGCGCAAGGACAACAGCCGGATGAGGAGCAGTTGCTGGGCGTCGGCTATCTGCTTCGCACCACGGCGGTCTACGGCAACGGCAAGTTCGGCATCGCGGATCGCGACGAGATATCCTCACGGCCTGAGCTTGCCGGATCCTTCCAGGCCGAGATGCTCACCGTCTGGCTGATCCGGTCCTTCACTTTCGACCTCGTCGATCACATTGCCCGTCGCCGCAACCCGGTCGGCGCGGCAAGGCTGGCGCCGGACCTGCGCCGGGCGCTCGGGGTGGGAAACGCGACCGGGCTCGGCATGGCGCCCTTCCTCGTTCGCCATCCGCTCTTGACGCATAGCTGGTTCCTGGCCCGCGAAACCGCGCTGGCGCGGGTGCGCGCCGAACCACGTGCCGGCGCGGCGGAACGAGACGCCTTCTCGAACGCGCTCGCCGATCTGCGCCAGCGCGTTGCCCGCTGGCACAGCGACGACAGCCGCCAGGCCGCCGCAACCCGAATACTGGCCGCAGATCTCGGCGCGCTTGCCGAAAACCTCGACCAGCTTCTGGCGAAGCCGCGCCCCTGGGACGCGGTCTATCGCTTCGCCGAAGGCCACTTCTCGCTGGAGGGGCAGGAAGCCTGCGTCTCCCTCATCCTCGAGCCCCACGGCGCCTTGATCGACGAGCTCGGCGACACGATGAAGGCCGACGAGACGCCGGGCCATATTGTCGACGGCGGCATGGACTGCGGCTCGCTGCACCAGGCCCTTCTCGACTGCTATTCCTGGGCGAGGGCAATCGACTTCACTGAGCCGGCCGCCAACGCGCGCTTCTGGTATGTCTCGGCGGAAAAGCTCGAGCCCCGGCTTGGCGAGCGCTTCGAGGAGGATGGCGCCGAGCTCGAACAGCCTCTGGCCACCGTCCGCGACGCGCTCGGCCTGGCGGCCGCGCTGGCGCGAGAGCCGGCCTCGGCCAGTGTCGCCGATTTCCTGCTGCGCCGGCCCGAATGGCGCCATGCGGTGCGGCGCGCCCAGATCGTCGCGAAATTTCCTTATGCCGAGATTCACGACAACCTGATCGGCGCCGAATTGCGGCCCGTCGACATATTGCGCGCCAAACTGGCCTTCTTCGGCGCGCGCAGCTTCGATCCGCGCTCTGACCGCTGGCTACGCATCGCGCTGTTCAGCGGCGAGCCGCTGATCGAGGATGTCGCGACGATGGCGGGAGAGGCCGCGTGATCGACCTGTCGCTCAACGAGGTGGAAACGCTGAGCACCAAGGCGGCGCGGGGCGCCGGATTTTCATGGGGATTGGCCGAGGATATCGGCCGAGCGGCGCGCCGGATCGCGGTCGAGGACGAGAACTGGGGCGTGGCCATGCTGAACCTTGCCGAACACGCACAAAGCTTCGAGCCGCCTAGTCCTGCCCGCGCGGCCCGCTGGCGGAGCGACGAGACCGACCTCGCGACTGGAAGGCCGCTCTGTCCGATCCGGACGGCGGCCCTGCTGCTCGACGAACCGGTTCCGGCGAGCGCCCTGCCGCTGCCAATCCTTGATGTCGGCCTGCCGGTCTGGCTCGACGCCATGCTGCGCCGGTCGGAGATGCGCGTGGCGGGGCGCGTGGGGTTGGCGACGCGCGCCGATGTCGTCATCGAACGCCGCGCCGAAACCGAGCAGCCAGCCACAGGCCGGCGCGGCGCGATTGATGAGCGGACACTTGCGGCGCTCAATTCCTTCGCCGCCAGGACCTATGTGCCGGAAAGCGAAAGGTCGCGCGTGCGCGGTGCCGGCGGCGGCCGGGTGGACGATGAATAACAAGGGGAGAAAGAGATGAGCGCAGCCGACGGCCAGAAGATCGCCATGCGTGGCGCAGGCTACTATTCGGCCAACACCGTCGGCGCCAAATACGTCATCGACAAGGTCGGCGACCTCGTCGTCAAGGCAGTTGCCGGGATGCCCCGATTGGCTGACGGCCTGCCCTTCGCGATCGCCGATTTCGGTGCCGCCGACGGCGGCACCTCCATGGACATGATGCGACGGCTGGTCGGCGCCGTTCGGGATAGGGAACCGAACCGAGCCATATCGATCACCTACACCGACCTGCCCCACAATGATTTCTCGACTCTGTTCCGGCTGACCCAGGGACTTCTGGGGACCTCCACGGAGGTTCCGCTGGCCGAGACGCCCGGCCTCTACATCTTCGGCAGCGGCACCAGCTTCTATCGACAGATCCTGCCGGACGATTCGCTCTCGTTCGGCTTCTCCGCAACAGCGATGCATTGGATCAGCAAGCGGCCGTGCATGATCGCCGATCACGTCCAGGCGGTCGGTGCAAGCAATGCCGAGCGCGAGCAGTTCCGCACCCAGGCGCTGCGCGACTGGGAGACGATCCTGCTCGCCAGGGCGCGCGAATTACGATCAGGCGGGCGGCTTGCGCTGGCCAATTTCTGCGTCGACGAGGAAGGCCGGTATCTCGGACATACGACGGGCGTCGACATGTTCGACAGCTTCGCGCGCCATTGGCGCGATCTGGTCCGCGCGGGACGGATCAGCGAGACGGAATATGTCAACGCGACCTTCCAGCAATTCTACAAGACTCCCGACGAGTTCGCGGCACCCTTCCGCGATCCCGCTTCGCCTGTGTCGCAAGCCGGACTAAGGCTGGCGACGATTTTCACCATGGTGACGCCCTGCCCCTATGCGGAAGCCTACCGGACCCATCGCAATGCACAGGATTTCGCCCACGCCTATGTGCCGACGCTGCGCTCCTGGTCCGAGACCGTTTTTGCCAACGCGCTCGATCCCTCGCGACCGCCAAGCGAACGCTCCGCGATCATCGACGATTTCTACGCCGCCTATGAAGCCGACGTTGCGCTAGCTCCCGAAGGCCATCGCATGGACTACGTCCACTGCGTGACGGAAATCGTCAAGTCTTGATGGGACGGCAACTGCCGCGCCGCCGCTCGAGGTCTTGACGAAAACAGGTGCGCCTGCTTGAGACTCGGGAGCAAGGGATATTCGCGCCCGAGGAGATGAGCAGGCGGTGGGCAAGCTTTGAAGCGCGTTTTTCTGTTGCTTGCCGCTGTCATCATGGCTTCCGGCGCGACCGGGTGCACCAGCATTTCCTACTATGCGCAATCGTTGGGGGGCCATGTCGAGATCATGGCGGCGCGCAAGAATGTCGCGAAGCTGATCCGTGATCCGTCGACGCCGGCGCCATTGCGCGCCAAGCTGACGTCGGCCAGCGCCATCCGCCGCTTTGCCACGGAAGAACTGGCGCTGCCCGACAACAACAGCTACCGCAGCTATGTCGATGTCGGTCGCGACGATGTGACCTTGGCGGTCTTTGCCGCGCCGCAATACTCGCTCGCGCCGATAACATGGTGCTTTCCTGTGTTCGGCTGCGTTCCCTATAAGGGCTATTTTTCACGCAAGGATGCGCTCGAAAATGCCGCCACGCTGCAGCGGCAAGGGCTGGACGTCTATGTGACAGGCATCACGGCCTATTCCACGCTGGGCTGGTTCAGCGACCCGCTGCTCAGCACCATGCTGCGCCAGAACGACACCTATCTCGCCAGCCTCGTCTTCCATGAGCTGGCGCATCAGAAAGTCTATGTGAACGGCGACTCCGCGTTCAACGAGGCGTTCGCGGTTACCGTCGAAACCACGGGCACTAGGAAATGGCTCCGGGCCACCGGCAATCGCGCCGGATTGCGCAGCTACGAAGTCGATCGCAAGCGCAAGGCGGATTTTCTCGGACTGATCTCGAAGACCCGGGATGAGCTGAAACAGGTCTATGGAAGTCCCCGCAGCCCGGCGCAGATGGCGGCCGCCAAGGCCGCCACGATCGACACGCTGCGGATGCGCTACCGGCAGATGCGCGACAAGCACTGGGCCGGATACCGCGGATACGACGCTTGGTTCGACAGCCCGATCAACAACGCGAAGCTCGCCGCGACCGCAGTCTACGGCGAAGAGGTTCCGGCATTCCTTCACCTGTTCGACTTGTGCGCACGCGACTATCCGAGGTTCTACGCCGCTGTTCGACGGATCGGAAATTTGCCCGCGCCCTCCCGCGCAGAAGCGCTCAAGGCAGCGGCTACGTGTGATTGAAATGACCGGCTCTAATCCGCCGTCAGCGCCGCCACTTCCCGCCGGAAAGGCAAGGCATCGCCGATATCGGCCTCGTCCAGCTCGCGGGCGAAGCGGTGGCCGGCATAGGTCGCCCAGGCGATCGGCCCTGGCGCTTCGGCGTCGCCGATGACCTTGACCGACCGGATACCGTTGTCGGCCCATTCATTTTTCCGGGCTTTCAGCGCGCGCCAGACCGCATCGTCCTGATTGCGCGACGTGACCAGGACGACGGCGTCGGCCGCCAGTTCCTGCCGCGCGCCGGTATAGACGCAGGCCGTTACCACGCCGCCCGAAGCGATGCTCGTGACGGTTCTGTTGAGGACGATATCAACCCCCAGCTCCGCCAGACGGCGGTGGATGGCGCCCTGCTCCAGCGTGTTGCGGGTCCAGTCCGAGACATAGGCCGATGGCGTCACCAGGGTGACCCTAGCGCTCCGGCGGGCCATCAGCTCGGCAAGCACGCCGCCCATGTAATAGTGGTCGTCATCGAACAGCACGACATTGCCGCAAGGCACCTTGCCATCCATCAGATCGTCCGGCGTGTAGACCGGCATGGCCGCGTCGACGCACGGCATCGGCACGACGTGAGCGCGCGCGACGCCATCGCGCCGCCAGGTCGATCCTGTGGCGATGGCGACGTTCTGGAAACCGAAGGACAGGATGTCGTCCGCCGACAGCCGGCTTTCGAAATAGATGTCGACATTCGGCATCTGGCTGATCTGGTATTGGCGATAGTCTCGCACCCTGCCCCAGGCCGACAGGCCCGGCAGCAGGCACTCGCGCGCCACGCGGCCGCCGAGTTTGGTACCCGCTTCCGCCAAGGCCACCCGATAGCCGCGCAAGCCGAGCGCGCGAGCGGCCTCCAGTCCGGCTGGCCCGGCGCCGACGATCAGCACGCTGTCGCTGTCGCCCTTGGCCTGCATGCGCTCCGGATGCCAGCCCTTGCGCCATTCTTCCATGAAGGTCGGGTTCTGCGTGCAGCGCGAGACCGACATCGTCATGTCCCCGGTGACGCAGATGTTGCAGCCGATGCATTCGCGTATGTCCTCGATGCGTCCCTCCTCGACCTTCCGCGGCAGGAACGGATCGGCGATAGACGGGCGCGCGCAGCCGATGAAGTCGAGCGTGCCCGACTTGATCATCCGCACCATCACGTCCGGCGAGGTGAAGCGGCCGACGCCGACGACCGGCTTCGAGGTCAGCTTCTTGATGCCGGAGACCAGGCTCTCCTGCGCCGCCTCTTCCTTGAAACGCGACGGCCCCGAGCAATCCTCCCAGGCGCCATGGGCAAGGTCCCACAGATCAGGCAGGTCGGCATGCATCTCGATCAAGTCGCGGACTTCCGAATTGGCGAAGCCAAGCTCCCCGATCATCTCATCCAGCGACAGCCTGAGCGTCAGGCCGCAGGTGTCGCCGATCGCGTCGCGCCCTTCCTCGATCAGCTCGCGCATCAGCCGCGAACGGTTCTCCAGTGAGCCACCATATTCGTCTCTGCGCTGGTTGGTGGCGGTGGACAGGAAATGCTGGATGATGCCGAAGCCGTGCGCGCCGTAGAGGCAGACCAAATCGAAACCTGCCTGCCTGGCGCGCTTGAAGGCGTTGCGGTGCCAGCGGCGCAGGTCGCGTATATCCTCTCTGTCCATGGCGCGGGCCTGCACCGGATCGTTGGTGAAGGTGCGGATCGGCAGCGCCGACGGTCCGCGCGGGACCTCCTTGGTGTAGAGGTTGGGACCGTTGATGCCGGAATAGGCGAGCTGGATGCCGGCGAGCGCGCCATATTCGTGCATGGCTTTCGCCATCTTGGCCAAAGCCGGAATGTCGGCGTCGTCCCACAGCCGGAGCTCGATGAAAGGCGTGATCTCGGAGGTGTGGTGCATCTCCGTCTGCTCGGTGAAGATGACGCCCCATCCGCCTTCAGACTTCATGCGGCGCATCTCGGCCGCGGCCGACGGATCGCGATAGCCGCCGCCATTGCAATGGGGAACCTGATAGAAACGGTTCTTGGCGGTCACCGGGCCGATCTTCATCGGCTCGAACAGAATGTCGTAGCGTGGATCGCGCATAATAGCTTCCTTCATGCCGGCTCGGTCCTGCCGATCGGCCGAGATTACTCATAAGTTGGCCCCGGCGCGGGAAAACTACGGAATTCTTCTGCGCGGATTAGGACACGCCTAATCGTGCATTCGGGGATTAGCCTGCGATGAAGCGGGGCTGAGCCAAATTCGACTTCAGGGCAGCGACAGCCCGATGTAGACAACCGGCTGCGGCAACGAGGCAACAGACATGGACAGCATAATGATCCTCGAACAGCTGATCTCCTTCCCGACGGTGAGCCGTGACTCGAACCTCGATCTCATCCGCTATGTGGTGGATCTGCTCGGGGAAAACGGCATAGCCAGCCAACTCATCCACAGCGCCGACGGCCACAAGGCGAACCTCTTTGCCACGATCGGCCCGTCCGACGGGCCCGGCATTATGCTCTCCGGCCATACCGACGTCGTTCCCGTCGATGGCCAGAACTGGACTCTGCCGCCATTCGAAATGACCGCGCGCGACGGCAAGCTTTACGGACGCGGCGCTGCGGACATGAAGGGTTTCGTCGCCTCGGCGCTCGCCGCCTGTCTCAAGGCTTCGAAGATGCCGCTGCGCACGCCCTTGCATGTGGCGCTCTCCTACGACGAGGAGGTCGGCTGCCTCGGCGTGCACGACCTGATCGAAATGCTGAGCGCGGCACCTCGACGCCCGTTGCTCTGCATCGTCGGCGAGCCGACCAACATGCAGGTGGCTACCGGGCACAAGGGCAAGCTCGCGGCGCGCGCCGTCTGCAAGGGACGCGAAGGTCATTCGGCTCTCGCCCCGCTGGCGCTCAATGCCATCCATCTCGGCTGCGATTTCGTGCGCGCCCTGCGCGACGAACAGGACCGGCTTGCCCGCGAAGGCGCCCGCGACGGCGATTACGACATTCCCTACACGACGGTGCATGTCGGAAAGATCAATGCCGGAGTGGCGCTCAACATCGTGCCCAACCTTTGCGTGGTCGATTTCGAGATCCGCAATGTCGCCGCCGACGATGCCGCCGGCATTCTCGACAGGCTGCGCGGCGCCGCGGCGCGCATTGCCGCGGATGCCGCTTCGATCGCTTCCGAGGCCGCAATCGACATCGAGATCACCAACACCTATCCGGGCCTCAACACGCCGACGACGTCCGATGCCGTCGCCTTCGTCAAATCGCTGACCGGCGCCAACAGCACAATGAAAGTCGCCTTCGGCACGGAAGGCGGATTGTTCAGCCGCGATCTCGGCACGCCTTCCGTCGTCTGCGGACCAGGCTCGATGGCACAGGGACACAAGCCGGACGAATATGTCAGCGTCGAGCAGTTGCGGCGCTGCGACGAGATGCTGGAGCGGCTGCTGTTGCGGCTCGCCGACGGCTGGCCGTGATATGCTTCATTTGACGATGCGTTCGGTGCCGAAGACGCCCTGCTCGACGACGAAGCGGCGGCAGTGGTCGATGAAGGCTTGCACCGTCAGCGTGCGGTGTTCGGCGTTAGGCAGTGCAATGCCCATGGTCAGCGGCCTGATCTCGCCCAGCAGAGGCACGAAGACCAGCAGCTTGCCGTCCGGCGACATGGCGTTGAGCGGCCGCATATTGGCGATGCCGTAGCCGAAGCCGTTGGCCACCATCGAACGCATCACGGCGATGTCGCCGGTGCGCTCGGCGATTTTGGGCCGCAGCCCCTGGAAAGCCGAGAGGAAGTACTCCCGGCTGTAAGGGAGATCGAGCAGCACCATCGGCTCGTCGACCAGTTCCTCGGGCGTGATGCCCGCCCTTCCCGCCAGGCGATGCGCGGCCGGCAGCATCACATAGGCCGGCAAATGCATCAGCGGCTCGAACGTCATGTCCTGTGACAGTTCGAGATCGTAGGTCAGCGCGGCGTCTATTTCGCCGCGCTGCAGCATCTCGAACAATTGTCCCTGGTTGCGCTCGAACTGGCGAACGCGCACATCGGGATAGGCGTCCTCGAATTTCCGGCGCAGCGCCGGCAGCACGATCTGCGCGAAAGTGAGCAGGCAGCCGACCGCCAGCGGCCCGCGCACCTTTTCGGCGATATCGCCGGCAATGTCGTGCAGCGCGTCGGCATCGTTGAGCAGGCGCGCGGCCTCCTTGAGGAACAGGCGCCCGCCCGCGGTCAGCGCCAGCGCATGCGAATGCTTGCGCACGAAGAGCTGGACGCCGAACTCCGCTTCGAGCTGCGCGATCGAGGCCGAGATAGACGGCGGTGAGACGTTCACCTGCTCGGCCGCCTTGGCGATCGAACCGGCTTCGCCAACGGCGACGAAATATTCGAGCTGTCTGAGCGTGAAGCGGAGCGGCATGGGCTGCTATGATGCCCGTTTGGTCGCTGCAATCAAGTCGGGGCCGCTCCTCAGTACTTGATCCAGGTGGTCTTCAGCGCGGTGTATTTGTCGAGCGCGTGCAGCGACAGGTCGCGCCCGAAGCCGGACTGCTTGAAGCCGCCGAAGGGCGTCATCGGGCTCAGCGCATCGACTGTGTTCACAGAGACCGTGCCCACGCGCAGCCCCTCGGCAACGCGGTGGGCGCGTGACAGGCTGTCGGTCCACAGGGACGCCGCCAGGCCATATACGCTGTCATTGGCAAGCCGGATTGCCTCCTCTTCGCTGTCGAAGGCGATCACCGACAGCACCGGACCAAATATCTCGTCGCGGGCGAGCGGATCGTCCGGCGAGACCTCGTCGAAGATCGTCGGCTGCACGAAGCTGCCTCGCCCATCGACCGCCACCCGGTCGCCGCCAGCCACGAGCCGTGCGGACTTCCTGCCGCCATCGATGAAGCGCATGACGGTCGCGGCATGCCGTGCATCGACCATCGCTCCCATTCTAGACACCGGGTCGAGTGGGTCGCCCGGCTGGGTCACCGCCGCCCGCTCCGCCAGCTTCTCCACCAGCGCATCCTTGATGCTGCGCTCCACCAGCAGCCGGGAATTGGCCGAGCAGACCTGCCCCTGGTTGAAGAAGATGCCGAAGGCAGCCATTTCGGCCGCCACATCGAGATCGGCGCAATCCGCGAACACCAGATTTGGGCTCTTGCCGCCGGTCTCCAGCCATATTTGCTTCATGTTCGATTGGCCGGAATATTGCAGGAACAGCTTGCCAACGGCGGTCGAGCCGGTGAAGGCAAGGCAATCGACATCCATATGCCGGCCAAGCGCCTGGCCGGCGGTCTCGCCGAGACCTGGCACCACATTGAGCACACCGGCGGGCAGGCCCGCCTCCATGGCGAGCTCGGCCAGCCTCAGCGCCGAGAAAGGCGATTGCTCGGCTGGCTTCAGCACAACCGAATTGCCCGCAGCCAATGCGGGCGCGCATTTCCAGGTCGCCATGTCGAGCGGGAAATTCCACGGCACCACGGCGCCCACCACCCCAACGGGCTCGCGCCGCACCAGAGCGAGGTCACCCTGCCCCGTCGGCGCCACCTCGTCATAGACCTTGTCGATGGCTTCGGCATACCATTGGAAGATCGCCGCCGAGCCCGGCACATCGATGGTGGCGGCATCCTTGACCAGCTTGCCCATGTCCAGCGACTCCAGCAGCGCGAGTTCCTGTAGGTTCTCGCGCAACAACGTCGCCAGCCGCAGCAGCACCTCCTTGCGATGCTGAGGACTCGTTCGCGACCAGACGCCGGCCTCGAAGCTGCGTCGGGCCGCGGCGACCGCAAGGTCGATATCCTCTTCACCGCAGGAGGCAACCTCGGCGAGCGTCGCTCCCGTTGCCGGATTGATGCTGGCGAAGGTCCGTCCGGAGCGCGCCGGTATTGCCTTGCCGTCGATGAACGCCTTGTCGCGAAAACGGATCGCCGACGCCTTGCCGATCCACTCCTTGTGGCTGAGTTCGCTCATTCTGGCCCCAGACTTCCGGTATTACTCGTCACCGGGAACGCCATAGCTCGGCGCGTCGGATGGGTTGAGGGCGCGGGTGACATAGGCATCGAGCTGGGGCTTGTAGATGTCCCACAGCGTAGCCAGTTGCTCGATCGGGCAATCCTCGGTCCAGTCGCAACGTAGGTCGGCGACGGGCCAGGACACATCGCGTGCCAGCTTCATGCCGGCGGAGCGGACAGGCCCCGCCTCCCCGCCCGCCTTGAGCGCGGCGCGCATCGTGGCGATCAGCCGGTCGCCGAGATCGCCCTCGGACGCGAGGAACGCATCGACCATGGCCTGCGGGATACCATCATTCGCGAGCAGGTTGCCGCCGCAGGCGACGTCCTCGCCGTGCGCCTCGGCCCAGATACCGAGCGCTTTAGGCCCTGAGTGGATCGCACTGCCGCCGGCCGCGTCGACCGCCAGCACCTGACGGTATTCGCTGAAGGTCGCCGTGCGCTTGATGATCGCGACGGCCTCGGCGGCGGTAGCGCCACGCGCCATGAGCTCCAAAGCCTGCACTCCGAGCGTCGGGTCGGTAACGTTCTGGCTGGCAACCGCACCAACGCCCGCCTGCGCGTAGGCGCAGCGCGCCGCGACGGCAGGCGAGGACGAAGAGACCGCTACCCCGAACATGCCTGTCCGCCGGCACCGCGCCACAATGGAGAATGTCATGACGCTCAGTCCGGAATGACGGCCGTGCCGTCGATCTCAACCAGCCATTCCGGCCGCGCGAGGGCCGATACGACCAAGCCGGTCGAAACCGGATGCACGCCCTTGATGTATTCGCCCATCGTCCGGTAGACGGCCTCGCGGTGGCGGACGTCAGTGATGTAGACCACCACCTTCACCAGATGCTCCATTCTGCCGCCGCACTCCTCAATGAGCTGCCTGATATTCTGCATGACCTTATGGGTCTGCTCGACCGGATCATGGCTGTCGATATTCTTGGCCGTGTCGAGATCCTGCGGGCACTGGCCGCGCAGATAGACGGTGCGGCCGCCGCGCGTGACGACCGCCTGGCAGAGGTCGTTGTCGAGCTTCTGCTCGGGATAGGTGTCCTTGGTGTTGAATTTGCGAATTCGCGTATGCGCCATCTTGGTCTCCAATTGAATCGGGCTCGCAGCTTTGGTCAGGCGTCCACGGTCTCGCGCCTCGCGGCGGCATGGTAGGCCAGATATTTGCGCTGCGTCGAAATGCGATCTGCCACATGCTTGGCATCATGCCAGACGCCCCAGATGAAACTCGACCCTCGGCGCGATTGCCAGGGCAGGCCCAGGAAATAGATCCCCGGCTCGGTCGAAACGCCGCGCTGATGCCTTGGCCGGCCCTTCTCGTCGAAGGCATCGACCTTCAGCCAGCTGTAGTCGACGGCGAAGCCCGTCGCCCAGATGATCGTCGCGATCCCGGCCTTGGCCAGATCGAGCTCGAGTATCGGATTGATCAAGCAGTCCGGGTCCGGGCCTATTTTGCGGAGAGCGGGCTCTTCCGGGAGGTCGAGTCCGTTGCGAGCGACATAGGCGTCGGCCTCGTCCAGCAGCGACTTCAGATTGGCGTCGCCTCGCGCGATATTTTGGGCAAGATCGGGCGCGAAACTCATCACGCCGTCCTGGTATGCCTTTGTCATACCGACGAGCGTCAGCCCTTGCGCGGCCAGACGGCGGAAATCGATCGTCTCGCCTCCGCGCGCGCCGCTGACCGCGATCGTGACATGTTCCGTGGCAGGCCCTGGCGTTTCGAGGTCCCATTTGCCGAGGACGCCGAGCCACCAGCAGAAGTCGCGCCCGCGATAGGAACGCGGCGGACGATCATGCGGGCCGACCGAGAGATAGACGCGCCTTCCGACGCGTTGGAGCTCATCGGCAATTTGCACGCCCGAAGATCCCCCGCCGACCACCAGCACGGCGCCTTTCGGCAATTGCGCCGGATTGCGGTAGGCGCTGGAGTGGATTTGCAGGAGGCCGGCATCAGCAGGTACGAGAGAGGGGATGACGGGGACCTGGAAAGGTCCGGTCGCGGCGACGACGCTGTTGGCTTCGATCACGCCATCCGACGTCTCGACGCGGAATCCCGGACGGCCGACATTCCTCTGCACGAGCTTGACCTCGACGCCGCAGCGGATCGGCGCGTTGATCTGCTTGGCGTAGGCGACGAAATAGTTCGCGACCTCCTCCTTGGACGGAAAGCCGTCGGGACCCGTCACGGGAAACTCCATGCCCGGGAAACGGTCGTGCCAGGCCGGGCCGTTGGCGACCAGCGAATCCCAGCGCTGCGAGCGCCAGCGCTCGGCAATCCGGCCGCGCTCGAGGACGAGATGGGGCACCCCGCATTTGCTCAGGTGCTCGCTCATGGCCACCCCCGCCTGGCCGCCGCCAACGACAAGCGTGTCTATCGTCTCAACCGACATGCTCAGTCCTTTTTTGATCATCCGACAGCTCTCGCCGCGCGGGATGAAACCGACCTTGGGCCACGGGCGGATGCAGACAGGCTGTGCCATCCGACCGCTTCTGGCGCTCACAAGTAGCAGCACGTACCAGCGCGAGCCCATAACGAATCTCCGAAGTCACGCGTAACCATTTCCGAATTTCTCGCGCCGAGAGACGCACCTAGAGTTTCGGCATTCCCGAGGGGTTGGGCATGCAGACTGAAAGCTTTGACTACATTGTCGTCGGAGCCGGCTCGGCCGGTTGCGTGGTGGCCAATCGGCTGAGCGCCGATCCGTCAATCAGCGTGTGCCTGATCGAGGCCGGCGGCAGCGACAACAGCCTGCGGGTCAAGGTGCCGGCCGGCATCCTCTCGCTCTACGGCAATCCGAACTACGACTATTGTTTCGTCGGCGTGCCGCAGCCCCATCTCAACGACCGCAGGATTCCGGTCAACCGCGGCAAGGCGCTGGGCGGATCCAGCTCGATCAACTCGATGGTCTATATTCGCGGCGCCGCCGAGGACTATGACGAATGGGCCGCACTCGGCTGCGCCGGCTGGGCTTACCGGGACGTGCTGCCCGTGTTCAGGAAGCTGGAGCGCAATCTGCTCGGCCAGGATCCGCGCTATCACGGCACTAGCGGCGAGCTGCTGGTCGACAATCCGCGCGATCCGAACGTTCTTTCAAGCATGTTCGTCAAGGCCGGCAAGAACGCCGGCCTGCCCGCCAACACCGACTTCAACGCCGAAAGCCAGTTCGGCCTCGGCATCTACAACGTCACGCAGGATCGCGGTCAACGCTTCAGCAGCTTCAGCGCCTTCATGCGTCCGGTGCTCGACCGCAGGAACCTGACTTTGCTCAGCGAATGCGAGGTGATCGATCTGGTCGTCGCCGAGAGTCGCGCCACCGGGATGCGCGTGCGGCACGAGGGTCAGCAGAAGACGCTCTCGGCCGCCCGCGAGATCGTGCTTTCGGCCGGCGCCATCAACTCGCCCAGGATATTGATGGCCTCAGGCATCGGACCGGCAGCCGAGCTGAAGCAGATCGGCATCACGCCGGTCCTCGACCTGCCGGGCGTCGGCAAGAACCTGCAGGACCATGTCGACGGCATGATCACCGTGCGCTCCAGGAGCACCAGGACGCTCGGCCTGTCGATAGCCAACCTGCCGCGCATCGCCGCCGCGCCGCTCCAGTATTTCGTACGCCGCAAGGGCATGCTCACAACCAACTATGTCGAAGCCGGCGGCTTTGCGAAGACCAGGCACTCGAACGGGCTTCCCGACATCCAGTTCCACTTCGTGCCGGGCTATCGCAGCCATCGCGGCAGGCTGATCGAATACGGTCACGGCTACGCCGTTCACACCTGCGTGCTCAGGCCGAAAAGCGTGGGCGAGATCAGGCTGTCGCGGGACAGCGCTCGCCGGGATGTTCTGATCGACCACCGCTTCCTCGCGAATGAGGACGACGCCATGGTGCTGGTCGAAGGCATCAAGATCGCGCGCCGGATTTTTGCCTCGTCCGAATTCGACACGGTGCGCGGCAAGGAGATGCTTCCGGGCAAGGATATAAGCAGCGATGACGAGATCCTCGCCTATCTGCGCGCCGAAGCGCTGACCGTCTATCACCCGGTCGGGACTTGCAAGATGGGAACGGACGACATGGCCGTCGTCGATCCCGCTACGCTGAAGGTTCGCGGCGTGGACGGGCTTCGAGTTGCGGATGCCTCCGTCATGCCGAAGCTGATCGGCGGCAACACCAACGCGCCAAGCATGATGATCGGGCAGAAGGCTTCGGAGATGATCCTCGGCGCGGCGCGCTACGGCGAAACGTAAAGGCCGGCTCGTCTTTCAACATTGAGGCAGATCCGCGAGCGACGCTGCTGGTCCGCCCCAACTATCATTTGATATTGCTCTCAGTGATCTTCGTCGATCTCGTCGTGCAGGAGGCCCAGGATACGGCGCTTGAGTGCGATGAAGTCGGGTTCGAGGATCACGTCCATCGAGCGCGGCCGCGGGATGTCGACCTTGATCTCGGCCTTGATCTTGCCAGGCCGCGCCGTCATCACCAGGACGCGATCGCCCAGAACGAGCGCTTCGTCGATGTCGTGGGTGACGAACAGCACCGTCTTCTGCTGCCGCTCCCACACGCGAAGCAGCAGCTTCTGCATGGTGCCGCGCGTCTGGCTGTCGAGAGCGCCGAACGGTTCGTCCATCAGCAGCACGGCCGGGTCGTTGGCAAGGGCGCGGGCGATCGCCACGCGCTGCTTCATGCCGCCGGAAAGCTGCGCGGGATAATGGTCCGCAAACGGCGCGAGGCCGACCTCGTTCAGATACTGGTCGACGATCCGCTTGCGCTGTTCTGCCGGCAAGCCCTTGCGCTTGGGTCCATACTCTATGTTGGCGCGCACCGTGAGCCAGGGAAACAGGGTGTAGCTCTGGAACACCATGCCCCTGTCGGGTCCGGGCTCGATCACTTCCCTGCCGTCCACCTTGATGCTGCCCGAGGTCGCGTCGTTGAGGCCGGCGGCGAGATAAAGCAGGCTGGATTTGCCGCATCCTGACGGACCGACGATAACGCAGAATTCGTTCTTGGCGACCTGCAGCGACACATCGTCCAGCGCCAGCACGCCATTGGCGTCGCCATAGCGCAATGTCACGTCCTCGATGGCCATCGTGGTACCGGCCGAAAGCCGATCGCCGGCTGGATCGGCGGTTGCGGCCGGATTGTTCGCCTTGACGGTTTCGGTCACCACTACCCTTGATCCGGCTGCGGTTTGCGAGGAGGCGTTCATGATCAAGGCGCCCATGGCGCGACCCTCGCCCGGAGAATGCGGAATGCCGTGTCGGTGATGAGACCAAGAAGCCCGATCGCGGCGATCGCCATGAAGATCACATCGACCTGGAAGCCGCGCATCGCCTTGAGGCTGATATAGCCGAGACCACTCGACGCCGCCACGAGCTCGGCCACAACGAGATATGTCCAGGCCCAGCCCATGGTGACGCGAAGCGTGTCGAGGATCGCGGGAAGCGCGGCGGGGAAAATGACATGCCACACTGCTTCCGAGCGCTTGGTGCCCAATGTGTAGGAGGCGTTGACCAGATCCCGGGAGACGCTGCGCGCGCAGTCGGAGATCATCACGAGCTGCTGGAAGAAGGTGCCGAAGAAGATGACCGCGATGCGCTGCTCGATGCCGATGCCGATCCACAGGATGAACAGCGGCACGAAGGAGGTCACCGGCAGGTAGCGGATGAAGTTGACCAGCGGCTCCAACGGCGCCTGCACCGCCCGGTAGGTGCCCATCCACAGCCCCAGCGGCACCGCGATCAGCGAGGATACGACGAAGCCCAGGATCACCACCTTGGCGCTGGTGAACGTGTGATAGAAAAGACTGCCGTCGAGCGACATGCGATAGGCCGTCTGCAGCACGGTTCCGGGCGTCGGCAGGAACATGTTCGGCACGACTCGGCCGTAGGACAGAAGAGCCCAGCCGCCGATCACGGCTATCCACATTGCCAATGCGAGCGTGGTTGCGGTGCTGGCGGGAATGTTGGCGAATGGGGTCGTCAGGCGTGTCCACGCCGTTCGCCTCTGTGCCATAAGATGGCCTCCGTTGATCTGGGCGCGAAACTCTGGCTTTCGAGAAATCAGGGTCGGCCCGAGGGACCGACCCTGTCAGTTTCGAAGCTCACTGTTCCTTGATGAAATCGGTATCGAGAATGGTCTTCGCGTCGATCGTCATCTTGAGCTTGCCGGCCTTGCCCCAGATATCCTGGGCGAAGTTCACCAGGTCGGACGCCTCGCTCTTGTCCGGAGTGCCGAAGAACTCCAGGTTGCGGGCGCGGTCGTAGTAGCGCACGCCTTGGGCGCCGGCCGCGAAATCCTCGGGCTTCTCGAGATAGCCACCAATGCCCTTGGCCATGATCTCATAGGCCTTGTCCGGATTGGTCTTGATGTAGTCGACCGCCTTGTAATAGCCCTTGATCAAAGCCTTCACATCCTCGGGATGCTTCTCGATCAGGTCGCATTTGAGCGCGATCACGTCGACGATCAGGCCAGGCGTCGTCGTGGAGTCGATCAGCACCTTTCCCTTGCCGCCCTTGCGGACTTCGGTGAGGTGAGGCTCCCAGGTCACCGCGGCGGGAACCTGGCCGGCGATGAAGGCCGTCGCGGCGTCGTCAGCGGTCATGTTGGTGACGCTGACATCGTCCTCGGTCATGCCTTCCTTCTTCAGGAGAACATTGAACCAGAATTCGGAAACGGAGCCCTCGTTCAGGGCGACGGGCTGGCCCTTCAAATCCTTGAGCGACTTGACGTCCGCCTGCGTGACGACGCCGTCGCCGCCGTGGCTGTCGTCAAGCGCCACGACATATTTGAAGCAGAGGTCGTCGGAGCGGTACTTCATCAGTTCGTCGACTGTGGATGCCGCGC
Organism: Mesorhizobium sp.; assembly: GCA_004020875.1. Lineage (GTDB taxonomy): Bacteria > Pseudomonadota > Alphaproteobacteria > Rhizobiales > Rhizobiaceae > Mesorhizobium. Next base: position 249,084 of record SAPZ01000002.1, read on the forward strand.
CATCGAGATCACCGCCGGCGACCGCCGCCATATAGAGCGCCGATTCTTCGATCACTTTCAGCTCGACGTCGACGCCGGCTTCCTTGAAGTAGCCGAGGTCGCGGGCAAGAAACAGCGGCCCGTAGCCCACCCAGGTGGTCATGCCGAGGCGAATGGCGCCGGCGTCGGCGGGAGCGGCAAGCCCCAAGCCCAGCAGGCCTGCACTGACCGCGGTCATCAGGCAATTGCGGAATGTCTTCATTGTCGTGGTTCCCCATGGCTGTTACCGGCATCGACCTCATTCGAGTGGCGTATGCCAGGCTGTCGTTTCGGCAGCCGCTCTCTTGTTATGCGTCGCCCTCCCAGGCGGGCCTTGTTCTAGGTCCCGCAAGAGAGCATCCGGGCCGGGTCGCCTAAAGAAGTCTTTTTCTGTCCTTTGCTTCGCCGAAACCGAAGCAGCGGCCCCTTCCTTGTCGACGAACTCGAATCGACGGCGCCGGGCGATGACGGTTCCGGCGGATGTGCCAGTGGCCGTGGGCCGGTGCCGCCTGGAAGACGTGATGGCGCCGGGATCGGGGACAAACCCAGCTACAGGGCGGATGTCGTTGGCTGCCTCAACGGCAGCCCGAGCAGCTTCAGCTACGTGGTCGTCGGAATTTTCAGGTGGCTAATGCCTGACCATCCCGGCGTCGACATTCAGCGTCTGGCCGGTGATCCAGCGGGCGTCCTCGCTCGCCAGGAAGGACACGACGTCGGCGATATGCTCGGGCTGGCCCTTGCCCTTCATCGCCTGCAGCATCTCGACGAAGCCGAACGCCTCGTTGTGCGGGCTCGCCTTGACGCCATCGCTCTCGATCAGGCCGGGCGTCACCGCATTCGCCGTGATGTTGTATTTGCCAAGTTCCGTGGCCAGCGCCCGGGTGAAGCCGATGACGCCGCCCTTGGCCGCGACATAGGCCGCCATGTTTGGGGTCCCCGCAAAGAAGGTGTTGGAGGCGATGCTGATCACTCGTCCTGCCTTGTTTGCCGCCCGCATCTGGTCAGTGGCCGCACGGGTGACGATGAAGGTGCCTGTCAGATTTACGTCGATGATCTTGCGCCAATGGTCGAGATCGACATCGTCCCAGGCGATGAAGGGCACGATGCTGGCATTGTTGACCAGTATGTCGACGCCACCGGTCAGTGCCTGGATTTCAGCGAAAAGCGCTTTGACGGATGCCGGATCGGAGATATCGGCGGCGATAGCCTTCGCTTTCCCGCCGATCGACGCGGCGGCCGCCTTGGCGCCATCGGCGTTGATGTCGCTGACGATGACGATCGCGCCATCGGCCGCCAGCCGCGCCGCGATCGCTTTGCCGATACCCTGCGCCGCCCCTGTCACCAGGGCCGTCTTTCCCGCAAGCCGTCCAGTCATGAAATTTCTCCCTCGATCCGTGATCCGATGATGTCCGTTCAGGCGTCAGCGTCGATGACGGCCACTGCCGCGTCGATGCCTTTGCCGATTGCCAGTTTCTGGCCGGCCGCGTTCATGGCGCCGCCAAGCGCCGTCAGCGCCGCGATCGCGTAGATCGGCTGGGCGGTCGGTCCCATGTGGCCGATGCGCGTCAGCTTACCCAGCGTTTCGCCGCGACCCGATGAAAACACCACGCCGTAGCGGGCGCGGGCTGCCTGGCGAAGCGCCTTCTCGTCGACACCTTCGGGGGTGCGAACCGCGGTGGTGGTTGGCGACGCGATCCCGTCGCTGGCTGCCCAGATCGACAAGCCCATCGCCGCGACGCCCGCGCGCATGGCCCTGGCTGTAAGCGCGTGGCGCGCCCACACCGCCTCCGGCCCCTCGTTGAGATAGAGGTCGAGCGCGACATCGAGCCCGTTGATCTCCGAGACCGAAGGCGTGAACGGAAACGGCTTGTCGCTCGACCAGGCATCTTCCCAGTCGACGATGCTCAGCATCGATGCGCGCGGCGCCAGCGGATTGGCCTTCATCTTGGCCCAGGCCCGCTCGCTGACACCCATCATGGTGAGGCCGGGAGGAGCGCCCAGGCATTTGTTGGGACCGGTGACATAGATGTCGGCCTTGCAATCCTCGGGATGCGTCTTCATGCCGCCAAAGGAAGAAACGGCGTCGACGATAAGGTAGGCGCCATGCGCCGAGACCAGCGCGCCGATGGCGTCGATCGGATTGATGGTGCCGGAGGGCGTGTCGTGGTGACAGACGGAAACGACGGTGATCTCCGGATGCGCCTTAAGCATATCGGCGACCGCCTGCGGGTCGATCGCCTCATTGTAAGGCACTTCGATTTCGAGCAGATGCGGCGAATAGCGTTTCGCCCAATAGCCGAACCCCTTGCCGTAAACTCCGGACGCAAGGTTGAGCACGACGTCGTCAGGGGCGATTAGGGAAGCTGCCGCGGCCTCGAGGCCGAGCACCGGCTCGCCATGCAGGATGACCGGCTTGTTCGACAGCCGCATAGCCTTCTGCGCCTTGTCGGCCACCTTTTCGTAGAAGAGCTGGAACGCCGGGTCATAGTCGTAGAGCACGGTGCGGCCGAGGCCACGCAGCACCTCGGCATAGGCGTTGACAGGCCCGGCGGTCAGGGTGATGACCGGATCGGCATGATCGGAATAGCGCATGGGAGTGGTCTCCGGATTTGGCGTTCAGCCGTAGAACTGGGTGCCGGTCTTGTAGGTCTTGAAGTTTTCCATATCGTGCGAGTACATCAGCTCGGCGCCGTAATCCTCGGCCAGCTTCTTCACCTTGCGCATCGAATTGACGCCCGCGACCGGGTCGATATGGAAGGCCGCCTGGCACAGCGTTTCAAGGCTCTTCTGCGTGTAGGCGGCGTCGATGGTGAACATGATCGGCTTGCGCTTGGGAAACTCGACCAGCAGGCTGTAGTGGCCGATCGAATGGCCGGGTGTCGAGATCAGCTTCACGCCCTTTGCGAGATCGACGTCGCCCTCGATGCCTTCGAAGGTCGAATTGGCGCGCGTCGTGCCCTCCAGCAGCTGCGCGGTGGCGCCACGGGCTTCCGCCGCCTCGGCCGAAAAGCTCAGGTCAGAATAGCCGAGATGTTCGAAGGGCTGCGGATTGCAAGCCTGCGGCACCTCCGAGCGATGGCAGATCTTCTTTGCGTGTGGAAAATACTTGTTGCCGCCGCAATGGTCGAAATGGAAATGCGAGTTGACGACGACGTCGATGTCCTTGGGCTCGAGCCCAAGCAAGGCAAGCGCGCCGGGAATGGTCTGATGCTTTTCCTGGATCGGCTTCTCGAAGGGCAGCACTTTCATGACATGGTCGTAGTCGTAGCCGGTGTCGATGAGGAACCGGCCCTCGGCATGCTCGATCAGGATCGAATAGACGGGAAAGCGCACTTCGCCGCCGGGGCCGCGATTCCAGAACACATGATAACCGTCGAGAACGAGCGAGCCGCCGTCGAGCAGGTAGACCTTGGTATCCGACATTTGTCGTCTCCTATCTTGGCGCGGGTCCCGTCCGCGCATCTGGTTTCTGTCAGCGCGCGCCGCGCTCATATGCAATGCCAAGTGCTGCAGGCAGGCTGGCGCGCCGCCCGAAAAGCACCAGCATGATCATCACCGCCAGGAACGGCAGCATCTGGATGATGTCGGTCGGGATGTTGATGCCCGCCACCTGCATGGCCGTGGTCAGCGACAGGCACACGCCGAAAAGCAGAGCGCCGAACAGCACCCAGACCGGACGGCCGCGCGCCAGCATGGCCAGCACGATGCCGAGGAAGCCGGCGCCATTGGTGATGAAGGGAATGAACAGCCCCGCCCCGACATTGGCGAGGTAGGCGCCGCCGAGCCCGGCCAGCGCGCCCGTCGTCAGCACCGCGATGGTGCGGGTCCTGATGACGTCGATGCCGGCGACGTCGAGCGCGGCCGGCTTGTCGCCGGCGGCCTGCAGGTTGAGGCCGAGCTGCGTGCGCCGGTAGAGATAGCCCATGGCGAACACCAGCGCGACCGCCAGATAGACGATCAGGTGATGCTTGAAGAAGGCAGGCCCGACGACGGGAATGTCCGACAGCAGCGGAATGACGGTCGCGTCCGCTGCCGGCAGGCGGGGATAGCTGCGCGAGAACTGGAAATGATGGAGCAGCGCCGTCAGGCCTTCCAGCCCCAGCGTCAGCGCGATGCCGATGACGATCTGGTTCAGCCCGATGCGCACGCAAAGCAGCGCCATGATCAGCGCCACCGCGATGCCGCCCGCGGCGCCGGTGAGGAAGCCGAGCCAAAGCGACCCCGAATAGAAGGCGCCCAAGAATCCGAGATAGGCGCCGGCTAGCATCATGCCCTCGATGCCGATGTTGAGCACGCCAGCCTTTTCCGACAACTGCTCGCCGAGCCCGGCAAGCAGCAGCGGGACGGCAGCGGTCACTGCGCCGAACAACAGCGCGCCGAGAAAAACTTCGCTGAAGAGCCCGGTCATGTCTCAGGCCTTTCTCGACTGATTGTAGCGGTGGTCGACATACTCGGCGAGCGCGAGCACGATCAGCATGATCGAGACCAGCACCAGGGTGAAGTGATTGGGCACGCCAAGCCGCCTCGCCGCGCTCTCGCCGCCGATCGAAAGCACCGAAAGCAGGAATACGAAGCCAATCGCGGCAAAGCCGTTCATCCGCGCAAGGAACACCGCCGGAATGACCGCCAGGCCGTAGGCAGGGTTCCAGTCGGCGCGGACATTGCCTTGCACCCCGATGATGTCGACGGCGCCGGCAAGGCCTGCAAGCCCAGCCGAAATGGCAAAGACGGCAACGGTCAGCCTAGGCACGCCAAGCCCGGCATGAACCGCCGCGCGCGGGTTGGCGCCGACGATCCTCAATTTCAATCCGAACGCCGTCCGCGTCATCACCAGATGCACGATGATGATCGCCGCAAGTCCGAGCACAAGGCCGCTGGTGATGGTCGTATCGAAGAGCCGCGGCAGCCTGTCTTCGACCGGCAAGGTACGCGTCTGCGGCACGGTCGTGCCGGGGTCGCGGAACACGAGCTTGACCAGCACGTTGGCGAGCGAGGTGCCGAGAAACGTCATCATCAGCGTGGTGATGATCTCGTTCACGCCCTGATAGGCGCGCAGAAGCGCGGGCAGCAGCGACCAGGCCATTGCCACGACCATGGAGATCAGGAACGAACAGGTCAGCGCCAGCCAGGCAGGCATGACCTGCACCAGGACGGGAGCGCTGGCGGCCGCCGTGACCGCTCCGAGCAGGAACTGGCCGTCGCCGCCCAAGTTCCACATGCCGGCGCGAAAGGCCACGATCAGGCCCGCGGCGAGGAACAAAAGCGGCGCCATGCGCGTCAGCGTCTGCTGGATGCCCAGCGGCGAGAACAACCCTTTCTCCAGCACGTAGCCGTAATAGGCGAGCGGGTCGACGCCGACGACAAGCAGGATGCAGCCGGCAATGATAAGAGCGGCAAGGATAGGTCCGAGGGTCATCAGCAGCCGGTGCAGTATATCGCGGCCGGTGGCGGCGCCGCTTGTGGCGTCGAGTGCATTGGCGCTGGCGCCGGGTGCGGTATCGATGCTCATGCGGCCAGTCCAATCATCAGGCGGCCGACCTTGGTGCGCGCGTCGTCGGCATTGGCGACCGTGCCGACCAAAGAGCCGTTGGCGATGACGGCAATACGGTCACACATGCTGAGCAATTCCTCGAGGTCGGTGGAGATCAGCAGCACGGCGAGCCCGCGCGCCGCCGTGTCACGGATGCGCTGGCGAGAGGCAAGCGTGTTGGCGAGATCGAGTCCATAAGTCGGCTTGTTGAAGATCACCGCCCTGGCGCCTTCGGCCAGCTCACGCGCTATGAGCACCTTCTGGATATTGCCTCCCGAGAGCCGGGCGACAGGCGTCTTCAGGCTCGGCGTGCGTACATCGTATTCGCGCACCAGCTGGGCTGCGCGCCTGTCGATCTCGGCGCGTTGCTCGACGCCGCCGCGCCAGAAGGGCGAGGCGCCGACCTGCTTGAGGAAGAAGTTGATGGAGACCGGGAAGGCGCCTACCGTGCCTTCGCCGAGCCGGTCGTCGGTCAGGTAACGAAGGCCGCGCCGGCGGCGTTCGCCCACGCTCAGCGCCTCGATGGCAGTGCCTTCCAACCGCACCGAGCCACCGGTCGCCGCACGCTGGCCGGCCAAGGCCTCCGCCAATTGTTTCTGGCCGTTGCCGTCGATGCCGGCGATACCCAGGATCTCACCCGGGCGGATGTCGAAGGAGATCGACGACAGGCCCGGCGCGTTTTCGGTGGGCGCTACGGCGAGGTCGGCGACCTGAAGCAGCGGCCCGGCGTCGGCACGGACCGTGCGGGTGGGCCGCTCGGCGGCCTCCGGATCGTCCTTCTGTTTGCCGAACATCAGCTCCACGATTTCGGAGATGATCTCCTGTTCGCTGAGCGTGCGAAAACGCTCGGGTGGAATTTCGCCGACCTTGCGGCCGAGCTTCAGCACTGAGATACGGTCACCGAAGGCCGCCGCCTCCTTGAGCTTGTGTGTGATGAAGACGATCGCCAACCCCTGTCCGACCAGGCGGCGCATCAAGGCACCGAGTTCCTCGATGCCTTTCGGCGTCAGCATCGAGGTGGATTCGTCGAGGATCAGAAGCCGGCTATTGCGCACCATCGCGCGCAGGATCTCGACCTGCTGCTGTTCACCGAGCGAAAGCTCCGACACCTTTGCATGCAGCTTGACGCTGATGCCGAGGCTGCGTGTGATCTCAGCGACGCGCGCCTCCAGCTCCTCGGTCCTGGGGCGCTGCCACCAGGGCCCGCCGAGCAACAGGTTTTCGGCCACCGTCAGCGTCGGCACCAGCATCATGTGTTGAAACACCGTGCCGATGCCCAGCGCCAGCGCATGGCGCGGCGAAGTGATCGGCGTCGGCTTGCCGTCGACTAGGATGCGTCCCTCATCCGGCTGCTGCAATCCCGACAGCATGCCGATCAAGGTGGATTTTCCCGCGCCGTTCTCGCCGAGCAGCACATGCACCTCGCCGGGGCGGATCGACAGGTCGATACCGTCATTGGCGACAATGCCGGGAAAGCGTTTGGTCACGCCTTCGAGGGCGACGATGTCGCGCTTGTCGGCGGGCAATGAAGAAAAACTGCTCATGAAAGCCCAGCACTGGAAAAACGGGAAATATCCGGAGGGGCAACCGGTCGCCCCTCCGGAAGCTGATTGCTGGCCGCCTTACTGGGCGACGCTCGTCATCAGCGCCCTGACGGCGGCGGCGTCATAGACCGGATCGACCTTGATCTTGCCGGAGATGACGTCTTCGCGCAGCGCCTGGATCTCGGACCATACCTTGTCCGGGATCGCAGCGGTCTTCAAAAGCTTCACCGAATCGTCCTTGAGGCCGATCGAATAATGCTTGGTGCCGAACGTGTCCGACTTGATGTCGGCGATCATCGCGGCGTAGACCGGCTCGATGTTCCACACCACCGACGACAGCAGGAAGCCCTTGTCGATGGGCGACTTGTCGCCGATGACGTCGATGAAATAGACCTTCCCGCCATCCGCGGCCTTGGTGGTCTCGACAGCCTGCAACATGCCGAAGCTGGAGCCGTTGCCCTGGCCGAAGATGATGTCGGCGCCAGAGGCGATCACGCTTTCGGTCACGCGCTTGCCACCCGCCGCGTCGCTGTAGGCGGCGGGGCCGATCACCGCATAGGTGATCTTGACGTCGGGATTCTCAGCCTTCACGCCCTGCGCGAACGCCGCCGACTGCGAGTTCCATGATGGAGGTTCGCCAGATACGACGATGCCCACCGACTTCGAGCGCGACATCTTGGCGGCAAGACGGCCGGCGAGATAAGCGCCCTGGTGGCCGCTTAGCGTGTAGTCGGCGACGAGACCTTTCTCCAAGCCGTTGGGCGTGTCGACGATCGCCACCGGAACCTTCAACTCCTTGGCGATTTCAGGCGCCGAAGTGTTGTAGCCGCTGGCATGGGCGATCAGCAGGCTGGCGCCGTCGGACGCGAGTTCCCGCAACGTCGGACGAACGTCGCCATAGCCCAGACCCTGGGCCACGACCACTTCGACGCCGGCGGCCTTGCCCGCCGCGTTGGCGGCATCGATGCCCTGCTGGTTCCAGCCGTAGTCGGTGCCCTCTTCAGGCGTCAGGATGGCGATCGACTTTACTTCGCCAGCAAGCGCCCCGCCAAGAAAGACGCCACTCAGTATAATTGCACTCACACTGCACTTAAGAAGCTTTAACATGTTACCCTCTCTGTTTGATTCACCAATCAATATTCTTGTTGTTATTGCGCGGAAGCGAGATAGACTGCCTGAAAAAAATTTACCCATGGAGTTCAGGCAAAGTGAAGATTCGTTATGTCCTTCCGGTGATGCTGGCGTTCACATCCTTCGCCAGCGCGGTCGAGTTGCACCATGTCATCGTCCGCAAAGGCACAGACGGGCTCGACAAGGTGCCGTTGACGATCTCGAATGCGGGCAATGAAGGGCTGTCGTGCAATGCCGACTTCGCCCACTGGTATTCAGCCGGGATTGCGACGGTCGAGCCGGGCAAGAGCGCCCGCCTCGAACTGTGGTTCGACTCCAAGACGGGCACGTTCACCATCCTCAACGACAAGCGCGAGAACCTGCCCATCGAGCGGCTGTGGTGCGGCCTGTCGGGCCGTGCATATGCCACGCGGGCACAGATCACGCTCGACCGTGCCGACGCGGCCGGAGGGAAGCGCGCCGTGTCCTGCCGCGTGGAGCAGGACAGGCTCGCGTGCCGGTAGGCGCCCATCGATCCGTCGGCCTGCGACATGGCGCGCCTATTCCTTCGCCAGGAACTTGTCGGTGAAGACGTCGTCCGCCGACAGGGCCGCCTTGAGCACGCCCTGATCTGTGAGCGTCTTCAGCGTCTCCTCCCACTGCGTCTTCGTCATCCAGCCGAGGCCGTGTTCTTTGGTGTCCGGGCTGGTGAAGGTCGACGCGATGTCGGCGTTGATCTGCGCCAGCAGCACATCCTTCTTGTCCGCATAGCCGGGAGCCGCCTTGGCCGTGATTTCGGCGGCCTCTTCCGGATGGGCGACGACATAGTCGAAGGCTTCCCGGTAGGCTTTGACGAAGCGGGCGACGACATCCGGCTTGTGTTTGATCATCTTCTCCGAGGTAAACAGACCGGAGCCATAGGCCTTCCAGCCATGGTCCGCGCCCATCATGATGCTGAGCGAGCCGGGACCGCCGGCCTTTGCCTCCAGCTCGGGAACCTCGGCGTCGACATAGCCGACCACAGTCTGGACCCGACCGAGGAGAAGATAGCTTTCATAGGGCGGTGAGACGCTGTTCAGCGTCATGTCTTTCTCGGTCAGGCCATTGGCCGCCAGGAAGCCCTTGAAGAAGATGTAGGTCGAGCCGGCCGGATGAATGCCTATGGTGAGCCCCTTGAGATCGGCCGGCTTGGTGAGCTTCATCGTCTTTGCGAGCGAGATGATCGCCAGAGGCGAGTGCTGATTGACTGCCGCGACCGCGACGACTGGGACGTTCTGCGACCGGGCCACGGCGAGCGTGGGAAGATCGCCAAAACCGAAATCCGCGTTTTCATTGCCGACCAGCCGCATGGCGTCGGGCGAGCCGGAGCCCTTGCGGATCTCGGCGACGTCGATGTCGTTCTTGGCGAAGAAGCCTTTTTCCTTGCCGACGAAGAACATGGCGTGGTTGCCGCGCACCACCCAGTCGAGCTGGACATTGACCTTGTCGGCCGCCAAGGCCCCGCTCGAGAAGCCGAGTGTCCCGGCAAACGCCGCAAGCGCGGCTGCCTTGATGAGTGAGCGTCTGAGCATTTTTGTTCCCTTTTTCATTGGTTTGAGAGCGGACCTACCAGCGGCTGAATTTCGGCGCCCACGGCACCACGATGCGTTCGAGAATCTCGGCAGCGTAGTAGAAGGCGATGCCCAGCACCGAAACGAGCAGCAGCGCCGCGAAGACAAGCGCTGTGTCGAGCTGTGTCGAGGCGAACTGGATGACGTAACCCAGCCCATCCGAGGCGCCGGCGAATTCGCCGACGATGGCGCCGATGACGCTCAGCGTGGCGGCTATCTTGGTCCCGGCCATCAGGTTCGGCAGCGAATGCGGAACGCGTATCCTGAACAGGATCTGCGTCGGGCTGGCGCCGACAGAATTCATCAGCGACAGCAGCGAGCGGTCGACCGCCTGCATTCCCGCCAGCATCGACAATGTCACCGGGAAGAAGGCGATGACCAGGATCAGACCGATCTTGGGCGCGAGCCCGTAGCCGAACCAGAGGATGAAGATTGGCGCCAGCGCCACCTTGGGCACGTTCTGAAACAGCACGACTAGCGGATAAAGCGCCCGCCCCAGCCAGTCGAAGCGCACGATGACCAGCGCGATGGCAATGCCGACCAGGACGGAGACGAGGAATCCGAACAGGATCTCGCCTGCGGTCACCAGCGTCGCCTGCATTAGCGTCGCCCATTGCGCGATCAGCGATTGCGCGATTTCGGTCGGAGCAGGAATGATGAAGGCGGAGATGGCGAAAACCCGCACCACGGCCTCCCACACCACGATCGTCGCCAGTAGAAGGATGACCGCTGGAAGCCAGCTGCCTGTCGCCTGACTCCAGCTCGAGGCAAACCGCGACTCCGAGAGATTGGTGATGGGTTGATCGCTCATGACGCGCCTCCCGGTTGATGGCTGGCGCGCAGCATGGTGCGCAGTTGAACCACCAGCCTGACGAACTCGGGATCTTCCGTCACCGACAGATCGCGCGGATAGGGCAGCCCGATGTCGAGGCTTTCAGTGATCCGCCCCGGCTTGATGCCCAGGACGTGGACATCGCGGGACAGATGAATGGCCTCGTCGATGGAGTGGGTGACGAGCACGATGGTCTTGCCGGTGCGCTGCCATATCTCCAGCAGCGACTGGCCCATCTGGTCGCGGGTGATGGCGTCGAGGGCGCCGAACGGCTCATCCATCAGCAGCACGGCCGGATCAAGCGCGAGCGCCCGCGCGATGGCGACGCGCTGGCGCATGCCGCCGGACAATTCATTGGGGCGCTTGTGGGCGCTGTCGCCCAACCCCACCAGCTCCAGCATCTCCTGGCCGCGCGCCCGCAAATCGGCGCGCGAGAGCGACTTGTCGGCAATGCCGAGCAGCATCGATGCGTTGTCGACGGCATTCTTCCAGGGAAGCAGGTTGGCGTCCTGGAAGACGAGGCCGATCATGCGCTTGCGCGCCGCCTCGACTGGCGAGAGCCCGGCGATCGAAACGCTGCCGCTTGTCGGATTGACGAGCCCGGCCAGAACCTTGAGCAAGGTGCTCTTGCCGCAACCGGAAGGACCGATGAGGGAGACGAACGAGCCCTTGGGTATCGAAAGATCGATATTTTGCAGAACCAGTTGCCTGGCCAGCGTCACCGACACGCTCTTGGCGGAAATCAGGTCGTCATGGTGGCGAATATGGGCTGGCCGGCCGCCTGCTGGTCGAATGGATTCAATGCGCATGGCTTGCCCCTCCATGCGGCACCCAAACCCGGCCGGCCTTCCGAGCATGATGGGCCATCGGCTACTCCCGGCCTTCCAGGATGCGCCGCACCGCGACGAGCTTGCGCGCCCGTTCGCCTTGCAGCGCCCTGATCTGCTCGGGCGTGTAGGAGAACATCCCCTCGCCCGACTTGATGCCGAGCTTCGACGCGTTGGTCTTTTCCAGCACCATCGGCGCGACGTCGTCGCGGTTGGAAAGATCGGCGTTGAGGAAGGACGAAACGGACTTGTAGATATCGAGGCCTGCCATATCGAGCAGCGCCATCGGCCCGACCACGGCGATCTTGTAGCCGATGCCCCAGGACACGCAGGTGTCGAGGTCTTCCGGCTCGATGACGCCGCGCTCGACGAGGTCGACCGCCTCGCGCAGCAGCGCATAAAGCACGCGGTTCTCGACGAAGCCCGGAACGTCCTTCTTCACCACCACCGGCAGCAGGCCGATCGAACGGATCAGGTCGCGAATAACAGCCACGGTTTGCGGCGCGGTCTTCTCGCCGGCGATCACCTCGATCATCGGGATGATGTGCGGCGGGTTCGACCAGTGCATGCCCACCATCCGCTGCGGATGCGAGATATGCGCCTGCAGCTTGGTGATCGGGATGCCGGACGTGTCGGACGCCACGATCGTGTCCGCCGCAATTAGCCCATCGATGGCGCGATATACATCGGCCTTGACCGAAATGTTCTCGGGAACGTTCTCGATGACGAGGTCGGCACCCGATACCGCGTCGGCTATGTCGTCCGTGAAGCGAACCGTTCCCGCTCCGGCCGGGGGCGGCGCGATGCCCAGGGAATCGAGCACGATTTCGGCCACGCTGAGCATGGTTCCAGCCCGCTCGATCGCCGCCGGAGCGACATCGTACGCCACGACCTGAAGGCCGCCTCTGGCGAGCCGAGCGGCCATGCCAGGCCCCATCGTGCCCAGCCCAATGATGGCGATACGTTGGATCATCACGCTGCCCTGCTTTCAGTTGCTGCTTTTGTTGCCGCGACAAGGTCGGCGGCCTTCTCGGCAATCATGATCACTGCCGCGTTGATGTTTCCGCAGACGAGGTCGGGCATGACGGAAGCATCCACCACGCGCAGGCCGTCAACGCCGCGAACTCGCAATTGCGGGTCGACAACCGAGGCCGCGTCCGCTCCCATCCGGCAGGTGCCGGCCGGATGATGCACGGTGATGGAGGTCTTGCGGATATGCTCATCGATCTCGTCATCGCTCTGGCACTTGGGACCGGGGAAGAACTCCGCCTCGATGAAAGGCTGCATGGAAGGTTGCGCCGCGAGATCCCTTGCCACCCGGAAGCCGGCCCGCAGCGATTGCCAGTCCTTCGGCGAGGCCAGGAAATTCTGGTGGATGAGGGGCGCCGCGGAAGCATCGGCCGAGGCCAGTTTCACCGCGCCGCGACTCTCGGGCTGCGTGGCCACCACGCGCGTTGCGAAACCATCGGCAAAGGGTGCCTTGAATGGCTTGAAATAGGGCCATGCCGCGAGTGGAGCTGCCGTGAAGAGCAGTTGCACATCAGGCAACGGCCGCTCCGGACCGCTCTTCAGGAAGGCGACGACCCCGCCGGGCACATCGCCCGAAAAACCGCGCCCCGTAAGGTAGGTCTTGGCGAAATCCAGCCCGATGCGATCGGCGCGCATGTTGTGCAGGAACGGCCCCGAGCCGCGGCGTCTGTACATGAGAATGACCGAGACGTGATCCTGCAGGTTCTTGCCGACCGCGGGCAGGTTGACCCGCGTCTGGATGCCGTGCGCGGCAAGCTCATCCGGCGCCCCGATGCCGGACAGCATCATGAGTTGCGGCGTATTGATCACCCCGCCGGAAAGCAGCACCTCCTTGCGCGCGATGACCGTCCGTTCGCTGCCGCGATGGTTTATCGCCACGCCGGTGGCGCGCGCGCCTTCCAGGATGATCTTCGTCGCCATCGCTTCGGTAAGAACGGTAAGATTGGGCCGCCGCAGGACCGGCCGAAGATAGGCCGACGCCGTCGAGCTGCGCCGCCCCTTGGAGATCGTCATCTGGAGGCGGCCGAAGCCTTCCTGCCGCTCGCCATTGTAGTCGTCGGTCTGCGGGTAGCCCGCCTGCACGCTGGCCTGCGCAAACGCATCGATCAGCGTGTCCTTGTAGCGGCAGAACTGCGTATTCACCGGACCGGAACCGCCGCGAAAGCGGCTCTCGCCCCGTTCCCAGCTTTCCTGCTTCCGGAAATAGGGCAGGACCTTGTCATACGACCAGTCGCTTAGCCCGCTGGCGGCCCAGCGGTCGTAGTCGCCGCGATTTCCGCGCACATAGGCCATGGCGTTGGTCGACGACGATCCGCCAATGACCTTGCCGCGCGCGCACTCGACCTTGCGCCCGCCGACATTGTCCTCCGGCTCGCAGAAATACATCCAGTCATGCCGGCGCTCGGTCAGGATCTTGCCCCATCCAAGCGGTATGTGGATCATGGGGTCGCGGTCCCAGCCGCCGGCCTCGAGCAACAGCACCGAGCATCCCGGATCGGCGCTCAGCCGGTTGGCAAGCACGCAACCGGCCGATCCGGCCCCAACGATGACATAGTCGTAACTTTGCGCGTGCTGCATGATGCGTTTCATTGCCTTCGTCCGGCGCCCGGGCGCCAGGGAACTGTTGAAACCGAGCCTGGAAATCCCGGCACGGGCCGGGACCGCCTAGTCATTCCACGAGGCGGCCGGCACTAGAGCAGGCCAGCCTCTCTCAGGCGCTGCGACCAGTGGTTCCACCCGCGGTCGATCTGGGCGCCAGCGAGCTTTCCCGCCGTCTTGATCTCGCCCGGCGACAGATACTTGATCTTGCCGATCTGCAGGCCGGCCGTGAGCGCCTTCGCTTCCTGCTCGAGATAGAAGGCGCGGAAGACGACCTCGCGCACGGAGTTGCCGACATTGACAACGCCATGACGGGCCATGAGGACCACGGTGCTGCCGCCGAGGCTTTCGGCAATGTCCGCGCAGACATCGGGGCTGCCGCCGAAGAGGTCCGTGTCGTCGCCGTGCTTGTCGCGGATCTCGTAGACCGGCACGGATTCACCGATGAAGGCCCCCATATGGGTGACCGGCCGCAGCGGCGTATCGACGAAGCAATAGGGCAAGACGGCCGGCGAGTGGGTGTGGAGCACGCACTGGACGTCCGGCCGCGCCTTGTAGATCTCGCTGTGAATATAGCGCTCCAGGTAGGAGGGCCGGTTGTCCGACGTCACGCCGTCGAGATTGAACCGCTGGATATCGTCGACGGTTATCAGGCTCGGCGCGAGCTTCTGAGCCAGAAAGAAGCTTTCGGGGTCCTCGGGGTCACGGGCGCTGATGTGCCCGAACGTATCGAGGATGCCCTCATTCAGAAGTATCTTCGTCGCCGTTACCAGCTCTTCGAAGACCTTCCGGCGCACTAAGCTGTTGTCTTTCATTTCAATTCTCCCATTGCGCGGCGATGGCGGCCATTTTTGTTATTGTTATCGGCCGCCGCGCCCCGGATTTCACTTGTTCTCGTAGATGCCGACGATCCGATTCTGCTCGATGATGTTCCCAGCATATTTCTGCAGGAACTCTTCCCTGGTGGGGATGCCTTCGACCTTTGTGTTGAGGGCATAGATCCAGAAGTAGTAATGATGCTCGCCATGGCCGGCGGGAGGCTGCGGCCCGTAATACTGCCTGTGGCCGGCGCCGTTGGGCCCGACGCGAAACTTCTCCTGCGCGTCCGAAAGGTCGGTGGTCGAGGGATCGATCCCGTAGACGACCCAATGCGTGAAACCATTCGCCAGGGGCGCGTCCGGATCATGGCAGATCAGCGCCAGTTCCATTGTTCCTGCAGGAACGCCGCTGATCCTGAGCCTGGGCACCACGTTTCCCTTGTCGCCTGCGTGTTCGTCGCGAAGTCTTCCGAGCGGCTGGAAATCCGCCGACGTAATCTTGAGGTCCTTGATGTTCAGGGGCATTGAATCTCGTCCTTCAGCAATTCGATCGAACTAGACACCGGCCTTGAGGTCGGCGACGGATTTACCCCCGACGCGCTGATGCACCCGCGGGCCCGATGCGACCGCAACGCAGATCAAGAGTTCGTCCGGGCGCGGCGCATCCGGCACGGAAAAAGTGACGGCGTCGTAATGGGAGCGGATATAGAGCTCGTCCTTGTGGGCAAGCGGAATATCGATGGTGGTGCCGGCAACGGCGACCTTGCTGACCGACGAGATCCAGGCTTTGCCGCCGCCGACCTGCTGGCGCAGCGGATCGCCGAATACGGTGGTGATGCAGGCGACTACATGTTCCTGCTCTCCGGCCGTGCCCGCGATACCGCCCTTGCCATAGCTCTCGACCGGCCTGTTGCCGAGCAGCGCCACGGCACGTTCGCCAAGCGCATGGCCGATAGCCGAACTGGGATTGGTAAGATCAGACAATTCGGCGACGAATTTTCCGGCGAACGGATTGCGTATGACAACCCCAGTCGCGACCTTGACGAGGGTCTCGCCAGGCGTGCCGCCGTCATGCCGGCTTTCCTGGACCGAGGCGTACCATCCCCTGACATCGTAATCCCGCTCGACTTCACTGGAATAATTCATCTTTATCTCCTGAAGGGAGCGCGCATCTTTCGCGCGCCCCGATTAATCCGTTGACCGGGTCTGCCAGAGCCCTATTGCGGCCACGAGTAGACACGGCGCAGCGGGTCGAAGCGCGCGGCCTCGAGCGCGGCCGGCGTGAACATGTTTCCCTTGGAAAGCGAGCGGTTCGCCGCATAGTCGCCCGACAGGGCCTGGCAGCGATCGGTAATCGGGCGAATACGCGTCTCCCAGGCGACGAGCGCATCCTCGACCGAAGCGCTCTCCTCCAAGTCCTGCGACAGGCTGAAAGCATTGACCATCGCGCAACCGGCGCCCTGGGCAAGAGCCGGGCACATCGCATGCGCGGCGTCGCCCACCAGCGCCACCTTGCCTCTTGTCCAGCTATCCAGCTTGTTCGTCTGATACGTGTCGTACCGCGCAGTCTCGAGCTTCGCGGCTTCGACCAGGCACGGTTCGAGGAAAGGGAACATCTCGACCCAGACCTCGAGGTCGAGCGGAACTTTCGACCCACGCGGATCGGCCGCCGGCGCCATCAGACCCAGATACAGTTCGTTCTCGTTGCAGGGCGAGTAAAGGATACGTTGGACGCGCGGCCAGAAGTTCCACATGTCGATGGTGTTGTCCCACTCGCCGTGGCCGAGTTCCTTCTTCTTGCGCGGGACGATCAGCCGGATAATTCCGTCCTTCGACGTCCAGCGGTCCTGCTTGAATCCTATGGAGTCCCTGACCTTGGAGCCTACGCCGTCCGCTCCGACGATCAGGTCGGCTTCCAGAACCTCGCCGGTCTGGAGGGTCAGCCGGCCTTCCGGGTCGGCGGCGACCGCCTCGGAATCGATGCGAATATCGATCCCCAGGGCACGAGCGCGGCTGACGAGAGCATTGTGCAAATGGCTGCGCGTCATGATGCGCCAGGGAAGGCCGTTGAACGTCTCCTTGGAGATCGACTTGTTGTGCATCCAGGTTTCGTAGGTCGGAGGCGTGTGCGATCCCTGGAGAACATCGTCCAAGGCGCCCAGCCCTTCGAGCACGCGAAGGCCGTTGTGCCAGAGATAGATGCCCGCGCCGAATGCCCGGAGCTCCGAGCTTTTTTCGTGCAACCTGACGTCCCAGCCGTTCTGCTTGAGAGCGATGGCGGCCGTCAGGCCGGCAAAGCCCCCACCGGCGACCTCCGCACGACGCGTCTTGCCCGGAGTTCTGTTTACATTGGCCATTTTTTGTCCTGATGCTGCGTACAAGAAGACGACGCGACGAGCCGTCAGGCGTCGATGAAATTCGTGATGGCTTTCAGCGTGACCTCGGGACACACTTCGTTGACGTAGTGGTCGGCTCCCGGGACGACGACCACGGGCAGATCGGGCCGCAACCGACTTGTCTTTGCCAGCGCCGCCGCCGAAACCAGCTTGCTCTCCTCGCCACGCACGATGAGGACGGGCTTCGTCACGTCGCGGTAAGCCTGCGTCAGGTCTGCGCGAAGCCCCTTGGCGGTCTGAGCCATTGCCGAGGGCGACGCCAGCGGACGCAGACCGCCTTCGACCTGCCGGTAGCCGCTCTCGGCTCTGATCCTGATGGCATCGGCGGGAATATTCGGATAGCGGCCCGCGAGATATGCCTGGACGGCCTCCACGTCCTTGAAAATCCGGTCTCCGGCGTTAACCCGACTCTCCAGGGCATCGAGCGCTTCGGTCTCGATATAGGGAGTGAAGTCTATCGCGATCACGGACCGCACCAACTCCGGATCTCTAGCCGCCGTGGTGACGGAGTTCCTGGCGCCGAGTGAATGCCCGACGAGGATGGCAGGGCCCCGGCCCAGCGTGCGTATCAGGCTGGCAATGTCGTCCGCGTAGTCATTCGCCTCGTAGCCGCTTTCGGGCTTGTCGCTGAGGCCATGCCCTCTCTGGTCGACAGCTACGGTCGTGAAGCGGGCCGAGAGCTGCGCCATCAACGGCGCGAAGACCGCGGAGTTGGAAGTGATCCCGTGGAAGAACAGCATCAACGGACCGGTACCGCTCTCGCGCACGTTCAAGACGATCCGATTGGTGTCCACGCGTCGCGAACCAACCTGGCTGGAAAGTACGTCTGCCACCACGTTTATGATCCCCGACGCTGCCGCTTTCTCGCATAAGAGGATCATACAACCACGAGGGCGTCAACCTGGATTGTCTGACATTCTTGCAATCTTAAAAGTTGACAATCTGGCTATTCCCGCTGTCCAACGTTCGCGGCCTCGCATATGATGCGTCAGATTCCGACCCTGAGCCCACGAGACGTAACCGATGCCGCCTGAACTGAATTTGCGGATTTCGCCACGAACAGTGCAGCAAGAGACTGTCGACAAGCTGCGGCTCGCGATCCTGTCCGGCCTGTTCCAGCCAGGAAGCCGCCTTATTGAAAGCCAGTTGTGCACACAACTCGGCGTCAGTCGCCCCTCGCTGAGGGAGGCATTGCGCAGCCTTGAGGCCGAACGCCTGATCGAGATCGTGCCCAATCGCGGGCCGTCGATACCGGCGCTTTCATGGAGCGAAGCAACCGCAATCTACGAGGTTCGAGAGCTGCTGGAAGTGGAGGCCGCCGGACGATGCGCGTCAAGAATTCACGCCGAACAGTTGCGTGAGCTTGAGAAATCGCTTCTCGCGTTTGAAGAGGCCGCTTCGAGCAATGACAGCTTGGCCCAGGTCATGACCGCGGCGGACTTCTATTCAATCATACTCGCCAATTGCGGCAATCCCATCCTCGAGGAGGTCCATCGCGGTCTGGTGGCCAGGATCAGCTTTTTTCGGGGACGCTCGATGTCTTTGGAGGGCAGAGCACAAAGCAGCCTGGCGGAGATGCGGGAGATATTCGAATCCATTGCCGCCGGCGACGAGAAGGCTGCCCGCAAAGCCTCGAAACGGCACCTTCTGAAGGCAAAGGCGGCGGCAAAGATGTCCATGAGCAGCGAGAGCTGAGGCTTCGGAGACGACGTTCCGCTGAAGTCTCGAAATCCTGTGTTTCGGATCGCGCGTTTGCGGCACTGCTGGGCGCGGAACCGTTGAGGTCTCTCGTTAATACGGAAGTTGGGAGTGGAGATGACCAAGGGGACTGGCGGGCGCAATCCGGATGCCGATGTTGTCATCGTGGGCGCTGGCTCGGCAGGCTCGCTGCTTGCGGCGCGGCTGAGCGAAGAGCCGGCCCGTCGCGTTCTGCTGATCGAGGCAGGCGAGGAGGCGACCGACCCCGACATCCGGAATCCGGCTGCCTGGCCGACGCTTCAGGGCCGCAGCTACGACTGGGACTATCGTACGGAGCCGCAAGCCGGCACGGCGGGCCGCGTGCACCATTGGGCGCGCGGACGGCTGATCGGCGGCTCGAGTTGCCTGCACGCCATGGGCTACATGCGCGGCCATCCCTCCGACTTCCAGGCCTGGGCCGACGCGGCTGGCGATCACCGATGGAGTTGGAATGAACTGCTGCCGGTTTTCCAGGCCATCGAAAACCACCCGCTTGGGGGCGACGGCATTCACGGCAAGGGCGGGCCGTTGCCGGTCTATTTGCCGACGGACGAAGTAAGTCCGCTTGCCCGCGCCTTCATCGAGGCAGGCGCGTCGTTGGGTCTGCCTCGCCTCGAGGGTCACAACAGCGGAGAGATGATCGGCGTCACCCCGAACTCTCTGAACATTCGAGACGGGCAGCGGGTCACGGTGGCCGACGCCTGGCTCACGCCGTCTGTTCGAAGCCGCGGAAATCTAACCATCCTGACGGGATCCCGTGTGCGACGGCTGATCTTGGACGGCAATCGGATGCGCAGTCTCGAAGTTGTGGGGCGACAGGGCAGCCTTTTGGAAGTCTTTGCGGATCAAGTGGTGCTCTGCGCCGGCGCGCTGGAAAGTCCGGCTTTGCTGATGCGCTCAGGCATCGGCCCGCACGATATTCTGCAGGCCGCCGGCGTTGGCTGTTTGATCGATATGCCGGAAATCGGTCGAAACCTTCAGGACCATCTGCTTGGTGCCGGCAATCTTTATGCGGCCCGCAAGCCGGTCCCGCCGTCGCGCCTCCAGCATTCCGAGTCGATGGCCTATATGCGAGCCGCCGGGTTCTCCGGGACCGGACAGCCCGAAATCGTCGTGGGCTGTGGCGTGGCGCCGATCGTGTCCGAACGCTTTCAGGCGCCCGCCCTCGGCACGGCATATTCGTTGCTGTTCGGAATCACGCACCCCACGAGCCGCGGCGGCATGCGTATAAGCGGGCCAGAGCTCGATGATCGCTTGATCATCGACCCCGCATACCTGCAAACCAGCCAGGATCAAAAACTGTTTCGACAGGCTCTTGGGGCGGCACGAGAGATCGGCCATCGAGACGAACTCGCCGATTGGCGAGAGCGCGAGCTTCTGCCAGCCGCGCCGAACGGTGAAGCGGAGATCGACGGTTTCATAGCGCAGTCGGTGATTACACACCACCATCCCTGCGGCACCTGCAGGATGGGCAAGGACGTGGACGCCGTCGTCGACGCGAATCTACGGCTCAAGGCGGTTGACAATCTTTTTGTCGTGGACGCGTCGATTATGCCCAGTCTCACCGCGGGACCGATTCATGCTGCGGTTCTCGCGATCGCCGAGACTTTCGCGCGATGGCACCGGACACCGCTATGAGCTTGCCAGAACTGGTCTCCCTGGCCGGTTAGCCGTCATTTCTCCCGCGGGCCCGCAGATCCATTCCTTCGGTACAGATTGCCTTATGTTCGGCATACAGGCACGGGAGATGCGCGCGACTGTTGCCGGCCATACCATCCAGGCTATAGCGATTCTTCAGCGCGTTCTTCTTCGATCTCGCCGCCGGTTCGTTTAAAACTGGAACAGCAGCGACAGCGAATCGAGGGCTTCCAAGGCCCGAGACATCCTCAACTTCCTGTCAAACTTCCCTATAAGGCACCGATAAACAAGGATAATCCTAGGCTCCGAGGACACGTTGAAGAGATTGATTTCATCGCGAGGGCGCACCTTCAGCCGGAGTCTCCAACTGCGACTGCGTTGCGATGTCGAAACAGTCCGGTTCAGACTTGATAAAACTCCCGATACCAGTCCACGAAACGGCGGACCCCGATCTCGATCGGGATCCTAGGCCGGAAGCCGGTCGCTTGCTCAAGTGAGCTGACATCGGCACAGGTCGCGGGCACGTCACCCGGCTGGAGCGGCATGCAGTTGCGTTTCGCTTTTTTTCCCAGCGCGTCTTCCAGAAGTTCGATCAAACGGTTCAACTCAACCGGCGAACTGCCGCCGATGTTGTGGATCCTGAACGGCGCATTGCTGGTCGCGGGGTCAGGCGCTGCACTGCTCCAGTCCTTGTCGGGTGTGGCAGGCAGTTGCATTATGCGGATTACGCCCTCGATGACATCATCGATATAGGTGAAGTCTCGCTGCATGTTGCCATGGTTGAAGACGTCGATGGGCTCTCCTGCGAGTATGGCCTTGGTAAAGATAAACAGGGCCATGTCGGGGCGACCCCATGGACCGTAGACGGTGAAGAACCGCAAACCAGTCGTCGGCAGCCGGAGAAGATGGCTATAGCTATGGGCCATCAACTCGTTGGCCCTCTTGCTGGCGGCGTAGAGACTGAGCGGGTGATCCGCGGAGTCGTGAACGGAGAACGGCATTCGCGTGCTGCCGCCATAAATCGAGCTCGAGGACGCATAGACCAGGTGGCCGACCGAGGCGTGGCGGCATCCTTCCAGGAGATTGAGGAATCCGCTCAGATTGCTCTCGCCGTAGGCATATGGATTGGTGAGCGAATGACGAACGCCGGCCTGGGCTGCGAGATTGACGACGATTTCCGGATCAACCGAGGCAATGAGCGCCGAAACGCGGTCACGATCGGCGAGATCGACATGCTCGAACCGGAAATGCGGAAATTCCTCCAATTGATCGAGGCGGGCCCGCTTCAGGCTGACGTCATAATATTCACTCATGGAATCGAGACCTACAACTTGCCAACCATCGCTAAGCAATCTCCGGCATAGATGAAAGCCGATGAAACCCGCTGCCCCGGTGACAAGAACAGGCCTATTTGATGTCACGGCATATCCCCAACGTTAAGCTGTGACCCGATTCACACCCGTTTCCACCCTCGCCTCTCTTTGTCCCCGGAAGCATCATCAGAATGATCGATGAAACATCTGCTCAGCGGAGCCATAACCAAACTTCACCTCTAGCTCAGGCAAGCCATGCTCCCGGCATATGTGAAGGCACAAGCAGCGGATCTTGATGAGGCCCCTGTTCCGCAAAGCCCGCCCGGATGGGTAGAGGTGCGTAATTATCCTCTGGACCGGGGCGGACCTGCGTTGCGGTCCTTTCAGCCCTTGCCAACCGCGTTTGCGGATATGGGGATCGGTCCTCGACTGGAAGCCGTGGTAAGGCAATATCCGCACAAGATCGCCATCAACGACGGCGCGGATGAACTCTCCTATTCGGCGCTCGGCGCCGCCGTTGAAATTCTATCCCGCCGCGTTGCGAATGTCGTTCCCGAAGGCAGGCCGGTCGGAATCTGCCAGCCATGCTCCGTCTGGAGCCTCGTCGCCATGCTCGCCACGATGGCAGCCGGACGGATTTCGATTCCGCTTAATGCGAGAGATCCCGGTCCCCGGATCCGCGAGATTATGTCAGCAGCCAAGCTCTCGGCCATGCTGGGCATGGGCAACAGGCCCAGCGATTTGCCTACGGAGATTCAGTGGATCGACATGGGCGTAAGTTCGGCCTCCGAGCTAGAGCGTTTAGCCAAGTCCTTGCCGCATCCTTCGGTCGATGCGCCGGCCATAATTCTCTATACCTCGGGTAGCACAGGGCGCCCTAAGGGCATCGTCAACAGCCAGCGCAGCTTGCTGTGGCGTGTGCAACAATATGTCGAAGCGTGTCACATCAATTCGGACGATGTTTTTCTCCCCTTGGCGGGCCTGGCTACGATAGCCGGCTGCCGCGAGATCCTGGCGGCCCTCCTGACTGGGGCCACCGTGCAGCTCGTTGAACTGGAGGCAGTCGGGCTGCGCGGTGTCCGCGCACGGATGCAGGACCAGGGCACGACCATCACATACATCGTGCCCGCCTTGCTTCGAACGCTGATGGCGGACGCCTGCTCCGATACGTTCAGATCACTCCGGATCGTCCGCGTCGGCGGCGAAAAAGTGCTGTGGTCCGACATTGCCCTTCTGCGCAAAGCCGTCCCGCCGCATTGCCTCATCCAGATCGGCTATTCGTCCACGGAAACTACAGGATCGCAATGGTTCGTGCCATTGGCCCCTCAGAACACCGAGCCCGACGTGCCGGTTGGTCGGCTTTTGCCGGGGATCGCGTTCTCGATTGTCGATGACGAAGGACACATCGTTGTGCCGGGCGAAACGGGGGAGCTCGTGATCAAGAGCCCCTATGTGCTGCTTGGGCATTGGGAAAATGGCGCCGTGATCCCTGTCGACGCCGCCCCCGAAGACCCGCATGTGCGAATTTTTCCGACCGGCGATCTGGTACGGTTGGACAATGATGGGTTGCTGAGGATCATCGGCCGGAAGGGGCGGCAGATAAAGGTCAACGGGCGACGCATCGAACCGGCCGAGCTCGAAAGAGTGCTGCGATCCGCTGCATCGGTTAAGGACGCTGTGGCGATCGTAACGGAGGCAGCCGAACTGGTCGCATTCGCCGTTCCAGGCGATGTCGCCGGCCCGGACTTCGTGGAGGATCTGCGCCGGCTGATTGCCGACACGCTCCCTCCAGCGCTCCGGCCCCTGCGGCTTCACCGCGTGAGCGAGATCCCCTGCCTGGACGGCGGAAAGATCGACCTCGTCAAACTTGGTAAAATGGATCTCCTCGCCAAGAGGCCGGTCGTCACCGCCGATCCGCCCGGTTCGGACACCGATTCCGCGGTGACGAAGGCGGTACAAAAGGCGTGGGGGAAGGTTCTCAACACCCCTGCGGCTACGGGCAGGTGGGACGAGGCAGGGGGAGACTCGCTGAAGCTGCTGCACTGTGTGATGGAGATCGAGAATCTCATCGGCCAGGATCTCGGCCTTGAGAGTTTCACCGTCGAGATGAGCGCGGGCGAGATGGTGAAAGCTGTCCTCACGGCGCAGGCAGCTGCATCCGGCAAAGCCGCACCCGAGCATAACCCGCCGCCGCTTTTCCTGTTTCCCGGATCCGTCGGCTACGGTCCAAGCCTTGCCGCCTTTGCCTCCGCCATGGGAAAAACCGCGAAGGTGGTTCCAATCAGGTACCCCGGCCTCACTCTCATCCTTGGCGGACAGAGCGATCTCGCCAGCATGGCAGACGCCGCGATCCAGCAAATCAACCGCGTTCAGATGTCGGGCCATGTCAGGCTTCTAGGCCACTCGCTCGGCGGAGCCGTGGCGTTGGAAGTAGCCGTGCGCCTGATCAAGGCTGGGCGGTCGGTCAAGTTCATCGGCATCCTCGATACAAGCCTTGAGGGCGAGCGCAGCCGTCTGTGGGACACCATCACCCGTACAGTGCGCCGGCTGCGGTCCAACCGCATCTCGTTCCATCGCGTAGCCTGCCGTGCCCTGGCGAAGATCGCGGTCAGATTGGGTTACGAAACCCGTCTGGCACGCGCCATCGACCGTTACACCGAAGGCCAGTTCAACGGAGCCTGCTTCCGCGTCAGGCTTGAACTGCAGGAGGTTTTGCGGGCTCGCGCATTTTTCCGATGGCTGGAGGAACCCAAGCCAGCGCTTGCTGTCCAAGGGACCCTGTTTCGCTGCGCTCGCCCTGGTATGTCCCGCGCCATCGGGTGGGATCAAGTGTTTCGCGACCTGCAGGTGGTTCCGATTGTCGGCACACACATTGATCTTGTCGTGGAGCCTCACGTCGCGACCAACCGTCCGTTGATCGAGAAAGCCGTTTTGCAAACATATACGACGGCCGAAACCCTGCAATTGGAGGTTCGCGCGGCGTGATCTCGGGATTCACCAAGGAAGCACTGGCATTGGACGCAGCCGCGGAGGCGGACCGCATTGTGTCTTCGACGCGCGAGCAGGTTCTGGTCACGCTCCGGCGGCGCGGCGTGGTGGTCGGGCTGTCGGGTGGCATCGACAGCTCCGTGGTCGCATCCTTGTGCGTGCGCGCCTTCGGGAAGGACAAGGTGCTGGGCATTTTCATGCCGGAGCGGGACTCCTCGGGAGACTCGCTGAGGCTCGGACGTGTGATCGCGGCTCAGCTGGGCATCGACACTCTCGTTGAAGACATCGCCCCGGCGCTGGATGCCATCGGCGCCTATCGTCGGCAGATCGAGGCGATCCGCGCCGTTGTTCCGGAGTATGGCGAAGGTTGGAAATGCAAGCTGGTGCTGAGCTCGGTTCTGGAGAGCCAAGGCCTCAACATCACCCGTCTTACGGTTCAGGCTCCCGACGGCCAGACCAACACGGTTCGGCTGCCCTTGACAGCCTATCTGCAGATCGTCGCCGCGACCAATTACAAGCAGCGCATCCGCAAGATGACCGAATATTATCACGCGGACCGCCTCGGCTATGCTGTTGCCGGAACGCCGAATCGGCTCGAATACGACCAGGGTTTCTTCGTCAAGCAAGGCGACGGCATCGCCGATGTCATGCCGATCGTGCACCTGTACAAAACGCAGGTCTACCAATTGGCTGACTATCTCGGTGTGGACGAAGAAATCCGCCGCAGGCCGCCGACCACCGACACATTCTCCATGGCGCAAAGCCAGGAGGAATTCTACTTCGCGCTGCCTTACCACCTGACGGACCTATGCCTCTATGGGATCAACCACGGGTTGTGCGCCGACGAGGTCGCAGCCGTCGCGGGCCTCACCGGCGGCCAGGTAGAGAAGGTCTTCAAGGACATCGAAGCGAAGCGCCGGGCAGCACGCTATCTGCATGCGCGGCCCTTACCGTCCGTACCGATGGATGTGGACTGACGACGATGTGCGGGATCGCCGGGATACTGGCGCTGAACGCCACCGCGGAACCACCTTCGCGCGAAGCATTGTTGCGCATGGCTGGCGCGCTTGCGCATCGCGGTCCCGACGAGCGGGGGCTCTACCGCGACAGACGTGCCGGGCTGGCGCATGCCCGCTTGTCGGTCGTCGATCTTCAACACGGGCAGCAGCCCCTTGCCGACCCCGATGGCCCGGCATGGATCGTCTTCAATGGCGAGATTTTCAATTATCTCGAACTGCGCGACAGGCTGTTTGCCCTCGGCCATCGGTTCCACACCCGCAGCGATACCGAAGTCGTCCTGCACGCCTATCGGGAGTGGGGCCAGGCAGCCTTCGAGCGTATGAACGGCCAATGGGCGCTGGCGATCTGGGACCCGGCTGCAGGCCGACTCGTGTTGTCGCGCGATCGCTACGGCATTTGCCCGCTGCATTTTTGCGAGCATGGCGGCCGCCTGTTCTTTGCAAGCGAAGTCAAAGCGATTTTCGCCGCCGAGATCGCAATCCCGCGCGCGTTCGATCCGGCCGGCATCGATCAGACCTTCACCATGTGGACGGCTGTTGCTCCGCAGAACGTGTTCCAGGGCATCCGGGAACTCCCGCCCGGACACGTGCGCCTCTACGACAAAGGCGCGCCGCGAGAACACCCATTCTGGCAACCGCGCTTTCCGGAAATCCAGGATCAGGACCGGGACCGGTTTGGCGGCTCCCGAGACGAGGCGGTGGAGGAAGTGCGGCTGATGCTGGAAGGCGCCACGGCCTTGCGAATCGTGCAGGCCGACGTGCCGGTTGGCTGCTATCTGTCAGGCGGCCTCGACAGCTCTCTAGTCGCCACGCTCGGAAGGCGCTTCGCCGGCGAGCGTTTCCAGACCTTCTCGCTGCGTTTTGCCGATGCAGAATATGACGAGACCGAATTCCAGCGGCTTGTCGCGGATGCGACGGGCAGCGAGCATCACGAATTAGTTGTTTCCCGCGGCGATATAGCCGCAGTCTTTCCCGAGGTGATCCGTCACACCGAGCGGCCAATCCTCAGGACCGCGCCGGCGCCGCTCTTCCTGCTGTCAAGGCTCGTGCGGGAACGCGGCATCAAGGTCGTGCTGACCGGGGAAGGCGCCGATGAAATGTTTGCTGGTTATGATCTGTTCCGCGAGGGGAAAGTCCGCCGCTTCTGGGGACGCCAGCCGGCATCGACAAGGCGCGCCCGCTTGCTTGAGCGGCTTTATCCTTACCTCTCGCGCTCGCCGGTTCATCAGCAGGGACTGGCCCGCCAGTTCTTCGGCCGCAACATTGAGGCCCACGCCTCGGCCGGATTTGCCCACGACACGCGCTGGCGCACGACCAGCGCCATCAAGCGCCTATTCTGCCCCGATATGCGGGCTGCCTCCGAACGCCGCGATGCGGTGAGCGAACTGATCTCGACGCTGCCGGCCGAATTTCTACGCTGGAGCCCCCTCGCCCAGGATCAGTATATCGAGATCCGAACCCTGATGTCGGGCTACCTGCTATCCTCGCAAGGCGACAGAATGCTGATGGCTCACTCCGTCGAGGGCCGCTTTCCCTTCCTCGATGACAATGTCGTGTCGTTGGCGAACGCGCTCCCCGACGCTTACAAGCTGCGCGGCCTCGACGAGAAGCACGTGCTGAAGCGCGTCGCGGCGCCAATCCTGCCGCCTGAGGTTGTCGCCCGGAAGAAGCAGCCCTACCGGGCGCCCAATGCGATGAGTTTCTTTGCCGACGACGCGCCGGCCTACATTGCTGATGCCCTGTCCGAGACGGCAGTGCGGGCGGCCGGCGTCTTCGACCCCGAGTCGGTGAGCCGGCTGGTTGGAAAGTGCCAAGCTCGAACCGGCGGCGGCGACATGTCGAATTCCGACAACATGGCCCTGGTCGGCGTGCTGTCGACGCAGCTTCTCCATCAGCAGTTTGTTGCGACCCGCCCGGCCGGCGTGACGAGCCCAGATCTCAGCATCGACGTCGACTACGAGCGCCGGGAAAGGGTGCCAGCATGATCCACGGCGCCGTACCGCTCCTGCATGATTATCTGACCCACTCCGCCGGCCGGCTCGGCGACAAGGTGGCGTTGGTCTGCAACAGGCAGCGCTACACCTATGCCGAAATCGAGGAGCGTTCGAATGGAATCGCGCAGTGCCTGGTGAGCGCTGGCGTGCAACGTGGCGATCGCGTGATGATCTTCGCCGACAACACGATTGAGACAGTCGTCAGCTTCTGGGCGGTGCTCAAGGCAAACGCCGTCGTGTGCGTCGTCAATCCACTCACCAAAAGCGACAAGCTCGATTATCTGCTGAATGATTGCCGGCCGGCGGCGCTAATCACCGATCAGCATCTGCGCTCGGTGTTCGATGGACCGGTGCACAATTGCGGTTGGCTGCGACAGCTGATCGTCTCGGGGCGTATCGAGGACGACGAGCTCAGCCGGCTGCCGCACGCGATAGCCTGGGAGGCCGCCGCCGAGAGAACGCCGGCCGCGCCGAAACGCAAATCAATCGACATCGATCTCGCCGCCATCATCTACACGTCAGGGTCCACAGGTGAGCCCAAAGGCGTGATGCTGACCCACCGCAACATGACGACGGCATGTACTTCGATCGCGTCATATCTGGAGCTTCGCGAGGACGAGGTGATCCTCAACGTCCTGCCCCTCGCCTTCGACTACGGTCTTTATCAGATGCTAATGGCATTCCGCACCGGCGCTCGGCTCGTTCTAGAACGCTCCTTCGCCTTCCCGGCGCAGATCCTTCAGATCATCAAGGACGAGAGGATCACAGGCTTCCCCGGCGTGCCCACCATCTTCGCCTCGCTGGCGGAACTCAAGTCGCTGAAGGATCACGACTTCTCGAGCATCCGCTATGTAACCAACACCGCCGCCGCCTTGCCGCTCAAGCACATCGCCATGCTCAAGGACCTGTTTAAGGGCGCCCGAATCTATTCGATGTACGGGCTCACCGAATGCAAGCGCTGCACCTATCTGCCGCCGGCAGATCTCGAACGAAAACCGCTGAGCGTCGGGATCGCGATCCCGAACACCGAGATGTGGATCGTCGACGACAACGACCAGCGGGTCGAGCCTGGGACTGTCGGCCAGCTTGTCATCCGCGGCGCGACAGTGATGAAGGGCTACTGGGGCAAACCGGAAGCGACCGCCAGGAGGCTCAAGCCCGGCCCCTTGCCGGGCGAGCAGGTGCTCTACACCGGCGACTACTGCCGGATGGATGAGGAGGGCTACCTCTATTTCATCGGCCGCAGCGACGAGATCATAAAATCCCGGGGCGAGAAGGTCGCGCCCAAGGAAGTTGAGAACGTGCTGGTGAACATCCCGGGCGTCAAGGAGGCTGCGGTGGTCGGCGTGGCCGACGAGCTTCTCGGCCAGGCCGTGAAGGCTTTCGTCGTGATCGAGCAAGGCCACATTGTCGGCGAGCGGCAGCTTCAGGTGGAATGCCAAAGGCGGCTGGAGAACTTCATGGTCCCGAAGTCCATCGTCATCGTACCCAGCCTGCCGAGGACGGATACAGGGAAACTCAAGAAGGTGGCTCTTTCGTAGCGCCTGTTGAACGGCGCGGACCGTATTCAGTTTTTGTCGGAGGGTGATCTATGGATACGTTTATGGCAACGAAGCCCGCGGGCGACATTTACACCAAACAAATTCGCGATTTCCTGGCTTCGAACTTCTACATCGCCGACGTGAAATCGCTGAGCGCCACGGAATCGCTGCTCGATCAGGGCATCGTGGATTCCACCGGCGTGCTCGAGGTCATCGGCTTTATAGAAGAGACCTTTGGCGTCATTGTCGAAGACAGTGAGCTGCTCCCGGAGAACCTCGATTCCATCCAGGGCATAGCGCAGTTCATCGCTCGCAAGAGGGGATGAGTTCCTTCTGGGAAGCCCTCAGGTCTGTGGCTTAGCGTATCCGAGCACGACACGCGCCTCGCCGGCACGGTTGGTGACAGAACGGATGCCCTCATAGCTCCTGCTGCGATCCAACAGGCTTGCGACCTGGCGGTCCTGGCCAAGTCCAACCTCGAACAGGAGAGCGCCGCTGGGCCGTAGATACCGCAAAGCATCCTTCACCACGCGCATGTGGATGGCGATGCCGTAAGGTCCGGCCGCAAAAGCCTCGCGCGGCTCAAGAGCGACCAGATGAGAGCGATCTCCCTCAAGCCGTTTCTCCGAGATGTAAGGCGGATTGCATACGACCACGTCGATCGAGCCCTGAGGCACAAGAGCGGAGAGAGCTTCGAACAGATCGCCCTGGTGAACCGACACCCGATCGGCCAGCCCATGGTGGGCTACATTCCGGCACGCCACCTCGACGCATCCGTCGGTAAGATCGCTTGCCCAGACCCGCGCCGTCGGAACCTGGTGGGCGATCGCACAAGCGAGATTGCCGGCCCCGCAGCACATGTCGATCACGCGGGGCGCCGGCAGGCTCATTTGATGCAACACGTCGACGGCGGTCGAGCCCAACAACTCCGTCTCCGGCCTTGGAACAAGCGCACCGGAGGCGACAAGCATCTCCATTCCCATGAAGACCGCGCTGCCTCTGCTATAGGCGCCCGCGACATCGATGTCCTGGCTCAAGACTTGCCTCCACAACCGGATCAGCGCTTGCCCAATGGTGCAGAAGCGCCGGCGCTATTGTGCCGCCGCGCTTTCCAATTCGTTGCTGAACCTGACCTCGATCGTATCTCCCGGCACGACCTCGGCGTCCTCGTCGGCGGCCTGCTTGCGCCATTGCCCGTCGACATTGCGAACAATCGTCATCTGGGCTCGAACGGTCTCGCCGGCAATGGAAAGAGGCGCGGCGGTAGCACCCAGCGGCTGCAACTTCTGGCTCGCCGCGCGAAGCCTCGTGCCGATATCGGCCAGCCGCACCTCGGTGTCCCGCAATTCGTTCAGCAGGCCGATGCGCCTTTGGTTCTCGTTGCGCTCGAGCTGCCTGGCAAAGTCTTCCCGCTGGCGCTGCGTTCTCATCAGCTCGACCGATGTTTCCAGCGCCCGGCTGGAGGAAAGCAGGACGGCGCGCCGGACATCTGCGAGCCTGTTGTTGGTCAGGTTTCCAGCCTTGAACGCCTTGGTGACCTGCTCCAGGTCGTCTTCATCGGCCTTGACGCCAGCCGCTTCATCCTGCGCGCGTTTCATCAGCGTCTCGATCTGCGCCGCGGCATCGTTGGCGCCCTTTTCGACAAAGCTCTGCTCTTGCTGAAAATTATCCAGGGAGAGCTTGAGCGCTTCCGCCTCAGCCTTCGCTATACCCGCCGCGAGCGATGGCGAAAGCGGCGATCCTTGCGGGGGCTGCGCGTCGAAGCTTTCCTGCTTGTCGAGCTCGGCTCGCAGGCGCGCGCTGTGGAAATAATCCCTGGTGTATTCTCCCCAGATCATCTCGTAATCGCGTCGCAGGTCCGTCGGATCCGGACCTGCCTGGTTGGTTCGCGCCCGCAAGAGGCTGAAACCGCCCGCCACGGCGATCGCCTGGCGCACGGTCATTAGTGGACGGTAGACCTGCTGTCCGGGGGTGAGCACATCGCCGGTCACATAGATCGGGCGATACTCGGCGATAATCGCCGTGACGTCGCTAGGCCTTACGACGGCAATCTGTTCGCGGCCATCGGGCATGCGGATGTGAAAGATCTTGGTCGGCAGGATCGCTTGCATACGGCTCTGCAATTCGGGTGGCGTCAGACCGCCGACCGAGACCGTGCCGGCCTCGGGCAGCACGATCGTGCCATCCATCTGGACCACGGCACGCTGCGTTCGGTCGGGAATGGAGATTATTCCGATTTCGACCGTGTCGCCCGGCGAAATCCGATAAGGTGTTGACGGATCGGCTGCCGCGGCCATCGGCAGAGCGCTCATCAGAGCAAGCGCCGCGAGAAGAGATCGGTTAAGGTTGACCATTCGCAACAACCTCCTTCGGGTCGCGTTGTTCGGGCCAGTCAAGTCGAGTGACGAACTCGTAAACCGGCCCCCCCGGCACGCCCCAATTGCTTGACCAGATTACCTGTGAGCCATCCGGAGAGGGCGAGGCGTGTGTTTCGCTCCAATAGTCGAATGGAACATTTCGTGTCTGCGCAATGCGCCGAACGGCACCGCTTCCATCGATGCGAAGTGCAACGATCTCGCGAGCATAGGGGGCCCAGGTTGGATTGGCCGCTATCTCCTCCGGATCGCCGCCGTAGCTTACGAATGCCCATCCTGGCCTGTTCAGCGCGCGCGTCGATACATGCTCGGCCAGGCCGTACGCGGTAAGGGAGGTGACTTTCCCGTCCGACAGCCTGCGCTTGATTGTGTGATACTTGTCTGGATCTGATTTGCTGATCCCGACCAAGACTTCGTTTCCGTCGTCGTCGAGCGTGATGTCACCGTGACCGGGCCGATGATGGTCTGTCCATCTCTGAAGCAAGGTGCCGTCGACGGCAAAAATTACCCTCTGTTCTGTGTCGTCAATAAGGTTCGGCGAGCACACAATACTCGTTCCGAGTGGAGAGATCGTGCAGGAACTGGTCGTTCCGGGGACTTGAGCAAGGTCGATGTCCGGAAATTTCTGCCGCTGATTCAGATCATACGCAAAAACGACGTCCGCGCCGTCCTTGCGGATCGCGCGGACCGCGATGCGGCTACCGTCCCGGCTGGGATTGCCCTTCGATGGACCGAACTGCAGGTCGTGGTAGTCCGCGGATGTGAAAAGGATGTCTTCGTGGTTGGTCCGTGGCGCCCAGGTCGAGACCGCCCGGTCCTGAACACAGATCATCAATTCGGCATTTCGGGGATGCCACTCGCACTCGCCTCCTCGTTTGCGCCAAAACAGCGCCTCGTAGGTGTGCCCGTCGAGAAAGCACATTCCGTTGCAGCCGTTGTCGAGCAGGAGCAATGTCTGGTCCGCGTTCCAGGCCTGAGCGCTGGAATAGCGATGGCTGCAATATTTGGGCCCGCAAACGACCCCATTTCCAAGAGGGCCAGGCTTGGAGATGCGCACAACACTCGTGCCTAATGCGGGATCGGTGGCGGGACGAAGATAGTCAGGCAGATCCATCGCCACCGGAGCCACAAAGCCGGCCGACGTGTCGCTCGCCTGACCCCCGCTCGCCCGCAGGCCGACAATTGCGGCAAGGCAAACCAGCAGCACTGCAGCGGAAAGCGCGGGAAACCTCATGTCATGTAGCTCATCTCGTGACGGACTCGCCCTTCGCTCAGCCGCGCGCGCCACCACGCTATCGTCCGTCTCAGACCTTCGCGCAAGTCGGTTTGCGCCCTCCATCCCGTTGCGCTCTCGAGCCGGGATGAATCCGCCAGCAGAGCCCGAACCTCGGAATTTTGCGGGCGCAGCCGGCTCTCGTCACGATGGACCGGCTTGTTGGAACCGCTCAACTCCAGCACCAGGTCCAGGACGTCGGATATGGTCACGGCGCGCTGGCTTCCGGCATTGTAGGCATGGCCGAATTCGAGGACGGCGGAGCCTGCACTGAGAAACGCCGAGGCCGTGTCTTCGACGAAGGTAAGGTCGCGAACCGGGCTCGTATCCCCTACCATGATGGCTTGGCATTTTGGGTCGAGGGCCTGCCTGATGAGTGTCGGAACAATCGCGCGTTCGCTTTGCCGTGGCCCGAATGTGTTGAAGGGACGAAGCACCACGACCGGAACGTCGAACGAACGGGCGTAAGATTCCGCCATCATGTCGGCTCCGATCTTGGAAGCTGAGTAGGGCGACTGGCCCTGCAGCGGGTGGGTCTCGCTGATCGGCATCGTCAAAGCTGTGCCATACACCTCACTTGTCGAGGTGTGCACGATGCGCTCGGTATCCCACTGACGGGCTGCTTCGAGCACATTCACGGTGCCCAGGACATTGGTCTCCACATAGGACTGGGCGGCTGCATAGGAGTACGGGATGGCGATCAATGCTGCGAGATGAAACACGACGGCTTGGCCGCGTACGATCCGGTTAAGGAAGGCACTGTCGCGAACATCGCCGCGGACGAGCTTGAGTTGGCTTCGAATCTCGTCCGGCAGATCATCCAGCCACCCATGGCTGTCGAACGAATTGTAGAGCGCCAACGCCGTCACATCGGCCCCGCCGCGAACCAGCGCTTCAGTCAGATGCGACCCTATGAAGCCATCAGCCCCGGTGACCAATACCCTCTTTCCCTTGTAGGTCATGTCCTGACAGTCCTCGCGCTCCTTGACCTCAACCCGGTAAATGCTGCGATCGACCATTTGAACGGCTCAAGCGCCGGCCGAATGGTCCGCCGCCATGCCGAGAACGATGAAAACACCTCGAATGATAAGCGCCGTGTCCGAAAGGATGGTCCGGCGGCCATAATATGAAAGGTCGATCCTCGCCTTTGCCGGAAATAGGACCTCCTTGTAGTAGACTGTTGGCTCGACATCTCGAGGATAGAAATGAGCCTCATGGCGGAATATGATCTGAGCGGGACCGAACAGACCTGGCTTGTATTGCAGGACAGCTTCGTAACCGTCCCTGAAGCACTCAGCGAATGACAAACTCTCGGGGCGTGGACCCACCAGCGCCATTTCGCCCTTCAGAACGTTCCACAACTGCGGCAGTTCATCCATTTTGCTAAACGCGAGAAACCTGCCCACCCGCGTCATGCGCTGGTCATTGGCAAGCGTCAGTGCAAGCCCCCCCGCATCGCAGCGCGGATAGAATTTCCGGAACTTGTACATGCGGAAAAGCTGACCGCCGGCGCCAATCCGCGGTTGAACAAAGAGCACCGGGCGCCCGCCTTCCAGCAGCAGCGCCACTGCAACGAGCAGCATCAGCGGCGACAGCACAATCAGGCCGGCCAACGAGGCTATGATGTCCATGGCGCGTCGGCCAAATCCATGGCTTACGCAACGCATTGCAAGCCGGCCAATGGGCATGTCGAACGCGTTCATGCTGCTGTCCCTGCCCGGGCGCTGCTGTTGAGCGCGGATGCCAGGGCGTCAACGACTGCTTCCGCCACGGGAGATGTTATCTGCGGATGCAGCGGAATGGTCAGTTCACGGTCGGCGAAGTCCTCGGTGCGCGGCAGGTGAACTCCGGGGAAAAGCTCCCGGTAGAGCGTCATTTGATGCACAGGCGGATAGTGAATTGTCGTCTGTATGCCCTGCTCCCGCAGATCATCGATGACCTCTTGCCTGTTGACGTAGCGGGGCAAGAGGATCGGCATGATGTGGTAGGCAGAACGGCGCGGCTCGGCAAATGGTATCGAAACGGCCGGACAGCGCATGGCGATGAGACGTCGATACAATGTGACAAGGACACGCCTGATCTCATTCCATTCCTGTAAATTCCGAAGCTGAACCAAGCCGATGGCAGCGCGCATTTCATCCATGCGATAGTTGAAGCCCAGCATGGTCACATCGTATTGCGGCGTGCGGCTGTTCAATCTCTGCCGCGTGCCGGTGGTCATGCCGTGGCCACGCGCCTGGCGAACCTTCTCCCGCAGGTCCGGATCACGCGTTATGACCACGCCGCCTTCGGCGGTGGTCATGTTCTTGTTGCCGTAGAAGCTGAATGCCGCCCCCGCACCAAATGTCCCAACCTCTTTCAGGCCAGGCGCGTGCGCGGCGTCCTCGATAATATAGAGCCCTCGCACGCTTGCGAATGTCTGCCACTCCTGTCTGTTTGCCAGATAGCCTGCGAAATGGACAAGGATTACAGCCCTGGTGCGGGAGGTGCAGCTTGCCTCCGCATCTTCGACCGACATCAAAGGCACGTCATCGGATTCGATATCGACGAAGACCGGCTTGGCGCCTACGTACAAGACTGCGCTCACGGTCGCCACGAATGTCAATGAAGGCACCAGAACCTCGTCGCCGGGTCCGATCCCAAGTCCATGGAGAATAAGATGGAGGGCTGCGGTGCAGGAACTGACGGCGACACAATCGTCGGCTCCGTGCATCGCGGCGAACGCTTCTTCGAATGCCCTGACGCGTTCACCCATCGTCAGCCAGCCGCTGTCGATTACTTTCGACAAAGCGGCCTTCTCCGGCACACCTAATAGGGGAGCACTAACCAAGAGCATCCCAACCTCCCGGTGACTCTCGCGACTGGAAATCGGCTCAGGCTGCAGCCGCTGCGACCTCTATCGAGGCTGACTGCTCCTCCCAGGAAATCGCCTGCGCCTTCTGGAAGTCTTCTACGCGGCCAATGTCCAGCCAAAGCCCCTCGTGCTTGTAGACGTGCACAACCTGCCCATCCTGGAGCATTTGCAGCATGAGATCGTCGAAGCCGAAGGGAATGCCCGACGGAATGAACTGCAGAACCGCCGGATTCATGCAGTAGATTCCCATGCTCACCAGATGCGTGAGCGCAGGCTTTTCGCGAAAGACCTGGACGGTGTCATTGACTTCGTCGATGACGCCAAAGTCCATTTTGGTGACGCGCGCCGCCGTCGCGATCGTAACCAGATCCGTGTGCGCCCGATGCGTCGCCACGAAACGGCTGAGGCTCAGATCGGTGAGCACATCGCCGTTCAGGACCAGAAACGGTTCATCCAGCTCGTCCCTGATCAGGGAGAGCGGGCCTATGGTCCCGAGCGGTTCCATTTCCTGCGTATAGCGTATCTTGAGGTTCCATTGCGAGCCGTCGCCACACACGCTGCGGATCAGATGGCCCAGGTAGCCGGTTGTAACATACACGTTCTCGATGCCATTGCGCCGCAACCATTTAAGCAGCAATTCAAGCACCGGCCGGGCACCGATAGGCATCAGAGGCTTTGGCAGAACCGATGTGAACGGGCGCAGACGCATGCCCATTCCACCGCATTGGATAACTGCTTTCATTTGATACTCCCTGCGCACACGGCCGACACAGGCCAACAAGCAAGCTCAGCGTCCGGAAACCTCCATCGTTCGGCTCCTGCCACCGATCTGCCGGATGTGCTCCGAATTGAGCGAGAAATACGCTGAGGCTGTAGACCTGTCGTCGTGCGTTCGAATGGCGCACCCAGCTGAGCAACACCAGGATGGCAGGCGGCGTTGGAGCGGACGCCGGGCGTGAACGCGGCCATGGCCAGGGACCAAGGTCCGACTTTGCATTATGGTAAACGAAGAGTAGCTTTTTCTATCGGAAGAGGCGCATTCTGTTGGGTTCCGGCTTGGCGGACAGGTTCCGCATCGTCACAGAATTGGTCCTGTAGACAAAAAACGTTCTGGACGCGTGCCATAGTCCCCGGGCCGAAAGTGTGTGCGTTGGGGTAGAATGTACAAAATTGTCATCGCCGATGATCACGGTCTGTACAGGCGTGGCTTACGGTTGGCGCTGACTGCTGGCATTGAGGGCGTCGAAATATTTGAAGCCGCGTGCTTCGATGCCGTGGTTGGCCTTCTTGCCGAACACCCGTGCGTCAGCTTGGCGATGCTCGACCTGAACATGCCGGGGCTGTTCACTCAGGAGGTGATTGGCGATGTTTTGGCCGCGTACCCGGACACGCGCTTTGCGATTGTTTCGGGAAACGATTCACGCTCCGAAATCCTGACCGCTCTCAATGTGGGGTTGCACGGCTACATCGTGAAATCGCAAAGTGACGAAGAGGTTGTGCTGGCGGTCAAGGAAATCCTGTCAGGCCGCATCTACGTACCGGCGCTCCTTTCCCGACATTTGCGAGCACACGATCAGGTGCTCGAGATCCGTCATGGCAGCAGCGCCGGCGCTGGCGCTCTCGAAAGGCTCACATCCCGGCAAAAGGACGTACTAAGGCTGATGGCGGAAGGATATTCCAACAAAGAGATAGCGCGAGATCTCGACATCGCCGAGGCTACGACGAAGATCCATGCGGCGGCAATCATGCGGGAATTGGGGGTTCGAAACCGAACGGAAGCGGCAGTTCTGATAAAGACCTGGCTGGGGACAGTATGAGCTAAGCTTGAATTTCCGTTGGCGACAGACGGAGGGAGTAGCGCAATCCATCCTCTCTGACTTCGAATTGCGAGGAATGACCGACAAGTGGTGTTCCGTCGATCCCAAGAACCATCGATCCGAAACCCTGCCGCTTGATCGGAGCCGCGCGTCGGCGGCCCGTTTCTATCCAGTCAAAAGCGATCTCATCGCCTGCCCCGCCTGAAGCGAAAGCCCAACGTGCTTCAACCTTGCCCCGGGCGTCGCCGAGCACGCCATGCTTGATCGAATTGGTGGTGAGTTCGTGGATGATCATTGCAAAGCTCTCCGCGGCTCCGCCCGAGATCTTGATGTCGGGCCCGGTGATTGTTGTCCTGCCGTCTTTCGAAAAGGGCTGGAGTTCCTGAACGAGCAGATCGCGAATGGTGGACGATTGATCCGCGCTGCGCGTGAGCAGCATATGCGTTGCCTCGAGCGCGCGAATGCGCTCGACGAGGGCATCCTTGAATTTGACGATGTTGCCTCCTGGCGCATCCTGCATCTTGACAATCGCGGTGATGACAGGGAACAGGTTGCTCAGCCTATGGCGCAGTTCAAGCATCAGGTTTTCTTGCTTTCTTACCGCCGCGCGCAGCAGCGTCGTTTGACGTCGCTCGGTCAAATCCGCGGCGATGCCGATACGCTGGTCTCGGCCATCATGGTTTTCCTCGCGTCCCCGCAAGGCGATCCAACGGACTTGGCCGTCGGGTCGCCTGAGACGAATTTCCACGTCGTAATTGGCCCCTCGCCGCTCCTTTCCTGAAGGCGGTGCAAGCTTACCCCAGTCCGATGGGTGGACGATAGAAGACAGATCGGACAGTGGGCGGAATGCCATCGGGGACAATCCAAGAATCTCCCAAAACTGACGTGAGCCCGAGATGACGTCCTGGCCGTAGTCTATGCGCCAGGTGCCCAACCGGCCGGCAGACAGTGCAAGGTCGAGCCATTCGTTTTGAGCTATGAGCGCTTCGCGGGCGGCTCTTCGCTCGGTTATGTCATCTACGACCACAAACAGGCTGTCCGACGGCACCGTGTCGGACGCAGATAGAGAAAGCGTCAACCAGGCCCAAAGTGTGCTGCCGTCCCTTCTGACGAGGCGTATTTCCGCGCCGAACCACGGCGCTTCGGATGTCAAT
This sequence comes from Mesorhizobium sp., assembly GCA_004020875.1. GTDB lineage: Bacteria > Pseudomonadota > Alphaproteobacteria > Rhizobiales > Rhizobiaceae > Mesorhizobium. The sequence continues at coordinate 288,100 of SAPZ01000002.1, forward strand.
GCGGCGAGCGAATTTTTGAGCATCGCGCTATCGTCTTGATGGACAAGCTCATCTATGCGCCGCCCGACCAGATCGTCTTCCAGGTAGCCGAGCAGAGCACTGAGGCGTTTGTTCAGCCGTAGCAATTCTCCTTTGTCGTTCGCAGTCGCAAAGCCCAGCGCAGCTCGTTCGAAAGCGCGGCGGTAACGCGACTCTGCAGCTTCGACGGCAGCGAGCTTAATGTCCAGAGCGGCCTGTAAGCTCTGCCTGGAGCGATCGAAAAGAAAGGCAATCATCCCCCCCGCAAGCACAAGCAGAATGGCGCGTACCCACTCATCGGCGAGAGGCTGACGATGCGAAATTATCCGGGCCACCAAGCCGGCGGCGGCCATCAAGAGCGTTGATCCGACTGCGATCCGGCGGCTTTCCAAGAAGGCGATGACAACTATTGCTGGAATGAATTCGAGGAAGGCTGGGTCTACCGCACCCGACAGGAAAACGCTTGCCTCGTAGAGCAGCGTAGCGACCAGCACAGCCGTCGACGCCAGATGAGTTCGCGACAGGATTGTACCTCCTCGGCACCTCGAGCAACCTAACTACAACTTTCGGTCTAGTTCGTCGAGGTTAGACCATCTAGCGGACAACTAGTACGTCTGCCCGCTTCCGGATCGCCAAAAATCAGGGCCTTATGAAAACCAGCACCCAATCTTGTGGCTGCCGATCGTAAAGCACGGAAGGCAAAGACAGAGAACGAGGACGGATGACCCATGACCCTGACCAGCGGGCGGAATGACGCGAGGCCGATCGCAAGGCCCGGCATGGTGGCGGCCGGTGCCGGCAGCAGAACAACGACCACCTTCGCGCGAAGCGCCTCTCGCAAAGCCATCAGGCCGATCACAGCTGGCACATGCGTGCGGCCGTGCCTGAACTCCATAACCGGCATGCTTGAGCGCATTGGCTGCGGGTGGCTTGTGCTGAGCGAGGCAAAAAGAGTGCTCGAATGGAATGCGGCTGCCGAAACCATTCTCAAGGCCTGCGAGGATTCTCTGGATTCGCCCGGCGATCTATCTGCGGCATTAAGGAGCCTGATAGCTGGCGTGCCTGCTCATTTTGCTGCCGGATCGTTGTCGTGGATCGTCATCCGCAGCGGTGGCGACCGGCCCGTGGTCATAAGTGAAGAAGGCGTTGTCACCCCCGATGGGTCGATCATTGTCGCACTCCTCGATCGACAGCCGAGAACGGGGCCTAATCCGGAAACGCTGCGGAAGATGTTCGGATTGACCGGCGCCGAAACGCAGTTGGCGTTGCGTTTGGCGAGTGGCGACGCTCCCTTGGAGATTGCCGAGCGCAACCGGCTTAGCCGAACCACAATCCGCACTCAACTCGCCTCGCTGTTTGCCAAGACGGAGACGAGGCGCCAAGCGGAATTGGTCGCTCTTCTAGGACGAATCTCGGTGCTGCCGTAGAACCGGAACCTTCCTGTCATATGGCGCGCCCGGGTTTTCCGAGAGCGCGCCACCTGCTTTTTAAGTCTGCCTTCGCGTTTCCCGGATTTGCGAACGACTCCGTTCTTTTTGTATTGATGTAATTCCGGACGGAAACCGTTCATCCTTTGGAATCCGATAACGCCTAACGGCTCGCGCAGGGCGCGGTATCGAGCTGGCCCGCGGCTACGAACAAAATTCCGCGGGCAGGCCTCAGCACCTGAAGAGCGTATTGTCAGCGTTTGCGGGTCTGCAGCGCGCCGAGTTTCGGTCGGATCCTGAACAGGTATTCCAGGGCATACTGGTTCGCGATCTTCATTACGGAAGGCCGAAGAATCTGCACGGCGTCTCGCATCGTCGTTCGCCAGGACTGATGTCTGAACCTGGCCGGGATGCGAGCGACCCGCAGCGCACGCAAAAGCGGCTCGGGTTTCGGGAGGCCCCTCCTATCCTCGATCAGATTCCAATTGAGCTGTTTGACGGCAAGCGTGACTTCATCCACGTCCTCGTAGCTCTTCGACGTTGTTATGCTCGGATGATGTGTCGCATCATAGAAGATCAGCCCTTCGTTGATTGCCACCATTTCGCCGTAACGGGCCAGATCGACGAAGAACAATTGATCGACGCCAGCCGGGATGCATTTGTGCGCGCGCATCTGGCATCCGGCGTTGATCACGGCGGCGTTGATCAGCAGCGTCGAAGGGATGATGCCGAGGTTCCTGGTCACTCGGACCAGATAGAGGTCCGTCAGGCACTCCTGGCTAGAATAGAGTGAGACCCGGTTCTGCTCCGGCGGGTCAGACCGCATCACGATCCGGTTTTCCTCAACGACATGCGCTGCGCAGGTCATGAACGCTGCCGACGGATATTTTACCGAGATCTCGGCAAACCGCTTCAGAGCTCCCGGGGCGAGCCAGTCGTCGTCATGCAGCAATTTGATCCACTTGCCTTTGCAGGCAAGCATGGCGTTGTTGGTGTTCTCCACCTGCCCCCGGCCCCTGTGGTTTTCGACGATCCGGATGCGCGGGTCGCGTCGCGCGTAATCTTCCAAGATGGGCCAACTCGATCCATTTGGTCCTTCGTCGTCGCTGATGACAAGTTCCCAGTTGGAAAAGTCCTGCCCCACAATGCTGTCGATAGTACGCCTGATGGTGTCAGGCCGGCGAAACGTCGGAACGGCAACGGAAATGAATGGGCGCGCGGGCGATGCCTCGGCAGCATGCGCGACATTGGCCACGGGGCCAAGCGCCGACAGATTTGCCTCACCTTTGCCGCCGGCCGCCGGCTCTAGCGGCGGCACAGATCCCTCAGAACGCGCGTCGCTATTCAACAGGAGCTTCATCGTGCTGTTTCCTCGCGATTGGATACGGACTGGACAATGTTGCCTGTGCCGGTTCGATGTCCCGCTTCAGAAGGTAAAGTGAGGCCGCGGTTCTGATGGCAAACCCGGCCATCCCGCCAACAGCCATGAGATAGATGACGTCGATAGGTTTCCACCCAGCCTTGGCGCCGGCGAGCAGAGGACCGAAGACAAGCACCATTCGCGCCGTGTCGATGACCAGCCGCACCTCCTGCCGTCGCAACAAGGCGGGAACTTCACTGAGCGGTGTCGACAAGGCCTGCACCGCGCCCATGAATGCCAAGGCAGTCATGATGTGTGACGTCGGTATCCAGGTCTCGCCCAGGAGCGGGACAACGAGGTACGGAGCAGCCAGCCCAAGCGCCAAGATGGGCAACGCAGCGAGGCCCGTGACAAGAATCAGGAGGCCACGCGCGACGCCGAGCATGTGTCGACGATCGCTGCTCTTGTTCGCCTCGGCGACAAATACGTTGCTCAGCGGGGTGGCTATCAGCACGATGGGCCCTGTCACCAGCCGCGTCGCGACACCGAGGTAACCGGCGAAGGCCGGGCCGAAGAAAGAGCCCACGAGAATCGCAGGAAGATTGTTGATGGCGTAGCTGCCGAGGGTCGCGGGGATGTCGAACAACGGGAACTTGTATTCCCTGGCTGCCTTGGCGAGGGCACTTCTCCACGACGCTCGATAGATGCCACGCAGGTCGTCCCAATCCAGAATCCGAAACCCCAGAAAGGCGAGAAAAATGAACTGGCTGAGGACATGCGCATGCACCATCGTCTCGCCACCGAGATGGGCGAGGCCAAAAACCAGTTGCAGCAGCGCCATGGTGGCCGGCAGGATCAGCCGGCCGAGAGCGAAATCGCGCAGCAGGCCTGCACGCAAGGCCCAGCAATTCATCGTTTCAACGAGCGCAGCACCGCTCATCCCAATCGGAACGAGCCAGAAAAGATGTCTGAGCTGGGCCGGCGCAAAGTTCAAAAGGATCTGCCCGACCGCAAAGGCCAGGATACCTGTCGTCATTACCGCCAGGATGATGAGCTTTACGGTGACGTAGGTCTGCTCGGTTTCCTTCACCCCGTAGAGCGAGGGCTCGAAACGTAGCGCTGCGGCCGCTCCGAGTATGTTCACGGTTGAGAGATAGATGGTGAACACGCCGAAGTCGGCTGGGGAATAGAGGCGGGCCAATATCGGAATGGTGGCGACCAGGGTGAGTTGCCCTGCAATCGCCATTGCCGAAACGCCGCCCGCCGCGCGGACGATCTTGCCGATCGGGCTTGCTTTTATCCGGCCCTCCCTGGATCGCAGAAAGTCGCTGTAGGACATTGGCTCGCGATTCCGAGAAGCTGCTGACAATTGCAGTGCGAGCGTACGGGCGCTGCCGCATCGCGCCATCATTCACCTGAATGATGGCGTATATCCAATGCCGGTTCCATCTCCGGCGCGGGAAATGACAACAAAGCGGATCAATAAAACCCGGCGGGCGACCAAGGGGCCCGTCAGCGCATCAATTGCATTTTCTGCGGTTTGGATCAGCGGTTGGGATCGTCACAAAACGTCGGCCTATGGCACGCGGAGCCCCACTGCTTCAGATTGCGGCTCGACCCGCCGGCGCTCACCATCATTTGTGCCCAGAATGTATCTGGCGATGATCGCCCGCTCGAGTACTTGCGTACTTTTCATCGTCGAACGTCGGCTTGACGTCTTCGCGCAAACAACGTCTCGCCCTGACACGGCAAGTATGTCGCTTATGGTTTCAAAAACGCTGAGGGAACGCATATTGACTTCGAAATCGGCCTCGAAGAGCCGCTCTGCCGGGGGCTCACGCTCCATGCGTCCGCGAAGACGAGCCGCGACCATCGCTCGCGGCGCCAGAACTCTGATTGTGAGATCCGCGACCGGCACATCGCCCAGCAGCGTCTCCAGAGCGGACCTGTCAGCGTTCCCGTTGAGCAACGCCAACGATCCGACCGCCTGAACATAACCCTCGTCGAAGATAAGAATATCCTGGGCCGTCTTTGCTCGATCCCAGGCGTGCGACAGCTTTAGTATTTGCTGCCAAATCCGGGCACGCCAGATCGGCTTTTTCGGCGGCATCGCTCTGAGCATCAGCAATGATTGCGATAAGCTTGACCCTCCGTTCCGCCGTGAACAAATGACCCCAGCCGTTGAAATGATCGCCGAGACGATCCTCGAGACGAAGAGAAGGACGCCCAGATCAAGCGCGCCGGATCTGATCGCGGGTCGATAGCTGCGGACAACCTCGGCACGATATCCGTCTTCGCGCAATCGTATGGCAAGAACGTGGGCCAAGGTTGTCTTGCCCGAACCTGGCGGACCGAAGAGCTCGACGATCACGGTTCAACACTCGACATAGCGCCTCGGGGTCAAACGCACGGCATTGGCGAAAGCAATAAGTCCCCGCTGTCATCGAACCGGTACTGGAGTGGCGTTCCAGATTGGCCCGGGTAAGGACGGCTCCGATGGGGATTGACATCAAGAACTTTCTTGCGATCTTCCAGCGCCTTGACCTGACCTCGGCAGGTGCTCACTTGCGTCTCAACGCTCGCCAGGCTCTGCTGGATCTCGTTTTCGATCGTCGCGCTGCGATCCGTCTCCGCCGGCGCGCTGGCCTCGCGAGCCGCAGGACCGGCCGGGTCGGAGTATCTATGATTTCGGCAAGCGAGGCGATTGGCGCACCCTGTTTGCGCGGATCCTGGATATGTTGGAAGCATGCCGCCATGGCCAGTCGGGCTCAGCGACACGTTGATGATTGCACTCTCGACCCGGCGAACCATGTCGGATCTCAGAACGTCGCTGGCCCTATCTGACATGAGTTCGCGCCTCCAAGAGGCATGATCTTCGCGGCCTAGGGAACTTACGATGGGCTTCGACCGGCACCATCATGCATCTGAATGACAGGATTGGCGGCTGGATTGCTGCCCTGCGTGAGGTGAGCCGTCGGAAGGCGCGGCTCTCAAACTCCGGGATTTACCGTCTCGCGGCGTGGAGATTTATTGCGCCACCGCTCCGCGATGTCATTCAGATGGATGATGGTGACGATCGGTGCCCGCCATAAGCTTGCGGCAGTTCGAAATCGCACGTTCATTCGGTCAGGCTTTAGGGACGAGCGTGATGACCATCTGTCCGGCGTGTCGCAGCAAATCGACTGCGAAATTGTTCCAAGTGACAGCCGACGAGGCCTCTCGACACTTCCTCAATCCGCGACAAGACCCGGAGCGCTTTCGAAACCTGAAGAGCCACTTGTCGGATCTCTGGGACAGCGCCACCTGCGATATACGAAGATGCGCAGATTGCGGATTCGGTTTCGCAGATCCCTTCGTCGCGGGCGGCGTCGAATTTTACAACCTGGCCTGGGCGAGTCCTTCCTATCCAACCATGAGATGGGAATATGCAAGAACCATCGAAGAACTCGCGGGCTTGAGGACTGACGGAAAAACTGTCATCGACGTGGGCGCCGGTTTCGGGTACTTTCTCGATTGTGTCAAAAATAAATTCTTCAAGATTTCGGATATTTCTGCAGTCGATTATAACGAAACGTCGCAGTCTGTATTGTCATCCAAGGGCTTCAAGACGTTTTCATGCGATATTCGCGGAGAGAATTTCGATAGACTGGAAGAGTCGTTCGACTTCATATGCTTGTTTCAGGTCTTCGAGCACATGGACAAAGTGGACGATGTTTTCTCTCGATTGAAGTTTCTGCTTAAACCGCATGGGTCTGTCTTCATTGCCGTACCAAACGAAAACAGAACCTACTATATGGAGTCTCATGGATCCCTCATAGACATGCCACCCAATCACATCGGTCGATGGACGAAACAAGCGTTCGATGCGATTTGCCGGCGGCACGGCTTGCAACTGGCCAAATGTGAGCGGGAACCATTCACTCTGCTTAGTTTCCTCAAACATGACATTGTAAACAGCTATCTGCGTAAGGGAGAAAAGCCTGGCAGCCTAACTGAGTTCGTCCGCGCCCTGCCCCGAAGCAGAGCTCAACAGATCGCGCAAGGCTTGACCGCCTTGGCGATTTCGCCATCACGGCTACCGGCATGGGCATATGCGGTCAGCAACGCATCGACGTTGGGCGGGAACGCGCTCTGGGCGAGGATCGACAAAGTCTCCTCACCGATGGGACCAGGCGTTCTCGCCGAGCCACGGAGCCATCAAGCTAGCCTGCAATGAACGGCCAGACCAATTCCAGGAACGTGCATAACGGATTCCGTCCGGAGTAGTTCGGGGGTGGCCTCCATCGGCGCGGGAGGCTCGCACTCAGTGGTGGCTGAGGGCAACGGGAGCACGAGTTAAGGCTAGAGACACAAACTGGCCGGCGTCGTGCCAGCTGTTCTAATGCCTTTCGCCAGGCGAACCAAGGAACGCTTGAAACGGCCTTTTGTCACCGGCCGCCCGCCCTGAACAGCAAAGCCATCAAACGTCAGCAGGACGAAGCACCGAAGCCGATCCCAAGCGTTCGAGCCGGTTGTTGATATAGCGACGCGCCGGTCGTTCGACTACAAAGTAACTCAACACCGACAGTGCGATGGCGGCCCCAAGACCGAGAAGCCTTCCAGCTATCCCCGGAAACTGAGCAAAGGGTTGCTGCCACAGATACAATGAGAAAGACAGCATGCCGACAGATGCCAGGGGTTTCGAACCGAGCAGGCGGAGGAATGCGGCGTAGGCTTGTCCGAGATAGACCAAGGTCAGGGCAAGAAGGACACTTCCCACCCCGTATTTGAGCGGGTCGGGAACGAGTTCGACGTTGAAAAGGACTGCGGTAACCCCGAGGGCAATCGGCGCCCAGGACGGTACCTTATATGACCGGAACAAAAGATAGACACCGGCGGCCATCAGGATTGAGGCGGCACGTACGTCGGTACGCCAGTAGACATCGTAGTAGCCCCCGCCAAGCATCGTTCGGATAGCGCCGTCGCTCCATGCAAGCGCCGCAAGCGACAGACACAGGATGCCCCCGGTCACCTGGGACCTGCCGCTAATCGCGGCAATGGCCGCCAGGATCACGTAGGTGTGCTCTTCGACGCATAGCGACCATATGTGGTCGAGGAAAGCGGTGCGCCCAGCCTCGAGCACATAGTAGTTGTAGGTAAACGTCGATGCGCTGAGCAGATGTTGCCAGTCTGCTGGCCAAAGGCCGGCGCCACCGGCCACCGCCATCGCAGACAGGAACACAAAGAGGGCTGGGTAGACACGCGCTATCCGCCGACCAAAGAATTTCGGCAGGACCATCTGTCTCACAAACAGGATGTCTGACATCAGCAGTCCACTGAGAACGAAGAACATCTCCACACCAAAGCGGCCTGGATTAATAAAGCGGGATGCGAGATAGTGATCCAGCAAGACACCCATGACTGCTACGGCCCGCCAACCGTCCAGGTAGGACAAATGCGGCAGACCCTGTGACGGGCCATTTGCTTTATTCGACACGGCATCCCTCTCGGGTGCTGGCTGATATTGTTCTATCTGCTCTGACTAAAGCCGCCGTAGTGCGAACGGCCGAAGGCGCGCTGGAGGTGCTCGCAAAGAGCTGGCGATACTCTCGTTGGCATGGCCAGAGCACGAGCCTGCGGTCCTCAAGTCACTTTCTCCCGCAGGAGGTCGGCGCTGTCGCCGAGCCGGTATCCGGCATGCTTTCTGAGATTCACCCGCGTGAGAACGCTCCCGACGGGCACCGGAACAGAACCATCCCCCTGAAGCATTTCCAACACACCGCGAGCGACATGGCGTCGCGTCTTGGCCCACCGGACGGCGAAAAGCACCACGTCCGCCCATTCGGTGAGGAACCTGGCTTCCGGCCTGCCAAGCCCCGATGGGCCATTCAAGATGACGACGCTATAAACCGAGTGTAGATCCTCCATAACTTCGGACCCGTTTCCGCGCGACAACAGGGTCAGCAGATCCTCGGAAGGGCCGAGGGTCATCAGGTCGATGCCTACTTCAGGTATTCCGGTGATGGCATCCCCCAAGGTGCACCGGTCGCAAACATAGTCCGCGAAGGAATGGCGAGCCTTAGGCCCACCATACTGGTTCAGAAACTCAAGGGTGAGTCGAGCGCCCTTGGGTTCGAGATCGACCACGAGGACCCGGCCGCCCAGACGCGTCGCAACCAACGCCAAGCTCCAGGCGAGCTCGGTTGCCCCATCCTCGGGCGTGCTGGACGTCACAAGCATGATCTGCGAGGAGCGAGCGCTCAATTGACTTGGTGCCGCCGCTACAAGCAGCGACGTGACGGCACGGCTGTATCCGGACTCCTGCTGGCCTAGCACCAGCTGCTTCAGCCTCTTGGCGTGCGTGTTGGCAGCCTGCGGGATGAGCGCCAGGCACGGAACCCCGAGTGCAGCTTCGGCTTCAGCCTCGCCGCGCAAAGTGCGATCGAAGTGTCGGCGGAGAAGCAAGAGAATTCCTCCGATCAGGCCGAACACGATCATGCCCGGCGGAACGAGGAAAATCGGCGGAAGGGTTGTTGGGTTGACAGGCGGCCACGCCGCGGAAAGAATTCCGACACCGGGGGATGGATTTGCAATCCGCCGCTCCAGATCCTGCTGACGGCTCAACAGGTCATTGTATCGCTGCGTCAAGATGCTCACCTGCGGCTCGAGCGCGCGCAATCCGGAGAGCCGACCGGCTGTATCGGCCACAACCGCATCGAGAACTTTCTTGCGATCTTCAAGGGCCTCGACTTGAGCGCGATAGATGTCGACCTCAGCGGCCACACGAGCGAGACCTTGCTCTACCGCACTGTCGATCGCTTTGTTCGGGCCCTTGTCCGCCGGCGCGCCGGCCTGGCGAGTCGCAAGATCGGCCAACTCAGGCGTGCCGATTGCCTGGGCCAGCGACGCAATTGGCGCGTTCTGCTTGCGAAGGTCCTGAATGCGGTGAAGACGGGTTTCCTGCGCGGCGAGGTCAGCTTTGGACATCGAGATCTGCTGGGTGAGTTCGGCTGCCTCTCTGGCCGCGTTGTCCGCCGCACCTTGATCTACTGCGCCATGGCTCAACCGATACTTTTCCAGACGATCCGTCGCTTCCGCAAGATTGTCTCGTATAGCCGGTAACCCTGCAACTATTGAATCGAGTTCCTGTTCGTCCGCAGCCTGATTTCTCCTTGCAAGATCGGCGATATATACTTGGACAAACGTGTTGGCCACAAGAGCGGCTCGCGCCGGGTCCTTGTCGGTAAAGCCGACGCTGATCACTCGAGACCTCAATTCCTGCCCAATCCTTATGCCCTCGCGCAGCAGCTTCAGTTCAGCTGCCTCTGGATCCGCCGGCGTGCTTCGAGGCCAGATTTTCGTCAGCAGACCGTCTAGAGCCGAGCGTAATTTCGGTGGCTCGACGCGAGTTGGATCGGGAGGGGAGGTTGCAGTCGCGGCATCGGCTCGTTGTGTGGCGTCGGAGGCTCCAGCAACATTGCCGGCATCGACTTTGCGCAACTCAGCCACCACGCTTCGCAGATGGCTCTGCGACGAGAGCATGGTTATATGGTCGTCAATGCTGGATTCCAGCAAATCCTGGGCGGAACTCAAACCGCCGGCCGGAGCCGCCCTGCTGGGCGCGTCAACGAGCACCTGTGTAGTGGCCTCGTACAAGGCTGGCCGCGCAAGACCCAAAGCCGCGGCAAGGACACCGCCTGCGAGGATCATGGCAAGCAGGAACCATTTTTTTCGTTGCAGGGTCGTGACGAGCTGATGGAGCGGCGTTTGCGTGTCTATCTGCTCTTCCAGCGGCCGTCTTATGCGAGGGTTGATTTCGCGCACGGGAGGAGGCACTTCGGTGGCATGCGGAAGATGGATGCGGCTAACTTTGGACCCTTCCATCTTATACTCCTGTAAGTTCGGGCACTTGAGAGAGCCCCGCTTCTGAGGCCGGCGACCTGCTCGCCTCTTCGTGCCAACCCTGGAACATGAGGGCCGGCCATAACTCGCGCGAATGGTCGTGCTTGCCCTCGAGGTGGTCGCGCCAGCATGCATCCACCTTCGCAAGGTCGAATATGCGGTCTCCGGAATTGCGCATGCCGGCGATAAGGTCGTTTGCCCACATGCGCAGCGGGCCCCTCAGCCAGGCCGCAATGGGCACATCGAAACCTTGCTTCGGCCTGTCGATCAGCCGCTCCGGAAGATAGCGATGCAGCAAGTGACGAAGGATCCACTTGCCGCCCCCATCGCGAACCTTCAGGTTGGAAGGAAGGCGCCACGCAAATTCGACAACCCGATGATCGAGCAGTGGGCACCGTCCCTCGAGGCCATTGGCCATAGTGGCACGATCGAGCTTCACCAGTATGTCGCCCGGTAGGTAGCCCGCCATGTCGTGGTACAAGAGGCGCGACAGCAACCCGTCGAGCTGCGGTGTACCGTCGCTCGATGCGGGGAGCTTCTGCAAGGCGAGGTATTCGGTCGCCGATCCCGTCAGCCTCTGATACAGCTCGTCTTCACTGGTTGCGGCGAGCAGCGGAGCAAGCCGATCGAGCCGGTCGCTCCGTAACGCATGCCGCACATTCGCCGAAAGCGGCAAGTCTCCAACGATATCGTAGCGGACCGCGCGGGCAAGCAACCGTGCCCCGGCCGCCAACGCCCGGCGCAGTTGTATAGGCAGCCCCTGCTGCCGCTTCAGCCTCTCGGCCATGAAATGGCGGCCATACCCCGCGAAGCATTCATCACCACCGTCACCCGACAGCGCCACGGTCACATGCTGTCGGGCCAGCCGTGCCACCAGCAACGTTGGGATCTGCGATTCGTCAGCGAAAGGCTCGTCCCAGATACGAGGCAATTCTGGAATGACCTCGCGTGCGGCGGTCGGTGAAAGGTGAAGTTCTGTGTGATTGGCCCCCAGGTGCCTTGCTACTTCGGCCGCATAAGGGGCCTCGTCGAAGCCACCCTCGGCGAAGGCCACCGTGAATGTGCGCACCGGACTTCTGGATTGGGCCTGCATCAGCGCCACGACAGTGGAGCTGTCGACACCACCCGATAAAAAGCCACCCAACGGCACGTCAGCGATCATCCGTTCGCGAACGGCGAGCCGAAGCAGGCTGTCCAGTTCGTCGATCAGATCCTCGTCGCTGCCGACGACTTGGTTCTCCCGGCCTTTGGCGGCGATCCCGGCCAGAGACCACCATTGTTTAACCTGCCGGCGAAGAGCGTCGGCGCCACCGGATTCGGCAAGATCGGTGGGTTTGACCGAGAGCAGGGAGCCGGGAGGCAGCTTGAACACGCCCTGCCAGATGCATCTTTGGTCCGGCACCCACCCTCTCGAAAGCATGGCAGCGGTCGCATCAAGGTCGAGTTCCGGAGAAAAGGTCGGAAAGCACCGGATCGCCTTGAGTTCGGACGCAAAGACAAGAGCAGGCCCCACCAATGCGACATAAAGCGGCTTTTTGCCCATCCGATCTCGTGCGAGATGTAGGGTTCTGGTCTTCAGGTCCCACAACGCAAACGCAAACATGCCCGCAAAGCGCTTAAGGGCGGCCTCGATGCCCCAAGTCTCGATGGCGCACAGCATTACTTCCGTGTCACCTGTGCCGCGAAACTGATGTCCCGCGTCCTCAAGTTCGCGCCTCAAGTCCTTGAAATTGTAGATCTCGCCATTGAAAGTTGTCACATACCGGCCACCTGGGGACCGCATGGGCTGACGCCCTGTTGCAGAGAGGTCGACGATCGCGAGTCGCCGATGGCCCAATGCAATACCCGCCTCACGGTCTGTCCAGAGTCCTTCGCCGTCCGGCCCGCGGTGCCGAAGCGCATACGTCAGCTGGCTTATTGCCTCGAGCGGCTTCGTATTCGCGGCGGCACTTGTGAGAAGAATTCCAGCTATCCCGCACATCAGACAACCTTTATGGGCTCCAGCCTAGGAGCGATCTCCCGAGGCCTGCCCGCAACAAGGCACAAGGTCAGCGCAAACCACACGATCGGGTGGCGGATGATCAGATGCGGCATGCTGAAGATGACGATGGACACCATGAGCGCCACCAGCGCGTCCAGCTTCGCGCGCCACGCCGACATGATGGCGGTTCCGACCAGCCAGGCCAGCGCCAGAACCGAGATGACACCACCTTGAGTGTACAGATCGAGTACTGTGTTGTGCGCTTCAAAGGGTCGTGTCAGAAAATCAAACTGCCTCTCCCAGGTTGGCGGGCGGTCGACATGCGGACCCGGACCGAGTCCCATCGATCCTGATTGCACGCCTTTCTCCATCGCTGCATCCCAGAGATACAAGCGGAGTTCGGCGGTTTCGGCTGTCGCTTCGCCGCCGTTGTCCTTGGTCAGGCTCTTGGCGAAGTTTTCAAGGGTGCTCGCCTCCGACAGGACATAGGGAGTGATCGAGACCGCCATCGGAAAACTGCCGATCAGCAATAGAAGGAGGGCTTGCCGTGAAAGACTGACCCTGTTGCCGGCTGTCTTGAGCCATGTCCTGATTCCTAGCCCGAGGAACGTCAGGCAAGTCAGAATGCTGGTATACAAATAGGCATCGCTCTTCGTCAGCCTTCCAATGTAGAAGGTGAAGATCACGCTGGCGACGGCAAGGAACCTGGCCCAACCATTGCTAGTAGTGGTCGCGAGATGCAAAGCCAGCGTACCAAAGATCGCGCAATAGAGCGCGAGTTGATTGGGATTCTCCGACCAGCCGCGAAAGCGATCCCAGTACCATGACTCGATATTGGCTGGGGGGAGCCACGCCCAGCCCTGAGCCAGCTGAACGGCAAGTGTCACGTTCGCGATTGCAATCAACCACCACGCGCTGCGACGCAAATGATAGTCGGCATCAGGCTCTGCGGCAGCCAGGCAGGTGATGCAGATCAGCAGAAGATACGCTTCGGTATCGTGCACCAGCCCGGTTACGTATAGGATCGAGGTGAAATAGGCGACGATGGTGCCGAAAGCCAAAGCGATCGCCATCACCAGCCAGAAGCCGGCGAGTTTGGTCAGGGCGGGTGTAAGTACGGTACGCCCGCCGGCGAGTATTCGCCCGAGCGACAGCATTATCCAGAGGGCCAGAAGCAGTTCGCCATAGCCGAAGGATGACCCCGGAAGGCTAAGCTGCGTCGCACCGGCCATTACGGCGCCAAGGGCGAGGAGCGCGTCCCGGGTCATCCGCTCATGCCACCCAACCGGCGATCCGCGAGATCGCGCCGAGGCGCGGTCCCGGGCCGTGACCGAACAGACCCGTCCTGGGATCTGGCGTTAGTGGTTTTATCGTACAGGTCGCAGTACTGGTCGACTATCAACGGAAGCGCAAAGCGCTCCCGGACAACGGCGGCGGAGCGGTTGCCCAGAACCGCCGCAAGGGGTCGATCCGACAGCAGCTCGATTATGCGCTCCGCGAGCGCATCAGGGTCTCGCGCGGCGACCAGACAGCCGTTCCATCCGTCTTCGATGAAATCGCTACAACCGGGCATTCTGGACGCAACAATCGGCAATCCCGCGAGGCCTGCCTCCAGCAATACACGCGGAATTCCCTCGCGGTATTCGGTTGGGAAGGCGAATATGTCCGCCATGCCCAGAAGAGCAGGAACGTCCTGCCGTTCTCCCAATAGGACGACGTGAGACCGGAAACGCTCAAATTCCGATGGGTCGACGGCAAAAGGGCCTTCGGATTGCCACGGACCCACAAAGACGAAGCGGGCATCGGGCCTTTTGGCGACAACTTTTGGTATCGCCGCGAGAAGGGTAGGTATTCCTTTTTGACGAGTCAGCCGCCCAACGAACATAACGACTTCAGCCGAGTGCAGCCCGAATTCCTGACGCAACCTTGCCGCCGATGGACCAAGCCGTCTCGCGGCTGCGAACGCGCCGACGTCGATGCCGGATCCGCCAATAAGAAGACTCTCCCCGTGTCCGATCAGCCCATAGCGCTCAAAAAATGTCTGGTCGTCGCGGTTTTGGAAGACTGTCGCGGCAGTCCAGAACGACGCAAGCAATTGCAGGCAGCAAAAGACCGGACGAAGAGCCAAGGCGCGCGGCTGGAGTGATGAGAACGTCCAGCCCAGCCCATTGATAGTGCGAATGACGGGCGCCCGTCCGCGCACCGCCAGCGGCGTCAAAAGATTGGGCTTCGTATCGAAACTTTGGACAATGTCCGGACGCAGTTCCAATATCAGTCTGCGAAGTTTTCCGACAATGCCTGCATTGCTGGCACCGGTCGCAAAGCGGTCAAATCTATAGCTTCGGTGTGCTATGCCGTGCCGCTGGAATGGAGCTTCCTCGCCACTTGAGACGGCCGTGACCCGAAAGCCTCTCTCGCGCATCTCCATCAGAAATGGAATTCTTAGCGCGTGATCCTCGCCGCCGACGCAGACCAGGTGTGGCTTCATTTCGCCGCTCCCCGAAAACTGCGGTCCACCAACTGCGTGAAGTGACTGGAACTTGGATAGTCTTTCATGGCCCGCTGTCTTTGCGAGGAATGCGTTCAGTCGACCATGAAAGCTAGGGGCGGCATCTAGACTTGTCCTCGTCTGTTCGAATGAAGAGACCGACCGGTTCGGCGGCCAGGACGATATTTGCCGAAGGCCAATGCAGCTTCGCGGGCAGCGCTTGAGACCATTTCAATGCTGGCCAAAGGGATTTTCGCTAGCGAGCGTCGGATGGAGCCGCGGTACGGCTCGGATGAAGGAGATCCCAAACACATGTACGGACACCGAGACTCTATGAAGACCCGGCGCGCGATCCAACCTGCCGTCGCTCAATGACGGTGTATTCAAACGCCCGGTGCCGTCGGTCTTCTTCAAAGACCCGTATCCACCGGACCTCGGAGTTTCGCAGGGTAACGTCGCGATTGGTTGCGAGCTTTGCGGCCCGGAAAGGCGTTGGCGCAACGATCTTGTGCGAGACAATCACCTTTCCGGCGAATATCTCCTCGACCTCGTAGCTTGGCATGCCATCCTCCCGCCTGCTTGTCCCAGGCCGGAAACTTGGATCGCGGGAAAATGTTCCGGCAAGCTCAAGAAAAGAGCGAGAGACAAGCGATCGACACACGCAGGAGTTGATCGGATTGGGAAGTAGGTCGATCCCGGGGACAGGTAACTGAGGGCCGCAGAGAAGAGCCTCAATAGCCAGGCTGGGTTGGTTTTGCCATTCGGAGCGGCGTGGGCCGGTTTCACAGCCAGACCGATAGGAGCGACGACGCTCCTATCGGTTGGGCGGCTTGTCAGATCACAAGAAAGGAGTTCTCGGCCAAGTGCAGATGTGGGGAGAGACTCGCAAACTGGACCTGCGCATGGCCGCCGATCCCGTCGCTGTCGAAGGAGAGCGCTCCTGTCGTGCTGTTGTAGATGATGTGGTCGTTCGCATCATGTGCGCCGTGGCCGGCGTGGAAACTGCCGGCACTAAGAGGCCCCTTCTGAAGGCCAGCGAACACGGCATGGTCCAGATAGATCTTGTCTTGCGAAACGTTGAAGTCGGCAATTCTGTCGATATTGTACGGCCCAAGGGCTGTGTTGAACACGAAAGCATCGTGGCCGCCGTATCCCTTCAACAGGTCCGACCCGCCGCCACCGTTCAGCTTGTTGTCGCCATTGTTGCCGAGGATCGTCTGGCCGAACTCGTTGCCGGTCAGATCGATGGCGGCTTTGCCGCCGGTGCGGGAGGTGGACAGCTGCTCGATGTGCGAGCCGGCGGACAGAGCATAGCTGACAGAGGCCATCACCTTGTCGAAGCCGCCGGTGGATCCTTCCATTATTTTGTCATGTGCATTGTTGACGTGATAGGTGTCGTTGCCCTTGCTGCCATGAATAATATGATCGACGTGTAATGGGTCTGTACTTGTTGGCGGCGTGGGCTCGGAGGTTGGCAGCGGTGTCGGGTCCGTGGTCGCCGGGTCCGTGGTCGTCGGGGGCATCGACGACGTCGAGCTGGTGTTGTGCTCGCGGAAGATCGCCTGCAACTCCGGAGAGTTCTGAAGCGCAGTGTCGCCGTTCTGTGAACCCCACGCATAGGTATAGTCGAATGCTGGCGATGGGACCAGCTTGGCCCAATGATCAAACACAGCCTTCGCCTGCTCAGCGGTCGGAACAGCGAAGGCGGAGCCACTTTCGCTTACCCAATTCCCGCCGCCGAAAGCCTGGAATTCCGGGATGATACGGTCGGCCGGAATGCCTGCTGCAGTCGCGGCTGCAACCAAGCGATCGATCATGGAGTAGTCAGGGGTGCTGCCCGTATCGGAATGGATCACGTAGGCTCCCATCCCGTAGTAATCGATGCCCGTGTTCGCCGGATTGTAGCTATTGGCGAAGCTCGGATTGGCGTTGGACCCCATGTTCATCATCGAGATAAAGGTCTTTGCGCCTGGGAAATGAGAATGAATCCAGTCGGATTCAGCCTTGAGATTTGCCGCGGTCGTCAGCGGATGCCAGCGACCGGTCGGGTCCGGCTCGTCGCAGAGGTAGAATCCGAACACCTTTGGATTATTAAGAAAGGGGGTGACTTGGTCAATGAATGACGAGGTGGCGCCATCGTGGGCGTTGAGATACACCAACGCCTTCATTCCGTCAGGCAGTGCGTTTACCTGCGAAACATACTGAACGTCGACGAGATTGAATCCTGCAACTGCCACGTCGGCGGTAGATCCACCCGCAGCATAATGGAGAGTTGCCATAGGCGCTCCTTCTTTCTTTTAATTCGGCGAGCCCCCTGCACCGCTTGCCTAGACGAAAGGTATATTAGAAAGAAATCACATACAGATTTCGCCGGTCAAAATAAGTGATCGCGTCCCGCTCCCTCCCTTGGCGCGCTCCAAGAAAACCCAATGTTTTCAGTCCGGTCGTGCTTCCTCAGCAGAGGCATCACAAAGCTTTTCTCCCGACATTGTCCCCGCTTTCCACCGATTTACTGCCTCATTTTGGGACAGAGCCACGATTTCGCTTCATTTGGATTAAAGTAGGCTACATTAGCTACGCCTCACGTCCGGCAACCGCTCGGACCTGACATATCCATGCAGTCAAGATTCTCCATCTTGGGCAGCGCCAACAAAGCCGCGCGGTTACCCGCTCGAATCGGAAGGCAATGAAGACCAAGCAAGAATTCTCCTCCCTTTTGCGGATCGCAATGTCGGACTGCGCTCAGGGCCTGTTTGGCGTTGGGCTTTTCTCAGCGGTGACGAACGTCCTGGCGTTGACCGGGTCTCTCTATATGCTCCAGGTCTATGATCGGGTGCTGCCGTCCCAGAGCGTTCCGACCCTTGTCGGATTGACGATTGGAATGCTGGGCCTTTACGCGGCTTACGGGCTGCTCGACTTCGTGCGGCTTCGCCTGTTGGTCCGCATTGCCAGCCGGCTCTACCGGAACCTTCACCAAAGGGCATTCGCGATATCGGTGATTTTGCCGCTCAAGGCCGGACGGGAGGCGGACAGGCTAAATCCTTTGCGGGACCTTGATAACCTGCGTGGATTCCTTTCGGGATCTGGGCCGACCGTCATATTCGACGCGCCCTGGATTCCGTTCTATCTGCTGGTCATCTATCTGCTGCACCCGTCGCTTGGCGTGCTGGCGACGATCGGCGCTGTTGTCGTGGTAGCGCTGACCGCGGTCGCGGAGATCTTCGGTCGCGGGCCCGCCAGGCTGACATCCGAAGCCATGATCTCGCAGCGCGCCCTTGCCGAGTCCGGCCGCCGCAATGCGGAGGTCGTTCACGCGATGGGCCTCTCCTCCAGATTGGCCGGGCGCTGGAGCGATATCGTTCATAGCTACCTGGCGCATCAGGAGCGGCTCTCCGATATCATAGGAGGGACCGGTTCGTTGTCGAAAGCGCTGAGAATGGCGCTGCAGTCTTCGGTGCTGGGCCTCGGCGCTTATCTGGTCATCGGCGGCGAAGCATCCCCCGGCGTGATCATCGCATCATCGATATTGCTGGGCCGCGCGCTGGCTCCGGTCGATGCGGCGATCGCGAACTGGAAAGGCTTTCTGGCGACCCGGCATAGCTATTTCCAGCTCAAGGGGATGTTGAATTCGTTCGAAGACCCGGTCGAACCCATGGAATTGCCCCGGCCGCAAACACAGCTGACGGTCGAAAAGTTGACGGTTGCGCCGCCCGGCACGCCAAGGCCGACCGTGCTCGACGTGAGTTTCCAATTGTCCCGCGGCGCGGGCATGGCCATCGTGGGCCCGAGCGGCTCCGGGAAGACGACGCTCGTGCGGGCCTTGGTCGGAGCCTGGAGGCCGCTCAACGGCAAAGTAAGGCTGGACGGGGCCCCTCTCGATCAGTGGGAGCCGCATTCGCTCGGCGCTCATATCGGCTATCTGCCGCAGGACGTAGAGCTTTTCGATGGAACGGTGGCGGACAACATATCGAGGTTCGGCGGCAAGAGCGACCCCAAAGGCGTGCTCGCAGCCGCGAGAGCTGCGGGCGTCTATTCGATGATCATGCATCTGCCGGAGGGTTTCCAAACGCGCATCGGCGAAGGAGGCAGGGCCTTGTCGGCAGGCCAGAGACAATTGATCGGCCTCGCCAGGGCGCTCTATGGCGAGCCGTTTCTGGTCGTTCTGGACGAGCCTAACTCGAACCTCGACGTCGAAGGTGACGCCGCGCTCGCCGGAGCGATTCTGGCAGTGCGTCAGCGCGGAGGCATCGTGATTGTTGTCGCGCACCGCCCGTCCGCTCTCACCAACATTGACCAGGTCCTGGTGCTGGCCAACGGCATGGTCCGCTCGTTTGGCTCCCGCGAGGAGGTCTTGGCGAGCATGGCGCGACCACCCGTTCCCACTACCCACCGTCCGATCATTCCGACCCAAAGAGGCGTGAGCGGGCATGCGTGACGTCCTGCCTCGCGTCTTTGCGGACCTGCGCTCCTATGCCGGCTTCGGTGCTGCTTCGTCCTCTGCGGGCGCGAGCGCGCTCAGGCCGCCCGGCAGCCTCGGCCCAAGCCTGGCTCTCGGCCTGGCTGTGACTTGCCTGCTTGTGGTTGGCGGAGGGCTATGGCTGGGCTTGACCGAGATTGCCGGTGCCGTCATCGCCCCTGCGACCGTGGTGGTTGAAACCAACACCAAGAAGGTGCAGCACCAGGCCGGCGGCACGATCAGCGGCATCTTTGCGCAAGATGGCGATCATGTTCGGGCAGGCGACGTGTTGCTCAGGCTGGATGATACGCTGGCGCGGGCAAACCTTGACATCATCAGCGAGGATTTCGACCGCGCCACGGCACGGCTTGCCCGGTTGGAGGCCGAGCGTCAGGGGCTGACGACAATGCAGCTTCCAGCCGCTCTGCAAGCGGAGATGGACAAGCCAGGCGTGGCGGCGCTGGTCGATGGCGAACGCGCCTTGCTCCAAACGCGGGCTTCGGAATTGGCCGGCCAAAAAACGCTCCTTCGCAGCCAGACCGAGCAGATCCAGCGACAGCTCGAAGGCCTGAAGGCGCAGCAGGCCGCGATGGATGAATCCGCAGCCTTGCTGGGCCGCGATCTCACCGATGTGGATGCCCTCTACTCCAAGAAGCTGGTTTCGAAGGAGAGGCTCAGCAACGTCAGATTGGACGCGACACGGGCCAAAGGCGAGTCCGGACGGCTGGCGGCGGCCGTCGCCGAAGCGCAGGTCAAGATCACCGAAACCGAGTTGCAGGTTCTGCAGCTTGACGAGCAAAGGCGCAGCGAAGTGACAAAGGAGCTGCGCGAAACGGAAGCTAAACGGACCGAGCTCGACGAACGCAAGATCGTGGCTCAGGACGAGCTCGCCAAAACTGAAATCCGGGCCCCCCAGTCGGGAACGATACAGCAATCCACCGTCCACACGATCGGCGGTGTAATCGCTCCCGGGGAACTGCTGATGACGATTGTGCCTGATGCGGACAATCTTGTCGTGGACGCGCTCATTCCTCCGGCGCGGGTAGATGACATTCGGTCAGGTCAACCGGTCTCGATCCGTTTCCCGGCCTTTGATGCCGGCACGACACCCGCCTGCCGGGGCACGGTGAAGTGGATTTCCGCAGACCTGATCAAGGACCCGCAGCGCCAACTCTCCTATTTCTCGGCACGCATCAGCGTCGAGAACGAGAGCGGTTGCCTGAGGGATGCGAAGGTGCTCAAGCCCGGCATGCCGGCCGAGGTTCATATAAGCACAGGCCAGCGCAGTGTCTGGTCTTATCTGCTGAAACCGCTCACCGACCAGATGTCACGCGCATTCCGGTAGGCTGGTCCAGGAGGCAATCCGGCGCTTCCGAAGGCCGCCAAGCGGTACCCGGTTGGGCGCCTAATCCGCCGTCGTGGAACCCGAGCCCGCTTGCGCGAATGGCTCGACCCGAAATGCGAGAGCGGCCGACCAGACAACGGTCGGAGCCATGTTGCTCGCATTGGCGCTGACCGTCAGGAACATTAGCTTACTCTAAGGGTTCTCTCAGCAGGTATCGCACCCAGGTGGAACCATGGCCGAGCTGGCATTTGCGTTCGTGTATTATTCGGGGCTGACCGGCCACGACATGGTGGGCGCTATCGTGTCTTTGATGGCGGGACTGCTTCTCTACAACGTCGTGCGCGAAGACCGGCAAAACCGATAAACAGCCCCAAAATCGATAACCGCCGATCGATGAGCGGCCCGGCTCGAAAGCGGGGGGTGCCCACGAGCCAGGCCTGACCGGCGGGGGCACGGACTAGATACAGGGCGCCGGCTGATATTGTTATATCGGCTTATGCTAAAGTAATCGCCCTCCGAACGAAGGACGTTTGAATCGGCTGCCAGGCGGGACGCCACAACGTGCTAACCGTGGACCCTCTATGAGGAACTGCCACGACACCGGCTTAATTGGCTCCATCAAGGACGAAGATCGTCAGGTATCTTGGAGTTCGTTGTAAGCCACTTCGGCAATTCGATCTCGTGCAGACTCTCTTGAGCCCCAATCGGATCATGTTGGGCTAATCAGCTCACGCCATGTGTCAGGTGCGCGGCCTCCCTTATTCGCAGGATGAAACATTAGATTTCACTCATATGATGCGACTAGCCGGCTGGACTCACAACTGCCCGGTTAGGCCCGGCGATCGCATGCCGCACACCCGACGGCGGCTGCCGGGCCGCTCACGGTCGTGGCATCCAGCCTTTTGCGCCCGTCCAGCATGAGAGCATGGTGGTGAACACTAGGGCGCCTCGCCCTCGTTGCCGCAGCATTCGGGGGTGGTTGCTTGGAAGCCGCTCGCCGGATGGTAAGAGGGTTATCCAAGATCAAGGGCTGATAGTGGTAAGCGGGCTGGGAGCAAACGAGCCCATCGCAGAGCGGTTCCGCAATCGCCCCGATTGAACCCCAACAGAAAAGCCCGCGATCACGCAGGATCGCAGTCAGCGCAGCAGCCCTTCGCCCTCAAAATCTTCCCAGCCGTGCAGCTTGGAGTGGGAATCCTCGTCCCAACTGCTGTCGATTGCGCGCGCCGCCTCGCGCTCCCGCTTTTGCGCGCGTTTCACGGCTGCCTTTGCGGCGGCACGCCTCCGGTTCTCGACCGCCACCGCGGCGTCTTCTTCCCGCCAGGCGGAGACAAGATCGCGATCGAGCACATCCTCGATGTGGCGTGGATCAAAGACGTGGAAAGTAATCTTTCTGGCGCGCCCGCGGAGTTTGACCGTCCTGGTCCCAGCGCTCTGCAAGCGGCCGTCTTTCAGCCAACGGTGCCGCTCGCCGGACGAAATTGTAAGGATGTCCTCAACTTCACGCGGGATCACCGGAAGTTCTTCGACGTCCTGCATTGCGTTGGAAACAATCGCCTTTGCCGCCTTGACATCGGCATCCGAGCCCTCCGGCAGCCGCAGGGAGAGGACTCTAGACTCAATATGAAGGAGCTTTCTCGACGCCGACGGTAGACGTGCACGCATCTCAAGAAAGATACCCCTCGCCCTGATCGACGATCCAAGCGTGGCAGTTGGGGACAGAGGCCACTCTGCAACCAGCTTTGTGTTCGGCTCGATTTTTCGACGCGCAGCCATGAGCGTTAGATAGGTCTTTGCCCTACCTAACTCAACGCGGCGAGCGGCGGTCCGCAGTGTGCCTGGTAGGGGTGGCAGGATTGCCGGACAGGAAGCTGCAGGCACGCAATATCGCACATATCATGATCTGAAGGCGGATCGACGCTATGATCGACGGGTTGGCCGGAGGCGGGGAATGTCGATGGCGGGCGGAGATGATCAGCGAGCCTAAAGCGGGCGATGATCACGGAAGCGTTCGCAGGTTGCCCAACACGAGGGGCGAGACAGCCTGGTCGGTGACATCCGGTCTTGCCGCCAGTTGACCAGGATGGCCACCTCGGCGGCGCGTCGCCCGCGTCGACCAGTTCGGGGAAATGCCTGGCTTCCGACAGGGATCATTGAGCGTATCCGTTGTCCGGCCGCTGATCAGGATGAGCGTTAGGTCCTCATGCTCAGCCGATCAAGCCCTCCTATGTTTGAACGGAGTTGGGCGGGGGCCGCGTTGGTCTGCTTTGGGCGCGAAAACTGCCAGTCGGCTCCTGGGACCAGGTTGCTGACTTTGTTGCTTAAGGTCTCCCGTTGAATCGCCGGGAGGAACATCATCGGTATTATCCTGCGGGTCCTTTGCCGTCGTCACGATGGCGAAACGTTACCGTTCAACCGACAGCGAGGTGTGCGGAAGTTGCTCCAGCCAACCACCTTCGAACCCTGCCCGCTGCAGGCCTTCGCGTATGTATGGGCATGAGCGCATCAATCGCCATATCAGCCCGCTGCGTACGTTCTCAATCATCAATACGACGGGGCCTTCGTCCAACCCGAAATGCCAAGACGAGACCCACCAGCCAAATGCCCCTTTGGCTTTGCCCTGCGGGTGCGTCGGATTAAAGGACGAGGCAAAACCGTAGGTTCTGGTGGACTTGAGTTTGGCCTTATGGATCCAGAAGGCGATTGTCGGCAGTACGATTTCCGGGGCAAACGGCAACGAGGTGACGGCGGCCCAAGGTGCGAGCGTACCATCGTCGGGGCCAAACGGGACGCCACGCGCGGCGTAGTCGAGGAACCTACGTTCGATGCCTTTGAGTTTGATCGTGGAAGGCCCCGGGCCGTCACTGGCGGTTATGCCCCAGCAATGTTCTCCATAGCCATCAAACCCGCGTGGATTTTCCAGGGCGTAGCGGTGCTGGACAAGAGTGGCTCGTCGGCTGTTTTCGAAATAGTCGCTCTTCTTGTCGCGCATATAAGCGTCCTGCAGACCCCGAAGATCGATCCACACGTGCGAAAGTTGATGGATGAACAACGGGCCCGCATAGAGATAGTCTTGGCCGTACGCATGCAGCCATCGGAACGTGGCGCTCCATGCCGTGTAACTGCTTGAGGGCAGAGGGTGGGTCGGCGAGCCAAGGCCCAGGACGTACAGAAGAAGCGCCTCATCGTAACCCTTCCACCGATACTTCAGGAAGCCAGTCTCGGGAGTCCAGCCGTGGGTGACCGTCTTGCCTTTGTTCAGCGCCCAGCGCCAGTCGGCCCGACGGTAAAGCGCGTCGGCCAAGGTGCGGATTTCTGCTTCGACCTTTGTTTTCCGGTCGAAGAATGCGCCAGCCGCCAAGGCTCCGGCCAGCAGCAGGGTGCTGTCGATGGTCGATAGTTCGCATCGCCAGGCCCGCCGGCCGGTGTCGATGTCGAGAAAATGATAGTAAAAGCCTCGATGTCCCGTGGCGTCCGGCTCTGTACCCTGAGGGCTGTTCCAGAAGAACCTCAGCGTGGCTAGCGTTCGCTCCACTGCCGCCTTCCGACTCATGAAGCCACGCTTCACCCCGACTGGGTAGCATCCTAGCGCAAGGCCGGTAGCGGCGATGCTTGCCGGCCAGTTGGCTTCGGTCTTGTCGCGAATAAGGCCGTTGGCCGGGTTTGCCTCATGAATGAAGTAGTCGAATGTCTCCCGCTGGAGGGTCTCCAGATCGTCGTTCATCGTATTGCGCCGGCCCTATTATCAATCAGCTTACCGCCGAGCATCGTCGGCAGTACAAATAAGCGCGAGTGTTTGCGGGATGTCGCCCGACGAGCTTACCCGCGAGTATTGCTGCGCCTGGCGTCGCGGGAAGCCGCTGTGTCGGACGCCGAAAGAGCGGCAGGCCAGGCCAATGTGCGGCGAAAGCATTCGGGCGCGAACGCAACGCCCACCCGGCTTAATGTCTCGTTTTGCATTGACGCCCAGAGAAGGATTTACATGCTCAATCGTTGTTCTAAAGCATTGCAGAAGAAGCGGGTGGCAGAATTGATGTGCATCAAGGCAGGTCAAGCCTGAAGCCGCGATAGCCAAGCCGAGAAAAGCCTCTGACCCGTTCGCTTCGCCGTGGAAAGAGACCTGACAATGCAACTTATGGCCTCTGTCTTTTTGCCGACCTACCTGGATCCGCCCGGATCGAAAGTCGCACCGAATGCCGCGCGAAGATATCGGCGATCGCCTTGTGTATAGTCTACGGTCATGGGGCCTCTCGGCCAAAGTCAAGTCGATCCATGCCGGCGACAATCCGATTGGCGCTGCATTGCAGGAGCCGCCATCAAAATCGATGGCGGCCTCCTCGTCATGGGTGGATGGGGTCATTCCCGACTTCGAGACTTTGTGCTTGATGGGCTACGGAAGGCTTCTAGCGGATTTGCGTTTACCGGTCTTGATGTCGCATTAGGTGTACGATCTTGGATCACGATCAGCATCCCGTTTTGCGCTTCCACGGCGCGACGTATTGCGTAACAGGATCATGCTACGAAATTGAAACGCCACATTGGCGGATCCTGATCGATTGCGGTTTGTTTCAGGGTTCGAAATCCGAACGGGAACTGAACTATGGCGCATTCCCGTTTCCGCCGGATGCGATCGACGCGGTCATCCTCACCCACGCGCATATCGACCACAGCGGTTTGCTGCCCAAGCTGGTGAAGCAAGGCTTTCGCGGACCGATCTACGCAACGACCGCCACGATTGATCTTTGCTCCGTCATGTTGCCGGACGCCGCGCATATCCAGGAAACGGAAGTGGACCAGCTCAATCGCCGCAACGCCCAGCGCGGCAGGCCGCTGGTTGAACCGATCTACCGCAAGGAGGATGCGGTCGCGTGCATGCCTCTGTTTCGGGTTGCGCAATATGGCGACTGGACGACCGTAGCCGAAGGTCTACGGGTCCGCTTCTGGAATGCGGGCCATCTGCTCGGCTCCTCGTCTTTCGAACTGGAGATCGATGGAGGTGGGCGCTCGCCGATGCGCATCGTGTTTTCGGGCGACATAGGTCCGGGGCACAAGCTGCTCCAAACCGACCCGCAGGGCCCTTCCGGGGTCGACTATCTCGTCTGCGAAGCAACCTACGGTGACCGGGATCGCCCCGACGTATCGCCTGATCGGCGACGCACGATGCTCGGCGAAATCGTGCGCGGCGCTGTACGAGCAAACGGTCCCCTGATCATTCCCTCCTTCGCGGTCGAGCGCACGCAGGAGTTGCTCGTAGATCTTCATCTGCTCATGCAAACCGGCGAGATTCCGAGGGCTCCGATATTCGTCGACTCGCCGTTAGCCACGCGAGCAAGCGCCATATTCCAGAGACATGCCGATAAAATCGAGAACGGCGACGTGTTGCGCCAGGCCTTGATTTCAGCCGAGCTGCGGTTCACCGATACAGTCGAGCAGAGCAAGGCGATCAATCGCCTGACAGGCTTCTTCGTGGTGATAGCAGCAAGCGGCATGTGCGATGCGGGGCGCATACGCCACCATCTCAAGGCCAACCTCTGGCGGAAGAACGCCACTGTCATGATGGCTGGATATCAGGTCCAGGGTTCGCTGGGCAGAATATTGCTTGATGGCGCCCGGCGCGTGCGTATCCAGGGTGAGGAAATCGAAGTGAGGGCAAACGTTACCCTGTTCGATCTATATTCCGGTCATGCGGATGCAGCCGAGCTCTTGGACTGGATAATGGCTCGCGGCCCCATCGGGCAATCGCTGTTCCTGACCCACGGCGAAGAGGAAGGTCTTGCAGGCCTCGCAGAGCGCCTCAAGGGATCTTTTCCAGCGAGCAGGATCATCAAGCCGCAGCTTGATGACGCCTTTCGATTGGGCCCCGGGGGCTGCGTGCCAATCGAGATCAACCATGCCCGCAGGCTGAAGCCGGAGAGTGTCGGCCGTCTTGATTGGCACAACGATCTCTCCAAGCTCTTGCTGGACGTGAGCGAGGCCGTCAACTCGGCGGCGGACGAACGCGGTCGAGCCAAGATCATCAGGCAAATTCAGCGAGCGCTTGCTGCCCGGGGCGATTAGATGCAGCAGATGATGGGTGCCCCCAGTATCGAGAAAACGCAAAGTGGGGCTGGCAATTCGGAGATTGGAGAACGCCTGCGCGGCCTCAGCGAAACCGAGGCTCAGGCCAGGCTTCTCGCTGAGGGGCCGAACGAACTGCCCAGGCCCAGCCGGCGCACGCCATTTAGAATAGCCCTTGAGGTCATTCGCGAACCGATGCTGGCCCTCTTGCTTGGCGGAGGCCTCGTCTATCTGCTCCTGGGCAACCTGGAGGAGGCGCTGATCCTGCTGGCATTTGGCACGATGTCGATCGGCATAACCATCATCCAGGAGACGCGCACCGAGCGCGTTCTGGAAGCACTGCGTGACCTCACCAGCCCTCGCGCCCTGGTCATACGCGGTGGTGAACGCAAGCGCATAGCGGGCCGTGAGGTTGTCCGGGGAGATCTCGTCGTGCTCGGCGAGGGTGACCGGGTCCCGGCCGATGCCAGGCTTCTTCAGAGCCGGGACCTTCAGAGCGACGAATCCCTGCTGACAGGCGAATCCGTGCCGGTTCGAAAGATTGCGGCCGACGGGGCCCCGCCACTGACCGAAGGCCGGCCAGGCGGTGACGACCTGCCTCTCTTATTCTCGGGCTCGCTGATCGTTCGCGGTTCAGGGATTGGCGAAGTCCTTGCGACGGGGCCACGAAGTGAAATCGGCAAGATCGGGCACTCGCTGAGCTCAATGGAGACAGAGCCGCCGCGATTGCAGGCACAGATGAGACGCGTCGTACGTATTTTCGCGATGGTCGGCGGTGCGGTCAGCGTCGCCTCGGTCTTGCTGTACGGGCTGCTGAGGGGCGGTTGGCTGGACGCCGTGCTTGCAGGCATCGCGCTCGGCATGTCCATGCTGCCGGAAGAATTTCCCGTCGTGCTCACGATCTTCATGGCCATGGGGGCGTGGCGCATATCGCAGGCGCGCGTCCTGACCCGCAGGGCCGCCGCGATCGAAACGCTTGGCTCGGCGACGATCCTTTGCACCGATAAGACAGGAACCCTTACAGAGAACCGGATGACCGTCGCCGAACTGCGATTGGAGGATGGAAGGCGGTTGCGGCCGGCCGACAATCCGGAGACGGACCTGCCGGCGGCATTCGCCGATTTGGTCGAGACTGGCGTGCTCGCCAGCGCGCAAATTCCTTTCGACCCCATGGAGATCGCATTTCACAAACTCGGCAAGGAACGGCTGCGCAACCACAGAGTTCTGGACAAACCGGATTGGGAACTGGTCCACGCATATCCGCTTCGCCCCGGCCTACTCGCGATGTCGAATGTCTGGCGGTCGACAGGTAGCGATGACGATACGTTGGTTGCAGCAAAAGGTGCGCCAGAGGCGATCGCGGCGCTGTGCCGTCTGGACGCAAAGGTCTTCAAAGTCTTGACCGGCTTGGTGGAAGCCATGGCCAACGAGGGATTGCGCGTTCTCGGCGTGGCCCGCGCTGTTCATCGAGGCACCGACTTGCCTAAGACGCAACATGATTTCAAATTCGAATTCCTCGGGCTGGTCGGTCTGACCGATCCGCTGCGCGCTCGCGTTCCCGAAGCTGTCAGCGACTGCCGTTCGGCCGGCATCAAGGTGATGATGATCACCGGTGACTACCCGGCGACGGCCAAGATAATCGCGCGCCAGGCTGGCCTCGACGCGGAAAGCGTGGTGACCGGCACTGAGATGCAAGCGCTCAATGACGACGAGCTGGCGCTGCGGGTGAAAACCGCAACCGTGTTCGCGCGCATCATGCCCGAACAGAAACTTCGCATCGTGAGCGCACTGAAATCGAGTGGTGAGATCGTGGCCATGACCGGCGACGGCGTCAATGACGCGCCGTCGCTGAAAGCAGCCAATATCGGGATTGCCATGGGCGGCCGTGGCACCGACGTCGCGCGCGAGGCATCGTCGATCGTCCTGCTCGACGATGATTTCGGTTCGATCGTCAAGGCCGTTCGGCTTGGCCGCCGCATCTTCGACAATCTGCGCAAGGCGATAGGGTTCATCTTCGCGGTCCACGTGCCGATCGCGGGCCTCTCGCTGCTCCCGCTGCTGTTTAGCCTGCCGATCCTGTTCGGGCCGATCCACATCGCCTTTCTGGAGATGGTGATCGATCCGGTGTGTTCGCTGGTCTTCGAGGCGGAAAACGAAGAAGACGATGTCATGCGCCGCCCGCCGCGCAATCCAGACTCACCCCTGTTCTCCGGGGCGTTGATCGGGTGGGGACTGATCCAGGGGATTGTTGCCTTCGCGCTTCTCGCGGGCATTTACATTGTCGCCCTTAGACAAGGCATGGCCGAGAACGAAATCCGGGCGCTGACGTTTTTCTCGCTGGTGCTGACAATCGTGGGGCTGATTTTTGTCAACCGCTCCTTCAGCGCGTCCATTTTGACCGCGCTTCACAGGCCGAACCGATCGCTCATGATTGTTGTCGTCACTGTCGCGTCAATGCTGGCCGGCACCCTTCTGTGGCCATTTGCCACCAGTCTCTTCCGCTTCGGACCACTGCATCTCGACGATCTCGCTATGACGTTTGCCGCGGGATTTGTCGTGCTGGCAGGCCTCGAGTTACTGAAGCCACTCTGGCGGGAGCGTCTTAAAGCCTAGCCGCAGGAGCCGATCCATGACGGGTGAGTTGATGATCAACAAAAGTTGGAATGTCATGCAAACTCCCGCACGAACCGTTTCGGAGTTGGCGAGATGAACGCCGGCGCTCCTCGAGTTCGCCGCAGCCGCGCAAGCACGTTTGTTCTAGCCGCTGCCGCGATCATCGGGATTGTCGTCTGCGTGCTTTTGGCCCGGCCATTTTTAGGCGCGATCACCTGGGCGTCTGCGCTGGCAATCCTCTTTGGTCCTTTCCAAGGCTGGATCGGGACGAAGGCGAAACATCCGAACCTGGCGGCGATGGTTTCAGTATCGACGATAGTGTTGCTCGTCTTTGTCCCGGCAGCTTTCGTGGTGGAGCGTCTGGTCGAGGAAGCTGCTTCCGGGGCTGCCTCTGTCCGAACCCGGTTAGCGGATGGAGAGCTCCAGCGGCTCCTGAACGCGCATCCCAGCATAGCACCTATTGGAAGGTGGATAGATCAACAGGTCGATCTGCCCTCGATGATGGCGAGCCTCGCAACATGGCTAAGCAATGCCGGCGCGACTTTCGTCAAGAGCTCGGTGTTGCAGGTCGCGGAGGTCCTTATAACGTTCTACATGCTGTTCTACTTCCTTCGCGATCGGAAAGCCGTTGCACGCCTTCTTCGCGATTGGATGCCGCTGGACAGCGCCGAGACGGAGCGATTGTTTCAGCGCGTCTTCGATACCGTTCACGCAACAATATATGGGACGCTAGCCGTCGCGGCGGTTCAAGGTTCTTTGGGCGGCCTGATGTTCTGGGTCCTGGGATTGCCGACGCCCCTTCTTTGGGGCGTGGTGATGAGCCTGCTTTCCGTCGTGCCGGTCCTGGGTGCTTTCATCGTGTGGATACCGGCGGCTATCCTGCTCCTGCTTGATGGTGATTGGGGTAAGGCCCTGATCCTCACGGTTTGGGGCGCCATTGTCGTAGGCGGGATCGACAACCTCCTTCGGCCGCTGCTGGTGGGAAACCAACTGAGGCTCCACACGATTCCCGCTTTCATATCGATGATAGGTGGGCTGGCGCTTTTCGGGGCTCCCGGGTTCATACTTGGCCCCTTGGCTGTTACCGTGACGATGCTGCTCGTCGAGGTGTGGGCAGCGGCCGGCCGAACGAGCTATCGCGAGGATCCGATGTGACAGCGTGCCAAAGTGTCCCAAGAATGCGAGCGATCGGACGTTGGCCGTGAAGCAGAGCTGCGCTGCCAACAAAGATCGTCGTCGCCAACTCTGTTGTTGCACCTTCCCGACGCTCTTTTGGATTGGGTAGACCATCTCGCTGCGGACACGATGAGCCCAGCCCCTACTGGACCCTGATCTTGCTGCCATCGGCAAGCGAAGCAGGCGGATAGACGACTACCATCTCACCCGGCCGTATGCCCTGGGCCACGGCAAAGCGTGCCGAGCGCCGCGTGACCTCGATCTCCCGGAGATATGCGCGCCCTTGATCGACGACAAAGATGCTCCAGGCATCGCCTCGCCGGAATAAAGCTCCCATCGGCAAGACATTTGCCTTGTCAATCTGGTCGATCGCGATACTGACCTCGACACGGTAACCGTCTCCGAGATTGGTCCAGCTCTGCCGCGGCGAGACTATGTCGATGATGACCCAGACGCGCTGTTCTTCTACGCCGAGCGCCGAGATTTTGGTGAAGCCGGATGGCTCGACACGCCGCACGACGCCCTGCAAATCCGAAGGCCCGCCCCATCGCGCGATGGTCACCTTATCGCCCTGCCTTATACGGGCGGCTTCGGTCGTCAAAACATCCACCGCGACTTCGAGGTCGCCCGGGTCCCCCAGTTCGACCAATGGGGCCGCCAACGAGACCACGCTCTCGCTTTCCTGTTCGACCCTGAGAACGCGTCCATCTATGGGCGACAGAACCGGGAAGCCTTCGCCCGGATCGGGATTGCCGGCAGATTGCAGTGCAGCGCGAGCCTGCTCCAGAACATGAGTTGCGGCATGCGAGCGGCGCTCGGCGGCATCCGCCTGCCGGCCGGCGGACTGGAAGAGGGCCTGTTCTCTTTCCAGTTGCGCCGCGGCCGCCACATTACGCTGTGCAAGCTGCCTTGTGCGCTCAAGATCCGTGCTAGCTTGAGCCAGGAGGACCTTGGCCTGCTCGTGAATCGCTTCAGCCTCTTCGACGCCAGCCTCGGCTGCGCCGACCTGCGCCTCGAGTTCCTGCCGCACTCGTGAATCCAGCAAAGGAGAAACAGGCGGCGTGATGGTCGCCAGTTTTTGCCCAGCGTGCACGACATCGCCGGCCTTCAGTATCAGCCGCTGCACGCGACCCGATAAAGGCGCCGACACCATATAGCGATCGCGCACGCGCGTGCGTCCGTCCTCCTCGATCGTATCCTGAAACGTCGTCATCACGACCTCGGCGGTCTCGACCAGAATGGGCTGCGGCAAGAGGAGCCAGTAGAGGCCCGCCGCCGCGATCGACACCAGCAAGAGTCCAGCAGCGATCGAGGTAGGCCGGTGCTTCATGATCAGTCTCGGGTCTTGAGGACGGCAACCAGGTCGAGTGCATCGATCCTTCGGCGGATCATGATGAAACTGGCGAAAGCCGCGGCGATCACCAGGACCGACGCTATGACGTAGCTGCTCGGATCGATCACAGCGGGAATTTGGAACGACTGGCTCGCCCGCGCTGAGGCGATTAGCTCGATCAGGTAGCGCCCGATCAAAAGTCCCAACGGAATCGCCACGACGAGCTCGGCGACAAGCTCGCTGACAACGACCGCCGATACTTCGTGCCGAGTTAGCCCGACAATACGCAGACCGGCCAGTTCCCAGGCGCGCTCCTGCAGGGCGATGCGTGCGCTGTTATAGACTACACCTATCGCGATCAGCATTCCGAACCCCGCCAGGATCAGCGCGCCGATCAGCACCATTCCGCCGATCGTGTCGCTGAACAGTGACAGCCACAGAGCCTTGACCGAACTTCCCTCGATCCTCGGCATCGACTTTATCCTGGACCAGACCAGTTCCGATTGAGCAGGGTCAATCCTTAGGGCCGCGACGTTTGCAACGGGACCTTCCTTCATCACGCGATTGAGCGCGCTGCGGTCCATGGTCACCGACGATCCCAGAATGTCGTCGGAGATCCTGCGGACAATGACGTCCTTTACAACCCTGGTACCTTCAAGCACCTCGATGGACACTCTGTCGCCCACATGGAGATCGAGCTGGCCCGCGATCTGCCGGCTCAGCATGATGCCATCTGCAGGAACGGAGATCGGTTGCAGCGCCTTGTCCCTGGGGATTTTGAGTTCGGAACCAGGATCCAGGCCAATGGCCGACGTGCGATAGGTCCGGTACCCCGCTCGCAATCTCACGGGAACCACTCTCTGGAGTTCAGCATTCAGCACTCCGGGAAGCGCCATCAACTCGTAACGTGCGTCCGTGGAAACAGGTTCGGTGAAAGTGAGAAAGGCGTCGCCGCGCTCGACCCGGCTGAAGCTGACATCGATCATGTAGTCGATGGCATCGAACCAGTAGAGCCCAAACAGGATAAGCGGAATGGCAAGGGCGATGCCGATGGTCGAAAACAGCGTCCTGATCGGCCTGCCCAGTGTTGTGCGGGCCGCAATGATATACTGCAGCGGAATGACGCGGTTCCCCATCGTTTGGAGCCAGGCGAAGGTCTGCAGAGCAGGCGGAGTTGCGGGTCGCATGGCTTCGGCGGGTGGAAGCACAGCTATTCGATAGACCGATGTCGCAGCCGCAAGGTTTGCCGCGACGATGCTGACCAGCGTCGCGGCAACGAGGAGCCACGGCTCGAACCGCGCCTCCAGCGAAGGAAACCGGAAGAAGGCGCGATAGCTTCCCACGACGCCGACGGCGAACCAGCATCCCAGGACGAGGCCTGCGGCCGATCCCACCAGCGCGATGGCCGTGACCAACTTGAAGTAATGGAGCGCGATGGTGCCGTTGGCGAATCCCAGGGCCTTGAGCGAAGCGATCTGTCCGCGTTGCGCTTCAACCATTCTGCCGATGACGACGTTGAGCAGAAAAGCCGCGATGCCGAAGAAGACGGATGGCATGAAAATGCTCAAGGTTTCCTGCTCCGCCAGCTCATCCTCAAGAAAGCGGTGCGAGGGCTGATCGCCGCGATCGTAGGCTCCTGTACCGCCGTATGGAGCCAGCAAGCGGTCCACCTCCTCCAGCACATGCTGCACGCTTGCCCCCGGAGCTATCGTCATCGCCACATCGTTGAACGCGCCCTTCATGTCGAAAGCACTTGCCACCGCATCCTCGCCTGCCCACAGCACCACGAAGTTCCGATCATCGGGAAGCGGTACTGCGCTTCGCGTGGCAAAGACGAACTCGGGCGACAAGGCGGAACCGACGACGCGAAAATCCTGCAGGCGCCCATTGAGGACGACCTCGATGGGATCTCCCATTCGCACGGCCCGCGCCTCGGCATAGGCTGCGTTGATGATGACCTCTTCCGGATGGAACGGGTCGGGCCAGCGCCCCTGCACCAGATGGAGACGATTGAGCAGCGGCTGCCCATCGGCCGGCAGCGAGATGATGCGGCCCGAGATCGGCAGGTTCGTGTCCTCGCGTATTATCCGCACTGGCTTCGCAACCCGCGGCTCCACGATGCCGATCCCATCGATCTCGCGCAGACGATCAGCGATGACCAGTGGCGCGCGCGTCATGCCTGCAAAGAGGTCCGCGAAGCGCTCGTTGCGGTAGTGGTTCTCCATGGCGCCAACAAGCGCCCGGTAGTTGGACACCGACATCACGAAGACGGCCACGCCCGCAGCGACGAGCATCGCGATGCTGAGAACCTGAAGCCGCATCGACCAGATATCGCGCAGAACCTTGATGTCCAGCACGCTCACCATTGCACGTCGTCGGCGGCGATGCGGTTCGGATTAGGTTCCTCCTTGACGATGCGCCCACCGCTCAGCCGCAAGACGCGGTCGGCCATTCCAGCGATTGCCGAGTTATGGGTGATCACGATGGTCGTCGTGCCGAGCTGCGCGTTCACCTTGGCGATCGCCGCAAGTACCATCCGGCCGGTATCGACGTCGAGCGCGCCTGTCGGCTCGTCGCAAAGCAGGATATCAGGTCGTTTCACGATCGCGCGAGCCACGGCTACCCGCTGCTGTTCCCCGCCCGACAACTGCGACGGGAAGTGACGTGCGCGATGCGACAATCCGACGAGTTCGAGCGCTTGCCTGGGGTCCATCGGATCGCTGGCTATCTGCGCAACCAGCCGCACGTTCTCTTCGACACTGAGGCTCGGTATCAGATTGTAGAACTGGAAGACGAAGCCGACATGCTCGCGCCTGTATGTGGTTAGCTCATCGTCGCCAGCTCCGGTCAGTTGGTGATCGCGCCACTTTGCCGAGCCTGACGTTGGAGCGTCCAGTCCACCAAGGATATTGAGAAGGGTCGACTTGCCCGAACCGGAGGGCCCAAGAAGAACGATGAACTCGCCCTGCCGAATATCGAGATCCACGTTCTTCAGGGCCGTCACTTGCGAGTCGCCCGAGCCGTAGACCTTGGTTAGTCCTCGGGCGACGAACACGGGGGCCGGCGGCACGTTTGCCGAGCTTTCAGCCTCTCGTTCGTAGGCTTGCATGCGTGTCTCCGGGTTCGCGGACGCGCGACAAGCCGTACAGGCTTGCATGACCAGTGGCTTTGACCTTCGTCAAGTTCGCAAGCCGCAACGCTTATGGACTGACGGCCAACGCCATCCATTCGCCTTGCACTCGAATGAACGCCGGGGCACCGAGATGCTCCTCGCTGACCAGAGAGCCCACTATCCGGCGCTGACCCCGAACATCGTCCCGACGCCGGCAGTGACAGCCATCGCGAGAGCGCCCCAGAAAGTAACACGAACGGCGCCGCGCAGCACGCCGGCTCCTCCGGCGGAGGCGCCCAGGCCGCCCAGTATGGCCAACGCGACGATTGTAGATGCCGCGACCACGACGCTTGTCTTGTCCACGGGAGATGCCAGCGCGACCAGCACGGGCACGACCGCTCCCGATGCGAAGGTAAGGGCCGAGACCAGGGCTGCCTGCACCGGGCGGGCAGCGACCGTCTCGGAGATGCCGAGTTCGTCACGGGCATGGGTGCCCAAGGCATCGCGCTCTGTCAGCTGCACCGCGACCCGCTCGGCGAGCTCGCGATCCAGGCCCCGGTCGACATAAATCTGTGTCAGTTCTTCCAGTTCTGCCTCAGGCGTTTCGGCGAGTTCGCGTCTCTCGCGGGCGAGGTCGGCATTCTCGGCATCCGTCTGGGAGCTAACCGAAACATATTCCCCGGCAGCCATGGACATCGCGCCCGCCACGAGACCAGCCAATCCGGCAATCAGGATCTGGGCTGATCCCGATCCGGCGGCCGCCACGCCAACGACGAGGCTCGACGTGGAAACGATCCCGTCATTCGCGCCAAGCACGGCCGCGCGGAGCCAGCCGATCCGGTGGACCATGTGAATTTCGGAATGCGAGAGACGGCTCATTTCAAGTCCTTTGATAAGTTTGATTTTATGGCTATAGAGATTGGCGTGGGCGACAGCGCCGTGGTCGAGGAGCTTGGACGGGCATCATCCCGGCAAGCCTGGCGAGGCGGGGCCAAGTCGGGCCGGCCCGCGAAACAGAGGGCGAGGCCAAGCGTAGGCCCCCTAAGGCGACAAGCGGCAAGGCCGTTCTCAGCTCCCCTCCGTTCGAATGCCGCATCGCGATCAGCCCGCCTCCGCAGGGACCGAGATCCCTGCGCCCCCGAACAAGCCCCCGATCCGGGAGGCGCGGATGCTGTCCGCTCCATCGCGAAGCAGGAACAGGGCATCGAGCCCCAGCCGGAGGGCGAGTTCACCGCCCTTCTCAGAGCCGAGCACCATCAGCGCGGTCGCCCAGGCGTCGGCCTGCGCGCAGGTGGACGCGATCACCGTGACAGACGCCGGCGGCTTTATAAGCGGCGCGCCGCGGGTCGGATCCATGGTGTGGGACAAACGCCGGCCCTGCACCTCGACCCAATGGCGGTAGTCGCCGGACGTGGCGACGGCGCGATCCTGTAGGGAGAGGATCGAATGTGGCGCGCGGTGCTCCGGGTCCGGTCGCTCCA
The DNA here is from genome assembly GCA_004020875.1 of Mesorhizobium sp. Classification (GTDB taxonomy): domain Bacteria; phylum Pseudomonadota; class Alphaproteobacteria; order Rhizobiales; family Rhizobiaceae; genus Mesorhizobium. The sequence goes on from SAPZ01000002.1 coordinate 324,828, forward strand.
CGGCGACCGTCCAGGCCTCGCCGTCGGGCCTGAGGCCCATGGCTCGGATCTCGCCGTCGATGCCTACGATCCCATCGCGAATGCCGCAGCTACTAAGGATCTCGGCGAGGCGGTCCACGCCGTAGCCCTTGGCGACACCGTTGAGATCAAGCTTGATTGGCAGGCGCTTGCGGACCTTGGCCCCGTCGATCTCCAGCACGTCGTAGGCATGCGCGTGCCTTGCCTGCGTCGCGCCGCGGATTCGGTCTGGACTGGCTTCAGCCGGGCCGAAGCCCCATGCGCTTACCGCGTCGCCCATCCCGATGTCGAAAGCGCCGCCGGAAGCCTGGCCTACCGCCAGCCCCAGCTGGATCACGTCGAGGAGGCGACCTGGAACCGTCACCCACTCTCCTGCCGGAGCCCGGTTGAGGCGCACCAGGTCGCTGTCAGGTTTCCACGTCGACATCTGCGCATCGACCTCGTCGACTGCGGCCTGCAGGACCGCACGGACAGCTCCAGCGTCGAAGCCCGAAGGGGCGTGGAAAAGCGCGGACCAGCGTGTGCCCATCGTCGGCCCGTTGAGGGCGTGGCGCTCAAGATCAGTAGACATCTTCGACATAGCGCCCCTCCGCCTTCAGGACCGCGGGCGACAGCCCAACCGGGTCAAGTATCCGCGCCATCGCCTCGGCCACCCCAGCAGCCATCTGCCGCCCGCCGCAGACCATGACCCGCGCCCCTTTCCGTATTGCGCGGACGACTTCGATTTGCTCTGCGACGAGCGCGTCCTGAACGTAGCGCGGCCGCCTTCCGCGCGAGACCGCCGTCGACAGGCTGGAGAGCCTGCCCTCGGCCGTCCAGGCGTCCAGTTCCTCGCGGTAGAGAAAGTCGCTTTCTGCAAGTCGCATGCCGAAGAACAGGTGGACCGGCCGCCGTGATGCATTGGCCCGGATGAAGCCCGCGAGGGGTCCTATTCCGGTTCCCGCTCCGACCAGGATAAGGGGAGTGCGGTCGCGACCAGGACGGAACGCCGGGTTCGGGCGGATGAAGCCAGCCACCGTTCCGCCCGGTTCGAGCGCCATGAGTTCGCCCGAGCAGACGCCTCCGACATGCTTGCGCACGACAATCTCCACGAACCGGTCCTGGGTGCCTGAGGCGAGCGAGTAGAAGCGTGGCATGGGCGATCCCTCCGGCACGACGCCGAGCAGATCTCCGGGCTCGAAGCGGGCGAACCCTCGTCCCATCAGGCGTTGCCAGATGGACCGGCGTGGAAGGGCAAAGCGCAGAATCGCTGTCGGCGCCTGGACTTCATGGCTGTAGTCGCGACGCGAGACAAGCGTCAGCGGCTTGACCTCGGGGAGGACAGGCTGGTGGTTGAGTTCCAAGTCGATACCGAGTGCTTCGCCAAGCGCGCGTCCCCAGCGGGCGAACTCCTGCGGCGACTGGCGGTCGACCGTTTCGAATGGCAGCAGAAGCGGCCAACCCCGACCTTCGGCGGCAGTGGCAACCGCCCTGGCGTAGGCGCAGAAGGCCGGGAAGCTCCGGTCTCCGAAGCCAAGCACAGCCAGTCGCGCCGCAGGTGCCGCGGAAAGCCCTGCCACCCGGTCCAGGAATCCTTTCGCCGAAGCGGGAGCGTCGCCGTTGCCGTAGGTCGCGGCAAGCACGACGTACCGGTCCGCACCGGAAAAGCGCCCGGGGTCGAACGACGACATCGGCGCGGTGTGGACGCGCTGCCCGGCGCGAGTCAGCGCCAGATGCAATGTCGCGGCAAAACCCCATGTTATGCCGCCCTCGCTTCCGACCAGGATGATCGTCTCAGCGCCGCCCGGCGCGGCATTGTCGCGAATCCTGGGACGGCCGCTGAGGCCCGCCAGCCAGTTGAGGAGTCCCGTGGCGCCCATGACAGGAACGGTAAGCGCCGTGAGCCCGAGAAACAGGCCGAGAAGTGCCGCGCCCTGTCCGGTGTGGAGCATGTAAATGGTTTCGGAGACGCGCGTCCAACCACTCGTGCCTGACCAGGCGAGCGTCGCCCCGGTTCCCTGATCGAGGTAGCCAGTGCCGCTTTCGGTCTTGAGCGTAAAGACGTCGGTGGCGTCTCCCGCATAGGGGAAGTTCAGCTCGCGCAGGCTCGACACGGGCGTCGCCGCGAGCAGCGGCATCGATGTCAAGGTGGCGCCCATTGTCCCGCTCACCGCGGATGGCAGGCTTGGAACGGCCGCCTTGTCCGGAAGGAACCCGAAGGTCGAGGCCGTCATCCAAAGGGCCGTTGCCGACGACAGCAGAAGGCCAAGGACAGCCGCCCGCGCAAGCTCGACATGGATGCGCCCCGCCAGAGGCCCCCGAAGCGGGGCGAACCAGCGTCTCCATCCGCCGGCGCGCCTGGCGACCAGCATCGAACCGGAGACGGCAAGGACGAGCATCGCCGCCGCCCCCGTTGCCATGGCGATACGGCCGGCGTCGTCAAGGAACAGCGAGCGGTGCAGGTTGGCGAGCCAGCGCTGGACCGGGTTGGGATCGCCCGAAGCCGTAGCGGCTCCTGTCGCCGGGTCGATAACGGCCGATGCCGGCGTGCCGCCCTCGAACCAGAAGGCGGTGATGCGTCCGGAGGGTGAGCGCCGTATCTGCTCGACCCCCGGGAAGGCGGACTTTATGCGTGCGGCAAGGTCTGCGACGCTCATCGCCTGTTCCGCTTGCGGCGCGGAAATCCGTTCCGCCGCCGGGAAGACGGACAGCGCCGCGCCACTGACGGCGAGGAGCGTCACGAGGATAAGAGCCGGCAGGCCCAGCCAACGGTGAAGGGCACGGATCATTGCTGCAGCGCCTTACAAGCCGTAGCTGAAGTCCGCGATGTAGCGGCGGCCGGGAACGGGCTGTCCCGCCCCTTTGGCGGTCAGCGGAACGGTGATCTCGTCGGGACTGTCGCGCATGTCCTCCGCGGCCGCGTCGATGTGGACGGTATAGCCGGCGTCAAAGAGCGCATCCGCAAGGTCGAGTGTGATCTCCAGCCGGCGGCCAGCGCCCACGCTCGCTCCCGTGATGCCATTGATCTCGGCGGCATTGCCGCCCGTCGCGCGGTACCAGTCGGATAGGTGTTCGTAGTATTTGGACTTGGTTCCGGCCATCCAGAGGCTGCCGGCATAGGCCCCCGTGGGGTCGGTGACATAGATGGCGAGGTAGGCCCCGTTGCCGCCATAGTTCTTCAGCGTGGTGGTAAGGGTTACCGGGCGGGCCATGGCGATGCCGGGAAGCGTCAGGGCCGTGGTCAGGGCCAGGGCGGCTAAGATGGTTCTCATTGGAATGTTCCTTGGACTGGCGTGAAGCGAGCGGTCGGCTCAGTTGACCTGAACCTTGGGCATGGCACCGGTGCCGAAGAGGCCATTGCTCGGGGGAGCCACACTTCCGGCCGGAGCCGGGCCCGACGCGTTGCCGCCATCGTCATCGTCCTCTTGATCGCCCTCATGGTCATCGTCCCCACGGCGCAGTCGACGTTCATGATCACGGTCTTCGCCGTCATCCTCGCTGACCAACACCGGAGATGCCCCAGGGGCCTGGAAGGCACCCAAGGCTGCGTCGTGCTGTCCCTCGAACTGGCCAGCGCCGTACATGGCGCTCCACGCGGGAATGCCGATCACGGCGATCAGCGCTGTCGACGCGAGCAAGATGGAAATGGTCTTTTTCATCGCAGGATCTCCTTTTTCTGCTGCTGCCGTTCTGGCGACCCGCCCTGATCGCTTCCTGACCGGGACAGGTTTTTTGCTTCAGCTTGCCGTCAGGAATCGAAAGGCCCCGCCGAAACGGGGCCAGGTTGGTTCTCTGCTGCTTGGACACCAGCGCTCAGGCGATGTCGCCGGGAGCGGGAGGCCTCTTGCGGCCTGTGAGCATTGCGCGAACGAGATTCTCCCGGTGGCGGAGCGAAGCCAACGCAACTCCGCCGACATGCAGCACGACCAGCAGAAGCATCAGGTCGGCAAGTGTTTCGTGGATATCCTTGAGCGGACCTCCGGCCCTCTCTTCCAGGTTGACGCCTGTCCCCGCCTCAGCCTCGTTGGCATCGTTTTCCGCGAAGGCGGGCGTGACGATCTGCACCTGTCCTGCGGCGGCGTCCGGCGCTTCGAGAAGCCAACCCGTCAAGGCCGTCCCGGATAACGTCACCAGGATCGCTACAACCATCGCCGCGCCAGCCGGGTTGTGGCCCAGGTAGCGCCGCTCCCTGCCAGTCACCATCTTCTTGATGTAGGAGGCTGTCCGGACAGGTCCGCGGACGAACTGCGCGAAGCGGGCGTAGCGGCTGCCGACGAGACCCCATAGGATCCTGAAGCCGACAAGACTGGCGACCGCATATCCAGCGAGCTGGTGAACAGGCTGTATATCTTCGGCGGTCAGCCACGCCGTTGCGAATGCGCTGACGAGGCCCCAGTGGAAGAGGCGAACCAGCGGGTCCCAGACCAGGACCCGCCGCTCGGCGGTGTCTTGGGAGCCGGACCGGGTCGAGGCAAAGTCATTGATCGTCATGGCGGGCTTCCTCGTCGCGGTGCCGATGATCGGCGCCGTCCTTGGGTTTGATCTGGATGATTTCGAGGGTCGATGGATGGACGGTCACCTCGATCCGCTGACCTTTTGCGTCAGTGGCGTCGATCTCATAACAGCCGTCGTCGATCTTGATCCGTCGTACCGTCCAGCCATTCCGGGCCGCAAGGCCGGTCACGACCTCCCTCGGCTTCCAGTCCGCCATCGGCGCGAAGCATTGGTCATCGGCGCGCGCCGGTCCAGCAGAGAGGGCCGCGACGCAGGCGAGCATCATCAAGGCAAGCCGCATAGACCTGGACTCCGTTCCAACCTGATTTGAGCCAACGCAAGGTGGAGAGCCAAGCTGACGGTATCCTGAAGTTCGCGCGCAATCCGCTTCAGCCTGGTGTCAGGGACGTCCGCCAAGGAAGGCAGCGGCCGCGAAAGGGCGAACCACTATGCGAATCCTGTTGATAGAGGACGACAGCGTGCTTGGCGCGGCGGTACGCGACCAGATCGTCAGTGACGGCCACTCGGTGGACTGGGTCACGCGGATCGATGCGGCGCGGGACTCGATGGCGGGCGCGGCCTACGACCTGATCCTGCTCGACCTGATGCTCCCCGACGGACGGGGGATCGTGTTCCTTCGTGCCCTGAGGGCGGCCGGAGATGTCACGCCCATCATCATCCTGACAGCCCTCGACCAGGTGTCGGACAGAATCGAGGGCCTGACGGCTGGGGCCGACGATTACATCGTCAAGCCGTTTGACCTCGACGAGTTGTCGGCGCGCATCGGCTCCGTCGCGCGACGATATTCCGGCAACCCCAATCCAATCATACGCCTTCGGTCGCTGGACATCGACATCGCCCGCCGGAGCGTGCGCCGGGACGGCAAGACCGTTCAGCTGACAGCTCGCGAATGGGCATTGCTGGAGGCGTTCCTGACACGGCCGGGCCAGTTGCTCTCGAAGGCGCAACTTGAGGAGAAGCTCTACGACTTCGATGCCGAGGTGGAGAGCAACACGATCGAGGTCCATGTCAGCAGGCTGCGCAAGAAGCTCGGCACCGACCTAATCGAGACCGAACGCGGCCTCGGCTACAGGCTGGCCCAGGCATGAGGCGTCCCCGAAGTCTACAGGGCAGGCTCCTCCTGTCGCTGGGAGCATTTCTACTCGTGATCTGGGTCGGCGCGGCGTGGACGACCGCCATCCTGCTGCGACACGGGATCGAGGACGTCTTCGATTCCTCCCTCCAGGAGACCGCCCAACGCCTGCTTCCCTTGGCGGTTCTGGACATCGTGGGGCGCGAGGATGCAGACGTCGCCAGCCAGCGGCTTGGCGCCATCCGCGCCCATGACGAGCTTCACCTACGTGGTCCGCGACGACAAAGGTAAGGTCCTCCTTCGGTCTCATGCGGCCGAGCTCTCCGTGTTCCCCCCCTATCAGGGAAACGGATTCGGACGGACAGCAACGCATCGTCTCTACAGCGAAGAGGCCCTGCAGGGAACGGTGCGTATCACTATCGCCGAGCCGCTCGCGCATCGGGCTCAGGTGGTGAGGGATGTGCAGATAGGCCTGGGACTGCCGATCCTTCTGGTCATCCCGGCCGCGTTTGCCGCCGTGGTGCTGGCGGTGCGGACAAGCACGAGGCCGCTACGCGCGTTCCGGGAACAGCTCGAGATCCGGAGCGAAAAGGATCTTGGGCCTGTGGCATCCGGTGACCTGCCCAGCGAGATCGAGCCACTGGCTGTCACGTTGAACGCGCTATTCGAAAGGCTCAGGGCCGCCTTCGAAGCGGAACGCAGTCTCTCCACCAACACTGCCCATGAACTCCGGACGCCGCTCGCTGGCGCGATCGCTCAGGCCCAGCGCATCCGCAAGGAAACCACGGAACCGCAAACTGCCCAGCGGGGAGCAGACATCGAGACGACGCTCAAGCGGCTAACAGCGCGCTCCGAACGACTGATGCAACTCGCGCGGGCGGAAGGCAGCCGGCTTCGATTGGAACGAACGTCCGACCTGCGGGCTGCCCTGGGCGTGGTGGTCGACGACTTGCGAAGAAGCGTCCCACAAGAGCGGATCCTCCTTAACATGCCGGAAACCCCTGTGATGTCCGACATCGACCCCGATGCCGTCGGCATCCTGTGCCGCAACCTCGTCGAGAATGCGCTGCGCTATGGCGGCGGCCCCGCACCAGTCGAAGTCACGCTTGATCCAGATGGGCTGCTGAAAGTGTCTAATGGTGGACCCGTCGTGCCACCTGAAACCCTGGCAAAATTGGCAGACCGTTTCGAGCGGGGCGGAGCTTCGGCCCGCGGGAGCGGGATCGGGTTGTCGATCGTTTTGACGATTGCTGATCGGATAGGTAGCCCGCTCGTGCTCAAATCGCCGAGGCCGGGGAAGCAGTCCGGTTTCGAAGCCAGCGTTAGGCTCGCAACCTCAATCGCTCGGGAGCCAGATAGAGAAACTTGATCGCGCTCCGTTTCAGGAGATGAGGTTTGCTTCTCGTCAACGCTCGGACAGCTATTGATGAAGGGGGCGGGACCTGGCCAACAGATCAGACATCTGTTCCGACATAGCTTTCAGAGGGCTTTCACGCTTACGGCGAATCAGTTGCGATGTCGGCGGAAATTCACGACCTCTGATGCTCCAAGACAAAAGCCCTGGTCTGCCACATCTGTAGGTGCACCGCCTCAGAAAGGCCCGCCGCGCCTTCGCAAGCGGGCCAATGCGCCAACCTTTGCGGGGCGCGCTTAGTTGTCCGTCACCTGCGGCACGGCAGATGAATCATCGGATCCGCCGGTCTCGGTAGCGGAATCTGCGCCAGTGCCCGTCGTGCCGGAACCACCTGTGTTGTCCTCGGCCTGGTCGTCAGCAGATTCCGGGTCGCTATCATGGCCACTGGAGCTTCCGCTGCTGCTATGGCTATCGCCGCCATCGTGCTCGCCGCCGTCACCGCCGCCATTGCCGCCGCCGCCATTGCCTCCGTCGTGACCGCCGTCGCCACCGCCACCGCCGTTACCACCACCGCCCTCGGACTCGGCGTGGGCAGCGGCCGGCACGAGCTTGGCAGCACCGTGAAGCGCCAAGTGGTAGGGTGCAATGGTTAGCATCAGCGCCGCCGACGCGCGCAGCGTGAGCCAGACAAGTCGGTTGAAGGGGGTTTTGGTCATCTTATCCTCCACGTGAAGTGCTGTTATTAAGCCAATTCGGCCGAAGATATCGCCGCCGTGCAGCAACCGCCGGCAGCCAGAACAGGTCCAGCGAACACGCCCGCGAAGGCGGCATGAATGAGAGTGCGATACATGAGGTCTCCAATCGGGTGGGTTGGGAAGTTGCAATGCGATTGGTAATTCAATCTGTAGGCTACAACGGTTTGTGACCGTTACTGCTACGGAATAGCGAATCCGACCTTACAACCGGCTGACAAGCCATTTTCGGGTGTCGCCGGCCTACCTCTGGCTAGCCGGCAACGACTTTTCGACTACATGCGTGCTCATTTCAGACGCGCCCAAGACAAGTTTTCGTAACGCTGTCGCGAAAGGTTGAGGCGGTGCATCGCAGCCATCCGAACGTTCCGACCGGACTCTGCGAGCCGTTGCGGCAAATACAATGCGAGGCGGAGCCGCACATGACCAAAGAAGAGGCCATGCCGTTTCCGGCAATGCTGCAGTGGACCGAGGGCAAGTACGACATGCCAATTTCGGAACTGCGACACGAGCACGACGACCAGGCCGAAGGGCTTGCCGCTCATGGCAAGCGCTCTACGTCGGGGTTTCCCAGCTCGCCGAGGATCTGATCGAGCACATCCACCTGGAGCACAACGTCCCTTTTCCCGCGCTTCGACCCGGCGGAAAGCCGGGTCTAACGCCAACGTTGACGGCGATTGTCGCACCAAATTCGGATCGCCGGACCGATCTCGGCTCGGCGACACCAGATAGTCCGCGTTCGCGGGGCCCTGGAGGCGTTTGCCCGAGGCAGCACCCGAGCTCGGTGCGCACGCTCTGTTATCAGCCATGCGCATGACCGATTTTCGCGTCTCTCCGGCGAAGGACGACGGGCTGGCGGATTGTCGCACCAGTCGGCTTCTCGTGAGAAGTTTGCTCCAGATCAACAATTAGTCCCGACTGCATGGGTAAAGAAGACTTTCTGGTCAACTTATCCATGGGATCGAATGGCGTGCCGGTTCGGGATCGGTCAGTGGAGACGGCGCACCCAAGACGGGAAGTAGCCCTGCGCTACGGCATTGCCGTGGCGGCGGTCGCGGTCGCGTTCATCGCAAGGTTCGTCCTGGCATCGATTCTCAAAGATCAAGCTCCTTACCTCTTCTTGCTGCCCGCCGTGCTGCTGGCGGCGGGCGTTGGCGGCTTCGGTCCTGGCATTCTGGCCACCTGCTCGAGTGTTCCCCTCGTCTTCATTTTCATTGCCAATTACGGGGCAGTCGGTTGGTCCGAGGTCGTCAATGGCGCTGTTTTCGTACTGATCGGGGTGGGAACGGCCTGGATCGGTGAACGGCTGCGACAGGCGCGCATCCTGGCGTTGACGCGAGAGGCCCATCTCCAATCGATCATTGACATAGTCCCCGAAGCCACGATCGTGATCGACGGGCACGGCATCATCCAGTCCTTTAGCGCGACCGCCGAGCAGATGTTCGGCTACACTGCGGCTGAGGCAATCGGAAACAATGTGACGCTGCTGATGCCCTCACCCTATCGCGAGGAACATGATGGCTACATCAAGCGCTACCGCGACACCGGGGTGCAGCGTGTTATTGGAACTGGCCGCATGGCTGCCGCGCAACGCAAAGACGGCTCGACGTTTCCAATGGAATTGGCCGTCGGAGAGATATGGTCAGCGAGCCAGCGGTTTTTCACGGGGTTCATCCGTGACCTGACGGAGCGGCAGGGGACAGAAGCGCGCCTTCAGGAGCTGCAATCCGAACTCGCCCACGTGTCACGCCTCACTGAGATGGGCGGGATGGCTTCGGCGATCGCTCATGAACTCAACCAGCCGTTGGCGGCCATAGCCAATTATCTGAAAGGTTCGCGGCGCCTCCTCGACGGCAGCACCGACGAACGGCTGGCGATTCTTCGAGATGCAATGGACAGCGCGGCCGACCAGGCATTGCGAGCCGGCCAGATTATTCGCCGCATGCGGGAATTCGTAAGTCGAAGGGAGAGCGAAAGACAAATTCAAAGCATTGCCAAGCTCGTGGAGGAAGCATCCGCCCTCGCGCTTGTCGGCGCCAAGGATAGAGGCGTCGGCGTGACGTTCGAATTTGACCCGCGTGTCAATCTGATCCTGGCCGACAAGGTGCAAATTCAACAGGTTCTGGTCAACCTGATCCGCAACGCCGTCGAGGCCATGGAAGAATCGAGTGAGCGGAGTTTGACCGTTCGCACGACACCCGCCGACAATATGATGATTGTCGTGCAGGTCGATGATAGCGGTTCTGGCATCTCAGAGGAAATGGCGACGAAACTCTTTCAACCATTTGCGACCACCAAGCCGCACGGGATGGGTGTGGGCCTTTCGATCTCCCGGACGATTGTGGAAGCGCATGGCGGGCAGATCAAGGCCGAGCCACGTCCAGGTGGCGGAACGAGGTTTCGCTTTACACTACCTGCGGTGACCGAGGAGGAGTTCACAGATGCCCGCCGATAATGTCGTTCACATTGTCGACGACGACGAGGCAGTGCGCAAGTCGCTCGCCTTTCTGCTTGGCACTGCGCAAGTCTCGGCGCGCACCTATGAAACGGCAGTTAGCCTTTTGGCCGAGATCGACAGCGTCGAACGTGGATGCATCATCTCCGACCTGCGGATGCCGGGAATTGACGGGCTTGAGCTAGTGCGGCGACTAAGAAGCCTTGGTGTAGACTTGCCGGTCATCATCATTACAGGCCATGGCGACGTCGCGCTCGCAGGGAAAGCATTGGAGGCAGGGGCAATCGATTTTCTGGAAAAGCCCTTCGATGATGAGGCGGTGTTGGCTTCAGTTCGGGCCGCATTCAGTCAGCAAGAGTAGGACACCTCGAGGGGAACCAGGCGTTTGGAAATTCAGGAAAGGCTTGCCCAGCTTTCCAGTACAGAGCGGCGGGTGCTCGAAGGCCTCATAGCCGGATATTCGAACAAGACGATCGCTGACGATTTGAAAATCAGCCTACGAAAACTTTGAGATTTTCCGAGCAAATGTGATGGCCAAAACGCCGGCCTCTAACCTGTCCGAACTCGTGCGCTTTGCATTTATCTCGGATCGGAGCTGATGGCAGCACCACCCTCCAAAGATCAGCGATATCTGCGGACCTCTGACGGTTTTTGTCTCAGGTCAAGGCGAAGTGTCTCTGAGTAGCGGCCTGCTAGGTCGTGAACGAATGGTCGGAGATCAATGCGATGGAAAGCGCTGCGGATTCTGCATCGCTCGAAAAAGCGACGGTGATCGTGGTTGACGACGACCCGGCGGTACGGCGGTCACTCAAATTCTCGCTCGAACTCGAGGGATTTTCCGTCCGCACATATGCCGATGCGGCGGAGCTGTTGAACGAAGCGGCGCTGCCAACTTTTGGCTGCCTGGTTATCGACTACAACTTGCCGCAACTGAACGGGCTCGAAGTGCTACAGCGTCTCCGGAACGGACAAACTCGGTTGCCGGCGATCATAATCACCTCGTATCCGAGTAAGATGCTACGGGAGAGCGCGGCCGCTCTTGGGATTCCGATCGTCGAAAAGCCGTTCTTCAATCACACCCTGAGTGACAGCATTCATGTCGCGCTGGAGCACTGTGGCAGGCTTTGAGCAAAACCGAAACCGCCTTCCCGTTTGGAGACGTTGTTGTTACGCGGTAAGCAGACAGTCCGTCTCCAAAAGGACTGGTCTGCTGAGAAACGCGCTAGTGCACAACGTGGCTTTTGGCACCGGACGAAGGTGACATGCCGAACTTCCAGCTTATCTCGACATTGCCATAGCTTATTCCGCCATAAGTTTCTGATAGGCGTGCCGCGCCGCGATGTAGCGATCAAAGGGAAATCGGATCGGAACCCCTTCTAGCGCAGCGGCGAGCATATCGAGATGCGCCTCGAACCCCGCACAAGCCTTGGCAATGTCTTCCCCTTCCGGCAGTTGCACAGTCAGTGTCAATGCGGTGCCACCCCCTAAAGCATCCAATTCCCAACGCAACGGCCGGTCCGCTCCATCGCCGCTGCTCCATGAATAGGCGAGCAGTCGCGGCGGATCGAAGGCAAGCACGGTGCTGTCGATCACCACTCCGCTGTCGCCGAAATCGATATGAACTCGACCCGCTTTACGCAGCTCGATTGAACCTGGAGCAAGCCACTGCACGAATTGTGATGGCTCGGTCAACATACGCCAGACCGTTTCCTGTTTGTGTCCCATCCAGCGCTCGAGGCATCCTTCAAAACCTTCCGCGAGACGCCGAATGCGGCCTGGCTGAATAGCGTCGTCATTCATCGAACTTCTCCATATCGGTGTCGCCATTCAGGGGAGTCTAACGGCACCCGTGTCCGGCCCTGTGATGCCATCGGCAAATAAATGTCAGCCACTGTGGAATTGCCGACAAAAAGCGAAGACCGCGCGACCGAAGAGGACAGATCGACAGGCAGCATCAAGCAAGTTCCAATCTGCCCTCGCGCCCGGGCGGACGATTGTGCAGTAGGCGCTCTACCGCAGTCAGCCGGTCGGACATCAGGTCGACAAGCTCGATCTCCCTCACAAGGCCATCGGCAAATTCCCTGAACGATGAGAGGTTTACCAACGGAATGCCGATCAAAACAGGAACGGAAAGCTCGAGCGCCCTCGCCAGCAGCCCCCTGAAGCCGCCGCCTTCCGCCTCCGTCTTTCCGAATTTGGAAAGAACCAGCAAATCGGTTCTGCCGGACAACGTCTCTTCAACTGACTGGCACGCGCGGGCGAGTTGATCAGGATTCAGCACGCAGCCACGAGCGTGGGGACCTCGATCGTCGGATATGCCGTAGCGCTTGCCCGTCGCCAGGTTCTCCAGATGCATGTCGCATTTCAAACGACCCGGCTTTGCTTCGCTATGCTGGACCAGCCCCGCCAGTCGTAGGCCCCGTGCGGCCATGGCGGTTGTCGCTTCCCGCAAGAAAGTCTCGAACGCCGAACTGTCTGAATAGAGGATGCCCGTGATGGGACAATCGGGATGAGCAAACCGCATGCCTGAGACTCCTTCTGCTCTGCGCTGAAAGCTTGGCAAATGCGCCACAACTAACCCCCTGCGACCGCAACGCGTTTCAGTCGGCAAAGGCCGTACAACTGCCTACCCCCCGAAAGCGCGATCGGTCGAATGGCAGCACTTCCAAGAGCGTGTCAGGCTCCTGCACCACGACGGTGTCCGCGCCCTCCGGCAATGCCGCGCCCGTCTTTATGCTGGTTGAGAGGCCGGGCGAGCGCGGCACCTGTCAGTCGCGCCTTTTCGAATGGCACCAGTTGGGCCCTCGACGGGAAGCAGCACTCGCGTGGAACTGGAGGCATCACAAAGTTTCGTACGCTCCGTGCAGAGCCTTTTCGAGAATTGCGCGCATGGCTGCGAGGCCCGGATCCGGAGCACGGTTCATGATGCCTATGAGCTGCGTCCAAAGATCATCGGGTGCGGTGTCCAGGAAATTGCGGACCGCCGAGCCGACGATATCGGCGGGCGAACAGCCGGAGTCATCAGCTGCTGCGGTCAGCCGCGCGGACAAGGCCGGCTCGTCGATAGCTGCAATGATGGCCATTGCTGCTTTTGGATCGTCCAACGAAGCGATAAGGTTCCCGAGCATCGAACCCTCCTCACTGCACCAACGGCGAGGCCGAGCCATCGACGGCAATTCCCTTGATGTCCGCCCGACCGACAAGGAGAGACACATATTGCGCGGTCGCCTGCCGATTGACGTGCTCCGTCAGGTAGGCGGCGATGCGTTCCCGCACGGCCTCGAACGGCAACCGGCGGCCATCGATACGGCGGGTGAGGCGAATAAGATGGATACCGTAACGGGTTTCCACCAGCGGCGAGATCTCACCGGGGGCGAGATCGCCTAGAGCGGCCTCGAACTCCGATGTCGTGTCGCCCGGCCCGATCTGACCCAGGCTGCCGCCCAAAGCTCCCGATGGGCAGTCCGAGCAGTCTCGTGCAAATTCAGCGTAACGATCTGGAGCCGCGGCAAGGACAGACCTGATCGACGATGCCTTTTCACGCGCAGCGGCAAAGGCTTCGCGCTCATCGCGACGAGCCGCTATGAGAATATGGTCGGCTTCATAGAGCGAGGGCGTCACGAAGCGGCGAAGATTGTTCTCATAGAAGCGCCTCAGCGCCTCCTCGTCCGCTTCGGGAACGCGAACCTCGCGCTCGATCAGGCCGCGCACCAGCGCGTCTTCGACGGTCTCCCTGCGTCCATCCTGGTCGGTCCGCTGCTCCACGGCGATATCGAGACGCCGGGCCTCCTGCAGGAGCAGCTCGCGGATGACGAGCGCACGGGTCGCGGCACGCCAGCCCTCGCCAGGATTTCGGGCGGGAAAGTTCTGCACCTCGGCGGCAATCGCCTTGCGTGATATCGGCACGCCGTTGACGGTCACCGGCGGCATCGCCACGCGTTCGCGGGGGGGCGTCGTGTCGGGAGCTGCGGGTCGGTGTTCGTGCGGATGTTCGGACGATTTGCGGCCGGCCGAATGATCGATGAGGAGCGCGGCCATGGTCTACTCCGCGGGCTGGTGGGAGGGAGCGGCAGCGGGCCACCGAACCGGCTCGGACGATCGCATCGCTGGCACCGGCGCAGCTGGCCGGCGGGCCGCGAAGCGTGTGCGCACGACCTGGTAGCCGGGACGGCCGAGATACCAGACCGGCGCGCTCCAGACATGAACCAGCCTTGTGAACGGGAAGATCAGGAAGATCGTCATGCCGAGCAGGAGATGCGCCTTGAAGATCGGGTTGACGTCGGCGACATAGGCCGCGGCCGCCGGCTGCAAGGTGAGAATGCCCTGCGCCCAGTTCATGAATTTCACCATCTCGTGACCGTCCATGTGGCCGAGCGAGACAAAGATGGTTGAAAGACCAAGGGTGAGTTGCAGCCAAAGCAGCAGCAGAATCGCGATGTCCCCGGGGGCGGACGTATTGCGGATGCGGGCATCGAACAGCCGGCGATGAGCAAGAAGCGCGATCCCGATGAAGCAGGCAACACCTGCGATGCCGCCGAGGGTGATGGCCAGCCCCTGCTTGAAACTGTGCGAGACGCCAAGCGCGTCGAAGACCCAGATAGGCGTCAGCAGGCCGACGAAATGGCCGCCGAAGATCACCAGGATGCCCACATGGAAAAGATTGGAACCCCAGCGCAGCTGGCGCCGCCGCAGCAGCTGCGAGGAACCCGTCTTCCAGGTATACTGCTCGCGATCGAACCGGATCAGGCTGCCGAGCAGGAAGATTGTCAGGCAGAAATAGGGATACCAGCCAAAGAGCGCGTGGTTGATTGTGTCGGACATAGCTTCCCTCCGTCAGGCCGCATTGTGGCGCGCATCGCGATTGGCGGCACGCATCTGGATTCTCAACCGGTCGACGGAACAGCCGTCCGTCGCATTTCCGGGACCGAATGCGACGGCGGTCTCTTCCCAGGCAGCGTCGATGGCCGCCAGGTCGTCGGGCTCGTCGATTTCGGCAGCGCCCGCGACCGTGGCGGGCTCGCTGGCAATCGAGCATATGGCCGTGAACACGGCGGCATAGCCTCCGCTCCGCTTGGCGAGCCGCTCTTCCAGCAGCGAGAAGATGTGGGCGGCTTCATTGAGCAGGCCGCGCGCCTCTTCGAGCGGACGAGCGGAAAGAAACTCCAGGAAGAGCGGGATGAAGTCGGGCAATTCGTTTGCCGTGACGTCAAGCCCGCCGCGCCGGTAGTGTTCGGCCAGATCGACCATCGCCTGGCCGCGATCGCGGCTCTCACCGTGTATGTGTTCGAAGAGATGCAGCGAGTGGCGGCGCGTCTTGTCGAACAACTCGACGTAGCGCTCCTGCAGGTCATAGAGATCCAGGGTGGCCAGATCCGCAAGCAAGGGCTGCAGCTGCTTGCCTGCTTCGCCCGACGCCAATCCCTCGGCCGCAATCGCCGCGCCGATTTCCGGGATCGCCGCGCAAAGCTCCTCCGTCGGATAGGAAAGGAGCGCCGAGAGCGCCTTGAAGGTCCTGTTCGAGAGCGGCGCCGTCATCATGCGATCTCCATCGGGTTTGTCGGCCGCTTGGTCTGCTTGGTGCCGAAGAGGTTGGTCTCCGTGGAACCGCCCGAGCAGCCGTTGCCGAAGGAGAAGCCGCAGGAGCCACGCATGTCCTGAGCGTCCTCGCTCCACTCGCGGTGCGACGTCGGGATGACGAAGCGATCCTCGTAATTGGCGATCGCCATCACCTTGTACATTTCGTCGATGGCCGAGCCCGTCAGGCCGACCCGCGCCGCGATCGACTCGTCGAGGCGGCCGTCGATCGTCTTTGCCCGCATATAGCTTCGCATCGCCAGCATACGTTCGAGTGCGAGGGCCACCGGCTCCTCATTGCCCGCCGTCAGCAGATTGGCGAGATACTGGAGCGGGATGCGCAGGCTGCGCACGTCGGGCATGTCGCCGTCCAACCCCATCTTGCCGGCTGCCGCCGCCGACTGGATGGGCGAGAGCGGCGGAACGTACCAGACCATCGGCAGAGTGCGGTATTCGGGGTGAAGCGGAAAGGCGATCTTCCACTCCATCGCCATCTTCCAGACCGGCGACAATTTGGCCGCCTCCAGCCAGTTGTCGGGGATCCCGTCGGCACGGGCCTGGGCGATGACGGCCGGATCGTTCGGATCGAGGAAAACGTCGAGCTGCGCCTGATAGAGGTCCTTCTCTTGCGGAGTGCTGGCAGCCGCCTCGATACGGTCGGCGTCGTAGAGGATCACGCCGAGATAGCGGATGCGCCCGACACAGGTTTCCGAACAGACTGTCGGCTGCCCCGCCTCGATACGCGGGAAGCAGAAGATGCACTTCTCCGATTTGCCCGACGACCAGTTGTAGTAGATTTTCTTGTAGGGGCAGCCGGAGACGCACATGCGCCAGCCGCGGCACTTGTCCTGATCGATCAGGACGATGCCGTCCTCCTCGCGCTTGTAGATGGCGCCCGACGGGCACACCGCCGCGCAGGCCGGGTTTAGGCAGTGCTCGCACAGGCGCGGCAGATACATCATGAAGGTGTTTTCGAACTGGCCGTAGATGTCCTTCTGGACGCCCTCGAAATTGACGTCCTTCGACCGCTTCTCGAATTCGCCGCCGAGGATCTCCTCCCAGTTCGGTCCCCATTCGATCTTTTCCATCCGCTCGCCGGTGATGGCCGAGCGCGGGCGGGCCGTGGGGAAAGCCTTCGACTCCTTCGCTGTGTGCAGATGCTGGTAGTCGAACGTGAACGGCTCGTAATAGTCGTCGATTTCTGGCAGATCAGGATTTGCGAAGATGTTGGCAAGGATGCGCCACTTGGCGCCAATCTTCGGCTCGATCTTGCCGTTCTTCTTGCGCCGCCAGCCGCCGTTCCATTTCTGCTGGTTTTCCCATTCCTTGGGATAGCCGACGCCAGGCTTGGTCTCGACATTATTGAACCAGGCGTATTCGACGCCTTCTCGGTTGGTCCAGACGTTCTTGCAGGTAACCGAGCAGGTGTGACACCCGATGCATTTGTCGAGGTTCAACACCATTGCGATCTGAGCGCGGATTTTCATTCTGCGGCCTCCTTGGCAGCATGGTCTTGCAGGGGTTCCTCGAGCCAGTCGACGGCCGCCATCTTGCGGACGACGATGAACTCGTCGCGGTTGGAGCCTACGGTTCCGTAGTAGTTGAAGCCGTAGGCTTGATGGACGTAGCCGCCGATCATGTGCGTAGGCTTGAGCACTGTGCGCGTCACCGAATTGTGGATGCCGCCGCGGTTGCCGGTCATTTCGGAGCCCGGCGTGTTCACGATCTTCTCCTGCGCATGATACATCAGCATCATGCCCTGCTTGACGCGTTGGGAGACGACGGCGCGGGCGGTCAGCGCTCCGTTGGTGTTGAAGACCTCGACCCAGTCATTGTCGACGATGTCCGCGGCCTTGGCGTCAGCCTCGGAAATCCACACCACCGGACCGCCGCGATTGAGCGTCAGCATCAGGAGATTGTCGCTGTAGGTGGAGTGGATACCCCATTTCTGGTGGGGCGTGATGAAGTTGAGGACGATCTCCTTGTTGCCGTTGGGTCTCAGTCCCTTGACGGCGGGAATCGTCTTGAGGTCGACCGGCGGCTTCCACGTGACGAAGCCTTCGCCGAAGGCCCGCATCCACAGATGGTCCTGATAAAGCTGCTGCCGCCCGGTCAGGGTCCGCCACGGGATCAGTTCGTGGACGTTCGTGTAGCCGGCGTTGTAGCAGACCTTCTCGCTCTCGATGCCCGACCAGGTCGGCGAGGAGATGATCTTGCGCGGCTGGGCCTGAACGTCTCGGAAGCGAATCTTCTCGTCTTCCTTCGGGATGGCGAGATGGGCGTGCTCGCGGCCTGTCGCCTTGGAGAGCGCCTCCCAGGCCTTGACCGCGACTTCGCCGTTGGTTTCCGGCGCGAGCATCAGGATGACTTCGGTGGCGTCGATGTCCGTCTCGATCCTCGGCAGTCCCTTGGCGGGGCCGGCGGCCTGGACGCCGTTGAGCGCGCCGAGCGCCGCGACTTCATGCTCCGTCTTCCAGCTGATGCCCTTGCCGCCATTACCGATCTCGGTCATCAGCGGGCCGAGCGCGGTGAAGCGGGCGTAGAGGTTCGGATAATCGCGCGTGACAACGTTCACGGCCGGCATCGTCTTGCCCGGGATCGGCTCGATCTCGCCGCGCTTCCAGTCGGCGACATCGAAGGCTTGGGCGATCTCGTCGGGCGTGTCGTGCTGGATGGGGGTGAGGACAACGTCCTTCTCCACGCCCAGCACCTCCGGCGCGATGTCGGAAAAGGCCCTGGCAAGGCCCTTGTAGATATCCCAGTCCGAACGCGCTTCCCAAGCCGGATCCACCGCCGCCGACAGCGGATGTATGAAGGGATGCATGTCGGACGTGTTGAGATCGTTCTTCTCGTACCAGGTAGCGGTCGGCAGCACGATGTCGGAGTAGACGCAGGTCGTCGACATGCGGAAGTCGAGCGTGACCAGAAGGTCGAGCTTTCCCTGCGGCGCCTCGTCGTGCCAGACGACCTCCTTGTTGCGCACCTTGCCTTCGGCGCCGAGATCCTTACCCATGACGCCATGTTTGGTGCCGAGCAGGTGCTTGAGGAAGTACTCGTGGCCCTTGCCGGAGGAGCCGAGGATATTGGAGCGCCAGACGAACATGTTGCGCGGCCAGTTGGCCGGATCGTCCGGATCCTCGCATGCAAGGTCGAGCTCGCCCGATTTCAGCGCCTTCGCCACATAATCCTTGACCTCGAGGCCGGCCGCCGAGGCGCGCTCGGCGATGTCGAGCGAATTCTGCTTCAACTGCGGCGCGGAAGGCAGCCAGCCCATGCGCTCGGCGCGGACATTGTAGTCGATGAAGCTCTGGTTCCAGTCCCCTTCGGGCGCCGTCGGCGATAGGATCTCCTCAGCCGTCAGGGTCTCATATCGCCATTGGTCGGTGTGCGCGTAGAAGAAGGATGTCGAGTTCTGGTGGCGCGGCGGGCGCGACCAGTCGAGCGCGAAGGCGAGCGGCGTCCAGCCGGTCTGCGGGCGCAGCTTTTCCTGGCCGACATAATGCGACCAGCCGCCGCCCGACTGACCGATGGCGCCGCAGAACACCAGGAGGTTGATGATCCCCCGGTAGTTCATGTCCATGTGGTACCAGTGATTGAGACCGGCGCCCAGGATCACCATCGAGCGCCCGTTGGTCTTTTCGGCATTGGTGGCGAATTCGCGCGCTACGGTGACGATGGCGTCGCGCTTCACCCCGGTGATGCGTTCGGCCCAGGCGGGCGTGAACGGCACGTCGTCGTCATAGGAAGAAGCGACATTGGCGCCGCCGAAGCCGCGGTCGAGGCCGTAATTGGCCATGAGCAGGTCGTAGGCCGTCGCCACCTTCACCGGCCCGTCGACGGTCTTGATGGTGCGGACCGGGATGTTGCGGGTCAGAATCTCGCCATGCTCGGTAGCCACGAAATGCTCGCTGGCGCGACCGCCGAAATACGGGAAGTCGACGGCTGCGATGTCGGCTCCATCGCCGGCAAGCGTGAGCTTCAGCCGGACGTCCCTCCCCTTGCCGTCCTTCTCCTCGAGATTCCACTTTCCGTGCTCGCCCCAGCGATAGCCGGCCGATCCGATCGGCGCGACCAGCGCGTCGGTCGCCTCGTCGATGGCGACCGTCTTCCATTGCGGATTGTTATTCTCGCCGAGGGCTCCCCTGATCTCGGAGGCACGCAGCAGGCGCTCCGGGACGAGCCTGCCGTCGCGCTCGGAAAGCCGCACAAGGAACGGCATGTCGGTGTAGCGCCGGGCGTAATCATCGAAATATGCGACGCTGCGGTCGAGATGATATTCGCGCAGGATGACGTGGCCCATGGCGAGCGCCAGCGCGGCATCGGTTCCCTGCTTCGGATTGAGCCAGATGTCGGCGAACTTCGTCGCCTCGGCATAGTCCGGCGAGACGACGGCGCTCTTGGTGCCCTTGTAGCGCACTTCGGTGTAGAAATGTGCATCGGGCGTCCGCGTCTGCGGCACGTTGGAACCCCAGACGATGATGAAGCCGGCATTGTACCAGTCGGCGCTTTCCGGTACGTCGGTCTGCTCGCCCCAGGTCTGCGGGCTTGCCGGCGGCAGGTCGCAATACCAGTCGTAGAACGACATGCACACGCCGCCGAGCAGCGATAGATAGCGCGAGCCCGCCGCGTAGGAGACCATCGACATGGCCGGAATCGGCGAAAAGCCGATGATACGGTCCGGGCCATGCTTGCGGGCGGTGTAGGCATTGGCGGCCGCGATGAGCTCGTTCACCTCGTCCCAGGTGGCGCGCACGAAACCGCCATGGCCGCGGATCGAAATGTAGGATTGGCGCTTGTCCGCATCCTCGACGATCGAGGCCCAGGCCGCGACGGGCGTCATTCTGGCGCGGGTCGCCCGCCACAGCTTCAGCAGCCGGCCGCGGATCATCGGGTATTTCACCCGGGCGCCGGAATAGAGATACCAGCTGTAGGAGGCGCCGCGCGCGCAGCCGCGAGGCTCGTGATTGGGCAGATCGGGCCGCGTGCGCGGATAGTCGGTCTGCTGCGTCTCCCAGGTGACGATGCCGCCCTTGACATAGATCTTCCACGAGCAGGAGCCGGTGCAGTTCACGCCGTGGGTGGAGCGCACGATCTTGTCGTGCTGCCAGCGCTTGCGGTAGCCGTCCTCCCAGGAGCGATCCTCATTGGTCACGATCCCGTGGCCGTCGGAGAAACTGTCGACGGTCTTGCGGAAGAAGGTTAGCCGGTCGAGAAAATGCGACATTGATTTTTCCCTGGTTATTCGGCTGCGGCCGGATGGATGGGCGCGCCGTGCCTGGCGCGCTCGATTGCGTGGAGAAGGCCGCCTCTGCGGGTATAGACAGCCCAGGTGATGGCTAGGCAGCTCACATAGAACAGAAGGAACGCCCACAACGCGGCGTCCGGCGAGCCTGTAAGCGCGATCGAGGTGCCGTAGCTCTTGGGGATAAAGAAGGCGCCGAAGGCCGCGATCGCCGAGGTGAAGCCGGTGATGGCCGCGGACTCTTTCTCCGCCTGCTGGCGACGTGCTTCCGCGTTGGCTTCGGGCAGCAAGCGGTCCATCTCCTTGGCCATGATCACCGGGATCATCTGGAAGGTGGAGGCGTTGCCGACGCCGGTGGCGAAGAACAGGAGCAGGAAGGAGGCGAAAAAGCCCAGGAACGCGCCCGGCTGATCCTTGATGCCGATGAACCACAACACCCCGGCAACGCCGGCGATCATCAGCACGAAAGCCCAGAAGGTGACGCGCGCGCCGCCATATCGATCCGCAAGCCAGCCCGAGCCGGAGCGCGAGAGAGCGCCGACGAGCGGGCCGAGAAAGGCGAACTGGAGCGCGTTGACGTCCGGAAACAGCATCTTCGTGAGCAGCGGGAAGCCGGCCGAATAGCCGATGAAGGATCCAAACGTGCCTGTGTAAAGCCAGCACATGATCCAGTTGTGACGGCGCTGGAAGATCACGGCCTGCTCTGCAAAGGACGCCTTGGCCGAAGCGATGTCGTTCATGCCGAACCAACTCGCGAAGGCCGAGACTATGATGAACGGAACGAAGATGAAGCCGGCGTTCTGCAGCCAAAGCGGCGCGTCACCGGCCGGTCCCTTGACCATGGCCGGATCACCGCCGAGCCAGCCGAAAATCCCGGTGGTGATCGCCAGCGGCACGACGAACTGGACGACGCTGACGCCGAGATTGCCGAGGCCGGCGTTGAGCGCAAGCGCATTTCCCTTCTCCGCCCTCGGGAAGAAGAAGGAGATGTTGGCCATGGAGGAGGCGAAGTTGCCGCCGCCGAAACCGCAGAGCAGTGCCAGGATCAGCAGCACGACATAGGGCGTGTCGGGGTTCTGCACGGCATAGCCGATGCCGACCGCCGGGATGATGAGCGACCAGGTGGTAAGCGTCGTCCAGAGCCTGCCTCCGAAGATCGGCACCATGAAGGAATAGAAGATGCGCAGTGTCGCCCCGGAGATCCCGGGCAGAGCGGCGAGCCAGAAGAGCTGGTCCGTGGTGAAAGTGAAGCCGACGAGCGGAAGCTTGGCAACGACGACCGACCATACCTGCCAGATGGCGAAGGAAAGCAGCAGCGCCGGGATCGAAAGCCACAGGTTGCGCTTGGCGATGCGGCGGCCGGTTTCAGCCCAGAAAGTCTTGTCCTCGGGACGCCAGTCGGTAAGGGGGCCGCCCGTCCGGGTCTTTGCCACCGGCTCAGGCATTTGCTGCATTTCCGGGAAGGGAGGCAGCTTGGCAAGGGCCTCGCCGACGGCTCCGCGCTCCATCTGGCGGATGGCCATGTGCATCCACAGCAGCGCGCCCGAGACCAGCAGGAAGAGCGCCATGAAGCAGCTCGTCCAGAGGCCGGTCAGGTCGAGCAGCAGGCCGAACAGGATCGGCAGCACGAAGCCACCGAGGCCGCCGATCATGCCGACGAGTCCGCCGACCGAACCGACATGGTTGGGATAGTAGACCGGGATGTGCTTGTAGACGGCGGCCTTGCCGAGCGCCATGAAGAAGCCCAGCACGAAGATCGTGACGATGAAACCGAAAAGGCCCATCTCGATGTGGAAGGAGGTCGTCGTGCCGTTGGCGCCGTGGACGATATAGTCGGTTGGCGGATAGGACAGGATGAAGGTTGCCGCGACCGACACGAAGAAGGTCCAGTAGAGCACGCGGCGGGCGCCGAAGCTGTCCGAGAGATGTCCGCCATAGGCGCGGAACAGGCTTGCCGGCACCGAGAAGAAGGCTGCGATCATGCCAGCCGTCTTGATGTCGAGGCCGTAGACGTTGATGAGATATTGCGGCAGCCAGAGCGCGAGCGCCACGAAGGCACCGAAGACGAAGAAATAGTAGAGCGCGAAACGCCAGATCTGGACGTTCTTCAGAGGCTCGAGTTCGAGCCAGGCGCTTTTCGGCTTGATGCGGGAACGCCGGCGTTCGACGATGACCGGATCATCGTCAGTCGTCAGCCAGAAGATGAGGGCCATGACGACGAGGGCCGCCGCCCAGACCTGGGCAACCGCCTGCCATCCGAAGGCGACGAGCACGAAGGGGGCGAGAAATTTGGTGACCGCGGCGCCGACATTGCCCGCGCCGAAGATGCCAAGTGCCGTGCCTTGCCTTTGCGGCGGAAACCAGCGCGACACATAGGCGACACCGACCGAAAAAGAGCCGCCGGCGATGCCGACGCCGAGGGCCGCGACCAGCATCTGCGGATAGGTATGAGCGTAGGACAACAGGAACGTCGCGGCCGCGGCGGCCAGCATGTTCGCGGTGAAGACGATCCGGCCGCCATAGCGGTCGGTCCAGATACCAAGCGCGACCCTCAGCAGGGAGCCTGTCAGGATCGGCGTGCCGACGAGCAGGCCGAACTGGGTCTCGGTGAGGCCGAGTTCCTGTCGGATGCGAATGCCGATGATGGAGAAGATGGTCCAGACCGCGAAGCAGACCGTAAATGCGGCCGTGCTTGCGCCCAAGATTTGCACGGACTTCGCATTGACGGTCGTTTTCATCGCAGGCAGCCACTTCGACAGTTGATCTCAAGGATCGGGCTCTCGCCCGCTCGAGGCCAAAATGGCTAAGCCGGCATCGTCCGGCATTGATCCAAATCAAGGCGCGGCGTGACATTTGTCACAGACGATGCAGCGACAGCCGGAAGGCCTGAATTCGGAGAAGTGATATTTTGCTGGATGAAGTGACGCATGAGGGCGTGGCACCGGAAGAGTTACCGCTTTTTCGGGGGCTACCCTCATCCCGCCGGGCCGAGCTGCTGCGGCATGCCATGGTGCACAGCGTGTCCCCAGGCACCGTTCTGTTCGAGCAAGGCGACGCGCCGAATTTTCAGCTGATCGTGCTGGCGGGGTCCGCGCAGTTGTTCGGACGATCGGCCGAAGGCCGTGAAGTCTTGATCGAGGCTGTCAGGGCCCCGGATCTCATCATCCCCGCCGCCGTCCTGACCGATGCGCCCTATCTCATGCAGGCCAGGGTGCCAGAGCCTTCGCGGTTCTTGTTGATTCATGCGGCGGCGTTTCGCACCGCCGTCAATGCGGACCCTTTGCTGGCGCACGCAGTGATCGGAAGCCTCGCGCACCAATTTCGGCGGATGGTCCGTCAGATCAAGAACCTCAAATTGAGGACGGCGACCCAGCGCGTCGGATGTTATCTCCTGGCGCTGTCGAAGCGGCAGGGCACGCCGGACCGGGCCGTCCTGCCGTTTGAGAAGACGCTCATCGCGTCCGAGCTCGGCATTACGCGCGAGTCGTTTTCGCGCGCATTGTCGAGCCTGGGACAATCGGGCATCAGGGTCGACGGCCAGACGATAGCAATTCTCGATGCGCGCCGCCTTGCCGCCACATGCACGCCCGACCCGCTCATCGACGGAGCGGACGCCGAGGATTTTGCAATCTGATGGGCCAATCTGACTGATGGGGCAATCTGACCGGCCATCGCGGCTGGCCCGCCGTCATCGCGAATGTCGAGGCGCCACTGGCCGGACTGTCGCTCATACCCAGCCAGCGGATCAGGTTGACCCAGATCAACGCCACCAGGTCGATCTGGCGGTCTCTTCGGCTGTCGCCGGAAAATTCCAGGGAGCGATTTGCGATCTTCGCTTCTCGGGTCCCTCATCCCCGGTGTTGCGGTCAAAGAGATGACGATCGGAAGCAGTGGCTCGAACTCGGCGCGGCCGGACCTGAATCTGGCGAATATGTCACCGGCGTACTTCGCGCTGGTCATGGCCACCGGCATCGTATCTCTCGCGGCCTCCATGATGGAGCATCCGAACCTCGCGCTTGCCTTGTTCGTTCTCAACATTGGGCAATATGCCGTCCTGTGGCTGCTCTACATCCTGCGGGCATGGCGTCATCCGCGGCGGTTCTTCGGCGACATGGTCGCTCATCTTACCGGACCGGGCTATTTCACGACGGTGGCAGGCACCGGCATCCTGGCCAGCCAGTTCATGATCCTGCGTGAGGACATCGCCGCGGGCGCGGCCTTGTGGGCGTTGGCCGTCGTTCTGTGGGTCTGCCTGACCTACACGATTTTCACCGCCTTCACCGTCAAGCGCGAAAAACCCACACTCGACAAGGGTATCAACGGCGGCTGGCTGCTGGCTGTGGTGGCTACACAGGCCCTGTCCGTATCCACGGCGCTGCTTGCCGCGCGTATCGACCAGCCGTATCGGCTCGAGCTCAATCTCATGGCTTTGTCGATGTGGCTATGGGGCGGCATGCTCTACATATGGATGATGTCGCTGATCTTCTATCGTTATGCGTTTTTTCGCTTTTCGCCCGGCGATCTGGCGCCGCCTTATTGGATCAACATGGGCGCCATGGCCATTTCCACGCTAGCTGGATCCTTGCTGATACTGAACGCGCCGCATGCACCGTACCTGACGTCCCTGCTGCCCTTCCTGAAGGGCTTCACTATCTTCTACTGGGCCACGGGAACCTGGTGGATACCAATGCTGCTCCTGTTAGGCATCTGGCGCTACGGGTACGAGCGTTTTCCTTTCGACTATGACCCGCTGTATTGGGGAGCGGTATTTCCGCTAGGCATGTACGCAGCTTCCACCTGGCAGATGGATCGCGCCATGGAATTCGGCTTTCTATCGTATCTGCCTCGCGTGTTCCTTTACATCGCCCTGGCAGCCTGGACAGTGACGTTCATCGGTATGGTGCGTTCGCTCACGCGCAGCTTGTTGCATGCTTAATCTTGGGTAGCGCGCACGCTCCAAATCCGGTCCGCGCAAACGCGAGGCCCCATATTCGAATGACACAGCAACTCAAAACGGCCCTTTCGCTGCGGCTAAAGCGCAGCGTTCAAGGCGTTCGCGTGGGGCATGCTGAGCCGCGCCTCTCAGGAACGGTGGTCGGTTCGGGAAAGCCGGCGGCATTGCTGCCAACTGAAGAAATTTACCCGAATTCCAAAGGTCATCGGGCCGAATCTTTTCTGCCGATTTCGACCAACCATTCCGGCGGCCCGGCTCCAGGCGGTCGAGCATCGATGACGGCCGCAGGCTTTCCTGCCGCATGCAGTTGCCTGATATCATACGGCGCGACTTTCTGCTCCTCATAATTCGCCGCGGGGCTTCCCTCCCATCGGACATCTTCATCAAAACGACTGGCGGGTTGCGACGTTCTTTTCGCCCCACCTGGTCAGCTTGTCGCCGGGCTCCACGCCCGCCCAGTTGACCAGTCGTGCCGCCATCTCTTCGATCATCGCCTCGATCGAAGCCGGCTTGACATAGAATGGCGGCACCGGCGGCGCGATGATCGCTCCCATGCGCGTCAATCTCAGCATCGCATCCAGATGCCCTTCATGCAGAGGCGCCTCGCGCGGCACGACCACCAATCTGCGCCTCTCCTTCAGGACGACGTCGGCTGCCCTTGTGAGAAGGTTGTCGCCCAGGCCGTGCGCCATCGCTGCAAGGGTCCGCATCGAGCAGGGCACGACGATCATGCCGTCCGTCCTGAAGGAGCCGCTGGCGATAGGTGCAGCCAGATCCTGGTGGGAGTGGGTATGGTTGGCGAGCGAAGCAAGCTGCGCCAATCCGTCGGCGCCGAGCTCGTAAGAAATGGTCACGCGCGCGCTCTTTGAGGTGACAAGATGCGTTTCCGCTCCGGCTCGGACCAGCTGGCGTATGGTTTCGAGCGCCAGCATCGAGCCGGACGCGCCGGTCACCCCAACTATGATCCGTTTCGTCATTTCCGCACCGAACCGGTTGCCTGCGGAAAAAGCTCGTCCCAGCGCTCGGAGACCCTTTCAACGATGTGAGACGACATCTTCAACTCCTTTCCCCACTCACGGGACGTTTCGGACCCGATCTTGCGCGTCGCGTCGAACCCGATTTTTCCGCCAAGCCCTTCGAGGGGCGACGCGAAGTCGAGAGTGTCGATAGGGGTTCGATCCAGCGTCATCAGGTCGCGTGAAAAATCCATTCGGGTGGCGACCGCCCACATCACGTCCGACCACGATCGGATGTCGATGTCGGCGTCCACCACCACGACCATCTTAGTCATCGAGAACTGCGGCAACAGCGACCAGAACCCCATCATCACCCGCCGCGCCTGTCCGGCATATTTCTTGACGATCGATATGACTGCGATCCTGTAGGAGCAGGCTTCCGGCGGCAGCCAGACGTCGAGAATTTCCGGCATCTGCTGGTGCAGCAGTGGCTTGAAGACATCGAGCAGCGCCTCGGCGAGGACGGACGGCTCGTCGGGCGCGCGCCCGGTGAACGTCGTGAGATAGTTCGCGCCATCCCTCACGCGAATCCGCTTGAGCTTGAAGACGGGAAAATGCTCCGCGCTATTATAGTATCCGGTGTGGTCGCCGAAGGGACCCTCCTGCGCCGTTTCGTTGGGTGAGACGGTTCCCTCGAGCACGATTTCGGCGCTGGTCGGGATATGGAGCTGGATGCTCTTGCAGGGAGACAGTCCGACCCGTCGGTCGTTGATCAATCCGGACAGCGACAGTTCCGATACGCCTTCGGGCGCCGGCATTACCGCCGCTATCAATGTCGCGGGATCGGCGCCGATGACGACGGCGACGGGCATCTCGATCCCCCTCAACTGCCACATGCGATGATGGGCAGCGCCGCCTCGCATGGGCAGCCACCTTATGATCGCACGGTCCCGGGCAATGACCTGCATTCGGTATATGCCCAGATTGTATCTGCCGGGATCGTCGTCGCCCGGCGGCCGGGTGACGACCACCGGCCAGGTGATGAGAGGACCGGCGTCCTCCGGCCAGCATGTCTGGACGGGAAGGATTGCGAAATCCGGTTCCGCATCCCGCCATATCCTTGATGACGAAACGATCTTCGGGCGCGCCGCCAACGCTCCGCGCGCAGCAGAAAACATGTGGCGTGCCTCACGCAGGTTCTGCGGAGCCTGGGGGGACCTCATCCAAGCCAGCAGGGCGCCGAGGGTTTCCAGTCCGCGGATGTCCGTGCCAAGCCCCCAGGCGACACGCTCCCGTGTCCCAAAGATATTCGCCACGGCCGGAAAGGACGAACCGCCGCCCCGATCGTCCGTCGGCATCGTTATGCGCAGCGCCGGTCCGCGGGCCGCGATCACCCTTTTATGGATCTCCGTCAGCTCGAACCGCGTCGATACCGGGACACGGATTTCGCGAAGCTGGCCCTTCTCGGCCAAGTACGAAAGAAAGGATCCGAGATCGGAGAACTGGGGAAGAAGGCGATGATGCATGGCGAAATCCGGCACGACCGGGTCCGTCGGCGACGCCGTTCTCCCACGATGGCCACTCGAAAACATTGCGCCAGGTCAAAGAACGGGACGTTTGCGGGCGGTACGTTAAATCCAACCGCGTGAGGGCTGGTCGATGCCGAGGCGGTCGGGAAGACGTTCAGATGGCTAACAACCTAATCAACGGCACTTTTGATGCCTGCCGGGCCGTAATCGCCGTTTTCAAGGATCGCAGACGGAGCAAGACCGCCAGACGGGAGTTCTGGGCGCTTGGACCGGAGGAATGCACAGGCATGCTGAACGACATCGGCATGTCGGCCGCCGAGTTCGATGCGGCCATGCATCTGCCTCACGCATCGCAGGATTTCCTTACGTTGGCGATGCTTTCAGTCGGGATCGACCCCGACAATTTTGACACGCTGGAGTTCGCGCGTGACCATTTCCTGTCCCGAACCTGCATCACATGTCCGCATCGCCGCAAATGTCACGATCATATGCAGGCCTTCGATTTCGAAGGCCACTATCGGGATTTCTGCCCCAACAGCGAGAACTTCTCGAAGCTGCTCCGCAAGAGATGCGACGCCTAGCAGGCCGCGGGACCCTCATGATCGAAGCCAGACCGGACCACGCTTGAAGATGCGGCCGCCAAACGCCGAGCCAATGTTGCCAGGATTTGTTCGCCAGCTGTTTCCGGCGGTCGCAGGGCTGCCGCTCGGGCCGTTGCTGACATTGTCCTTGCGCTCGCTTGCCAGGCGGCGGCCCAGCCTTTTCGAGCGCCTCGGCGAATCCCGATCGGCCTGCTTCGGTATCGATCCTGTCGACCTCGCATTCGCGTTCCGCGTGGTTCCGGAGGGACAACGATCCAGCGTCCGCGTCGTGAGCAAGGACGAGGCTGCTCGATCGGACGTGCAGATCAAAGGACCGCTTCTGACCCTGTTGGGCCTGCTTGACGGTACGCTTGACGGCGACGCGATGTTCTTCAGCCGCGTGATCTCGATAAGCGGGCGCACGGAAGCGGTGCTTGCCTTGAGGAATACGATAGAGGATGCCGAGCTTCGCCCTGCAGACCTGCTCGGACTGCACGGCATCCTGGCCCGCTATGTCGACACGGGTGTCCTCGGCGCCTTGAGCGTTGCGCGCCGGTTGGTCGACAAGAACCCCAGCGGGGCACGGGAAGCATGACGACGACACGCATGGAACTTGTCTGTCCGGCGGGAACACCTGCTACGTTGAGGGCAGCCGTCCAGGCGGGGGCGAATGCGGTTTATTGCGGATTTCGCGATGAAACCAACGCCCGCAATTTCCCCGGGCTCAATTTCTCCAGGGATGAGCTCGCCGAAGGTGTCCGCTTTGCGCATGACCATGGCAGCAAGGTTCTGGTTGCGATCAATACCTTTGCGCGCGTCGACGATGTCGATATCTGGAAGAAAGCTGCCGACGCAGCGGCGGAAAGCGGAGCGGATGCCATCATAGCCGCGGATTTCGCCGTCCTCGGTCATGTGGCCAAGAACCACAAGCAGATCCGACTTCACCTGTCGGTGCAGGCCGCCGCGGCGACGCCGGAAGCGATCGGCTTCTATGCGGCTCAGTTCGGCGTCCGCCGCGTGGTGCTTCCGAGGGTTCTTTCACTTCAGGAGATAGCGGCGCTGAACCGCGCCATCGACGTGGAAACCGAAGCCTTCGTTTTCGGCGGCCTCTGCGTGATGATCGAGGGACGCTGCTATCTCTCATCATACGCCACGGGAAAATCGCCGAACCTCAACGGTGTCTGCTCGCCGCCGCAGATGGTGAGCTACGACGAGGAGCCGGGCGGCACGACGGCGCGGCTGTCCGGCTTCACTATCGACCGATATGAGCGCGGCCAGCCGGTCGGTTATCCCACTCTCTGCAAAGGCAAGTTCAAGGCCGGCGGTAGGACGTCCCATCTGTTCGAGGATCCCGTCAGTCTGAATGCCGGCGGCATGATCGCGGGCTTGAAGGCCGCCGGGGTGACTGCGCTGAAGATCGAGGGGCGTCAGCGCGGCAAGGGTTATGTAAGCGAGGTGGTGCGCGCCTTCAGGAAAGCCGTCGACGCGGTCGAAAAGGGCGGTGAGCCCGTCGACATCGGCCGGCTTCTGGCCGGCCAGTCGGAAGGGGCCCGGCAGACGGCCGGCGCTTACGAGAAGAAATGGAGATAGACGGTGCCCGAAATCGTCCGAATGGAAACCATGCTGACGCTTGGGCCGGTCTTCTTCCATTGGTCCCCCGACCGTCTCCTCGACTTTTACCGCAGGATAGCGGACGAGGCTCCGGTCGAGCGCGTCCACATCGGTGAAGTCGTCTGCGGAAAACGAATGCCGTTTTCCGATCCTGCATGGCCGGCCGCGATCGAACGGCTGGAGCGCGGCGGCAAGCAGGTGGTTCTGTCCACACTTGCCGCGCCCGCGACCGTGCGGGAACGCAAGAGCCTCGAGGACATTTGCGGAGACGAGCGGCTGGTCGAGATCAATGACGTATCCGGCTTGCCATCACGGTCCGGCAAAGCCTTCGTCACGGGCCCGTTTATAAACGTCTACAACGAGGCGTCCGCGAAATTCCTGATCCAATTCGGCGCGCAGACGATCTGCCCGCCCGTGGAATTATCGTTTGCGGCGGTCGGCGCCATGTCAGTGAAATGTCCGGAGGCCGAGTTCGAGATTTTCGCTTTCGGGCGGTTGCCGCTCGCTCTGTCCGGACGCTGCTATCATGCGCGGATCCATGGCCTTCACAAGGATTCGTGCCAATTCACATGCGAAAGGGATCCCGACGGTCTCGCGGTCGACACGCTCGACGACCAGCAGTTCCTTGCGGTCAACGGCGTGCAGACTCTTTCGAATCAGGTTCAAGCCTTCTGCCCCGCCCCTGACGCGCTTGCCTCAAAGGGCATCAGGCGCCTTCGTCTGTCCCCGCAGACATGCGACATGGTCGAGGTGGCGAGGATCTATAGAAGACTTGCCGACGGCAGGGAGGAGCCCGAAGACGCCCGCTTCGCGCTGTCATGCCTCGATCTCCCGGGCACCCTGGTCGACGGGTATGCCCATGCCAGGCCCGGTTGGCAGGCAACCGCGGTGCCCTGACTACAAATGACCCGTATCGCGATCGTGACCATCTCCGACCGTGCAAGCCGCGGCGAGTACGAAGATCTCGGCGGACCGGCGATAGAGCGCTGGCTTCGGCGTGTCCTGGCGCAGCCCTGCGATTTTGTTCGCCGCATCGTGCCCGACGGCGTGGAGAGTGTCCGCGACCTGCTCATCGAGCTTTGCGACCAGGCAGGCGCCGACCTGATCCTGACGACCGGCGGAACCGGTCCCTCGCCAAGGGACCTCACCCCGGAAGCCATGCGGCAGGTCATCACCAAGGAACTGCCCGGGTTCGGCGAGCTGATGCGGCAGGCAAGCCTGCAGCATGTGCGCACCGCCATCCTTTCACGCCAGACCGCAGGGGTCCGCGGCCGATCGCTGATCATAAACCTCCCCGGAAAGCCGTCCTCCATCGACGTGTGCCTCAGCGCCGTTTTCCCCGCCGTGCCTTACTGTCTCGAACTCATCGGCGCTGGCTCGATCGTGGTGAATTCTTTTTCAGGGTGATCCGCCGAGCAAGCCGGGGCAGGCGCCCCCCTCCTCAGTCTATCGCCGCAAGGACGCGCTCTGGCGAAAGCGGCAGTTCAGTGAGTTCGGTACCTAAGGCGTCATTCACGGCGTTGACCACCGCCGCCGCCACCGGGATCGTCGCAATCTCCCCAATGGCCTTGGCGCCGAAGGGGCCGGTGGGCTCCCCCTCTTCGACGAGCAGCACGCGTAGCGGCGGCATCTCGGGCGCATTGGCCAGCGTGTAGCGGCTGAAACTGTCACCGCGCATCCGACCTGTGGCGAGGTCGATTGCGACATCCTCATAGAGCGCGTAGCCGATGCCGATCTGGACTCCGCCGTGGATCTGGCCCTCCACCAGCATCGGATTGATCGCCCGGCCGACGTCATGAGCGGCGAGATAGTCGGTCACCATGACTCGACCGGTAAGCCTGTCGACCTCGACCTCCGCGAAATGCGCCGCATATGAGCCGGGATTGGCTTGGGCGCGATAACTTTCGGTTGCCGCCGGCAGTTCGATCCCGCGGCTAGCCAAGCGGGCAGCGAGGTCCGGTAACGCGATGCCGGCGTCATCCCGGCGACGCACAGTGCCGGCCTCCAGGCGCAGATCATCGGCTGGCGTATTCAACTCCAGGCCCGCGGCTGCGCGGACCGACCTTGCAAGGCTGACGCCCGCGCGACGGATGGCTTCCCCGCAGATGTAGGTCATGCGACTGGCGCGCGTGCCGAGGTCGTAGGGACAGGTGTCGGTATCGGCGGGAACGATGACGATGTCGCACGCCCTTAGTCCCAGCGTCTCGGCTGCAATCTGCGCCAATGTGGTGTCGGCCCCGCAACCGAGATCGTGAAGCGCGCAGATGAGCTCGGCCCGCCCGTCTGGCAACAGCCTTAAAGATGCCGTGGTTTCTTCATGGAAGCCTGGATAACAGCCATTGATGTGGGTAGCCGAGGCAACCCCTACCCCCCGTCGCCACCGCCCTCGCCCGACACCCCTCTGGCGGCGTCCGACCCAGCTGAAAGCTTCAGCCCCGCGCGCCAGGCACTCTCGGCCCCGGGCGTTGCCAAGGTCGAGCCCCTGCCAAGGTTCGATCGCGCCCGGGCCGACGAGATTCCTCTGGCGCAGGGCCACCGGATCCATTCCCATGCGGCGGGCGGCTATATCCAGCGAAATCTCCGCTATCGTGTGAATCTGCGGCGAGCCATAGCCCCGGAACGCGCCTGCCGGGACGGTGTTCGTGTAGACGGCGCGGCCGCTGTAGCGCTCCGCCGGTACGTCGTAGAGCCGCACCAGCCGCTGAAGCATCGAACTTGGCAGGTAATTGCCGCCGGTGCAGTAGGCGCCGATGTCGACGAGCGTCTCGGTCTCGCGCGCAAGAATGCGGCCGTCGGACTTCAATCCGATCCGCATCCGCCCCGTGACGCTGGAGCGCGTGCGGGTTGCTGTGAATGTCTCCTGCCGGTCGTAGCGAATAATCACCGGCCGGTTGAGTTTCAGGGCGAAGAAGGCGCAGAGAGGGTCGAGGATCGGCTCCGCCTTTCCTCCGAACGAGCCGCCTATCGGGGTTTTTTGTACCCTTATCTTCTCGGATGGCAGGCTGAGCGCCTGGCCGACGACCGCCTGAACGGCAAAGACGCTCTGGCACGGCGACAGGACCAGGATGCGGCCGTCGGGTTCGGGCCTGGCGATACAGGCGTGAGTCTCCACGGCGCAATGATGGCTTCGCGGAGTTGTGACGCGGGTCTCGACGATCAGATCGGCGGCGGCGAACCCGGCCTCCGGGTCGCCGTAGACGAAAGTCTCGCCGGCAACGGGGCTCAAGAACGTTGGAGTATCGTCCTGCCGCAGCGGCAGCCCGGCATGACCGAGCGCGACTTCGGGATCGAAGATCGTTGGAACGTCGACATAGTCGACCTCGATCAGCCTCGCCGCACGGCGTGCGATTTCTTCGGTATCGGCAATCACCGCCGCCACCCGATCGCCAATGTGGCGGACGACTTGCGGAAACATCTGTTCGTCCGCCAGCGCCTTCTGCCCCGAAAACCATATCGAACTGTTGTAGAGGTGGGCGGGCGTGTTGCCATGCCAGAACACTTCATGCACCCCTTCTACCGCCAGCGCGGCGGCAGGGTCGACACGAGCGACTCGAGCATGGGGATGGGTGCTCAGCACGAGCGCGCCGTGCAGCAGACCTTCGACATCCAGATCGGCGGTGAAGCGCAACGCGCCCGTGACTTTCGCGACACCGTCAACCAGCGGCACGCGGCGCGACAACTGATTCATTGCACCACGTCCTCGAAGAGTTGGTCGCGCGGACTCAGTCCCACCGCTTGCGCGATCAGGTCGAGGCCCAGCCCGGAGATCGCGCGACGCTTGTAGGCTTGCGAATTGCGACCCGGGATCGCCGCATCGACATCGGCGGCCAAAGCTGCAAGAAAATCACGCAGTGTGGCATGTTCGAGTTTTCTGCCGGCGAGCGCCGCCTCCGCGATCCGCAAGCGCAGCGGCCGAGGCCCCAGCGCTCCTGCGGCGATTCGGACATCGCCAAAACGACCATCCTGAAACTCCGCCAACAGCGCGATGTTGAGACGCGAGATGCTGAGGTCCAGCCGGGGTCCGAGTTTGACAAAAGCGCTGCGTGGAAGGAGGCCGTCGCGCGGCAGTATCACTTCCGCGATCAGGAACCCGCGGTCAGGCGCGTAGTCGCAAATTGCGAGCTCGCGCGACGCGCCGTCGCGCCCGATGCATCCCAGGCGGGCTTTCGCTGCGACCAGCACGGGTACAAGATCGGCGGCTGGGGCGGCATTTGCGATGTTGCCGCCGATGGTGGCGCGGTTCCGAATCTGAACAGACCCACATTGCGCGGCAGCCTCGGCCAGGGCAGGCAGCCGCGTTGCGATGCCGCGATGCGCGGCGATCGCGGCAACAGTCGTAGCGCCTCCGACACGGATGCCGCCGTCATCGGCGCAGATGAAGGCCATGCCCGCTATGCGTGAGAGATCAATCAGCAAGCCGACTGCGGGCATCGGACGGCCTGCGATCAGCATGTCCGTCCCGCCGCCGATGAAATTTATCGGTCCCGCCACCGCGGAGAGCATCGCCCGCAGCTCCGCCAGGTCGGCCGGTGCGGCGACCGAGGTCTCGCTCATCGACAGGCCCCCTCGCGAGTGGCGGCGTGGGCGGCAACGGCCTGGACAATGGTCTCGAAACCCGTGCAGCGGCAGATATTGCCTGCCAGCGCATGGCGGATCTCGGCTTCTGATGGACTGGATTTGTCAAGCAAGAGTCCTTCGGCCGCCACCAGCATCCCCGGCGTGCAGTAACCGCATTGCACTGCGCCCAATTGCAGGAACGCATCTTGCAGGCCGCTGCTTCCGTCGAGTCCTTCGACTGTAGTGACTTCGCGCCCCGCGGCCTGGAAGGTCAGCATCAGGCAGGAGTTGATCGGCTTCCCATCGAGCAGCACTGTGCAGGCTCCGCACTCCCCTTCGCAACAGCCTTCCTTGACACCTGTCAGGCCAAGGACGTCGCGGAGAAACCTGCTTAACCGCAAGGCGGCCGAAACCTCCGTTTCGACCGCTTGGCCGTTGATTTCCAAAGATACTTTCATGGCGGGGAACGCTCTCGCATCTGATGTTTAGATGGCCTGCCCTTAGTGGCGGCTCATGCCAGCACCTCGTGCCATCGGGCATTGGTCTTGATCATCAGCCGCCGCAGCAGCAATCGCAGCCGGACGACAGCGATCTCTTGATCTCAACGCGCCAGATATCCGGCCCGTGCTGCAGGTATTCCCAATCGAACAGGCCAGGATATCTGGCTTCCATCTGATAGCGCAAAGGTCGCGGATCGTGATCGTTCACGATTACGAACGACTGCCCCTCGGCCAACGCATGGACCATTCCGAAAATTCGAGGATGGCGTTCCATAGGCGAGATGGCGCGTATGTCTAGCAGAGGCAGGGATGCGAGTTCTGATTCAGACATGTTCATACTCTCCACTGCTGCGGAAAGCGCCGAACAGCCGACTCTCCGATTCGGCCTAAAAATCTAGCCCGTTCGAAATCCGCTTATTTGTCGCAGCGCAAACAATTCGCAGAAAGTGCGCTGGGTAAAGACCGGTTGCGAATGCCCGACCGCGCAGGATCCCTACATGCGTCGCTAGAAAGTGGAGCGCGCACGATCGGGCGCCGTCGCCCAGCTATGCGACAGAGATGAGCCAGCAGACGCGGAAGCGAGCCCACGGTTCTGAGTACGCCTCTGGGCGCTCGCACAGCAGCAAGGATCTCACGGACCTCCACCGACTTAAATGCACGGATTACATGCTAGGCAGAATCATCTCTTGCCCCACGTTCGTGGCGGGCCACATCCCGCCACGAGCTGGTGTGAATGCGAACGAACCTCAAAGTTCCGTTCAGCCCTTGATGAAAGCCAGCAAGTCGCGGTTGATGACGTCCGCATGCGTCGTCAGCATGCCGTGCGGGTAACCTTTATAGACCTTCAGAGTACCGTTCTTCAGAAGTTTGACCGACAGCTCGGCGGAGTCGTCGATTGGCACGACCTGATCATCGTCGCCATGCATGACCAGCGTAGGCACAGTAATCTTCTTCAGATCCTCAGTCTGGTCAGTTTCCGAGAAGGCTTTGACACCGTCATAGTGAGCCTTTGCGCTACCCATCATGCCCTGAAGCCACCAATGCTGGATCACGCCTGGATAAACTTTCGCGTTCGGCCGGTTGAAGCCATAGAATGGGCCAGCGGGAAAATCGAGAAACATCTGCGCCCGGTTATCGGCCAGCGCCTTGCGAATTCCGTCGAAGACTTCGATCGGCAGGCCGCCCGGATTCGATTCCGTCTTCAGCATCAGTGGCGGAATGGCACTGACGAGCACGGCCTTGGCAACGCGACCTTGCGGCTCGCCGAACTCGGCGACATAGCGCGCCACTTCACCGCCACCGGTGGAGTGGCCGATGTGAACGGCATTCTTCAAGTCGAGGTGTGCGGTCACCGCCGAGGCGTCTGCGGCGTAGTGGTCCATATCGTGACCACCGGAGACTTGAGCGGAACGCCCATGGCCGCGGCGGTCATGAGCGATCACGCGAAAACCCTGGTTGACGAAGAACAACATTTGGGCGTCCCAGTCGTCCGAAGACAGTGGCCAGCCGTGATGGAACATGATCGGTCGGGCGTCTTTTGGGCCCCAGTCCTTGTAGAAGATTTCGACGTCGTCCTTGGTTCTGACGAAGCTCTGGCTCATGTCGGAGATCCTTTGCTGGTTGGGGTGGATTTTTCCATTGCGATGGCTGGTACGGCCGTCGCAATGGGAGCGGTCGCGCGCCGCGAGGCTTGCCTGGCGAAGTCGTTGTTCCGAACTCCTGTTTGCCACGCGGCCAGGACGAAGCGGCGGATTACCTCGGTCCAGTTGCTGATCGACAGCGCCCGGAATTGATCATCGGTTTCAAAGACGTTCGTCGATCCAGCCTTTGATGTCGGCCATGACGATCTCCTTGTCCCTGTCATTGAGGAGATCATGGAAATGGCCGTCATACAGCTTCAGCGTCCTATCGGCCGAGCCGGCAGTGTCATAGAAGAGCTGGCTGCCGCTCGGCTTCGTCGCCTTGTCGGCCGTGCCATGCAGAATGAGCACGGGCAGCGTCATTAGCGGAAACTCGTCCTTGAGCCTCTGATCGGCGCGAACCATCTCAGCAATCGTCTTGCTCGGCTGGGTTTCATGGGCGATGAGCGGATCGGCATTCATGGCCTCGACGATGGCCGGGTCGCGCGAAAAGTCCTCGTTCTTGAGATGCAGGACGTGCGCGTGCGGTGCGATGTGGCTGAGCCCCTTGAGCACCGCAAGGGCGAAGTCCGGTGCCGGCACCTGGAACGCGAAGCTCTCGCAGATCAGCCCCGCGAGCCCCGCCTGGTTTTCCAGCGCGTAGAGGCAGGCGACCACACCGCCTGCGCTATGCCCCAGCAGGAACACCGGCAGGCCGGGCTCCCGCGCTTTGGCAATGTCGACGATGCCCGCGACATCGCTGACATAGTCGGAGAACTTGTCGACATAGAAGCGCTCGCCATCCGACCAGCCGCGTCCGCGCAAGTCAACGGCATAGACGGCCAGACCGTCGCCCATGAGCTGCTCGGCCACCCAACCATAGTAGCCGCCGTGCGAATTGAAGCCGGGGACGACAACGACGACGCCGCTCGGCTTGGCGAATGGGCGCCATGACCGAAAGGCTATCTTCAAACCGCCGTCACCCTCGAAACGATCAATGACTGGGTTGAGAACTTGCTGGCTCAATTTCTTCTCCTGTCGAGCTGCCAAGCTGAGGCTTGCGGAGGTGTTGGCTCAATGTCCTTCGACGGCGAAGACGATTTCCGCGAAGCCGGGAACCGTCTTTTCGCGGAGCCAGTCGCGCTGCAGTTCGCAGGCGAACTGAACCCAACTTACGGGCACTGCCCCCGCCTGCATGATGCGTTCGAGCCCGGCCTGGTGTGCCACCACAGAGGTGCCGCCGACGGCATCGACCACGGCATAAACCTCGAAACCGTCGCGCAACGCATCGAGCGCGGGAAAGGCCAGGCATACCTCGGTCCAGAGAGCGGCCATAACGAGCTTCTTTCGGCCAGTCGCCCTGACGGCATCGACAAAGTCCTTGTCTTCCCATGCATTGATCGCCGTGCGGTCGATCGGTTCAACGGTCGGCAAAATGTCGCGCAATTGGTGAATGAGGGGCTGGTTGCGCCCGGTATTGACGTTCACCGTCGTCAACACGACCGGTACATCATAGAGTTTGGCGGTCTTCGCCAGCGCTACGATGTTGGCGACAAGGGTCCGCCTGTCCATTGACGCTACGGACGTTACCTGGACCGGTTGATAGTCGATTACCACCACGGCGCAGTTGCTGGGCGTCAAAAGATGGTCTTGGACTGGATTGCGCGTGGGTCGACTTGCCATGGGTCTCTCCCTTTAGGCACGCGGCTTGGTGGCCTGGGCGGTTACTTGGCAAGGAAATCCGTGACGAGCTTGATTGTGGCGTCTGGATTCTCCTCCATGATCCAGTGTCCTGAGCCGGGTATGATCCCGGCGGTTACATTGGTTGCGACAAAGCGCAGAACATCAGCCTGACCCATGCCGAAGGATTTTTCGGCACCTAGCGCCAGCACTGGCATGGCAACCTTGCCGCCCTTAGCGACAAATTCCTTGTTGTCGGTAGCATCCTGGCTGAACGCGGCGAACTGCTCGAAGGCATCGTGTATGGCACGCGGTCGGGCGTAGAGCTTCGAATAATGCTTGCGTGTCGCTTCATCGATGGCCTTGGGATTCGCCGACAGCTCATTCCAGAAGCGGTCGAGATAGATTCGCTCCCGGCCCGCCACCAATCGCTCCATATCGGGGCCACGGAAGTTGAAATGCCACAAGAGCGGCAAGCGGATGATGTTTTCCCAATCGCCGATACCAGGCAGCGGCGCATCGATGACGGCCCAGCGTGTGACGCGGTCGCGGTACTGGGCGACGAAGGCGTAGCCCACCATGTTGCCGATGTCGTGGGTGACGAGATCGACCTTGTCGATCTTCAGATGATCCAGGATGCCGGCAATATCGACCGCCTGGTTTTTCTTGGTGTAGCCGGTATCTGGATGGGCCGAGAGCCCCATGCCGCGCAGATCCGGCACGATCACCGTATGGTCTTTCATCAGCCTGGCAGCGAGCGGCGCCCACATGTCGCCGCTGTCGCCAAAGCCATGCAGCAAGAGCACGGCAGGCCCCTTACCGCCAACGCGAACGAAAAGGCTGGTGCCATTGGTGTCGATCGACTGAGCCTTAAATTCGGAAGGAAACGTGACAATCCGAGCCGTCGCCGGCAAGGTAAGAAGCATCACACCTAACGCAGCTATCACCATCTTGAGCATGTTGTTCTCCCAAAATCTTGAGCATGTGAGCCGAGCTGTCTCGGCCTGAAGGGCGATCTGGCCTCGGGAACAATAGGTCTCCGTGGTCCCGTTGAATTGCCTGAATCTGACCTGGATTGAAGAAAGCAGGCCTTTTCTTACGCTGCCGCCCGCGCACGATTTTTCGTTCCGTGTGAAAGCAGGAGTGATAAGGCTGCTTTCACACGGGCAAGGAAGCGTCATGGATACCGGCAGGGGAACAACCGACGACGCGGGAGCGAAGCTGAAACTGCTCGAGCAAGAACTGGCCCGCTCGAGGAGTGACCTCGATGCCAGCCAGAAGGTTTCAGCCCGGCTCACTGAAGAGAACGAAACACTTCGTATCCATGCGGACCGGCGGCAGTGGGAGGCGGGCTTTCGACTCGCCACCGACACGACACCCGGATTGATCTGGTTCGGCGGTGCGGACGGTTCGGTCGAGTTTCTGAACACCCAATGGTGCGCCTACACCGGGCTCACCATGCAAGAGGGGCTAGGCTGGAACTGGATAAACGTTATCCATCCGGAAGACCTCCCCGGCCTGGTGGAACATTGGGGCGAGATCATCAAATCGGCACGTCCGGACGAGCACGAAGCACGGATGCGCCGATCCGATGGCGCGTATCGATGGTTTTTGTTGCGCTGCGCGCCGCTGCTCGATGAGTCGGGTACAGTGGTCCGGTGGTACGGCACGAACACGGACATCGAAGAGCGCAAACGCGTCGAGCAGGCGCTCAGTGCTTCGGAAAACCTGTCGCGCGGCCAGGTCGAGGCACTCAAGAGCACGCTCGACGCGCTGGCGATGGAGCCAGCCGCCGACAAGTTGGTGGAACACGTGCTGCGCATCATCACCGAGCAATTCGATGCGCATAGCATCAGCGTCTGGCGGCTGGATCCCGAGAGCGGAATGATAGCCATCGAGATGGCCTTCGAAGACGGCCGGGTCGTAACCAGCGCCGATCCGCGGTTCGCCGGCATGGACAAATGGTTGCCGATGGAAGAGCGCTGGCCGTGGCCGGAGGTCTTTCGTACGAGCAAGCCCAGTCTCGTCGAAGACATCCGCACCGTTCCAGCCTTTGCTTTGCGCGATCGTCTGCTCCCGATGGGCATCATTACCGTGCTGCTGGTGCCGATGTTCGTTGCCGGCCGCCTTGAAGGCGCGATCGGTATTCGCTTCGTCGAGAAAAAGGTGTTCGGCGCCGAGGAGATTGACCTAGCCCAGGCACTGGCTAACCAAGTGATGCTGATGATCCAGTTCGCGCGCCTTTCGACTCAGACACGCGAAACGGCCGTGATCGCGGAGCGCAATCGCATCGCACGCGACATACACGACACTCTTGCCCAAGGGCTTACGGGCGTGATCGTGCAGTTGGAAGCTGCTGAGGATGCTAATCTGCGGGGCCTTTCAAGAGAAGCTGGAGAGCATCTGGACCGCGCCCGTCGCCTGGCTCGCGAAAGTCTCAACGAAGCCCGGCGTTCCGTGCACGCCCTGCGACCACAGGTGTTGGACGACAGCAACCTCAGCGGAGCGCTGGCCGAGTTGTTCACGAAGATGACGGCAGGAACCAGCCTGAAAATGGAGTTCGCGGTGCTTGGCGCACCGCGATCGCTGCCTCCGAATTCGGAGGAGAATCTGTTTCGTATCGGTCAGGAGATTCTGACCAACGCCTTGCGCCATGCACAGGCGAAACTCTTTACCGCCAAGCTGATTTTTTTGCCGGGAGAAGTTTGCCTTGATCTGCATGATGACGGACGCGGCTTTGATCCCTCGAGCAAGAATGATGGATACGGCTTGCTCGGAATCAGGGAGCGGGTCGAAAGAATAGGCGGTCAGCTGGTTGTTCAAAGCTCGCCCGCAAAGGGCACGGCCGTGCGCATCACATTGCCCTCGCAGGAGGCTTGAACGTCATGAGCAATGCGGCCGAAACAACGCCAACCGCCAGGATCAAGGTTCTGATTGCCGACGACCACGTAACCGTGCGCGAAGGCTTGGCAGCAATAATCGGCCGTCAGCCGGACATGCTGGTCGTCGCAGAAGCCGCAACCGGCCGCGATGTCGTTGATTTCTGGCGGCAGCAGCGTCCCGATATCGTGCTGCTCGACCTGCGTATGCCGGTTCTCGACGGTGTTGCGGCCATGGGCGAAATCCGACAGCAGGACCCTTCGGCGCGCGTTGTGGTTTTGACTACCTTCGACACCGACCATGAAATTTCCCGGGCCATCAAGGCCGGTGCGCGCGGCTATCTGCTGAAGGACGCTCAGCGAGAAGATTTGCTCGACTGCATCCGGAAGGTTCACGCAGGTGAGATCTGCATCCCGTCACTGCTGGTGGCAAAGCTTGCGGCCGCCGTCAGCAGCGAAGAGCTCAGCGGCCGCGAGATGCACGTGCTGACCCTGTTGGCGCAAGGCAAGGGCAACAAGGAGATCGGCCTCAGCCTGCACATCAGCGAAACGACCGTGAAGTCGCATTTGCGAAGCATCTTCAACAAGCTCAATGTTCTAAGCCGGACCGAAGCGATCGCGGTCGCCAGCCGGCGGGGTCTGGTTCAACTTTAGCAGGTCACTGGCTCGAGCACTTCTGTCGCCGCCCCGGCCGCGCTTGCTGTCCTGGTTCGAAAGTATGAGCCGGCGCCGGCCCATTGGAAGGACCGGAAATTCCATCGCCTCACCAATTTCGCGAGACCTTCACGAAGCGCATCATATCGGCGTTGCAGGAGCGATGTGCTGCCGTGAGGGACAACCGGTGACCAGTCAAACGACAGATCGTTTGGGCGAGCCGACGCCGGGCTTCATGGCAGCGGCCGAGATAACGGTTTCGCATAGACAGATGCGATGCATGACCGGCGTTCGTGTCGAGATCGCCCACCTGCATGGTCCGTGCCAGCATCCCGAATACCTCCGGTCAAAACGGCCGCGCCTGACCGCTATTCTGGAGCAGGTCGGCGGCCCCGTGGAAATGCTGCTGACACCGCACTGCCCGGCACCGTCCATGCCGACCTCCGCGGAAGAGACCGTCAGACATTTGACGTTCGTCCCAGCCGGCATCCCTCTCTGGCAGGTTACCCGACGGTCCCACTACATCCGCCGACTGATCATCGATTTTGATCTTGCTGAGCTGGCGGAACGTTTTGGCGAAACGTTCGAATTCACATCCCGTCTCGCGCCGCGCGTGATGTTCCAGGACGACCGCCTTCTGGCTCTCGTCGAATTGCTGGCGGATGCTTGCGTCGGCACCGACCCGGATGATCGCTTCTATGGCGACAGCCTTGCCCTAGCGATATCCCACAATCTGTTTGGCTTAAGGAGGCAGGAGGAGAGAAGGGGTGGACTTGCCCCCGCACAGCTCCGGCGCGTGACGGTGCTGATGGAGCAGAGCCTGCCCAAAGCCGTTTTTCTAAAGGACCTGGCCGATGTGATTGGGCTTTCCGAGGCCTATTTTGCCCGTGCTTTCAAGGCCTCTACGGGTGTGTCGCCGCATCGCTGGTATCTTGCCGCGAAGATACGAAAGGCACAAAACGCACTCCTCGAAACAAGCGACACACTGGCCGAAGTAGCACTTGCCACCGGATTTGCCGATCAGAGCCATTTTACGCGTGCCTTCAGGACGATCACTGGATTGTCACCCGGGGCTTGGCGCAGGACCATTCGGCAAAGGGATCCGGATGTGCCGTCGCTTAACTATGCAGACGGCTTGCCTGACCGGAGAATCGCCTAAGGACCCGGACATATATATGCCTGTGAAGCTCATGATCCGGGCGAAACAGACGATCGCTCTCGGCCCGGCCACCCACAACTGGATCGCCTTCGGATTCTTCGCTGGTCCGGCAAGATCGGATCGGCGCCTGACACATGGGTGTGATCTCGCGCAAGGTCAGGTGAACGATCCGCTTTACGTGTGATATGACTTGAACAGGACACGCCATGATCGGGGACCCGAGAATCATGTTCTACTCCCGGGAAAAACTGATTGTCTGGACCAGCCCTCCCCCCTGCCTGTTCTCAAGCGTGATCGTCCCACCGTAGCGCTCGATGATCTCCTTCGCGATCGCTAGCCCCAATCCCGCACCCGGAATCAACTGCGTGCGCGCCGGATCGACCCGGAAGAACGGCTCGAAGGCCTTGTTCAATAGATCCGGCGGAATGCCGGGGCCGCGATCGACGATGGTGAGAATCGCCTGGCCGCCCCGCCCGCTAAGCGAGACGGTACAGTTCTTGCCGTGCGTCGCGGCGTTCACGATCAGGTTGCGCAGCGCCCGGCGCAGGCCGAGCGCGCCGGCTTTGACCGACACATGATCGAGATGGTCGATCGTCACCGCGTGACCAAGCGAGACCATCTCGACCTCGATATCGCGAACCAGCCTGTCCAGTTCCACCGGCTCGACCGCGTCCTGGTAGGAGCGGATAA
This sequence comes from Mesorhizobium sp., assembly GCA_004020875.1. Classification (GTDB taxonomy): domain Bacteria; phylum Pseudomonadota; class Alphaproteobacteria; order Rhizobiales; family Rhizobiaceae; genus Mesorhizobium. Next base: position 369,158 of record SAPZ01000002.1, read on the forward strand.
GGAACGGCAAGCTCGCGTCCTCCACGAAATCCTACGCGGACGCTGCGCAACTGGAGCGCACTCTCTACAAGGCCGGCGAGGCAAGTCTCCTCGATGTATTGGACGCCGAGCGTTCAGCCTATTCGGCGGAGGACTCGCTGCTGCAGAGCCGCGTGTCGATCGCGACCGGCTATATCGCCCTCAACAAGGCGCTCGGCGGCGGGTGGGACGATGTCGTCGATAGCGCGACACCCGAGATCATAGACGTCACGACTAGGCCCCACTTCGCGGCGAAAGTCGTGGCGCAGTGAACAAGATGAACGGTCAATCAGAGGAGAGAGAAAATGACCGACAACGGCTCGAAAGACGCAATTTGAAACTCATGGCAGACGGCTGACGCTCCCGCCGAGCATAAAATCCTAGCTTCTCCCCGGCGAATAAAAAGCCCGCCGGCCGGAGCCCGCGGGCTTGATGTGCTGCCAAGCGGAAAGGCTTACCCGACAAGCCCAGAAACGATGATCACCTGTGCAGCTACAGCCCCAAGGCGATCGCGCTTGTGGAGAGTTGGCTTCTCGTAAGTCTTCTTCATGGGTATCCCCCGGTTGATCCCTCAAACAGGACAAAATTGGCCTGCGGTACTCTGGTTGTCAACCAGGGGGGAGCGAGACCATATGTTCTAATGCTAGCAGTGGCTAAAGAGAGTCTCGCACTTCGCAATACGCTACCCGCCGAGGCCCTTGGCCGCCACCCGCTGGAACAGGTCATCGAGTTGCAGCGGTGGAAGGCTGGCGTTCTCGGCGATCCCCCAGGCAAGGACCGCAAGGAATGCGCCGGCGATGAACTGAACCGCGAATTCGACGGGCACGTCATGTCCGATCCGCTTTTCGACAAGTTCGGTCCGCACGGCGCGCCGGATCCGCTCGCGCAATTCGTCGTGCATGGTGTCGCCGCTGCTCGCAAGCAGCGCGTGATGGAGCGACCGGAACGCGCGCGCGTGCTCGAACGGAGCGGGTTCAAGATCACCGACAGCGGCGCTGTCGGGACCCGGAAACTGAACTATGTTCGCGAGACGGTGGTCAGGAGCTAGCCGGCTTGATGGCGGACGCTATGTTCAGCTTTGCCGCTCCTGAAAGCCACCATAGTGGAATTTCGGAAGACTGAATCCTTCCCAGGAGCATTGGTTTTAGACCGGTGCAGCTTCGTGGAGCCGTGCTGCCCAACTGGAAAGCATTGGCCATCTGGAGCCAGACTTCCTCGTCGTCCAATGTTCTGATCGATTGAAAGTGAATTTTCGTTAGAGGTGCAGTCCATGAAAAGCAGAGAGCCTGCCGTCTACGCACCGAGTTAGAGTCCACCCATACAGAGATACTTCATCTCGAGATACTCCTCCAAGCCATGTCTCGACCCTTCGCGACCGATCCCCGATTGCTTCATGCCGCCAAAGGGAGCGGCTTCCGATGACATCCGCCCAGTGTTGATACCGATCATGCCATATTCGAGCGCCTCGGCCACGTGCCAGACGCGCTTGAGATTGGAGGCATAGAAATAGGCGGCAAGGCCGTAGATCGTATCGTTGGCTGCGCGCACTACATGATCGGGATTGTCAAAGCGGATGACCGGCGCGAGCGGCCCAAAGGTCTCCTCCTGCGCGAGCAGCATCTCGCTTGTGATGCCCGTCAGAACCGTCGGCTCGAAAAAGGTGCCGCCGTGACCTACCCGGCTTCCGCCGCAACAGATGGCTCCGCCTTTCTCGATCGCATCCGCAATATGAGCCTCGATCTTGGCGAGGGCATGGGCGTCGATCAACGGCCCGACGGCGACACCCGGTTTGAAGCCATCGCCGACCGAGAGCGAGCGAACCCGCGCCGTAAATTTCTCGACGAATTCGTCGTGCACGCCTGATTGCGCATACAGCCGGTTGGCGGAGACGCAGGTCTGTCCAGCATTGCGGAACTTTGCCTGGATTGCACCGTCGACGGCAGCATCGACATCGGCATCATCGAAGACGATGAACGGCGCGTTCCCGCCCAGTTCGAGGCTGACTTTCTTGACCTGATCCGAGCACTGGCGCATCAGCAGCCGCCCGACTTCGGTTGAGCCGGTGAAACTGATCTTGCGCACTTTTGGATTGACGCAGAGCTCACGCCCGACCGCTGCACCTTCAGAGGCATAGATCATATTGACGACGCCATCGGGGAAACCCGCCTCCGCCGCCAGCGCGAACATCGCGCCAGCGACGAGTGGCGTCTGCTCAGCCGGTTTCAGGACGATCGCGCAACCAGCCGCCAGAGCCGGAGAAATCTTGCGGGCCACCATCGAAGCAGGAAAATTCCAGGGCGTAATGGTGCCAACGACACCGATCGGCTGCTTGATCACCAGCATCCGCCGATCCGTCGAAGGAGCGGAAATCGTCTCGCCATAGATGCGATTGGCCTCTTCCGCATACCATTGCAAATAAGCGGCGGCGTGCGAGATTTCCGATACTGCCTCGGGCAGCGGCTTACCCATCTCGGCGGTCAGGATTGCAGCCAGGTCATCCGTGTGATCAAGGATCAGTTGGTGCCAGCGCCACAATGTGTCACTGCGATCTCGAGCGGTCAGAGCTGCCCATTTGGCTTGCGCGACGTAGGCCCTGTCGATTGCAGCCTTCGTTTGCGCAGCTCCCATGTCGGGAAGCTCAGCGAGCAATTCGCCGGTTGAGGGATTGAAGACCTGGAACACGCTTCGCTCACGCTGTTCGCCGCAGGATGCCAAGCAGTCCAGCGCGGCGAATAGACCCGGTTGTTTTAGATGGCGAAGCAGCGGACTCTTTATACCCGACACAGAAAAGCTCCTTTTGATAAGGCGACGTCTCTTCTGTCGATGTCGCGGAAAGCTGCGTAGCCGCAGCGTCACCTCGGCAGTTATTCCAGCGCACACGATAGGGCTTCTCGTCTGGGTGCTCGCCGGAGGAACCCGGCGTGCAACAGCACTGCTCTGATCCCGCGTCACGTCACATCGATGAACCGCCATCAGTCCGCCGCCGCCCTTCTGAGGCTGACGGTCAGTGCCTGGGCTATTCAGCATCTCGCTCGCGTACGGCTACGCCGTCGCTCACCCGGTCGCTTGGGTGCATCACGACCCGATCGCCCTCCGACAGGCCGGACTTAATCTCTGCCACCCTGCTGTTCCGGTGTCCGATCTGGACCAGAGTCGTACGCGCTCGTGCGTCATTGGCGACATACACGGCCCAGTCGTCACCCTTTCGAAACAGCGCCGCCACCGGGACGCTGAGGACATTGTCGTCCCGCCAACTGGTCACGTGCACGATCACGCGATAATCGTGCCCGAGCTGCGACCATTTCTCGGGAGGGTCGACGAAGTCGATCTCGGTGTGGACACGCTGCTCCTCGATCCCGAGCGCAGAGACTTTGAGGAAGCCGGCTGGGTCGACGCGCGTCACCTTGCCCTGAAGCGTGGGCCCGCCCCAACCGTCGATCCGGACGGCTGCGCCGGGCCTGATCTGGACCGCATCGGTCGACAGCAGGTCCGCCACCACTTGCAGATCGAGCGGATCGCCGATCTCGACAAGCGGCGCGCCCGGCTGGACCATGCCCTCGCTCTCCTGAACAATCTTCAAGATGCGGCCGCTTACTGGCGCACGAAGCTGGATGCAGCAGGCCGGATCGGATTGCGCGACATCGTCCGCAGGCTGGCCGAGCCGCGCCTGAATGATCGCCCGCTCGTTGCGCCGGACCTCGACTTGCGCCTTCGCGCTCGCCAAGGCTGCCTCGTCGGTGTCGCCTTCGAACCTCGCTTTGTCGAGGGCCCCCTGCGATATCGCGCCGGTCTTGGCGAGCTTTTGCGCACGATCGAGTTCTGTACGCGAATAGACAAGCGCAGCCTCCAGCCGCCTCACTTCCGCCTCCGCGAAGATCACAGCCGCGTCGGCCGCGCTCAGCGCCGCCAGCAGCTCCTCGTGTGTGCGAACATCATGAAAGCTGGGGGTGGTCGGCTGCATAACCGCCACCACGGTCTCGTCCTTGGCGACCTGATCTCCGACATGACGCGGCGGCGAAATTCTCAGAACCTTGCCGGCAATCGGCGCCGACACAGTATAGAGGTGCCGTACCTGGGTCTTGGCTTCATCGTCGACTGTGACTTCCATTGGGCCCTTGGCCACCGTCGCCAAGTCGACTGGGATCGGTTGCGGCCATGCGAACCAGACCGCCGCCACAGCGATCAGGCCAAAGGCGACAATGCCGCCGATTTTCTTCATCCAGTTGGTCATTGATTTGGCACGCATGGTCTTCAATCTCGCGTCTTGAGAACGGCAACGAGGTCGAGTCGATTGACTCGCCTGCGGACGATCAGTGCTGAGAGCACAGCCGCCGCAATGACGGTCGCGCTGGCGAAAACATAGGTTGCAGGGTCGACGACCAGCCGTACTCGCATCAGTTCCCCTGCAAGGTTCGTCTTCATGATCCAGGCAAGACCGTAGCCCATAGCCCAGCCCGGCGGCTGCGCGATCAGGGTCAACAGCACCAGTTCAAGCAGAAGGATGCGCAGCACCTCGCCGTGCGTGAAGCCAAGCACCCGAAGGCTTGCCAGTTCCCTGGCTCGTTCGGACAGGGAAACGCGAGCGTTGTTGTAAACCACGCCGAACGCGATAACGGCTGCGAGCCCCGTGTAGATGCTGGACATCGTTGTGACCAGAATTGCCACGGCGTCGCGGAAAGTGGCGAGGGACGCCGTTTGCAGAGCCAGGCTGCTGACGACCGGCATAGCCTTGACTGCTGTGTAGAACTCATCCTGCCTGTTCCTGTCCAGGCTGACATTGACGCCGTTCGCCATCGGCGCTTCGCGCAGCAGCTTGGCCAGCGCTTCCTGATCCATCATGCCGCGAATGCCGAGATAGTCCTCGACCAGCGCGGCGACCGGAAGCGAGACCGTTCGGCGCTCGCCGTCGAGCAAATCGACCTCGACGGTGTCACCAACCCGCACGTCCAGGATGTTGGCAAGCATGCCCGAGATGGCGAGGCCCGATTCCGGCAGAATTACAGGCTGCAGGTCGGCATCGATGATGCGGTTGAGTTCCGCCCCGCGCGACCTGGCGCGGATCATGATACGGCGCTCGACATGGCCGTTCCGGATACGAACCTGGACTTCTCGATAGGGCTCCGCGTTCAGCACACCGGGAAGCCTCGCAATCTGGAAGACCACTTCCCGAGGACGCTTCTCGAAAAAGCTGACCGTCACGTCCTGTCGATCCGCGAGGAAGTAGGTGACGTCAATGAGCTGCTCCATCGTGCCTCCCGTGAAGAGCGACACGATCAGGATTGCCGTCGCCAGCGACATGCCGAACGCGGTAAAAAACGATCGGATTGGATGACGCGCGATGTTGCGCAGCATCATTCTCGTCGGCTGCGAGACAAGGCCAGCCAAACTGAGGCTCAGCGGCAGCGTTCGATGGAAAACCGGCGGAGCCGGAGGCTGCATGGCGACGGCAGGGGCCAAATTGACGACTTCGCGCAAGGCGCGCAGCGCGCCGACCGCCGCGGCAGACACGCTCAATCCAGCCGCCGCGACGTAGAGATCGGGACTTTTTGTAAACAGGAGAAAAGGGAAGCGGAAAAAGTCAGCGAATATTCCGGTAACGTAGCTGCCGAGCCAAGTGCCGATCAGGCTGCCGATGACGATGCCTATCCCCGTGATAACGCCTACAAATTTCAGGTAGTGCAGGACGATGCTGGCGTTGCTGTAGCCGATCGCCTTCAGCAGGCCGATCTGCTCGCGTTCGAGCGAAACGAGCCGGCTGAGGGTAAGGTTTACTAGGAACGCCGAAACCAGCAGGAAGATCGGCGGTAGCGTGCGGCTCATGTTGTTGAGCATGTCGAGCTCGTGGTCGAGCCAGGCATGCGATGTCTGGTCCTTGCGCCCGTAGGCAGCGCGCCCTCCATAGCGGTCGAGCAGGCCGTCGAGATGCGTCATCACCTCGCGCTCCGATGTTCCTGGCAGCAGCTTCAGCGACACGGACGAAAAGGCGCCTTCCAGGTCGTAGACGCTGGCCAGAGCCCGCTCGGACATCCAGATGACGCCGAACCGGCGGCCGTCCGGCATGATGTCGCCGGGACCGACGGCATAGATGTACTCGGGGGAAAGGGCGATGCCGACGATCGTCAGGTCGCGCTTGCGGCCATTGAGGATTGCAGCGAAGCTTGAGCCCAGCGTGAACCGGTGCGCTTCGGCGAAGTTCTCGTTGACGATGACCTCATCTTCCCGGCTCGGATCGGGCGTGCGGCCGGCACGCATATAGAGGCGATCGAGCTTCGGCTCGCCGATCTCGGGCAACGAGACGACCATTCCGGTAGCCGGTGCGGTCTGGCCTGGTATGTCGAGAAGCGCCAATTGCGTGATCCGCGCATCGACGGCAGCCACGCCGGGAATTTCGGCAATCCGGTCAACAAGGGCCTTCGGCGCCCGCCGCACGGTGGCGAAGACATCGGCGAAGCGGTAACGCTCGTAATAGGCGGTCCTTGTCTCGTCGAGGGAGCGGTAGGAACCGACGGCGAGGAGAAGCGTTGCCACCCCGCCGCCGACCACGAGCGCGATGGCCAGCGCCTGCGCCCAAAGGCGGACGAGGTCGCTGAGGAGCTTTATGTCCAGGGCGCGCATTTCTTCACCACTGCAGCTCGGCGACGGCGCGCCGGGCCTCGTTGGTGACGGTCTTCGATATCTGCCCGTCGCTGAAGAACAGGACCCGATGCGCGACTTCCTGGATGATGGCGTTGTGGGTGATGATGACGGTGGTCGTGCCGAGTTCGGCGTTGACCTTCATCAAGGCATCGATCACCCGAATGCCGGTCTTGGAGTCGAGTGCGCCTGTCGGCTCGTCGCAGAGCAGCACCTCTGGACGCTTGGCGATCGCGCGGGCGATGGCGACGCGCTGCTGCTCGCCACCAGACAGCTGCGCAGGGAAGTGATGCATGCGCGGCTCCAGCCCGACAAGGGCGAGAGCTTCCTCGGGAAGCATCGGATCGTCGGCAATCTCGGTGACCAGCGCTACGTTCTCGTAGGCCGTCAGGCTGGGGATCAGATTGTAGAACTGGAATACAAAGCCGACGTGCCGGCGGCGATAGGATGTCAGTCCGCGATCGTCGAGGTCGGTCAGCCGCAGGTCCCTGAAGGAAAGCTCGCCGCTGGTAGCGTGGTCGAGCCCACCCATAATGTTGAGCAGCGTCGATTTCCCGCTGCCCGACGGGCCGAGCAAGACGACCACTTCCCCTGCCGAAATCTCTAGGTTCACGCCGCGCAGGGCGTGCACCTTCGTCTCGCCGGAGACATAGGTCTTGGTCAATTCCCGGGCGGCAAATACTTTGTCAGTCATTCTTTCTTGACCTGCCTGGGCCACGCCTCAAAACGTGGCTATCCTGCCAGCGACGAAATCTTCGATGAGTTTCGGAATTCGGCTCAGACGATCTGCCGTGATTGCCTCCACGGATCGCCTGATCTTCGCGATCGGCAAGCCGTCTCGAGTCGCGACTTTCAACTGCACGAGGGCGGGTCGAGTTACCGGGTCGCCGATCCGGCTCACCAGCATGCACTCGGCAGCCGCGATCTCGGATAGGGCGGCGCAGATCGCCTCGGCGATATCACGCGCCGCGATGTTATAGATCTTCCCGACATGCGATACCGGGTTCTTGCCCGCGGCCGCTTCAAGGCTCATTGGCCGACAGGGCGTAATCAAGCCATTGACCCTGTTGCCGCGGCCTACTTGGCCGTCATCCCCAGCCTCGGCTGAGGTCCCCGTGACGGTGAGATAAAGCGCGCCCTGGGACGCTCCATCGGCGGCATTGACGTCCACTTCGGACTCGGTGAATCCATGCTGTCGGGCAAGTCCTGCCACGAATGTCCGAAGCTCAGATTTCTCGGCAAGATAATCGTCACTGTGAGCGAGATAACGTCCGATCATGGCGCAGGCGACGGTCAGGCGAACTGACTTGCCTTGTCGAACACCCATCACCTTTACATCCTCGCCCCACGCGGGATGTACACGAATTCGGTCTCTTCCGTTGATGTGCCGTTCTACCTCGAGCACTAGACTTTCAAGGGCGCTCATCGGCGCATAGCCAACGCCAATCGAAGTATCATTGGCCAACGGAGCTTCGGACATACGCGAAAACAGCTCCTGCAGATCCTGTGAACCGGGTTGAGTCAGCACGTGGAATCGGACGTCGCGGTCCGCATCGAGGGCGTGCAGGCTGGATTTCAGCCAAGACCGGGATCCCTCGGCCGCTATCTCTTCGACCGGAATCTTTCCCCCGCCGATTTCAGTTGCGGCCCTGCCCGCCAGATAGATGTTTATCGGGCTGGTGAGTGAGCCACCCCCGAAAGCGGGCATGGAGCGACCGCCCACCAGAAGCGCCTTGTCCACGTTGTGGTGAAGGATGCGACCGAAGCGTCGAGAATACTCCAGGGACAGATTGCGCGAGAATGTTTCAGCAAGGGCATCGCAGATGGTGTCCGGGTGCCCCAGTCCCTTACGCTCGACGACTTCGACCGGGTCATCGGGAACGTCGTATGCCGTCAGCACCAGCCGTAGGTTTGACGAGGCTTCAGGGAGCGACATGTCTGTGCGTCCGACTACGAGCGACTGGTCATGACGGCTTGCCTTCACCGGACTGGCCGCTCAATCGGGCAAGGACGCGATCCAGCCGCGGCAGGAATCCCGGGACTTTCTTCAAGTACGCGCGATAGGTGTCGCCGAATTCGGCAACCGCTTCGCGCTCCTCAGCCCGCGCCAGCCTCACATACATGACGACCAGCACCGGGAACATCGCCAGTGTCAGCAGCGTCGGCCACTGGACGAGGAAGCCGAGCATCACCAGGATGAAGCCGGCATATTGCGGGTGACGGACATAGCTGTACGGCCCGCTTACCGCAACAGAGCGGTGCTGCTGCGCGTCGTAGAGAATCCGCCATGCGGCCGCGATCAGCCAGAACCCTCCGCCGATGAGCAGGAAGCTCAGCAGATGGAACGGCCCGAAGTGTGGATTGACCCGCCAGCCGAACATCATTTCCAGCAGGTGCCCGGCATCGTGCGAGAACCAGTCGATCCCCGGATAGCGGGACTGCAGCCAGCCCGACAGCAAGTAGATGGTGAGCGGAAAGCCATACATCTCCGCGAACAGCGCGACCAGGAACGCGCTGAACGCGCCGAACGAGCGCCAGTCACGGGTCGTCGTCGGCTTGAAGAAACTGTAGGCGAACAGGATGAAGACGGCAGAATTGACGATGACCAGGCTCCAGAGGCCATAGGCTTGTGTGTCGGCGCTCATGACGGATTCCTTTCGTCGGACTGGTTGCGGGGACCGCTGTGCCCGCCATGTCCATGGCCTCCATGGCCGTGTCCTCCATGCATGAAGAAGTGCATGAAGACGCAGCCGAGCGGCAGCAGATAGAACAGCGCGCCAAGCACATGCGCGCGGTGCTCGGTGAAGAGCAGGAACCCGCCGATCGCAAGGAAGCCAAGCAGGACGAGGCCTGCCCGGGACGTCAGAAAGGAGCCTTGCGGTTGGTCGTGGTCAGTATGGTCATGCATTGACATGTTGGTCTCCTATTCGACGACGAGGCGGCCGCGGAACATGCCCATGGGACATGAGAATCCGAACTCGCCTGGTTCCTCGGGCATCAGCTCGACGGCGACGGTTTCACCCGTCGGCAGATCGGCGCTTTTCTGGAAATCGGGGAAGATCACCTTGTCCGAGCAGGAGGCCGTCTCCTCACGGCGGAAATTCAGCCGAACCGGGCGGCCGCTGCGGACGACGATCGTGTCGGGCGTGTAGCCGCCCTTCACCAGGATCATCGCCTCCTGGTAGCCGCCGCTCGTTTCCGCGGCGCGGACGCCCTTCGAGCGCTTGAGCCAGAAGAACCAGATGATGAACGCGACCAGGCCGATTCCGGCGACGGTCACTATCCAGCGGTCGGGTGTCATGAGCCTGTCCTCCTCGGCTGAAAGAAACGCAAACGATTGGCATTGGTGACGACGGTCACCGAACTGAACGCCATGGCGGCGGCTGCGATGAGGGGAGAGAGCAGAAGCCCGATGAATGGGTAGAGCACGCCCGTCGCAACCGGGATGCCCAGCGCGTTGTAGCCAAAGGCGCCGACGAGGTTCTGCCGGACGTTGCGCATCGTCGCCCGGCTGATCTCGATCGCCGTGACGACGCCCATCAGGCTGCCCTTGATAAGCGTCACGTCGCTTGCCTCGATGGCGACGTCGGTTCCGGTGCCGATGGCGAAGCCGACGTCGGCCTGGGCGAGCGCCGGCGCGTCGTTGACGCCGTCGCCGACCATGCCGACCGACTTGCCTTCGAGCTGCAGCTTCTGCACCTCGTGCGCCTTGTCGTCCGGAAGGACTTCCGCCAGCACGCGGTCGATGCCGACTTCGCGCGCGATCGCCAGACCCGTGCGTTCGTTGTCGCCGGTCAGCATGACGACCTCGATGCCGAGTCCTTTCAGGATTTCGATCGCCCCCCTGGAGTCCGGCTTGACGGTGTCGGCGACCGCGATCAGCCCGGCCGCCTGCCCGTCGACCGCAACGTACATCGGCGTCTTGCCCTCGCTGGCGAGGCGCTCCCATTGCGGCAGCAGCACGTCTGCAGGAACACCCCGGTCGCGCAGGAGCTTGGCGTTGCCAAACAGCACGTCATGGCCGTCGATTCGACCACTGACACCGTGGCCCGGGATGGCTGCAAAACCTTCAGCGTCGACCAGCTCGATCTTCCGCGCCTCGGCGCCCTTGACGATGGCCGAGGCCAGCGGATGCTCGGAGCCACGCTCCAGGGAAGCGGTGAGCCGCAGCACGGCGGTCTCTTCGTGGCCTGGCGTGACGACGACATCGGTCAGCGCCGGCTCGCCCTTGGTGATCGTCCCCGTCTTGTCGAGGATGATCGCGTCGAGTTTTTCGGCCGCCTGCAGCGCGTCGCCGGAGCGGATCAGGATTCCGTTTTCCGCTCCCTTGCCGATGCCGACCGTGAGCGACGTCGGAGTGGCAAGGCCGAGCGCGCAAGGACATGCGATGATCAGCGTGGTGACCAGGATGACCGTGGCATAAATCAGCCGCGGTTCAGGCCCGAAATCGTACCAGACCACCGCCGCGAGGATCGCGACGATCATGACCGCTGGCACGAAGTAGCCCGACACGGTATCCACGACGCGCTGGATCGGAGCCTTGGACCCCTGCGCGTCCTTCACCATGCGGATGATGCTGGCGAGCGCGGTGTCCTTGCCGACCTTGGTCGCGGTGAAGCGGAAGCCGCCTGTCTTGTTGAGCGTGCCGCCAATAACCTCGTCGCCGGCCTGCTTCTCGACCGGCATGGATTCGCCCGTGATCATGGACTCGTCGACAGCGCTCGATCCGGCAGTCACTTGGCCATCGACCGGAACCTTTTCGCCGGGACGGACGATCACCATGTCGCTGACCAGCACTTCCTCGACGGGAAGGTCGATTTCCTTGCCGTCGCGCACGACTCTCGCCGTCTTCGCCTGCAGCCCGATCAGCTTCTTGATCGCCTGAGAGGTCCGGCCCTTGGCCTTGATCTCCAGGGCCAGACCCAGCACGACGAGCGCGACGACGACATCGGTCACGTCCCAGAAGACTTCAGCGAGCGCTATATCGGGAAAGATTCCTGGCCACGCGACCGCCACGACCGAGTAGAGGAACGCCGCCGTGATGCCGATCGAGATCAGCGTGTGCATATTGGCCGCGCGGTGCTTTAGCGCGTCCCACATGCCGACAAAGAATTGCGATCCGGACCACATCAGAACGGGCAGGCTCAGCACACCAAGCAGCGCCCAAACGACCCGGCGCGTATCGCTGCCCATTGGCATCCAATCGCGCAGCCCCGGAATGAGATCGGGGTAGCTGAGCGCCATCACGGGGAGGGATATGACGGCGGCGAGCCACAACCTCCGCATCAGGCTGCGGTATTCCTGCTCGTTCGCCGCCTCGGCCGGGTCCAGCGTCTCGCCCGTTAGTCTCACCTTCGGCTCGGCGACCTTATAACCGGAGGATTCGATCGACCTCCTCAGTTCCTGGAAATCGGTCCGTTCCGGCTGGTACTCTATGTCGACCGCATTGGGCGCCAGGCTGGCGCGCGCGGCGATCACGCCCGGAGTCATGTCCAGCGCCAGTTCGACACCTATGGCGCACGAGGTGCAATGCATGTTCTTGATGGGAATGCGCATGGTCGCCGTGCCGGCGGCGTAGCCGACCGAGCGGATGGCACGCAGGATGTCTGCGACCTTCGCTTGGCCCGGGTCATAGTCGACCTTCGCCGTCTGTGTGGCGAGGTTCACCGAGGCGGCCCGGACCCCTTTGACCGCTCGAATGGCCTTCTCGACCGCTGGCGGGCAGTGGGCGCAGGTCATCCCCCCGATGCGGAGGGTGAGCGACTCCACGTCCAAGCCACCAGACCGTTGGTCAGGGATTGCAGCTTCTGTCCGCACATTCATGGGTTTTATCCTCGAAACACGTTCGCGACCGGAGCCAGCGTGGGCCCAGCACAGAGGGCGGCCTGGGTCGGCGAGCGTGAGATTTGCCCGCCGAGCAGGTCGTCAGAGAACGGAACGAGGAGGCCGAAAGGCTTCGTCAGGCTTGGTCAGCGCCAAGCCTGCTTGGTCGAGGAACGCCGGAGCATAAGGCTCCGGTACTAGGCCGATGTCCGAAGCGGTCGCAAGAATTGCAGCGGAACAAGCGAAACAATGGCCACCGGCGCACAGACCGCAATTGGCGTGGGCTGCGGCATCACAGCCTGAATCATCCGGAGCGGATGCGGAAGGAACGGTCGTCGTCCAGGACACCCGATCTGCTTCGCAGTCGGCGATGGATGGAACCATCTTGGCTGACGAAATACCTTGTGACGCACCGAACTCGTGCGCCTGCGCGTGGCCCGGGGGTGTTAACAACAGGAAAAGAGCAAGCCCGAAGGCAAGCTTGATCACATCCAAGGTACCGGTTGCGGTCCGATGGTCCTGCTGCCAAATCTGACAAGATCGTCCAAGCACAGCACGACGTCCAAGCTCTCACCTCGTGGCATGATCGCCTGTTCGACCCCAATGCACTTTGACCTGCGTCAAATCCAAATCGAACTCGGCTGCAGCGAAACCTTCAGGCAAACCCGCGCACTCCAGTTGTGCGGCAAAAGTGGTGGAGAGATGCGCGGAAAGCGGCACTCATGTCGAAGAAGCACTACACGTCGTTCAGCCAGCCGCCGGTGAAGCCGGCACGGCGCAACCCGGCTACGATGTACGGACAGCCTCTCATCAAGCGCCAAACCTGGTCGCTCAAGTGGTTTTCGATCATCAGCACGATGGGGCCCTGGTTGATGCCAAAGTGCCAGGGAGACACCCAGAAGCCGTAGGGATTGCTCGGCTCTCCAGGATGAGTGGGGTTGAAGGCGGCCTTGAAGCCGTATCTGTTGAACTCTTTCAGCTTCGCTTGATGGATGCAGAAGTCGAGCGCCTCCAGGACAATCTCCGGAGCGAACGGCAATGAAGCGGCGACCGCCCAAGGCGCGAGCGTGCCGTCATCCGGTCCATAGGGAACGCCACGCCCGACATAGTCGTAGAACTCGCGGACGATGCCATTGAGCCTGAGAGTAGCCGGACCTGGCCCCTCGCTCGCGGTGATGCCCCAGCAGCACTCTCGGTAGCCCTCGAACTTGCGCGGGTTCATGATGGCATAGCATTGCTGGAGGTAGGTTGCCCGCCGGCTGTTCTCGAAATAGTCGATGCCCTTTTCCCGCATGAAGGCATCCCGGATTCCGCGAAAGTCGATCCAGACATGCGACAGCTGATGCGTGAACAGCGGCCCGGCATAGAGGTATTCGTGGCCGTAGCAGCTTTCCCAGCGGTAGGTCGACGTCCAGGCGGCGTAGCTGCTCTCGGGAAGAGGAAAGGTCGGTGAGCCGAGCGCCAGAACGTAAAGCAGAAGGGCCTCGTCATAGCCCTCCCAGCGGTATTTGATGAACCCGTTTTCGGGGGTCCAGCCGTGAGTCGCTGTCGCGCCCTGGTTCTGTGCCCATTGCCAGTCGGCACGGCGATAGAGAGCATCGGCAAGCGTGCGGATTTCCCGCTCCTCCGCTGCGTTCGCGCCAAAATAGGCGGCCGCTGTCAAACCGCCCGCCAACAACAGGGTGCTGTCGATCGTAGACAGCTCGCAGTGCCAAGCGCGGCGGCCGGTCTGCATGTCTAGAAAGTGATAGTAGAACCCGCGGTAGCCGGTGGCGTCAGCCTCGGGTCCGTGATTGCTCGTCCAGAAGAATCGCAGCGTGGCCAGCGTTCTTGCCACGGCTGCCTGGCGCGTCATGAACCCGCGCTCGACAGCGACGGGATAGCAGGCAAGAGCGAGTCCCGTCGCGGCGATGCTGGCCGGCCAATCGGCGGCGGTCTTGTCGCGAATGAGGCCATTAGCCGGATTCACCTCGCCCAGGAAGTAGTTGAAGGTTTCGCGCTGCAACAACAGCAGTTCTTCCGCGCGGACGCTCCGCTTCGCTTCCATGGCCTCACCTTTTCCTGGTCGTGCGGCCCGTCGCGGTGCGACGCGACGGTCCCTTCGACCTCACATCATGCCCATCGGCGCCAGCGCGAGCAGTTTGTCGGCCACGGCCTTTTGCGCGTCGCTCAATGTCGCGTAAAACGGTTCGATCGCCGATTTCAACTGGCGCAGTCCTTCGAGACGTCCGGACAGCATTTGCTCGGCCTGTTCGATCCTCTTCAGCGGCGTCATGGCGGCAGGGTCAGCGGACATCATCGCGCCGCCCATCCCGGCCATCGTCTGTTCGGCGAGCTTGGCATTGGCACGCATTGCTTCGGCCACGGCTTTCCATTGCGGTTGTTGTGCATCGGTCACCTTGAGCTCGGCCTGCAGGAACGCGATGCGCCCTTCGACGTGGCTCGGGGACATTATCAGTTCAGCCGGTCCGTTGCTGGCAGACATCATGCCCATCATCATCCGCATCATCTCGCCGGACATCATACCGCCTTGAGGCATCATTCCACCCTGGGACGTCATCCCGCCCTGAGGCATCATTCCGCCCTGCGGCATCATCCCACCCTGCGGCATCATTCCGCCCTGCGGCATCATCCCGCCCTGCGGCATCATGCCCCCTTGGGGCATCATCCCGCCCTGCGGCATCATCCCGCCCTGCGGCATCATTCCGCCCTGCGGCATCATTCCGCCCTGCGGCATCATGCCCCCTTGGGGCATCATTTCACCCCGAGACATCATTCCGCACATCATTCCACCCTGGGGCATAATTCCGCCCTGGGGCATCATCCCACCCTGCGGTATCATCCCGCTCTGGGGCATCATCCTGCCTTGGGACGTCATTCCGCCTTGGCGCATCGTCGCGGCGCTATCGCCGGACAGCGGAGCGGGCGAAGTGGCAGGCCCAGTTTCCGCAGTGGGATGATGGGAGTCCTCGGCGAAGGCTGCAGATGTGAAGAGAATGGCTGCGGCTAGGATGGACTTGCTTAGCGTTTTCATTGCTTGGTTCTCCTGGGTTTCGGGTTCAGCGTTCGTCCGCACCGGTTACCCGGCGCTTCCCGGCGTCGGCAGCGGCGCCTGGAATGTGATCCCGTTTGGCCCCTTGCCGACGACATACGACTGCAGGACCGACCGGTTCTTGACCGAGATCAGCGACACGGTTCCGTCGAGGATGTTGGTCACGAAGACGAAGGCGCTGTCATTGCTGACGGCAACGCCATGCGCGCCCAACCCGGTGCGGATCGTCTTGACCACCTTGCCGCTCGCGACGTTGATGACGGAGACCGTGTCGTTCGGCTTGGCCTCGGTCCCCTGGTTGGCGACAAAGATGAAGCGTCCGTCGGGCGTGGCGTGCACCTGGATCGGCGAGCGACCGACCTCGGTCCGCTCGATCACCTGTCGGGCGGACGTATTGATCACTGCGACCTTGTTCTCATCCCGCAACGAAACATAGACGCGGCTGCCGTCGGGCGTGAACCCGACCTGTACGGGAGCTTGGCCGACTTTGATCCGCGCCACTTCGGTCAGCTTGACCGCATCGAGAACCGATACGGTTCCGTCCTTGACATTGGCGACGTAGATGAACCTACCGTCAGGGCTCATTCTGAGGCCGTGGGGATAGTCGCCGGTGGGGACCGTCGCGATGACTGCACCGTTTGTGAGATCGATCACGGAAACGATGTTGTGTTCGGAGTCCGTGACGAAGGCTCGATTGCCGTCGGGGTCAGCGATGACATGGGCCGGATGTGCGCCGGCAGGAATGGAAGCGATTGGCCCCGATGCTAGGTTAGCTGTGTCAAGGACGATGAGCTTGCCCCCGGCATCCATGTCCATTTCACCCATGCCGCCTGTCTTGCTGTGATCATCGCTGTGGCCGCTCCCACCTTCACCGCCGGCGGGGCGCGGGGCCCCTACCGCGAGCAGTCTACCGGTAGCCGGGACGAACTGGACATTGTGCGGCGCGATGGCGACCGGAAAGGTTTCGACCTTCCCGGTTGAGAGGTCGATCCGGCTGATGGAGCCGTCCTCTTCGTCAGCAGTGTAGACGAAGCCTGAAGCCACGGGTTCGGCTGCTCCCGCAGGCTTGACGAGAAGAGCGGCCGCGGCGACGGCAGTAGCTGCCATCAGGGCCAACAGCGTCGTGCGGCGGCTGATGCCAGAGCGGTTTTCGACCGCCGGAGCGACGGCATTGTTGCTACGATAGTTTCTCACGGTCTTATCCTCGAAATCGGTCACGCGGTGTATTCGACGACGGTCATCATGCCGGTCGCCATGTGATACAGGTGGTGGCAGTGGAAGGCCCACGTCCCCGGGTTCGCGGCGTCGAACGCCACCGTCACCTCGCGCATCGGCGGCACCCAAACGGTATCGCGGACGGCTCCCGCGAAACGGCGGCCATCGATAGCAACCACCTGGAAGTGATGGCCGTGCAGATGCATGGGATGGCCCATCATGCTGGCGTTGCGCAGCGTCAGTTCGATGCGCTCCCCCTTCCGCGCCGGGATTGGCTGATGGTTGCCCCATGTCTTGCCGTTGAGCGTCCAGGAATAACCCTGCATCGTGCCGCCGATCTCGATGGGCTGATTCCGATCCGCGGGCGTCACCACCAAGGGCTTGGCGGCGATGAGGATGGACTCGAATCTTAAATCCAGCGCGGCCGTCGCCTGGTCGCCAACAGACGCGATGCGCTTTACCGCGCCGCCCCTGGTCGCCAGCACGAAACCAGTGCGCTCGACACCGCCTTCGCGCAGAGCCAGGACCGGCCATGCGCCGGCCTCGTCCGGAATGCGCAGCCGAATGTCGATGCGCTGGCCCATGGCGAGCGGAAAGCGGCGACCGCGCACTGGGATGACGGGATTCCCGTCGACGGCGATTGCTTCGCCTTCGATTGACCCGGTGTCGATCCAGAATGCCGTGGCGGTCGCGCCGTTGATAAGGCGCAGCCGGACCGTTCCGTTCCGTTCGACTGCGAACACTTGCGGGTCGTCCAGCGTGCGGTCGTTCGCTAGGTAGGCGTCGTACTGGATATCGTTGACGTCCATCGGCATGACCATGCCTTGCCCGCCCGACATGCCTTGCATATCCATGCCCGACATGGAGTGTCCGGCCATGCCGCCGTTTCCCGTTGCGGGCGCGGATCCGGTCAGCCCGATCAGCAATTCTTCGGGGGTCTTGAAGCTGAAGTCGTGGAACAGCACCACCACTGGCTGCTCGTCGGCACCTTGCTCGGCCGGATCGCTGATGATGAGCGGCGCGGCAAGCAGCTGCTGTTCCTGCAGGGTATGCGCATGCATCCAGTGCGTCCCCGGCGTCGCGACGGGAAAGCTGTAGTCATAGGATTGGCCCGGCTGGAGCAACGGCTGCGGCAGATCCGGCACGCCGTCCTGTCCGAATGGCGGCGTCAGGCCATGCCAATGGATCAAGGTTGGCGCGTTGAGCGCGTTTTCGAGTCGGAGCCGGAAGCCATCATCTGCCGACATGGTGAGCCCATGCGTGCCGTCGGACTGAACGAGACCGAAGACCTTGGCGGCGCGGCCGGCCACGTCGATGACGCGAGTTTCGGCTCGGATTATGCTGGAGGCGGCCGCTTGTGTCGCGCGGGAACTGATCAACGGCAGGACGACGCTCGCAGCGCCGGCAGCCGCGGTGGACGCCAGGAACTGGCGACGGGATATAGATTGCATAGCAAAGCTCTCATATTCGTGACTTGAGGCCGGATTAACGGCAGTGATGCGCACGAACGCGAGGGCTCGTGCGCTCAGGCGGTCACGATGAGCTTTGGAGGGCGCAGTCGAATCGGCACCTCACCTGGAGAGGACATAAAAGGCGGGGCGGTCGCGACCGGTTGGCTCCCCGAAACGCTTGTGAAGAGATGGCCGTCAACCGTAGCGCAGAAGGAGCAACTCGAAGTCGAGATGCAGCATGTTCCTTGATGGCTAGCCTTGCCGGCATCGTTGCACGGAGCCTGATGGCCATCACGTTGTTTCACTAGGAAGCCATGATTGTGTTCCACCGCCCACTGGGCACCATGCTGAGCCACGGTCGCGTTGGCATGACCGTAAACGACAGGGGCGAACGCCACCAGAAAGGCGAGGCAGACGGCAATCCACCGCGACCCGCCGAATTCCGACGAGCGCTTTGTCGAACGGTCCAGCCCTGATCGGGTGCTATTCCGATCCACAATTAAACCCTTCCACTGTGGCGACAACGCCATCTTAAAAATCATACCCCAGAGATCGGGACCAAAATTTGCTCTAGATCAAAGAATTCACGGCTCGGGAAAGAGCTCGGTGGTCTTCCCCATCGACCAGTAGGTTAGCAGACCGAGCCATTCGTGCGCGGCGAGATCGGCGGCTGCGAGGCCAGATGCGACGGATCCCGTCGGCCGCCAGAGGTCGGCCATGCCCCGTGTTCGAAAGTCCGCCGGGTAGGCGACGACAGGAAACCCTACGGCGCGGAAGCAAGCCATCGCTCGCGGCATGTGGTTCGCCGACGTGACCAACAACCAGAGTTCCCCAGGCTTCGGCTGGATGGCCGCCTTGCTCTCGACCGCGTTCTCGCAGGTCGTGCGCGATCGTTCTTCCATTTCGATGCGCTGGGCCGGCACGCCGAGCATCACGAGAATATCGCGAGCAACC
Organism: Mesorhizobium sp.; assembly: GCA_004020875.1. Taxonomy (GTDB): domain Bacteria; phylum Pseudomonadota; class Alphaproteobacteria; order Rhizobiales; family Rhizobiaceae; genus Mesorhizobium. Next base: position 388,304 of record SAPZ01000002.1, read on the forward strand.
TGCGATTCCGTTGTCCGGTTGCTGCTGATGATATGATTGGCGCCGCCCGAGAGGAATATACGAGCGTCCGGATATCGCCTGCTAAGATCCACGGCTTCGGTCAGCCGTTCTCCCGCCTCATTCATCGCCAGAGTCTGGCGATCGACGCTAACGTGGGTGTCGACGGCCCCGCCAAGCATGACAATGCCGGTCACCGGGCCGTTGATGACGGGTTTTGGAAAGCGGTTCTCCAATGCCATCAATGCGGCCGGACCCAAAGGAGCCCAGCCGCAAATGGCCAGCAGCAGCGCCGAGCCGACGAGACTGGTTCGGCTGAGCTTCCGCCAGCCGAACGGAGCCGTGGCCACCCCGATCAATGCGAGGATGGCGATCAGGTTGGATGGAAGGAGAAATATCTCTATCAGCTTGGAGACGATGAAGGACATCAGGCGCCAACCTTGAGTCCAGGCGAGAGGAGTCTGCGCACCGCGATGACAGTGAAGCACCCAGCCGCTCGCTGGCACCCCGCCGTCAAGTTGCTCCATTGGCTGACGGTGGCTGCTCTGGCCTGGCAGGTTGTCGTCGCCCTCGGCCCTATGAAGGGGCCGGGCGTGATAGCGATGACCTGGCTGCCCACACACATCTCCATCGGCGTCACCCTATTCTGCATCCTTGTTCTGCGGCTGGTGGTTCGTGCTGTCACCAAGGCTCCCGACCGGCAAGCGCATTGGCTTGTGCGATCGGCGGCCGCTTCGGTTCATGCCTGCTTGTACGGCCTCATTCTTTCCGTCGTGATAACGGGCTGGCTCGCTTACCGCCCGATGCCCTTGATGCCTCCGACACGCCCTTTCGGATTCCTTTCGGTACCCCGCCCGCCGAACGTCGCGGGTCTGACCGCCAAAGATTTCATCGCGATCCATGACACTCTGTTCTGGATACTTGTCGCGTTTATCGGCCTGCACGTCCTGGCCGCGCTGATCCACTCGGTACTGTTCCGCGATGGGGTTATGAAAGGAATGCTTTTCGGACGCTGACCTCCCTCGGCACCGAGGACCGATGCTCCTGTTCGTGTCATTAGGCCTGCAGCGCAGCTTCGCGCGGATACTCCTGCGCCCGCTCGCGAGCGGCGTGCCGACAGGCGTAAGCCGGCAAGCTCGGGACTAAGGCCGCGGTGTCCTAAATCGACCCGGCCACGAGGGCGCGTTCAGATCAATGATTTTATTGAGTTCTTCGTAGGCAAGAATCAAAAATCTTCCCGCACCGTGTGCCGAGATCGCAGCTATCAAGGAGGTGGCAACAGCAAGGGTGGCGAACTGGCGGCGGCTCATGGTCATTCTCGTGAGTTGGATCAGTTGAGGGTCGGGGAACGCGGCGCCACCCAGCCAAACATCGTGCGCGCAAAGACACTGCCCAGGAGGACGAGCATTGCGGCCATGCCAACATTTATGATCAGAATCATGATGGTCGCGTCGATGGGGTGGATTAGCGACAGCGCCGTGGCGGTGATGGCCGCGATCGACAGGCTGCCCATGATCGTCACGATGCGCGGTTGCAGCAACGCCGAATGGCGCAGCATGACCAGCATAGCGAGAGACAGCGGCAGGCTCGTAAGAATGATCGTCGCGAAGCACCGGGCCGTTTCGCCGAAGGTCACGCCTTGCGGCCCGATGCTCACCCATTGCGTGAGGCATTGATAGCTGATGTTCGACAGCCAAAGGCAAAGCGTCGGAATCGGCAACAGCAGCCACAGCCGCGAGCGATCCGGCAAGCTCAGCGCGAAGGCGGCGATCGCCGAGAGAATTCCGGTTGCGAGCGAAGCCGCCATTCCCATCACGAATGAAGGCTCGCGCAGACACTGTGCCAGGTCGAAGCGGAGACCTTGGCTGATGACCAGCAGGAACAGGACCATCGTGGCCAGCAGAAGCCAGGTTGCTGCGCGAGCTACCGATGGCCGAAGTCGTTTGACGGGCTTTACGTCGCTCGCCAAACCGGCAATGAGATCATCAGTTTTCACGACTCTCGTCTCCTTTGAGGATCGCCTTGCGCAGGCTTGCGATGGCGCGATGCGTTGCCACCTTTAGTGACCCAATGGAAATCCCTGTGGCCGCCTGGAAGGCACCACCAATCTAAGTAACTGCAGAAGCAGAAGTATGGGTCTAAGACGCCGGCTAGGGCCGAAAGTAGTCCGACGATTCTGGGCGCGAAAAATCAAAAAGCTGACATTCGGGTTGGTTGGGCATTGTCGTCACAATGACTTGAAGCGGCCATTCGCACTTTGGTTCTGAGGTCGATCAGTTCGTCAGCGGAGGTATGTAGCAGCCACCTGCTACCAGCTGCCCAATATTTTGTGCTAGCCAACGAACGAATGGCGAACCTCACCGAGGTCGTGTAGGGTCAGAAAAGAAGACGCGACCCCGACACAAACGGCGGGGTGAATCTGGGAGGATTCATGGTCGACATCATCTCCAAGCGGGATGGCCCAAGGCGCGAGGACGTTCAGGTCAAGCGACTGATCGAACAGAACCGCTCGACGATAGTGCGCCTTGCCGACCAGATCAGCGGCGGCGGTTATTCGGCGTCGAGAAAACCCCGCCAGAAGCCGGAAGCCGAAGGACTGATCATCCATGTTGGCGGTGGTTCGCCAGTCGCCGCCGAAGCGGAGCCATCCATCCGGGTCAGCATCAACGGCCGGGTGGTCTCGTTGGACCGGAACACAGGCCGCCAACTCCATCATATCGGCGATATCCGGAACCGGGGCGGCGAACAGGTCTTTGTCCTGGCAACGAAACAGAATGGCTTCTTCTCGCCGGTCGATGAAACCGTCGCACGGGCGCTTGCCTGCCTGGATGGATCCCTGCTCACGGCTACCTACACCGAAGAGCAGCTTGCCGCCGACATCGGAGTGAAACTCGGCATCGCCTAGCGTATCTTGCCAAGATCGTAGCGGGCGCTTAGCTCGCGAAACTGCAGCCCGACAGCGTACAGAAATACCGTGCCCCCAAGGTTCTGTGATGACTGAATGAAACGCGGGATCGATACCAACCAGATGAAGACCGGTGGCCTTCCGACGCGCGCGCCGATAGCCGCAGGACAGCTGGCACTGGATACCACAGACTATGACGAGCGCGCCACCATGCGCGCCTGGGAAAACTTCCTATCCGACGCGCCAAAATGCGCGCGCGATCCGGTCCAGGTCCGCTCGCTGATCCACGAATCCTGGTACCGGAGCGCCACTGGCGGGATCAACGCGCAAGGCGTCGAGGCCCCCCTCAACAGCAATCGTGACGAGATCGAGTATCTGACCCGCGCCAACGCCGAGCTGCTTTCGGCGGCGCGGCGGCCCTTCGCCTCTCTGGGCCCGTTGCTGGAAGGGACCGGAGCGATGCTGGTGCTCGCCGACAGTGATGGCGTGCTGATCGAAGCCATCGGCGACAAGAAGACCCTGCATGATGGCATGGACATTCATCTAGCCATCGGCGGCAAATGGAATGAGGGCGCTGTCGGGACCAACGGGATCGGCACCGCGCTCTGGACCGGCGAACCGATCTTCGTCCACGCGGCCGAGCATTTCTGCGCTGGCATCAAAGGCTGGACCTGCGCCGGCGCGCCGATCCGCGACCCATTGGATGGAAAGATCATCGGCGTCGTTGACCTGTCAGGCTATTCGCCGATCTTCCGGCCCCACAATACCGCACTTGTCGCCGCCACTGCCAGGCAGATTGAAAAGGCATTGGCCGAGCAGCAGCAGGAACAGCGCACCCGCTTGCTCGAAGCCTTCATTTCGTCGGCGCCCGGTTATCGCGGCAAGGACGGTCTGGTGATCGTCGATCACCGTGGCCGAACGATCTTCTGCAACAACGTGCCCAATGGCGAAACCACCGAGGTGACGGATGGGCCGATCGAGCCGGGTCGCGGTCGTTGGCTCATGAACCTGCCAGCGTCCGGCTCGGACAGCGATCTCGCCGAGGCACTCCCGGCGCATCTGCGGTCCTGCCACATCACGCCACTGAAACTGGACGGGAATCTCAGCGGCGCGGCTCTGGTGTTCCCTGCCGCGCCGGTGGTTTCGGGTGTGGCGGTGATCAGCCGGGAGACAAACAAACCGTTGCAGGCAGCAACGTCGATGATCGTCGGTGAGAGCGAGAAGCTGCTGGCCGCCATCGATGTCGCCTCCCGCGTGGCTCGGTCGAGGGGCGTGACGTCGCTGCTGATAGAAGGCGAAACCGGCGTCGGCAAGGAGTTGTTCGCGCGGCTTGTCCATGCCGGCAGTCGGCGTACGGACAACGACCCGTTCGTCGCGTTGAATTGCGGCGCCATCACCAAGGAGCTGTTCGGCAGCGAGCTGTTCGGCCATGTGGCTGGCGCCTTTACCGGCGCCTCGCGTGAGGGCAAGGCGGGCGTCTTCGAGCAGGCCAACGGCGGCGTGCTCAGCCTCGACGAAATTGGAGAGTTGCCGCTCGATATCCAGCCGTTCCTGTTGCGCGTGCTGGAAGAGCGTGTCGTTCACCGCATCGGTGACAGCAGGGGGCGGCCGGTGGACGTCCGGCTGGTAGCCTCGACCAATCGCGATCTCAAGCAGGAAGTCGTGGCCGGGCGCTTTCGCAGCGACCTCTATTACCGCATCGGCGCCGTCTCGATCCGCGTCCCCGCCTTGCGCGAACGCGGCGAGGACGTGCTGTTGCTGGTCGAGCATTTCAATCGCCATATCGCGGACAAGGCCGGCAGCGATCCGCTGCGGTTTTCAAGCCGCGCGCTCGACGCGCTGCTGGCCTATCGCTGGCCGGGCAATGTGCGCGAGCTGAAGAACCTGATGGAGCGCCTGCATATCCTGGCGCGCAACAGCGCCATAGGCCTTGAGGATCTCCCGTGGGAGATTACCGCCGGCAATCACAACGGCGCGACGGCGTACAGCGACAATCCCACAGCCATGCTCGAGGCGCCGGTGTGCACGTTCGAGGATGGCGAGCGCCAGGCGATCAGGAACGCCCTTGCCGCCGAGAATGGAAATCTCAGCAAGGTTGCCCTGAGGCTCGGCATTTCGCGGCCAACGCTCTACCGCAAACTCGATCAATACGGCATCCGACGCGGATTCGTCTGAGCGGGGGCAAAAGAACCCGTAGCATTCGCGCCACGGGTTCGAGGGAACTCAGTCAACTAAGGGCATTGGATTGACCGTCGATCAGGCGAGTTGCGGAGCCGGCTCGCCGGCGCCGATCACGCCAGCGCGCAGCGCGAATCCGGCCGCGGCGGCGCCAAGGCAAGGCGCGACGATATACAGCCAGAGCTGCGACAGCGCCGCCCCGCCGGCGAACAGGGCTGGACCTAGCGAGCGGGCCGGGTTGACGGACGATCCGGACACAGCGATGCCGGCAAGATGGATCATGACCAGCGTGAGCCCAATCGCCAGTCCGGCCAGGGGACCTGCTCCGCCTTCGGCGGTCGCGCGAAGGATGACGACCAGAAACAGGAAGGCGGCGACTGCCTCGAACAGGAAGGCCGATGTCGCCGAATAGGCCGACCAGCCGTTCTGGGCAAAGCCATTGGCGGCGACGTCGTAGCCACCGCCCTTCCCTTCCACGATCACATAAAGGACGGCCGATGCGAAGATCGCTCCCAGACATTGCGCGACGACATAGCCGATCAGATCGCCGGATTTCATCCGGCCGGAAACAAACACGCCGAGGCTCACCGCCGGATTGAGATGCGCGCCCGAAATCGGCCCGATCGAGTAGGCCATCGCCACCACCGACAGGCCGAAGGCCGTGGCGACGCCGAGCAGGCCGACCTCGGAGCGCATGAAAAGAACCGTTGCGCAGCCGAAGAAAACCAGCGCGAAGGTTCCGACGAATTCACAGATGTATTTGTTCATATTTTCTCTCCCTCTGGATGATGATGGGGACCGGGCGCCGCACCGGTCTGCGCGGCGTTCGGTCCAGGCGTTTTACGGCACGATGACGCCGCGGCCGGTGAACCGCCGGTTCTTGAAATCGTCGAGCGCTGCGTTGATGCTGGCGAGGTTGTATTCGGTGTAATGCATCTTCACCTTGCCATCGGCGTTGAGTTCCATCAGTTCGACGAGCTCGGTGAAATTGCCGACTAGGCTGCCGCCGATGTTGATCTCCTCGATAACCAGATGCGCGGTCGGCACGTTGACCGAGCCGCCATAGCCGACGACGAACAGCTGGCCGCCCTTGCGCACCATCTTCCAGCAGATGTTCTCGACGCCGAGCTCGCCGACGAAGTCGATGACCACATGAGCGCCGCCGCTGGTGATCGCCTTCACCTCGTCGACGACATTCGGCCCGCCGTCGAGAACAAAATCGGCGCCGAGGTCCTTTGCCAGCACGCGCGCCGCCGGCTCCCGGTCGACGGCAATGATGCGGCAACCGGAAATCGCATGCAGCGATTGCAGCGCGATGTGGCCGAGCCCGCCTATGCCGAGCAGGACGCAATAGCTGCCTGGCCGCAAAAGCTTCGCGGCGCGTTTGGCTGCCCGGTAGGCGGTGATGCCAGCATCGGCCAGCGGCGCCACTTCGATTGGCGTGACATTGGCATTCAGCTTGATCAGCGAGCGCTCGCTGGTGATGAAGTATTCAGCGAAGCCGCCATTCATGCCCAGGCCTGGAAACTGTCCGTTATCGCAGTACATGTCCTCGCCGTGCCGGCAGTTGAGACAGATGCCGCAGGAGCGGAAGGGATGGCAGATCACGGCGTCGCCCCGCTTGACCGACCTGACGCCGCTGCCGACCTCCTCGACCCAGCCGGCATTTTCATGACCCATGATATAGGGCAGCAGCGTGCCCTCGGGGTCCATGGTCGGCTTCCACACCCCTTCGATGATGTGCAGGTCGGTGCGGCAGAGGCCGGCGGCGCCGACCCGCACGATCACCTCGTCGGGGGCGGTGATCGTCGGCGCCTTGACCTCCTCGATCTTGAGCTTCACGTTCATTTTCGGATCGTATTCGTAAAGTCTGGCAGCTTTCATCGTCGTATCCTCTCAAGTCCGGAAATTGGTTCAGGCGCGGCCAAGCTTTTCCGCGCCACCGCCGAGCGCCGGGCCGGCCGTCGGGTCCTCATCCTCGGCGAGATCGCCGATCAAGGTTTCAGTGGTCAGGATCAGCGTCGCGACCGAAGCCGCATTGGCGAGCGCCGTATAGGTGACGCGAACAGGGTCGATGATCCCGGCTTCGAACATGTTCTGGTAATTGCCGGCGGATGCGTTGTAGCCGTAGCCGCCGTTGATACGCGTCACTTCGCACACCACGGCGTCGGGATCGGCGCCGGCATTGGCGGCGATGCGCCATAGTGGCCGTGTCAGCACCGAGCGGACCAGACGCACACCTTCGGCGACATCGCCCTCGACACTGGTCGCCACCTTGTCGAGCAGCGGCGCGATCTGGGCCAACGCCGAGCCGCCGCCGGCGACCACGCCCTCCTCGGACGCCGCGCGCACCGCATTCAGCGAATCCTCGATCAGCTGTATGGTCCGCTTCTGCTCGACCGGCGTGACGCCGCCGGCATAGAGGATGGCGGTGCCGCCCGAGAGCTTGGCCAGGCGCTCGCGCAGCTTGTCCTGTTCAATGTTCGGCGGCGCGGCTTCATATTGGCGCTGCACCTGGGCGCGCCGCGAGGCGATCGCGTCATGGTCGCCGCCACCGCGAATGATCGATGTGTAGGACGAGCTGGTTCTCACCCGCTCGGCGGTCCCAAGATCATCGACCGTGATGTCCTCCAACCGGCCGCCGAGGTCGCGGGCAATCACACGGCCACCGGTGATGATCGCCAGATCCTCCATCATCGCCTTGCGCCAATGGCCGTATTCCGGCGGATGGACGACGAGGTATTTGCCGGGCCCTTGCTTGCCGAGCAGCGTCACCACGACTTCCGGCGACACTTCCTCGGACACGATCAGCAGCGGCCGCCCGGCGTCGTCTGCGATGCGGCGCGCAGCCTCGAGTGCCATCGGTTCCTTGATCTTGAGATCGGTCATCAGGATGAACGGCCGCTCGAGCACGGCCTCCATCTTCTCCTGGTCGGTGACCATGTGATGCGAGAGGTAGCCTCGGTCGAAGGACATGCCCTCGACGACGTCGAGCGTGGTCTCGTTGGTCACGCTGAAGTCCGTGGTGATGACGCCTTCCGCCCCAACGCGCTGATGCGCTTCCGCCACAAGCGCGCCAAGCCTCGCGTCGGTCGCGGCGATGTTGGCGACCGAGGCGAGGATACCATTGCCCTTGGCAGGCCTGGCGGATGCCTTGAGGGCCGAAACCACCGCCCCTACGGCAAGCTCGATGCCCTTGCACAGATCGACGGATTTCGCGCCGCGTTCGTTTGCCTCGACACCGCCCTGGATCAGCGCATTGGCGAGCACGATGGCAGTCGTCGTGCCGTCGCCCGCCACTTCGTTCGTCTGCATCGAGACTTCGCGGACCACTTGCGCGCCCATGTTCTCGAAGCGATCGTGGAGTTCGATCTCGGAAGCGATGCTGACGCCGTCGCGCGTCACCATCGGCGTGCCAATCGGCCGGTCGATCATGGCGTTCATGCCTTTGGGCCCGAGCGTCGGCTCGACGGCCGTCGCCAGCCTGAAGACGCCTCGGGCAAGAGCTCGGCGGGCCTCTGAATTGTGAAGCATGATTTTGGGCATGACTCCTCCTTCCGCCTTACGGGCGGTTTGTTGGTTAGGGGCCTCGTGCGGGGGAGGCCGTTGCTTTCGTTTCTGCTTAGGTGACCGGCGCGTTTCGCGCCGGCACGCGGTCCATGATGAAATCGACCAGCGTCGGTTCGCCGTCGACCACGTCCAGTTTCTTGTACCGGGTCTGCTTGAGCCCACGGCAAAGCGCGCCGTTGAACTCCATGTTGACGCGCACGCCGCGCAGTTCGGCGAGATAGGCGCTGAGCGCATCGGGCGGTATGTGCCGCTCTTCCCATGTCACGAAGACAGGACCATCCGTCCTGCGGTCGGGAAAGCGCTCAAGCAGAGCCGCCCTGTACCTGGGCTTCTGTTTGGCGGCTTCGCCCGGTTCTAACCGCGCGACGTCGTATGCCGGCAGGTCCATTCCGACGATTTCCCGGTCCGTCAGGCCGTATTGCCGCAGGCCGCACAAAACCGCTTCCTGGCGCCGTTTGAATGCCTTCATCCTGAAAGTTTCACGCACGGCGCCGAGATCCGTGTCCGCGGCCAGCTCAGCGAATATGTCGCCGAATGTCTTGCCGGCCTCGATGCCACGATTGACCTCGTCGGCGAACATATGGTCGTGCAGTTTGACGCCATAGGCCGGTGACCAGGAGAGCCGGTCGAGCGTGGTACGCACACCGTCGAGCATGAGGAAGGCGAAGTTGGGCGAGCACCAGTAGGTCGGCAGGCGGAAATCGACCTCCACGCTGCCGTCATCCTTCACCTCGGCCCGCTCGACGAAGCCCATCTCGGTGATGGGTTCGTCGAGTTCCGGGTCGTTGACCTCACCAAGGCGCCGCCAGAGTTCCTTCTCGCGGCTGTCGGAAACGCTGGCGGTTGCCATGGTTCCTACTCCGCCGCGATGCTGAAGGGCGAGCTTGCGAGCGCCTTCTTCTTGGCATCGATGTCGATGTTGTAGAGGCGCGCGGCGTTCAGGCCGAGGATCTTCTCCTTGATCTCGTCGGTCAGTTGCACACCACGCTCCACGGCGATGTCCTGAGGAATCTGATAGGCCCAGAATTTCTCGACAAGCCAGCGGGGCGTCCAGATCGCGTAATCGGAGCCGAACAAGATCTTCTCCGGCCCTACCCAGAACAGCAATTCAGCGATGACCTCGCCGAAATAACGCGGGCGCGAATGGATGAAGGGCAATGCCACGGCCAGGCCGCCATAGACGTTGGTTTCCTGCGTCGCGATCCAGCAGAAATCGTCGAGGCGCGGCAGCCCGCAATGCTCGACGATCCAGTTTAGGCCCTGGAAATCCGTCGCCGCATGGTCGACGTCATGCACGTCGAAGGCATCCTTGCTGAGCGGGATGATCGTCGGGCCCTTGTGGACGTGGATGTTCCTGATGCCGAGCTTGTCGCACAGCTCGAAGCACCTGTAGGCATCAGGATCGGTGAGCGTCCAGCCCTTGGAGGCGCCATTCCACTCGGCCGTGTACATCTTCACGCCCTTGATGTCGTAAGTCTCCTTCATGAAATGGATGTATTCGAGCGCCTTCTCGCCATCGCGCGGATCGAAGGCGCCGTTGACGACGAACCGCTCCGGATAGCGTTTGGCCACCTCCGCGTTGCGCTCGATCGTGTTGAAGCCGTTCTTGTAGAAATCCTTCAGGTAGGTCGACTGCACGATCGCCACGTCGTCGGGACCGTCGATGAACAGATCGCGGTAGAGATCGTCGGCGCTGTATTTTTCGAACTTGCCCTTCTCCCAGAGCTGCTCTTTCGGGCTCAGCCCGGTGTGATAGGCATAAAAGCAGTCGATGAACTGCTTGCCGTGGATGTTCTTCTGGTTTTCCGGGCTGCCGTCCCAGAAATGGGTGTGGCCGTCGACCACGAAGATGTCCTTGCCTTCAGGTGTCGTATACATTTTCTTGCCTCCGCAATCGTCGTGTTGATGAGGGCCGGCGCGCCGAAACCGGCGGCGCGCCGGGGCTTTCTCAGATGTACTCGAAGACCTCGTCCATGTTGCCGAACAGGATCACGGTGTTGTCGTCGATGCGCACCATGCGGCCGTAGTGGGTGGAGGTGTTGACCTCGAAGATCTCCGCGGTCATCTCGCGGCCGAGATATTCGCTGATCTCGTCCATCTTGAAGATCAGCTTGCCGCTGCCGTCGATGCGGATCATGGCCGGCTGATAGGTGACGATCACTCCAGGCTTCTTGCCCATGAATTCGGCGATGGCGCGGGCCTCGACCGAGTCGTTCATGGTGACACCGCACTGGTGCGAGATCGTCTGCTCAAAAGTGATGTCCTTCATCGACTTGAAGATGTTGGACTGCGAGGCGTCGCGTGCTGCTACTGACATGATCTTCTCTCCCTGTTCAGCGCTTGAGGCCGAGTTCGCCGAGGATCCGGCCGATCCGTTCCTCGGATTGGGCGCGAACGTCGGTGAAGGAAACCGGCTTGGAATGTGGCATCGACCAGATCGGCTGCAGGCCGGCGGCTGCCTTGTCGGCGAGCGCGCCGTGCTTGTTCGCCCAGCCCTGGAACAGCTTCCTGTTTGCCGCGCCATGCTTCTCGTCGTTGGCGAGCAGGTAGATCAGGTCGATGGTGTTGGCGAGGTTGCGCTCGTAGTCGGCTTCAGCCGCCGAGATCACCGGCGGCGTGATGAAGTCGTGGTTGGCCGCCGCCGCCTGCATCAGGAAGCCGGAGCGGAACAACTCGCCGACCAGCGGCTCGAACACGATGTTGATGGCGAAGTACTGCTCGAGATAGTCGCTCGTGCCCATGATGGTCTCGACCGCCTCGCGGGCGCCCTGCCACACGCCGTCCTCGAGCCAGTGCTTCTTGCCGAGCTCGTCGTCCCAGCCGGCGATGTCCATGCCGATCTCGGCGAGATAGAGCGTGATGTCCTGGGCGAGCCTCAGCTTGTAGGAAGAGTTGGTCAGCGTCGCATTGTTAATCATCTGCGTGTAGCCGTAGCGCTGCGCCTGCATGAGCGACGTGCCCAGGCCGAACTCGGCATGCTTCCATGCTCCGAGATGCGCCTGCAGGAGCTTGGCCCAGACCTTGTCGAACGTCTTCGGCGCGCCGGCGCGGCGGGCGTTGGTAATGACGCTCTGCACCATCGTCTCGATCTTCGACTGACGCTGGTAATGCGTGCGTTCCCACTCCTGGTCAGGAGCGCGGAAGGCATGCCAGTTCGAGCTCTTGGCGGCCGTGTTGTCTTTGACATAGGCGCCTTTGCCGTCCGGGAAGTTGATGATCCAGTCCTGGATCAGGTAGCGCTCCGGGTCGGGCTGCACGTCGACCGTGACATCCTCGTAGTGGGTGGCGCGCTGACCTTTCGGATCGAAGTACCGATATTTGCGGCTGTCCGAATCGGCGAAGATCGCGGCGCCCGCGGCTCCCGATCCTACTGAACTCGACGTTGCTACCATTGTTTTCACTCCCTTTGTTGCAGTTGCTCTAAAGTCGGCGGCTCCGGCACGCCTCAATGGGCCGGGGTGGCGTTGGACGATGTGGTGAACCTGTCGAAAAAGATGCGTTCGGCCTCGAAGCCGTTCATGAACAGGACGGGCTGCAGCGCATCGATCATTGGCGGCGGGCCGCAGGCGTAGACGTCGCCCTGGCCGTCGACAGCGAGTTGCTTGAGCTTGGCGTCGACGCTCTGGTGCACGAAGCCGCGCTCGCCGTCCCAGGCTTCGCCGTTGACGTGCGAGAGAACGGGGATGAAGTTCAGCTCCGGGTGTCGGCCGGCGAGCTCGGCGATCCTGTCGAGATAAAACAGGTCGCCCGGCGTCCGCGCACCGTAGAAGAAATAGACGTCCCGCTTCTCGCCGCTCTTCAGGTGATCGTTGAGGATCGACCAGACCGGCGACATGCCGGAACCGGCGCCGACCAGGATCAGGGGGCCTTGCCGTTCTTCCCGCCGGAAGCAGGTTCCATAGGGTCCGACGACCGCGACCTCGGCTCCGACGCGAATTCCTCCGGAATCGAGTTCTCCGGAGAATTTTCCTTCGGGATACTTCTTGATGATGAAGGAGAGCTTTTGGGTTTGGTCCGGCGTATTTGCCATGGAGAACGAGCGCGTAATCGTCTCCCCTTTTTGCGTAGTGACCGTGATGTCGACATATTGCCCAGCCCAGAATTTTATCGGCGAGCCGAGTTCGATCTCGATGCCGCGAATGTCGTGGGTCAGATGCTCGAATTTCGAGATGCGGCCTTTGAACGTCTTCACCGCGATCGATTTCGCCAGAACCTCCTCGTCGTAGTTGAGGAGCTCGACCTGCATGTCGGAATAGGCGATCGACCGGCACAACAGGACGTGGCCGCTCTCCTTCTCCATGTCGTTGAGCGCGAAGGTCGAATATTTCAGCATGTCGACTTCGCCGTCGAGCAACACGCATTTGCAGGCCGAGCATTGCCCTTCCTTGCAGCCATGCGGCAGCGCGATACCCTGGCGGAATGCTGCGTTCAGCACCGTCTCGCCGTTTTCGACCTCGAACTCGACGCCGACCGGTTCCAGCCGCACCGTGTGAGCACCAGTCATCGATAACCTCCCAATTCTTCTCCGTTCCCCGCCCTTGCGGGCGGGAAGTGGCCTTCCTCTGGATGGAGCGGGGGGTCGGGGACCCGCCCCCCCGCGCACCGATGGTCAGTTGAACGGCGTGATGGTGAAGCCCGCCCGATACTCGGCCAGGTGCTTCTCGCGGTCCGCCGGCGACATGCCGCGAAGCGCCTTGAGCGGCGATCCGAGGACGTTGCCGCGCACGTCGTCGAGCGTCCACTGCTCGTCGGCGCCGAAGCGCAGATGCGGCTGTGGGATCAGCGTCTTGCCGTCGGAACGGACGAAGTTGAGATCCTTGATCGCGTCGGCGAGATCCCAGCCGTCATAGAGCGTCTCCCATTCGCGCTTGCCGCTGAAGCGGCCCATCGCGGGCGTCGGACGGCCCTGATACTCTTCGGCGAAGGCTTCGACGGCGGTCCAGCGGTCGAGCTCGTGAGCGAAGGTGTGCAGCTGCCCGTCGATCTCGTCGACCACCATGTCCTCGCGGATCAGGCAGGGCACCAGGCAGGACCAGCAGCGGTGCGGATAGACGTAGCCGACATCGCTGTTGAACAGCAGCACCTTCTCGCCCTTGTGGCTGAGCTTGGCGTACCATTTCCAGAAGTCGCCGAACTCGGCGTACCAGCCCGGATATTTGTGCTCGAACCACTCGAAGTCCTTGTCGGTCTGCGCCTCGATGCGCCAGAAGTTGACCGGCCAGCCGACCGCGAAGAACTGGCCGACCTTGTGGACGTAGTTCTTCTTGGTGATGCGCTCCCAGGCGGCCTGGACATCGTCGTGGTGAACCTTGATGCCGTACTTCTCAAGCGGCAGCATGTAGGTGCGATAGTAGTCTTCGTAGATCCAGCGGTGCCACATCTCCGCGTAGGATTCCTTGTTCTTGTCTCGATTGGTGGTGCCGTATTCGATGAAGGTGCCGATGGCGGCGTCAACGATGGCGTGGTTCTGCCAGAAGGCATAGCGCAGGTCGCGTTCCAGCAGCAGGTGGTTCTCCGGCTCTTTCAGCGCGGCCATCAGCAGCGAATGGCCGTTGCCGATGTGGCGGCTCTCGTCGGACTGCACCGACAGGAACACGGTCGGCAGCGCATAGTCACCGTTGCGGGCGGCCTCGGAGGGCATGGCAACGAAGAGCGTGTTGGTGAAGGCGGTCTCGGCGACGACGGTCAGGTACATGCAGGCAGCCGTCATCGTATCGCCGGTGATAAAGCCTTCGCCGAACTGGCGGCCGATCGTGGTCGCGTAGCACTTGCCGAAGGCTTCCTCGGTGATGTCGAAACCGGCCGGGTCGATGTAGTTCTCCATGTACCACTTCTTCAGATTCATCTGGATGGTGGAGTGGCGGAACTCGTCGACCATCTGCATGGTGAAGCCGGTTCTGAGGTCCTCGCCAGGCGCCAGTCGCGCCACCATCGCCATCGAGCGAGCGGCGGAAATTTCCGGGAAAGGAATGATGGCGAGGAAAAGCTTCATCCACTCCACCCAGCGCGGCTCGACATTGCGGAACATATCGCCGCGAAGGGCGGCATCGAGCGCGCCGTAGACGCGATTGTCCTTCTCCTCCTGCATGGGGAAATAGGAGCGCAGCACCTGCTTCATCGGATCGCGCGGCGCCTTGGCGATCTTGTAGTCGGTCGGAAACGTCATTGCTTCCTGGACATAGGTCGGATTCCAACCGAGGTCGGAAATCTTCTTGGTTGCCTCGCCCACGGAAATACCGCGCTGCGAGGTAATCTTGTTAAGCGTCAACGACGACATCGTCATAAGCCTCCACCAGGTTGAGCCAAGGATCCCTCGATCCACGGCATGAGACGGCACACAAGGCCGCCAGTGAGTTGGCGAACGGCACGACAAAGGGTTGCGCCTTCAGGCGCGACACAGGGTCCGGCCGTTCAAGTGGATCGCGGCAAAGGTTTTCGGGGATCTGCGGGAGCTGCGACACGCGATGGGCGTGTCGAAGCGCGTATCCTGCTGCTTCCTCCGGTCCTTCGTTCTTTTGGCACCGCGTCGGAGCGCGATGGGCTTCTTATGCCAATGGTGAAGCAAGCGTCGTGCCAAGTTGAAAATTAGGACCTATGACCAATGCTGAGCCGGGATCGCAACCAGATCCATCCAGCAAACGTCGAGTAACTGTAACGATATTTTACAGTTGTATGTTACAGATGTAATATTTTATATTTTTTTGTGCATTGCGATATATAATGTTAGCAGTCGCGATATAAATAAAATAAATCAGCCTCTATTCATTTCAATCATTTCACACATTATTTGAGAGGAGATTGCGGGCAAGACGCAAAGCCGGGAAAACACGATGCCGAGCGACAACGACAGCCCAGACCCTCCCCAGCCAAACCAGCCGGACGACGTGAGCGCCGAACTCGTTAGGTTGATGCCGCGCGATCTCGTTTTTGTCATGCGCTTCATGGGCGAGAGCCAGCACCGCCTGCAGGGCCACTTCCAGGATTTCATCCGGGCAGAGCTTGCCGCCCGCGGCGTGACAGCCGAAACGCATCCGATGATCCATCTGTTCATCGAGAGCCACGCGATCCTGTTGCGCGACTTCGTGTTTTCCGGCGTTTCGCTGTCGCGCCAGTTCCGCGTTGAAGAAATCGAGCGCCTCACCGGCGACACGACATCCATGATCCGGGTGGACATCTGGGACCAGTTGAAGAGCCATATCGAGACCGCCGAAAAGCAGTTCCACGCCCAGGCCGGCGGTCTCTCGGGACTGTTGTCGGCATTCGAAAAGCCCGCGGAAGGACAGTGATGGCCGGCTCGGGAAAGGGACAAGCCTCAGCTCTCGCCGCGCTGGCCACTCGCCGGCTGGCCCTTGTCGGCGATGCCTCGGCGCTGACGGCCGAAGTACTACGGCTCAATCAGAAGCTTGCCGGTATCGAAATGGAAGTGCTGCGCCTGCAGCTCGAAATCGGGAGAGAGGGCGCCGGCATCCAACTGGTGCAGGATTTGCATAACGCTGAACAAAGCGCCGCGGCCGCGACGGAGGCATGCATGAAGATCGAGGAACGCATCATGGCAATCGAGGGCGAGATCGCAGATGTCGACCGCGCGCTTGCGAAGGCAACCAGCGGCAGTGAGGGAGAGGCGCCGTGAACCAGCAAACATCGCATAACCTGAGCCCGTTCGACCTGTTGGCGCGAAGCTGGCAGCGACCGGCGGCGGTTGCCGCCGCATGTTTCAGCGCCGATGCCTCTGCCGTCGCATTCACCTCCGTGGACGGAACCGTCGCTATCGGGCCGGTGGCTGATCAGGAGCCGCCGGAATCGAGGATCAGGGTAAGCGGCGACCTCGGACAAACGACGATCCGACCGCGCCAGAAGCCTCCGGCTCCGCTGATCGCCACCTCAACTCTGGGAGATGGTGACGTGCCGATCACGAGCTATCTTCGCTCCGGCTTCCTGGTTGGTGCGGCGACCGGCCGGGCGATGCATCTGGCGGCGGACGGCGAAGTCGCGGAGACACCCATTAACATCGACGGGCCGGTCGTCGCCATCGACCATAGTGCTGGAACAGCCACGACCGCCATCACCAATGGGCATGACGTCTTCCTGTCCCGCGCCCATGATGATGTGGTGAAGCTGCGGCAAGCAGGGCCCTCATCGACGCACACGATTGCCTTCTCGCCGGACGGGAAGCGACTTGCCTTCGATTCCGGCAAGGGAGTGTCGATCTGGACGGTCGATGCCGATCTGGCGCCGATAAGCGAATTTTCGACGCCGGCAGGCGCGACGTCGCTCCGCTGGAGCGGTGACGGTTCATGGCTGGCATGTGGACTTGAGACCGGAGGCTTTGTTCTTGCCTGTCCGGCAAATGGTCAAACGGCCATCGTCGGCGGATTTCCCTCGCCGGTCCGGACGGTATGCTGGAGCCGGCCGGCGAATGCGCTGTTTGCGTCGGGCGCTTTCCGTATCGCCGGCTGGTCGATGGCTGCCCCGCCGCTTCATGACGCGGCTTCCGGCGCGCTTGAGACAGGTCGCCCTGGGCTGGTTCCTGTCGAGACGGTGGCAGCGCACCCGGAGAGGAAAATCATTGCCGCAGGTTATGCCAATGGCCGCGTCGCTGTCGGCCAGATCGGATCGCGCGACGAACTTGTGGTGAAGCTCTCTGGCAGCGCGATCACCGCACTGGCCTGGTCCGGTGATGGGCAGCATCTGGCTGCAGGGATGGTGGATGGCACCGCTGCGATCATCACCTTCCCGGCGCTGCTTTTCAAATAGCCGCGGGCCCGCCCAAAACAGGAGGATGGAATGCAAACCGAACTCACAGCCGAAGAAAAAAGCAAGGACGAATTGTTCGAACGGCTCGCCAAACTGTCGGAAGAGATGGTAGCCAAGCACGGCAAGGATTTCAGCATGGGAGCGTTGGTGCTGGCTGCCCGGTGGATTGCCGAAAATCGGGCGAGCCCTCTGACGACCAATTAATGCCGAGGCGCTCATGACCGGCGCTCCCTAGGTGCTCGGTCAGCACTCATCGAATGTTTCCCAGGGCGCAGCCGCGCCATTCAGGTGAAACCGCAACAAAATCGTCGACACGATCAAAGCGGTTTGTCGTCTCGAAAAGGAAAGTGCTCCGGGGCACCGGCTTTGCCAGCGTCCGCTTCCGGCGCGGCCACGGTCAGCGGCATCGTCACCCGGATGTCTGCTTCCGGGCGGAGGCAGCGTTTGCCTCTGCGGCTGACATGAAGGCGCAAGGCATCCGCGGCTCCACTCGGACATGGAGCCGCGTCTGGTTAGACTTCCGTGGCCTCGGCGAGTTCGAGAGCATCTTCTACGTCGACGCCGAGATATCGGACTGTGTTCTCGATTTTGGTGTGGCCCAGCAGAATCTGAACAGCGCGGAGGTTACCTGTTGTCTTGTAAATGATCGACGCTTTGGTACGCCGCAGCGAATGCGTTCCCTATTCCTTAGGTCGAAGTCCGATCGCCACAACCCATTCGCCCACGAGGCGTGGCATACTGCCTCGTGCTCATGTGACGCTTTGGGTCGATCCTGCTCGGGAACGCATAATCGTCGACCGTGCCGCCGCTCCGATCTAGCCATACGAGAAGACTGGAGCGTGCATCGCTCATCAACCCGAACTGAACCGGTCGGCCTGTCTTCTGGTTGCACTACCATCGCGAGGGTACGAATTTCCGGCCCGAGAACAAGGTTGCCGATTTTGATCTTGACGAGATCGCAGCCGCGCAACTTGCTGTCGATCGCCAAATCGAAGACCGCTCTGTCTCACAGACGCCGTTGCCGATCGAGAAAGAAGCGTATCGCCCATATCTGTCGAGGTTTCAGAGGGCGTTTCGTTCCGACCTTCTTGCCTGCATTCCATGCCGGCGATCGGAGGCGGTGAGATCGTAGCACGAGCGTTCGTTTCTCCTTCGGCATGATTGGCCACCGGAGAAAACGCCGGTAGACGGTTGAAGGGGCCGGTAGTTGACTGACGGCTTTCGGGAAGCGAGGGCGCTAATCGCCCTTCATTTCCACTTCCCGCCTTCAAATGATCTGACCGGTCTCAATTTAGATGCTGATGACCGAAAACTGGATCTCACAGGCGGCGAAAGACCTGGCCACCATACTGAAGAAGGCGCCAGCCACCATCGAATTGCCATCCGAGATGCCCCAATTCGGAAGCCCTCCCGTCGCGCTTCTTCATAGGCTTGGCTGCCCGCCAGCCTGTGCAGAAAGCCTTCGAGATTAATGTAGCACAACGTCAACCTAAAAGACCCGCCAGACATTAGGGAATATTAGTTCCGGCCTTCCGAGAACGCGGGTTGTAGCTGCGGCAGTCTTTCATGCGATACCGCAGCGGCTATCGGTGTTGGGCTTCAAAAGGGGGCGCGGAGCATTCTGGCCGGATCACAACGTGGTGGTCCTGTCTTCCAACGCCTTACCCCACGCCAGAATCTTGAAACTCCGAAGTTCGGGGTGATAGTAGGGGTCGTTCTCGACCAGCTTGGCAATCTCGTCTCGGCTGTCAGCTTCAACAACCCATAGCCCGCCTACCAACGGCTCCCCCGGAGCGTTTCTAAAGCCGCCACCGATCAGGATCTTGGTCGAATTGGCCCGCAGGTAGTCGACATGCTGCGTTCCGAATTTCCGCCTGACATCAAGCATTTCCGGTTTGTCATCGAAGATCACTACCCATCGGGTCATTCTCAATTTCCTCACTTAAGCTACGGCCCGGCATCATATAGACCTATCCGTTCCGATCGGACGCGGCCAGACAGCTCTCGCTGGGCCGCAGCGGGTGGGCGCCGGTCAGTTGTTTCAATTTTCTCTCACGGCCGATGGCTCAACCCGCCCGCCTTGGGTGGCGCTTGTCGCCAGTCGGATTCCGGTACCGGTCAAAACGACCCCTGCAATCAGCGAAGCGCCGATTGGCTCGCCGAGCGTCAGGGCGGAGATCAGAATGCCGAGACTCGGAGCCGCCAGCAGAGTCATCGACATTGTGCTCGCCCGAAAATGACGACCGGCTTCCACGACCGCCCAATAAGCGAATGCCGTCGCAACCGGACCAACATAGACCAGCGACGCTACCCCACTCTCTCCGATCGTCGGTGGGGAACCCTCGACCAGAATTGCCAACGGAAAAAGCAACCCCGCGGCGACAAGTGTCTGCCAAGGGGCCAGTGCAAAAGCGGACACCGTTGCTTGGCGAACCACCCTATAAAGCATTGATAAATAACGATAATGGTGGGCCCGGAGGGTCGTCGTTTTCTACAGGAAATCAAAATGTTAGCGGCTGGTTCGCCAACCCATTTCCTTCGTATTCTCTCGTATGGTCTGGCGAACCTAACGACGACGAACGAGAGTAGTTATTAGCTCGAGACGTCGGAGCAGCGGCAGAGAAAGCCAAGACTCTCCTAGCGAACGACCGCAATGGGGCCGGCTGCTGACCGTCGGGTTTCGGTCGCGCTCGGCGGATAGCTGCCATTCGGCAACCGACCCCATCCCCGTCGTTCGCGAGCGAAGTAGCTGAACTTCTATCGCCCGCAGATGCGCGATACTCCGCTAATGCGGCCGACTACGCGCCGGAGGTGGGGCGCCTGAAGCGCTTGCCAGACAGGTTGGCGCGAAATTGCCCTGATCGCCACGATCCCACGCCAGCGCCGCGCATCGGCTCGCATAGCTTTTCATGGGATGGCCATAGCTCCCCATTAGGCGCATAGTGTTGCCATCGTCGGCAAAGTCCAAATGGACTCCGGCGACTGAGAGACAGCGTCGCGCTCCCGTCTGAACAAGACCAGGAGAGCGACCATGCCCCAAACGAAAAGATCGACAATTGCCGAGAGCTTCGAGCGTTGGGGTGACGCAGATGCGCAACTGCTTGTGGAGATAAGGGACTACATCGAACAAGTCAGAGAGATGCTAGCCGAGACAGAAGCACTGCTCGTTCCGTCTCAATCGAGCTCAAAACAATCAGGGGAATCAATGCCCTACACGGTTATATGGTATGGAAGGCAAGGTCTCATCGACAGAATGACTTTTGACGCTGAAAAGACAGCAAAAGATCACGCAACGTCGATGTTCTCGACCCGGAAGGGCGACGATGGCGTCATATCGGTTGAAGTCCGTAAGGACAATGGCGCCGTCGTCTTCAGCCACGCTGAAAATTAAACGAGAGGGTACGTTCATGAGCATCAGAGAGTGACCAAGCTTTCCGACTTGGGGCCGCCCCTCTCCGGAATTTTGTGAATCCGCCCAGCTGCCGAAGAGGAGGATCATTTCCGTCTTTGTCGAGGCTGTGGCCAAGCAGTTGATGAGCGGGACTTAAGGCAGGTGCAATGGCATCAGCAACCTGCCCATAGGCGGCTAGACTTAGACAGCTGAGAATCCAGGCACCAAATTATGACGCACGGTACGTTCAGCCCCGCTGAGAATTAAATAGGACTTCCAGCAGCGTTCAGTGTTAGCGTATCTCGGGCGCTAACCTCCACCCACTGGAGAAACCGGCGACGGGGCTGGTGATTTGGGGTCGCCAGCCTGCCCTCTGGCGCACCGCCTTTGCGATGTTCATCGGCGATAAGGTATCTCGAAGACGCTTCCGACTTCCTCGTTGATCCTACATTTGATAGTCGGAGAGGTCGAAAACGGTCGGTCGGGATTTGAGAAGCGGAACGTCGGCGACGAACTCGATCGAAATCTACAATTGCCTCGCTATCCATCTGGCTATGCCTTATGGACAGCAATGCAAAATCCCAAATTCATTCAGCCCGTGACTGTTCGAGCTCGCACCCAAGACCTCGAGACTGTCATCACCGACGTCGACGAATGCAGTTCATTTCTGCTTCGGAAGTGGCCGGGCAAGCGTGGGCCGTCACATCGCGCCGCGCTTCAGGCTTGCCACGATGCGAGCGTGGACAGGACGCCGATTTCGAGTGTTCGGCGGGCGTTCGCCTTGGCGGCGCGCGAGGCCGGGATTCTGGTCGGGCAGTAAACGGACCTCGTGCCTAGGTAGCAAAAATTCGCAGGCCGAACATGTCTATCCCCCGGCCCGAAGAGTAGGTTGCCTGACCAACGGACATGAAAGAACGACCGTCTTCGTGAGGACGTTGGCGGACAAGTCAAAGGACGTTCCAATGTCAAACCCGTCCCGGGCATTCTACACAAGCTCGAACGGCGACCGCTGGCTCGTCGTCAGGCTCGGCGAGCGCGACGAGATTTTCGTGAGGCATGAGCCAAACCGGGCCTCGGGCGGTAAACCTTCCGAGGTTGACATCGAAACGTTCATGGCCCGCGGGCCTGACTCACCCGAAGGCAAAGCGTTGATCGATCTGCTCGACCGACTGCGCGCCGAACAGGTTCGTGAAGGTATGGAAAAGCCCGGCGGTCGTTAGGTGATCAAACTATAAGGACGCCGGTATACGTGGCCCGTAGCGATCACGTCTTGCGCCTTCCCCCTCGCGTGGCCTCCGGTTTTGTTCTGATGCGTACCGTTCCGCCCTCGGGACGGTCGATCTCGAATGCATTCGTCTTGCGGACGAGATCGCTCAGCTTGCGAAAGCCGAAGGTGCGGGGATCGAAGTCGGAGGCCAGATTAGCAAGGTGCGTGCCGACCGCACCGAGCGGAACCCAGCCATCCTCGCTTTCCATCTGCGCGATGATTTTCCGAATGATCGGCACGGCCGCCGAGGGTGGCTGCAATGGCTTCCTACTCGATACAGCCTCAGCATCGTTCGCAGGCGCAGACGGCAGCAGGTTCTCGGTATAGACGAATCGCCGGCATGCCTGGCGGAAACTCTCAGGCGTCTTCTGCTCGCCGAAGCCGAACACGTCGATGCCCTGCTCGCGGATGCGGGCCGCGAGCCGGGTGAAATCGCTGTCGGAGGAAACCAGGCAGAAACCGTCGAACCGGCCGCTGTGCAGCAGATCCATCGCGTCGATGACGAGCGTGATGTCCGAGGCGTTCTTGCCCGTCGTGTAGGCGAACTGCTGCTGGGGTATGATTGCGTGCTTCGAAAGGACGTCGGCCCACGCTTTCGAGCGCGAGCTGGAAAAATCGCCATAGATGCGACGCACGCTGGCCTCACCGATCTTGGCGATCTCCTCGAACAGCCCATCGGCGATCTTGGCCGAGGCATTGTCGGCATCGATGAGAACGGCAAGGCGTGGCGAGCGCGGCTCGGACGGCATCATGGTCTTTTCCTCAGCGCTGTTCATGCCACCTGAAGTTCTTGCTCTCAATGTCAATGATGTCGCCGCAGTTCGCGCATTCCATCTGGGTGTGAGTACGAATCCAACCGACTAGGGTCTTTGCCTGATGATGGCAACGGGGACATTCCACGTCGATTTCGAAGCTGTCCGTCTCGCGCTGCGTCATCGCAATGCCTCAGCTTTCTTCAGCAGTGGGCTCTCGCTGTTCTTTCTGCTCTATGGACAACGGTTTCTCCTTCGCAGCTTTCCCGGCAAGCTTGGCTTCTTTCTTGGCCGCCTTGGCCTTGTCTCGTTGGCTGCGCTCGTATCGATAGTTCGGCTTCATCGCCATTCGAGCTCTCCGTATCTGGTGGTTCCGTCAGGCCGAATGCTGGCTGATCGCTACCCGGCCAGCGCGCGGCTTCAAACCGCGCGGTCGCCCTCCAAGCTCAGTAAATCTCAACAGTGCGGTCGTAGCCGATCCCCGCCGCCTCAAGCGCGCAGAGGAATGCGGCATTCGCGTCATCGGCAGCACCATCTTCGGCGCAGCGCCTCATCGCGTCCGTCCAAGCCAGGCTGTCGTTTCCTGGCCAATGGTCGAACAGGAAATCCGAGGCCTGTGCAACGGACTCAATGAGGGTGAAGCCGATCGGGCCGGCGACGTAGACAACCACGGGAACCCGGAATTTTTTGCCAGCCATCGCGCACCCTACGCCCAATTGCATGGAAAGACGAGCGCGGCAGGTCGATTGTTCACCCGCTTTGATCGCAAGCGGATGCTGCTATCTGAAATCGGCGGCGGTCAAAGTGTAGGAGTCGCGGCGGTGGCGCGCATAGACCTTGCCTGCGACTTGCTGGATGGAGGTTCGTAAGCCATCGAATGCCGAAAGATAGGCCGTCTCCACGCTAGCCTTCCCGCCGAGGGCAATGCCGTTTTTGGCCAGAGCCTCGGCCTCGATGAAGAAGCGGATTTGAAACATGCCGTCATGACCGATGAAGTAGACGCCATTGCGCTCCTGATCAAAGCTTCGGCTGGGGTTCGGGAACGCGAGCGTCATGACTGGCCTGCCGGCTTCTCAAGCGCAGCGAAGAGCCGAGCGGCGATCCTCTCCTTGCGGCGCTCGCTGCCGCAAAAGTTCAGGGACAGCATGTTTTTCGTCGCTTCCGAACGGCTGAGCCCGATCATGGAGGCGCCGTTCACATGCGCTGGAATGCCGGTGAAGACGTGATAGACGGTCCAGGAACGATCGGCTTCGACGCGGCGGCCATATTGATGGTCCCCAAAGCCACATACCCGCGCGCCGCGTGCATTTTCCTCGCCGGGATGAGCCAAGGCGTCGCGAGCGACATCGGCGCGAGGGTCGTCGGCGTTCAAGATGTCGGCCCTTCGTCTGTGCCCGCCTGCGCGGCGATGATGCTGGAATAGATCGTCGCCCCCTCGGAGTCGGCGATGGCGACCGCATCTGGCCACTGGGGCATGTTCAGCGTCCTTGCCAGAAGCCGCGCGATCTCGATTGCGGCGTCGAGGTCGGCCGCATCCACGGTCTCACGGCCGATGACGGCGTGCGCGTCGTCGGCAATGCGCGTGCGATAGAATTCGATCACAACCTTCATACGAGTCCGCCTCGCGCAAACATCCTGGCGTCAGCCCTTGCTCTTGCTTTGGGTTCCCCCGGAACCTTTGATTTGGCCGAACGCATTCTCAGGCTTGACCGGAGCCTTTTCCTGCTTCGGCTTCCTGATCTCTCTGTTCGAGCGCTTCTGTCCCTTGGCCATGTCCGAATGTCCTTTCGATGAGCATTATGCCGCCGTCCGACACCGCGTCGACCGGTTCCAGCCCGTCCTCCGTCACCACACGCTCATGCGGTTCGGCGTCGCTGCGGATGCGGTATTGCGGCGAATTTCCCCTCGGCGGGAGGGTACGGGTGACATGGTAGATTTCGCCGGTCTTGGAGCCAGTTCCGGGACCGCTCTTCAGCCGGACCGCCTGTCCGATGTCAAAAAGACGTGCCGAGGCTCCGTGCTGGATTGGTCGTGCGTTGCGTTGCATGAGGGTCGTCATGATTGCCTCCGGTCCTTGTCGAGCGCGGCCTCGAGCGAGGCCGGTTCGATCGGCACCATTTGCTGCGTGGATCCCTTTGCGGAGATCGCCGGCAGGTGAATGAAAGTTGCCACGCGACGCCATGCGGTGCGGGAAGCCCCTTCGAGAGATTCTTCGTCGAGATCGACGCGATACTCTCCGGCTGGCTGCGGCTCATCGATGCCTGGCAGCATAAACGCCGCATTGAAGCGAACGACGGTCGGCGTGGTGCGAGTGGTCACTTGCGGCTTCCTGCGGAAATGCGCGCATGCGCCTTCCGCTTCGATTGCAGCCGGACCGCCGAAACGATGGCCGGTGCTGCCAGTACATCCGTGGTCAGCACCCGGTATCATTTCAGGGTTCGAACGAAGTGAGATGCCGCGCCGGGAGCGGCGAATGCATTCACTGTCGAAAATTCGGAGGCGGATGGCGAGGCTTCGCTATCACGAAAGCCACCTCGACCAAATCAACGAATTTTATATATGCGCCCCAATTGCGCCGCGAACAAGACGGCGATGGCGTTTTATTTTCATTGGTTAAATAAAAATCCGAACACCGAGGTCGAAAAAATCGGCAGAAATTCCCCTCATCCAATGCGATATTTTACGCGTCTCGCAATTATTGCGGCAGATAATTTTGCCGACCTGACGAATAATTTCGGTTCTCCTATCTATCGCGGGGTAAGCAGTCTATAGAAGGATATGCGCGCCCGTTCCCCCGTAAGAAAGAAGTTGCCGTCGAAGCTTGGTCGCCCGACAGCCGCGCCAACCGTGAAGCCTGGCATTTTGGGCACATCCGGGGTCTCGTCCAAGCGCAAACCGCCTCACGCTTTCGGCAAGCTTGGCACCAAGGTGCCGCTCGCTGTCGCGACGGGGCGCACTGGCGCGAATGGGACGGTGGGGACGCTCGTGGCGTCGGCGCTCCCTTCATATGGGCCGCTCGCCTTGAAGGTGTGCGTCACGCTCTGGATTGTCGGTGTGCTGGCCTCGGTTTTTGTCGTCATAAAAGCCTGACCCGGTCGGCATTCGGCGAGGCCGAAAACAAGAAGGATGCCAGCATGGCAAAGCGCTACGCGCTTCGGATGGACAAGCCGAACAGTTGCACCGTTATCGACGTCTTCACCGGCCAACATGCCGAGTTTGAGAAAAAGATGATGATCGGCATCAAGACGCGTCGGGCGGAAAAGATCGCTGGCGAATTGAACCTTCAGGACGCCAAGCGGCGGGAAGAGGCCGGCTGGGAATCCTGATGAGCGGCAAGGCTGATATCGCGGTTCAGCGCTCCTCGCCCGATCATGTGGAGCAATCGCCGAATGTCTACTGCCTCCCGCAGTCATTTCACTTGAAAGGATAAGACCCATGAGAACCATGAAAACACCCGATGCCCCGCCCGTCGTGATCGTGGCGGTCACCAGGTCATCCAGGATTCTGTCGGCTCGACTGACCATCAGAACCGACGAAGCGGCAAGGCGCAGGGTCGCCGACACCGACGGCGCTCTGAGGCGGACACGGGAACTCGCAGAACGGAACCGCCTAGTTTGAACAAGCCGCCCGACCTTCGGCGTCCCACGAAGGTCGGCGGCGGCGACCTAAGGGACGTCGGCGGCTGAGAAATTGTAACCGTCTCCCGTCTGCAAAAGATCTGAGCCGACGAGTGCCTTCCAAGGACAATGACCTTCGCCGACGGCCAACTCCTCAGAGCACTGCATATAATCTACGACTTGCAGTATGGTCACCCGCTATGTCCCCTTACAGGCGGAGACAAAATTTGGCTCAATGACCGACAACAGGCGCATTTCAGAAAGGCAGCATTGGGGCCGACAGCCGCTGTTAATAGCTGCCGTTCTTCCAAGATCAGCGACGACTTCCCGAAAGCCACCGCTCCTGACATACACAACTATAGGCGTGGGCCGTGTCCGCCTGCCCGGTGTCAAACAGGGCGTTCTGTATCCAAACCAACGTGACGTTGATCACGACGGTTACGACGTTACGGCGGAGCGGCGGCTGCCTCACGAAACGAGATGAGACGCTGGCGTTTTTCATCCCAAAGGACGAGCTTCACGCAGCGGAGGCTTTCCATGATGGTGATACGGCCGATGTCGCGTAGTTCCGGGTAGTCCCTCAACACCTCCGGGAGCCGGTAATACGGCACCCTGCTCGAAAGATGGTGGACGTGATGAATTCCGATGTTGGCCGTCAGCCATCGCAGGACCAATGGCAGTTCATAATATGAGGAACCGTGCAGGGCGGCGTCCTGGAACTGCCATTGCGGCTTTTGCGACCAGTGCGTTTCCTCGAATTGATGTTGGACATAGAACAGCCAGATACCCGCCGATCCGGCCAGCACTACGACCGATAGCTGCACAAGCATGAACGACTCAAGGCCGACTAGCCAGATGAGGCCGAGGGTCAAAACCAGGATCATCAGGTTGGTCGTCATGGTCGAGACCCAAGGTTCCTTGCCCGAGTGCATCATGCCGAACGGCAGTCTTTGCTTGAACAGGAAAAGCCAGATAGGGCCGATGCCGAACATCACGGCAGGATTGCGGTAGAGCCTGTAGGCGAGCCGGCGCGATCGCGACAGGGACCGATATTCGGCTGCGGTCAGGGTCGTGATGTCGCCGACGCCGCGCTCGTCGAGATTACCGGCCGAGGCGTGATGCGCCGCATGCGCACGACGCCAGTAGTCGTAAGGCGTGAACGTCAGGACGCCGATTGCGCGACCGGTCCAGTCATCTGCCTTTCGGTGGGCGAAGAACGAACCATGACCGCAATCGTGCTGGATCATAAACAGGCGAAGCAGGAAGCCTGCCGCTGGGACAGTCAGCGCCATTCCCAACCAGACGCAATGATCCACCGCCATCGCGGCAAGCGTCCAAAGCGCGACGAACGGGACAAGGGTCACCATCAGTTCGAGCAAGCTGCGCCCTCTGTGCGGCTTCCGATAGCTGGCAAGAATCTTGGGCCAGGCCCGTTCGTCGCCCTGGAGCGCAGGAGATGTGGCTTTCGTCAACGACAATGGTCGTGCCTCGATAGGTTTGGAGACCGCTTTCGGAACGGTCCGGACGCAGAAGCCGTGGTGTAGAGAAGTCAACACGATTGGGTTTTCATAGGAGGCGGTTGTCCTCAACGGTCTGGCGAGCGCGGTGACGTTTGCCATCGGTATCCGCTTTCCGGCGCCGTTCGGCAGCCGCCTTGCGGATGTTTTCGAACCGGTTTTGTTCGTTCGTTTCCGTTGCTGGCCTCGGATCAGTTTTCTTGGCAGAGTTGGTCATCGAATGAACTCCTGTTGGTGGATGGCGAAAGAGATCGCCGGAGATCCATCCGGCGATCAGGGGTATCTCGCATCGAGGGCTATGCGGCGAGAGCCGTAGTGCAGCCTTGAACGCCCAGCCTGTCGGGACTGGTCTGTCCGGGCATGGTCGCCCAGCCGCCGGCTTCGATGAACTGGCGTTTCGTGTAGCTGTCCCTCAGGGCCTTCAACTCGGCTAGTTTCGCGGCCTTGTCCGGCGCGGCGTTGAACCTTTCTACGCATATGGCGGAGGCCAGTTCTCCGCGTGCGTTGTCGCCCGCTGTCGCCGCCATCGCCTGCGAGGTGCCGCCGGTCACCCAGCCGCCCCAACTGAAGCCAACCACCATCGTGGCAACGACCGCCGCGATGCACGCCCAGACCAGCATGGTCTTGGAGGGCTGATAGTCTTCCCAACGCCGTGAGAGGGATCGTTTCGTCGTGCTTTGCATGGCCATGGTATCAATCCTTTCTGATTAAAGTTCCGATTGCCCTCCGCCGTCGGTGGAGGATTGAGGCACTGCTTTCGCATGTCGGCTCGGGCGTGACGGCCTGAAACGAAATACGATATCGGGAGATGCCATCCCTGGCATCCACGACTGTCGATGCGCCTAGTAGCCCATGCCGCCTTTCCCAGCTGCCGGGACGGCGGAATCCTTCGCCGGGATATCGGCGATCATTGCTTCTGCGGTGATCAGCAGCGCGGCGATCGAGCCGGCATCCTGCAAGGCGGTGCGCACCACCTTGGCCGGATCGACGATCCCGGCCTTTATCATGTCGACATAGGTTTCCGTCTGCGCGTCGAAGCCCTGGTTGCGATCCTTGCTGTCCATGAGCTTGCCGATGACGATGGAACCTTCGAGGCCGGCGTTCTCGGCGATCTGGCGGACCGGCGTTTCCAGTGCCCTGAGCACGATCGAGACGCCAGCGGTGATGTCGGAATTGGCGCCCGTTAGGGAGGTCAGCACGGTCCTGGCGCGCAACAACGCAACGCCGCCGCCCGGAACGATGCCTTCCTCAACGGCCGCGCGCGTGGCGTTCAGCGCATCGTCGATGCGGTCTTTCTTCTCCTTGACCTCAGTCTCGGTCGCGCCGCCGACGCGGATCACTGCGACGCCGCCGGCGAGCTTGGCCAGTCGCTCCTGCAGCTTCTCCTTGTCGTAGTCCGAGGTTGTTTCCTCGATCTGCGCCTTGACCTGGGCGATACGCGAGGCGATGCCTGCCTTGTCGCCAGCGCCTTCGATGATCGTGGTCGTGTCCTTCTCGATCACGACGCGTCTAGCGCGTCCGAGCTTGTCCAGCGTGACGTTTTCCAGCTTGATGCCGAGGTCCTCGGAGACCATCTGTCCGGCACTTAGCACGGCGATGTCTTCCAGCATGGCCTTGCGGCGGTCGCCGAAGCCGGGCGCCTTGACGGCCGCGACCTTCAGGCCGCCGCGCAGCTTGTTGACGACGAGCGTGGCCAGCGCCTCGCCCTCGACATCTTCCGAGATGATCAGCAGCGGCTTGCCGCTTTGCACGACGGCTTCAAGGATTGGCAGCATTGCCTGGAGGTTGCCGAGCTTCTTCTCGTGGATGAGGATGTAGGGGTCCTCCAACTCCACTCGCATCTTTTCGGCATTGGTGACGAAGTAGGGCGAAAGATAGCCGCGGTCGAACTGCATGCCCTCGACCACGTCGAGTTCGGTCTCTGCCGTTCTGGCTTCCTCCACCGTGATGACGCCATCGTTGCCGACCTTGTCCATTGCCTTGGCGATCATGGCGCCGACAGTGGCGTCACCATTGGCGGCAATCGTCCCGACCTGTGCGATCTCGCCGGACGATTTGACTTTCTTCGATTGCGCCTGGATTTCTTTGACAACGGCTGCCACGCCGAGATCTATGCCGCGCTTCAAATCCATCGGATTCATGCCGGCGGCGACCAGCCTGGCGCCCTCGCGCAGGATGGATGCGGCGAGCACCGTTGCGGTGGTGGTGCCGTCGCCGGCAAGGTCGTTGGTTTTCGAAGCCACCTCGCGCACCATCTGCGCGCCCATGTTCTCGAACTTGTCGGCGAGTTCGATCTCTTTGGCAACCGTGACACCGTCCTTGGTGATGCGCGGCGCGCCATAAGCCTTGTCAATGACCACGTTGCGGCCTTTCGGACCCAGCGTCACCTTGACCGCGTTGTTGAGCAGTTCAACGCCGCGCAGCATGCGGTCGCGGGCGTCGGTGGAGAATTTGATTTCCTTGGCAGACATGATGTTCGTCCAGTTCGGTTTAAGAGGAAGCTCGGAGGGATCGGCTCAGGCGGCTTTCTTCGCGTCCGCTCCGTCCTTTTCGACGACGCCCATGATGTCGGCCTCCTTCATGACAAGAAGGTCTTCGCCGTCGATCCTGACCTCGGTGCCGGACCATTTGCCGAACAGGATGTGATCTCCCGCCTTGACGTCGAGCGGCGTCAGCTTGCCCCTTTCGTCCCGAGAACCGGGGCCGACGGCGATCACCTCGCCTTGCTGCGGCTTTTCCTTCGCCGTGTCGGGGATGATGATCCCGCGCCTGGATTTCAAATCGCGTTCAGCGCGTCGGATGACGACGCGGTCATGGAGTGGCCGGAATTTCATTGAGGGTCTTTCTGCGGCCGGCGCATAGGGCCGCCACGTCGCCAACCTAGCCCGTTTGGCACTCGATAGATAGGAGTGCTACATTAAATTCTGGCATATTCAAAAAGTCTCTCTGCCAAACTAGCAAATACTCCAGAAAATAAGCGCCGTTGTTCGTCGTACCGTTGGCTTTCTGCGAATTGCTATCGGAGAAGATCGAGCTTTTTAATTTGAATTCGAAAATAAAATCATACCATGCCTTGTTCGCAACTTAAATTAAGCGCATATAAGTGGCTCGTTGATTTGGCCGATTTGGCTTTTGCGGTGTCAGAGACCCGCCATTCACCTCCGAATTCTCGATAGCGGCTCCATTGCGCCAATCCGGCGTGTATGCCGCTCCGTTCGAACCCTGGAATGAACGCCGGCGCTGACCACGGATGTACTGGCAGCATCGGCATCGTTCCGGTTCGGATGGGAACAATTCAGGAGGCGCCTCCGCGTGCTCCTGCGGAAATCGCAACCATGGCCAGCCGTGCCACACAGACCGTCGTCCATTTTTCCGCGCCTTTCAGGCTGCCGGACTTCGATAGGGTGCAACCGGCGGGCGCCTATCGCGTCGACCATGTCGAGGAAGCGATCGAAGGCGCCTCCTGGCTTGGCTGGCGACGTGTCGGCGCTTTCATTCACTTGCCTGGCGTCGGGATGCGCGGACCGACGCAGCAGATGGTGCCGATCAATCCGGCGGACCTCGACGCCGCATTGGAAAAGGACAGACAATCATGACTTATATAAGCGCCCGGCAACCCGGCGCCCGCTCGCTCCGGCCCGCCCCCGCGACCCATCTTTTTGGGGTAGGCCAGGTCGTCCGCCTGCGCGGCAATTTTGGCACGTTCCCCAAGACCTCGGAAGTCTACCACATCACCGGCACGCTCCCACCAAGGGGAGATTCGCCGCAGTACCGCATCCGCAACGGCGGCGAACGGCATGAACGGGTGGCGACACAGGACAGCCTCGAACCGGTCCGTCCCTCGCAATCCAACGAAGGCACAACTCTCATCGAAAGGACGTTCGGCCATGGCCAAGGGACAGAGACGCAGCAATCGCGAGATCAGGAAGCCGAAGCAGGAAAAGGCACAGCCCAAGCCTGAGAGCGCATTCGGCAACCCGATCAAGCTCGCCGCGAGCGGCAACGCTTCGCGCGGCAACGGCAAGGGCTGATGACTGCGGCGGGGGAGACCGGCGGGCAAGAACGATGAAGATCGTGATCGAATTCTACAGGACCCGCAACGCGGACGATGCTCCATGCCGTCGTCGGTCGTGAACCGTGGAGGTCGACGATCTCGACGGTGCCATTGCAGTAGCGGCTGTTGGCGCGGACCCTCGACATGCCGCAACGCCCGACCGCATGACGATCACCGGCGCGGACGGCAAATTGCACTATTGCGGCATCATCGGTTCGGAAGCGGTGAGTGAAGGAAGGCAATGATCATGAATACACGCGTCAATGAAACCGAACGGAAGCGAATTGCCGCCGCGATCAGCGTCTGGGAAAATGAAGGCGGTGCGCCCGGCCAGGATTCCATGCACCATCAATATGGCCGTCGTATCGAAGCCGACCATTCCTGGACAATTTATCATGTGTTTACTGGCGTTCCGGCGCGCTTCGGCGGCGATGCCATGACCGGCCTGAGCCGTATGGATGCAACCAGCGGCATGTTGCGTCTCAACCTGCGCAATGCCGAGCGCCGCAGGGAACGCATCGAACTCTCTTCCTTCAGGGCAGTCCCGGAACTGGCGGAGTGCGGGTCATGACGCTGGCCTTCCCCAACCCAAGCCGCAGCTTCGACGAAACGCGCAACGCCGTTCGCTTCATGGGCCATGACGGCATGTTCCAAATCCGCTTTTTCGTTGAGGCGAGCGCACTCACGAAGTCGGATGCCGCTAGACGAGAGGTGGGGGCGCTGAAAGCTAAATGCCTGTCGGCCTTCGACGCGTTGCGCACATCCATCTACGATGTCGCGCGCGAGACCTATTCCCACGGTCGCCGCGATTCCTACACGCTGACCGCCGCGGATTTCCGCTAGGCGGATCTCCATGCTGATCCGCTATGGCTATGAGATCACGCTGGCGTGCCAGCAGCCCACCGCGCTGGTCTGCCTGCTATCGGTCCATGAGGATCGCGCCGCCGACATCAGGGTGCCGGAAACGACGTTCACCAATCCCGACATACGGGTCTCTACCTACCGCGATCTCTTCGGGAACCGTTGCCGGCGTCTTGTCGCGCCGGCGGGCGACCTGACGATGTGGGGCGATGCTACGATCGAGGACGACGGCAGGCCGGACCGGCTGGCGCCTGATGCCCGAGAACTGCCGGTGCCGGACCTTCCGGACGACAGCCTCGTTTACCTCTTGGGCAGCCGCTATTGCGAGACCGACCGCCTCAGCCAAATCGCTTGGGATACTTTCGGCGCTTTTGCTCCAGGATGGGGTCGGGTGCAGGCGATCTGCGACTTCGTCCACAATCACATCCGCTTCGACTATATGCGGGCCCGCTCGACGCGAACGGCCTTCGAGGCCTATCACGAGCGCGTCGGCGTCTGTCGAGATTTCGCGCATCTTGCCGTCACGTTCTGCCGCTGTCTCAATATTCCCGCCCGCTACGTCAACGGCCATCTAGGCGACATCGGCGTGCTGGTCGTCGATCCGATGGATTTCAGCGCCTGGATCGAGGTCTTCCTCGATGGTCAGTGGCATACCTTCGATCCGCGCAACAACACGCGGCGGATCGGGAGGATCGTAGTCGCGCGT
The DNA here is from genome assembly GCA_004020875.1 of Mesorhizobium sp. GTDB lineage: Bacteria > Pseudomonadota > Alphaproteobacteria > Rhizobiales > Rhizobiaceae > Mesorhizobium. Next base: position 421,873 of record SAPZ01000002.1, read on the forward strand.
GGCCGCGACGCGGCAGACATCCCGTTGATCAATTCGTTCGGCCCGCATGTCTTGAAGGGGTTTCGGGTTTGGACCTATGAGGTGCCAGAACCGACTACGCGACAGGTATTCTGAGCCAGGCAGCCACGCGTTCCGCGATAGACGGATCCTTCCTGCCCAGCGCTGCGGCCGCTTCGGGCGGCAGGCAGCCTGACGAGAAGGAGGCGACCGATGAGGCGTTGGGAGCCCTTGCTGAACCTCACCGACATCTTCGCTAATGTATTACGTAGAGGGTTGGGTTAATCGTCGACGGCCGGTAGTGTCTCAGTTTGAATTAAGGGCGGCCTCTTTCAAGAGCGCCACGATCTTGTCGGGCACGTCGGTTGGCACGTTGAAGAACGAATGCAAGAGGAAATAGCTCGCCAACTGAGCGCGGACTTCCGCGCTACCCATGATAACATGTAAGTCAGGCTTCACGGTCGCTCTCCCTACGATAGGGAAAGCCGAGGGAGTGCACGATAGGCGTTCCCTCGGCTCTCGACCTTCCGATGGTTTCACAGCGGAGACCATCGGTCAGTGGCACAACAAATGGCGACGGTAATGGTTCCGACTCTTAATGTATTTCGGGAACGCCTGCCTGTGACCCGACATGCCGTCAGCGCCGGACTTCGGAATTAAGTTAGTTGGGCAGGCTGGTGGCCGACACCCCGCCCTACCACCAGCCCCGTCGCCGGCTTCTCCAGTGGGTGGAGATCAGCGCCCAGGGGCACGCTAGCACTTACAGCTTGATGAGTCAGATCTAGTTTTCAATGCGGCTACCGGAGCGGCCTCGGGGGTCCAGTCGATAAAGCGCGAGAAAAGCTGGACACTCTCGATAGCCTTGGCAACGCTCGATTTTCTCGTTCATTCTGTCTGGCGCCTCCCGGAACATCGCTTCTACTCCTAAAACCCGGCAAGGGTGTTCGCCGCCGCAAAACGTGCTGTGCCGAACCGAGCGATTTGGACGAGTGCATGCACCTGTGTTCGGGTTCTTTGGCTGAGAGGACTGGTCATGGAGAACCACACCCGCCTATGCTACACGAGTTCCAATGGTGACCCCTGGCTTCTCGCGAAGCTTCGCGCCCCGGGCGAAATCACGGCCAGGCACGAGCCGAATGACGCATCCGGAGGGAGAACATCCGACATCGATGTCGAAACATTCGCCGCATCAAAGTCGGGATCGCAAGAACACTAGGCATTGATTGACCTCATACGACAACTGGAGCCGCGACGGGACCAACTCGAGCGCCAAGCCACTGACTGCGATCCTTCAAACGACGACAAGAGCGCCATTGTCTCGCGGCCAAGCAACGACAAAGCCTCCACCAAACGTCTATTATGAGGCGCAAAGCTGCCGTTCCGGACGGATAAATGCGATGCTCCGTTGGCAAGATCAACTTCTTGAATCAACTTTGGCGCACTGCTTCGTAACCCATTGGCAAATAACGATTATGTTAGTCGCTGAGGGACGGCCTTTACCACGGAAAGTCAATAGTTTGCAGGTGGTTCGCCAATCCATGTCCTTCGTGTGATTTGTGGGGTCTGGCGAACCGGATAAGAATCCGAAATGAGCCACCTTCTTATTCGCTAAATCTGAAGGTCGATTCCTGCCGGGAATCATCACTTAGGCTCGCTATAGGCTCAGCTGACGTTGTTAAGGTCGGTATTCCGGGCAACAGCGCCCTATCGCTCACTGAAAATCCGCGTATCGGTGGTTTGAATCCGCCCCCTGTCGTGACATCGTCAGGCTTTGATTATGGTCAGATATCGAGGATGCCAACAACTCACCGCGTAGCTCGGCATGGACCCGCCGCCTTGTTGCCGGGCGTGAGCACAATCTCTCCTATCATACAGCGCAATGTCTCGGCGGCTGGGCGACCGTCGCATGGATCAACGAACGCTTGCGTGAGTTGCTCGACCCGTTGCCGCAGAGAGTGGGGATATTGAGATGCAGGTCGGGCACGTCGGTGGGCGCCACCCGACGCGCGGTGATCTCCGCCTTCTGTCTATCCAGGTCTTCCATTCTCGCTTCCACCGAAGGTTGGTACAGGCCATCCTCGATCGCGCCCATGATGCCGACGATTGCGCGTTCGATCTTGTCGAGCGCCTTGCGGTCTTGTTCGCTTTGCGCGCGATGCTCCCTGGTTAAGGCGGTTGGTCTCCTTGCTGTAGGCCTGATGAAGCTGAGCCTGACGCTGGGCTTACGCATGCACATCCCGAACGGCGATTCAATAGCGCAGCGGTTTTTCGGTTCCGTTAGCAATGGCTAAAGAGAGGTGGAACTTTCAAGGCGTCGTCAATGTTCTTCAACATTCAGGAGGACGCACACATGGCAGACGACAAGACCAATCGGGATTTTCGCGACCGCGACCGGGTTTCCGCTGACGAGGATTACGAGGTGGAATATTTCGCGAAAAAGGTCGGGCTGACGGCCCAACAGGTTCGCGAGCTGATCAAGAAGCACGGCAACGACCGGGCCACTCTTGAGCGTGAGGCCAAGGCCTTACAGACGCGGTGATAAAAAGCCAGGTTTCAACGCTCAGTTCACCTGACGGGCAGACGTTCGCATTTGCAGACACAACCCTGCCTCCTTGCTAGGGCAGGTCGCGTGCATAAAACCTAAGCTCGGCAATGTGTATCATCCGGCCACTCGGATCTCGAAGCTGGATCGCGAGGGATCTGAAAGGGTTGTGAAACAAATCCGCTGCGACTTCGAGAACCGTCCGTGCCGCCTCAGCCTTGGCCGCCTCGGCAGTGTCGAACTCCACGCCTGTATCATCGGCGGTGAGAACGCTATCCTGGACGAGGTCGAAAAAGAACCGCATTGTCACAAACCCAAAAGAACTCAACGCGTTCCAAGGCTGCGCGATTCAACCTCAAGTTAGGGCTCGACAATAACAAAGGAAGCCCTAGTTTAATAACATCGCTGGCAATGCCATGGCGCCGGCGCTGAGAGAACGAACATCTGTGCTCCCGCCCAAATCAGAAGGAGGAGCAATCGATGCGCTCTGAAAATTCACCTCTCCCGCTATTCCAGAAAACGCTGGCACTCAGCCCGGCAGAGACCGAAGCGCTGTTGGACGTTCCGGTTCGACGCGTATCTTTGACTTCCGACGAACCGATTGTTCGCAGAGGAGATCAGTCGACCAGCTGCATTCTCATTGTTGATGGGATGCTGGCAACGTCTAAAGTCGTTGCCAGCGGCCGGCGCCAGATCACCGCCGTCCATATCGCGGGCGACTTCCCCGACCTTATGAGCCTGCATTTGGATCATGCGGACAGCGACATAAGATCAATTGGAAAGTCTGAAATAGTTTCGGTTGGCCATGCTCATCTTAGAAGGCTTGCGCTGGACCACCCAACCGTCGGCGCAAAATTGTGGCGAGTAAGCCTGGTCGACGCTGCCGTTGCAAGAGAATGGATTGCAAATCTTGGGCAGCGGGACGCCATCTCCCGGATGGCCCATGTGCTCTGTGAGATTTTGGTGCGTATGCAGGTTGCCGGCCTCGCTGTCAGGAATTCCTGCCGAATGCCCCTAACTCAGCTCAATCTGTCCGAGGTCACTGGTATGTCGGTGGTGCATGTCAATCGCGTTTTGCAGGAACTGAGGCACAGGAATCTAATCACGCTCGCGCTTGGCCATCTTGACGTTCTCAACTGGGCAGCTCTCGCGAAACTTGCGGACTTCAACAAGGATTACCTGCACTAGCCGCTCCCGTCCGTCCGTGCAGAGTACCTGCCGCACCATCGACACCGACCATTCGCGCGGCATCACCTCCCATGTGCCAACAAAGCGAACGAATCCACGCGATTAGCGCCCGAGGGGCAATTTCGACGCCGTTAGCAGTTCGTCTTCATCCCGAATGCCGGCCAGGTAATTTGCCATGATCCTGGACGCGAGAGCCTCGCGTCGTTCCGGTGACTGATGTTCGTTTTTCAGCTTGTCGAAGACGCGACCGAGCAGGGCGACATCTGACGAGCTGAAGACCCCGGCCTCTTTGGCTCTTTTGTGAATAGGCATGGGCCCCTCCTGATTGACTATCAAGAACCCCTAGTTCCACCGGTGCTCCGGGCTACAGGATGTGCATAGCACACGGGGCTTGCCTTCACATATGTTATACTGAAAGGTTCATCGCGCCCTCCTAGCCCTACGAGAAGGCCTATCACGCGTCGAGGTGCAGCCTAAAATGTTAGATGCCGGGCACATGCGGAGCAGGCTGGTGCCTGACTCGGCCTAATGCTGAGCCCTCGCCCGTGTTTTAATCAAAGCGAGGGTCTGGGCTGCACAAGATTGCCGTCGACCTGGGCAGGCAAATTTGAGTGCGTCGACGCCTTTATGGATCCGGTGATAACCGCGTCGGGCGGGAGCAGGATGACCATCTTGCCCTTATGGTGCTCGGGCAATAGCGGCTGGCTGGAAAAGAAGAGGATGACCGCCAGGATACCAATAAACATAAGGGAGGCGAATAGGTTTGAATCATTTCGCCAAGCTGCATGCGCATTCACCCGGGCAAAGAACACCGCCACGTCGCAGGGCCGCGGCGGGTGTCTGCCTCGCAACTCGAACTGACGATGAAAGGACTGATGTTCGCCAGCCTGTGATATCAAATCGAATGGCCGCGAATACGTTTCCCCCTTGGGACCTATGCGCCCTGACTTCGGTCGGAATTGCGAGTTGAGGTGCAAACCAGACAGTCTCTTGCGCCGCGCTGGACCTGATCCAATCACCGCCAGCGCATAGGCCGGCTTGCCAAAGCAAGAGCCGATCCTACTCCGTCACCTGGGCAAGCGGGGCTTCGGGCGGAGCTACCGCGAACAGGCGAGCGAGAGGTCAGGACTGTTCCGGGCCGGCGGCATTCGACGGGTCGTTCATCAAGCTCGACAACGCCGTGACGATCTGAGGCATGAAGAACGGCTTGCTGATCATAATGCTGTTGGGCACGCCCTCGGCGCCCCATTGGCCAGCGCTGTCACCGCTGACATAGACCACGGGAATCCTCGGGTTTGACTGGCGCACACAGCGCGCCAGTTCCCAGCCGGATTGGCCAGACCCGAGCCTGATATCCGAAAGAAGCGCCTTGAACCGATTCGGGGCAACATCAAAAGCAGCGATGGCCTCGGCCGCATTCCTTACCCCGACAACCTCGAAGCCTGCCTCCTCGAGTCCGGACTCCAGGTCGACGAGGATCATGGCCTCGTCCTCGACAACCAGAACTGCTGGCGCGTCCATCCCGTGCCCTCTTTGGAGCATGCAACTCCGGAAAACGATTTAAGTTCCTGCTAATGCTGGATTTCCTGCCTCGCCTAAAGCCCCTGCGGGCGTTTTCGCACCATCTTGTCGCCTTCGATGAAGCGGTCCATGCGCTCGTGCAGGGTCGAGACGCTGCCTTTCAGGTCACGCATGATCATCCGCAATTTGCCGATCACGTTAATCTAGGCGCCAAATGATCGCCTCCACAGTCCGGACATGCCGGACGGGCCCTGCTGCCTTCAGTCACATGGGCTGTCAGCCGACGGTGGCTGACAAGGAAGGCGATCCGGTTCAACTCAATGATCTGCACACCTAGCCGAAAGGCCTAGCCGTCAGCATACGACTGCGCGAATTCCTCGGCTTCAAAGGAAAAGTGAGGGTCTTTCCATAGGAGGTCACGCGTACTGCCCGGGAGGCAAAGCATGGGCCAGGCGAGCCAGAAAAAGCAGGCCGGAATTGCATGCAGGCATCTCCTCGCGTCTCGACAGGCTCGATGGAGCGAATTGTCAAACAGCGAGTTAGGCTGCCGAGACGGAGACACAGAATGAATCCTAAACCCGCCCCCGTAGGCTACGCCACGCCAACCACCCCGGCGGCGGAAGGCCTGGCCCCTGCCCTGGCCCGGAACATAGAGTCACTGGTCGAGAGGCGGAAACGGGACGCCAAGACAGCATCCTTGGAGGAACGCACAGCTGCGGCCATCAGCAGATTCGCCGGCAGCATGGCATTCGTCTACATCCACCTTGCCTTCTTTGGGGCGTGGATTGCGGTCAATCTCGGGGTCGTAACCTTTATCAAGCCGTTCGATCCATCCCTGGTCGTTCTGGCCATGTTGGCTTCGGTCGAGGCGATTTTTCTGTCGACCTTCGTGCTGATCAACCAGAACCGGATGGCGGCGGAGGACGATGCCAGGGCGGACCTCGATCTGCAGGTCAGCCTTCTGAACGAACACGAGACGACTAAGCTCATCAAGCTGGTGGAAGAGATTGCCAAGCGCCTGGACGTCAACACCGAAGCAGACGACGAACTGAATGAGCTCAAGCGTGACGTGGCACCCGAAGCTGTGCTGGACAAGATCGAAGAGGTCGGCGAGCGCAAGACGCCGAGTTGACTCGGCGCAAAGCTACTTCGGCTCACCAATCGGGTGGCTCTAACTCCTATTTGCCCGGAAGCGCCTCACGCGACTGCGCGAACCACAGCTCTCGTCCGAACACCATCATCGACGGCCGCCGTGGAAGCGTCGAGGAAAAGCCAACCGCAGTTCGGTCCCGGGCATTGGCGCACGCTCCGGCGAAGTTGCCGATCCGCCAAGAACGACGCTGCGCTAGGCGCTACACGGAGACGAACGGCTTCGAAGCCACCTTCCTTTGCCCATCCCAGAAAAGCATACCATCGGCCTCACAAAGCACGCGCCTGCACAAGGATTCCTGAGGCGTTTAGCGGACCTTCAGCGCAGCAAGGGAATGGCGCGGCACAAGGAACCGGCGTTTACTTCTGGCGTTGTTTCGGGTCGCAATGCTGCCGGAGCTGCCCGGCGCCGTATTCTCATGAGGGGAAGCAAACGTGGTTGATGATCAAGAGGAGCGCGTTCGAACCGCAAGCGGCGATGGTCATGTTGAAGATTCGGGAGAAAGGCGCGTATCGACGGGCAGCGAGGGGCTGGACGATATTTTAGGCGGCGGCTTTGACCCCGACCGCATGTATCTTTACGAGGGCCGCCCCGGCACCGGCAAGACGACAATAGCGCTTCAATTCCTGCTCGAGGGCGTAAGGCTCGGCGAGCGCGTGCTCTATATAACCCTTTCAGAAAGCCAACGGGAACTGGCCCTGGTGGCTAAGCGGCACGGTTGGAACCTCCACGGGATTGACATTTTCGAACTGGTGCCGCCCGAAACGTCGCTCGATCCCGACCGCGAACTGACGATCCTGCACCCTGCGGAAGTCGAACTGAGTGAAACCACCAAGTTGGTGTTTGACAAGGTTGCCGCCGTTGATCCGACGCGGGTGGTGTTCGACAGCCTGTCGGAGCTGCGATTGCTGGCTCAGAATTCGCTGCGCTACCGGCGACAGGTTCTCGCCCTGAAGCATTTTTTCACAGCACGCCGCTGCACGGTCGTTTTGCTGGATGACCTCTCGTCGTCGGATACCGATCTGCAATTGCACTCGATATGCCATGGCGTGATCAACCTGGAACAACTCGCGCTGGACTATGGGGCGGAACGGCGACGCATTCGAGTAGTGAAGATGCGAGGCATTAAGTTTCGCGGCGGATATCATGATTTCACCATTGTAAATGGCGGCCTCAGAATCTTCCCTCGGCTCATAGCTGCGGAGCACCATAGGGAGTTTTTGGTCGAAGCGGCGCCAAGTGGGAATGCCGAACTCGACAAGCTGCTCGGCGGCGGCATCGAGCGCGGAACCAACGCTTTGTTCATCGGCTCCGCGGGCGTCGGAAAATCTTCGCTGGCCTTGACCTTTGCGCTGGCTGCTGCTCAACGGGGCGAGCACGCTGTGTACTTCGCTTTCGATGAGGGCCGCGGCACGATTGAAGCGCGGGCACAGACATTGGGAATGCCGCTTGATCGGGCGCTCAACGATGGAACGATAAGGCTCCAGCAGATCGACCCGGCTGAGCTTTCCCCCGGAGAATTCGCCGCCGGGGTGCGCGAGAGTGTTGAGCGGGACAAGGCCAGAGTTGTCGTCATCGACAGCCTGAACGGCTATCTGAACGCGATGCCTGACGAGCGTTTCCTGATCCTCCAGATGCATGAGTTGCTCAGCTATCTCGGACAGCAAGGCGTGACCACTATTCTCATCCTTGCACAGCATGGGCTCGTTGGCCCCATGGATACCCCTCTCGACATCAGCTATCTTAGCGACGCCGTGCTCATGCTGCGCTACTTTGAGTTCGGCGGCTCGGTCCGGCGCGCGCTTTCGGTGGTGAAGAAGCGCAGCGGTAATCACGAGCATACGATCCGGGAATTCCAACTGACGCCAAACGGCGTTGCGCTGGGTCCGCCGCTCACGCAGTTCTCCGGAGTCTTCTCGGGCACACCGACCTATACCAGTGACAAAGAACTGCCGACGGTGCACGGTGCCAACGATCAGGCCTGAAATGGACAGCGGCGCGGTTCTTGTCCTTGCCCCAATCGGGCGAGATGGGCCAGCGGCGGTCGAGATTTTGTCGCGCATCGGAATCTCGGGGATCGTTTGTGCTGACTATGGCGCATTGGTCGAGCGCCTTGGCCCGCAATGTCTTGCCGTCATCGCCGCCGAAGAAGGTCTCTACGGTCGCGATCTCGGCGACTTGATCCGCTGGACCAAGGATCAGCCGGTCTGGTCGGACCTTCCTTTCATCATTCTCACAAGTCACCTCCCCCATCAAAGGGCCACAGCATGGCGAGCCGAGCTTGTCTCTTCGCTCGGAAATGTCACGCTGCTAGAGCGGCCGGTCGAGTCCATTACGCTTACCAGCTCGACCAGGGCAGCACTGCGTGCCCGTCAGCGCCAATACGAGCTCAGAGGATTGTTGAGCGAGCTGGAGCACGGAAATGAGCGCTTCCGCCTGATCGTCGAGAATGCCCGAGACTATGCAATCATATTAAGTGACCCCGACGATTTGATCATCGATTGGTTGCCCGGGGCTGCCGCGGTTTTCGGCTGGAGCGCAGATGAAATGCTGGGCAAGCCCACGTCCTCGATCTTCACTCCCGAAGATCAGGCACAAGGTGTGCCCGAACAAGAGCTCGGCCGGGCCCGCTCTGAGGGGGTCGCCCCCAATGTCCGATGGCATAAGACCAAGGACGGCGGCCGGGTTTTCCTTGATGGCCAGACGGTTGCACTTCGCAATGATGATGGAACGATTCGCGGGTTCATGAAGATCGGCAAGGACATCACGGACCGCAGGCGCAATGAGGAGCGTCAGGCGGTGCTCACGGCTGAGCTACAGCATCGGGTCCGCAACGTTCTTGCCATGGTCGCATCTCTCGTAAAGAGAGGCGATGCGACCGGCTCCACCCAGGAGTTTCGTGAACGGCTGAGCGGACGAATTGCCGCCTTGGCGCGCACTCAGACGCTGCTGACGCGCGGGGCCTTAGAGGGTGTGGAATTGGAGGGCATCGTTCGTGATGAACTTTTGGCGCAAGCCGCCGATGCGGCCCGGGTTTCGGTCAACGGGCCTTCGCTCATACTGATGCCAAAGGCTGCCGAGGTCCTGACGTTGGCAATTCACGAATTGACGACCAACGCCGCCAAGTACGGCGCCATTGGGGCGCCACAGGGTAAGCTCATCGTCCACTGGCGGCGACAGCCGCGGCAAGGCCAGGATTGGCTGGAACTGACGTGGCAAGAAAGCGGCGTTGAAATTTCGCCGGGTCGGCAGACGCGCAAAGGATTTGGAACTGAGCTAATTACGCGCCGCGTGCCATTCGAGCTCAAGGGTGTCGGTGAGATGCAGCTTACCGAAACCGGGCTGTTGTGCCGCATTTCGTTTCCTCTGCAGCCGAGCGAAAGCGTGCTGCAGACCGACGTGCCCGCGGAGAGCGGCAAGGAAAACAGGAGGAGTTCGTGAGCTTCGACCTGCACGGCCGAGCAGTGTTGGTTGTCGAGGACGACTTTTACCTTGCTGATGACACTCGACAGATGCTTGAAGAGGCCGGGGCCGAAGTCCTGGGTCCTGTTAGCGCAGCCAACGAGGCTCTTTCGCTACTGGAGATGCTGAGGCCGGACTACGCCGTGGTGGACGTTAACCTCGGCGCTGGTCCCAGCTTCGGGCTGGCCTCCACTCTCCAGGCGCGGGGGATACCTTTTGTCTTCCTTACCGGCTATGACCTCGACATCGTTCCGGCCGAGTTCAAGGGGGTTCCCTGCCTGCAAAAGCCGGTAGACCCTGAAAAAGTGCTTGTCGCCCTTTCAACTCTCGAAATTGGTGTTCGAAATCCCCCTGGGAGATAGCGATGACGCGGATCGCGACGTTCAAGGTCAACGGCGTCAACGGCCGCCTGCGGTCCTACTGAAGTAGCTTGGCGAAACAAGCTATGACGCGGTCTGCCTTTCAGGAATTGAAAACGTCGGACACAGTTTCCAATCGACGCAATTCGAGGCGCGGGCTGTGGCGCAATCTGGCACGGCCAGAAATCCTACAACGGTGTGGCTATACTGGCGCGTGACAGGGATCCGGTCGAGCGCCGCCGCGGCTTGCCGGGCGATCCCGATGACACGCATAGCCGCTATCTGGAGGCGGAGATAGACGACCTTGTCGTCGGCTGCATTTATCTCACCAACGGCAATCCGGCGCCAGGCTATCTCGCGGTGAACATCGTCGAGCTTTGCTTTTATCGAAAGAAATTACCGCCGATCGCAACAAGACTATTTTCATCACGCCTAATTGCTTCGGGTCATGCGGGCTCCGCCGACAGCCGTACGCAAAAGAAGAAATCAGAGTGTAGGTAGCTTACGGAGACCAGCGTACCTGAACTGGCGAACTCACCGCCTGTTCCACTCAGACCGGAAGGCAGCTGTCAATCGGCAAGGGTAGTTTCGCTCCCTGACAGCAGCCTCGGCCGGCCTTCTCCGTTCGCCTCGACGAGGGCAGCAAGGCGAGAGAGGAACCCCAGTAGCCCTTTTTCAGGATCATCGTCGTCCCCCGTCACCACTGTGATGCCCCAATGCGCCAGCACCGCTTCCTCGACCGGATCACGGTGCGCCATGAAGATGAAAGAGGGAGGCCGATCCGCCTCGTAACCCGATCGGCTCCAAGTTTGCCAGAGCCGGTGCAGGAGCAACCGGATGTTCAGGTCGGAAAGGCTGTAGCCAATGAACAAAACCGTGCTGCCCAAGGCGTCCGAACGGAACCTCACGTCGAGCGGCGAGTCGAATGACAGCCGGTCAAGATAGTCGGTCTCTGTGAGAACCAGGGAGGAATCGTCGTCGAAGTCGCCGTGGAATTTCACGATGTAGGGGACATCCCTGCGCGCCTTCGAGACATCCCGCGCATTCGCCACTTTGACGTATTCGACGCCATGTATCTCAAAGGCAACTTCGAGGTTCCGATCGTAGTTCGTGGTATAGATCACCGGGAAGTTCAGCGCGACGATGAGACGGTGCAATTCGGATTTTTCGATCTTGTCGCGGCTAACGGTCCAGTGCCGGTCCATCCAACTGCGAAGCGGTCCGATGCTGCCATGCTTGATGCGGTAATACTCGGCCAGGGTCTGAAAACGACCGCGCTGCCTGGCAAGGTCCACCTCCAGGCCGAGTTCATCCGCCATTCGCTTGATCAGCTTCTCCCAGGAAGGCAGGCCGACACTCATGGAGACGCCCGCCCCCACGAACAATACTGCGTCTCGTTCTCGAACGGATTTTGCGAGAGAAGCAAGAGGATCGCAGGTCATTGCAGTCACTGGATCGGTGGCAGTCGCACCAGCGGCGTCGACACCCCGCGCGCGCTCCGCAATCCTGTCCTGGCCCATCATCACTCTTCCCGGTCCACACAAATTAGCTGCCATGCGGCATACGCGAGAGCGTTCCCAACTCTGCCCATCGCTCGTGCCGGTGCTGTCATTGGCGATCAGTGGTGATGCGCTGTGTCATCCTAGCTCTCGGAGTTTGCGAGCTTCCTTGACGAGCACGGCAAGATTGTTTCCATGCTTTTGGATCAGGTCCCGTGCCTGTTGCTCCGTGATGCCGTTCGCTGCGGCGAAATAATCAAGTTGGTCTAGATCGCTTGTCGAAATGCGATTTGCACCGCGGACATCGCTTTCAGCGCTGTCACTTCCGAAATTGAAAATGCTCATACCGGGGCGCATGACGTCCTCGCGTCAGCTTGCAGTCCTAGCCTGCCAGACGATGGGGCTGCATAAACAACGAACATGAGCCCGGTTCGCCCTCTGGGCATGGGCCGCGAATTTCTGGTTGTTTGCCGCAAGGACATAGCTGGCAGCTCTCCACTGGAACGCGACCGAACAACGGCCGAGAGACATTGTTCCCGCCGGCGATCTTGTTTGACGGACCAGCTATGCCGAAATAGGCCGGCGAGCTCGTTAAGAGCCGGTCAGGCCACTCTAGAAAGCAGGGACACGTCGAAGCTCGCCAAGCCGTAGCGCCAGCGATGGTTCGTCGCCGCAACGCGACTCTGGTAGAACAGCGTCAGCCGCTTGCCATCGATCATCACCGTGGAATGGCCATTTTCTCCAGGCCCTCCCGGATCGAGCACCGGCCCGATCGAGACGTAAGGTCCGGCAATGGTGTCAGCGATGGCGAAAAACACCCGCTGCCGGCTTCCGCGCGGTCCGTGCGGAAGGAAGCAGGTGGCGTTGAGGAGCACGCGACCATCCGGAAGCTCCACCAACTGGGCACCTTCAATCCCCCATTCGTAGTCGGGGTCGTCCCGCGGGTTGTGGTGGGGAATGTCATTGTGGTCCAGGATTTTGCCCAAGCGCTTCCACGGCCCGAACCATGAATCGGACTGGCTCCGGGCCAGATAGACGTCCGGCTGCGGTACGCGGGTGAATTTTGGCATCCCGGAATAAACGATGTAGCGCTTGCCGCCGATGAGAGCGGGGTGCGGGTCATAGATGCCGTCTTCATCCGTGTCCGGCACGGACAGGATTGCCGGATTGAGCACGACCCAGTTGAACCCGTCATTTGACACCGCGTGTTCACAGCGGCCGCCGGATTTCATGAACTCGGTTTGGATGAACATGTGGAAGACGCCTTCTTCGTGTACGACGCCAGGCGCCGCGACGCCGGACCCCGCGACAGGGAGCTCAATCGGCGCGTGCTCCGTCCACGGTCCGCGCAACTCCGGCGCCGTGGCGTGAAGAATCTTCCAAGTCTCGCTGGTCACCGTCCCGCTCGATCCGAACACATGCCAAAGCCGGCCGTCATAAACCGGGCACGGGTCCTTGAGATCGTCCACCGCTTGCGGGTGAAACAACGGGAACACATTCGTCTCGAAATCAATCTTCATCTGTCTGCCCCAGCGATTGTCGGCCGCTAAACGCCGCTGGCGTCGGTCCGACGAATCAATTCAAGCCATTGAATATTTTAGCTGCTCATTCAACGAAAATGCGGCACCCGAGCGGCCGTCCCCAGAAAGCTGCAGCCAGAGACGCCAGACGCTCTGGCCGGCACTCCGCCTGCATATCGCTCGCTGGCTGGAACAAGTTAATCAGCGGACAGTTAGACATGCGGCAGGAATAGCTTCCTGCATCTCGCGATTAACAAATGTTATTTGCAGTCAAAACGGCAATGTCATCAGGGAAAAGCTTATATGGACGCGGCGATAAGAATACCGACCACCATCAAAACCAGAAAAGAGCAAGATTTATTGATATGCTTCTCCCATTTGCGATGGAATTTCGTCTATCAACGTCCGCAGCACATTCTCACGCATGCCTCGAGAGAGTACCAGATCGTTTACTTCGAGGAGCCCGTTTTTGAAGAATGCTCCCACTCGTCCATTCGGTTTTGCGACGCTGCGCCGGGCATTCGGGTAGCGACCCCTTTGCTCCCGATCGGCACCAGCCCCGCCAGAGCCGATGCGATCCAGCGCAGATACCTGGACCGGATCATCGCGTCGACGCCGCACGCCCAATTGGCTGCCTGGTATTATACCCCGATGGCGCTGCGCTTCAGCGCGCATGTCAACTTCGACGTGTGCGTCTATGACTGCATGGACGAGCTTGCGGCGTTCAAGAATGCGCCGGCCCAGCTTGCGTTGCTGGAACGGGCGCTCTTCGAACGCGCCGATGTGGTCTTCACGGGCGGCTTAAGCCTGTTCGAAGCGAAGCGTTGCCAACATCGCGCGATCTATCCCTTCCCCAGCAGCATTGACGTCAACCATTTTCACAAGGCGCGGGCGCCCGGTGAGGAGCCGGCGGATCAGCTCGCCATCCCGCATCCTCGCGTTGGCTTCTTCGGTGTCATCGACGAGCGCCTCGATATCGATCTCGTGGCGCAGGCTTCCAGCACGATGCCAGACGTGCACTTCGTGATGCTTGGTCCGGTCGTCAAGATCGATCCGGACACCCTGCCGAGGGCAAATAACCTGCACTGGCTCGGCAGCAAAGCTTACAAGGATCTGCCCGATTACCTCCGGCATTGGGATGTCGGGTGGATGCCGTTCGCCCTCAACGAAGCGACACGCTTCATCAGCCCCACGAAAACTCCCGAGTTCCTTGCCGCCGGCCTGCCCGTGGTGTCGACTGCGGTTGTCGATGTGGTGCGAAGCTACGCTGCCGCCGGCCTGGTCGATATCGCGGACGCCGAAGAAATCGAGGCCAAACTGCGCTCCGCGCTCGCGCAACCGTGCGAAATGCGCCTGCCAGCGGTTGATGCCTATTTGGCCAACACGTCCTGGCAGCGAACATGGGATGCCATGGCCGCCCACATCAAGAAAGTCAGCGCAAGCAAGAAGGTCGTGCCCTTCCGCAGGAGCGCGTGACCATGTTCGATTGGCTGATTGTCGGGGCAGGCTTTGCCGGCAGCGTTCTCGCGGAACGGATCGCTTCGCAACGAAGCGAAAGCGTTCTCCTCATCGACCGTCGGAGCCACATCGGCGGAAACGCGTATGACTGCTACAACGAAGCCGGAATTCTTATCCATCGTTACGGACCGCATATATTCCATACGAACGCCCAGTCGATCGTCGACTATCTGTCGCAGTTCACAAGCTGGCGCCCTTACGAGCACCGTGTGCTCGCTTTCGTGGACGGCAAGCTTCTGCCAATTCCAATAAACCTCGACACGATCAACCGTCTTTATGGTCTCGAGCTAGGCCCGGCAGAGCTGGAAGAGTTCTTCGCGTCGCGCCGCGAAACCGTTGGCGAAGTCCGCACCGCCGAGGATGTGGTTGTCAGCACCGTCGGTAGGGAGCTCTACGAGAAATTCTTCCGCGGCTATACCAAAAAGCAGTGGGGAGTCGATCCCAGCCAGTTGAGCAAGTCCGTGACGGCCCGCGTTCCGACGAGAACGAACCGCGACGATCGCTATTTCGGCGACAGCTTCCAGCAGATGCCGGCCGGCGGCTACACGCGCATGTTCGAACGTATGTTGGACCATCCAAACATCAAGATCATGCTGCAGACCGATTATCGCGAGGTCCGAGAGCGAATTCCCTTCCGGCGGCTGATCTACACCGGGCCGATCGATGAATTCTTTGACTGGAAGCTGGGCCGCCTGCCCTACCGCTCACTGCGCTTCGAGCATGTCACCCTCGACTGCGAGCAATTTCAGCCGGTAGCCGTGGTGAACTATCCGCAGACGGAAGCCTATACCCGCATCACCGAGTACAAGCATTTGACTGGCCAGAGAAATGTCCGGACCAGCCTCACCTACGAATACCCGACAGATATCGGCGACCCTTATTACCCTGTGCCGCGGCCGGAAAACGAAGCGCTCTACAAACGATATGAAGCTCTCTCTGCAAATTGTCCCAACGTGTGGTTCGTTGGCCGCCTGGCGACGTATCGCTACTACAACATGGATCAGGTCGTGGGGCAGGCCTTGGCCACCTTCGCGCGTATTCAGAGGGAGCTTCCGGCTACGCACGACTTGCAGACGGCTATCGCGGCGCCCGCCTAAGCGCCCCTCCGCTTGTCCGGCACAGAAAGGTCGCGCGCGTCAACAAAGTCACTGAATAGCCTCTGCTGTCTCGCGAGTTCATCGGCTACCGGCTGGCGTATGCTGCGTGAGCCATCCGCATGAATAACGGAAAACAGGCCAACTTCGGCGTGGCGGGAATTGTCCCATCCAGGATAAGCCGTGATCGGATACAGGCAGATACCTTCGATCGGGGCTCCTTGGCTGATAGCACCACGCACTTCGTCGCACACGTAATGAAGCCACGCCGGGCCCGCCGATCCCTCTGCTCCGGTCTCTGCAATATAGAGGGGCTTGCGGTAGCGTCGGGCGACCTCAACGAGCATATCAGACAGAGGCCGGTATTCGTGATGACCCATGGGGATTGTCGGTCCCTGCAGGTACCATTGGTTGTGTGGATAGAAGTTGAGCCCAACCACGTCGATCAGATCCTCGGCTCCCCCCAACTCCGGCTCGATGTGCCCCATCAACATGTCGTAGGCTTCAAACTGTCCTTGGCGGGCCTGCTCCGCACGGCGCAGCTCCGGGCCGCTGCGATCGCGCGGTGCGATGTGGATTAGCGGTTCCGCCCAAATGAAGCGGCATTCCGGATCGGCTGCACGCATGGCTTCGATTCCCTTGACGGCCATCTTCACCAGATGGCGCTTGAACCAGCCCCTTCTTTTAGGCCCGGCAGGCGGGAAGTAGCCAACTTCGACGGCCCACGCGAAGAACGAAATTTCGTTGATCGGGCAGACCATCGCGGCTTTGCCCGTCATTGCTCGATGCAATCTGACGGCTTCACCCGCAAAAGAGGCATAGCTCTCGATCATTCGTTCGCTGCCCTGGTCGAGATAATCGGGGGACCCGTAGTGAAAGACATCCCAAATCACTTCAACGCCGGCAGCAATGGCGGCATCAAGCATCGACATCCAATTCGACCAATCATAGGCGCCCGGTGCGCTTTCGATCAGATGCCAGCGCAGCCCATCACGGATGGTCCTCAGTCCCAAGTTCGCGCAACGACGGTAGTCGTCCGCCGCGTGAATGTCATGGCTTGTGGCCCGCACGAGATCCAGACGGAGGCCATCTTTCCGACGGTGCGAGGAACACTCGAAGCCAGCCATGAAAAAGCTTTCGAAAACGAAAGGAGGAATTTGGTCCGGCATTAGACCTGTCTCACCTCAACGCTGCTCACGGAGAGACTCGCAAGCTTCTCGATTACCAGGCACCAGGCATGCTCCTGGCATCGGGGCCACAAAATTGAGGCGGTCGAAGTAAGGCAGGGCTTGGAGATAGATTGTATTCAATGAGTTTCTCGGTGCCGCGGTGGGGCAGGCCTATGTGAGTGTCGACGCGCTCGAACACTTCGCCGTCAAGTTCGAGCACAAGGCGAAGCACACCATGCGCCGCCGGGTGTTGCGGACCGAAATTGATGTTGAAATTCCTTACGGCGGACTCAGCCAAGACACTTTTACTCCAAGTGGCCGCCGCCGAACCCGGAAATGACGCGGATGTTCCACGCAGAGCCGCGCTGTCGTCGCATGCGCCGCGGGCGTCTATCGTCCCCAGGAACATCATCCGCCGATCCAAGTTGGGGGCATCACTTTGCAGATACAGGCCGCAGAGCGGGACCAAAGTAGCGTCCTAGAAACGAAACTCGAAACATGGGCCGGAGTGATCTGAATCGGACTGCTCAATCTCATCCACATTCTAAACCCGGCACGCATCGTCCTCGGCGGGCCTTTGGCTATTTTATTCCCAAGGATCGAGAAGAGAGTCGACACGGTTCTGCGAGCCAATCTACTGCATGGCTTGCCCTCCTCGGCACATCCCGCGCTACGCATGGTCTGCCGATTGCCGTCGCGGTTTTTCCGAAGTGCCGGCGGCCGGCAAACCTTCCTTTCTGGCCTTGGCAAACGCACGGTCGCCCTCCAAAAATCCGGCCAGCATGAACGGAATGAGCTCGGCCACGGTCTCAGACTCACCATAGGTCTGACGATAAAGCGCCGCATAGTCGCTCAGAGCCTGGTTGAGGTCAGCGCTAACGGTGATAGTGATCTTCGAAGGTGTGCGATCGGGAAGCTTTCCTAATTTCAGTTTTGCCATGAGCCCTCCTTTTCAACCGGTATATGGCCGCAGCACGATGTCCTTGTGAACCGCGCTGCTGATCGCCGCATGCGTTCTCATCCCCTTGTGGACGAGCGTTCTCGTTCGCTCCTATGCCTGGATTGTGCTCCTGCAGCGCCATGGGCTCGTCAACAATGCGCTGATCGAGACGGGCCTGACTGAGGCGCCGTTGCGGCTTCTTTATACGCAGGGCGCCGTGATTACGGCGATGACGCAGATTCTGCTGCCCTTCATGATTTTGCCGATCTACTCGGTGGTTCGCAACATTCCCGACGACCTTGTCAGGGCAGCACGCAATCTCGGCGCCGGCAGCTTTCAGGCCTTCGTTCGCGTGACGTTGCCACTGAGCGTTCCCGGCGTGAGTGCGGGCGTGCTGATCACCTTCATCTTGTCGCTCGGGTTCTACATCACCCCGGCTCTCGTGGGCGGACCGAGCACGCTCATGATGTCGACCTTGATTGGCCAGCAGACGACGGAACTTCTCGACTGGCCATTCGCGGGAGCGCTGGCGACCGCTCTGCTGTTCGCGACGCTCTTACTGGTCATCGTCTTCCGGCGCGCCCTCGCACTCAACAAGGGGTTCAAACTTGGCTAACGCTGACCTGGTCCTCGCTGAACGAGCCACCCGAGAAAAACGGCCTCTCGCCATCAAGGCGTCGACACTTCTCGTTCCGGTGGCGATCGGGCTGATCTTGTTGTTCCTCCTGCTGCCGACGCTGATCGTCATCCCGATGTCGGTCGGCACCTCGCCCTACATCGAGTTCCCGCCGCACGGCCTGACCCTGAGGTGGTACGAGGCGTACTTCACCGACCCAGACTGGATGGCGGCGACCTGGTTTAGCCTTCGGATAGCGGCTGCGACGGCAGCCTCGGCCACGATCATCGGCACGCTTGCGGCAGTCGCCCTGGTCCGAGGCCAGCTGCCTGGCAGGGAGTTCGTGCAGGCATTGGCGCTCGCTCCGCTGATTGTGCCCCATATTGTCATTGCGGTCGCGCTCTATCTGGTCTTCGCCCCGCTTGGGCTGACGGGCAATTTCTACGGGTTCGTCATTGCCCATTCGATGCTTGCCGTCCCTTATGTAGTGATCACGGTCAGCGCTGCCCTTCAGCGCTTCGATCCGAACCTCGAGCTTGCGGCGCTCAATTGCGGCGCCACGCGACTGCAGGCGTTCTTTCACATCGTGCTGCCGAACATCCGGCCGGGGGTCGCCGCGGGGGCAGTCTTCGCGTTTCTTGCTTCTTTCGATGAAGCAACGGTCGCCTTCTTCATTTCCGGCGTTGAAGGCAAGACCATCACGCGCAAGATGTTCGAGGACATCGACTTCAATCTCACGCCCGTCATCGCGGCCGTCGCGACCGTGCTTACTCTGGTCTCGCTGGTCCTGATGAGCACGATCGAGATCGCGCGGCAGCGCAGTGGCCGAGGTCGCCGTGGGTAAGGGTTTGCGCCGAACGAGCAGCGCGCTGGAGCAGTTCAACATTGGGCGATAGCTCGTCTGGGCGCGAAAACAACATCCTTGGGAGATAGAGTTGACCGAAGGACGGATACTGGTCGGGCGCTTCTTTCATGAATCGCACAGTTTCAGCCCGCGGATCACTTCGGGCGACCGCTTCGAAATCAGGCGGGGCGAGGATCTGCTTGCGCATGCAAGGCAATCTGGAACGACCCTTGGCGGCATCGTCAATCGTGCCGAAGAACTCGGCTATGAGCCGATCCCTACGGTTTCGGCTGTTGCGCCGCCTGGCGGTCTCGTGGATCACGACTTCTACGTCGAGATGCGCGACACGCTGATCGCCCAGGCTCGCCAGGAGAGATACGAAGCGATCGCACTGGAACTGCACGGCGCCATGGCGACGGCCGAGCTGTCGGATGCCGAAGGCGACCTACTCAGGCGCCTGCGCGAGGCAGTCGGGCCTCAGGTCCCGATTGGTGTCGGTCTTGATCTGCATGCCCATGTCACGCCCGCCATACTGCGATCGGTCGATATCTGCATCGCATGCAAGGAAAATCCACATTCGGATGTGGTGCTGTGCGGCGAGCGTGTCGTCGAATGCCTGGCAGACGTTCTGGACGGAAAGCTGGAGCCCGTCCTCACGGTGGCCAAGGTGTCCATGATTCTACCAGGCGCAGCGGAAACCACCTCCGGTCCGCTGGCCGAGCTTCATGCCCGTGCACGGGCTCATACGTCAGCACATCCGGAAATCCGGGACATCTCTCTGTTCAATGTCTATCCGCACGCAGATGACACAGACATGGGCCAGGCGGTCGTCGTGCTGACCAACGGTCCGAGCAAGCATGCCAAGGCAGTTGCGAGCGACCTCGCCCAGCTATTCTGGACTTGGCGCAACCGATTTCGCGACGATCTTCCCGCCATCGACGGAGCCCTCGACCTTATCGCGCGGGATCGCGACCGGCGCCCCTATATTCTGGCCGATATGGGCGATCGCGTTCTGGCCGGAGCGCCGGGCGACAGCACGTTCATCATAGAACGCGCGCTGGCTCATGGCGATCGCCTGCGCGGCGCCATTCCGGTCACCGATCCAGTGAGCGCCGAGGCAGCCGCAAAGGCCGGGATTGGCGCTCATGTCACGCTCGACATTGGCGGGCGCATGACGCCGGGCTTCGTGCCTCTAAGGGTCTCCGGCGTCGTCGCGGGCCTGAGCGATGGCCGCTTCGTGATCAATGGACCGTTCGGCGCCGGCGAAGGTTCGTCACTTGGAGACACGACGGTGCTTCTTGTCGATGATCGGCTGAGCATCATGCTAACGAGCAAGCCCGGCTTCACGCACGACCCGGCGGCTTTTACGAGCCAGGGCGTTGATGTCGCCGCCCAGGATTTCGTCGTCGTGAAGTCAGGCTATCACTTCAAGCTCAATTTCGCCGGGATGGGCACGCCGCTCAGCATCGCGACGCCGGGCATTGGCTCTTATACCCGCGGACTGCTGCACCGGAGGAACGCCAGGTTCTGGCCCGAGCACGAAATTTCCGACCCTCAGATCGGGTCCGTTGTTTACGGCAGATCGGCGAAGCGGCGACGGCCTTGAGGGACCTCCCAAAGCGTCGGGGCGCTGGGCGATCTCAGCCGACAGCAGATCACCGACGATCCTCGGCGGCTCGTCCTGGCGTTGATGCCTGTCGCCATGAGCTCGTCATAGGCGCCGCGCATGCCATAGAGCTTCAGCGTTCCCATCAGTTCCAGAACCTGGGTGTGTTCCATCAGCTTGCCTGCTGAGGCCTGCGAGCCATGTGACCGCCCATGATACCGGTCCCGATAAATCCGACCCTACAGCTTGGAGTCATTGCAGCGTCAGCATCCTTTTTGCTTCGACCTTTCTGGAGGGTCGCGAAGCGAACCAGCCTCGTCCGCGACGAAGTGGCGGGCATCGTCCAGAGCGGCGTCGAGAAATGCGCCCTTGAGGTGAGGTTTGACGCGAAATTCCGGGATGACCACGAAGCCAGGCGCGACGGTCCCTGACAGGCGGCATCCTCTGGACCGATCAGGCCGCTACGCTCGGCTCCGGTTGGAACCGCTCCTCCATCTCTCGCCGCACCTTTACGACGTCCAGATCGTTCAAAAGCTCGACGTCATTGAAGCTCACGATCTGATCTTTCTTGACAGGGCGCTTGAGCCGCACATTGTGCGCCAGCCCGATCGGAAGCGCAGCGTGCGCGAGGCTGATCGAAGCGGGGATGGCGTTGGCCCAGACTGCATAGCCGCCCTCGCCGTCCAGCATCTCCCCGGGCTGCATGTCCTTCTTGGCGGTCGCCACGGCATCGCCGCGGAATTCCTTCGACGAGCCGGTCGGTTCATTACGCAACACGGCCGACAACACGCTGATCGAGGTTTCCAGCCCGATGATATGAAAGGGTCGCCACATAGAGGCATACCAGCCCGACGGATCGGTGAGCAGGCCGTACTGCTTGAAGCAGGCACGCGAATATTCGTTATGCGCCTTGAAGGTGACGAAGACACCGTAGCGGATGTTGTTGAACACCTCGCGGCCGTCCGGCTCCTGGCTGGCGGCGATGTCGACGAGGCCCGAGCGCGCCATGCGCCCGCCATCGGCGGCAGGACGGAACACCTTGGCAAGATCGTGCAGGCCGCAGGGCGGGAAGCCCAGCCCGTCATCGGGACAGTCGAGGCCCGCGCCGTTGGCCACCGCGGCCGCTCACCCTATTGCGCTCTATGGCGCGAGTTCCAGCTCCAACACCTCCCTCCACTATCGGGAGCACGCTAGATTGGATTGCCGAGACCGGGATAATGGGCGTAGTGCGCTTCCGGACGCTCACGAATTAATGGGCCAAATCTTCCCCGAAGGAACACGGAGGAGTGAAAGAAATTCAAGCCACGCAGACACGATCCTGCCCTTTCCAGATTGCTCGGCGGAGTCTGTATGGTGTCTTTGTTGTTCGGCATAGCAGGCCATGTAGCGATCGAGCGCGGCCCGGAATTCCTCCTCACGTCTGGGAGGTCTTTGAGTCGGTCGCACAGTTGGGGCTTTAGTTGTTGTCGTCGGGTAGTCGCGGCACCCTGGCATTGCATATTCTCCTGTGGCTAAACTGGAGCCAAGATGTCGGACTGCCCACAAAACGTATCGAAGCGCGGCCGAACAGTTCCGAAAATCACCGAAAACACATAATGTCTCGTAATGCCGGAGCAGCGGCTCGCATTTGGCCCTTTTGTGCTCAACCCCGAGGCGGGAACGCTTCTGAGGCAGGGGCTGCCTGTCGCGATCAGCTACCGGGGGCTGCTGCTCCTGTCGGCGATGGCAAGGAGCGCCGGTGAGGTCCTGACCAAGTCCGAACTGCTGAACGCCGCCTGGCCTGGGACCGCAGTCGAGGAAAGCAATCTCTCGGTCCAGGTCGCGTCCCTGCGGCGCCTTCTCGGCTCCATGGCAGACGGAACAGAATGGATCGCAACCGTTCCACGGGTTGGTTACCGTTTCACCGGCGCGATCGAGAGGCTCGACGAGGCAGCAGCCGCGCGAAATTCTGCGGAGCCAGAGCCTTCGATTGCCGTGCTCCCTTTCGTCAACCTGAGCGACGATGCCGAGCAGCAATATTTTGCCGACGGTCTCGCTGAAGATATCATCATGCGGCTGGCGCGGCTGCGGTGGCTTTTCGTCTGCGCCCGCAACTCGTCCTTCAGCTACAGGGACAAAGCCATCGACGTGAAACAGGTCGGGCGTGAACTCGGAGTCCGCTACGTGCTGGGCGGCAGTGTCCGCCGCTCGGGTCAGCGGCTCCGGATCAGCTCCGAGGCGAGTGACACCTCCACTGGGCGTCAAATATGGACAGAGCGGTACGACGTCCAGCTGGCTGATTTCTTCACGCTACAGGATCAGATCGCCGATAGCGTCATCGGTGCCGTCGAGCCTAAACTCTATGCTGCAGAGCATCAGCGTTACATCAGCCGGCCTCCCACTAGCCTGGACGCCTGGGGCTTCGTCATGAAGGCGATGCCTCATATCTGGAGCTGGAGCTCTGAAAGCGAGCTCGCGGTCGCCGAACAACTGCTACGCAGGGCCGTAGACGCTGACCCGGACTACCCGCGTGCCAATAGCCTGTTCGCTTGGACGATGGCTTCCCGGGTGCTGCTCGGATTGGCGGAGCCGGCCGAGGTTCTTCCGAAGGCGAATGAGATGGCTCAGCGAGCCATTGCGCATGATGCCGACGATCCTTGGACGCATTTCGCCGCCGGGTACGTGCACATGATGGCACGCCGATCGGAGGAGACCGTCACCGCACTAACCGATGCGATCACGCTCAATCCAAATCTGGCCATCGCACATGTCATTCTGGGCGCAGCCTACGGCTTTGGTGGAATGCCGGAGGACGGCCTGCACCATCTCGCGATGGCCGAGCGACTTAGCCCTCGCGATTCCGCGCAGCAGCCGGGAATTTTGACCGTGACCGGGATGTGTCACTTCGTTGCCCAGCGATACGTCGATGCAGCGAGTTTCGAGCATCGAGCTGTGCAGCTTCGACCACATTTTGGCGCTGCTTGGCGTACGCTGGCCGCCGCGGCAGGAATGGCAGGTGATCTCGATGGGGCGACACATGCCCTTTCGGAAGCGAAGCGACTCCATTCAACGCTGTCGATCCAATGGGTGGAGAAATATTACCCGATGATCCGGGAACAGGATCGCGCCGCCTATATTGAGGGGCTGCGGATCGCCGGCCTCTAATGATGTGCGCGTTTTCGAGGTGCTGCCGGCCCGACCTTATCCATAAGCAGCCGCAATTCGGGCTGAGGGGCGACCCAACGGCGATGCGAATTGGACATTGACGATGCCGGCCCGGTCCGTCTGACACCCCGCGGGGCGATCGAGTACGCTGACATCAGCGTCGGCTACACACGGCGGGGTGACCCGTCGGAACTGATCTCGGTCCTTGCCCATATCGCCGCGCACTAGCCCGGCTCTCAGAGGCTCCAGAAAGCGTGTCCGGGCATCCAAACCCGTGGCCCGGGTCATTCCAGCGTAGGCTTGCAAGTGGCATCTATGGGCCGCCGATCGCTTCGAAGGAGAAAGCCTTGGCCGACGACACCTTGAATCTGATCGAGTTAACTGCAGAGATCGTCTCTGCATACGTCGGCAACAACCCGGTGCCGGTTGCGTCTCTTCCCGATTTGATTGAGAGCGTGAATTCGTCGCTTTCTAAAATAGGTGAGCCTTCTGAGCCAGAGAAGCCGGCTCAAACTCCGGCCGTCAATCCGAAGCGGTCAGTTTTTCCCGACTACATCATCTGCCTCGAGGACGGGAAAAGGTTCAAATCGCTGAAGCGCCATCTTGGCGTGCACTACGGCCTGACGCCCGACGAGTACCGCGAGAAGTGGGGATTGAAGCCAGATTATCCGATGGTGGCGCCGAACTATGCCGCGCAGCGATCAGAGTTGGCGAAGTCGAGTGGCTTGGGTCGGAAGCCGGGAGAGAAGCCGGTGAAGAAGGCGAGTAAAGGCAGAACCAAGAAATAGAGGCAGTACCCTATGGTCCGGCTTATGCGAGAGAGCGAGATCCCTGGTAGTGTCTCAGTTTGAAATTTGACCACCCATCATCCGGCACCGCTTGCCTGTCGCACCAGGCAGCGAACTCCTATAGCTTAGCGGAAAGCATTGGAGATTTGCATGAGCAAAAAGCGGATCCTGACCGATGCCGAAAAGCGCCACGTCCAAGATACACAGATGACAATCGAGCGGGCCAGGTTCCCTGACCACATCATAAGTATTTTCGTGAAGCACGAGACGGACGAGGACGGGAACCCGTTGTGGACCGTAACGAAGACAAGAGAGACGGAAAAGCCGAAGGGGTGGAAGCCGTAATGCCGACCGGACCTAAAGGTCAGAAGCGCCCCGCCGACGAAATCGGCAATGCCGTCCGCGTCATGCGCATTCAGCCCGCCCAAAGCTGGCGGCTGAGGTTTTCAGGTATCTCCCAGCTCCCAATCATTATGCGTCAGCCGCCGGCCTTCCAGGTTCAGGAGAATTTTTGAGCGCTCAGGGGCGCGGCGCAGGAACATTTTAGCTAAATTGAATGTGATTAACCAATCGTAGACCGCGCTGTCCTATTCTGAGACAGCGCGGTCAACTACCCCTGGCTGCGCAGGCGGCTCCGGCAACCCAGCCCCCGCCGCACTGTCGGAGCCGCCACATAAGCAAAATACCAGCAATGGTTGAATTAACTGTTACCACACGTGCTTTCTAGGGCGGTTTACCGACCGTTAGAATTTGATGCACCGACCGTCGCCAGCAGCCCGCAAGCGCGTTTCCTTTCTCCGCCGCAGCGTCCAGCACGCTCGCTCTATGCCGCCTGCCGACGATCCTGATACCACCGTGCCGGCGGTCATCCACCACGCTACCCAACGAAACCGCCGGGCCGCTGGTTTGTTCGCGGTCGAGCATGCCGCGCATGTTGGGTAAGTAGCGGCTCCGGCAAGACCAACCGTAAGGTCCGGCGTGCGCTCCCCTAGCCATGCCGGACTAGCGCGCTTGTCAGTCGCCTGGCGCTGTCGCTCGAAGATCGCAATTTTCTGCCCGTAGGTAAGCCGCATCTCCTTGTGACATCCGTCGCAGGTGAATGTTTTGACGCTCTTGATCCCGTAGCCCTTCCTTACCATCGCCCTGTGGCAGATTGGGCATTGTAGGATCATGTCTTGTGCGAACAGCTCAGCGGAAAGGGTTATCGCATCAGCCTCCAGAATTGGAGAGCGGTGCAAGATGGCTGCCAGGGCGTCGGTCTCGAATTGAGACATGACGGTCAAGGGGAAGGATTTCGCCGCCCTTGCTCCGGCGTCACAGCATGGTTCGTGAATTGCAGATTCCGATCATCGCGGCCGGCGGCGCGGCACTCGTGGCAATAGATGATCTTCAGCAGATCCCAATGCTGGCAGGGCTGGTCGGGCCCAAACCGTCGGACGAGTTCATATACGTCGAGGAGCGCCGTCCTTTTGCAGATCAGGCAATAGACCGACAGGCTCGTGCCGGCCTCCAGTTTTTTCCCGAGCGTGTCTTCTAAGAACGGATATTCCTTGCCCATGGCGATCCTCGCACCGAGGACCGGTATAGGACAGCTCCTGACAATCACCAAGAACGAAGATGGAACAAAAAGGCATTCGTCAGCAACCAGTTGGCGAAGGCGATTGCAGACCATCGTCCGCGTTTGCTCTTTAAGGCGACTTGAAAAGAAAAACCCGCCGACCGAAGCCGACGGGTCTTGTTCCCTCAAACTGCTGTGCGCCCCTTTTCCCGGATGGTCCGCCCTAACCCGGGTAACCCCGCACAAGCCTTTCCTAATGGAATCTCAGGTAAAGGGCTGTAGCTTGGCGGCAACAGCTAGCGCGACTCATGAGGCAACGACCGCGATGTCTCTTACGACATGTGTGAGCGGCCAAGAGGCAGCTGTGACAGCGAAACAATCTCTTCCTCATCCTCGATGCCAGCCATGAAGTTAGCCAGGATGCGGGACGCCAGAACCTCACGTTGATCCGCGGTCTGGCCATCAACTTTTAACCTGTCGAACACCCTGGCGAGAAGGTTCAGATCCGCCGGCAGAAAGACCCCGGCGTCATGCGCTTTTTGACGCATCGGCATTGCCGCACTCCGTCAATCATCCTCACGAAAATTCTTC
Organism: Mesorhizobium sp.; assembly: GCA_004020875.1. Lineage (GTDB taxonomy): Bacteria > Pseudomonadota > Alphaproteobacteria > Rhizobiales > Rhizobiaceae > Mesorhizobium. The sequence continues at coordinate 448,979 of SAPZ01000002.1, forward strand.
AGCGAGGCATGACGTAACGTCTCCTCGCCCTTGAGAAATCTTACCCGGCCGACCAAGCCCGGCTTCAGCCATTCCGCCTTTTGTTTCTTGAGACCCGTTGGAGGCGGAGCGCCGACCTTCCCCTGCACCCGATCCCAGAGAGCCTGTCGTTTGTCGGCTTTGAAGGTCACGAAGGCGCCGCCCATATAGCGACCTTGGTCGGCCATCAGCACCATGGCGGGCTTGCCGGGTTCCCGCTGCACGCCGATGATGTCCATGTCCTTCTCGACGTAGCATTTGATTTTCCGCCAATTCATGGTCGAGCGGGATCGGTACACGCTATCGAGGCGCTTCGAGACGATGCCTTCCAGGTTGGCTTCGCAAGCGAGGTGGTAAACAGCGTCGCCAGTGCCCGGCAGAGCTTCCGAGAACTGAATATGCCCGCCGGCAGGTATAAGCGCCTGCAGCACCTCCCTGCGGTCCTGGAGGGGCATATCACGCAGGTCGTGGCCGTTTAGGTGCAGAAGATCGAACGCGACGAGATAAAGATCCCGAGGCCGCCGCGTAATGGCTAAGCGCAGCGAATGGAAGTCCGACAGGCCTTTATCATTGAGCACGATCATCTCGCCCTCGATGATGAAGCTTTCGGCAGTTAGGCCTTCGGCTTCCTTGGCGATCGGTTTGTACTTTACCGTCCAGTCGACGCCCGACTTTGTGAAGAGGCGAATGCCCCCAGTGTCCTTGATTACCTGCGTTCGGTAGCCGTCGAATTTCACCTCGTGCGACCAGCCATCACCCATCGGAGGCGGTTCGACCAGTTCAGGCTCCATTGGACGAATGAAGGACAGCCGAACCGGCTTACGCATGAGAACCCCAACGCATCACTCAAGTTAGATTCAATATCGCAGGGTCGCTTCAGTTCCGTTAGCACCGGCTAATGGGAACATTCTCTGCGCGTCGCTGTTCCGAATGGGCAGTGGAAGGAGATGCAAAAATGTCAGACGACGAAGGCAAACGAGACTTTCGGGACCGCGACCGGGTTTCAGCAGACGAGGATTATGAGGTGCGCTATTTCGCCAAGCAGCACCGGATCACGCCAGAGCAAGTTCGCGACCTCATCAAAGAGCACGGCAACGATCGGAAGCTGCTGGATCGTGAAGTGAGGAAATTGCGGGGGTGAAGATTTCGCAGCTTGGGCCTCCTATCGTCAGACGGCGACACGCCGGCGAGCCGATCAAGGAGTCCGATCATTTTCTGCTATGCCCCGAATGCGACCAAGCCATTGATTTGCGCGATTTGCGACAGGTGATCTGGCACCAGCAGCCAGGACATAAGCCGCTTGAGATGGACAGCTAGAGATGCCTGAACACTTAACCCCAGCGCTTTGTCGCGCGGCCAGAGGGCTTTTGAACTGGACCCCAGTCCGTCTAGCGTCCAAGGCTGGCATGAGCGAGGGAGTAATACGTCTATTCGAGGCCGGCAGACGCGTCCCCGCGCCGAGTAGGGTCGCTTCAATTCGAAGGGCGCTCAAAGCCGAAGGGGTTGTCTTCACTACCGATGGCGTCCGATTGAGGCAACCGGACCACACGCAGCCGTCTCTTGCGGACGGCGAAGCCGGCATCATCGTCAACAGCGAAATGTGAAGAAGTCTGGCATCTGTCGAGAAAAGTCGAGGCTTTGCGGCGCCTACTCTTCCTTCAAACCACGCCAGAAAAGCGCGTAGGCCGTTGCCGGCTAGCTCGCCCGGCGGTAGGCCTGCGTGGTCTGAACCGCCTCAAGCAGCTCTTCTTCCGTTCTCCGGCCGCTCTCGAACATGTTGACCAGTAGCAAGGCCGTAGCTTCGGCGTCCGGGGAACCCGGCTGGCAACCGCGCTCGCGACACAGAACGTCAAACACGCGCTTCATCACGTCGAGGTCTTCTGGATAAAAGGCATTAGGCGGCAGGTACCGTTGCATCTCTCTGTTCCCGTGGGGCGAGAGTGCGTTGGTCGCTCTCAAGCAGCGGAGCCCATAACATAGCCGCTGACCAGGGCACCTTGGCGGCTTCTGCTCAGACCGTCTATTGCATTTGATATAGCGGCGCAGAGCACGCTGGCGCGCGAAAGCGGGCCGCTGTCCTACGCCGCTCTTGCCTCGTTCGCGCTTTGGCGAGCTTCCCTAACCGCTCCATGCACATCGGGGCCACCTAAGATGATGTCCGCGCAACCTTCTGTCATGATGCACGTTAGAAAGCGGCTGAATGCAAGGGAGGAGCGCTATGGACAGGACCGGCAACGGCGGCACTGGTTTTGAGGCGTTCATGATTCTCATGATCGGCCTTTCCGCGATAGCTGCCAGCATATCCATCTACTTCACCGGCCTCTAGGTAGCCCCCGGCAGCACGCGTTCTTCGTCACTGCGCCGAAGCCTGCAAGGCATCATCTCGATAACCGACCTGCATGAGCTGTCCACCTGGGGAACTCGCTTGCGCACACGCCACAGTTGTGCGATTCTGCTTCTGCAAGTCTTGCGGGGATAGACGATGCTTCACGATACATGCCTACGGGCCTATCGCGAAGGCGGATTGGACGCAGTCAACCGCCTTCTCAGAACACAGTTTCCAGCCGATCCTGATCGAGTTCGTGCCATGGAGGATCTTGAAGATACGGGTTATTGGTCGATCGCCTGGCACGAGAAAAAACAGCCGAGCGGCGGGATGTATCGCGACTTCGGAAGCGTGAGGGAATACCTTGCTGATGAGGAATATCGGTGAAGGTGGCGTCCGATAGGCAGCTCGTCGGGCTTGAGGCCCCATCATCTCCACCGCGCATCTCATCCTCCAATCTCTCCGGCGGAATCGAATCACGGACTGGACCCAGACGAAAGAGTTTTTCCGCAGCCTGCTAAAGCCCTCACGAAAGCGACAGCGACGTACAATTCGGCGCTGGGCACTTTCGGTGCCAGCCGGGGGTGCTACCGGGTGAGGATTACATCATTGGCCGCGATGGTCCTTCGCTACTGGCCAAGGCATTTGGCCGAGCAGCAGGATATAAGCCGCTAGAGAGTGACATCTGATTTTAATTGGAAGCACGGAACAAATCCAATCCACCGGAGTTGTTAGGAGCTTACGGGGACTTCGCTATGCTCCTTGCCTTGGACGACGCGATCTCGTCGGCTGTTTTGGCCGGCCGAGGGGCAGATGTGGAAATTTTCGGCATAATCGACCTCGCTAGCAAAAGCGAAACCCGGATGGGACCTATCAGCTTGGGGCGCGCCATCCAGTTCGTCGCCAACGCGTCGGTGCTCGGTTACGATGTTCGCGGTGCGATGGTGCTCTACGGATTGCCAGGAACGCCAAACCTCAGGAAATGGGACTGCGACCGCCTTTGGGCTCAATACGGCGGCGCTCTGCTCCAGCCATAGTGGACTTCAATCCTGTTTAAGCGCATCCTCCCGGGCGGGGGAAAAGGGGCTTGGATAGGTTTCGTCGCGATAATCGCTCTGACCAATGGCGGAAGCGCACCGGCGCAAAGCGCTCACGGGCGCGGCGTTGGGCGAGCGTGCCCCGACGCCTGATCTCCCTCACCGTTGTCGCGGCCGGCGCGCTTGCTGCAATGACTGCGATGAAGCACCCCGACGGCCTACACGAGATCAACCTGCAAAACTTGGCCGGCACCAAGCCGGATGCGATCACGGGCGTCGCGTCTGTCATCGACGGCGACACGATCGAGGTCCATGGACAGAGGATCCGCTTCAACGGCATCGACGCCCCAGAGAGCCGGCAATACTGCGACGGCGCCAAGGGCTTCGAATATCCCTGCGGCCGGCGATCGGCCGAAGCGCTGGATAGTTTCCTGGCGGCCTCGAGGCCGGTACAATGCACGTTCGTCACTTGGGATCGCTATAACCGCTTCGTCGGTGACTGCCGGCGCGCCGACGGCGCCAGCGTGGCGGCGTGGATGGTCGAACAAGGCCAGGCGCTTGATTGGCCGCGCTATAGCCATGGAGCCTATGCGCAGCAGCAGGCGAAGGCGGAGGCGGCAAAGATCGGGCTGTGGGTTGGAAAATTCGACGCCCCATGGGACTGGCGCGCGTCCCACGCCGACGGCGCAGTACCGTCGCCACGCCAGCCGCTCGGCATCATCAGTCGCAAGCTGGTCGCGCAGAGCGGCTATTCATGCGAGCCGCGGCGCACGTGCAAGCAGATCAGTTCTTGCGACGAGGCCCGGTGGTATCTGCAGAATTGCTCATGGGGCGGCAAGCTGGATCGCGACAACGACGGCGTGGCGTGCGAGACGCTGTGCTAAATGGGTGCAAACCCAGAAATCAGGCTTTTTGGAGCTTGAGTTCATGCCGAAACGGGCCTCCGGCAGCCTTCATCATTTTCACGAAGGCCTTGAATTGTGGAGCTTTGTTTACCATTTGCGTGTTCCCGTTAGCGCAACAGCGCGGGAACAATCCCCACCCTTGACGAGTTTAAACGGTTGCGGTAGCTCTACCGCCGAAACGCCCCTGGCAGTACGCTTCCCCCTCAGCGAGAGCTGATCATAGATGGGGAGCCGAGCCCAGGGGCTTCGCATATATGAGCCCTAGATGCACCGGAACCGGTTAGCAGTCTTAATTGATGGCGGCTTCTTTCTAAGGCGCCTCAGGCATCAATTTCCCGGGATCGATCACACCAATCCTAAGGTCGTCGCTCGCCTCATTCATGCGCACGCCATACGGCATCGCTATCAAAAAACTGGTCGCGACGAGAGCGGTCGGCACATTTTTGAGAGTTTTGAATTATACCGGATCTTCTACTACGACTGCCCACCATTCTCAAAGAAGATGCACTACCCGGTGACGAAGAAGGCGATCGACTTCGCGAAAAGCGAGCAAGCTGTTTTCAGAAACACGCTGCATGACGAGCTGCGCAAGAAGCGAAAAGTTGCTCTAAGAATGGGGCACCTACTCGACACGTCATCATGGCGTTTGAAGGCATCCACGTTAGCTGCGGTGCTAAAGGACGAAAACACCGAACTTGGCGACGAAGATTTCGAACTGGACACAATCCAGAAAGGGGTCGACATGAGGCTTGGCCTCGATGTCGCGGCGCTCTCCTACAAACGTCTTGTCGACCAAATAGTCCTGGTGGTTGGGGACAGCGATTTTGTTCCAGCCGCCAAAATGGCCCGCCGAGAAGGCATAGACATCATTCTGGACCCATTGGGCCAAGCCGTTCACGCACATCTGCACGAACATACGGACGGGGTCCGAACGCCCCCAATGCCTGCCGTGCCCCCGGTAAAGATCGCAACGCCGCCAGTGGCAGCGCAGAGCAAAAAATCGAAGAAGCCGCCTGCTGCCGTCGAGGCTGCCGAGCATACTGACGAGATGTGGACTCTGCCCGAAGACGATGACGAGGACGGTCTCTGAAAGGTGAAACCGTAGCTTATGTGAAAGCCGCGTGTGGGACGGGCTGAAAATTAAAGCGAAATCTTAGCTAATCGTTTGATTCCATTGGCGCATGCAGAGGGATCTGGCGTTGGCGTCACCTTGAGCGCTGCGCTCGGTAACGGCACGAAATTAAATCAAGCACTTAACATTAAAGGCGCGTTAAACGGCTGCGGGTGGTCGGTAGACTGTTTCGGTCCACGCGAAATGGATTTGGCTCGGGGGATTGCACGAAACGGGCTCCCGACTCGAACCCCTGAAGTCAGACAACCATCCTATTTATACGCCGTGACCGCAATCCACCGCAGGACTTGATCGGCGCCCTTCCGGCGGAGATTGATACAATCTAGACCCTGATCTTGAACGGAAGGGTCCCGGCAGCAAGATCATGAAAAGCGACTCCCTCTCCTATCCTCCTCGTGGCCTCTCACGCGAAGAAGCCGCCCGATATGTTGGCGTGGGCATAACCAAATTCGACCAGATGGTTGCTGACCGCCGCATGCCGAAGCCGAAGAAAGTTGACGGTCGCGTGATTTGGGATCGGCTCAAACTCGAAGCGGCCTTTGGCGAACTACCTGGAGACGATGAAGAAAATATCGTCGACTTCCTGTTGCAAGGGAATCATCGCAGGGAATAGATTCATTCTGCCATGACCGACAAATATCCCGGCCTCTCCTCCTACACCGACCGCCATGGCAAAGTTCGCTGGCGCTATCGGACGAAGGAGCGTGTGGTTAGTCTGCCAGCCCCCAATCAGGCGGGTTTCAAGGAGGCCTACCAAGCGGCGGTCGAGGGCCGGAAAATCCCAAAGGCTCCCGTCGTCCGTATGCCCGGAGCCGCCCTGCCCGGCACGTTTGGAGCGGCCTTTCAGCGGTTGAAGATCTCGGTCAAGTGGCTGGCGCTTGACGAAGCCAGCAAGCGCAAGAACACGCAGCTGATCGAAGAGTTCCTGGAACTCCGGGTGGTCGCAGATCACCCGCTCATCTGGCGGGATGTACCGGTAAAGAACCTTCGACGTATACATATTGAAGAGCTTCTTGGCCGCTTCATCGCCACGCCCCACAAGGCCAAGCATCTGCTGGTGGGCATACGCAAGTTGGTCTATGTCGCGCTGCGGCAAGACTGGATCGAAATCGATCCCACAGCGGCGGTCGAATGGCGTCCCGCTTATGCCGGTTGGAAGGCATGGTCGCGCGAGGCGATGGCGCAATTCGAAAACCGTTGGCAGCTCGGGACCGCCGCACGCACTTGCTATGGTTTGGCGCTCTGGCTCGGCAACCGTCGCGGCGACGTCGCCGGTCTTCGCTGGGATCAAAGGGTCACCCGTCGTGTCTTCATCGATGGCATCGAGCGTCACTTCGACGGGTTTGATATTGTTCAGGCCAAGAACAAGGGGCGAACTGGCGGTAAGCGGCTTTTCGTGCCGATCACACCAATGCTCTCCGAGATTTTGGATGCGGCCGACAGCCGAGGCGAGACCGTGTTGGTCAACGGCTATGGCGAGCCGTTCTCCGCCAAGTCGCTGACTGGCATGATGGCGCATTGGTGCAAGCTTGCCGGTCTGCCAAAGGGCTTGACCCTGCATGGCTTGCGGAAGTCGCTTGGCGTCTATCTGGCCGAGGCAGAGGCTTCGACCAGGCAGCTCATGGATGTGCTCGGTCACGACGACATCGATCATGCGGAGCTCTATTCGCGCGAAGCGTCGCAAGTTCGGCTGGCGGTCCAAGGGATGGATCGAGTCGTGCGCCTGGTGACGCGCAAACCGATGCTTGGCGAACCTGTTGGCGAACCTCGTGGCGAACCACCCTATAAAGCATTGATAAATAATGATAATGGTGGGCCCGGAGGGCGCAGCAAGTTTATTGATTTCACTAGTTTTTTCGCGGGCCAAAATCGGAAGCGTTCCCGCACCATTCCGTACCATCCCGTGGGCGTGAGTTCATTGTTGCCTCATGACCCCGACATGTCTCGTGCAACATTTGCGTCGTTAGCCCTGGCACCATCTCATTCGAAGCGATGGGGTCGCAGGCTCAAGTCCGCCCACTCCGACCAGAAAAAAGTGGGCTAGCGATCGCGCATTTCCGCTACCTCGCGGATTTCCCCACAGAAATGACAAAGGCTCAATGCGCTTAGCGCTGGGGTGACGATGTGGCGTGAAATCTATATGGGATTGGGTCATCAGCGAACAACAGGTCGTCAAAGGGGTACCGGATGGGCTGCCTTCCCGCTCATGGGCGCATCGACTGCACTTTATGTTACAGGGGCGAAGATGTCCTGTTCGATCGTAGTCGTCGAGAGGGTCAGGATTGGCGCATCACTGCTAATCCTTTATCCTGGGGAAACGCCAACGCCCGGATCATCATTCTCGGATTCTCGAAGGGACCAACCCAAGCCGAGAGCTTTGCAAGGACGCCTCACGACCAGATAGCTTACAAAGGAAGCCGTCCGAACGTCGGGCGAATTCTGGCACACGTGGGACTTATAAAAGAAGGGTCACGCGAATCCCAGGCGGCCGCGGTCGATTCTATGATCGCTGACAGGAACGGGCTGTTCCACTTCGGCTCTCTTATCAGGTGCAGCGTTGAGCGTTACGACCGAGGGGAGCGGCGATGGAAAGGGTCGGGCGGCGGTATGCTCAATAGATTTGTCGCGACACCGTTCGGCTCTGAGGTTGCCAGGAACTGCGCTTCCAGATTCTTGGTCAACCTCCCGAGGGCAACTAAGCTCGTCGTGATGTTCGGGATGGGATCACACCAGAGCTACGTCCGGGAGGCACGCACCTTGCTCTCGACCGTTCGCGGCAAAACCATGAGGGAGATCAATGCTGTGGCCTACGAGGATGACCTCATTACGGTTGTGCATGTGGAACATTTTGCATCACAGGGCGACCTAATCCCCCAGTGGCTCGGCGAAGGGAAATATCGCGATCATCCACGAAGCAAGTTCGGCAAGCTTGCCCGCGCTTCGGTTAATCGCGCAATCGATCGGTTCGCCTGAGTTGGTGATCAGCAGCCGCTGCGGTGGCACCCCTAGCCGGGGTGCAAAAATTGAATCTTTCCAATGGCCAATCTCAAGAGTGGGACAGATTGGGCCGTCCAGAATCCTTATGTTTTTCGTCGAGGCTGTCTCACCAAAATCGATCTTGGATAGCTCTGTTTAAAGGCTGTCCGGTTTCAACCGGTCCGCGGGGGGGGTACGGCGACAGGCGTCGCCACCCCGTGGCTCTCGACTGCATAACGACGATCAACTATCGCTCTTTGCCAACAATTCCAGATTTTCACGCACGTTTGGTCCCATGCGGATCGATGCAGCCGGCGCAGCTGCAAGCAGGAGACGCGCAGCATTCGGCAAAGAGCGGTCGCAAGTCCAAAGGACCGCCTCGATCGGCGCGCCGTTGACGGCAGGCGCCGCCAGCCGGAAGCGCCCTTCTCCTACAAGCTCAGACCACTTGTGGAAGATCCAGCAAACCAGCGGCTCGGCCACCCCGCTTTGCAGCTTCGAGGCGCGAACATGGAAAAGCATCCATGCGCCGGCCCACCAAAGCAGGTCGGGCTCGCCCGTCAAATCGCGGCGAAGGGTATCGACGGAAATTGCGGCCCCGTGGCGATCGGTGCTGATCGTTTGATGCTGGCCAGCCATTCGCTCGAGAAGGGGATGCAAGCCAGCAACCTCCTTCGTGCCCAAGCCGGCTTGAATTATGGTATCCACAGCGTCGAACGCGCCTGCAAGTGCCGCTGCGATAGAGAAGCTGAGCAGCATGTCCTCAGCTCCTCGCAAAACCTCAGGATCTGCCTTGTTATCTATGATCGCCGGCGGGACAACGCCGCGCTCGGGGTTTTGCAGCTGCTGGCCAAGGTCGCGTCCACCGCCTGCTCTGACTATTGCGGCCATTGCCGCGTGATGGCGCAGCAGCAGCACGAAAATCGTTCGCGTTATGACTGACGATAGCGTTCCGACCCGCAGAGATAATCCGCGAAATTTCCGACGAAAGAATCGGTCCCTTAAGCAGATACCGCCGAAATTCGAGGTGGAAGCCTGTCGGCTGAGGTAAAGCCTCATCGGCGTCCGCAAGCATGTAATAGGCAAAGTCAAGGTCGCCCAGCGGATGTGACCGGATTTCTTCTGGAGGCTCCTGGTTGCTACCACATCCAGGAGCATAGCGAATGTCCTGAACGTCCGCGGGCACGCTATGCGTCAGTTCATTGAACAGCCACAAAACCGCATGCCTCACCACGCGATGGCAATACGCTTCAGCAAGAGTTCCGTCAGGATCTATCGTTGGCAACTGCGCCAAGGCCTCACGCAACTTCATCACGGCAACGTCGGGACGTCCGGCGCAACATGCAACGTGCGCGGTATCGGCAAGCAAGCCGATCGCCATTGCCCGAACCGACGGCAACTGCAGATCAGATGCCTCAGTCCGTGCCTGCTCGAACCAACGCTCAGCCTCGGCCCAATCACCCAACTCGGCGGCGCTGATGCCTGCTTCCCTGGCGATATAGGCCCGCTCAAGCGCATCCTGGCCGCCAGCGCGTGCGGCGGTGGCGAGCAAGGGCAAGGCTGCGGCATGATCTCGCCGCCGCCAATGTATCTTGGCGCGCGCACGCACCAGCGCTATGTCCAAACCAAATCGCTTCTCCGCGTCCGCAAGACAAGCAAAGGCGCGCTCGGCATCATCCCCGCTCTCGTCGAGACAGATCGACTGGGCTATAGCGCAACGAACCGCGAGGGTCGGATTCTGCCACCGTATCGCGATATCCGCGCAGGCACCATATTGGCCGGCCGCAGCCTCCCAGTCGAAAGCGTCCGCTCGCGACTCCTTCAGCCATGCATGCATGACCAGGATCGATATGTCACCGCGCCCGATCTGAAAGGATGAAAAAAGTCGTTCCCGCAGCCGGGCAGGCTCTTGGTCGAGCCGCTCAAGGAGAGCGCGGAAACCCGCAACTGTCGTGATGTTGCGCATCTGGGTGGCGAACAGCACGCCGCTGACGTGAACGTTTCCGCCTCTCGGGGACTGGAAACCTTGGCTGACCTCGGCCAAGCGCGTATCGGTTTCAGTTAACCGGTCGAAGCGCAAGAGAAGGTCGATCCATGACGGGAAAAGCTCGCCGGCACGTTCATGAACCAACAGCTTCGACAGAACCGAGCCTTCGAACAGCGCTTGTCCCTTGACTTGAGCGCACTCCCGTTCAAGCGCTTTCCAGCATTGCTGCGCGTCTGCAGGAGCACCGTTGGGAAGCAGGGACAGGAGCTGAGCAAACCGCATCATCGCAGATGCGAAGCGATTTGCTGGAAATATCAGGGTGTCCGTTTGGAACGAACCAAGTTCGCCAAGAAAGGGAGTAACAAGTTCGAGCGTCTCGGCGTTACAACGGATCACGCCGTCCGCGAAGGCGACAACCAGCGCTGCCTCGTCACTCTTGAGCGCATGGCGCATGGCAGTGCCGGCGTCAAGCACTGAGAGACGCCTGCTGCCCATAAGAGCGTCGGCGATGCAGCGATGAATGGCCCGACATTCTGCCGCGGTGAAAACCTCCAGTCCTGCCCCTTCAAGCAATGGCGATACGCGAAGACGGTCGCCATGCCATGGCTCGATCCAGGGGCCGACAAGGCGATCAAGTGACAGGCCAGCAAGGGCAATGGGCGGAGCGGCTGCTCCAAGTGTCATGGCCAGGCCACGGTCGAACGTGCCGCCAATCAAGCTAGTTCGAAACAGCAGCGACTGCGCTTCTGCCGGGACCGCCGCGACCAGCCGCTGCCGCATCGCGCGCCGCTCCGCTCCCATTTCGATTTGGATGTTCCCGCCAAGCAGTGCTGCGACCGACGCCCGAGACCAGCCGGCCGCGGACAGGCGCAGAAGTATTGCTATTGTAAGCTGCGGATGGCCCAGCGAAGCCGCGCGATAAACGGCATCCGCGTATTTGATTTGTCCACCCGTCGAGCTGACCAGCGCTGACACCTCGCTGTCGCTGAAATAGGGGACTTCAAGGACAGGCGATTCCTGGGGAGACAGCAGATGTTGTGTCGCCGGCGCCGGTGGTCGATATGTCGTTATAATCGCGGTCGCGTCGCGACGGCGCAGGCTTGCCATCAGCCGAAGAAGAGGGTCGCGTACGGTGGGATGATCGATCTCGTTCAGATCGTCCAGTATGACATGCGTCGGCGGGCGCGCCACCAGCTCTCCCAATGCTACAGAGAGGCGCGATGCCGTCTCCGTAGGGCCGAGGTCGCGAAAATCGATGATGACCCAATGATCGTTGGTGCGTGACGCGGCGAGCCTTGCCAGAAGCGTTTTTCCAAGGCCCGTCGCCGCACAGGCAATTGCGATGCCCGCCTTGCACCGAATTGCGTCAATGTCCGCCAGCAGTTCTGTGCGCGGCGCCACAAGGGAGGGCATCGGCAGTTCGCTCGTCGAAATGAGCAGCGAAGGGCGTGAGAAGGCGCCGGCCGACCCGCTGAAGGCTGCCGGCAGTTGATCCACGGGCACCGACACCATGGAGACGCTGTCAACCAGGCTGAGCAAGTCGGCGCGACGCAATTGGCGAGAGCCTTTGGACGTTGCAGTCAACAAGAGGCGCTCGACCATTGCCGGCAACAGGTTTCTGGCCACCTGGCTCGACAGGCGCCTCGCCGAGGCGACAAATTCGATGAGGCCCGCTTCGAGCTCATCTCGAAGGTTTTCGAAGCTTGATGCACCGCAGTGCCAATGAACCCGAGCGAGCAGCTCCGATCGCAAAGCCATGTCGTTTCGCGCCAGGACAAAGCTCTTCGTCGCGGGTTTCAGATCGAGGGCCTCGAGCAGCTTGCGCAATGGCGCAACATCGGCTCCAGCGGCGGCCTGACGCCAGTAGTGCAGCGCAGATTGGTTGTCGACGCGCTGATCCTTGCGGCGCTCGAGACCGACCTCAGCGGTTGTCAGATAATGGAGGGACACAACTCGTGTAGGATTGCGCGAGACCATGTCGACGAAATTGTCAATTGCCGAGCGCACATCGACCGACTGCAAGCTTATCTTGCCGCTACCCGCCGTGTCCTTGACCTGAGTGCCCGTCAAGGCCTGGCGTGTCATGACGGAATAGTCCTCCGCCACCTCAAGATGAAGCAGTTCGCCGTCGGCCAACCCTACCCAAGCAAGGCCTGACGCATAGATCTGGTAACCATAGCCACGCAACGCCGCGACCGCTTGGCGAGCGGGATCGCCATAGGGTGAACCGAGGCGCGGTCCAGATTCAAACACATCCATTCTCGATGCCTAGAAGCTAGAGTAGGAGGGCCAACACTGCTCAGGTCCCGTCCAACACCGCTCGCTTGAAGAAGAGATACTGGAGCACGACATGATGCTACCCATCTGAAGCTGTAAATGGTATACAAGCAAGGAACGCACCAAAGAGCAAAGAAAGAACTATCTCTATCCACCGTTCCAACCATCGAGATCAAACATCTGAGTAAGCAATAGTATCTCGGATTGCAGATTAGCTTAGCATGTAGGGGACACTGCGTCGGGCGACATTTGCTTGCGTGCCGCCGTTCAGCTTCCCTGCCGGTCCCGTAGGAGCAACCTCTCTGCTTCCCTCCTGCCCGATGGCCAAGTGTCACGGGCCGCCGCTTCCACCCGCAGCTCCAGCTCGTGTGCCTCGGCGATTCCAACCCCGATCAGATTACCCAGCGCGCGGTCGATCCGGCCCCGCGCGGGATGCGCCGGGATCAGCAGGTCAGGTTGTTCGGCGAACGCGGCGTCGAACCAGCGCACGACGCGACCGCCGATCCCGGCTGCTATCCACAGGCCCATCGCGTGGGTGCGATCGAACCAGGTCTCCACGGCATCAAGAACAAAATCGAGGTGCCGCGCCCGCGGAGCAACAAGAAGCAGCCTCATGGTGCAAAGCGCCACGAACGCCGTCGGGCCGCCCGGCAACAGGGGACGCATCGTGGGTAGCAGCGGGTCGACGCGGTCGAAGAGTGCTGGCGGGAGATAGCTGTCCGTTCCGTTGAAGGGATTGTGCGTATTGAGCAGCATCTTCGCGATTACGCCGCCACTTTCCATGTCGATCCGCGAGCTGGCCGGATCGCCGGCATATTTCCACCGCTTGAGCGCGATCACCCGCTCCACCAGCTTGGCGCGCAAATCGGCAGGCCTAGAGGCGGAGAGATGGGGATCACTGAAATAGAGCGCGTCGGCCGCATGCATGACCGTCTGCGCAACATCGCAGAAGGGCTCGTCTGGCAAATCGGTTACCAGCTTCAGATCGCTATCGAACGACGCGGGCGTGCCGTCGAGTAGCCGCTCGGCGAACAACGCGTAGTAGTGCAGATTCCAATCGTGGGGATCTCGGTCGATCTCGATATCAACCGGCAGTCCCAACCCGTTCATCCGCGCGGTCCAGTCGGCATAGGCCGCAACAACCTCTTGCCGCCAGCCGATCGATCCCTCGGCCTGGGTCATCGCTAGCCACTGCGCCGCAGCCGCGCTGTCGACGTGGACGATCTCGATCGCCCCGTCTTCGTCGAACTTTGCTGATGTGACTGGTCCAGGAACGCGAATGCGCGAGCCGTGGCGCAAATGTGGACGCTCCTTGGGCCATGTGGGCCATGCCGGTTCGGCGCCGCCATCCAGCCAAGCGACCTCGGCCAAGACCGCTGCGTCGATCGCCGCGGCCCGCTCCGCTTCGAAACGCGCATGGTCATCCTCGTCCTCCTCCTGATAGCTCTTCCAGCGCCAGGTCATGCTTGCGAAGGCTGCGCGCATCGCCGCTTTGAAGAGCCTAGGCTCGATCTCGAGGATCCGCGCGAGGCCGGCGGAAAATGCCGGCGCGGCGCTGCGATCCTTGCGGGTCGCGAGCCGGATCAGCATATCTCGATCCGCATTGCTCCCCTTGCGCCGCCAGAGATGGATCAGCGCAAGCGTCGCGATCGCCGGGCGGTTGAAGCGCAGCGTATTCTGCGAAACACCCCCCCGATCGGACTGCTCGTCCAACGCGATCAAGATGACGTTACGAACCCATCTCTCATGCGTGGCGAGCAACTCGTCATCCCCATCGCGTGCTACCAGCAAGGCAGTCGTGATCAGCCGCGTCGAGCGCGATTTAAGAGCATCGGTATCACTGTCGTCGGGAAGATCGCCCTCTGCATACTCGACCGCATCGCGTGCCGTTGAGGCGGTGGCGTGTTCGCCATCGCCATCAGTCGCCAGACTGATGCGTGCCTCGATTTCGGTCGATCGGACGGCCTCGCCCCGCTTCCTCTCCATGGCAGCAAGATGAGCGGCCTCATCCGCCGGCGGTTGATAGGCCAGCCTGCCCTCCCCAATATCTGCCCAGTTCGACCGCTGAAGCATGTTGTTGGCGCAGCGCGCGATGAACCGCGCGTCGCCCCAATTCGAATGAGGCTCATAGGGCTCCAGGTTCTCGATCGCAGCGCTCAGCTGCTCTCGCAGACGGTTCGCAATGGTATTGTCGCCCATGTAGTGGGGGACGATGTCAAATAGGGACGCGCCCCGTGATGGCCGGGCTCTCAAGTCGGAGAGTTTGACCTTTCCATCCGGTTCTTTGCCGATAGGAAAATTGATGCCCGATCCGATTTGATCATGAGTCTGCCGCGCACGATCGGTCGCAAGTAACTCAGGGTCTGCGATAAAGGGGGCGAGCGCATCACGACCGACACCGAAATGAGACAGCAGTACGTCGATCGCGACCAACAGATAGGCCGCACAGCTGCCCTCAGGCCCAAGGATATCGGTGAGCACTTCATCAACGGCTACACCGTCGTCGAGTCGTAGCTGGCTCCATGCTTCGAGGGCCTTCAGTCCGGAGGCCGCCGAATATTCGTGGCTCTGGTCGCGTGACCACAGGTAGCTCGAAGTCCAGGGAAAGAAGCGTGGGCCTTGCCCGAGATCGACGGTGAAGCCGTCGCTTTCCGGCGCAAGCCCCTCTGTATTGAATGCTATCGCCTCCGCGACCAGCGTTCGAATTAATCTCAACCCTTCGGTTGCGTCGGATTCCAGCAGATCGAGAAATGGCGGTTGCGCTGGGGAGGCCGGCAGATAGTCGCTATCAGCGAAGCTGAAGGCTCGCTCCATCGACCGGTCATGGCGACCGCGCCGCTCTCGCTTTTCAATGAGGCTCGACAGAACGAGGTTCGCAAGCTCGGCCGGCGCAACCGGTGCAATCAGCTTGGAAAACGGCCGGATCGCGTTGATCTTGTGGCTGTCCCTCTCGGCGCCGACTTCCCTCAAATAAGCCTTCAGCCGATCAGGCGCGTATTCGCCAAGCAACACGGCAATTGGGCGCAACTGATCGATCGTGCGACGCCGCGCGTCGCTTGCCCAGAGGCGTCGCTCTCCGGGGATCATCACCTCAGCGTCGCGAACATCGAGCTGACGCAGCCATCCGAACAGCATGACGGCCGTCTGATTGGCGAGCAATCGAAGGTGCTTGAGAAGATAGATCTGTATCTGGACCAGTTCGACCACCGCGCCGATCGCGGACATCGGAATTTCGGCAGCATGCGCCACTGCCCAGCGCAGGAGCAGAACTGCCGACCCGGTAACTGTGGTGCGATACGAGCGCGGCAGATCGGCCTTGGACCCGTCCGGCATGGTCATCAAATCAGCCGTCGCCACAGTTTCAGTAGCCGTGATCGTCCTGCACAACTCGATTAGGAGAGCTGCGTTGTCCGCCAGTAGACCACCGCTGCACATTTCGAGCAGTTCGAAGCCAGCCTCCGACCGAGGCAATGCAAGGATAGCCTGGCGCCGCCATGATCCGTGCGCTCCTTGCGGAGACAGACGCGCGAGCAGATCGGTCCAGGCGCTGTAGTTCCTTTTTTCGAGCGCGAGGCGCCCAGCGAATTCGATGCCGCGCGCAACGCGCGGCGATACCGGCACAGTCAGATTGAGCTGAGCCAGACGGCTCGGATCCTCTGCAATGTAGCTCCCGATTGCCCAGTCGCGCAGAACGTCGTGATAGAAATCGAGCCGGTCGCGACGCACTTCCTTGAGCGTCAGCGCCCCGAGCAGATGCGACCGAGCAGATGAATCCTCTGTCAGATCTATGCCGTCTTCTCCCATCAAAGCACTGGCCGCGAGTGCGGCCAGCAATCGCTGCGCTGCCCGCACTTCGGGCGCAGGCGTGCCGTCCGCTCTCTTCCACCATAGGTCAGCCATTGCCGCTTCGGTACGAACCTCGGTCGCGCTCGGCACCGTCAGTAGCCTAGAAAGCCGATAAAGATTACGAGCAAGACCGGCGGCGGGATGGTCGGGATCGAGCAGCAATCGGAGATCCGGCGCCTGATCGACTAGTATTGCGATTTCATCTTCCGATAGGGGCCCGACGCTTATACGGTGCGCGCCGCCCAACGCAGCAACGATCGCTTCGTCGAGCCAGGGTTCCACATCGCCATGTCCGGCCGTCCGCGTGGTTGCGATTATCGTGAAGCCAGGGATCACACTCGCCGCCCGCATAAGCTCGATGATCGTCCGCTGGCGCCCACGATCGTCGAACATGTCGATGCCGTCGATGAAGAGCATCGGGCCGCCGCTCGCGGCCAGATCGGTCAGGAAGTCGACCGCCGAACCCGGGATTCCGAGTGCGTTAGAAAACGGCAGCCAGCCGCCCGCCGGCGTCGCGTCGCGGTCGAGCACGATAATCGGCGCCTGGCGCGCAATGCGTTCGGCGAAATGCCGAAGAACCCAGGATTTGCCGACACCGGTATTTCCATGGATTTCGATGAAACGATGGGCTTCGGATGCATCATCGACCGCAGCGACAGCTTCCAATCGTGGCAGAGTCACACCCGCTACGCTCGTCCCGATATGTGCAAGCGTATTCTGAGCGAGTTCGGCCAGCCTGGCGCGTGCCGGCCCATAATCGCGGTCGCCCGCAAGCCGGAACCCGGCCTCGGCGAGATCGGCTCTGAGGATATTTCGATCAATCATACCGCCAGTGGTTCCGGTCTTGATCGACAAGTCGATCAGCCGGCTCCACAGCGCTTCGACACGATCAACATCCTCGTCTGCCAACGCCATCCGGGCGAGCGCCTGACCATAGGTCCTGGCGATCGGCACCTTCGCTTCGAAATCGAACTCGAGGATGAGCATTCGCCGCAGGAAAAGCCAGATCGCTTGGTCATTGTCAGCGATACCGCCGGCGATCAAATGCTTTCGCGTCGTCGCGACGAAGTCGCGCATGTCCTTGCTTGCGACGCCTTTGGCGTCGATGCGGTTGAAGAATGCTGTCCCGCTCTCCGCGGTTCGAGCCCATTTCAGTACATCCTGATAGGCCCCTGAGATCTTCCGACTGGTCCGCTGAGTCGCTATGCCGAGGAGGTGCCTGTCTTCCGGCACGGACCCCACCGAGCTCGCCGCGATTTGCGACGCGACATCCTGATAGACACTATCGCCGGGCGAGAAAGTTATATCTCGCTTCGACTGGATCTCGAGGATGAAATCGCCCGCCGGCCCCGTGCCAGATACTATCAGGTCATCGAGCTTGAACCCCTGCTCCGTGCCCTGGAACCGAACGCGGACGACCCGGGCGTCGGGCAAGCCCGGTGCTCGATTGCCCGTCAGCAACGCGAGCAGATAAAGCGCTCCTAGCTCACCTTCGATATAGGCACCAGCCGGCCCCCGCGATGCCGGGCTCGAACCACGCTCAATTTCGGGGCTAGGCTCCTTTTCCACCATTAGCATGACTTGCAGGGAGTCGCCCGCCCAATCAAGTGGGCACAATACTTTGTTTCTGGTTCACCTGAACGGTCGGCACGTTCTGGCCTTGTTGAAACAGCTAAGAATGGCCGAGACCTAGCGCGAAACAGCCATTGCGTCGGACTTGAGTGCGTCGTCATTGTGAACGCGGAGGACGTGTCGCATTGGTATTGGCCTCATTTTCACGGACCGGCATCAAGCAGC
The DNA here is from genome assembly GCA_004020875.1 of Mesorhizobium sp. Classification (GTDB taxonomy): domain Bacteria; phylum Pseudomonadota; class Alphaproteobacteria; order Rhizobiales; family Rhizobiaceae; genus Mesorhizobium. The sequence goes on from SAPZ01000002.1 coordinate 467,280, forward strand.
TTTCCGCATGCTCTCCACCCCGAGGCTCGGTCCCTATGGCCGTGGTTCGCGCTGGGTATGAGGTTCGGCTAACGCCTCAAGCTCACTTGAGACGACAATTAGCGGCCCTTTAAGTAAAGATGTTGCTTCAAGACATCCAAATATTGTGGATTACGGTGCCGTTCTCGGGTTGTTTAACCCGCCAAGCGGTGGCATAAATTTCGTGGGTAAGTTGGGGTAGCCGCTACATATGGCACTTTTCCGTTATCTTAATGATGACGCGTTCCTGATCTTTTCGCGCAAATTCCGGTTCCTCTACGAGGCGGCGTTACTGGATACTTACGAGCGCTTCTTTTCCAGTGGAGCCACCTTCCCCACCCCCCAGGAGGTCGTCCACGCAATCTACGACCTTATCAAGCGAAGGCCTGAACTTCTTGCCGAGGGCGACGACGTTGGCGAAGGCCTGCCCGACCTGGTGTCAAAGCGCCGTCGGCGCCTGAAGTTTGCCGGCGAGGCGAATGAAGCCGCGGAGGCAGCGCTGCGTGTCGCGAGCGTTGCTTATCAGAAACTGATCCAGACCGGCTGGCTCGAAGAGGAGGAATATGGCCTGAGGGTAACCGTGGATATGCCTATGGGAGCAAGCTTGGTCATGCAGCTCCTGTCCAGCCTCAAGTCCGACGTCAGCCAGCGTTTTGGTGGCATCGTCGTCAACGTGAAACAAAGTCTGGAACTAGCGGCGAGACTCCAGCCGGGCTCTTCAGGAAAGGATGCCGTGGATGCTGCATATGCTGTGGTGCAGGCGCGAGAACAGGCCACCGCCTTCCTCAAAACGCTTAGGGCCATCCTCTCCGATCTGAGGCGAATCCGTCGGACCATTATGGATTCGCGGAGCATGCGTGAGAGGGTAGACGCCTACTTTCAGGAATTCATCGGCGAGTTGGTCCTGAAGGACTTCCAAGCTATTCACACCTTCAATCATCCCTTTAGATTCAAAGATCACATCCTTGATTTGGCTCGCGCGATGTCCATCGATCCCGAAATCATGAAGACGATCGCCGCTGGCTACGTCGAGACCGGGATGGCTGACATCCTCGACAACGGGCTTAGAGCTGCAGAGACCGACCTCCTATCGATTCAGGAAGTCTTTGATGGCATCGGCGAGATGTTCGACCGGATCGCCATCTTTCGCCGGCAGCTCGAACAGCGACTCCGCAACACGGTCAAATATGCGGAACAAGGGGGCAGCGGCATTTCGAGCCGGGCCGCGTCACTCATACATCGGCTCCACAAGGTGATAGATCAGCGCCCCGCTCTTTCTGAGTTAGCTTGGGTCCCCCTCCCGGTCGAACCGATGCGTACGCCGTGGTCGGAAAGGCATCTCGCGCAACCGCGGCAACCACGTAAGGCGCTGGAGTCAATGGCCGTCCCGCCCAAATTCGTGGATCCGTTGCTGGCGCTGCGTAAGAAACTCAAGAAGCAGTACATGGAACGAATCGTTCCAGACGAGAGACAACTACTGCGATGGCTGCATGACCAGGTTCCGTTCGCGGTTACAAAAGAGGCGCGCTTCCTCGAGATAGCAGACGTGGATTCCTTCATTGCATTCGATGTGATCCGACGGTTCACGAAACCAGGCGATCTGCCAGCTTCTATCGCGGCCGAGTTTGAGATCACGAATGACTCTGAAGGACCGGAGCACGATAGCGATTGGCTGAGGTGCGGTAACTTCCTCATCCGGAGAAGGGCTGTCGCAGCTGGAGGCGTAGATGCTGACTGAGTTCGAAGAGCTAGAAGCCCGATACGGCGCGGACAAGGGTGCAGATCTCCGAAAAGCTTGCCGATACCTCCTGCGTCATCAATTCGTGTACTCCGGCGATCGCGGCGTGGCGACCATCTACGATGTAATTATGGATAGCCGCTTCAGAAGAGCGATCGATGGATTCTTCGATTGCATCGGTTACCGCATCCACCGCGAGCAAGAGGAACAGTGGGTGGGGATCGTGCTGGATGATGAGGAGATGTCGTCAACGCCAAAAATGAGGGCTGACGAGACCATCGTCCTTCTGGTAGCAGCAGCTCATTGGCAAGACGAAGCGAACCAGGGCAACGTGGAAGAACGTGCGACTGTCTTGACGACGTTCAATGTCCTCTATGAGAAGTACAGGGAAATGGCCGAGAGGGGCACAAAGATGCTTGTGACCCAGTCAAGGTTCCAGGATGTTCTCGAGGATCTTGCTGCTCGCAATTTGATCTGGCTTGGAGAATTCGATCGCACCCTTCAAGATCGGGAAGTGGTGATCCGGCCGATAATCAAGCTCATTTCCGGGTCCGACGCGCTAAGGCGCGTTGAGGAGCAAGTTGCGCTTGAAGACTACGAGCCTCGCCAGCTAGGTCCTCTCGAGGAAAAAGTGCAATGATGGAACTCGTACATCTCGCGCTGGTGAATTGGCATTCGTTCAACGTTGAAGATATCCCGGTTTGCGGTCACGTCGGTTTCCTCGGTGAAAACGCGTCGGGAAAATCAACAATTCTCGACATGATCCAGGTGGTGCTCACCGGCGCCAGCGGACGCTACATGAACCTCAATCCCGTCGCTGGTGAGAGCCGCCGCAGAAGCGGCCCAAGACGCACGGTGCAAGGGTATTGCCTCGGTGCCCGTGGAGAGGGCGATTTTCGGCGCGAAGCCTGCCTGACCTACGTGACTATCAGTTTTCGCGACGCCGATGGTGTGAAGCCCGACTTGACGGTAGGTCTCGCCATGGAAGCGAGGAAGACACAGCCTGCGGAAACTATACTCGGCCGCTTCGTCGTCCGCGGCAAAATATTGAAGGCGACAGATTTCCTGCGTGAGCGCGAAGGACGGCAAGAATTCGCGCAATGGGAGGAAGTCAGGCAATCGCTGGAAAGGGAATGCGGTGGCGGCTTCGTGAATCATCGCGACAGCGCTACGGACCACATCCGGGAATACATGCGTGACTTGGTTCCACGATCGGCGCCGACTTCCGGAAACGCGGCCGCTCTTGCAAAGGCGATTGTGAACGGCATGACGCTGAACCAGGGCTTGTCCGCGACCGACTTCGTCAGGGATTATATCCTCGAGGACTCCCCGATGAGGATCGGTGAGCTGCGAGAGTCGCTGAAGACTTATCGGCAGGTGAATCAGACCATCAAGAACATGCGGGAGCGTGCGAAGCGCCTGAAGGTTGTCAAGGCACGAGCAGAAGAATTCAGGAATTTCCTCAACGAGCACGATGAGGAGGACTGGATCAGTCGCAAGGCGAGGTACCTCGCGGCCTCGGCCGCGATGCGGGCACTCGAAGAAGAGGTCAAGGAAGCCGAGGCATCCCTCCTTGCTGAGAGCGAGGAAATTAACGACCTGAACAGCTCGATCGCGGAAGCGAACCAGGATGTGCATCGCATCATCAAGCAGATCGAAGCGATCAAAGCCAGGGTGGGTATCGACGATCTGAAGAAGATGGCTGAAAGCCATTCCTTTTCCGCCACGGATTGCCTCAAGCGCGTCTCCGAGCGGGTGAAGCATATGCAGCGGATCGCAGCGGCGGCCGAAGTACTTGGAAAGGGCGAAGTAAGCTCCCGCGAATTAGTCGCTCATGCCTCCGCCGTGGCCGAGGCTGTCAGGCGTGGCAATGCGGAAGCTGCGGGGGTGATCGAACAAGCGTTCCTGGCATCGCTGCCCGTCATCGCCGAGAGAATTAGCAAAGCACGCAGCGAAGCCGAAGCGGCTTTGCACACCAAAATTGAGGACATCGGCAAGCTGTCTCGGACCATCGAGTCGGCCGCTTCCGGTTCACGGGACTCTCACCTCGGCGACCATACCCGCGAATTGATGAGGCTTCTTCGTATGGCCGGGATGGCTCCGAGAGCGCTTTGCGACATCATTGACCTTACCGACAAGGATTGGGGGCAAGCGGCTGAAGGTCTTCTCGGCCGAGACAGGGAAGCTGTCTTCGTCGACCGCGATCACATCCACGTGGCAACGGCCATCCTGAGGGAAAATAGACGGCAGCTGCGCCAGTCGTCTTTGGTAAGCCTAAACAAGCTCGAGCAATACCAAGATACGGTCCGGCCAGGTTGGTTTCCAACTCTTTTCAGGTCCGATGACAAAGACGCGCTTGCCTTCCTGCAGCGCAGATATGGCAATGTGCGGCTGGCCCGCACCATGGAGGAGTTTAATCAGCCCGGCCGCGCCCTTATGGCCGACGGCCTTTATGATGATGGGCTGCTACGCGGGACCCGACTAGAGGAAGCCTCGCACCTCAAGATCGGCAAGGCGGCCCAAGAGCAGCTACTGCTGGAGCAGAAAAAGCGGTTAGAGGTGCTGCAAGAGGAAATCGAAACCTTGTCCCAGCACAGGCATATCCTTTCCGAAGTTGACCGCTCCGCCGCCTTCGTGGCCTTGCCTGCGGACGGCGAGACGGTGTCAGCTCTGCTTGCAAGAGCACAGGAACAAGAGGCGTCGGCACGAGAGGCCCGATCCAGGCTGGAGGCGGTGGACCAGGGCGACATGAAGCGCCTTTACGAACTTGAGGAGAAGAAGAAAGTTCAACAGGCCTATATACGGACCAGGAACACGGAACTCACATCCATCCAGACGAGGCAAGGAGCCTATCAGAAGCAGGCCGAAGCTGCGAGAAAGACGCTCTCGAGCCTTACAAGCCAAGAGGGTTCGCGCCATTCGCGGAATCTCGCCCGACGCATGTTCCACTACAGTTGGCGACTGACGGCCACAGTACCCGCCAATCGAAAGTATAGAGAGCGAATGGCGGGCAAACAGATCCCGAGCATTTCATCCGCGCGCTACGAAGCATTGGCCGGCATCCATCGCGCGATCGGACAGCGCGCGGAGGATCGCTCCAAAAATGCGAAGGACAAAATGATGGAGGCCGACAAGAATGTCCGGGCCTCTATGAGGAGCTATTTTGACATCGCTCCCCTAAGCTCGGAGGTCGGGGCAGAAAGCGACATCCTGAGGGATATCCTGCCATGGGTTGAGGCCACGCTGCGCGATATCGAAGAGAACGAGCTCACGCGGCATGAAGCACTGGCGGCTGAAGCCTCCGAGCGAGTTTCTTCTATTTTTCGAGGTGAGTTCGTCAACTCTCTCCACTCACGCATCTCCAAGCTGAAGAGAGATATCGACGCGCTGAACCATAGCCTTCGCAATCATTCGTTCCACGGCGAGCGATACTCTTTCAGTAGAACGCAAGTGGCTGAATATGCGCCGATCCTGAAAGCGGTCGAGATCTACGTGACGTCCGAGGACGCGCTGGATCTTTTGTTCAAGGGTGAGATACCCGAAGACTCCCCCCACAAACCAGTGCTCGACGAGGTGAAGCGCATCCTGGAGGACCCCGACACAGACTTCGACAGTTTTGAGGACTATCGGAAGTTCTTCGTATTCGAGATTCACATGGAGAATCTCGATACAGGGCACAAGACACGCTGGGAAACTCGCCGCGGCACAGGTTCCGGAGCTGAGCAACAAGTCCCGCTTTACGTTGCCATCGGTGCCTCGCTGGCCTCCGTCTACGGGACCGCTGAAGGAAGATTAGGATCGCGACTTGGAATGGCACTTGCCGTCTTTGATGAAGCCTTTGCCAAGCTGGACGGCAAGAACCAGCGGCAGATGATGAGCTTCTATGAGAGCCTTGGCCTGCAGGTGATCGTAGCTGCGCCACCCGAGCGGCGGCCTTCGTTGCTCGGCTACATGCATGCCATCGTCGAGGTCGACAATATTGGCAACGGGCAGTCGGAGACGACAGTAGTCCAGGTCAAGGAAAAAGCTCGCAAGGAGCTGCAGCGGATCAATCCCGAACTCATGGATGATGAAACGCTGCGCAGGATGGCAGCCGAGTGAAATTCACCGATCCGATTGCGCTTCTTTCTCATCTGCTGGACAGGCACGAGGACGGTCGAGCAGGCGCACGTGCCTATCCGGACAATGATGCTTTTTCAAGCATCGTTGAGGCCGACCGTTTTCGGAAAAAGTTGGAGGAGGCAAATCGAGCGGGTGCAGTCGAGCTTCGGATGGATACGGGAAGGCGAGCCGGCGTGGTCAAATTCGTGCGCATCGCTGACGTGGCGAGGCTCTACTATTTCGTCAAACGAACTCCTTCCAGCCAGCGCTCAGCGTCAGCACTTGAGGATCTATTTCGTCGAGCGGAGCTGTCTGTCCCGTTCGCTGAACGTGCACGGGAAGCTGCTGAAGCCTGGTCCAGAAATCGGCGGTGGGCGGGCATTGCTCCCGGCGACATAGGTTCGCTTGAGCGTGCACTTCTCCTCGCGCAAGCGATATACAGACGGCAACACGTAGGCCTGGACTATCGCACTTTCTCCAGAAGGGCCGTTTCCGATAGCAAGGCATTGGAACGGCTGGAGGCAGCCGTCACAAAGGTCCTTCGAGGTGTTGGCGCGGACATCCCGGAGGGCGCCACGCCCCGCGAGGCACTCGGTGCACTTGGGCTGGAAAAGGTGCCTCCTCCCCTCCTCCTTTCAGGACCGATCACTTTTGGAGCGTCCCAACCTGACGTATCCTTCCTTGGCGTCCCCGCGGATGCCATCAATACCGTCGGCTTCAGCCGCACGCCGGAATACGTCCTCGTAGTAGAGAACTACACGAGCTTCGTCAGGCACGTGACTGAGGCAGATCCGGACCGCCGAGGACTTGTCATCTACGGCGGCGGCTATCCATCGACGGGAGTTCAGAAGGCATTCGGCTTGATTGCCGGTCGCTTTCCCGACGCCATACCCTTTTACCACTGGTCCGACATCGACCCCGATGGCATCTGGATCTTCCTAACAGTTGAGAGAGCATTTGGCCGCAGGCTACTCCCGCACCTCATGACCGTCGACTTGGCCGAAAAGCACGGAAGTAAGCCAGATGAAACGGCAGGCAGAGTGGCTAAGGCTGAAGGATCGGTCCTCTTTGATCTGATCGCGTACCTTGCAAAACCTGGCGCAAAACACTTAGAGCAGGAAGAACTCGATCCTATTATCCCACGCCTATACCAGAGCGAGTGGCGAGCCTCGTGATGCAAACCGATTTTTGTCCTTGCCCAGTTGGACGGCATAGTCGGTGAAGGCGCTCCGCTTCTAAAACTGATCATTGCGCGGGGCGTCCACGGAAAGTGTCGAAGTGGCCGAGCAGGAGATCGAACGCTAGGCTACACGGGACAGGGAGCAAGTGAAGGCTTTTGAACATGCAAAGTTTGACGAAGAGTTCGTTGTTTCGACATTCATGCAGCATGATCGTCAGTACCGATGCCGCATTGTGCATACGCTCATTCGCTTACCAGAATCGGGTGGTGAAGGTCGCCATTTGGGCCAGAGGCTTGCGGTCATGAAGACATGAATGGGCAGGTGAACTGGCAGTGGCTGGTTTGCTGGTGCGGTCGAGACATATCTACAAACCGTAAGGCATTTCGCTAGCGGGGATATCTGGTCGCAATTGAAGGCTGTACGAGACTTCGGATTTTTGCGTGACTGTTGACCGACAACCAAACCTTCGGGTGTCGCAGATGGTCAAACAGCAACAGTCTTCTGAGTTCGACAAATTGGAGGACACCATAAATCCGCAGCCGGGCCTGCTTCCGACTCTGCCCCACATCGCGGCGAGTAGGGTAATGCGAACTATACGCCGGCCGCAGCTGAGAGAGATCGTTCCGCTGTCCGACACGACGATCTACGAGATGGAGCAACGCGGCGAATTCCCGCGACGCTTCAATCTCAGCCCCCGCTGTGTTGTCTGGGACTTGGAAGAAGTCGAAGCTTGGGTCGAAGAGCGGCGGAATGCGTCATCTGCCGGAAAAATCGAGAGCCGGCCAGCTCCCGACGTAAGACTACGAAAGACTCGGCCCGTCAAATCGGATCGAGAGTAATCGCTGCTCCTGTAGGCGGCTGAAGTGCAGGCGTATGCTTCTTGCCTGCCGTCCACGAGTCGACCATGTCAGCCCATTCCTGCAGCATATGACGACGCTGCAACTCATATTCAGCCCTATTGTACACACCGCGCGATGAGCGGCCGTCTTCGTGGGCAAGACATTTTTCAATCCAGTCACGATTGAACCCGATTTCGTTCAAGAGTGTAGACCCGGTACGCCGGAGATCGTGCACCGTGAAGGGCGCGAGTGGAAGATCTTGCTTCCTTGCCCGTTCGACAACCGCTGCAGTCACGCGATTGAAGGTCGCGCGTGACATGGTTTCATCGGCATCGTAGCGAGACGGCAGCACATACCGCGAATTAGCCGCGCAAGTCTTAAGCGCTATCATGATGTCGAGCGATTGCCGTGACAGGTACACATTATGCGGCTTCTTCCGCTTCATGCGTTCTTTTGGGATACTCCAGACGGCGTTCTCGAAATCGACCTCGTCCCATGTTGAGTCGAGCAGTTCACCCTTGCGGACCATCGTGAGCAAGATAAGCTTTAGGCCAAGCCGAATGGTCGGCAGCGTCGGCACATTCTCCAACTGTTTTAGCATGATCCGGATCTCTGCGGGTGACAGTGCCCGATCTTTTGCCTCAAACGTGGCTATCGAGGCCGGCCCCACCTCGTCCGCAGGATTGCTAATCTTTTTGCCATGCAGAATGGCGTGACCATAGATCTGCTTAACGATATCCCGGATATGAATGGCTGTTGCAGGCGCGCCGCGGTCCTTCACTCTCACGCAGAGTGCCCGCAAGTCGTCAGGTGTGACCTCGGTTAGGAGCCTTTTCTGCCAAATCGGCAAAATGTCTCGATCGAAAATCGCCTTCCGCATCGAACGGGTGCTCTCCGCCATCTTTGCGTCCTTGAACCAGCGTCTACTTGCATCGTCGAATGTCGCCGCGGCTGACAGTCGATGCTTTTCGCGCTGCTTTTCCTGCGCGGGAGATTTTCCGGCTGCTACCATCTTCCGCGCGGCGAGGCAGCGGTCGCGCGCCTCCGCCAGCGTGATACCTCCCTCACCGTAGCGGCCCAGCGTCAAAGTCTCTCGCCGGCCATTCATCCGGTAGTCATACCGAAATGCAATCTGTCCCGTTGGAGAAACCGTCGCGTACATACCGTCACGATCGGAAACCTTGTAAATTTTCTCCTTTGGTTTCAGCTTCTTAAGCGCAATGTCGGTTAACATGGCCCCACAAAAAATTGGGAAAAACAAATCGAGCTAACGTCAATTTTACCGTCAATGATTTTACCGTCAACCTTTGAGGATAATTATTGCATTTCAAACGGTTGATAGGAAAGGCTAGAATGACCTAAAGATCGGCGCCATGACGGTACTGAGAGGAAAGAGGGAGGGCGGAAAAACGCGCACCGTCAGATTTACCGTCAGATGCTTCCGCTTAGGGGCGATAGTCAGCGATAGGCCGTGAAAGAAAAATTGTTTTACCTCAGAGGCTTACGGAGTTCTCCTTGATAGCCACCGAAAGTCAGCAAACGATACCGCCTCACTCCCACTCGATGGTGCCTGGCGGCTTCGACGTAACGTCGTAGACGACGCGGTTGATGCCCTTCACCTCATTAATGATGCGGGTGGCGGCGGCGCCGAGGAAGTTCATGTCGTAGTGATAGAAGTCGGCCGTCATGCCGTCGACGGAGGTGACGGCGCGCAGCGCGCAGACGAATTCATAGGTGCGGCCGTCGCCCATGACGCCGACCGTCTGGACCGGCAGCAGCACCGCGAAGGCCTGCCAGATGGCGTCGTAGAGGCCGGCCTTGCGGATTTCGTCGAGATAGATGGCGTCAGCCTCGCGCAGGATCTCCAGCTTCTCGCGGGTGATGCCGCCAGGGCAGCGTATGGCGAGGCCGGGACCGGGGAACGGATGGCGGCCGATGAAGCTTTCGGGCAGGCCGAGCTCCTTGCCCAGCGCCCTCACCTCGTCCTTGAAGAGTTCGCGCAGCGGCTCGACCAGCTTCATGTTCATGCGCTCGGGCAGGCCGCCGACATTGTGGTGCGACTTGATCGTCACCGACGGTCCGCCGGAGAAGGAGACGCTCTCGATAACGTCGGGATAGAGTGTGCCCTGGGCCAGGAAATCGGCGCCGCCGAGCTTCTTGGCCTCTTCCTCGAACACCTCGATGAACAGCCGGCCGATGGTCTTGCGCTTCTTTTCCGGATCGGCCTCGCCCTCCAGCGCCGAGATGAAGCGGTCGGAGGCGTCGACCAGGATCAGCGGCAGGTTGTAGTGCTGGCGGAACATCTCTACCACGCTTTGCGCCTCGTCCTTGCGCATCAGGCCGTGGTCGACCAGGATGCAGGTCAGCTGGTCGCCGACCGCTTCGTGAATTAGAAGCGCGGCGACCGACGAGTCGACGCCGCCCGAGAGCGCGCAGATCACCTTGCCCTTGCCGACCTGTTTGCGGATCGTTTCGACCGCGTGCTGGCGATAGGCGCGCATCGTCCAGTCGCCCTCGATGCCGGCGATGTTGTGGACGAAGTTCCTGAGTAGCCTGGCGCCGTCCGGCGTATGCACCACTTCGGGATGGAACATGATGCCATACATCTTGCGCTCAATATCGCCGAAGATGGCGAAGGGCGAGCTTTCGGACTTGCCGAGCACCTCGAAACCCGGCGGAAGTTCGATCACGCGGTCGCCATGGCTCATCCACACCTGGTGGCGCTGGCCGGGCGCCCACAGGCCTTCGAACAGCGGGCTTTCCTTCTCGATCTCGACGAAGGCGCGCCCGAACTCGCGATGATTGGAACTCTCGGCGACGCCGCCCATCTGCACGCAAAGCGCCATCTGGCCGTAGCAGATGCCGAGCACCGGCACGCCGGCGTCGAAGACGACCTGCGGCGCGCGCGGGCTGCCGATATCTGTGGTCGAGGCCGGACCGCCGGACAGGATCACCGCCTTCGGATTGATGCGCCTGAACGCCGCTTCGGCCGATTGGAACGGCACGATCTCGGAAAAGACGCCTGCCTCGCGGATGCGGCGTGCGATGAGCTGCGTGAACTGGCTGCCGAAATCGATGATCAGGACAGTGTTGGGCAGAACGGTGTCGGGATGATTGGCTGTCGTCATGGCGAGCCTTTAGAGAAAGAAACGAGTCGGCGCAATGGGTTGCGCGCTGCGTCTTTCCGTCCTTTTGGGCCTATACCAGCCGGATCGCGCCGGATTCGATCGCCTGTTCCAGCAAGCCGATGGCCGCGGCCAGCCTCTCATCGATCACGTGCAGATACTCCGTCCAATCGTTGACGTGCCTGAGGTCGGCGGCGCCGTCGGAAATGCCTCGAAGGCCGATCAGCGGCACGCCGAACAGCTGGCACGCGCGCAGGCAGGCGAAGGTCTCCATGTCGACCATGTCGGCATCGACGGCGTCATAGGCGGCACCGGAGATGATCGCGCCGCCAGTCGAGAGCGCGGCGCTCTTGATGCCAGGAATGACGAAAGGCAGCGGCACCGTCACCGGGAGGTCGAGGAAAGGCGTCGCCCCTTTCTCGAAACCGAGCGGCGAAGCGTCCATGTCGCGATAGCTTACCGACACGGCCTGGTAGATTTCGGCCTGCTCCAGCTTGCGGCTGCCGGCCGAGCCCAGCGAGACGATCAGGTCCGGCAGCGCTCCCTCGGCCTTCAACGCCGCGAGTTCGGCACTTAGCCGCACAGCAGCCTCGACTGGACCAACGCCGGTCATCAACGGCGTGAACAGGTTCTTGAGATGCGGACCGTATTCAGCTTCGGCCGCCATGACGAAGAGAACGGACTTGTCCGACAGACGTGACACGTTAACGGTCATGGCGGCTCTACATGTTTGTTACCACTACGAAAAGGAAGCGGCAACGTGTGCCCTCGCCGCCTGCCGGCCCTTCGCTATGGCTCCGGGCGTTCGTCGCTCGAAAAGCCCATTTGGGGGCTTTTCGTCCGCTGCGCGGACCCCTCCTCACCCCTCGATACCGTCGCGACCGACCACCGTCATCATCGTGCCGGTCATGGTGGCGATCAGCTTGGCCTCGCCGTCGGCAGCGAAGGCGTAGGCCTGCCCGTCGGCGACGATGATGGTGCGTCCGGGCTTTGTCACGGAACCGCGGAACAGGAAGCGCTCCCCCCTGCCCGGCGCGAGCAGGTTGACCTTGAACTCGATAGTCAGCACGCCGGAATTCTCCGGCATAAGTGAGAATGCGGCATAGCCGCAGGCGGAGTCCAGCGCTGTGGATATGACGCCGGCATGCAGGAAACCATGCTGCTGGGTGAGCGAGGCGGAATACGGCATCTCGATTTCGATGATACCGGGCGTCACCAGGGTCAGCTCGGCGCCGATGGTGGCCATGGCTTTCTGCCGAGCGAAGGACGTCCTGACGCGTTCCTCGAAGTCGGGAGCGGGTACGATCTTGGCTGCTGCCATGGCGCTTCGCCTCATATTTGCTGGCGAAGCTTATTGCAGAGGCGGAAGGCTCGCGCAATGTCAATTGCTGCACTGCAGCAAAGCAATCAATTCAACCAGAGGAGCGACGCGTTGAGCATAGTGGCGAAAGCCACCCATACCGCATAGGGTACGAACAGCCAGGCGGAAAGCCTGTCGCGGTCCCAAACGCGGGCGATGAAGAGCAAAATGGTGGCGAGCAGCAACAGGATGACGACCACCGCAAGCCCCATCATCCTGGCACCGAAGAATGTCGGCGACCAAAGAAAATTCAGCACCAGCTGCGCTGCCCAGGCCCTCATGGCGCCACCGCCCGGTTGCAGCCGCCAAGTCCGCCAGCCAGCAATGGCAATCAGGATGTAGAGCAGCGACCAGACGGGGCCGAACACCCAGTTCGGCGGATTGAACGTCGGCTTGACCAGCGCTGCGTACCAGGCACCAGGAAGCGTCGCGTAGCCGATCAGCAGGCCGCCGCCAAGGACGATCAGCAAGAAGACAAGAAGCGACCGATATTTCTGCAAGCACGCCCCCGGATAGACCGGGATAGAATTGGGGCGGCGCAATCTTGCGTCAAGGTCAAGCAGCCCTGCGCAAGGCGTGGAAATAAAACCCGTCAGTGCCACTCAGCGCCGGCGACAGTGAGATACCACCGTTGTCGGCAATGCGCGCGGCTCCTCCATGGCCGGGGAAGCGGCTGTCCCAGAGCTGGCGATGATCGACGGGCGCAAAGCGTTCATGGCGTTCGCGGAACGCCGCGACCTGCTCGCCGTTCTCGGCGTCGAACACCGAGCAGGTGACGTAGACCAGCAAGCCTCCCGGCTTGACGAAGGTCTGGGCTGTGTCGAGGATCGCCTGCTGCTCTGCCTTGCGGGCATCGAGCTGCCGCTCGGTCAATCGCCATTTGGCGTCCGGGCGGCGACGCCAGGTGCCGCTGCCGGTGCAGGGCGCGTCGATGAGGACGAGGTCCATATGACCTGAAAGGGGCGCAAGCTCCGCCGGCTTGCTGACGACCTGGACGTTGCGGTTGTGCGAGCGGCGGATGCGCTCGAAAATCGGCGCCAGCCGCACCTTCTCCGCGTCATGGGCAAAGAGCTGGCCGCGATTGTCCATCTCGGCCGACAGCGCCAGCGTCTTGCCGCCGGCCCCGGCGCAATAGTCGAGCACCTGCATGCCGGGCTCGGCGCCCGCAAGTGCGGCGGCAAGCTGCGAGCCCTCGTCCTGCACTTCGAACCAGCCTTTCTGGAAGGCGGGCTCGGCCTGGACGTTCGGGTGCCTGCCGTCGCCATCGATGGGCGGGATGCGGATGCCGTTCGGCGCGATCGCCGCGGGCGCCGCGCCGGTGCCCCGCAGCTCGGCCAGCACCTTGGCGCGATCGGCCTGGAGCGTATTGACCCTGAGATCCAGCGGAGGGCGCTGCGCCAGGGCGGCGCCTTCCTCGACCCATGCGTCGCCATAGGCTTGTTCGAGCAGCGGCGCGCACCAGTCCGGGACATCCGCCCGCACGACCTCCGGCGCATCGGCAAGCCTGCGCTCGGCCGCGACCTTCAACTCGGCGGCGCTGAGCAGCGGCGGTGCGAACTTGTCGCCCTCCAGCACATCGTTGAGCGACTGCGCCGTCTGCCCCCATTCCAAGAGAAGCGCGCCGAAGCCGATGGCGCGCGGCGTGTCCTCGTCGAACAGCCAGCCGGCAGAGCGTTTGCGGCGCAGCGCGTCATAGACGATGTTGCCGATCGCCGCGCGATCGCCGCCGCCGGCGAAGCGATGCGACAGGCCCCAGTCGCGCAGAGCGTCGGCCACCGGCCGGTGGCGCCGACCGATATCTTCAAGAACCTCTATGGCCGCCGCCAGCCTTCCGCCCAATCGCATCCCGGTTTCCGTAGCTCCTGCAAATCGGTTCCAGCCGCTCTTAAAGCCTTTCAGGCCAGGATTGAAACAATTCTATTCGGCTTGCTGGTGAAACGGGGTTTCAGCGCCACGCAATTTCCCCAAACAGTTTTTCGATCGCAAGCGGCGCCGCGGGAAAAATAAGAACAATCAACCGGAATATCAAATATCTCTAATGTACTTACCCGACATAAACAAGCAAGCCTACCGGCTTAACCAGTCGACTTTCCAAGTTTTACCGGCAGTAATACTCTTTCGCCAGTGATTCGCGGCGTGACAAGCGCGGTTCAAGCGGATCCTATGAGGAGAGGGCAATGAAGACTTATCTGGCAGAAGTTCTCGGCACGTTTTTGTTGGTGTTCATCGGCACGGCCTCCGTGGTCACGGGCGGTTTCGGCGGCGCGCTGCCGCTCGGACAGGAAGGCATCGGCCTGGCGTTCGGCGTCGGCCTGATCGCCGCGGCCTATGCGATCGGCCCGATCTCGGGGGCGCATCTCAATCCGGCGGTGACGCTCGGCGTGTTCCTGGCGGGGCGGATGCCGGCCAAGGACGTCGTTCCCTACTGGATCGCGCAGATCATCGGCGCCATCATCGCCTCGCTAGCGCTGTGGATCATCGTTTCCGGTCAGGCCGGCGGCCACTCGGGCGGCTTCGGCGCCAATGGCTGGGACGAGGCGAAATGGGGCATGATCTCGGCCTTCCTGTGGGAGCTGATCGGCACCTTCACCTTCGTCACAGTGATCCTCGGCGTCACCAACGCCAAGCACACCACCGCCTTCGCCGGCCTGGTCATCGGCCTGACGCTGGCAGGCATCCATTTCGCCATGATCCCGGTGACCGGCACCTCGGTCAATCCGGCGCGCTCGATCGGGCCGGCGCTGTTTTCGGGGGGTGCCGCGCTCAGCCAGCTCTGGCTGTTCATCATCGCGCCGCTGATCGGCGGAGCGATCGCCGGCGTCGTCGCCAAGGCCGGCATCTTCGAAAAAGACTGATCCGTCTTTTTCGTTTAAAGCAATTCCGGACGGAAAGCCGCAGAACACTTTTCCTGGAATTGCTTCGGTCGAACAAAACCAAAAGGCGCGGGCATGACCCGCGCCTTTTTTTTATGGGAGGTACGATCTTACTTCGCGATGTCGAAGCGGTCGGCGTTCAT
Organism: Mesorhizobium sp.; assembly: GCA_004020875.1. Lineage (GTDB taxonomy): Bacteria > Pseudomonadota > Alphaproteobacteria > Rhizobiales > Rhizobiaceae > Mesorhizobium. Next base: position 482,658 of record SAPZ01000002.1, read on the forward strand.
AACCTTCGTCCAGGCGTTGACGAAGTCCTTGACGAATTTCGCCTTGGCGTCGCTTGAACCATAAACCTCGGAGAGCGCGCGCAGCTGCGCATGCGAGCCGAAGATCAGGTCGGCGCGGGTGCCGGTCCATTTCACCTCTCTGGTCTTGCGGTCCCGCGCTTCGTAAACCTCATCCGAACCGGGCTGTGAGCCCGCCGCCGGCTCCCAAACAGTGGCCATCGATAGCAGGTTGACGAAGAAGTCGTTGGTGAGCTGACCCGGCCTGTCGGTGAAGACGCCGTGCTTCGATCCGCCGGCATTGGCGCCGAGCACGCGCAGGCCGCCGACGAGCACCGTCATCTCCGGCGCCGTCAGCGTCAGCAACTGGGCGCGGTCGACCAGCATCGCCTCAACCGACATCGGCAGCCTGCCCCGTGCATAGTTGCGGAAGCCGTCGACGGTCGGCTCGAGCGGGGCGAAGGAGTGGACATCCGTCTGCTCCTGCGAAGCATCCATGCGGCCGGGCGTGAAGGGCACCTTCACCTCATTGCCGCCATCCTTCGCCGCCTTCTCGACCGCGGCGGCGCCGCCAAGCACGATGAGGTCGGCAAGCGAGACCTTCTTCTCGCCGGTCTGGGCTGCGTTGAACTCCTTTTGGATGGCTTCCAGCTTGCCGAGCACCTTGGCGAGCTGAACCGGCTCGTTGACTTCCCAGTCCTTCTGCGGCGCCAGACGAATGCGGGCGCCATTGGCGCCGCCGCGCTTGTCGGACCCGCGGAAGGTCGAGGCCGAGGCCCAAGCGGTCGAGACCAGCTCGGAAACCGAGAGGCCGGAGGCCAGGATCTTTGCCTTTAGCGATGCGATGTCGGCTTCACTCACCAGTTCGTGATCGATGGCCGGGATCGGATCCTGCCAGATCAGCTCTTCCTTCGGCACGAGCGGGCCGAGATAGCGCACGACTGGACCCATGTCGCGGTGGGTGAGCTTGAACCAGGCGCGGGCGAAGGCATCGGCGAACTGTTCCGGATGCTCATGGAAGCGGCGCGAGATCTTCTCATAGGCCGGATCGAAACGCAGCGCGAGGTCAGTGGTTAGCATGGCCGGCGCGTGGCGCTTCGAGGGATTGTGCGCGTCCGGGACCGTGCCCGCGCCGGCGCCGCCCTTCGGCGTCCACTGGTGGGCGCCGGCCGGGCTCTTCGTCAGCTCCCATTCATAGTTGAAGAGGTTGTCGAAGAAATTGTTGCTCCATTTGGTCGGCGTCGTCGTCCAGGTGACCTCGAGACCCGAGGTGATCGCGTCGCCGGCGATGCCGGAGGCATATTTGCTCGACCAGCCGAGGCCCTGCGCCTCGATGCCGGCGCCTTCCGGTTCCGCGCCTACCAGCGAGGCGTCACCCGCGCCATGGGTCTTGCCGAAAGTGTGGCCGCCGGCGATCAGCGCGACGGTCTCCTCATCGTTCATCGCCATGCGGCCGAAGGTCTCGCGAATGTCGCGCGCAGCAGCGACCGGGTCCGGCTTGCCGTTCGGGCCTTCCGGGTTGACGTAGATGAGGCCCATCTGCACGGCGCCGAGATGGCCGCGAAGCTCACGATCGCCCGAATAGCGCTCGTCGCCGAGCCACTTTGCTTCGGAGCCCCAGTCCACGTCCTGCTCCGGCTCCCACACATCAGCGCGGCCGCCAGCGAAGCCGAAGGTCTTGAAGCCCATCGATTCCAGCGCGACGTTGCCGGTGAGGATCAGAAGGTCGGCCCAGGAGATCTTGCGGCCGTATTTCTGCTTGACCGGCCACAGCAGCCGGCGCGCCTTGTCGAGATTGGCGTTGTCCGGCCAGCTGTTCAGCGGCGCGAAGCGCTGCTGACCGGCACCGGCGCCGCCGCGGCCGTCGCCGATGCGATAGGTGCCCGCGCTGTGCCAGGCCATGCGGATGAAGAGCGGCCCATAATGGCCGAAGTCGGCCGGCCACCAGTCCTGCGAATCCGTCATGACCTTGTTCAGGTCTGCGATCACCGCGTCGAGGTCGAGGGTCGCGAACTCCTTGGCGTAGTCGAAGTCTTCACCCATCGGGTCCGACAGGTTCGACTGCTGGTGGAGAACGGAAATGTCGAGCTGGTTCGGCCACCAGTCGCGGTTGGTCCGTGCGGATCCATGCGCCACCGGGCATTTGCCAGCGCTGTTGTCGTCGGTTTTCGCATCCATCTTGGGTCTCCCGATTCTGCCGAGGTTTTGCCGTGGTTGAATTTTGCCGAGGTTGCCCGGGATTTCCGGGGGCAGCCGCTGGCCGCACCAACCTGGAATGATTCCAGACTAGGCCGACCGGCCGATAAAGACAAATTGCCTTTCCTGTTTCATTTGATAGGATTTTCTTATGATTGGCCTCACCGTCCGGCAGATGCAATATTTCGACGCGCTGGCGCAGACGCTGCATTTCGGCCGCGCGGCGAAACTTGCCGGCGTCAGCCAGCCGGCGCTTTCCGCACAAATCGCCGAGATGGAAGAGCGGCTCAACTGCCTGTTGTTCGAGCGCGGCGGCAAGACGGTGCGCATGACCGACGAAGCGCTTGCCCTGCGGCCGCGTATCGAACGCATTCTGGCCGACATACGTGACGTCGAGACGACTGCCCGGCGCGGTCGTCCGACCATGGAAGGGCGCTTCCGGCTGGGCATCATCCCGACGGTAGCACCCTATCTCCTGCCGCACGTGCTGCCGGAGTTGAAGAAGCACTACCCTTCCCTCCAGCTCGAATTGCGCGAGGCAGTAACCGCGTCCCTGATCGAGGACGCGACGTCAGGCCGGCTCGACGCCTTCATCGCGGCCTTGCCGCTCGATCAGCCGACGATCGTCACCGAAGGCCTTTTTCCCGACCGCTTCTTCCTCGCCGTTCCCGCCGGCGATCCAGCCTTCGCCTCGCCGCCGGTGCCGCCCGAAAGCCCGGCGCTGGAGCGCCTGATGCTGCTCGAGGAAGGCCACTGCCTGCGCGAACAGGCTCTGGCCGTCTGCGGCAATGTGCGACCCGTGGCGATGGCAAGCTATGGCGCGACGAGTCTAACGACGCTCTTGCAGATGGTGGCGCATGGGCTCGGCGTGACGCTAGTGCCGGAAATGGCGGCAAGTGCCGCTGGTGTCATGCCGGATCTGAGGATCGTGCCGTTCCAGGAGCCAATGCCGCAACGCATGATCTGCATGGCTTGGCGGAAGAACAAGGTGCGCCAGGACGAGTGCTTGGAACTTGCGAGGATCATACGAGCGTTGGACCACGCGGTGCTGGCGGCATGAGGCAGGCTGGAACACGCCGCGGAACCCCCATGTCCCGCGATTCGGGAAACAAGCAGCGTCACGCTATCAGGCCGGCGCACCGATATTGGCGGGACCGACTGGTCTTTGCCGTACGTGGCTACCTCCTATCTCATGGCGAACAGTTCCTGGTGAAACCGCTCATCCACGGGCAATCCTTGCGCCGCGAAATCCTTGCGCAGCACTTCACCGAAACCTGCCGGACCGCAGAACCAGATGCTGGCCATGCGCCATTCCGGCACTTCGGCACGGATGCGGTCACCGGTCAGGCGCCCATCGCGAGCGTCTACAAAGACATGCAGGCGGATATTCGCGGCCTCGGCGTCCGCCTTCAGCTTGGCAATCGCTTTCTCATCATAGTCCGCTGTCGTATGAAACAGGTCGACCGCCGGCAATAATTGCTCCCGCTTTGCCTGCCGCTCCAGCGCAATATGCTTCATGCCGGCAATAAAGGGTGTGATGCCGATGCCGCCGCCGATCCAGATTTGCCGGGGCTGACCGTTCTCGAAGTCGAAACAGCCATATGGCCCCTCGATCCTCACATGTTGTCCGACGCTCAGCTTCTGGCGCAGCCGGCTGGTGTGATCTCCCAATTCCTTGGTGACAAACGTGATCTTGCGATCTCCGTCGTTCCAGCCGGAGGCGATTGTGTAGGGGTGCGCACCTTCGGAGCTGTCCGATGTCGCGAAGGCGAACTGCCCCGGCTTGTGACCCGGCCACCCCCGCGGCACCTCGATCTCGGTCTCGAGGACTCGCACGCCGGGATAATAATGAAGCGAGATGATCGTGCCCTGCACTTCCCGCCCTGCGCCCACGCGGCGGAGCAGCACGATCGCCGCCCCATAAGTACCTGCCGCCAGGAGCACCGCCAGAACCACGCCGATCGGCGAAGTCCAATAGTTGAACTGGGTCAGCACGACAGCGTGAAAGACCAGCACGAGATAAGCGACGGCGAGAAGGCGATGCGTCTTATAGAAAAGCCGGTAGGGAAAATACCTGACCAACGCCAATGCGATCAGCAGCACAGCAGCATAGAAGGCCCATTCGCCCACCCCTTCCGCCGAACCGCGCAAGCTCATGAAGAACGCCTCGACCGGGTTTTCCACCGCAGGCCTTTCGCCGCGTGCCGGACGCTTGAGCAAGTCCCATCCCACCCCCCATTTCGGTGCTTGGCTCCAAAGCCAATGAGCCACGGAGACGACCAGGGCCGTGATGCCGAGCCACTTGTGCAACCGGTACATCTTGTCCAACCCGCCGAACCAGCGTTCCGGCCAGCGCGGCCGCAGCGCCAGGATCATCGCGACGCTCATCACGCCTATGGCTACGACACCGCTGTACTGGACCATCGCATCGCGCAGGGCCATGAAGCCTTCCGGCTGCAGTGCCGAAGGCTCGGCCGCCAGCCACAGGATGCTCAGCAGGGCGAGCAGCCCCCAGAATGCGATCTTGATGTGACGCATGGTCTTCCCTGCACGGTCAGGCCTTGTATCCAGCGCAGCGCAGCGCGGACGTCATTGACATCGATCAAGCGCCGCCAAGATTTGTGCCGCGGCGCTCCGCGATTTGAGGCGAGCAGAACGGAGGCGGCCACCCTGGCGCCAGATCGCACCGCGGGCAGGCTCGGCATGGTCGAGCACCACGAAATGGTGACGATCATGATCGCGCTGGACAGCACACCAACGAGCATCCTGGCGTTCAGCGCGCCTTCGTCAACCGAAAGGCCGCTGGCCTGACCGCGACAGTCATCGCCAGCGCGGCCAGCGGCATCGTATAGGACGTCGCCGACCGGGGCGTAACCAATCATTCAAGCCCCTAGTCTAGGCGCATCGTTCAAAACATGATTGGGGACCGGGCACCGTTTCTGGCGTCGAATGTGTCGATGGCCTTGCGAACCGCCCCGCAGAATCTTTCCAGAAGGTCCAGCTCGTTCCCCAGCCGGCGGCGCAGCGAGAAGGGCACTTCCAGCTGCGCGCCTTTCCCCGTCAATCCGCGATTGACGATGTTCGAATCCTGGATGCCCGGAAAGGGGTGATTGTCCTTTTGCGTCTGGAAGTCGGCCTCATGCAGACACCAGGCTATTTCCGAAACCAACGCGGCGTCCTTGCCGCCCAGATAAACCGTCGAGAGATCGTCGCGATCCTGGCGACCGTGGACGGCGACAACGGTGGACTTCGTCCGCAACAGGTCCAGCGCGGTTGCCTCGTCGAAGTTCCTGGACGTTATGTGCAGCTCCCGGTTGCTTTCCGGCATCAACCCTTCAAAGCAATACATATCGAGATCGCAGCCTGCTATCGTCTCGGTGATCAGGGAGGTGCGGGGCTCTATCTTGCCGCCATGCGGGGCCATGACGATCGCACCGCCGGTTCGCGCTCCGCGCCGGACGACGATGCGATAATCTATGTTCTCGATCTTGACGGCTTTCAGCGCCGCGAAATTGGGAAACTCGTTGTCCATAAAGCCGTTTCACGCCGTCTTCTGCGCCACCAACCCTAACTCCTGCACCATCGCCTCGCGCATCAGGAATTTCTGCGGCTTGCCGGTCACCGTCATCGGCAGTTCGGTGCGGAAGCGGATGTGGCGCGGCACCTTGTAGTGCGCGATCTGGCCGGCGCAGAAGGCCTTGATTTCCTCGACGGTCGCGATCTGGCCGGGCTTCAGCACGATCCAGGCGCAGAGTTCCTCGCCATATTTGTCGTCCGGGATACCGAAGACCTGCACTTCCTTGATTTTCGGATGGCGATAGAGGAACTCCTCGACCTCGCGCGGATAGACATTCTCGCCGCCGCGGATGACCATGTCCTTCACCCGGCCGACGATGTTGCAATAGCCTTCGGCGTCGATGGTGGCGAGGTCGCCGGTGTGCATCCAGCCATCGCCGTCGATCGCCTCGCGGGTTTTTTCGGCGTCGTCCCAATAACCCTTCATCACCGAATAGCCGCGCGTGCAGAGCTCGCCAGGTTCCCCGACCGCGACTGTTGTACCATCGGCACCGATCGCCTTCACCTCGACATGCGGGTGGACGCGGCCGACCGTGGAGACACGCTTTTCCAGCGGGTCGTTCACGCTGCTTTGGAACGAAACCGGGCTGGTCTCGGTCATGCCATAGGCGATGGTCACCTCAGACATGTGCATGAGCGACACCACCTTCTTCATCACCTCGATCGGGCATGGCGAGCCGGCCATGATTCCGGTGCGCAGGCTGGAGAGGTCGAAGCCAGCAAAATCCGCATGGTCGAGCATGGCGACGAACATGGTCGGCACGCCATAGATGCCCGTGCAGCGCTCCTGCGCGACCGCCTTCAGGGTCGCGCCGGCATCGAAGCCCTCGCCCGGGAAAACCATGGTCGCGCCCTTCGACACGCAGCCCATCGTACCCATCGACATGCCGAAGCAATGGTAGAGCGGCACCGGGATGCAGAGCCGGTCATCGACGGTGAGTTTTATGGCCGAGGTGACGAAATTGCCGTTGTTGACGATGTTAGCGTGGGTCAGCGTCGCGCCCTTCGGCGCCCCGGTCGTGCCGGAGGTGAACTGGATGTTGATGGCATCTGCGGGCTTCAGGCTCTCCGAGATGCGGTCGAGACTGTCGTGCTCGTCGCGGCCGGCCATGGCCAGGACATCTCCGAAGTTGAACATGCCGGGCGAGTTGTCGTCGCCCATGCGAATGACGGTCTTCAGCGCCGGCAGCTTTTTTGCTTTGAGCTTGCCGGGCTCCGCCCTAGCGATCTCCGGGGCGAGCGTTTCGATCATGCCGAGATAGTCGGACGTCTTGAACTGGGCAGCCGTGACCAGCGCCTTGCAGCCGACCTTGTTAATCGCATATTCCAGCTCGGTCAGCCGATAGGCGGGGTTGATGTTGACCAGGATAAGGCCGATGCGCGCGGTGGCGTACTGCGTCACCAGCCATTCCCAGCGGTTCGGCGACCAGATGCCGACGCGGTCGCCCTTTTCCAGGCCGAGAGCCAGGAAACCGGCGGCTAGGGCGTCGACCGCATCCGAGAGCTCGCTCCAGGTGAAGCGCTTGTCCTGACCAACGAAGACGGCGGCGTCGAGCGTGGCGTATTTGCTCACCGTATCGGAGAACAGCTCCGGAATGGTCTTGTCGAGCAAAGGCACCGAGCGATCGCCCGAGACATGCGCCCTGCCGCCGGCCGGAGCAACGAAGGCGTGGCCGGCGCCGCGCGCACGCAGACTGCTGGCGTTCATGAGCTCGTCGAGTTTGATCGCCATCGCCGTTTCCTCCCGGGAGGATTGAGCCTATCAGCCCGCAGGGATGGTGGAAACCCGCCGAAGGTAGGGGATCAGGCGACCAGCGCGGCCATCTTCGCGGCAATGTCGCGCAACCGCGCTTCGTCCTCCGCCCCACGAACCTTCTTCGAAGCGACCAGACAGGCCTGCGACTTGAGGATCACCCCGTCGCCCAGCACCTTCAGGTGGTTGGCGCGCAAGGTAGACCCGGTGGTGGTGATGTCGACAATGACGTCCGCCAGGCCGGCTGCCGGGGCGCCTTCGGTGGCGCCGAGGCTCTCGACGATGCGGTAGACTTGGATGCCGTGCTTGAGCGAAAAGAACTGCTGCGTCAGCCGCCAGTATTTGGTGGCGATCCGCAGCCGCCTGCCGTGGCGCTGGCGGAAATCGGCGGCGACATCGTCAAGATCGGCCATATTGTCGACATCGAGCCAGATATCCGGAACCGCGACGACGACATCGGCATGGCCGAAGCCGAGGCGGGCGACGATCTCGGCGCGCGCCTCCCAATCGGCCAGGTTCTCGCGCAGCAGATCCTCGCCGGTGATGCCGAGATCAATAGCGCCCTGCCCGATCTCGCCGGCAATTTCTGACGCAGACAGGAAGGCCACTTCGACATTGTCGAGGCCATCGATGCGGGCGCGGTATTTGCGGTCGTCCTCCGGCAAGGTGACGGCCAGGCCGGCCTTGGCCAGCACTTCGAGAGACTGTTCCTTGAGACGGCCCTTCGACGGGATCGCCAGCGTGATCATTGCGCCGCCTCCCGCAAAGCTTCGATCCTGTCGAGCCAGACCGAGAAGCCGACGCCAGGGATCGGCTTCTTGGCGCCAAGCAGTGTGAGCAGCCGGTCGTAGCGGCCCCCGCCGACAAGCGGGCGATCGCCTCCGTGGACAGCGATCTCGAAGACGAGGCCGGTATAATAGTCGAGCGGACGGCCGAAGGCGGCGTCGTAACGGATCTGCGCCGAGGACAGGCCATGCGCCTCGATCGCTTTGGCGCGGGCAGCGAAATTTTCCAGCGCCGGTCCCAGCGACAGGCCGGCATCGGCGGCGAATTTTTCCAGCGCCGCGGTCGCATCGCTGAGCGCGACGTCGATATCGAGGAAACCCTTCAGGGCCGAGAAGGCGTCATCGGAGAGCCGCACGCTGCGCAACTGTGCTTTCTCGATCAGCCTGCGCGCAATGTCGGCCGGCGAGCGCCCGCCGGAAGCCGACAGCCCTGCCTCCTCCATGCCTTCAGCAATGTGCGCGGCGAGGCCTTCCGCATCACCGTCGAGCACCAGCAAGGCGACGGGACCGGACAGCTGGCTGTTGCGCGGCGGGTTGGCGAGATCGGCAAGGGCTGCTTCTAGCATCGGCGCCGAGCCAAAGGCGCGGGCAAGGCGCATGCGCCAGCCGCGCGGCAGGCCAAGCGCCGCCAGAACGGCCTCGAACAAAGTCTGGTCGCCAAGCGTGATGGCGAGGCGCTGTCCAGGCAGCACCAGCGAGAGCAGCGCATGCGCGTCGGCCAGCGAGCGGGCATCGGCGGCGGCGATATCACTGTCACCGAGATCCTCGATGCCGGCCTGGAAGAACTCGTTGCCGCCGTCACGGCGCTGGCGAAACACCTCGCCGAGATACGAGTAGCGGCGCGGCGTGCCGGCCTGGCTGGCGATATGGTCGAGGCAGACCGGAATGGTGAATTCGGGCCTGAGGCACAGCGTCTTGCCGCTCTCGCTCTCGGTCAGGAAGATGCGCCGACGCAGATCTTCGCCGGCCATGTCGAGGAACGGATCGGCGGGCTGCAGCACGGCGACCTCGACGGCGTGCGTGTCGCGGGTGGCGAAGAGTTTCGCGATGTCGGCGGCGATGGCGGGGCGTGAGGTCATGGATAAGTTGGGCGCGAGGCCCCCCTCTCTGTCCTGCCGGACATCTCCCCCTCAAGGGGGGAGATCGGCAGTTCGGGCGCCGCGCCTCCTCCTGCAACGGCGAAAATTGGCGAAAGCATGCGCGACATCCAATCTCCCCCCTTGAGGGGGAGATGGCCGGCAGGCCAGAGAGGGGGGCTCAAGCGCCACCCTTCGCGCGGTCAGCGGCGTGCGCCGCCAGGATCTTCTTCACCTCGCCAACCAGATCGCCTTCGGCCACCGTCACCTGCGCCGGCCGCGCGGCGCGCCATTCGGCGTTGTCGGTGATTTCCGCCGAAAGGCGCGCGCCCTCGATCAGGTCCTTGATCTGCACCTCGCCCTTGGCGCGCTCGTCGCCGCCCTGGATGATGGCGACCGGGCTGCCGCGGCGGTCGGCATATTTGAGCTGCGCCTTCATGCCGGCGCCCCCGAGATACATTTCGGAGCGGATGCCGGCGGCGCGCAGGTCGGCGACCATCTTCTGGTAACGGCCGAGGCTTTCGGTGTCCTTGTCCATAACCAGCACGACGACCGGGGCGATGACATCGGAGGTGTCGAGCTTGCCGAGGTTCTTCAGCGCCGTCATCAACCGAGAGACGCCGATCGAAAAACCGGTCGCCGGCACCGGTTCGCCGCGGAAACGCGAGACCAGCCCGTCATAGCGCCCGCCGCCGCCGACCGAGCCGAAACGCACGATCTGGCCTTCATCATTGGGGATCTCGGCCAGCAACTCCGCCTCGAAGACCGGGCCGGTGTAGTATTCCAGGCCGCGCACGACGGAGCGATCCATCAGGACCCGGTCTTCGCCATAGCCTGCCGCCCTTACCAAAGCCTCGATCGTTGCCAGTTCGCCGACACCTTCTTGATATAGGGCGTTGGTGCCGACGCCGGCATCCTGACCGGCCTGTACATTTCTTGCCGTTGCGAGCAAAACCGCTTCGGCCTGCGCATCATTCAATCCGGCGCCCTTGGCGAAGTCGCCCTCGCCTTCCTTGCCGCCGTCCCAGCGTCCGGGACCAAGCAGGAGCCTGACGCCTTCCGGCCCGAGCTTATCGAGCTTGTCGATGGCGCGCAGCACCGTCAGCCGGCGGCCAGCATTGTCGTCGCCGCCGAGGCCGATGGCCTCCAGCACGCCGTCGAGCACTTTGCGGTTGTTGACGCGGATGACATAGTCGCCGCGCTTGATGCCGAGCGCTTCCATGACGTCGGCCATCATCATCGCCATTTCGGCGTCGGCGGCAACGCCCGGCGTGCCAATCGTGTCGGCGTCGAACTGCATGAACTGCCGGAAGCGGCCGGGTCCGGGCTTTTCGTTGCGGAACACCCAGCCGGAGCGATAGCTGCGGTAAGGCTTCGGCAGCTTGTCAAAGTTTTCCGCGACGAAACGCGCCGTTGGCGCGGTGAGGTCATAGCGCAGCGACAGCCACTGATCGTCGTCGTCCTGGAAGGAGAAGACGCCTTCGTTCGGCCGGTCCTGGTCAGGCAGGAATTTGCCCAGAGCATCGGTGTATTCGATCAGCGGCTGGTCGACCGGCTCGAAGCCGTAGAGCTCATAGACCGAGCGGATGGTCGCCATCATCTTCTCGACGGCGCGGATGTCCTCGGCGCTGCGGTCGGCAAAACCGCGCGGCAGCCGCGCTTTCGTCTTTTCGGATTTGTCGGCCATGGGATGAGTACTCGGTGTTTCGTGGCACGCCATGGGTAGGAAATTTCCTACTTTCAAGGCGCGCGTGTCCTAACCGATGCCGATTGGTGCGGCAAGGGTTTGCAGCCTAACTCGCGATCGCCGCACCGCCCCTTATCCGCCTGCCGGCACCTTCTCCCCGTGTAGCGACGGGGAGAAGGAGGAAGTTTCGGCGCAGGCGCTACAGCTCAACGTTGGCGTCTGGCGAAACCCGCGGCGGCAGCGTCCTTCTCCCCGTGACTATATGGGGAGAAGCGCCCGGCAGGGCCTTGAGGGGCAGCGCCGAACGAGCGAAGATTAGCGTCGGTCTTGGTTTCGGTAAATTTGGCGTTCCAGCCCTCCTCTCGAAACAAACCACACCAAAAACGAAACAATTCCGCCATCGGCGCGGCATGCTGCCGACACAATCGACGACCATAAAGCGCACCGAAACAAGTGGTTCGGGGCCATGGCGACGGCTAACGATATTATCGACAGCGGCAGATCGACCAGGCTGCGGCCTGCCGGCGGCGTTGCGCCCAAGCAGACACAGCAGCCGGCCGGACCGTTCGACGTTCCGCCGCAGAGCAGCAAGTCTACCGTGGGCGATGCGCTGGTGACAGGCCTGCTGGTTATCTATCCGACTTTCGCGGCTGTGGCTGCGATCATCGCTGGGCTGTTCCTGACCAGCGCCGGCAGCCTCTGACTTTAACCAATGGTCGGGGGATCATCATGCATCTGCAATGTGCGTGCGCGCTTGCCGGCGCGCTGATGCTTGGCGCCACCGGCATGGCCAACGCCTGCCAGCCGGGCGATGCGCGCCTTGCCGGCCATTACTACCTGAACGGCGTCATGGAGGTCTGTTCCGAACTGCTGTTGAATAAGGACGGCAGTTTCGAGTTCGCGCTCGCCTATGGCGCCAATGATCAATACGGCAAGGGATGCTGGGTGCGGAAGGGCTCGACCGTCGAGGTCATCCCGGCCGGCCGCAGTTCCGCCTCGAGGCATCATACGCCTGACGACCGCGGCTTCAGCGGACTGGTGCTGACGGTGTCTGGCACCAGCCTGGTCTGGAACATCAACGGAAGCGGCCACGAGGGCAGGTTCGAGAAGTAGCGCCTCTGCCCTTTTCCGTATGGGAAAGAAGAAAAAAAGCGCGCTATTTCGGCCGCGTCAGCTTCTTGCGTTCCTTCTCCACCTGCGCCCTGCAATAGCAGCCCTCGAGATGGTCGTTGACCAGGCCCATGGCCTGCATGAAGGCGTAGACCGTCGTGGGGCCGACAAAGCTCCAGCCGCGCTTCTTCAATTCCTTCGATATCCTGACCGACACGGCCGTCGTCGGATTGGCGCGCAGATGCGCCAGGTCGACGATCTCGGGCCTCTCGTCGGGACCTGGCTCGAACTTCCAGAACCATGCGGCAAGCGAGCCGAACTCGTCGACCATCTCGCGGGCGCGTTTGGCGTTGTTGATGGTCGAGACGATCTTGCCGCGATGGCGGATGATCCCCGCATTGCCGAGCAGGCGCTCGACATCCGCGTCGGTGAATTCCGCCACCTTGTCGAAGTCGAAGCCAGCGAAGGCTTCGCGGAAATTCTCGCGCTTGCGCAGTATGGTCAGCCACGACAGGCCCGACTGGAACCCTTCCAGGCAGATCTTCTCGAACAGCCGCCGGTCATCCGTCACCGGGCGGCCCCATTCATGATCGTGGTAATGAAGATAGTCCGGCAGATTGCCGTGCCAGAAGCAGCGTGCCTTTCCGTCGGGGCCTTCGAGAATACCGGCATTTTCGGTCATCGCGTTCAAATCCAATCGTTAATGCGCTTCAGCGCAGCTTTTACCGCGGCTTTACCAGATTCCTGAACCGGCCGGTAACCACACCAAAAGCTTTACTGACAGTTCCGCATTTTACGCATTCCGATTCATGTTTTGCTTGCCGCTGCGCGCCAAGGATCGCGAAACCGAAGGGCCCTCTCCGCCCCGGATGAGTTCGATCAAGGTGCGTTCCGATGAAGACAGCGTTTTGTTCCCTGCTCGGCGCGGCGGTAATCCTTGCCGCCGGCGCCACGACCACCCTTGCCAACGACCGCTACGCCGACATGCCGCCGGTGATGGTGAGCCCCGACCTTTCGGCGCCCTGGGTGCTGCAGCTTGGCCGTGCACCGGGCATCGTGCGCCCGACCCGCAAGGCGACGCAGCCGCCGCTGCAGCGCCTGTTCCAAGCGCAACCCGACCGGCAGCGCACGGCGGCCGTGCAGCAGTCGGCCAGGCGCATGGTGATGCGGCCGCAGATCAACCCGATCTATCTGCCGCAGGAAGTGGCCTATGACGGCCCAGCGAAACCGGGCACCATCGTCATCGATACCCACCAGAACTTCCTCTATCTGGTCGAGAGGAACGGCAAGGCGCGGCGCTACGGCGTCGGCACCGGCAAGCCCGGCTTCGAATGGTCGGGCACGCACAAAATCACCGACAAGAAGGTGTGGCCGGACTGGCGCCCGCCGGCGGAGATGATCAAGCGCGAGGCGGCTAAGGGCCGTTACCTGCCGACCTATCTGGCCGGCGGCATCGAGAACCCGCTGGGCGCGCGCGCGCTCTATCTCGGCACCACCGAATACCGCATCCACGGCACCAACCAGCCCTGGACGATCGGCGGCGCGGTGTCTTCCGGCTGCATCCGCATGCGCAATGAGGACGTCGTCGACCTTTATGAACGCGTCAATGTCGGGACCACGGTCGAGGTGATATAGTTTCTGCGAACCAGCCGGTTAGGCGGCGCAGCACTTTTAGTCCAGCTGTTGCCGCCAAGTCATAGTGCGATCCCGTGGGATGTGCTTAAATCGGTGTCGAAGTTTACGGGGGACGGGCCGTGTGGGGATACGGCCGGTCACGAAAGGGCAGCGCGGGCGACCGCGCTGCCCTTTTCGTTCTTGAGGTTTCTTTGACGCGTGGCGCTGCAAGTCGCCCCGAAAGCAGGCGGATTCGCTTTCGGGGCTGATTTCCCGGCGCCCCTCTGCTATTGCAGCGCCCAAATCCCGATAGTCACGCAATTCTGGATGCAACGCTGCTTACGCGATTTCCTCGAATTGCCCAGAAGGCAAAGGTGCCAGCCATGACCCGGACCGACGACAGCCGCTATCTGAAAGGCGGCCCGGTTGCCAAGCGCATCATCGCTTCGGTGCGCGAAGATGCCTTGATCGCGACGGCCGAAGGTTTTCCGCCGAAGCTGGTCTCGATCACCGTCGGCGATATCGCCGCGGTTGAAGTCTATGTGCGCAACCAGCGCGCCAAGGCTGAGCTTGCCGGCATCGGCTTCGAGGAACGGCGCTTCGCCGCCGACATCACCGCCGGCGAACTGGAAGCGGCAATTCACGGCCTCAACGCCGATCCGCGCGTCACCGGCATCATCATCCAGCGGCCGGTTCCGGGGCATATCCCGATCAAGACGCTGCAGGCCGCGGTGCATCCGCTGAAGGACGTCGAAGGCATGCACCCGGCCTCGATCGGCAACATCGTCTACAACCAGCTCGATCTGGCGCCCTGCACGGCAGCGGCCTCGGTCGAACTGCTGAAGGAAACCGGCCTTGAGCTGAAGGGGCTGGAAGTGGTCGTCGTCGGCCATTCCGAGATCGTCGGCAAGCCGATCGCCTTCCTGCTGATGAGCGAGGGCGCGACGGTGACGGTGTGCCACCACATGACGCGCTCGGTGGCCGCGCATGCACGGCGTGCCGACGCGCTGTTCGTCGCCGTCGGCAAGCCCCGGCTGATCAAGGCCGACATGGTGAAGCCAGGGGCTTGCGTCATCGATATCGGCATCAATTCGGAAATCGGACCGGACGGCGAAACCCGTATCGTCGGCGACGTCGACACCGACAGCGTCAAGGAAGTGGCGTCCTGGATCACGCCGGTGCCGGGCGGCGTCGGCCCGCTGACGGTCGCGATCCTGTTGCGCAACACCATGGTCGCGCTCAACCGCCAGCGCGCACTCTACCGCGCGACCTACGGCGTGCCGGATCAGATCGCGGCGGAGTAGTTTCGACTATTCGGCGGCGGTCAGTATCGAGTCGGAAAGGCCTTCCGGCTTCGGGCCGCCATAGGCCCAGTCCAGCAGCTTGATCGTGTGCACCACCGGCAGCCTGGCGGCGGAGGCGATCTGGGTGATGCAGCCGATGTTGCCGGTGGCGACAACTGAAGCGCCGGTCGCCTCGATGTTTTTCACCTTGCGGTCGCGCAGCTTGGAGGAAATCTCCGGCTGCAGGATGTTGTAGGTGCCGGCCGAGCCGCAGCACAGATGACCCTCGCGCGGCTCGCGCACGACGAATCCCGCCTTGGCCAGAAGCTCCTTCGGCTGGCGCGTGATCTTCTGGCCGTGCTGCATGGAGCAGGCGGAATGGTACGCGACGACCGTGCCCGGCTTGCGCAGCGGCTCAGGCAGGTCAAGGGCAGCCAGATATTCGGTGATATCCTTGGCCAACGACGATACCCGCGCGGCCTTTTCCGCGTAGGTGGGATCAAGGCGCAGCATGAAGCCGTAATCCTTGATGGTCGTACCGCAGCCCGATGCGGTGATGACAATGGCGTCGAGCCGGCCCTGGTCAATCGCGCGCGTCCAGACGTCGACATTCCGCCTGGCCGAGGCAAGGGCCTGATCCTCGCGTCCCATGTGGTGGACGAGCGCGCCGCAGCAGCCCTCGCCTTCCGGCACCACGACCTCGACGCCCAGTCTGGTCAGCAGCGAGATGGCGGTGTCGTTGATGGCGGGATCGAGCACCGATTGCGCGCAGCCGGTGAGGATGGCGACGCGGCCGTGCTTTGCTCCCTGCCCGGCATGCATACTAGGCAAGGCCTTTGGCGACGCTGGCGGAAGCGACGATGGGGCCAGCTTGAGCATCGCGGCGACCGGCTTCAGCGCCGGCAGTTTCTCGAACAGTCCGATGAACGGCCGGCCGAGCCCGGCCAGTTTCAGGGCCGCGCGGAAGCGGTTCGGGTAAGGCAGCACCAAGGCCAGCATGGCGCGCGTCAGCCGGTCGAGCAGCGGCCGCTTATAGGTCTGTTCGATATGGGCGCGGGCGTGGTCGACCAGATGCATGTAGTTCACGCCCGAGGGGCAGGTCGTCATGCAGGCAAGGCAGGAGAGACACCGGTCGATATGGGTGACGATCTCCTTATCCGCCGGGCGGCCGTTCTCCAGCATGTCCTTGATGAGGTAGATGCGGCCGCGCGGCGAATCCAGCTCGTTGCCTAGCGTCACATAGGTCGGACAGGTGGCAGTGCAGAAGCCGCAATGCACGCATTTGCGCAGGATCTTCTCCGATTCCGCGACATGCGGATCGGCAAGCTGGGCCAGGGAGAAATTGGTCTGCACGCAAAAATCCTCACTGTCCCAGAAGCCAGCTTTGCGGGTTCTTGACGGGCTGGCCGCGCTGCAGCGCCTGGATGCCCAGAATGCAGCGGGCGATAAACCAGACGGCGACGGCCAACATCAGCACGAAGCCGATCACCAGCATCATCAGGACCACCGAGATCAGCGCGTAGAGAAGGCCGATCCAGAACGTCCTGATCAGGAACGTATAGTGGCTTTCGACGAAGCCGCCGGCCTTGCCGCGGTTTATGTAGGCAAGCACGATGCCGACAATGACGGTGATGCCGATGACGAGGCTGGCGAGGTAGAGAATGTAGATGACCAGCGCGTTGGTCTGGCCCGGCTCCAGCCAGCGATCGGTCTGGCGTGGTGCGCTGCTCGATCCGAGGTCGGTATTGCTCATGATGCTGCTCCCTCCGTTGATCGGGAGAGAGTAGCAGAGCCGGCGCCCGGCGCCATGCGGCCGGGGTTGAGGATATTCTTCGGATCGAACTCGGCCTTAAGCCGCGCCGACAATGCCGCCAGATGCGGCGGCTGCGGTTCGAACACCGGCAGCGCCGCGCGATGCGGAGCGGAGGCGCGCACCAGCGTTGCATGGCCGCCGCCATGCTTGCGGATCAAGCCGCGCAAGAGATTCGTCTCCGGATCATCCTCACGCATCGACAGCCACACCAGGCCGCCCTGCCAGTCATAAAAGGCATCGACCGCCGCCTGCATGCGCAGCGCCATCACCATATGATGCGCCTCGGACGGCGCCATCGAGACGCGCCAGACCGGCCGCGTGCCGCTGTCTGCGAACGGCCGGCAATCACGGATGTCGCGCCAGATCGTCTTCGACGCCTCGCCGGCGATCTCTTCCAGCGGCCCTGCCTTGGCGAGCAGCTTCCGCAGCGCCTCGATACGATAGACGACCGACGGACCAAAACCTTCGACGCGCAGCAATGTCGCTGCATCGCTGCCGTGCTTACCGCCGGCGACCTTCGCGGCGATGCGCTCCGGCAGATGCGCGGCGCTCGACACTTCGGCGCTGGAGCCCAGTGCCAGCGCCATAGCGGCGACCGCGGCCTCGTCGAGGAGGCCGCGGATGGCCAAAGTGACTTCGGTCTCGGCGGCCGGCAGCACCTTGAACGTGACATCGGTCAGCACGGCCAGCGTACCCCAGCTGTTCGCCATCAGCTTCGAGAGGTCGTAGCCGGTGACGTTCTTGACGACGCGCCCGCCCGACTTGAAGGCCTCGCCGCGTCCCGAGACGGCGGCGACGCCAAGAATATGGTCGCGCGCGGCGCCGGCCTTCAGCCGCCGCGGACCGGACAGATTCGAGGCCAGCACACCGCCGATGGTGCCCCTGCCCGGATCGCCGCCGACCAGCGGGCCGTAATCGATTGGCTCAAACGCAAATTGCTGGCCGTTTTCCGCAAGCAGTCTTTCGATCTCGGCGAGCGGTGTGCCGGCGCGCGCCGAAAGCACCAGTTCGGCGGGCTCGTAGAGCGTTACGCCGGTGAGCTTGGACAGGTCGAGCGTATGCTCGGTCTGCAGCGGACGGCCGATGCCGCGCTTGGAGCCGTGGCCGAGGATTTCGAGGGGCGTCTCTTCGGCTGCCGCCCATTGGACGGTGGTGAGGACCTCGGCGGTGGTGGAGGGCGTGAAGGTGGTCATTGGCGAGCGCCTTTCCTCGCCCCCGCAGAGCGAGGGAGAGGTGGCTCGGGCGAAGCCCGAGACGGAGAGGGGGCCATCATAGAGCGCTGTCTCCCGTCTTCCTGGCAGCAAAAACAAACCTGAGGTCGGTCGCAACGACGTCTTCAGCAAACCGCCCTTCCAGCGCTGCGAGGATCGTCTCGCAAACGCTCCTGACATTCTTCAAAACATCGAAGCTCCAGAACCTCAGCACCGAGAAGCCTTCGCCGCGCATGAATTCGTCGCGTCGCCTATCGTATGAACTCTCCGCGTGCTGGCTGCCGTCCAGCTCCACGATCAGCTTTTGGCTTCTGCAGGCAAAATCCGCGAAATACGGGCCGATGGGCATCTGGCAAACGAATTTGTATCCGCCCAGCTTTCTTGCCTTCAGTTCGTTCCAGAGGATCGCTTCCGCCTGATTGTCTCCGTGACGAAGTTCGCGCGCACGACAGATCTTTTCGGGCGAGCGGCGGCTTGGCTGAGAGGGCGTCCCCCTCTCCGTCTCGGGCTTTGCCCGAGCCACCTCTCCCCCGCTTTGCGGGGGCGAGGAACTTTGATCCCGCGACCCCATCAAAACCTCGGAATATCCGGAAACGCTACCTGGCCCCGATGCACATGCATGCGCCCCAGCTCCGCACACCGGCGCAATTGCGGGAAGACCTTGCCGGGATTGAGCAGATGGTTGGGGTCGAAGGCGCATTTGACGCGCATCTGCTGGTCCAGATCGATCTGGTTGAACATTTCCGGCATCAGGTCGCGCTTCTCGACGCCGACGCCGTGCTCGCCCGTCAGCACCCCGCCGACTTCGACGCACAGCCGCAGTATGTCGGCGCCGAAACTCTCGGCCTTGTCGAGTTCGCCCGGCACATTGGCGTCGTAGAGGATCAGCGGGTGCAGATTGCCGTCGCCGGCATGAAAGACATTGGCGACGCCAAGCCCGTATTTCTCGGAGAGGTCGCGCATGCCGGCGAGCACGCGCGGCAGTTCCTTGCGGGGAATGGTACCGTCCATGCAGTAATAGTCCGGCGAGATGCGACCGACCGCCGGGAAAGCCGCCTTGCGACCGGCCCAGAAGCTCAACCGCTCCTGTTCCGACTGCGAGATGCGGCAGGTGGTCGAGCCGTTCCTATAGGCGATCGCCTCGACGAGGCCGATCAAATGGTCGACCTCGACGCTAGGCCCGTCCAACTCGACGATGAGCAGTGCCTCGACATCGAGCGGATAGCCGGCATGGACGAAATCCTCCGCCGCATGAATCGCCGGGCGGTCCATCATCTCCATGCCGCCGGGGATGATGCCGGCGCCGATGATGTCGGCGACGCACTTGCCGCCCTGTTCGCTGGTTGGGAAGCCGATCAGCAGCGCGCGCGCCGTCTCCGGCTTCTTGAGAATGCGCACGGTGACCTCGGTGACGACGCCGAGCAGGCCCTCGGAGCCGGTCATGACACCGAGCAGGTCGTAGCCCTCCTGGTCGAGATGGCTGCCGCCGAGCCTAACCACCTCACCATTCATCAGCACCATCTCGATGCCGAGTACATTGTTCGCGGTGAGGCCGTATTTGAGGCAATGCACGCCGCCGGAATTCTCCGCGACATTGCCGCCGATCGAGCAGGCGATCTGGGAGGATGGATCGGGGGCATAGTAGAAGCCCTCCTGCTCGACGGCGGTGGTGATGCCGAGATTGGTGACGCCCGGCTGCGCGACGACGGTTCGATTGGGATAGTCGATTTGAAGGATGCGGCTGAAGCGGCTCATCACCAGGAGCACCGCATCTTCCAGCGGCAGCGCGCCGCCGGACAGCGAAGTGCCGGAGCCGCGCGGCACGACGCGGATGTTGCGCTCGTTACAGTATTTCAGGATGCGAGAGACCTGCGCCACCGTTTCCGGCAGCACAACCACCAGCGGCAGCTGCCGGTAGGCGGTGAGGCCATCACTTTCGAAGGCGCGCATTTCGTTCGCCGCATCGACGACGCCCTCGCCCGGTACGATGATGCGCATATCGGCGACGATCTCAGCGCGCCGGCGTAGCGTTTCAGCATCTGGCTTGGGCATGGCTAGGCCGGACATCGGTCATCTCGCTTGACTGGTCAAAATCTTTTACCAGCTTGACGGTTTTGTTGCAAACGTTGCTTTGGTCGCATCGGGCGGCGAGCGTAATGCGGAGCTTCCGCAGCGGCAATCTGCCGCTGGCGCTCTCCTCTTCGAGATATTACTCGCCCGGATGCTTCGCCGGCTCGGAATGCATCTTGCGCACCCGGCGCACGCCCCACCAGACCAGCAGGATGGCGACCGGAACGGAGGCGGCGGTGACGACTTCTGGCGCGAAGGCGTGACCGAAGATCGAGGCGCCCTTGGCGACATAGCCGATGAGGCCGACAACGTAGTATGACACGGCGGCCACGGACAGGCCTTCGACCGTTTGCTGCAGGCGCAGTTGCAGCCGGGCGCGGTTGTTCATCGACGCCAGCAGATCGCGGTTCTGCTTCTCGACATCGACATCGACCCAAGTGCGCAGCAGCGTGGTGGCGCGGGTGAGTTTTCGCGACAGATTGGCCTGGCGCTCCTCAACCGAGCGGCAGGTGCGCATGGCCGGCGCCATGCGGCGCTGCAGGAAGCCCGCCCAGGTGTCAAAGCCCTGCACCGGCTCTTCATCCAGCGCCTCCAGTCTTTCGGTGACGATGCCGTCATAGGCGCGGCTGGCGCCGAAGCGGTAAAGGCTGGATGCGGCGTCGGCCTCGAGTTCGGCGGCGAGCTCGGTGAGATCGGCGAGCAGCGTCTGGCTGTCGCGGGTTTCTACGGCCTTCATTTCCAGCGTGGTCTGAGCCAGACGGTCCTCGATGCGGCGGGCACGGCCGGACAGCGTCAATGCCAGCGGCAGGCCAAGCATGGCCAGCGTCCGATAGGTCTCGATGTCGATCAGCCGTTGCGACAGAGCGCCGGTGCTGGCCGGCGTCAGGCCGCGATCGAGGACCAGCATGCGGGTCAGGCCGTCGCCGTCCTGGCGGAAATCGGTGATGATGGCCGCGGCGCCCCGCTCGACCAGCGAGTAGCACAGGCTGGTCGGATCGAAGCTGGTGATCAGCCTTTCGCTCGCCTGCGTCCATTTGCGGATTTCGAGGCGGATGCCGGAGATCACCGTGCCCGGGGGCGAGAAGCCGTTGCCGAAGGGCGAATCTTCCTGCCCTCTGCCATTCTCGGCCAGCGGCCCCTCCCACAGATAAGTCGAGAATTCCGTATGCCGCTCCCAACGCAGCGAGCCCTTGCCCCATTTCATGGCGTGGTGGCGCGCGTTGCGCTCCGGCGCGGCGATTCCCAGCCGCCTCGAAAGCTCCGAGAGCACGGCATGGTCGACCGCGGAGCCGGCCTCGGTCATGAAGGAAAGCTGGATGAGCACGCGCGGCTTTTCGACCAGCGGGTGCGGACGGGCATGGACCTCGCCAATCGCGCCGGGCCGCCCCTCATGCGCCGGAAACCCCAAGACGCTGCCTTGGGCGCGCGGCTGGAATTCGAGACTGGACATCTCGTCGGACACGGCTGGTCCCCCTGTTTTCGACCCTTCGTGCAACCCGGCCGTCTTGCGGCAATCGGCGAGACGCGTAAACAGCAAATATCAGCATCCGGCGGTGACGACGCGTGACAAGCGATCCGACCAGATCGAGCGAATTGGATAAATAATTTGACCAGTTGGTGATCGACGCATTAATCTGGGCGACATCCGTTCCGTTCTCCAGGCGCCCCTTTGAGCGACATTTTCTCCAGGATCGAGCATTCGCGCACCGCCGACGAGGTGGTGCAGCAGATCGAGAGCCTGATCCTCGAAGGCGTTCTTCGCACCGGCGACCGGCTGCCGGGCGAACGCGAGCTGGCGCGCCAGTTCGACGTGTCGCGACCGATCCTGCGCGACGCGCTGAAGGCGCTGGAGGGACGCGGGCTGCTGACGACGCGCCCCGGCGGCGGCACGCATGTCGCCGACGTCATCGGCCAGCTCTTCACCAAACCGGTGACGGACCTCATTTCCATGCACCGCAAGGCGGTGACCGACTATCTCGAGTACCGGCGCGAGATCGAGGCGGTGGCGGCCGAGTACGCGGCACGACGCGCGACGCCGGAGGATCTTAAGCTGCTCGACCGCATCATGGCGCGCATGGACGAGGCGCACCGCACCGGCGACTTCGACGACGAGGCTGAGATCGATGTCGAGTTCCATCATGCGGTGTGCGAGTGCGCGCACAACATCATCCTGCTGCACACGTTGCGCTCCTGCTACCGGCTGCTGTCGGAAGGCGTATTCCAGAACCGGCTTCTGGTGTTCGGCGTGCCCGGCGCGCGCGAGGCGCTGCTCGAACAGCACCGAGCGATCCACACCGCGATCAAGGCCGGCGATCCGATCGCGGCGCGCAAGGCCGCGATGGACCACATCACCTATGTCGAGCGCTCGATGGCGGAAGCCGAGCGCAGCGGCGACTGGCAGCGCGTCTCCCGGCTGAGGCTGAGACAGCGCTCCGATGCCGGCGATATCGAACCCACACGCAAACGCTCCTAAGCACAGATTTAGCGGGGACCCATCATGAGCGAAATCCTCACCATCGCCGATCTCAAGGATCTGGCACGCCGCAGGGTGCCGAAGATGTTCTTCGACTATGCCGATTCCGGCGCCTGGACGGAGAGCACCTACCGGGCTAACGAAGAGGACTTTGGCAGGATAAAATTCCGCCAGCGCGTGCTGGTCGACATGAGCAATCGCTCGCTGGAATCGGCCATGATCGGCCAGAAGGTGGCGATGCCGGTGGCACTCGCGCCGACCGGACTGACTGGCATGCAGCATGCCGACGGCGAGATGTTGGCGGCACAGGCGGCGGAAGCGTTCGGCGTTCCGTTCACGCTATCGACCATGAGCATCTGCTCGATCGAGGATGTCGCCTCGGTGACCAAAAAACCGTTCTGGTTCCAGCTCTACGTGCTGCGCGACAAGGATTTCGTGCTCAACCTGATCGATCGCGCCAAGGCGGCGAAATGCTCGGCGCTGGTGCTGACGCTCGACCTGCAGATCCTGGGACAGCGCCACAAGGACGTGCGCAACGGTCTCTCGGCGCCGCCCAAGATGACGCTTGCCAACATCATCGATCTTGCGCTGAAGCCGCGCTGGTGCCTGGGCATCGCCGGCACCCCGCGCCGTACCTTCCGCAACATCGTCGGCCACGCAAAGGGCGTGGGGGACGTCTCCTCACTATCGTCCTGGACGAATGAGCAGTTCGATCCGCACCTGTCGTGGAAGGACGTCGCCTGGATCAAGGAGCGCTGGGGCGGCAAGCTGATCCTGAAGGGCATCCTCGACAAGGAAGACGCGCTGATGGCGGCCGAGACCGGCGCCGATGCGATCGTGGTCTCCAACCATGGCGGGCGTCAGCTCGACGGCGCGCCCTCCTCGATCTCGGTGCTGGAAGAAATCGCCGATGCGGTCGGCGACAGGATCGAAGTCCATATGGACGGCGGCATCCGCTCCGGCCAGGACGTGCTCAAGGCGCTCTGCCTCGGCGCCAAGGGCACCTATATCGGCAGGCCGTTCCTTTACGGCCTCGGCGCGATGGGCAAGGACGGCGTCACCAAAGCGCTCGAAATCATCCGCAAGGAAATGGATGTCACAATGGCGCTGTGCGGCAAGCGGCTCGTCGCCGACATGGGCAAGGAGCAGCTGCGTCGCTAGGTAGAGCCGAGATCGCACGGATCGGTTGCGTCGCTAGGGCGTTGTTCATCGATCGGCACTAGGCTTGGCTCAACTGTGCCGCGGGAACATGTCCACCTTGACCGAAACCGGCATCCACTACCTCGACGCACGCGGGCCGGACGGCTTGCGGCTTTACGCCATCGGCGATGTGCATGGACGCCAGGACCTGCTCGCCGCCATGCACCGACGCATCGCGAGCGAACTGGAATATGCGTCCGGATCCGACTGGCGCATCGTCCATCTCGGCGACTATGTCGACCGCGGTCCGGATTCAAAGAGCGTCATCGATTTCCTGATCGAGGCGCGCAAGCGCGATCCGCGCAACATCATGCTCGCCGGCAACCACGATATCGGCATGCTCGAATTCCTCGCCGACGCCGAGCCGGACGGCCTGTTCATGAATTATGGCGGCATCCAGACGGCGCAGTCCTATGGCGTGGACCTCGTCCGCGACGCCCATTGGTACGGCAAGGCGGGGACCGTCGCGCGCGGACACGCCGCGCTGGTGAAAGCGGTGCCGCGCAACCATGTCGATTTCCTGCAATCGCTGACGTTTTCGGTCAGTTTCGGCGACTTCTTCTTCTGCCATGCCGGGATAAGGCCGGGCGTGCCGCTCGACCGCCAGAACCAGCAGGACCTGATCTGGATCCGCGATGCCTTCCACGATCACCAGGAGCTCTTTTCAAAGGTGATCGTGCACGGGCACACGCCCGTCCCGGAAGCCGAGGTGAAGGCCAACCGCGTCAATGTCGACACGCTCGCCTGGAAATCGGGGATGCTGAGCGCGCTCGCCATTAACGGCGGCGACAAGCAGATCATCGACGTGCAAGGCAAAGCGCTCTAAGCGCAGTCCCGGCGCGGCCTGCTTCCGATTTTGATCGGGCTTAGTCGAGCGAGGCGGTGACGCCGTAGCCGTCGACGGCCCGGTGGTTGGTCGCTGCGTCGGCGGCATAAATGCCAAGGCCGCAGAGCACGATGGCAGACAGCATGACAAAAGACAGGAGAGCTGCTTTCACGGACGTCATCTCTGGTTAAGCTTTTTGCATCTGGGCACGAGGCGGTTACCAATGCGTTGAAACGATAAAATGCGTCTCAATGTTTCGACGAATTCGCGCTTCTAAGCAGATTCTGTATCGCCGGTGTGTCGGCTGGATCACACAAAAGGTTCATGGCGGTTGCACCGGCGATACAAAGCGCGCCCTCTTAGGGGAGCGGCCGGACACAAACCAAGAAAGAAGAGCGTTATCCCCAGGCGCAGGCGCTGAAGCGTGCCAATTATGCCACGCTGCGGTCGATGAGGGGTTCGACCATCAGATTGTCGCCACCCAGGCGCGGGCTATCGCCAGGCCGGCGGCGTCGGCGGCGGGCCCGTTGCGGGCTATCTCGTCATCGAGCTTGCCGGCCCAATCTGGATGGCGCTCGGCGATGAGCGATGCGAAGCAACTGCTCCAGTCGCGCGCCATCGGGGTATCCACCTCGAAATGGAACTGGAAGCCATAGGCCGCACGGCCTAGGCGGAACGCCTGGTTTTCGGCGACCACGCTGCCTGCCAGCCGCACGGCGTTTTCCGGCAGGCCGAACGTGTCGTCATGCCATTCGAAAATGGGGAAGCTCTCGGGCAAGGCGCCCAGAACCGGGTCCGACTTCGCGTCCGGCGTCAGCGACACTTTGTGCCAGCCGAACTCGGTGGCGCCGCCGATCTGGTTCGTGCCGCCGAAGGCGCGCGCCAGAAGCTGGCTGCCGAGGCAAATGCCGAGCACCGAGCGATCCTTGTCGGCGAAATCGCGCGTCAGGTCGATCAATGCGGGAAAGTAAGGGCAAATCTGATCGTCGAGCGCGTTCTGGGCGCCGCCGAGCACGACGATCGCGTCGTGCTCGCTGCTGTCCTGCGGCAATGCTTCGCCGTGATAGGGCTTACGCAGGTCGATGTCGGCGCCGGCTTCCACGAGCGCGGCGCCGATCTGGCCAAGGCCCTCATTGTCGAAATTCTGGACGACCAAAACCCGCATCGAAAACCTGCTGACATTAAAATGCTGTGCCGAGCGATATCATGCAGCTCGCGTTTCAGCCAAGATGCGGCTCGAGAGAGAAAGCTATGCCACTGCAGAACCGGGTCGATCCCTTCGGCGTCATCCGTGCCATGCCGGAGCGCGGCCTGTTCACCGGCAATCGCGGCATCATCCATGATCCGGAGACGAAAACGCTGCTGAAGAAGCGCTGGGCCTTGCAGGCCTGGATCATCTGCCTGTGCCAGTTTCGAAATGCGCGGCGCGAACCGATGGGCCGCAACAGGGGAGGAAAAGCCGGCTGGACCGAGTTGTTCTTCCTCGACGAGGTGACGGCATTGGCTGCGGGCCACCGGCCCTGCTTCTTCTGCCGGCGCGAGCGGGCGACCGATTTCGTGAGCCGTTTCGGCAAGGCCTTCGGCATCCCAGAGACCCGCGCGCCGATGGTCGACAAACAGCTGCACAGGGAACGGCTGGCTTCAGGCGGACAGCCGCCTCCCGTAACCGTGCCGGAGCTCAGGGACTTGCCCGATGGAGCGATGATCGCGGACGGCGACACAGCCTATGCGCTGCGTTCCGGCAGGGCACTTGAATGGTCCTTCGCGGGCTACGCCGGTCCAATCGCCTTCGATCGCTTTGCCGGACGGCCGCTGCGCGTGCTGACGCCGGCAACCACCATCGCGGTGCTGCGGCAAGGCTTTGCCCCGGCCTGGCATTCGACCGCCGATACTTGACGATACCCGTCGCCTCGCCCATTGGTCGACCATGCGCGCCAACTACAAAATGCAGCGGCTGTTCGTGCCGGACGATCTTGGACCCGGCCTCGAATTCGACGCCGGACAGCAGCAAAGTCATTATCTCGCCCATGTGCTGCGGCTCGGCGAAGGCGCCGAGGTTCTTTTGTTCAATGGCCGCGACGGTGAATGGTCGGCTGCGATTGCCGCCAGATCCAAGAAGGCGGTCCGGCTGAAAGTGCTGGAGCTACAGCGGCCGCAGCCGCCGCTGCCCGACCTCGTCTATTGCTTCGCGCCGCTGAAGCAGGGCAGGCTCGACTACCTGGTGCAGAAGGCCGTCGAGATGGGCGCCGGCATATTGCAGCCCGTCATCACCCAGCACACGCAGGTGGCAAAGCCGGGCATCGAGCGCCTGCGCGCCAATGTCGTCGAAGCGGCCGAGCAATGCGGCATACTGGCGGTGCCGGAAGTGCGCGAAGCAGAGAAGCTAGAGAGGCTGCTCGCCAGTTGGGACAGGAAGCGGCGGTTGATCTTCTGCGACGAGGACGCCTCGACCAACAATCCGCTGCCGGCCCTGCAAGCGGTAAGTGAGAAGAAACTTGCGCTTCTGGTCGGTCCGGAAGGCGGATTTTCCGAGGACGAGCGCAAGATGCTGAGGGCCTTGCCTTTCGTCACCGCCATCCCGCTCGGACCGCGCATCCTGCGCGCCGACACGGCGGCGGTGGCGGCACTTGCCGCGATCCAGGCGACGATCGGCGACTGGTAATCAAATCCTGTTGAGGCGTGGCTCAGGATTTTTTGCTTGATCGGCCGCGGGCATTTCGTCCATCTAGCGCCGGCGGCCGTCCGGCCTCTGCAGCACTGCGCCTCCTTTTCGTGGAGCAAAGGGCGCTGTAACACTTAAAAGACTTGCGCAGGACGTCCAGCGGAAATCGGTCCCGGTTTTCGGAAATCATGCGCACGGAGGGGCGAGATGGCGCGCGACACAACCGATACCCAGCCCATCGAAGGCATCGACGAACTGGTCGGCTATCTGGCTGCCGGCAACAAGCCGCGCGACAAATGGCGCATCGGCACCGAGCACGAGAAATTCCCCTTCTATGTCGACGGCAACGCGCCGGTGCCTTACGGCGGCGAGCGCGGCATCCGCGCCATCCTTGAAGGCATGCAGCAGAAGCTTGGCTGGGACCCGATCATGGACGCCGGCCGCATCATCGGCCTTGTCGAGCCGACGGGACAGGGCGCGATCTCGCTGGAGCCAGGCGGCCAGTTCGAGCTTTCCGGCGCGCCGCTGGAATCGATCCACCAGACCTGTCGCGAGGGCAACGCGCATCTGGCGCAGGTGCGCGAGATCGCCGAGCCGCTCGGCATCCGCTTCCTCGGCCTCGGCGGTAGCCCGAAATGGTCGCTGGCCGACACGCCGAAAATGCCGAAATCGCGCTACGAGATCATGACGCGATACATGCCGAAGGTCGGCACCAAGGGCCTCGACATGATGTACCGCACCTGCACGATCCAAGTGAATCTCGACTTCGAGAGCGAAACCGACATGCGCCGCAAGATGCAGGTGTCGCTGAAGCTGCAGCCGCTGTCGACGGCGCTGTTTGCCAACTCGCCCTTCACCGAAAGCCGGCCGAACGGGCTGCAGAGCTG
Organism: Mesorhizobium sp.; assembly: GCA_004020875.1. GTDB lineage: Bacteria > Pseudomonadota > Alphaproteobacteria > Rhizobiales > Rhizobiaceae > Mesorhizobium. The sequence continues at coordinate 510,877 of SAPZ01000002.1, forward strand.
GCGCGGCGACATCTGGCGCGACACAGACAACCAGCGTTCCGGCATGCTCGAATTCTGCTTCTCGCCCGATTTCGGCTTTGCCGACTATGTCGAATGGGCGCTCGACGTGCCGATGTATTTCGTCATCCGCGACGGCCATTATCACGACATGACGCGCTACACCTTCCGCCAGTTCATGGCGGGCGCGGCGCACAATGAAATCCCAGACGGCCTGCCGACGATGGGCGACTGGGCAAATCACCTGTCGACCCTGTTCCCCGACGTGCGGCTGAAGCGCTTTCTCGAAATGCGCGGCGCCGATGGCGGCCCGTGGCGGCGCATCTGCGCGCTTCCCGCCTTCTGGGTCGGGCTGCTTTATGACGAGCAGGCGCTGGACGCCGCCGAGGCGCTGACCGCAAGCTGGACCTATGGGGAAGCACTGGCGATGCGCAACACCGTGCCGGAGCTTGGCATCGCGGCGCCGTTCCGCAACGCCAGCTTGCGCGACGTCGCCCGCGACGTGCTCGCAATCTCCCGCATGGGACTGAAGAACCGCGGCAAGAAGAATCGCGACGGTTACGACGAGACGTCGTTCCTCAACACGCTGGATGAAGTCGTGTCGCGCGGCACCACCAGCGCCGAGGAGATGCTGTCGGCTTACCACACGCGCTGGGGCGGTTCGATCGAGCCCGTGTTCATGGAATATGCCTATTAACCGTCGGCTACTCGCTACGCGGTTGGTTGGTAAAAGCCGCTTCAATCAGTGATCGAAACGAACTAGTCTTTTCCGGCGAGGACACTGCCGGAGGAGACCCCATGCCTTCCCTGTTCGACATTTTTGCCCAAGCCCAGAATGGCGCCGGCATGCAGGCGCTGGCCCAGCAATATGGGCTTTCGATGCAGCAGACGCAGGCCGCGGTCCAGGCGCTGCTGCCCGCCTTCTCGCAGGGGCTCCAGCGCAACACCGCCGACCCCTACGGGATGGGCGCCTTCATGACAGCGATGGCGAGTGGGCAGCACGCCAAATATTTCGAGGATGCGACAAGGGCCTTTTCGCCGCAAGGCATCGATGAGGGCAACGGCATTCTCGGCCATCTGTTCGGCTCGAAGGACCTGTCGCGCGCCGTGGCGAACCAGGCCGCGCAGGCGACGGGGCTCAGCCAGCAGGTGCTGCAGCAGATGCTGCCGGCCATGGCCTCGATGATGATGGGCGGGCTGTTCAAGCAGACCAACAATCAATTGACCGGGGGGCAGATGCAGGCCGGCGGTTTCGGCGGCACCGGCAATCCGCTCGGCGAAATCATCGAGCAGATGATGCGGCAGGGCGGTCTCGCGCCGTCACCGCAAACGCGGCAGGCGCCGGCGCCCAATCCTTATGGCGAGAATCCGCTCGGCAAGGTGCTGCAGGACATGTTCGGCGGAGGTGCGGCGCAGCCGCAAGGTCAACCACAGCAGGCGCCCAATCCCTATGGCGAGAACCCGCTTGGCAAGGTGCTGCAGGATATGTTCGGCGGCGGCGCGCAGTCGCAAGGCCTGCCCCAGCAGACGCAAAGCCCCTATGGCGACAATCCGCTCGGCAAAATCTTCGAGGAGATGTTGCGCCAGGGCGGCGGCTTCGGCGTGCCGGGCGGGCAGACGGCGCCGCAGCCGCAACAGCGCCAGCCGCAGCAGAGCGCGCCGCAACAGCCGCAGACCAACCCGAGCGGCCGGCCGCGAAATCCCTTCGACGACATCTTCGGCAAGATGTTCGAGACGGGCGCGCAGCAGCGCGACGAATATGAGAAGAGTGTCGGCACGATCTTCGACCAGTTCAAGCGCGACATGGATCGGCGGTAGGTCGCGCGCCGACCGCGAGGTCGTCATCCACGGGCGGAGCGACGCGAAGCGGAGCGTAGACCCGAGGATCCATGCCGTTACCTTCCCCGAAGGGTGCCGCGGAGCAGAATTCTGCACAGTTGCGGCACGTCAAGGGTCACGGCATGCCTGCGCGCTTCGCTCCTTGCTCCGCCCTAGAACGACGAACCAAAAGAAAAATGCCCGGTCCTGGAGGAGGAACCGGGCAATGTGCAGGCTGGCCGGCGGGGAACCGGCAGGGAGTGTGGGAGCCTGCATGAACTTGGTCGCGCCAAGCGGCGAAAAGGTTCAGCGCGACCGGAAATCCAGGGAAAAGCCGCCCTTCAGCCTACCTGACGGGCAAGGTCCTCGATCGTGTCGGCGCGCTCGCTGGCGATCGCGCGCAGCTTCGCAGTCGGATCGCGGCCGAACGGCACGGCGACGGCGACATGAAGGTCGCCGCGCGTCAGGCCGATATCTGCAAGCTCGGCGTCCGACATCTCGCCGAGGCGATAGAAGGCACGACGGTTTTTCCAGGCGCGGTAGCTGTTGGCGATAGCATTGACCACAAGCATCGCAACGGCCGGACGCGTGGTGATGCGCGGGGTCTCGGAGGCGAATTCAATCGTGGTCATGTCAGTCTCTCCTTCCAGGAGTCGAGCGGACGAAACCGGGCAAGCGGCGCCTTGGGAGAAGCGCCGCTACGGTTTCCATTCACATGCCTTCATGTGGACAATGGCAATTTGCCATCGTGCGATTGATTAATCCAACGAATGTTTTTAATCTCTAGCATCAACATCAATGATAGGTTGGACCGATGAAAGCGCCGCTCGACCTCGATCAGTTGCAAACCTTCATCTCGATTGCCGATACAGGAAGCTTCACCCGCGCGGCCGAAGAGGTGCATCGGACACAGTCGGCCGTGTCGATGCAGATGCGGCGGCTGGAGGAGCGGATCGGCAAGCCGCTGTTCGAAAAGGACGGCCGCACCAACAAGCTGACCGAGGAGGGCGACCGGCTGCTTTCCTATGCGCGGCGGCTGATTTACCTCAACCGCGAGACCTTGGCCGCCTTCGACGACCAACGCCTCGAAGGCACGATCCGCATCGGCACGCCGGACGACTATGCCGACCGCTTCCTGCCCGAGATCATGGCACGTTTCTCGCGCTCCAACCCTCGTGTCGAGCTGACGGTCGTCTGTGAGCCGACGCCGGGGCTGGTCGAACACATCAAGCGCGGCAATCTCGATCTTGCGCTTGTCACGCATAACGACACGCGCGGCCAGTCGGAGGTGGTGCGGCGCGAGCCGCTTTTGTGGGTCACGTCGGCCAACCACGCCACGCATGAACAGGAAACCCTGCCGATGGCGTTCGGGCGGCCGAACTGCATCTGGCGGCGCGCCGCGGTCGACGTGCTCGACCGGCAGAACCGCGACTATCGCGTGCTGTTCTCCAGCTTCTCGGCCACCGTCATCACCGCGGCCGTGCTGTCCGGCCTGGCAGTCTCGGTGCTGCCGGAATGCGCGCTCCGCCCCGGCATGCGTGTGCTCGGCGAAGCCGACGGCTTCGGCCAATTGCCGGACTGCCGCATCGGCATCATGCGCGGCCAGACCTCGCAGCCTGAGATCGTCGACGCCTTGGCCCGTCACATCGCCGAAAGCCTCGACAACATTTCCGTGCCGGTGAGTGAAGAGGCGGGAAGCTTCGACTTCGCCGCGCTCGCCTTTGCCAAGATGAAACGGGTCAAGGCGAACCAGATCATGCCTGGATGGTAGATCAGGCGCGAACGGCGGAACGCTCCTGGTCCGCTGACGAGATACCCGGCAAAGCAAGCAACTGGCCGGGCTCCAGCGGCGGCGACAGCAGATAGCCCTGCATCTGGTGACAGCCCATGCCGACCAGCAAGGCCTTTTGCGCGTCGGTCTCGACGCCTTCGGCGGCTACCTGGACCCTCAAGGTCCGCGCCAGCTCGATCAGCGTTTTGGCGATTGCGCGGGCGCTTTCGTCCTCGTCGAGCAGACGCACGAAGGAGCGGTCGATCTTCAGCTTGTCGATCGCGTGGCGACGCAGATAGCTGAGGGAAGAGTAGCCGGTGCCGAAATCGTCGAGCACGATGCGCACGCCGGATTGGCGCAGTGCGGCAATCACGGTGCCGATCGTGTCATTGTGCTCGAGCAAAACGCTCTCGGTGATCTCGAGCTGCAAGCGGGATGGGTCGAGCCCGGTTTCCTTCAGGATGCGAGCGACCTGTTCGGCAAAGCCGATATCGCGCAGCTGCATCGGCGAGATGTTGACGGCGATCCAGGGCAATCCGGTTCCGGCGGCGAAGCGGCAGGCTTCGCTCAGCGCCCATTTGCCAAGCTCGCCGATGAGGCCGCGCTCCTCGGCGATCGCGATGAATTGCGCCGCGGGCAAGGCGCCGTGCACCTCATGCCCCCAGCGGATCAGCGCTTCGGCCCCCAAAATCCGGCGGCCGTCGGCCGCGAAAACCGGCTGATAGGCGAGCTTTATGCCGCCGTCGCCATCCAGCGCCTTGCGGAGTTCCGACTCGACCTTGCGCTTGCGCAACAAGAGATCGTCCATGTCGCCGGCGAACACCTCGTAGCGGCCGCGACCGTTCTTCTTGGCCTCGTAAAGCGCGATATCGGCCTTGCGCAGCAGGTCGTCGGCATGCGTATCCGATCCGGTCGAGAGCGCGATGCCGATGCTCACGCCGACGAAGACCTGGTCGCCGATGAGCCTGAATGGCTCACGCAGCTTCGTAAGCAGCCTATCCGCGATATCTTCAGCGCTTCCGGCGTGGGGAATGTCGTGCAGGATCACAGCGAACTCGTCGCCGCCGAGCCGCGCGACGGTGTCGGCTTCTCGGATCGTGTGCTTGAGCCGCGCCGCCGTCTGGCGCACGAGCTCGTCGCCGGCCGGATGACCGAGGGTGTCGTTGATATGTTTGAAGCGATCGAGGTCGAGGTAAAGCAGCGCCACGTGGCTTCCGTCCTGGCTGGCGAAGAGCAGCATGCGCCGCAGCCGGTCCTCGAACAGCGCCCGGTTGGGCAGGCCGGTGAGCGTGTCATGGAAGGCGAGATATTGCGCCTGGTCCCGGCTGGTCTGCAGCGCGGCCGAGGCGCGGCGCAATCGGCGCAGCAGGAACACCAGAACGCCGCCAGCCACGAGCAGCGCGATCGCCAAGGCCGGAGCGATCTTGCGTACCAAGGTGAGGCCAGGTCGCAACTGATCCCAGCCGATGTAGCCCAGGATGACGCCACGAGAGTCGACCAGCGGCACGGCCGCCGGGCCAATCGGCTCGGACAACGGTATCAGGCGCGCGCCATCGAGCAGGTATTCGGCCGCGATCTTGCCGATGACGGCATCGTTGATCAACTCGGCCGAGACATGCAGATATTCCGTGCCAGGCGCTTGGCTGACGCGATCCGTGCTCGGCATCAGCGGCATGACGCTCAGGATCGCGGGCTTCCCTTGGAGCGAAACAAGATCCTGCGCGACCATCTTGGCCGGCTGGCCGGAGGCGTCGGCCTTCGGCGGCTCAGCCAACATGCGGCGCAGCTTATCGATGGTTGGCCGCAGTTCGGGCTCATCCTCGCCGAAAGCCGACGCCGCGACGATCTTGCCCTCCCGCATGGCATGGATCGCATGGTTGGCGGCGTCGAGGATGTAAACCCGGTTGTGGCCGTAGTAGGTGTACATCCAGGTGCTGAGGTTTTCCTCGATCCAGGCCTGATTGCCGGCCCTCACATTGGTTAAGGAATCGTCCCAGACGGTCACGCTTTCCTGCTCGCGCTGGACCGCGGCAATCTGGTCGTTCAGCCCATCGGTGATGAAAATCTTCTGACGTTCGAGCGAAGCCTCGTCGGCCTGATTGGCGGCGTAGAAGCCGAAGCCGACGACAATAGCCAAAGTGAAAGCAGCGAGCGTCAGCACGGTCAGCGTGACCTGGTGCGTCAACGGGCTGCTGTTGTGGCGTGCGCTCATGCGTTCCGGGCCGGCTCTCCTGCCGCCTGTCAAAGCAAATCGGGCTTAAGATCACGTTATAATATTAGAGGAGTTTCTCCCTGCTTGACGCCAGCCGATAAGCGTTCCCCAATCCGGCGATGAATGAAACAACGACCGAATCACGCAGCAACGCCACCGAATACACGGTGAGTGAGATCTCCGGCGCGCTGAAGCGCACTGTCGAGGACGCCTTCGGCAATGTGCGAGTGCGCGGCGAGATTTCCGGCTATCGCGGCCCACATTCGTCCGGCCACGCTTACTTCGCGCTGAAGGACGACCGGGCGCGGATCGATGCCGTGGTCTGGAAGACCACCATGGCGCGCCTGAAATTCCGCCCCGAGGAGGGCATGGAGGTGATCGCCAGCGGCCGGCTGACGACCTATCCCGGCAAATCCAACTATCAGATCGTCATCGACAATCTTGAGCCGGCCGGCGCCGGCGCGCTCATGGCGCTCTTGGAAGAGCGCAAGCGCCGGTTACAGGCCGAGGGCCTGTTCGATGCCGGCCGCAAGCGGCGGCTGCCGTTCATGCCTAAAGTCATCGGTGTCGTCACCTCACCGACCGGTTCGGTGATCCGCGACATCATCCATCGCATTAAGGACCGGTTCCCGCTCCACGTGCTGGTCTGGCCGGTGCGGGTCCAGGGCGAGACGACGGCCAAGGAAGTGACCGCGGCAGTCAACGGCTTCAACGCAGTGACATGGGACGGTCCCATCCGCCAGCCCGACGTTTTGATCGTGGCGCGCGGCGGCGGCAGCCTGGAAGACCTTTGGGGCTTCAACGACGAAGGGCTGGCGCGAGCGGTGGCGGCGTCCGGCATCCCGGTGATCTCGGCCGTCGGGCACGAGACCGATACGACCCTGATCGACTTCGTCGCCGATATGCGCGCGCCGACACCGACGGGCGCGGCCGAGATCGCCGTGCCGGTCAGGGCAGATCTGGAGGCTACCTTAGCCAGCCTCGGCGCGCGGCTCAATGCCTGCGCCTCCCGGCACCTGGAGCGCAAGCGCCAGGCGGTCCGCGCCGCGGCGCGCGCGCTCCCTTCGCCCGACCAGTTGCTGGCAATGCCGCGCCGCCGCTTCGACGATGCGACCAGCCGTCTTGGTCGCGGACTGACGGTGAATATCGAGCGCAAGCGGGCAACTCTGGAGCGGCAAAGACTGACGCCGGCGACCCTTTCGAGGCGCCTCAATGAAGCGCGTACGCTGACCGGCCGGGATATCGCGCGAGCGCGGGCGGCGTTTTTCGCCATCGTGCGCGAGCGACGCGCGCGCTTCCAGCGCAATTCGACGCGCCTGTCGCCTGCGCCGATCGTCCGGCGCCAGAAGCTGCAGGCCGATGCGCTGGCCGGACTGTCGCGGCGCCAAGACCAGGCGTTGGCGCGGCGTCTCGACAGGCTGCGCGCCGCGCTGACACAGGCCGACCGGCTGCTGTCGACGCTGTCGCACAAAGCCGTGCTGGCCCGGGGTTTCGCGCTGGTCAAGGATGCCGACGGCGCCGTCATCAAGCGGGTCGTGGAGCTGGCGCCGGGCGCGGCGCTGCAGTTGGAATTCGCCGACGGCACTGCCGAGGCCATCGCCACCAGCGGCGGCGCGCGGCCGAAGCTTGCCGGGAAATCGCCCGCGAAAGCCAAGGAGCAAGGCAATCAGGGCTCGTTGTTCTGAGGACCGCATGAGCTGCCACGACCCTCATCTTCGCACGCCCTCCGGCAAGCCGCGCCTGCGCTCCTTCGGCATCGCGCTCGACGGCACGCCAGGCCGTTTCAACGCCATCACTGATGTACCGGGCGTATCGGTGGGCTACACGACGCTGATTTCGGGCGACGGTCCGCTCCGTGTCGGCAACGGCCCGGTCCGCACTGGGGTCACCGCGATCCTGCCGAGGCCGGTTCAGGAACTCGCAACGCCGGTTTTTGCCGGCGTGTTCACCCAGAATGGCAATGGCGAGCTGACAGGAACACATATCATCGAGGAGACCGGCGCCTTCAACTTCCCGGTCACCATCACCAACACGCATTCCTGCGGCGTCACCCGCGACGCCACGCTGCGCTGGATGCACAAAGTGCTGCCGGCCGCGCTGGACACAGGCTGGGGCCTGCCAGTGGCGGCCGAGACCTATGACGGCTTCCTCAACGACATCAACGGCCATCATGTGAGCGTTGAGCATGTCGCGGCGGCGCTCGACAATGCTGCTGGCGGCGTCATCGAGGAAGGCAGTGTCGGCGGCGGCACCGGCATGATCACCTTCGGCTTCAAGGCCGGATCCGGCACCGCCTCGCGCGTCGTCGAATGGCAGGACAGGCGCTACACGCTAGGCGTGTTCGTGCAGTCGAATTTCGGCAAAAGGCAGAATTTCACCATTCGCGGCCGGCGCATCGGGCAGGAGCTTGTCGGCCCGGCGATCCGCGAGGCGACGGCACGCGCCGAAAAGGGTTCGATCATCGCCGTCGTCGCCACCGACGCGCCGTTCCTGCCGCACCAGATGAAGCGGCTCGCCCGGCGCGTGCCGCTCGGCATCGCCATGACCGGCGGCTATGGCTATCACAGTTCGGGCGATATCTTTCTGGCGTTCTCGACCGCCAATCCGGAGGCGGCGCTTGGCGCTTCCGGGCGCATCGGACGGGCGGAGTTCATCCCGGACGTCGACATCGATCCGTTCTTCGACGCGGTCGTGCAAAGCGTCGAGGAGGCGATCCTCAACGCGGTGGTTGCCAATGAGGATATGACGGGACGCGACGGCAATTTCGTACCGGCGCTGCCGAAGGACTGGTTGAAGCAGATGTTTGGCTAAGAGGTGTCGCCTGCCCGCGCCGGCACGGGCATTTTCACTCCGCCGCCTTGTCAGGCATTGCCTCGCTGCTGCCCTCTTCGGCGGCTTCCTCGAGGCGCGACGCGATCAATTCCTGGATGTCGCCGACCTCTTCCTGGATGTCCTCGAGCAGAATGCCTGCCTCGGCGGCTTTGGCGCAGCACTCCTTTGCCAGAGTCTCGGCCTGCTCGATCTTGATCGGCGAATGCTGGCATTGGACTTTCTCGCCAATCCATCCGCGCAAGAACTCGATCGCATGTTCACTCATACTGCTTCTTCCCTGGCGGCAAAGCCGGTTGGTAGCCATGAACGTCCGCACCCTGCAAAGGATGCGTGCCCATTCGAACCGAGTCGCCCTCGACCGGCAAGACATCTTGCCCACAGGACAGGAGAGCTTGCCCATAGGACAAGACATCTTGCCCTATGGACGCAGAGCCGCAGGAATGGAGGGGTTCGAGGTGCACGTTCAGATCATTGAGAATGATGGAATGGTGAGCCGGGATCGACGGAAGGCCGCCGTTGTTGTTTTTGCTTGCCTTTTTCTAACTTTGACAGCGCATTTGTATCACAAACCGTATCGCAGCTTCCCGGTCGATGCTGCCCTGGCCTCAGCCGGAGCAGGCGCTATATAGTGGTATCCTCATGCAATGTCGACTCGGGCTCCGCCATCCGGGCGGCTACCTCCCCAGAAGATTGCGCTCGACGGCTCTGAGATGCGTCAGCGTGGCATCGCTGGCGCCTTCGGAGGCGCGTGGCAGGACGCATCCGGGGCAGGTGCTCGCTGCAAACAGTTGGCCCCCTCTGAAAGCGAACGTATCTCCTTCACCAGCATCGGTGATCAGGGTTGGGGTTAATCCGCGCCAGCCAACAATCGCAATCCGATACCTGCGTCGAGGACAAAACGCTGACAGGGTTCGTCGTCGGAAGCGTCAATGAAGCTCTCCATATGTTTGAAGCGGACCGTCGCCAGTATCCGCAACGACGCCAGATTGTGCGCCGCCGCCTCGGCCGTCACCTGTTCAAGCCTCAGAGTTTCGAAGGCGTAGCGGAGGACTTCGCGCACCGCCTCGCTGCCCAGTCCGCAGCCCCAATGCGCACGCGCCAGCACAAATCCCAACGCGGCCGCCTTGGCGCCGGTTGCGCTGAAGGACAGGGTTATCGTCCCGATCGCGTCGGATACTCCTGGTTGGTCCATGGACCATTGAATCGCCTCACCGTCAGCGAACCGCCGACGGGAGCGGGCGAACCACCTCTCGCCTGCCCTCATGTCTTCGGGAACGGGATCGCCGGCAAGAGAGGCGGATTCGACATCCGTCGCGCGCGCAAACCATGCCGGGACATCCCTTTTGCTCGGTTCTCGAAGCAGGAGTCTCGGTGTCGTGAGCTTGGGAAATCGGACTGCTTCCATGGAGGAGCATTGTCGACCTGAGGCGGCACGGATGCAACGGCGTCGGCAGGCCGGCGTCCAACAACCAAGCACGGCCGGTGAGCCACCGGACACCGAGAGAGCGAAACCGAAGGATTATCTTGACGTGAACGGCCCGGAAAGATGATGTCTGCGCAGCAAGGTCGAGAGCCGGTTCGCCGCCTCGGCGAAGAGTTCGCCTTCCGAGAAGAGCAGCGCCTGACGTTCTTGCGCGGACGCAGCCAGAAGACGCTCCCAGAAGTCTGCCACGACGGCGCTCGCACGGGCCAAGTCGGCGGCAGCCGGCTGGTCCTCGGCGAGTACCGCCAGGTGCCGAAGAGTGATACCGCCGATACCGGGCGGGACCTTCGCACCCATATCAGCAAAACCCGGAGGTAGCGATCCTTTCAGGTTATAGATGCGGTGCTCGCAGATAGCCGCAAAGATCTGATCGACCGCCTGCTTGGCGCCCGCGACACGGGAAGGATGATCTGTGTCGGCGGCGGCGTGAGGGAGAAGCTCCAGTCGCTTGCCATATTTTTCGACAAGTCCGAGGTAAGGCAACATCGGTCCCGAAAGAGTGCCGCCGTCCCTGAACAGGTCCGCATCGATCGCCGCATGGGAAATGCGCCCTGATGCAAGCGCGCGCTCCAGCGCTGCAACATCGACCAGCTCGCCGCGATCATAGTTGATGAGCACGGCGCCTTGGTTGAGCAGGGAGAGGACGTCATCTCCGATCAGTCCGGCGTTGGCGTAGCGTTGCGCGCCGGGATCGAAGGCACCCAGCCCAAGGTGGACCGAAAGCGCGTCGGTGCCGCGCGCCGCCTCTTCCATGGTTGCGGCGTAGTCGAAGCCTTCCAGCTCGATCCATTTTTGGTGACGGGGACGCGCATGAATTGCGACCCGTATGCCGAATGCCTGGGCGAGCCTGGCGAATTCCCGGCCGATGTTGCCATAGCCGATCACGGCCAGTCTTTTGCCTTCGAGCTTCTCGGTCGGGTAATGGCGCAGGTCCTTTCCCGTATCGAACTGCCCGCCGGCGACCAGGGCGCTGAGCTTATCCACTGGCAGGTCCGGCCTGACTTTCAGCAGCGCCTTCATGGCCATCTGAGCGGTGGCGCGGCTGTTGATGCCGGGCGTGTTCATCAGAGGCGCTTCGCCGCCGTCTCCGCTGCCTCCACCCCAGGATGCCGAGCCCATATTGCCAGTGCCGGCGCCGATACGCACGCCGCCGAGGCGGAACCTGGTCTCCGCCGGAATGAAGGTCGCGGCGGCAATGACGGCGTCGTAGCAGCCGTCCCCGGTCTCTGCCAGCAATTCGTCGCGCGTGCTCAACTGCGGCTGGTAGAAGAAATGCAGCTTGCCGGGGTCAAGGGCGCCGGACTTGGCGATGCCTGTCTGGTGGAACACGCCACCCTTGGCTTCGATGTAGGCCTTGACCTCGCTATGGTCGGGATTGCCATCAGCCCCAAACCGGAGCCCGACAAAATCGCAGATCAGAATATTGGCCGATGTCATGACGCGTCGTTTCCCTGCAGCTGTCTCCAGCTACTCCAATCCATTACTAGATGGAGCGACGTGAAGCGGCATATCCGGGTCGCAAGCGAGAGATTTGCCGCAGGAGCCTGGAACCTGTCGGCTCTGAAACGACGATAGGTCGACCATCAGTCTAGTCGGCCGGAAACGGCGAGATTCCAGGTTCGACAATCTCGTTTCCCTCGGCTGTCGAAGAACGGCCCCTCTTCGACGGGTGAAAGATTGCCATCGCTGTGTACTTGGAGCGGTGCGCCTTCCATCCAGAACCGGCCACCCGCTCCAAGTCTTTCTGCTTCCTGCCAGTCCTAGCCGTGCCGGATTTCCGTGCCGAGCACTTTCAGGCATTCCCGAATGAAGGCGGCGAGAGCCGTCCAGCCTTTGGCCGAAACCATCGTGCCGTCGACATAAGCCTCCGTGGGTGACAGGTCGATATAGGTGCCGCCGGCGAGTGTCACTTCCGGCTCGCAGGCCGCCAGTGCACCGACCTTCTTGCCGCGCACGACGCCATCGACCGCAATCAGGATCTGCACGCCGTGGCAGATGGTGAAGATCGGTTTCTTCGTTTCGTGGAAATGGCGCACCATGGCCTGAATGCGCTTATCGGTGCGGATATACTCCGGCCCGCGACCGCCGGCGCAATAGACGGCGTCATACTGGTCGAGCTGCTTCTCCGCGTCGGCGAACGTCTTGTTGATCAGGGCATAGTGGCCGAGCTTCTCGGTATAGGTCTGGTCGCCCTCGAAATCGTGCAGCGACGTCTTGATCACGTCGCCGGCATTCTTGTCGGGGCAAACGACGTGGACTGTGTGACCGACGGCTTCCATCGCCTGCTGATAGACAAAGATTTCGTATTCTTCGGTGAACTCACCGGTCAGCATCAGTATCTTCTTGGCTGGCATGACTTGTCCTTTCGATTTTGGGAATGCCAAGGCGCTGCCGCGCCCTGGCTGTCGCAAAGTTGGGTTTGCCGATTGTCAGAAGGCAGAATCCGGGAAGTAGTATTCCTTGGCACGCGACGGCGCCGCGCTGCTTGGAAAGGCCCTCGGCGCGCAGCACCGCTGGGCCAACCGGAAGACCGGCTGCGGGCGCAACAGCGCTATCTCCGTCGATGCGAGCGGCAATGGACATGGAAGCGGTTACCCGAAGGCGGGCAGGAGGCGGTCCCGCGAATTCTCGATGTGCACTTGCATCGCCTTCTCGGCGGCATGCGCGTCGCCTGCCGCGAATGCGGCGAGAATCGCCTCGTGCTCATCCAGCGCTTCTTCGGTGACGCGCGAGTGATACATCAGGCGGAAGATGTGGAAATGCGTATGCTGGTGATTCAGCGTCTCGCGGATGAGCTCGTTCTGCGCGAACTCCATGATCTTGTCGTGGAAGATCGCGTCCTGCCGCGCGAAATTGGAATAGCGCAGGCGCTCGTCCTTGCCCACCCGCCGTGCCATCACGCCTGCCGCTTCCTGCAAGATCGCGAGGCGCTCTTCATCCAGCGCCGCCGTAGCCTTGGCGGCCGCAGCGGGCTCCAACAGAAGGCGCAGTTCGTAAAGTTCATCGAACCGGCGCCGCGTGATTTGCGGGGCCGCGCGATAGCCGATCAAATGCGTCTTGACGACCAGGCCCTCGCCTTCCAACCGCCCGAGCGCTTCGCGGATAGGCGTGTGCGAAACGTCGAATTCCCTGACAAGGTTATCGACGGTAATGCGCGATCCCGGCGGAATCTTCAGCGACATCAATTGCGCGAAGATTGCTTCGTAGACATCGCCCGCCAAGCTGTTGGCGCGCTGGATGCGACCGCTTGAGCGAGCTTCGGTTTCAGCCGTCAGGTCGGGACTTTCCATCGGTTACCTCTTGACAGGGGCAAGCCCTAACATGATGCTCCGGCCAATTCAATAGGATATCCTATACGATTTTATAGAGGATACGAGCTGATGGGCTAGGAACCGTATCGCCGCACTCAACCACGCGGGTAAGAAGCCGACAAAGCACCAGCTTCCGGGCTGAAGGCCCATTGATGAGCACGACGTTTTCCATCAGTCTCTTTCGAAAGATCGCTGTCCATGATCCTTTTTGCAGCCACGCGCCTGCCGCGTGAAATCCTCTTCGGCAAGGGTCAGCGCCATGCGCTGGCTGCCATTGCCGGACGATATGGCCGGCGCGCATTCATCTGCACCGACGAACGGCTCGCCGGGACGTCAGAGTTCATCGAAATGCTCGATGGGCTGAAGGCTGCCCGGATCGACACACTCGTCCACGACCGCACCTTGCCGGATGTGCCGTGCGACAGCGTCGGCGTCTGTATCGCGGAGGCGAAGGGTTTCGAGCCGGAGATGGTGATCGGCGTCGGAGGAGGCAGTTGCCTCGACATGGCCAAATGCGCCGGGCTGCTCCTCAGCCATGGCGGCAAGCTCCAGGATTATTATGGTGAGTTCAAGGTGCCAGGCCCCACCCTTCCCCTTATCGCGGTGCCGACCACGGCTGGCACGGGCTCCGAAGTCACCCCCGTCGCGGTGATCTCCGACCCGGAGCGAACGCTGAAGGTCGGTATCTCCAGCCCGCATCTCATCGCCGCGGTGGCGTTGTGCGATCCCGACCTGACGGCGAGTTGTCCTCCATCGCTGACAGCCATTGCCGGCGCCGACGCGCTGACGCATGCGATCGAGGCCTTCACCGCCGCAAGACGCGGTGCAGATGCCGATCTGGCGCAACGCCATGTCTTCGTCGGCAAGAGCGCGCTGACCGATCATTTCGCCCTTCTGGCGATCAAGCTCCTGGGCCGAAGCCTCGAAGCAGCCTATCGCGACGGGTCGAACGAGGACGCGCGCGCCGATGTCATGATGGGAGCGTTGGCCGCCGGCTGCGCCTTCGGCACGGCGGGAACCGCCGCCGCCCATGCGGTGCAGTATCCGGTCGGCGCGCTCACCCACACGCCGCATGGCCTGGGTGTCGCGACGATGCTTCCTTATGTGATGCGCTACAATCTGCCGGCCGCAAGCTCGGAGATCGCGGAAGTCGGAATTGCGCTTGGCCTGCCGCGCCGAGACCGCGACGCCGCTCAGTTGGCCGATGCCACAATCACGGAAGTCGCGCGACTGTTCAACGCGATCGGCATCACACGAACGCTGGCCGACCTCGGTCTCCCCGAGGACAAGATCGACTGGACGGCGGAACAGGCGCTCGGCATCGACCGGCTGATCAAGAACAATCCCCGCCCCTTCGACCTGCCCGCGATGCAGCGTCTGGTCAGGGCTGCTTATCGTGGCGACATGCCGGCCGCGGCAATGTGAGGGAAGGAGCCCGTTACCAATGAACATTTCCTACCTAACATTCGATCAGGATTCCGACTTGTCCGAATACATTCCGTTCTCGCAAGGCCTTTACATCGGCGGGAAATGGCGACCCTCCTCCGACGGCCGCGTCATCGAAGTGGTCGACCCGTCGACCGAGGCTGTGATCGCCGCGGTTCCGGACGCCACGCTCGCCGACGCCGCGGCGGCGGTCGAGGCGGCGGCACAGGCAGCGACCAGCTGGCGCGAGACCCCGCCGCGCAAGCGCTCGGAGATCCTGAGGCGCTGCTTCGAGCTGATGACCGAACGTGCAGAGACCTTG
This sequence comes from Mesorhizobium sp., assembly GCA_004020875.1. GTDB lineage: Bacteria > Pseudomonadota > Alphaproteobacteria > Rhizobiales > Rhizobiaceae > Mesorhizobium. Next base: position 526,048 of record SAPZ01000002.1, read on the forward strand.
GCCACGTTGATTTCGCTGGAGAACGGCAAGGCCCTGCGCGATGCGCGCGGCGAAGTCGCCTACGCGGCCGAGTTCTTCCGCTGGAACGCCGAGGAAGCGGTTCGCATCAGCGGTGAGTTCGGCCTTGCGCCGTCGGGCGCGAACCGGATCGTGGTCGACTACCAGCCCATCGGCATTTGCGTTCTGATAACGCCGTGGAATTTCCCGGCGGCGATGGCCACGCGCAAGATCGCGCCGGCGCTTGCCGCCGGCTGCACCGTCATCCTGAAGCCGGCCAGCGAGACGCCGCTGACGGCCTACGCGCTTGCCGCCCTCTACGAGGAGGCCGGGGTGCCGCCCGGCGTCGTTAACGTCATCACCACCTCGAATCCGAGGCCGGTGACGGCGGCCATGCTGGCCGACGCGCGGGTGCGGAAGCTCTCGTTCACCGGCTCGACCGGCGTCGGTCGCTTGCTTCTCGCCGAAGCGGCGAAGCACGTGATCTCGTGTTCGATGGAACTTGGCGGTAATGCGCCGTTCATCGTGCTCGACGATGCCGATCTCGAGGCGGCACTCGACGGCGCGATGATCGCCAAGATGCGCAATGCCGGCGAAGCGTGCACGGCAGCCAACAGGCTCTATGTCCAGGCGGGCATCCATGACGCGTTCGCGGAAGGCCTGCGCAAACGCATGGCGGCGCTCGCCATCGGCCCGGGCACGGATTCGGAGACCGAATGCGGGCCGATGATCACCAGGAAAGCCGTGGACAAGATCGATCGGCTCGTCCAGGACGCGGTCGCGCGCGGGGCGAAGGTTTTGTGCGGCGGCGCGGTCGCCGAGGGCCGAGGATTTTTCTATCCGCCCACGGTTCTGAGCGACGTGCCAGCCGACGCCGTCATGGCTCACGAGGAGATATTCGGTCCAGTGGCACCAATCAGTCGCTTCGGGGACGAGGCGGAGGTCATCGCAAAGGCGAACGATACTGAATATGGCCTTGCGGCCTACATCTACACGCGCGACCTTGCGAAGGGCATGCGCATGGCATCGAAGATCGAGTCCGGCATGATCGCGCTCAATCGCGGCCTGATGTCGGACCCGGCCGCGCCCTTCGGCGGCGTCAAGCAGAGCGGGCTTGGGCGCGAAGGCGGGCAGAAGCACGGCATCGCCGAGTTCATGGAGGCGAAATACATCGCCGTTACGATCTGATGAGACAGATGGCGCAAGATCCATTCCGTATTCGCGACCATGTCCCCGAGTTCGACGATATCGTCGCCGAGATCGCACGGCGCAGCGCCGAGACCAGGGCGAAGGTTCCGATGGCCGCCGACGTGCCTTATGGACCGGACGGCACGGAAACCGTCGACCTGTTCTTCCCGCAAGGCAAACGCGATCGCCTGCCGGTGCACATGTTCATTCACGGCGGTTACTGGCGCATGTTCTCCAAGCGCGACTATTCCTACGTGGCAGACACCGTCACCAGCGCCGGGGCGATTGCCGTGATCGTGGATTACGCGTTGATGCCGAGCGTGAGAATGGCGACTGTCGTCGATCAAATACGCCGCGCGAGACAATGGACATATGACCGCATCGCGAGCTATGGCGGCGATCCCGACCAATTGACGGTAAGTGGCCATTCCGCCGGGGCGCATCTCGCGACGATGCTCTTTAACGACAACACCCGGGCTTCAGGCATCAAAGGCGCGCTTCTGCTCGGCGGTATCTACGATCTAAGACCGTTGCAGCAGTCGTTTCTCGCGGCTGAGATCGCGATCACCGACGACGAGGTTGAGCGGTTCTCGCCGATCGATCACAGCTTCGATCCGGACGTGGCGGTCGCAGTATCCGTCGGCGCCGAGGAAACGCCGCCCTTCCACAGCCAGGCCGCCGCTTTCGCGGGGAATCTCGAACGGCAAGGGCTGGTCGTTTCACGCACGAGCCTTGCAGGGGCCAACCACATGAGCAGCGTCCGCGACCTCGGCATCGCCGGCACAGGGGCCGCATCATCCCTGGCTCGCCTGCTGGGCGTATGAAGGCCATATCGCCGGAAGTCGGCAGGTCCGCCTTCGTCGACATCAGCATGCACCGATATGACGCCTCGACGGGTTCATTCAGGGGGCTCGTTGTCTGTATAAAGGACGCGCCCGCCAACGCGGCGCCGCCAACCGCTATCCCTGTCACGCATAACAGGAAACATTGAATGCCGGAATTTTCATTTACGTCGTCCAGTCCCGGCGCCTGGCGTGATGCGCCATGGCACCGCGCCTGGCTCACGAAGCAGGCAGATATCCTGTTCGACCTTTTCGATCCGGCCGCCGTCAACCCGCGGGGCGGCTTCTTCGATCTCGATCCAACAGGCAAGCCGCTGCCGGGCAAAGCCGTCAGGCCAATCCACACCACTGCCCGGGCCGTCCATTGCTACGTCATCGCCAGTCTGCTCGGTCGGCCGGGAAGTGACCGCATGATCGACCATGGAATGCAGTATCTCTGGCACTGCCATCGCGATGCAAAGCATGGCGGCTACATGTGGTCGCTCGACGACGACGGGCCCAAAGACACCACCAAACAGGGTTATGGCCACGCCTTTGTGCTGCTTGCCGCGTCAAGCGCGAAGCTGGTGGGCCACCCTTTGGCCGACGGGATGCTGGCAGACGTCACGACGACCCTGAACGAGCGGTTTTGGGAAGAGCAGCACGGCGCCATAGCCGAAGAGTTCGAGCGCGACTGGGCGCCGACGCGCGGCTATCGCGGCCAGAATTCCAACATGCACCTGACCGAGGCATTGATGGCCGCCTATGAGGCGACCGCCGATCAGGAATACCTGCGCAAGGCGGAGCGCATTGCGGACCTGATCATCAACCGCCGTGCCCGCGAGTGCGATTTTCGTGTCGCCGAGCATTTCGATGAGCAGTGGGCAATCGACCGTTCCTACAGGGCGGTCAACGAGATGTTTCGTCCGTCGGGGACGACGCCGGGTCATTGGCTCGAGTGGGCGAGGCTGGCCCTGCAGCTGTGGGTGCTGGGCGGCAAAAAGCACGACTGGATGCCGGAAGCCGCGGAGATGCTGTTTCGGCGCTCCGTGGAACTGGCATGGGATGGAACCAAAGGCGGCTTTTTCTACACCCTCGACTGGGCTGACAAGCCGTCGTTCCGCTTCAAACCCTGGTGGCCGATTGCCGAGGCCGCGGGTGCTGCCTCATTCCTGGCGGAGCATCGCCCAAGCGCCTTCCATGAAGAATGGTACCGGCGCATCTGGAATACCATCGCCGAGGTCTATATCGACCGCGAGCATGGCGGATGGTTCGAAGAACTGGATGAGGACCTGCAGCCGGCGCATTCGCTGTTTGTCGGCAAAGCCGACTTGTACCACGCCCTTCAGGCCTGCCTGATACCGCTTTATCCGGCGCAGGGGAGCCTGACGAACATGATTCGTCAATGTTATGACGCTTCCACCGCGAAGGCTTCCATAGACGGCGACGTGTAAATTCGGGTTCGAAAAGTGCGCGATTTAAGGAAATCAACACATTAGCAGGCAGGCAGCGACCAAGATCGTGCTCTTCGCGCTTTCGTACCTGCCATCCGTTTTGCACCACAATAGGGCACAATTTGTGAGGCAAATTGCAAGCAGACACGAAGCTTACAATCGAACTGCCCGATTTAAATCGAACAACCAGCCGCTTATGCGAGAAGGTGATGGTACCGTTGGCTGGGCTCGAACCAGCGACCCCCAGATCCACAATCTGGTGCTCTAACCAACTGAGCTACAACGGCACGCCTGCCTGAACTGGATCAAGGTGAAAGCTTCCTCTCCGTGATCCGCTCTGTCTTTCGGCGATGCGTCCAATACGGGCTATCGGATTCTAATTCAAGGCCCTTAATAAGGCAAAGGACTGTTGTCCTCGTCGGACCTGTCATAAGCAAAAGAAAAGGCCGGCGGGAGGAGGTGCCGGCCTTTTCCTGTTACGAGCCAGCGGGAGGAGGTGCTGGCTGGTCACCCCGGAAACGGAGGGAGGAGGTTCCATTCCCGGGTATCTGATTGTTCAACCCTATCGCATAACTATTTGTCTGACGAAATGCGACGTTTTGATGCATCGCAGGGTTGTGCGAGAAAATTAGGCGGCCTTGACGTCCTTCATCGCCTTCTCGAAGGCGCTCTTGATCGGCTTGGAGACATCCTCGGCCGCCTTGGTGGCTGCGGCCTGAAACTCCTTGGCCTGCTCCACGGCCATTTCGGCGCGCTTGCGCAGGAAAGCGGTCTGCAATTCGACGACTTCCGAAAGGGTCTTGGCGCCGACCAGGGCTTCAAGATGCGAGAAGCCGGCTTCGGCATTGGCGCGCAGCGCTGCGATCGTCTTGAGCGAAACGTCGCTGGAGACGGCCTTGGCGGTCTCGTAGGTCGACTCCAGAACCTTCTGGGTCTCCTCGGCGCCGGTCTTCAGCTTGGCATAGGCCTCTTTCGACTGCTCGACGCCCTTCTCGGCAAAGGCGCGGATCTGGTCGGTGGCCTTGGAAGCGTCAAAGCTCGGGAATTCAACGTTTTCGATGGTCTCGGCAGCGGTCTTCGCGGTGGTCTTGGACATTTTCCAACCTTTTCGGGATAGCGGCTTTGACAGAAAGCCGTCTCGTTCATGTATGGTGGCAGTATAGAGAACTTTTTTGTGCATCGCAACATCTTTGTTGCACTGCACCATAAAATCTTCCCTGACGGCAACCGTAACGTCAGTCCTGGGCCGTTAACCAAGAGCCCAGAGATTTCGACCTATGCAAGCCAAGGCTTGTGGACCTTCGGACCGCGGGCTTTTATTAACAAAGCGTTAACTGAAATGCCGCTCCGGAGGGTTGCCCAGCGCATGCCGCCTGAAAACTACTCCTTCCTCGACGTCGCCGTGCTCGACGCGGTGCGCCAGCGCTTTGCCGCCGGAGACGCCCTGACCATTTTGTCAGCCGACCTCGAGCAGGTGATCTGGGCGAACGGACCGGGGGCATCGGTGTTCGGCTATCCGGATATCGAGGCCATAATCGGCGCGTCGGCGCGGCTGCCGCTGATTGCCAGGCGGCAGATCATGGCGACCAGCGGTTTTCCCGAGATTGGCAACGACCGCGCCATCACGGTGAGACTGGCGACGGGCATGGTGAGCCGGGCAGTGGGTTTCCTGGCCAGCGCCGTGACGATGCCGGACGGCGAGAAGGCAATCATGCTGGCGGTGCCGGCGGCGCAGACCAGTTCACGCAGCGCCGGCGAGATTGCCAGCCGCGCCATCGGCGGTTTCACGGAGGCAGGCCATTTCATCGCCTTCATCGACGCGCAGGGCGATGTCGAGGCGGCTTCGGACGGCTTCGCAGCGCTCGGCATCGAGCCGCGGACCCTGGCTGCGCTGGTAGCGGATGTCGCAAGCAGCGGCGACCGTGTCGTGAAGCGCCTCGTACCTGGCAGCAGCACTTCGTACCCGGCCGGTTTCGCCCGGCTCACCGACACGCGGCACCTGCTGGTGGTCATCGATGAGGACCAGCTCGACGGCGATCAAAGCGAACAGCCGGCCGCCGGCCAGGGCGATCGGACCCATGACGAGCAAGTCGCGGCGCCAGGCACCGTGGCGGCCACGCTGTCGGGTGAAAGCCTGACCGCCGAGCCCGAACCCCGGCCGGTCCAGGACAACAGCCCCGCGCCGGCCTTGACGGCTGGCGAACAGGCCAAGCTGGTCCCGGAGCCCTCTGAAGGCGATGCACAGACTGACGCTGTAAGCCGGACCAATCATCAGGCGAATGCCGCCGAGCCCAGCCAACAGGCCGCCGGCCCCGAGGCCATGGACGTCGGCGCCGGCCACCACGACCGTTGGTATTTCAACGCCGGGGACGATGACGCCGTGCAGGCTCTACCGGCAGTGCCGGCGAAGAATGTGCCGAAGGAAGCTGTCGCGGCCGAAGGCCTGCGTCGGGGTATTGGCGAGACGGCGGCGCGCGAAACCGTCACGCCGTCGCAGCCAGCCCTGCCCCGCGCCATCGACCGCTCGGCGCCACCTTTGCGCTTCGTCTGGCGCACCGACGCCGAAGGCAAATTCAGCGCGTTGTCGCCCGAGTTCGCAGACATCGTCGGCCAGCCCGCCGCCGATGTGATCGGCCGCCGCTTCAAGGACGTCGCCACCACTTTCGGCCTCGACGTCTCGGGTGAGATCGCCGGTCTGCTCGAACGGCGCGACACCTGGTCAGGCCGATCGGTTCTGTGGCCGGTGGCCGGAACCGATCTCAAGATACCGGTCGATCTGGCGGCGTTGCCCGTCTATGGCCGCAGCCGTGCTTTCGAGGGTTTTCGCGGCTTCGGCGTCGCGCGTAGCGCCGACGCCGTGACCGATCCGGAGGCGCTCGGCATGGCGCTGGTGCCTAATGCCGCGCCTGCCGGGAGCGAGCCGTCGGTCGAGCAGCCAGCCGCAGAGCAGGCGAAGCCGGAGCAGCCAAAGCCCGAAGATCCATTCCAGGGCGAAGTGCCGGCGCTGAGCATCGTGCCGAAGCCGGAGCGGCGCTTCGCCGACAAGGTAATAAGGCTGGCCGAGCATCGTCAGTCGGCCAACGACAAGCAGCCGGGGAGCGACACGCCCGCAAGTCAGAGGAGCCTGTCGATCCTCGAGCGCAGCGCGTTCCGCGAGATCGGCGAGCGGCTGCGCAAGGATAGTTCCCTGCCTGCCGAGCCGCGCGCCGCCGAAGCCGGCAAGCAGATCGATGCGGTTGTTGCCGGCAAGGACGAGGCAACAGCGAAGGAGGCCGAGGCAAACCAGCCAACGACGCTTGAAGCGGCGCCGGACGAGAACCCCGCGCTGGAGTCGACGCCGGCACCCGCGCCGGAAGCCTCGGAAACGGCGGACGCGAAGGCCGACGCGGAGACCGCGGAAGCACAGACCGAGGCGGAAGACCAGGAAGACTTGGCAAGGCTCGACGGTATCGATGACGCCGCCGCGACGGACGACATCGGCCGGACCGGGACGCCGGCCGCTTCCGGCTCGCTGCTCAGCTACGCCGATGGTGAGAAATCCGGGGAAGAAGCCGGCGTCGAACCTGCTTCCGAGGACAGCCAGGCAGTGGTCGCCCGTCAGGCGACCGAGCGTGCCGATGCCGAGCCGCGGCAGCCGGACGAACGGCCCGTCGCCGAAGAGCCGGCGCGCGATGCGACGGCGGACGACGACAGCATGACCGCCGACGATTTCCGCGATGCGGAAGACAGCGAGGATTGGGCAGACTCCGACGTCGACGCGGGGACGGCCGCGGAAGAACCGGAAACGGTAACGCCGGCGCGGCCACGGCTGAACGTGCCGCCACTCAAGCTCGCAGGCTTTGTGCCCTCCGCTTTTTCGACCGGAGAAGAAGCCAAAGCGCCCGATACGTCCATCCTCGCCAGGCTGCCGGTGCCGCTGCTCATCCATTCGGGCGACGAGCTCCATTACGCCAATGATGCCTTCCTCGAACTCACCGGCTACGATGCGTTGGAAGACCTAGTGGATGCGGGGGGCCTGGGCGCGTTGTTTGCCGATCCCTATGCCGAAGATGCCACCGCGGACGAAAGCGACCACTCGCTGAAGCTCAAGAGCTGCCAGGGTCAGGAGTTTCCGATCGAAGCCCTTCTTCGCTCCGTGCCGTGGCGGGGCGGCAAGGCGCTGATGCTGGTGGTGCGGCGCTCCGGCGAGGACGATGCGGCGCATCTCACCGCCGCCAAAGACGAACCGGCGCTGCAGCCAGACGTGCCGGAATTGAAATCGCGCATCGCCGAGATGCGCACCATCATCGACACCGCCACGGACGGCGTCGTGCTGATCGGCCGCGACGGCAACATCCGTTCGATCAGCCGGCCTGCGGAAGCTCTTTTCGGTTTCGACAGCGACGAGGTCGCCGGCAAACCCTTTGCCTCGCTGTTCGCCATCGAAAGCCAGCGCGCCGCGCGCGACTATCTCGCGGGCCTCTCGGAGCCGGGCGTCGCGAGCGTCTTGAATGACGGCCGCGAGGTCATCGGCCGCGAGGCGCAGGGGCGTTTCATCCCGCTGTTCATGACCATCGGCAGGCTGCCCAACGACAGCGGCTTCTGCGCCGTGGTGCGCGACATCACGCAATGGAAGCGAGCCGAGGAAGACCTGACGCAGGCACGCGCGGTTGCCGAGCGCGCCTCCTCGCAGAAGACCGATTTCCTGGCCCGCATCAGCCACGAGATCCGCACGCCGCTCAACGCCATCATCGGTTTTTCCGAGCTGATGGTGGACGAGAAATTCGGTCCGATCGCCAACGACCGCTATCGCGACTACCTGCGTGATATCAACCGGTCAGGCAATCACGTGCTCGATCTGGTCAACGATCTGCTCGACATCTCCAAGATCGAGGCCGGCCAGCAGGAGATGGATTACGAGGCGGTGTCGCTCAACGACACGCTGGCCGAGACTGTGGCGATGATGCAGCCGCAGGCCAATCGCGAGCGCGTCATCATCCGCTCCAGCTTCGCCTCGCGGCTGCCGGAAGTGGTGGCGGATTTGCGAAGCGTGCGCCAGATCGCCCTCAACATCCTGTCCAACGCCATCCGCTACACCCAGGCCGGCGGCCAGGTGATCGTCTCGACCGCTTACGAAGCCTCAGGCGATGTCGTCATGCGCGTGCGCGATACTGGCATCGGCATGACTCCGGCCGAGATCGAGCAGGCGCTGAAACCGTTCAAGCAGATCAATGCGCTGAAGCGCGGACGCGGCGACGGAACGGGGCTTGGCCTGCCCCTCACCAAGGCCATGGTGGAGGCGAACCGCGCCCGCTTCGCCATCACCTCGACGCCAGGCGAAGGGACCCTGGTCGAGGTCGCCTTCCCTTCGACGCGCGTGCTTGCCGAATAAAATCGTCCTGGATCAGTTTCGGCCAAAGAAAAAGGCGTCCGAGAGGACGCCTTGGAAAATGGGATGCTGTCACAACGGGGCTTGAGCTGAACCTCAGGGGACGAGGAACGGGATTTCTCCCTCAAGTTACACGCGACTATCGAGGTCGTCCCTTAACAAGTCCTTACCGGACCGCGGAAAAATTTACGAATGTGTACCACCCGTGAAATCTAGGTAAATTCGCCGTACCGATTTCGTTAACCATCCCATCCGTCAGCCCGCTAGCTGCGGCAGGTCGCGGAACAGTTCCAGCGCTTCCGGGTTTGCAAGCGCTTCCTTGTTCTTCACGGCCCGGCCGTGAACCACGTCGCGCACCGCAAGTTCGGTGATCTTGCCGGATTTCGTGCGCGGGATGTCGGTGACGGCGACGATCCTGGCCGGCACGTGACGCGGGCTGGCGCCGGAGCGGATCCTGGCGCGGATGCGCTTTTCCAAATCCTCGCTGAGGCTCACGTCGGCTGCCAGCCGCACGAACAGCACGACGCGCACGTCATTGTCGAAGTCCTGGCCGATGCAGAGCGCCTCAAGGATCTCCGGCATCTGCTCGACCTGGTTATAGATCTCGGCCGTGCCGATCCTGACGCCGCCCGGATTGAGCGTTGCGTCCGAGCGGCCGTGGATAATCATGCCGCCATGGGACGTCCATTCGGCGAAGTCGCCATGGCACCAGACATTGTCGAAACGCTCGAAATAGGCCGCGTGATACTTCTTCCCCTCCGGGTCGTTCCAGAAGCCGATCGGCATCGACGGGAAGGCCTTGGCGCAGACAAGCTCTCCCTTCTCCTGCCGGATCGGCTTGCCGTCATCATCCCACACGTCGACCGCCAGGCCGAGACCAGGTCCCTGGATTTCCCCGGTCCAGACCGGCTCGGTCGGCACGCCGAGCACGAAGCAGGACACGATGTCGGTGCCGCCCGAGATCGAGGCCAGATGCACGTCCTTCTTGATGCTGTCATAGACGAAGCGGAAATCCTCTGGCGACAGCGGCGAGCCTGTGGAGGAGATAGTGCGCACGCTCGACAGATCGTGGCTCGCGATCGGCTTCAGACCGGCCTTGCGAACGGAATCGATGAACTTGGCCGAGGTGCCGAAGTAGGTCATCTGCTCGGCATCGGCGAAATCGAACAGCACATTGCCGTCAGGGTAGAAAGGCGAACCGTCATAAAGCAAAAGCGTAGCGCCCGAGGCGAGGCCCGAGACCAGCCAATTCCACATCATCCAGCCGCAGGTGGTGAAATAGAACAGGCGATCGCCGTCGAGCAGGCCGGCATGCAGGCGATGCTCCTTCACGTGCTGGACCAGCGTGCCGCCGGCCGAGTGCACGATGCATTTCGGGATGCCGGTCGTGCCCGAGGAGAACAGGATGTAGAGCGGATGCGCGAAGGGTAGCCGCTCGAAGCTGACCTTCCTGGCAGCAAAGGGCGAGAGCGCCTCTTCGAGCGCGGCCGCCCTGTCGATTGTGGCGGCGACGTCCTGAGAGGTGCCGAGATAATCGACGATCAGCACCTTGCGGACGCTCGCGAGTTTCTCGGCCACGGCGCGGACCTTGTCAGCCACCTCGATCGCCTTGCCGTTGTACCAATAGCCGTCCGGCGCGATGAAGACGACCGGTTCGATCTGGCCGAAGCGGTCGAGCACGCCCTGCTCGCCGAAATCGGGAGAGCATGATGACCAGACCGCGCCGATAGAGCTTGCCGCCAGCATCGCCGCGATCGTTTCGGGCATATTCGGCATCATGGCGGCGATGCGGTCGCCGGCCTTGACACCAAGCGATAGGAAAAGCTGCTGCAGCCGCGAGGTCAGCGCATGGAGCTCGTTCCAGGAGAGCCTGCGCTCGACCTTGTCCTCGCCGCGAAAGACGATGGCCGGACCGTTGCCGGTTTTCTGCAAAAGGTTCTCGGCGAAGTTGAGCCTGGCGTCGGGGAAGAAGCTGGCGCCGGGCATGCGCTCGCCGTCGACAAGGTTCCGCTCACCCTTTTCGCCGACAAGATTGCAGAAATCCCAGACCAGGCTCCAGAAGGCGCCTCGATCCTCGACCGACCAGCGGTGAAGTTCCGCGTAGCTTGAGAAAGCCTCCCCGGCTTTTGCTGCCGCGGCTTTCATGAACGCGGTTAATGGCGCCGCATCGATCCGCTCCTGCGTCGGGGTCCACAAAGGTGTGTCGGCGGCCATGATCGCTCCTCCCAAAGTGCGTCGCGTTCGAGCCAGTTAAGCTCAACATCGCCTATGCCATCGTCCCAAAAACGGCGCGCAACCGTGGACCAGGGTCGTGTGGTTCGCTTATGCATACTGCAGCGCAGCAGAGCAAGATTTTGTTCGGCTGGTGCAGGACCGGCGCCAGGCAAATGCCATCGCATGGCCATAAAGACTTGAAAAGCGTCGGCGCTCGGTTACACCCGTCGGGCGATTTGTCGGCAACGAAGCATACGGGGCGAAATGCCATCATCTCTGATCCGGCGCGGGGTGTGGGCGATCGGCGTTGCCGTGCTCGTCATCGCGCTCGCGGTCGCGGCACTGCCGCTGATTGCCTCGACCCGCATCGTGCGCGACCGCATCGCTTGGGAATTGAGCGCATGGAGCGGCTTCAGGGTCACGATCGACGGCTCGCCGCGCATCGAGGTTTGGCCGAAATTCCGGGCCATCCTCAGCGACGTGACCCTGTCGCAATGGACTGAGACCGACGCGCCACCGGTGGTCGAGGCCGATCGCGTGGAAGTCAATCTCTCGGCCATGGCAGCCTTGCAGGGCGACGTCGCCTTCTCTACCGCAAGGCTGGTGCGCCCGACGATCAGGGTGCAGCGCATGGCGAGCGGCTTCTATCTGCCACCGCTTCCGAGCGGGGGGCGCATCACGCGCTCGATCGATACCGCGCGCGGTGTGGTCACCGCCAACCCGCAGAAGCCCGACCTAGGCAGATTGCCGTCCGATCCGTTCGGCACCGTCGAGTTCCGCGACGGCCGCGTCGTGACCACGACCGACGGCAAGGACACCGAGATCCTGAGCAGCCTGAGCGGCCAGGTGAATTGGGAAGCGATGAACAGCGATGCATCGGTGACCGCGACCGGGATCTGGCGCGGCGAACCCGTGCAGCTCGATTTCTCCTCGGCGAAACCGCTGGTGCTGTTTGCCGGGGGCGCCGCCCCGGTCACCCTTTCCTTCAAGGCCGCGCCAGCGACCTTCTCCTTCGACGGAACGGCCTCAATGTCGGACAATGCCTATCTGGATGGCCAAGCCAAGTTCGCCGCGCCGTCGCTGCGGCGCGTTCTGGAGTGGTCCCAGGCCGGCCTCGCGCCGGGCGCCGCGATCGGTGCGGTCTCGGTCACCAGCAAGGTGAACGCCTCGGCGGGCCGCGCGAAATTCGAGAACACGACCGTCACGCTGAACAACAATCCGGGCATGGGGGCGCTGGATTTCTCCTTCGCCGAAGGGCGCCCGGTGATTGCCGGCACGCTCGCCTTCGACACGTTGGATCTGAGATCTTTCCTGTCGGCCTTCACGCCCGTCGCGCCCACCGGCGAGGCCGGCCCCGGCGACATCGACACCAGCTTCGCCGACCGCATCAATCTCGACCTCAGGCTGTCGGCGGCGCATGCCATGGCGGGACCGGTGCAGCTCGCCGATGTCGCGGCGACCGCGCAAGTCAAGAACGGCCTTGCTGTCTTCGACATCTCCGACGCGTCAGCCTTCAACGGCAATATCCAGAGCAGCCTGCGCTTCGACCGCAAGCCGGAGGGCACGCAGGTGGAGCTGCGACTGCTGGCGTCGGATGTGGATACGGGAGCCTTTGCCAAGGCGGCGGGAATGACACGTCTCACGCCCGCCGGCACCGGCACGGTGTCGGTCATCCTCAAGGGACCGGGCAAGGCCTGGAACTCCATCTTCGAGAATGCCGACGGATCGTTCTCGGCGACTTTTGGGCCCGGCACGCTCAACGGGCTCGACCTGCCGGCCTTCCTCAAGCGCAACCAGCAAGGCGGCTTCTTCGCGCTCGACGACGTCGCCAATGGTTCACTGCCTATCGACGGCGCCGAGATCAAGGCAAGCATCTCGAAGGGCGTGGCGCGCCTCGACAAGGCCGAGATCAATGCGCAGAAATACAAGATCTGGCTGTCGGGCATCGCCTCCTATGCCGGGCGCGGGCTGGCGCTCTCGGGGGGCGTTGTGCCGAACGGACAGCCGGCGCAGCAGCCCCAGCAGGCCAACGGCCAGGCGGCCAGTCCGCCTCCCGCACCGCCGAACCAGTCGCTGTTCTTCGTCGGCGGCAACTGGAGCGCGCCGTTCATTTCGCCGATCGCTCCCGGCATCTCGGGCCAGTAGATTTGGGGGCGCAAAGGCCCCCGCTTCTTGATTCAACCGCGCTGCGCGGCCTGCTCGTCGAGTTGGCGCTGGATCTCGCGACGCTTGTTGGCGATCGAGGCGATGATGACGCCGATCGCCACGACCGCGATCAGGATGGTGCAGGCGGCGTTGATTTCCGGCGTCACGCCGAGGCGCACCTGGCTGTAGATCTTCATGGGCAGCGTCGTCGCGCCGGGACCCGAGGTGAAGCTCGCGATGACCAGGTCGTCGAGCGAGAGCGTGAAAGCCAGCATCCAGCCGGAGATGATCGCCGGCAGGATGACCGGCAAGGTGATCTGGAAGAAGGTCTTCACCGGCGGCGCGCCGAGATCCATCGCCGCCTCCTCGAGCGAGCGATCGAACGAGACCAGCCGCGACTGCACGACGACGGCGACGAAGCACATGGTGAAGGTGATGTGCGCGAGCGTGACCGTGAAGAAGCCGCGGTCGAGCCCGACGGCGACGAAGAGCAAGAGCAGCGAGAGGCCCGTGATGACCTCCGGCATGACCAGCGGCGCGAAAACCATGCCCGAGAACAGCACTCTCCCCCTGAAGCGCGTGTAACGTGTCAGCGTGATGGCGGCGAGCGTGCCGAGCACAGTCGCGACCGTCGCCGAGATGACGCCGACGCGCGCCGTCACCCAGGTGGCGTCCATCAGGCCCTGATTGTGGAACAGCGACACGTACCATTTGGTCGAGAAGCCGCCCCAGACGGTGACGAGCTTCGATTCGTTGAAGGAAAAGACGATCAGAAGCACGATCGGCAGATAGAGGAAGGCAAAGCCCAGCACGATCGAAGTGATGTTGAAGCGGCTCCAGGTCGAGTTCATCTGCCCTGCTCCTGTGCCTTTGCCTGCGCCTGCTGAAAGAACATGATCGGGATGGTCAGCACCAGAAGCAGGATGACGGCCACCGCCGAGGAGACCGGCCAATCGCGGTTGGAGAAGAATTCGTTCCAGAGCGTCTTGCCGATCATCAGCGTCTGCGAGCCGCCGAGAAGGTCAGGGATGACGAACTCGCCGACGGCCGGGATGAACACCAGCAGGCAGCCGGCGACGACACCGGGCAGCGACAGCGGGAAGGTGATCTTCCAGAAGGCGCCGATCGGCGGGCAGCCGAGATCCTCCGCGGCCTCGACCAGCGAATAATCCATCTTCTCAAGCGACGAATAGAGCGGCAGCACCATGAACGGCAGGTAGGAGTAGACGATGCCGATGAAGATCGCCGTGTAAGTGTTCAAGATCACCAGCGGCTGGCTGATGATGTGCAGCGACATCAGCAACTGATTGAGCAACCCTTCGGGCTTGAGGATGCCGATCCAGGCATAGACGCGGATCAGGAAGGAGGTCCAGAAGGGCAGGATCACCAGCATCAGCAAGGTCGGACGGATCGTCGCCGGCGCCCGCGCCATGCCGTAGGCGATCGGATACCCGACGATCAGGGTAAGTATCGTCGATATCGCCGCGATGATCAGGCTCGTCACGTAGGCGTTGAAATAGAGCGCATCCTGGGTGAGCCAGGTGTAGTTGTCGAAGTTGAGCTCGCGGAAGCCGGCGAAGAATCCCGAGATGCCGTCGCTGAAGTCGAGCACCGGCGTATAGGGTGGCATCGAGATCGCCGTCTGCGACAGCGAGATCTTGAAGACGATGATGAAGGGAATGAGGAAGAAGAACAGCAGCCAGAGATAGGGAATGATGATGACGAGGCGGCTGACGAAGCCCTTCGCCAGCCTCGCCGGCAGTGTTGTGGTTTCCGTCAATGGGGCGGCAGTCGCTGCGATATCGGTCATCTCAGCCTCCTACCTGGTCAACACGACGCCGGCATCGGGCCGAAAGGAGACCCAGGCGCGGTCGTTCCAGGTGAGCGGATCCTCGGTCACACGCGAGGCGTTCAGCGCGCTCGCCCGCACGATCTGCCCGTCATCGAGCTTGATGTGATAGACGGTCATGTCGCCGAGATAGGCGACGTCATAGACCTCGCCTTCCAGCGCATTGACGGCATTAGCGGGCTTTTTCGAGGAGACCTTGATCTTTTCCGGCCGGATCGCGAAGACGATGTCGGAGCCGGCAGCGGCCTTGCCGCCATTGTCGACGACGATCTGGGCGCCGGTCGCGCCGGTGATACGCGTCGCATCTGCCGTGTGCTCGGCAACCTTGCCCTCGAACATGTTCACGTTGCCGACGAAATGCGCCACGAAACGCGAGGTCGGCGCCTCGTAGATCTCGGCGGGCGTCGCGACCTGCATGACTTCGCCCTTGTCCATGATGGCGATGCGGTCGGCCATGGTCATGGCTTCTTCCTGGTCATGTGTGACGACGACGAAGGTGAGGCCGAGCTCCTGCTGCAGGTCCATCAGCTCGAACTGCGTTTCCTCGCGGAGCTTCTTGTCGAGCGCGCCGAGCGGTTCGTCGAGCAGCAGGACCTTGGGCCGCTTGGCGACCGAGCGCGCAAGCGCAACGCGCTGGCGCTGACCGCCCGAGAGCTGATGCGGCTTGCGCTTGGCGAACTGCTCGAGCTTGACCAGCTTCAGCATCTCGGCGACGCGCTTTTCGATATCGGGTCCCGGCATGCCTTCCTGCTTGAGGCCGAAGGCGATGTTCTTCTCCACCGTCATATGCGGGAACAGCGCGTAGGACTGGAACATCATGTTGACCGGGCGCTTGTAGGGGGGGATGCCGCGCAGATCCTGCCCGTCAAGCAGGATGCGGCCCGCCGTCGGTTCCTCGAAGCCGGCGAGCATCCTGAGCAGGGTCGACTTGCCGCAGCCGGAAGCGCCGAGCAGAGCGAAGAATTCACGCTCGAAGATGGTCAGCGACAGATTGTTGACGGCGGTGAAGTCACCGAACTTCTTGGTGACCTTGTCGAACTGGATATATGGCTTGGCGTTCGGGTCGTTCCATGGCGCGAAATCCCTGCGGATGCTGCCAAGCGATTTCATGATCCCCACTCCGTTACTTTTTCGATTCCCCAAAAGAAAGTGACCCCGGCAGTTGGCTGCCGGGGTCGTGTCGCAATGCTTACTGACCGGTGACGATCTTGGTCCAGGTGCGCGTGATGACGCGCTGTGTCTTTGGATCATATGGCTTAACGGTATAGAGCTTCTTGATCGTCTCGGCATCTGGATAGACCGAAGTATCTTCCAGGATCGCCTTGTCGATGAACTGCTGCGAAGCCTTGTTGCCGTTGGCGTAGAGCACGTAGTTCGACGACTTGGCGATGACTTCGGGAGTCATCATGTAGTTGATGAACTCGAGCGCTTCGGCGACATGCGGCGCGTCCGCGGGGATCGCCATCTGGTCGAACCACATCTGCGCGCCTTCCTTCGGTACCGAATAGCCGATCTCGACGCCCTGCTTGGCTTCCTGGGCGCGGTTGCGCGCCTGGAAGACGTCGCCCGACCAGCCGATCGCCAGGCAGATATCGCCATTGGCCAAGGCGTTGATGTATTCGGACGAATGGAACTTGCGGATGTAGGGGCGGACCTTGAGCAACGCTTCCTCAGCCTTGGCAATATCATCCGGCGAGGTGCTGTTGGGATCGAGGCCAAGATATTTCAGCGCCGCCGGAATGATGTCGGCGGGAGAATCCAGCACATAGACGCCGCAATCCTTCAGCTTGGCCAGCTTGTCCGGATTGAAGAAAACATCCCAGCTGTCGATCTTGTCGGTGCCGAGCGCGGCCGTCACCTTCTTGACGTTATAGCCGAGGCCGACCGTGCCCCACATGTAGTTGACCGAATATTCGTTGCCCGGATCGTATTTGCCGGTGCGTTCGGAGATGACGTCCCACATGTTCGAGATGTTCGGCAGCTTCGACTTGTCGAGCTTCTGGAACACGCCCGCCTGGATCTGGCGCGCAAGGAAATTGGCGCTCGGCACGACGACGTCATAGCCGCTGCCGCCGGCCAGCAGCTTCGTCTCCAGGATCTCGTTGGAATCGAAGGTGTCGTAGACGACCTTGATGCCGGTCTTCTTGGTGAAGTCGTCGATGATCGAGCTATCGATATAGTCCGACCAGTTGTAGACGTTGACGACGCGGTCTTCGGCGTGGCCGCCTGCTGTGAAAAGCGTCAGAAATACCGATGTCGCCGAAAGCCATAGAGCTTTACGGATCATGATGTTCTCCTTTGGTGAGTGTTCCCTTGCCGGCCCGTCGCGATAGGAGCGCGGGGCGGCGTTGGTTTCAGATTATTGAGCGTTCCGGGGGGCAACAAGCGCGACCAGTCGGCGCTGCGCCGGACCGGCGGTCGGTAGTCAAAGACCTCCGGCAGCCTGCCCTTGTAAGGTGTCCGGGCAGCGTCAGCGGCGTTCGCCGTGGCGTGGGCAGAGATACGACGATGTGATCCGGCCTTAGTCAGGCCGGCAGAGACAGTTGGCAAGATACGCCTGTCTTGTTGTTGCCGTGATCGCAGCCTGCCCGGCCGGCAGCGGGGTTGTCAATGGGGAAGGCTGCCTAAAGCGCGCCGCGCTGAGAGGGATTCAGGCGACGCGCTTTAGGTCTTTGTTTTGATGCATGTCGTTCTCCCAAAACCGCTGCGCACGTTTGGGCGACATGCACTAACGTCAATTGGGTGACGGCAGACCGGTGATGCCGGGCCGCGCGGGCCGCGCCTGGCGTTTGAACTCCAGGCCGATATGGACGAGCAGCGCCGTGACCACGACGGCGCCGCCGATGATGGTGCGCACCGATGGCACCTCGGAATGGACGAGCCAGACCCAGATCGGCCCGAGGATCGGCTCGAAGGTGCCGAGCAGCGCCGCGATCGCCGCCGGCACCAGCCGCGCGCCCATGGCGAAGAAGGCGAGGCCAACGCCAAGGTTGATGACGCCAAAGGCGAAGAGAAAACCCATGTCGCGCGCGGACACCGCAAATTCCGTGGCCCGGGCGGCGGCAAAGATACCGGCAACCAGCGCACCGAGACAGGTGGCCGGCACCATGCGCACATGGGAGAAGCGCCGGGTGATCACGGTCGCGAACGAAAACATCACCGCGATCAGCAGCGCCAGGCCGTCGCCGATCGGCGAGACGGCGCCGCCCAGGGATTCAGAGACCATGATGGCGACGCCGGCTATGACCGCGGCGATGGCAATCCAGGTGGCCTGGCTCACGCGCTCGCGAAACAAAAGCCAGGCAAGCAAGGCAGCCAAAAGTGGCACGCCGGCTTGCATCAGGAGGATGTTTGCAACCGTCGTATAGGCGAGCGCGACGATAAAGCTGGTCGAGGCCGTGGCAAAGCAGAAGGCCACGCCGAGACCAGGCATGCCCATATCGCGGAACAGCCTCAACGTGCCCCGCCAGCCGTCGCGCCAGACCATGAAGGCGACGAGGAAGGCCACGGCCCAGGCCGAACGCCAGAACACGACGGTCCAGCTGTCGTCGACATGGATGAAGCGGGCGATGGTGCCGCCGAAACTCCACATCAGCGCCGAAAGGAAGACCAGCAGCATTCCGATCCGCTCCTCGCGCGGCGAGACGGCAGGCAAGGGCGGCGAGGCGGTATCGGTCATGGCAGATGGCTGTCAGCGAGTTGGGTTCGACACGATGCACCAAGGACGACAAGAAACTGAGTCCCAATCGCGTAGCGCAAAGGCGTGAAACCGGCGTGATCCAGCGTCCGGCGACGCTTGGGGCACATCCGCCGCCGTCATCCTTGGAAATCGAAGGCGCTGAGGCCCGTCACCATCTCGTCGAGACCGAGCGGGCGCGTCACCGGTGGCTCGGCGCGGGCAAGGCAGCCGACGCGTTCGCAAAGCCGGCAGGCGGGACCTACCGGCGTGGCGAAACCCTGGCCGGGCTTGCCGGTGGCTCCGGCCGGCAGCGCGGCACCATAGACGATCTCTTCGCGGAAGCCGATATCGCAGCCAAGCAGGAGCGCAGTGCGGCGCGGTCGTTCGGAGAAGGCGCCTTGCGGGCCCTCCAACGTGCGGGCGATGCACAGGAACTCGGCGCCGTCGGGCATCTCCACCGCCTCGACCAGGACCTGGCCCGGCTGCGAGAAGGCCGCATGGATGGGAAGCTTGGGGCAGCCGCCGCCGAAGCGGCTTTGCGGATAGCCCCGGCTGCCGGCCTTGCGGAAGCGGTTACCGGCATTGTCGACTTCCAGCATGAAGAACGGCACGCCCGCCGCGCCCTGTCGCTGCAGCATCGTCAGACGGTTGGCCGCCTGTTCGAAAGAAACGCCGAAGCGGGAACGCAAGACATCGACATCATAGCGCGCGCGAACGGCGGCGGCGTGAAAGGCCTGATAGGGCATCATCAACGCATGCGCGGCATAGCGGCCGAGCTCGAAGCGGGCGAGCCGGCGCGCCTCGTCGGTGCCGAGCCTCAGCCCCTGTATCTCGCCCGCGACGGCCACCGACATGCGCATCAGGCTCGCCTCCATGGCGACCTCACGCAGCTGATCGAAGGGCGACAGACGCTCCGACAGGAACAGGCGCTGCGAATGGCGGTCGTAGCGGCGGCGCCAGTTGGGCATGGTGGCGACCGGCAGCACCTTGACGACGATGCCGTGCTCGCGCCTCAACCAGGCCTTGAGCGCGCCGAACAGATCGTCGCCGGGCTCGAGGACCGATGTGAAAGCCTCCGCCTCCTCCTCCAGCGCAGCAAAGTGGTTCGGCCGGCGCTCGAACACTTCGTGGACTTCGTCGGCGGGCAGGCGCGCGCCCGACAGCGCGGTCGCCCGACCCTCCTTCGCCAGGAGCTCGTTGAGGTCGGACAGACGCTCTGCCTGCTCGCGATAGGCGCGAAAGAGCTTCACCATCGCCGCCGAGGCATTGGGCGCCGTTTCGGCGAGATCGATCAGCTCCTGATCGCCAGGCAGCTCGCCGGCAAGAAGAGGATCGCTGAACGCTTCGCGCAAGGCCGCGATCGAGCCTTTTGTCTCTCCCTGCAATTCATGCGGATCGACCTTGTAGACGGAGGCCAGCTTGAGGATGAGCTGCACGGTAAGCGGCCGCTGGTTGCGCTCGATGAGGTTGAGGTAGGAGGGCGAGATGCCCAGTCCCTCGGCCATTGCCGTCTGGGTCAACCCTCTAGCGTTGCGCAGCCGGCGCAGTCTCGGCCCGGCAAAGATCTTCTGGTCGGCCATCCCTTCCACTCTTGACAAGAATTTACACGCGCATCGGACCCGACGTCCACCTTGCAGATTTTACAATCATGACAAATTTACAGAGCCTGCCTGTCAATGGCAACACAGCTTTTCCTCTATTTTTGGCGCTACATGCCGGTTTCTCTGGTGTATTTCGCGCTGCAATGTAAACGATGTCACACGCAGACGTCGCGGGACATGCCTTTGCGATGCGGCGCTGAAGCAGTTTTCAAACGATCCGGAGCGACCAATGACCGATTTTTACAACCTCGTCCCCTCCGCACAGGAAGGCCGTTTCGACGGCATCGAGCGCCCCTATTCGCCAGAGGATGTGAAGCGGCTGCGCGGCTCCGTGCAAATCCGCCAGACACTGGCCGAGATGGGCGCGAACCGGCTGTGGAGGCTGATCCACGAGGAGGATTTCGTCAATGCGCTGGGCGCGATGTCCGGCAACCAGGCCATGCAGCAGGTTCGCGCCGGGCTGAAGGCGATCTATCTCTCGGGCTGGCAGGTGGCCGCGGACGCCAACACCGCTTCGGCCATGTATCCGGACCAGTCGCTCTATCCGGCCAATGCGGCACCGGAACTCGTCAAGCGCATCAACCGCACCCTGCAGCGCGCGGACCAGATCGAGACATCCGAAGGCAACGGGCTTTCGGTCGAGACGTGGTTCGCTCCGATCGTCGCCGACGCCGAAGCCGGCTTCGGCGGCCCGCTCAACGCCTTTGAGATCATGAAGGCCTTCATCGAGGCAGGTGCCGCCGGCGTCCACTATGAGGACCAGCTGGCGTCGGAAAAGAAGTGCGGCCATCTCGGCGGCAAGGTGCTGATCCCGACCGCGGCGCATATTCGCAACCTCAACGCGGCGCGCCTGGCGGCCGACGTGATGGGAACGCCGACACTGGTCGTGGCACGCACGGACGCGGAAGCGGCGAAGCTCTTGACCTCGGATATCGACGAGCGCGACCGGCCTTTCGTCGACTACGACGCCGGCCGCACCGTCGAGGGCTTCTACAATGTGAGGAACGGCATCGAGCCTTGCATCGCGCGCGCCGTGGCCTACGCGCCCCACGCCGACCTGATCTGGTGCGAAACCTCGAAGCCGGATTTGGCGCAGGCCAGGAAGTTCGCGGAAGGCGTGCACAAGCATCATCCGGGCAAGCTGCTCGCCTACAATTGCTCGCCGTCGTTCAACTGGAAGAAGAACCTCGACGACGCAACGATCGCGAAGTTCCAGAGGGAGCTTGGCGCGATGGGCTACAAGTTCCAGTTCATCACGCTGGCTGGCTTCCACCAGCTGAACTTCGGCATGTTCGAGTTGGCGCGCGGCTACAAGGACCGCCAGATGGCGGCCTATTCGGAACTGCAGCAGGCCGAGTTCGCGGCGGAAGCCAACGGCTACACCGCGACCAAGCACCAGCGCGAGGTCGGCACCGGCTATTTTGACGCCGTCTCGATGGCGATCACCGGCGGCCAGTCTTCGACCACCGCCATGCATGAATCGACCGAGCACGCCCAGTTCAGGCCGGCGGCCGAGTAACGGACAACAACCAGAGGAACGCCCGCAGGGCATCTACATCGAGGAGAAGACCAATGGCATCGATAAGCCGCGTCAAGGAAAGGGCGGAAGAGCAATCGAGCGCGATGAGCGTCGACCAGCAGGCGACGATCCGCATGCTCGCCAACGATCTGCACAGGCTCAACCAGTCGGTCATGAAGGCCGTCGAGGC
This sequence comes from Mesorhizobium sp., assembly GCA_004020875.1. Classification (GTDB taxonomy): domain Bacteria; phylum Pseudomonadota; class Alphaproteobacteria; order Rhizobiales; family Rhizobiaceae; genus Mesorhizobium. The sequence continues at coordinate 548,073 of SAPZ01000002.1, forward strand.
CGGCGTCTCGGTGGAGCTGGTGCGCTCGGCCAGGCACCATGGCGGCGACGGCAACTGGGGTGACCTGCTGATCCCCGTGATCGTCACCCATCAGAGTCATACCTGACGTTACGTCAACAAGTCTCGGCGAAAGTCTCCCGCGCGTTATACGTTCGGGAGACTATTGCGTTTTTTCAACTTGCCTGCGCCGCCAAGATATACCACTTGCTGCGAATACCAGAATTCCTTGCTATATTTTCGACATCGGCCGTTTCAGCTTGACACAGGAGATGATCTCAACCAATTGTCCATCAGGTTTCAACCCTGCATTGAACCGGAGTGCCCGCCCGCCGATGTGCCCCGCCGATCGCAACGATTCCAAAAGACACCTGACACCGGCAGCCCGCGCCGGCGCGATGGCGGCGGACTTCTCCAAGGTACTCGTCGTCGGAAAATCGTCAATCAACCGGGTCGTGGTGTCGAAAATCGTCGAGAAATCGGGACTGAAGCCGATCTCGGAACCGCCCGAGGCTGCCGAGAAGACGCTGGCAGGACATTTGCCCGGCGCGGTCATCCTCGACGGCGGCCCCGACAACAGGGATTGCGACCGGCTGATGTCGGCCATCGACGCGTTGCGGCGCGTCTCCGGCAAGCCGCTGCCCGCGGTTATCCTGCTCTCAACCAGGAATGGCACACCGGAGAGCCTTGGCCTGTCGAGCCTGGTCGATGCGGTCGTAGCCAAGCCAATCACGCCCGAGAGGCTGCAACCGGTGGTCGATCGCCTGACAGGGCGCGGCTAGGTAGCGCGTTCAACCGGCCTTTGCGATAGCCTCGACAAGACTTGGCAACTCGCCGAGATCGGCAATCTGGCGGAAACGCGGCGCCTCGACAGGCGCCTCGGCATGTTCGACAGCCCAGGTCAGTTCGTGCGGCACATGAATGCCCCAACCGCCGGCCTCGATGGCGGGAACCACGTCCGACTTGAGGGAATTGCCAACCATCATGCTGCTCTGCGGACCACGGCCATGGCGGCTGAAGATGCGGGCATAGGTGGCGGCGCTCTTGTCGCTGACGATCTCGACGGCGTCGAAGAGACCACCCATTCCCGACTGCGCAAGCTTGCGCTCCTGATCGAAGAGATCGCCTTTGGTGATCAGGACCAGATGGTAGGAGCCCGCCAGCTTCTCGACCGTCTCGCGCGCATGCGGCAGGGGCTCGATCGGGTGGTTGAGCATCTCGCGGCCGGCAGCCAGGATCTCGCCGATGATCGAACCAGGCACCTCACCGCCGGTGATCTCGACCGCAGTCTCGATCATCGACAGGGTGAAGCCCTTGATGCCGAAGCCGTAAAGGGCGAGGTTGCGCCTTTCCGCCTCGAGCAGTCTTGCCGCGATATGCTCATGGTCGCCGTGCTCCGCCAGCATTGCGGCAAAGCGCTTCTCGGTCATGCGGAAGAACTGCTCGTTCTGCCACAGGGTGTCATCGGCATCGAATCCGATTGTGGTCAAATGAGAGTTGGGACCGTTCTTCATGACGGCCGGTGTACCTGCTGTTGCGGCGCGCCGCTAGCCTGAAGAGGGATGCCAGCTTGTCCCGCCTCCCCTTCCCTTCCCCCGCGGCGCACGGCTATAGTCCGAAATCCGCAACACAATCTGGTGAATGATGCCGCCTGAGAAAAAGGAAGTCCGTCCGTCAAGCCGGGGGGGACGCGCCCGCACGCCTGCCTTCTTGAAAAACGAACGCGGTGTAAAGAACTGGAAGGAGGCCAGCGCCTGGCTCGAATGGCGCGGCATCGAGGATATTGAATGCATCACGCCGGACCAGGCCGGCGTCGCGCGCGGCAAGATGATGCCGTCGAAGAAATTCACCTCCAACACCTCGCTGGCGCTGCCGTCGGCCGTGTTCATGACGACGATCTCGGGCGGCTATCCGGAGGACGGCAACGGCTTCCACTATCCCGAGGATGACGGCGACCTGAAGCTGCTTCCCGATCTTTCGACGCTGACCGTCGTGCCGTGGGAAGAAGACCCGACGGCGGCGGTGATCTGCGACCTCGTACACCAGGACGGCCGATCTGTGGAGTTCACGCCGCGCAACGTGCTGAAGCGGGTGCTTGCCGCCTATGACGAGCGCGGGCTGAAGCCGGTGGTGGCGCCTGAGATCGAATTCTACCTGGTGCGCAAGAACCCGGATCCGGACTATCCGCTGACGCCGCCCGTCGGACGCTCGGGGCGGCCGATCGGCGGCGGCGCCGGCTATTCGATCGCCGGCGTCAACGAGTTCGACGAGTTGATCGACGACATCTACCATTTCTCGGAACGGCAGGGCCTGGAGATCGACACGCTGATCCACGAGGAAGGCGCCGGCCAGCTCGAGATCAATTTGCGCCATGGCAACCCGATCGAGCTCGCTGATCAGGTGTTCATGTTCAAGCGCACCATCCGCGAGGCGGCCCTGAAGCACGAGATCTACGCCACCTTCATGGCAAAGCCGATCCAGGGGCAGCCGGGATCGGCCATGCATATCCATCAGTCTGTGGTCGACAAGAAGACCGGCAAGAACATCTTCTCGGCCGAGGACGGCTCTGAGACAGACGCTTTCTTCCATTTCATCGGCGGAATGCAGAAGCATGTGCCGAACGCGCTGGTGATGTTCGCGCCTTACGTCAATTCCTACCGCCGGCTGACGCAACAGGCCTCGGCTCCGGTCAACAACAAATGGGGCTATGACAACCGCACCACCGCCTTCCGCGTGCCGCGCTCGGATCCGGCGGCGCGCCGCGTCGAAAACCGGATCCCGTCTTCCGACGCCAACCCCTACCTCGCGCTGGCCGCGTCGCTTGCCTGCGGGCTGATCGGCATGACCAGGAAGGTCAACGCGGAGCCTCCGGTGCTGACCACGGCCAACGCCGACGAGATTGACCTGCCGCGCAGCCTGCTGGAAGCGGTCGACCTGTTCGAGGGTGATAAGGAACTCGCAGCCATCCTCGGCACGTCCTTCGCCGCTACTTACGCGGCGATCAAACGGGCCGAATTCGAGACCTTCATGGAGGTCATCAGCCCCTGGGAGCGGGAATATCTGCTGCTGAATGTGTGAGGAAAGGCAGTAGGGGAGTAGCTCCTACTGCCCTACTGCCCTACTGCCCTACTGCCCTACTGCCCTACTGCCCTACTG